>NZ_SCNL01000010.1 GCF_005502745.1 Sphingomonas sp. 3P27F8
TGCCCGCCCTGCCCACCCCCGCGTATGGCGAAGCGCATGGACGGGCAAGAGGTGATGGGCGAAGCGCCCTCGGCGGATGCGATCGAGGCGCACGCGCGCGGCGTGATCGCGCGCCTTCCGGCCGAATTTCGCGCGCACGTGGGCGATATAGTCTTTGCGGTAGAAGAGCTCGCCGATAACGAGACGCTCGCCAATATGGGCATCGACCATCCGCTTGATCTGACGGGCCTGTATCATGGCCGGCCACTGGGCGAGAAATCCTCGCTCGATTCCGGCGCGATGCCCGATCGGATCCTGCTTTATCGTCAGGCCATCCTGGCCGAATGGTGCGAGACGGGGGTGCGGCTGGACGATCTGGTGGCGCATATCACGATCCATGAGATCGGGCATCATTTCGGCCTTTCCGACGACGACATGCACGCGCTGGAAGACGCGGTGGCGGATTGAGCGCGCGGCTGAATTTCAGCAACGTGCAGTGCGTGCGACGCGGGCGCACGCTGTTCGAGGGGTTGTCCTTCGCGCTTCAGGGGGGCGATGCGCTGATCCTCACGGGGCCTAACGGCGCCGGCAAATCGAGCCTGCTGCGCGTCGCCGCCGGCTTGCTGCCCGTCGCAGCCGGCAGCGTGCAGCATGAAGGCGACCGGGCCCTGCTCGCCGAAGCCACCGCGCTGGACGGGGCGCGCGAGGTCGCTGACGTGCTGCACTTCTGGGCGCGGCTGGATTCCCGGCCCGCACCAGCGGCGCGCGTCGCCGCCGCGCTCGACGCGCTCGATCTGGCAAACCTCGCAGACGTGCCGGTGCGCCTGCTCTCCACCGGGCAGCGGCGCCGCGTCGGGCTGGCGCGTGTGGCCGCGAGCGGCGCGCCGATCTGGCTGCTCGACGAACCCGCGACCGGTCTGGACGCCGCCGCCGTAACACGGCTGGAGGGGCTGATCGGGCGCCATCGCGCGCGCGGCGGGATTGCGCTTATCACCACGCATCAACCGCTTGCCGTGGTTGACGCGCTGGAGATAAGGCTGTGACCGCGCTGATCCTGCGCGACCTGCGCCGCGCCTATGCTTCTGGCGGGGCGACGCTGACCGTCACCTTCTTCCTGCTTGTTGCGATCCTTTTCCCGTTTGCGATCGGCCCGGATCAGAAGCTGCTCGCGCGGATCGGCAGCGGGGTGATCTGGGCGGCGGCGCTGGTGGCGGCACTGCTGCCGGTGGAGCGACTGATCGCGCCAGACCTCGATTCGGGAACGTTCGATCAGTTCGCGGTGCGCGGCCTATCCGCCACCACTGTTGCGACTGCCAAGATCGCCGCGCACTGGCTGGCTTTCGCGCCGCCGCTGATGGCCGCCGCGATCGCTGCCGCCGGGCTGCTCGATCTGTCGGCTGAGGTACTGGTGAAAGTGGAGATCGGGCTAGCGCTCGGCACCCCCGGCCTCGCCGCGCTGGCGGTGATGAGCGGGGCGCTGGTCGCCGGGCTGCGCGGTGCCGGCGCGATCGCTGGCCTTGTCATGCTGCCGCTCGCCATTCCGCTGCTGATCTTCGGCGCCGGGGCAATCGAGGGGGGCGCGGGCGGGCTGAAGCTGCTCGCGGCGACCAGCCTGCTGCTCGTCGCGGGCGCGCCATTCGTCGCGGGTGCCGCGATCCGCGCGGGGATGGAATGATCGCCCTCGCAGACATCGCCCTGGCCGCCGGAGCCGGGGTTGTCGGCGGGATGATGAATGCGCTGGCCGGCGGCGGCACCTTCGCCACACTTCCCGCGCTGCTGGCGCTCGGGGTGCCCGCCAATATCGCCAACGCCACCTCGAACGTCGCGCTGATGCCGGCGGCCGGCACGAGCGCATGGGCTTTTCGCGACGAACTGAAGCCGCTCGGGGACGTGAGCGTCCGCGTGCTGGCAGCGATCACGTTCGTGGGAGGGCTGATTGGCAGCGCGCTGCTGGTGCTGACGCCGAGCCACGCCTTCGATCTGATCGTACCCTGGCTGGTGCTCTATGCCTTCGTCCTGCTGGCGATCGGGCCGCGCGCGGCGACCTGGCTGCGCGCGCGCGTTTCGATCGGTGCACGCACGTTGATGACGGCGCAGGCGCTACTCGGTGTTTATGGCGGCTATTTCGGTGGCGGCGTGGGGATGATGACCACCGCGACCTATGGCCTGCTCGCCGGCCACTCCCCGCGTGAGATGTTCGCACCGCGCACGCTGATGCTCGCGATCGCCAATGCGGCGGCGGCAATCGTGTTCGTCATCGCCGGCATGGTAGCGTGGAGCGCCTGCGTGCCGATGGTGACGGGATCGATCATCGGCGGCTGGTTCGGCGCGCGGGTGGGCAGGCGCCTGCCGAACGGCGCGGTGCGAGTGTGGACACTTTTGGTGACCGGGGGAACGACGCTCGTGTTCTTCTGGCGCGCCTATCACTAAGCGGTTATCATGTGCCGTGATGGCCGACCCATTTCCCCCCGGCGCGCGCCTTTACCGCCACCGTATCGCCACGCGGCTCTGGCACTGGATCAACGCTATCGCGATCTTCATCCTGATCGGCAGCGGGTTGGGCATTTCGAACGCGCATCCGCGACTCTACTGGGGGCAATATGGCGCCAACTTCGATCATGCGTGGGCTGAACTGCCGCATTTTCCGGCGTGGCTGACGATTCCGGCGAATTACAATCTCGCGCTGTCGCGGCGCTGGCACCTGTTCTGCGCGCTGGTGCTGGCGTTCGGGCTGCTCGTCTATATGATCGCGAGCCTCGTAAACCGGCATTTCCGGGCCGATCTTCGGCTTCGCGCGGGGGATCTTGCGCCACGCCACCTGTGGGCGGACGCAAGGGCACATCTCGCCTTCCGCTTCCACGATCCGGCGCATCCGGGCGCATATAACGTGTTGCAGAAGATCGCCTATGTCGCGGTGATATTCGTGCTGCTGCCGCTCGTGATCCTTACCGGTCTCACGCTGTCGCCGGGGATGGACGCGGCGTGGCCGTGGCTGCTTGATCTGTTCGGCGGTCGGCAATCGGCGCGCTCGCTGCATTTCATCGCGATGGCCGCGATCTCCGGCTTTATCGTCATCCATCTGGCACTCGTGATCCTTGCCGGCGCGTGGAACGAGGTTCGTTCGATGGTGACAGGCTGGTGGCGAGTGCCGGAATGACATTGTTCACCCGCCGCTCGATCATCATTGGCGCGCCTGCCCTGCTCGCCGGATGCGACAAGGTGGTGCAAAATCCCACGGCCCGCGCCATCCTGTTCAAGGGCGAGGACATGCATCGCGGGCTGCAACGTGCGCTAACCGATCGCGGCGCGCTGGCGCGGGAGTTTTCGGCTGACCAGCGCTCGCCGATCTTCCGGTCGAACGGCACGCGGGATCCGGGCACGTCGGAATATGCCGCGCTCGCGGCAGGCAAATTCACGGACTGGCGGCTGCGCGTAGGCGGTCTGGTGGCACACCCGCTGTCGCTCACCTTGTCCGATCTCGCACGTCTGCCGAACCGCGCGCAGATCACCCGCCACGATTGCGTCGAGGGGTGGAGCGCGATCGCCAAATGGCAGGGGCCGACGCTCGGCGCGGTGCTGAAGGCCGCCGGATTGCGTGACGCGGCGCGCTACATCGTGTTCACCTGCGCGGATCTCTATGGTGGCGCGCCCTATTACGAATCGATCGACCTGGTTGATGCCTTTCACCCGCAGACGATCCTGGCCTGGGCACTGAACGACCGGATGCTTCCAATCGCCAATGGCGCGCCTTGCCGCCTGCGCGTGGAGCGGCAGCTGGGCTACAAGCATGCCAAGTATCTCATGCGGATCGATGCGGTGGCGAGCCTAGCCGACATCGGAAAGGGGCGCGGCGGCTATTGGGAGGATAATGTCGATTACGACTGGTATGCCGGCATCTGATTGCTATGCCCGTGCCATGTCCCTGATCGACCTGTTTCTTTCGCGCTCCGTCAAGCGCGGCCGCCTCACGCTCCTCCGCCCCGGCACCCAGCCCGCCTCCTTCGGCACCCCCGAACCCGGCTATCCCGACGTGACAATTCGCTTCGCCGACAAGCGCGTCGCGCTGGCGATCGCGCGCAACCCGGCGCTAGGCGCGGGCGAATGCTACATGCATGGCCGGCTGATCGTGGAGCAGGGAGATATCCGCGATCTCGTCAATCTGCTGACGATGAACGATAAGTGGGAAGCAGGCCAGAACAACCTGGATCCAAGCTGGCTCAGCCGCGCGGTGGGCGCGGTGAAGTATCGCCTCGATCGGATCAACATGGAGCGGCGATCGAAGAAGAACGTCGCGCATCACTATGATCTGTCGGCGCGACTGTACGATCTCTTCCTCGATCGCGACAAGCAATACAGCTGTGCCTATTTCACCGATCCGGACAACAGCCTGGAGCAGGCACAGCTCGACAAGCTCGCGCATATCGCCGCCAAGCTTGCACTGCAGCCGGGGATGCGCGTGCTCGATATCGGCTGCGGCTGGGGCGGGCTTGCCCTTTACCTGAACCGTCATTTCGGTGTCGAAGTGCTGGGCGTCACGCTGTCGGAGGAGCAGCTCAAGATCGCGCGCGAGCGGGCCGCGGCAGCGGGCGTGGCCGACAAGGTGCGTTTCGAGCTGATCGACTATCGCCGCGTGACCGGCAGCTTCGACCGTATCGTGTCTGTCGGGATGTTCGAGCATGTCGGCCCGCCGCAATATCGCACCTTCTTCAAAAAATGCCGCGATCTGCTGGCTGCCGAGGGCGTGATGCTCGTCCATACGATCGGCCGCATGGGCACGCCCGGCGTTACCGACGACTGGACGGTGAAATACATCTTCCCCGGCGGCTACAATCCCGCGCTGTCAGAAATTGTCCGCGCGTACGAGGGCCTGCGCCTCTTTCCCACCGATATCGAGACGTTGCGCGTCCATTATTCGTGGACGCTCGATCACTGGTACGACCGCACCGTCGCCGCGAAGAACGCGATCGTCGCGCTATATGACGAGAATTTCTATCGCATGTGGACCTTTTATCTCGCGGGCGCATCGGCGGCGTTCAGGCACGGCGGCCTGTGCAATTATCAGGTGCAGCTCACCAAGGGCCGTTTCGCGGTGCCGGTGACGCGCGATTACATGTTCGAGGGCGAACGGGCCTTGCGCGAATCCGCCTCCGCCGCATAGGGGGCGGCCATGAGCGAGAAGATCAACCGCGTCGTCCTGGCCTATTCGGGCGGGCTCGACACCAGCGTCATCCTGAAATGGCTCCAGCAGACCTATAACTGCGAGGTGGTGACCTTTACCGCCGATCTCGGCCAGGGCGAGGAGTTGGAGCCAGCGCGCCGCAAGGCGGAGCAAGCCGGCGTGAAGCCCGAGCATATCTTCATCGACGATCTGCGCGAGGAGTTCGTCAGGGACTACGTTTTTCCGATGATGCGCGCCAATGCCCTCTACGAAGGGCTGTATCTGCTCGGCACGTCGATCGCGCGGCCGCTGATCGCCAAGCGCCAGATCGAGATCGCGCGACAGGTGGGCGCCGACGCCGTCAGCCACGGCGCGACCGGCAAGGGCAACGATCAGGTCCGGTTTGAGCTGGGCTATTACGCGCTCGCGCCGGACATCAAGGTAATCGCCCCGTGGCGCGAGTGGGATCTCACCAGCCGCACCCGGCTGATCGAGTTCGCCGAGCAGCATCAGATCGCCGTTGCCAAAGACAAGCGCGGCGAGGCGCCCTTCTCTACCGACGCGAACCTGCTGCACACCTCGTCAGAGGGAAAAGTGCTGGAGGATCCGTGGCAGGAGGTGCCGGACTACGTTTATTCGCGCACCGTCAACCCCGAGGATGCACCGGATCAGCCAGAGTATATCACGATCGATTTCGAGCGTGGCGACGGCGTGGCGCTTAACGGCGAGGCCTGTTCTCCCGCGACGCTGCTGACCAGGCTCAACGAGCTAGGCCGCAGGCACGGCATCGGCCGGCTCGATCTGGTCGAGAACCGGTTTGTGGGGATGAAGTCGCGCGGGATGTACGAAACGCCGGGCGGCACCATCTATCACCTCGCGCATCGCGGGATCGAACAGCTCACGCTCGATCGCGGCGCGGCTCACCTTAAAGACGAGTTGGCGGTGCGGTATGCCGAGTTGCTCTATAACGGGTTCTGGTTCTCGCCAGAGCGCGAGATGCTGCAGGCGGCAGTCGATCATAGCCAGGCGAAGGTTTCCGGCACGGTGCGGCTGAAGCTGTACAAGGGCAGCGTGATCGTTGTCGGCCGCAAATCGCCCAACTCGCTTTACAGCGAGAAGGTGGTGACGTTCGAGGACGATCAGGGCGCGTACGATCAGCGCGACGCGGCTGGCTTCATCAAGCTCAATGCGCTGCGACTGCGCCTGCTGGGGCGCCGCGACCGCGAGTTCTGACGGCCGGTTTCATGCGCAGGCCGGGGCGCCCCGGAGCCGGCACGGCTTTAGCCCGATATTAACCACGCCGGCCTAGCCCGGACCCATGGTCAGATTGCCATCCCGGGCGTGGCGCGACGCGCTGATCGCGCTTCTGCTGGCGGTGGCGATCGGGGCCGCGCAGGTCTGGCGGGGCTGGGCAGACCTCAGCGCGTTGCGCCTTCCCGATTCAGACGACATGATGCGGCTGCAACAGATCCGCGACTGGCTCGGTGGACAACGCTTCGGCGACGTGGCGCAATATCGGCTCGGCCTGTCCGGCGTCGCGATGCACTGGTCGCGCCTCGACGATCTGATCCCGGCGGCTATAATCCGCGAGCTTGCACCGCTGGCCGGAAGGCACTGGGCGGAAGTCTGCGCGGTAATCGCCTGGCCGACGATATTGCTCGCGGCCGCGATCTGGCTGATCGGGCAAATCGCAGAAACCGTCGGGGGCAACGAAGCCGGCTGGCGCGCGATGATCCTGGCGCTAGCCGCGCACCCTGCCAGCAGCCTGTTCGTGCCGGGCCGGATCGATCATCACAATCTGCAGATGGTGATGATTCTGGTCGTGGCGCTCGTGCTGGTGCAACCCGCCACCTTTCGCTGCGGGATCGCCGCCGGGATCGCCGCGGGATTGAGCTTTGTTGTGGGCATGGAAACCGCACCGCTGCTAGCCGCCGCCACCGGGCTGATCGTGATCGAGTGGATATGGCGAGGAAATGAATCGCAGCGGCGCCGCCTGCTTGGTTTCGGGCTGGGGCTGGGCGGCGCGACGGCCGCAGGCGCCTTATTCTTCTCGACCGGCGACTGGGGCATGCCCGCCTGCGATGGCTTCACCGCGCTCGTCGCGCGCGCAGCGGGCACGATCGCTGCGCTGACGACCGTTATCGGCATGACCCGATCGAGTTCAGCCCGATGGCGCGCGCTGATCGCAACCATGGGCGGCTCGGTGCTTCTCTATACAATGATCGTGACGGCGCCGCAGTGCCTGTCGCCCTATGGCAATGTCGATCCGCTGCTGCGGCACTTGTGGCTGTCGCGGGTCGGCGAGGCGATCCCGCTTGCCGCCGCCTCGCCCGTGCTTTCGATCAGCTATGCGGGGTTGATGATCGCCGGCATCGTCGCCGGCGCATGGCTGACGCTACGGACGCGCAGCCGCGGCTGGGGGACATTACTGGCACTGCAGCTTTTCGCGCTGGCGGTGACGTTCGTCCAGATCCGCGGCGCGTACCCCGGCGCGTTGCTCGCCCTTCCGGCGCTTGCGTCGGTGATCGCGATCGCCACGCGACATGGCCGCGTGGCGCTGGCAGCATCATGGATCGCGGCAACGGGCATATTCTACCCGCTGGCGGCGGCGGCGCTCCCCGCCCCGCCCGCTCCGGCCAAAACCGCGGGCGGCGACTGCGCATCCACCGCGCTGATGGCCGCGCTGAACACCGCCCCGGTCGGGCTCGTAATGGCCCCGATCGATACGGGCGGCCCGGCAATCGCCACGACGCATCATCGGCTGGTCGCGGGTGCCTACCACCGCAACAACCCCGGAAATCTGGCGATGTATCGTTTCTATCTTGGCACGCCTGGGCATGCGCTGAGCGAAGCGAGGCGCCTGAAGCTCGATTACGTCATCGCCTGTGACGGTCTCGGCATCCGCCCGCCCTCAACCAGCCTTGGAGCGATGCTGGCGGGCGGCAGAAATCCTGATTGGCTGAAGCCGATAAGCAGATCTCCCGACGGGGCGACGCTGTATCGCGTACGCCCTGCAAGCGGACCGCCCGCGCGCTAGAGACCGACGCTGGCGGAGGCAATTCCGCAACGCTTCCCGCGTATCCGCCGCACACCGCCCAACCGCGACAGGTAAAGCCGGGCCGGATGCTCCCGAAGCCGTTGCCGTTTGCGAACCCGGACCCTAGAAGCGCGACGCATGGAAGGTCCGGGGGCTCCTTTACGCTGGTGGCAGACGCGCTGGTTCGTGGCGCTGGCAACGATCGTCGCGATCGTCCCGCTGCTATGGCCGACGATCCCGCCCCTGGTCGATCTGCCGGGGCATATGGGGCGCTATCGCGTCCAGCTTTCGCTCGATACGGCGCCGTGGCTCAGGCAGTGGTTTGATTTCCGATGGTCATTGATCGGCAATCTCGGAATCGATCTGCTCATCATCCCCTTCGCCAAGCTCTTCGGGCTGGAGCTGGGCGTAAAACTGATCGTCATGACGATCCCGGCACTCACCGTCGCCGGGCTGCTGTGGATCGCGCGAGAGGTGCATGGCCGCATCCCGCCGACCGCGCTGTTCGCGCTGCCGCTCGCTTATTGTTACCCGCTGCAATTCGGCTTCGTGAATTTCGCGCTGTCGATGGCGCTCGCGCTATGCCTGTTCGCGCTGTGGCTGCGGCTTGGACGACAGAAGCGCTTCTGGCTGCGCACCGCGATCTTCGTGCCCGCCTCCTGCATCCTGTGGCTGTGCCACACGTTCGGCTGGGGAGTGCTCGGCGTGCTCGCCTTCTCCGCCGAGATGGTACGCGAGCACGATCGCCGCAAGGATGCCGGGTCTGGCCATTGGGTGGCAAGCTGGTTCCGGGCGGGGCTAGCCTGCCTTCCGCTCGCGTTGCCGATGCTGATGATGGTGCTGTGGCGATCCGGCGACCACGTGACGGGCCAGACCACCGACTGGTTCAACTGGCGGCGCAAAGCGGCCTGGACCCTGATGGTGCTGCGCGACCGATGGCTGGCATGGGACGTGGCGGGGATCGCCGCGCTTTACCTGGTGCTGCTTCGCGCGGTGCGTGATCCGGCGAGTGAATATTCGCGCAACCTGGGGCTTTCGGCGCTGTTCCTCGCCGCCGTCTATCTGCTGCTCCCGCGAATTGTGTTCGGCTCGGCCTATGCCGACATGCGGCTGGCGCCGTTCGTGATCGCGATCGCGGTGATCGCGATCCGCCCGCGCACCACCATGTCGATGCGCCAGGCGGGCATCCTGGCCACGCTGGGGCTTGCCTTCTTCATCGCGCGGATCGGCGGCACCACGATAAGCTACTGGCTGTTCGCGCAGGATTATCGCACCGAACTGGCCGCGCTGAACAGGCTTCCTGTGGGCGCGAAGGTCGTCAGCTTCCTCGGCTATCGCTGCGACGATCCGTGGACGATGTCGCGGCTCGAGCATCTGCCGGCGATCGCGCTGGAACGGCGACTGGCCTATACGAACGATCAGTGGTCGATGGCGGGCGCGCAACTGCTCACCGCGCGCTATTTCATCGCCGGCGGTTTCGCGCACGATCCCTCGCAGATCGTCACGCGGAAATGGTGCCTTCGGCAATGGTGGCGGCCGGTGGGCTTCGCGATGGCGCGCTTTCCGCGCAACGCGTTCGATTATGTCTGGCTGATCCGCACACCTGCGTTCGACCCGCGCTACGCGAGCGATCTCGTGCCGATCTGGCGCTCGCCCGATGGGACGAGCCAGTTGCTCAAGGTGGATCACACCCGCCCCGTGCCGGACATCGACGATGCGGAACTGATCCCCGCGCCGCTGCTGGAACTGCGTGAGCGCATGCGTCAGAAGCGCGCCGCCGAAGCGGAAGCAGCCGCCCGGCCGCAGCCTGTCGCTACCCCTTCCTGAACGGCGTGAGCTGCTCAAGGAACGTGCGGTCTTCCTCGATCGCCGCGCGTTCGCGCACAAGGAAATCGGCCACCGCCCGGCGGAAGCCCGGATCGGGGAGATAATGAGCGGAGAAAGTGGGCACGGGCACATAGCCGCGCGCCAGCTTGTGTTCGCCCTGCGCCCCCGCCTCCACCGTCGACAGACCGCGCGTGATCGCCGCGTCGATGGCCTGATAATAGCACAGTTCGAAATGCAGGAAGGGCACCTCCTCAACGCAGCCCCAGTACCGCCCGTACAACGTATCCGCGCCCACCAGGTTGAGCGCGCCGGCGATCGGCGCGCCATCCCGCTCCGCGAGGATCAGCAACACCTTGTCTCCCATCCGCTCGCCGAGCAGCGGGAAGAAGCCGCGCGCAAGATATGGCCGGCCCCATTTGCGGCTGCCGGTATCCTGATAGAATTCCCAAAACGCGTCCCATTCGCGCGTTCCGATTTCCGCCCCGGTCAGGTGGCGGATCGTCAGCCCGTCCACCGCCGCCGCGCGCTCCTTGCGGATCGCCTTGCGCTTGCGGCTGGAAAGACGCGCGAGGAAATCATCGAACGTGGCATAGCCTTCGTTGCGCCAGTGATATTGCGTGCCCTGCCGGACCAGCCAGCCGGCGGCATCGAACAGCGGCACCTGATCGGGCGCGAGGAAAGTGGCGTGGGCGGAAGAAAGCTGGTGCCGGTCCGTAACCGCCTCCAGCGCGGCGATCAGCGCGGGCGCGGCGGCGGGATCACGCAACAACAGGCGCGGTCCGGGCACCGGCGTGACGGGCACAGCGACCTGCAATTTCGGGTAGTAAGCCCCGCCCGCGCGCTGCCACGCCTCCGCCCAGGCGTGATCGAAGACATATTCGCCCTGGCTGTGACTCTTGGCGTAGCTTGGCGCGATCGCGGCCGGGCGGCCATCCGCGCCATCGACGATGACGGGCAGGGGCTGCCACCCGCTGCGGCCGCCGACGCTGCCCGACTTCTCGAGCGCTGAGAGAAAAGCATGGGAAACGAAGGGATTGGCGCTGCCCGCGCAGGCATCCCAATCATCCGGGGAAACCGCGGAAACCCCCTCGACCATCCGCGCGGTAAGCCCGGTCATCGGCGCGACCGCCATGGCCGCGCCGATGACCGGGCGATAGGGTGAAGCATCGAGGAAAGCGCCATCGCCCCTAACTTAAGACGCGCGGCGCTTCACTCAAGCGGCGATCACAGCGGCTCGCCAACCTCGACGATCGCATCGACCTCCACGGCGGCGCCGAGCGGCAACACCGGGACACCCACCGCCGAGCGCGCATGCTTGCCGGCATCACCGAACAGCGCGACCATCAGCTCGCTGGCGCCATTGGCGACTTTCGGCTGATCGACGAAATCGCCGTGCGAGTTGATGAACACGCCCAGCTTAACGATCCGCTTCACGCGGGCAAGATCGCCGAGCGCGGCCTTCACCTGTGCGACCAGCATCAGCGCACACCGCTGGGCGGCATCCTGCCCTTCCTCGACGCTGACATTCTCGCCAAGGCGGCCAGTGACGACCTTGCCGTCCTTGAACGGCAATTGCCCGGAAACGTGCAGCAGGTTGCCCGCCAGGACGGCAGGCACATAAGCCGCCACCGGAGCGGCGGCTACGGGGAGGGAAAGGCCGAGTTCGGCCAGCTTGCGATCGATGAGTTCGGTCATGCGCGCAGCTTCAACACCGCCACGCCGCGCCGGTCAATCCTCCGCGTGCCGCCCGGCGGCGAAACGCGCCGCGATCCATGCTTCGGCCTCCCGCCAGTCGTCGATCCGCGCGTGCGCTTCAGGCGCGGCGGGCACGCCGGGGGCCAGTTCGGGCTCAGACACCATGTGCAGCCGGTGGACGCGCGGAGCATGTTCGGCGACCGAGGCGTGATGATGCGGCAGATCGTCGACGAACACCGTGACCGGATCACCGTGTTCGGCGACCAATTGTGCCACGGGGCCGCCCTTCCCGCCCTGGTTGCACTCGACGCGATGCTCGATGCCGAAAGCGGCCAGTTGCTCGATGCGCGGCGCACGGCATTCGTCGCCAATATTGGTGAGGATCACGATATCCGCCTGCCCAGCCAGGACCGCCAGCGCCTCACGCGCATGTGGCACCAACGTCTGGCGATGCATCTGCGACGGAAAAAAGCCGCCGAGAAAGCCAAACATCTGCTCCCGCGACGGTGGCTCGCCGGTCACGCGGTGGCGCATATTGGCCGCAAGCTCCCACGAGCGCGGGCGGAAATCGATGTCGTGAACCTCGCCCAGCCAGTCACCAAAGTGGCGGATCATATGAAGCAGCACTTCATCGCAATCGCAGATCAGCAAGGGGCGGGTCATGCAGCCTCCAGTGCGACGCGCGCCGCTACCAATTGTCCCGGCGTGACGCCAAGCGCCTCGGCGCAGGCGATCAGATCCGGCTCATGCCCTTCGAGAAACGTCAGACACGCCGCGAGCACCGCCGCATCGCCGATACGCGCGCGCAGATCATCGGGCGCAAGCCCGGTCAGCGCGATTAGCCGCTCGGCCCGCCGCGGCTCGGCTAACACCCACACCAGGGCGTGGAGCGCGAGCGCCTGAAGGTCGGTGTTTGTGTCTGCCTCTCGCATTGCGTATCTTGTCACCAATAGGGGGATATGGCGTGGCAAAAAGGGTGCTCGTTGTCGAGGACAACGAACTCAATCTGAAGCTGTTCTGCGATCTGCTGCGCGCGCACGAATATGCCGCCGAGCCGGTGCGCGACGGGCGCGAGGCGCTGGACCGCGCGCGCGCGTTCGAACCGGACCTGATCGTCATGGATATCCAGATGCCCTATGTCACCGGGCACGAACTTATCCTCGAGCTCAAGGCGGACGAGGCGCTGTGCGGCATTCCCGTGATGGCGGTGACCGCTTATGCCGGGCGCGAGGACGAGGACCGGATCCGCGCGGCCGGGGCAGCCGCCTATGTATCCAAGCCGATCAGCCTAGCGCGCTTCATGGATACGGTCGGCGGGCTGATTTGAGGGCCACAGCAAAAGAGCCGCTGGCGGATCGCCTGCGGCCCCTCTATCCCGGATATTCCGGGCAAGGATGCGGGCGGCGCATTCACGCCGCCGACGGGATCACTTGATCTTCGCTTCCTTGAACTCGACATGCTTGCGCACGACGGGATCGTATTTGTTGAAGGAGAGCTTTTCGGTCTTGGTCCGCGGATTCTTCTTCGTGACGTAGAAGAAGCCGGTGTCGGCCGAACTGACGAGCTTGATCTTGACGGTGGTCGGCTTGGCCATCACCAATTCCTGTACTTGCGAAATAGAAAAAGCGGCGAACTGGCGCGCGCCGCTGACAGGGTCGGGCGAATGACGCAGCACGCGCCGGATGTCAAGCGCCGACAGCGGTTAACGCCGTCTTTACCCGCCGGGCGCATCCTTCCAGCGCAGGGGAGGATCGAGCCATGCGTGGAGAAGATGTGTCTGACGTGCGGGCCGAATTGTCACGCCGGATCGTGGCGATCGAATGGCGCGGCGGGACCGGCGCGGTAGCGCGCGAGGTGGATGCGATTCGCCGGATCGCGCACCGCAACGGCATGATGCCGGCCGTGACGGTCGCGCATCTGCTCGAATCGGCGCTGGCGCGGGGCGAGCACGGCGCGCTGGTGCACGACTGGCTCGCGATGCTGCGCGAGGCGGTGCAGAGCGAGCGGCAGGATGACGCGACCTCCGACGCTTTCGCCGCTGCCTGCCAGGTGCGGTTCGCCTGACACGCGATGGATGCGCTGATGGCCGGGCTGGTGCTGGGCGCCCTGTGCCAGATTGGCGATCGCACGCCGTGGCTCGCGGCGATCCTTTCAGACCGATATCGTGCGCCGGGCACGATCATCCTTTCCGCGATCATCGCGCTGACGGCGAATTACGCGCTCGGAGCGGTGGGCGGCCTGATGATTGCCCCGCTGCTGGCGCCCGAGGCGCGCGATCTGCTGCTCGCGCTGGCCCTGATGCTCGCGGGGGTCAGCGCGTCTTGGCGCGACAAGGCGCCTGACAGGCTGGCGAACTGGAGATTGGGGGCGTTCGGCACCAGCGCGATCGGCCTTGCGATCATGGTATTCGGCGATCGCATGCAGTTCATCGCCGCCGGGCTGGCCATGCGATCCCCGCTGCCGTCGCTGGCGGCGGTTGGCGCGACGATCGGTGCGCTCGCGGTGATCGTGCCGGCGATCGTCATCGGCGAGGCGGGATGGGTGGCACTGCCCCGGCGCCTGATGAGCCTTGCCAGCGCGGCGATCCTTGCGCTTGCCGGCATCATTATCGCGCTCAGATCAATTGCTCTGATCTGATTTCCCGATGGAGCGAATCCAGTATTGATCCGTTATCGCAACGAACCAGATCAATGGAGGATTTCCCGTGGCCGATCCCAATCCGAAGCTGAAAACCCCGAGCGATCTCGCGCGCAACGAGACGCGCACGGTGGCGGACGCGCTCAATTCCGCGCTGGCCGATTGCTTCGCGCTGTATCTCAAGACCAAGAATTTCCACTGGCACGTATCCGGCCCGCACTTCCGTGACTATCACCTGCTGATGGACGATCAGGCGGCGCAGATCCTCGGCGTCACCGATGCGATCGCGGAACGTGTCCGCAAGACCGGCAACACCACGCTGCGCTCGATCGGCGATATCGCGCGTCACCAGACGATCGGCGACAACGACAAGCCGTTCGTATCGCCGGAAGACATGCTGGCCGAGCTGCGCGACGACAACCTCAAGCTGGTCGAGAGCTTCCGCACGGTGAAGGAAGCGGCCGAAGAGGCGAAGGACAATGCCACCAGCGGCATCGTCGACGAATGGACCGACCAGGCCGAAGAGCGCGCATGGTTCCTGTTCGAGGCAAGCCGCAAGGGCTGACGCACGGCGCGCCGGGGAGGCATGTGAAATCCTCCCCGGAGCGACCGATCAGTGCGTGTCGTGGCTCGCCGGCGTCGCGCGCAACATCAGCATCGGCGCGGGCATTGCCGTCATGTGCCACGCGGCGGGTGATGCCGGGATGTTTACCCAGTCGTTGCTGCCAGATGCGCAACGCTGAGTCGTACGGAAAAAGAGCGGGCCGGCCGTAGCCGGCAGCTTCATCATGATTCCGAACTGGTCGAACTGGTCGCCAGGCAACTCTCCCGTCCAGGTGATCGCCGAGACGCGCTCGGTAACAAGCGCCCCCCCTTCCCCCGTTACGGCAGACTTGAGCGGCTGACGCTCCACCGCGAGCGTCCAGCCCGGCTTCGGCTGTGGCCGCGCGGATATCACGCTTTCCGGTATCTCAACACGCACGGATCGCGTCGGGGACGCGCCACAGCCGTGGGCGATGCGGAGGAAGCCGGCATAATAGCCGCCCGCCTGCGCCTCCGGATCGGCGAACACGACATGCGCGCCAGCCGCCGTTCCGGCCAGCACGATGGAAAACGCGGCAAGCGTCGATGAAATGCGCATGGTTGCACCTCCGATTAGAAAGTGAAGCGGACACCGCCGAACACTGAACGGCCCTCGCCCGGGAAAAAGACCGCGCGATTGATGCCGGGCTGGCTGGCATCGGTGATCGCGGCGAATTCGGCGGTATATCGCTTGTCGGCAAGGTTTCGCGCATCGACGAAGATCGTCGCCGGCCCGACCGCGAACCCGCCGCTGATATTCACCACGGCATAACCCGGCGCCTTCATCGTATTGGCATAATCCACCCAGACCGATTTCATCCGCCAGTCGAGGAACGGCTCCAGATAAACGCCGTGCGCGCCATCGTAGCGAACGCCGATGCGATACTGGTGTTCGGGCGCGACCGGCAGGCGATTGTTGCGATAGACGGGATCGTTGACGAAGCGGAAATCCGACCAGGCATAGGTCTGGCGCAGGCGAAGGCCGGGCGCGATCCGCCAGTCGAGGCTCGCCTCCACGCCCTGGTGCCGCGTGCGACCCGCGTTGAACACCGCCGCGGGCAGATTCGCGGCGGGCAGGAAGCTCAGCAATTCACCATCGATATCGGCGCGGTAATAGTCCACGTCCCAGGTGAAGGCGCCTGCGCGGCCGCGCGTGCCTGCTTCCGCCGTCCAGGCTCGCTGCGTATCGAGCGGCACGAACAGCGAGCCGCTGGTATTGGTCTGCGTCAGCGCGCCGAAATGCGGCGGCTCTACCGAGCGGGTATAGTTCGCATAGACCTGCGTGGCGCCATGTTCGAACAGCAGGCCGATACGTGGCGCGAACCAGTCGTAGCTCACGTCGTCGGCCTTGCTGGCGAGCCGGTTCTTGTAGTCACGCGTGGCACGGCCCCACGAGCCGCCCGCGACGAGCGCCAGCTCGGGCACGACGAAAAAGCGCCCCTCCGCAAACACGTCCAGCCCGCTTGCGAGTTGCTGCGCGTCACCGATCCGCGGGCCGTTCTGGCCGCCGAAGTTTAAGTAGAGGTTCTGCTCGGTGCCGCCTTGACGGTAATAGGCACCGAAGAACAGGTCCGCCTTATGTCCGGCGATCTCGCCCGACACGTCGAAGCGGCCGAACAGCCCCTGCGTGTCGGTATCCTGATCGATCACGATCGAGATCGGGTGGTGAAGATCGGTCTGCGTGGCATAGGCGCCGCCCTCGAACACCACATTGTCGCTGAGGCGCAGCCGCGTCTGGAGCGTGACGCGTTCCACCGTCTGGTCGCGCGCCTGCTTGCGCGCCACCACGCCGTCGCCGGCATAGCGCGGATTGTTCAGGGCATCGCTCAGCGTGAGCGCGCCAGGCACGCCCTGGCGGATATCGGCCGCATAGCCGATCAGCCGCACTTCGTTATCCTCGCCGAAGCTGTAGCCAAGGTTTACCGTGCCGCGCGTCACGTCCGACTTTTCCTGCTGGCGAAAGCCGTCGGAATGATAGCTGTGGACCGAGGCGTAATAATCGAACGACCCCGCCTTCCCAGCCGCAGCCGCCCGCACCCGATATGTTTCGAACGAGCCGCCCTCCAGCCGAAAATCGAACGGCGTCTCCGCCGTCTTGCCGTTCGGGGTGACGAGGTTCACGGCGCCGCCAAGCTGCGCACCACCGAAGCGCAGTGCGTTGCCACCCTTGTACACCTCGATATAGCGCGCGCCGAGCGGATCGATCTTCTGGAAATCGGAAAAGCCATCCGCATCCGCGAACGGCACGCCATCCTGCGCGAGCAGCACGCCGCGCTGATGATAGCTCTGGTCCAGCCCCGAGCCACGGATCGACAGCCGCGATTCATCGCCATAGCGCTTGTTGGCAAGCACGCCCGGCACGTCCCGCAGCAGATCGTAGATGCCGGTGACGCTGCGATCCTCATAGGTTTCGGCCGCCACCACGGATACCGAGCCCGGCGTGCGCGCGAGCCGCTGGCGCGCCTCCGAAACGACCGCCGGATCGCCAGCCTGGGCGGCAGCGGTTACGATGATATCGGGCTGCTTTCCATCCGCGCCGTCAGTCGGATCGGCAAAGGCGGGCGTGGCAATGATGGTGGAGGCGAGCAGCGCCGCCTGAATGGTCCTGAACATGAGAATCCCCTTTGCGGCGCGCATCGGTGGCGCGCCGGATATGTCGCTGGTTGTCGAGCGGGCGCGGCCCGTCGGGTCAGGCGATCAGGGGCGGCCCGCGCAGGGGCGGCCGCAACCACGCGGCGGCGCGCGGCGGCAGGGTGACAGCGAGCAGCAGCGCAATCGCGAGGATGAACAGCAATGCCTGCGCAAGCTGGATCGCATCCGCCCCGCCGATCAGCGGCAGCGCGAGATCGGCGAAGGCGCACGGGCTGCGCGCCTGATCGCCTTCGTCGCCGGTGTGGTGCACCTGTTCGAGGCCCGGGACAGACACGGCCATCATCGTCGGTCCGTAACCGCTACAGATGCCGATCACGACGCGGCCATTATCAAGCGTCGGCATAAAGCCCGCCGGCACCAGCACGCGCACCGCCAGCGTTGCCGCGACGATCAGCACGGCAAGTAGAGGAAAGGTTCGCAAAAGGCGACGAAGCGCGCTCACGCGGTTGCGTTAGCGGGGTGCGATACGCTTGTCACCGGCTCTGCCGACAAATCGGGAGGGGTCGCCTTTTCCACTGAAGGAAAGGCGACCCTGCGGGCGTTCCGCCCCTATCGACCGAGCAATACGCGCGCCTGACCCGCGATCTGTGCGAGCATCGCGGCATTGAGCGCGGGGGCGTGGCGGGCACGATCGACCAGCGCCTTGAACTGCGCCACGCGCGCACCATTGGCACCCAGCCATTCATCGACCAGCTTGCCGGGATCGCCCTTTCCGGCGCGGCCGAGGAAATCGAAGCGCAATTGCTGGAAATCGCGCGCCAGCCCGGCGATCAGCAGCCGCTCCCACGGATCGCTGGGAATGATGCGCGCCGCATTGGTCTGCGCCCAATCCAGCCCGAGCGCCTGGCCCAGCCCGGTAAAGGCACGTGCGACCTTCGTTTCGTCAAGCCGCAGGCGATCGCTGAGATCCGCGAGGCCGATCGCGCCGTCCAGCTCGAACAGTCGCACGACCTTGCCGGCCAGCGCCGCCGGGGCGCCCGAAGCTTCCAGCGTGGCAACGATGCGCCCGCTCTGCGCGCGTGCCTCTTCAAGCAGCAGTTCGCCGGTATGCGCGTCGAGATTGGCGAAGCCCTTGCCGATCCGCTTCAGCACCGCCTCCGGCGCGGTGCCCGGCGCAGTGACTCGCAGCAGATCCGCGATCTGCGAACGGGTAGCCGCCGCCACCTCGTCGAACAGCGCTAGCCGAGCGGCCTCCGGCATCGCGCCCGTCTCGATCTCGCCCCACAGCGTGGGCAGATCGAACAGCCGCTCGACCACCACGAACATCGCCGCGATGTCGGAAAGCGCTGCGCCCTCCTCCTCCGCAAGCTCGAACGGGTGAAGCACGCCGATGCGGTTGATGATCCGGTTGGCGAGCTTGGTGGCGACGATCTCGCCGCGCAGCCGGTGTTCGTCGATCGCCTTGCCGAACCGTTCCCGCATCGCCGGCGGGAAGGCGGCATGGAGATCGCGTTTCATCGCCGGATCGGTGGCGAGCGCGGCATGTTCGATCGCCTCCTGCAACGCGAGCTTGGCGGTGGCGAGCAGCACGGCCAGCTCCGGCCGGGTCAGCCCGCGCCCTTCGATGCCGCGACGCAGAAGCTCGTCATTCGACGCGAGGCCCTCTACCTTGCGATCGAGGCGGCCGGCATCCTCGAACATCTCGATCACGCGGACATAGCTCGGCAGCCCGCGCGCACCATCGCCCTCCGCGATCGACAGCGCGAGCGTCTGGAGGCGATTATCCTCCAGCACCAAGTGCGCCACGTCATCGGTCATCGACACGAGCAGCTGGTTGCGATCCTCGAACGCGAGGCGCTTCTCGATCATCTCGCGGTTGAGCGCGATCTTGATATTCACCTCATTATCCGAGCAATCGACGCCGGCCGAATTATCGATGAAGTCGGTATTGATGCGCCCGCCGCGCGCGGCGAACGCGATGCGCGCCGCCTGCGTGACGCCAAGGTTCGCCCCCTCGCCCACCGCAATCGCGCGCACGTCCTCCGCATCGACGCGCAGACGATCGTTGGCGGGATCGCCGACGGTGGCGTTATTCTCCGCCGCCGCCTTGATGTACGTGCCGATGCCGCCGAACCATATCAGGTCAACCGGGCTCTTCAGGATCGCCGAGATCAGCCCGGCCGGCTCGATCTCATCCACCGCAATATCGAGCGCGGCTTTCACTTCCGGGGTCAATCTGATCGATTTGGCGCTGCGCGGAAAGACGCCGCCGCCTTTGGAAATCAACGCCTTGTCATAATCTTCCCAGCTCGACCGCGGCAGTGCGAAAAGGCGCGCGCGCTCGTTCCAGCTCGTCGCGGGATCTGGATCGGGATCAAGGAAGATGTGGCGGTGGTCGTAGGCCGCGACGATCTTCAGCGTCTTGCTTAGCAGCATCCCGTTGCCGAACACGTCCCCGGACATGTCGCCGCAACCGACGACCCGGATCGATTGGGTTTGCACGTCCACACCGCGCTCGGCGAAATGACGCTGCACCGAGATCCACGCGCCCTTGGCGGTGATACCCATCGCCTTGTGGTCATAGCCGACCGAGCCGCCGCTGGCGAAGGCGTCGCCCAGCCAAAAATCACGCTCCAGCGCGATCGCATTGGCGACATCGCTGAACGTCGCGGTGCCCTTGTCGGCCGCGACGACGAAATAGGGGTCGTCGTCATCCAGGATCGCGACGCCCTTCGGGTGCACCACCTTCCCGCCGACGATGTTGTCGGTGATCGACAGCAGCGTGCGGATGAAGATGCGATAGCTCTCCGTCCCCTCCGCCAGCCAGGCGTCACGATCGACCGCAGGGTTCGGGAGTTGCTTGGGGTAAAAGCCGCCCTTCGCGCCGGTCGGCACGATCACCGCGTTCTTGACGCGCTGCGCCTTCATCAGGCCGAGGATCTCGGTGCGGAAGTCGTCGCGCCGGTCCGACCAGCGCAGGCCGCCACGGGCGACCGGCCCGGCGCGCAGGTGGATGCCCTCCACGCGCGGTGAATAGACCCACACCTCGCGCCACGGCAGCGGTGCCGGCAGGCCAGGTATCTTCGCGCTGTCCAGCTTGAACGCCAGCGCCTCGCGCGCCGCATCGGTGAAGGCATTGGTCCGCAGCGTCGCGCCGATCACCGCGCGATACGCGCGCAGGATGCGATCGTCATCGATCGCGACCACGGCCTCTAGCCCCGCTTCAATCGCGTGATCGACCGCCGCATCATCGCCCTTCGCACCGGGCTTGTGGGTGAGGATGAACCGATCGATAAGCGCGCGCGTCACGGCGGGCGCACGGCCGAGCGCATCGACGACGGTGGTGAGGCCGTAGCTCATTCCCGCCTGCCGCAGATAGCGGAACCAAGCGCGCAACAGCACCACCGCATCCGGTGCGATGCCGACATCGAGGATAAGGCGGTTGAACTCGTCATTCTCCGCCTCGCCTTTCAGCACAGCGGCGACGGCGCCCTCGAGCACTTCCTTCGCCACCGCGCCGTCGGCCTCGTTCGCCTCCAGTGTGAAATCATGGACGTAGCTTTCGGCTTCCTCGCGCAGGCGCGTCGCCCATTCGCCGATCACCCGAAAGCCGAAATTCTCCAGCACGGGCACCGCATCCGACAATGCCAGCGGGCCGTTGGTCTTGTAGATCTTGAGGCGCTGCTCGCCCGCGGTGGCTGGGTAGAGATTAACCTGGCGATCCTCCGCGCCATCAAGTTCGGCAAGCCGCAGCACGTCCTCGGCCGCCTCCTCCGCCGTGCCGACGGTACGATAGCTCATCGGGAAGGCCGCCGCCCAGCGCAGCGAAAGGCGCGCCGCGCGCGGCGCCGGCAGACGCTCCATCAGCGCGGCCTCGACATCGCGAACCCAGCCGCGCACCATTTTCTCAAGCTGCGCGTCGAGCGCATCCTCGTCCGGCATCCCGCTCGATCCACGCAGATCAACGGTATAGCGGATCAGCGCGGTGCTGCCGTCCTCCATCGCGACCGTCCAGTTGAGGATCGCCCCGCCGGCGGCATCGGCGATCATATCCCCGATGGCGACGCGGCGCGCGGTGGTCAGTTCGTCGCGCGGCAGCCAGACGAAACCGAACAACTGCCGCCCGAGCGGCGAGCGCACCAGCACCAGCTTCGGGCGCGGGCGATCGGCGATGCTCATCGCGATCAGCGCCAGCCGCTCGAGCGATTCCTGATCGAAGGCGATGACCAGATCGTGCGGCAGCGAGCCCATCGCGTGCGCCAGTGCCTTTCCAGTGTGGCCGGCCGGATCGAAGCCGAACTTCCCCTCCATATCCGCCAGACGCTGGCGCAGCACCGGCACGGCACGCGGCGGCGCGGCGAGCGCGGCGCTCGTCCACAGCCCGGCGTGAATCGACAGCCCGGCGTAGTTGCCGCCCTCGATCACCGGCACGATAATGAGGTCGATCGGCACGCGGCGATGCACCGGGGAGATCAGGCTGGACTTCAGCAGCAGCGGCGCCTCGCCGCCATTCTTGGCGAACCATGCCAGCGCCAGCTCAAGCGAACGCTGGGCGAGCAGCGGCACCTTGTGCGGATTGCGCGCGATGCCAAGCGCCTCGCCCGACCCACGTCCATCCGCGAACCAGCGCAGGTGGCCGATCAGCGTGAAATGACGATCGAGGAACCAGCGCATCAGCGTGGCGCCCTCACTCGACCCCCCAGTATCCTCGATCGATCCGGCATCGGCGGCGAGCGTGGCCTGCATCGCCCGCCAGTCCGAAACGGCCGCGCGCACATCGGCGAGCGCGCTTTCGATATCGGCGACGAGATCGCGACGCTCGCGCGCATCGGCGCGCTGCATCTCGATATAGACCATCGATTCGCGCGCGCCATCGGCATCCGAGACGCCCTTGATAACGCCGTCGGCCCCACGCGTTACGGCGATAACCGGGTGGATGATGCGATCGATCGCAATGTCATGCGCCGCGATCGCCGCCGCGATCGAGTCAACGAGAAACGGCATGTCGTCATTGACGATCGCCAGCCGTTGGCGCCTAGCGCCGGCGTCACCGGGAAGCTGTTCCAGCGCGATCGCGACCGTGCCCGGGGGCCGCCGCTCGGCGGTCGCGGCGAGGAAGCCGGCGGCCTCCGTCTGCTCGGCTGGGCCGAAGCCGTGAAGCTCCCCCGGAAGTGCGCGGTGGGTGAGACGGGCGGCGAGCGCTTCCGAAAGCGCCTTGAGCGATGACCTGGTCATAGGCGGGCGCTATGCGCCCACGCGCCGCCCGGCTCAAGACTTGTGACAAATGCGACAATCCACGATTGTCGCGGCGTGGATTCTGGCGGGCTGTTCCAGTCCGAGACGGCGGACCCCGCCGCATCGAGCATCCTCGCAATTTTCAAGCATATGCCACGCAGGATCGGCAGCGATAGTGCGCCAAGCGCGCGCGATCAGCAACGTTGCACGCCGCGCTGGCATATGCCCGGCAGAGCGCGCCTGGCATCGCGAGCCAGGACTTATCGCGCTAACGGAATTTTCTTTCGGCGATGCCGCCCTGGTCAGACGTGTCGAGCGCCGAATCAGTCCAGCGCCGCAAGCGCGCGTGTCGCAAGTCGCGGATCATTGGCGACCGCGCCCAGCACGTCGAGTTCGCCCGTTCCGTTCGCGCGCGCCACCAGCACGACGATCTCGCCCGCGACGGCGCCCGTATCGAGCGAGACGTGCGCGATAGCCTTGCGATCGGTCGATGGCGCCGGCCGCATCACCTTCGCGGGACGACGCAGCGCGCGTTCGGCCGCGACGATACCCTTCACGCCAGCGGGATATTGATCGATGAAGGCGCCAAGTCCGCCCATCGGCACGCCTTCGCGAAGCGCGAAGCTCAGCACGGCGGCGAATTCGGTAATGCGCGTCTTGTCATAATCCGCGCCGAACACGAGCTTGATGATCGGCGTCATCGGCGCGCGCGCCTGCTGGGAGAGGCCGGCATCCTCCAGCAACTCGCCGAGACCATCCGCATCGCTCCCGGCGGCGAGCGCGAAGTCATGCGCTCGCCCCAGCGCACGATACAAGGCCGAGCGGCTTCGCACATCGGAGGCGCGCGCCGCAGCCGCGCTTTCCCGCGCGAGCGCCAGCCTGTCACCGAGCGAATGCGGCGCCACCGCCTCCTCGGCATCGGCCGCGTCCACGCGCCGGCTCGGCCCGTCAGCCCAAACCTCGGGCGCGTCGCCAGGGGCCTCGGCGGTCGCTGCCGGCGCGGCGCGCATCGCGGCGGCAAGTTCAACATCCAACCGCGCCTGTTCGTCGCCGCCAAGTACTTCCTTCCAGTTGATGACGCCATAGATGAAGTCGATCTGGTCATCGCTGGAGGAGAATGGCATCAGAATGCCGCGATAGAGCGTCTGGTAACCGCGCCGGCCGACGAATTCGGCTTCGAAGCCGATCGGAGCGCGATTGGCGATGATCTGCAGATAATGGTCAGTCAGCCGCGACAGCAGCGAGCGCGCCGGCACATCTGCTATGCGCGTGATCGCGTGATCCAACGCACATTCTTCGCGCAGCGCGCGGCCGAGGAACTGGATTTCGGGGTCGTCGATTCCGCGCGTGAAATCCAGCAACACGCTGTGCGCGCCGAAATCGGCGATGCCGGCGGGATCGAGATCCTCGATCGACGGATATGGCCGCCCCTTCAGCAAGGAAACCCAGTGGTTATAGGCGCGCACGTGCATCCGGCGCTCATCCGTGCCGATCGCTTCCATCGGCTCACCTACCCCGCCGTCGGCCGGATCATTGTCATGTGGCCGGCCATCATCGAAGCCGCGGGCGGTGTCCATAAATTCCCCTCGACGCATCTGTCGGTAACGCCCGCGATTGTGCCCACTCATGGTAAAGGAGCCGTAAACAACAGCGCGCTTGCAAGCCCCTGATACTCCTGCTAGGCGCCGCGCCTCGACACGCTCGCTGGCGTGTCCTGGCCGCTTTAGCTCAGCTGGTAGAGCATCGCATTCGTAATGCGGGGGTCACAGGTTCGAGTCCTGTAAGCGGCACCACTCCCGGTCAAAGATGGGCACCGTGCCCTCTTTGACGGGAAGTCCAACGGCAAGGCCGTTTTCCAGCGCCGACATTGGACCTGAGATGATGATCTCGCTCGGTCCAACGCGAACCTCTGCAACGAACATCCGCAGATAGGCCGAGCGTAAGCTGTTGTCCTCGCCGCGGAGCTTATCTCGCAGCATATCGCCGAAGCGGTCGACGGTGCGTTCGTCGATCTTCCGCTTACCCCTGGCCAACTGAGCCTCAAGAATATCGATGCGGCTGATCACACCCGCCAATGCCGTCCGGTTTATTGCCATCCGCTCAGCGAACGCCGGATCGCGCGGACTCATGGTGCCCTGCTCAATAAGAATCAGCAGATTTTTGGTGGCGCTTTCGAGCCGGGTTCGCTCGGCACGAGCGCGAGCCAGTTCAACCTCGCGTTCCTCCGTGCGCGCCTGTGACACGTCGAGCACACCTGCCAGCAGCTCGCGCAGCCTGTTGCGCTCGAGCAGTCGTTCTTCGATCGCGTCGAGAACGACGCCGTCGAGCAGTTCGCGTCGGATGTTTGGGCACGCGCATTTGCCGCCCTGGTTCACCTTGTTGTTGCAGGTGTAATAGGCATAGCGACCGCCCTTGCCGGTGCGGATTGTCATGCCGCTAGCGCAATTAGGCATACCGCAACGCGCCACCCCCGTCAGGAGCGTAGTGCCGGCCGCGACATGAGGCGCTGTTCGTCTCGGATTGCGCGTCGCCCGGGTCGCTGCGACCCGCTCGAACTGGTCTTGCGTGATGATCGCCGGGCAGGACACAGCGATCGCATCCTCGGCGTCCGGCGTGATGCCCTCATCGTCGGCTGTGCGATCATGATAGACGCCGGTATAGCGCTCGTTGCCGAGAACCCCTGCGACATTGCCATTGGTGAACTTCCTGCCGCGTAGGCTATGCCCACGAGCATTTAGCTGCTGGGCGATCCAACGAGCGCCACGACCGACATCCGCCCAGTCAAAAATCTGACGGACGATTACGGCTTCATCCTCGACGATCTCGAGCTTCTTTCGAGCTTTCTCTCCATCCTGCCGCGCTATGTAGCTGCGGTAGCCCAACGAGATCGGACCACCATTATAGAATCCCTGACGGGCATTCTCCCGTCGGCTCTTGCTGGTAAGGAGCGAGGCATCGCGAGCTTGCTCTTCGCTCAGCAACGCCGCGATCGTCCGGCCCATCCGTTGGCCACGGCCAGTTCCAAAATCCTCCGTGACGGATTCTACCTCAACCCCGGCATCCTCAAGCCGGCCGACTGTGTTGAAGAAGAGCTGCATGTTGCGCGCCATGCGGCTGAACATGTACATCACTACGACGTCGACCGGGTGATCAACAGCCGTCGCCTGCCGCACCATTCGCTGGAACTCGGGCCGCCTGTCGTTCTGGCCGGTAAACCCCGCGTCGGCGAACTCCTCGACGATGACCATGCCTTTCTTGGCGGCATAGCTGCGGATGGCGGTGCGCTGGGCGTCGATGCTCTGCGGCACGCCGCCCTCCTTGTCGACGGACAGGCGCATATAGGCATATGCCCGGACCGGGCCGCGCTTGGGCTTTACCATTTTCCTATCCACTCTTGCGTTCGAAGAGTGTCTCAAATTCTCCCGCGAGGGCTTCGAGCACGAGCACGCATTCCCGTCGGGTCACGGGCGGAGATCGAAATCTAGACGGCTGTAAGTCGTTCGATTGGCGCGCAGTATTGCGCTGCGAGTGCGCGTCGCCCAAGCCGTCAGATGATTGTGAACTCTCTTCCGCCATTCAAACGGCGTCGCGGATTTTCAGCGACGGCGCTTCAACCTCGCCGGGGTAAAACGAACATGTCCCAAGCAAAGCGCGGTCCCCGACACCGCCTTGACCATCGGCAAGGCTGGGGCTCTATGCCATTTACGCCACAAACGGGGACTTTGACGTGATTTGGAATAACGACCGCGGTCGACGATGAACTGTCGAGTAAAGAAACTGGGCTTGAGTCGTTAGCTTCAAAGAGCCACGTCCATCCAAATAGGTGCTATCGCCCTTAGACATGGTCAACGTCAGCTTACGATCAGACCCGGACATTCAACGCCCGTCCCGGATTGGCTGTTTTTGCCGCAAGCCGCCATTCGCTGGCCGGCAATACGAGCCCGATCCAGCCGTGTTCGCTCGGGTCAGCGCGGACTTGAAGCGGATCAGGCAAAATGGAACTTTGCCGCTGTTCCCCAAATTTAACGATCCACTATAAGGTCGCAATGCTAGCTGACGATCAGCCCACCATCAACGATCTCCTCTCGCGCCTCTACACGATCCGCGACGCCGCCGCCGATCGTCTGCGCGAGGAAACGGGCGCGCTTACCACACGCCATGCCGCCCGCGGGATGCTGCGCTCGGGCGCCACCCTGAAGGCGCTCATCGGTCTGATCGAGAAAGCGTTCGACGCGGCGTTGACCGAGATGCTGGCGACCCTGCGCCACATGAAGTCGGTCCCGGAAATTAACTATCAGGCTTGCCGAGACCAGGCTTTTTTGCGCGCGCGCGACCTCGTACCCGTGCTGCGCGGTGCCGCCGACATCGACAAATGGATCGGCATGATGGGACGCGGATCCGCCGGAGATCTGGCTAACGTCAAGATCGAAGGGATGTACGCGAAGATCGACTACCGCTTTCGCCAGTTCGACGTCGGCCTTGATCAGGTCGCCGTTGGGGGCGCTCGGCGTGCAGGCGAAGCGGTATCGCCACCGGCGTCGGCGCCGTCCCCTGACCATATTGAGGCCACGGTTGGAGCAGTAGGCTCAAATTCGAATGATGACGCGCCGGCATCCGAAGGTCGGGCAGCGCGCCCCTATCAGGTCGCCTTGTCCTTTGCGGGCGAGCAACGCGGCTATGTGGAAGCCGTCGCCAAGGCGCTCGCCGCCCGTCACATCGCTGTCTTCTACGACAGGTTCGAGGCCAACGCCTTATGGGGAAAGGACGGTGCCGAGCATTTCCACCAGATCTATTCGCGCGACACGCAATATGTCGTGATGTTCATTTCTGAAGCCTATGTCGCCAAGGCTTGGACTCGGCACGAGCGCCGCTCCGCGATCAGCCGCCAAATGAAGGACGACGGCGAATACATTCTGCCCGTGCGCTTCGATATGACCGAGGTTCCGGGTCTTCCCGACACGATGCAATATCTAACGGCCGAGCGCTTCACGCCCGCCGAGCTTGCCTTGGAGATCGCTGAAAAGGTCGGTGTGGCACCGACTGCCGGTAAGGCGTCCGATCTGCCGCCGCCAGCTTCGGGCGCGCTGTCAGGCGAGGTCAATTTTGATTATGCTGCTCATGACGGTCGTTATGTCATTGGGACTGGCGCGACCGCGTTCGAGACGCGCTGGTCGAAGGCGAGCGATACCAGCATCCATCTGCTGAACGACCCACCGTCAATACATGGCGTCGCGATCGCGCGCGGCGCGAGCGACTTTGCCGAAATCACCGACGCCTCGGCCTACGACTTCACCTCGCGTTCCCGTACACCGCGCGTTGGTGAGATCGCGGTGTTGCGCAATACCAACGGCTTTTTCGCGGCGGTGCAGATTCTGCAAGTCGAGGACGACAGCCGCGGGGCGACAAGCGACGCGCTGACGATCCGGTATCTGATCTTGCCGGACGGTTCGAACAACTTTGCCGCAGCGATCGGAGAAACGACCGGGGCATAGCGCAATCGCGGCAGTAGGGCGCTGTCACAATGCCCGGTGCGCTTCTCATGCCCATCTCCATTTTCAGGGGTGCATTCGTGACAGACAACGAAAATCCAAGTGGGGACGTTACCGATCCTCTTGATGAAGGGGCGGCGGAGGCGGCCGCTCCCGTTCGCCCGTTGATCACCGCGACGATGATTGCGGCGGTCGATCTCACCGAAATGCTTGCCCCCGTAGCGGACCAGGACGAACATGCCGTCGAAACCCGCCTCTACGCGGTCGCCAGGGAAGCTCGCGAGGCCGGCGCCGATACGCGCGCCGACACGCTCGAGCTGCTGGCGGGGATCATGACGATCGCGGTGCGGCCGGACGACGAGAACAATCCGTTCGGGCCCAAGATTGTGCTCGAAGGTCGGCGTAGCATGATCCCCGATGACATTGTCGGCGAACAGTCGGCGATCCTAGCCAATCTTGTCGATACGCTGCCGAACGTGCATCTGCGCGCGAAGATCGGTGATCTCGCTTTCTACAATAGCCGCAAGCACTGGAAGGCCGCCGCCACGGCGATCACCGCTTATTGCGCGATCGCCCGCGGCAGGCTCGACAATACGATCGCGCCGCGCTGGCCCGAGCGCGCGGAATCGATTCTGGATGTCGTCTCCCCGCTCGCGCGGGCGACGGCGCTATCGGGGCTGACCCGGAAGCGCGGCGACGTCTCCGCGGACCTGACCGATACCTTGCGGGCCTGCTATGACGCGGCTCTGACCGGCCGGCACTATGTGGCATTCGTCAAGATCGCGGAGCGTGGTCTTCACTACAAGATCTTGGAGTTCGCCACCGTGGCTGACGACGCGGAGACCCTGGCCGATGTTTCCCCAGCCGATACCTATCCCGAAGCTTTGAAGCGCGTCTTGCTAGTCGCGGCATCGTGCCACGATCGGCTCGGCCGGAACGACGACGCCGCACGATGCGGAATGGCGGCGGCCGAGCAGACGCTCAAGATGCGCGACCAGTCCGATCAGCCAACCGTCAAGGCGCATTGGACCAAGGCCGCAATCGGCGAGATGCGAAGCATTCCCGGCTCGCGCGAGCGCGTGCAGACGCTGCGCGAAGAGCTCCGCTTGTTGCAGATGTCGGCCAACGACGATTTCGGGACCTTTCACACGCCCATCGATCTCGCCGATGATCAGAAGGTTATCGCCGAGCACTTTGCAGGAATCGATTTCGCCGAGGCCTGCATCCAGTTCTGCATGATGGCGGAGCCGGCTTCCAAGCAGGATCTGCGTAAAATCGCCCTTGAACTGGCGGAGCAGCATCCGCTCGGCGCCTCAATCGGCGCGAGCTATTACGATTCTGAGGGCCGCGAGATGGCGCGGGTGCCACCGTTCACGATGGGCGAGGAGCCATCCGACGACTGGTATCGCGCTGAAGCTGTCCGGCACATGGACATCGCCATGTTCCAGCAGGTCCGCGGCAAGATCGAGCCTGCGCGGATCGCCATCGCCGACCGCATCTCGATTCAGGAACGGCACCTCCTCCCGATCGCGGAGGCCAGTGCTTTTGTGCCGCAAGGACGCGATGCGATGTTCGCGATGGGCTTTGCCCGCATATTCCAGGGCGATTATGCGAGCGCGGCCCATTTTCTGTTTCCACAGCTCGAAAACTCGCTTCGGCACATTCTAATGATTTCGAATCGCGACCCGTCGAAGATCGAGCAGGACCTCATCCAAGGTGATCGGACCTTGTCAGCATTGCTCGACGTGAACCGCACCGAACTCGAAGCAATCCTTGGTGAGGACGTCGTCCATGAGATCGACATTCTGTTCAACTTTCGGCCCGGGCCCGCGCTGCGCAACGAACTTGCACACGGGAAGCTGCCCTGGGGAGCATTTTTCCATCACGCGACCATCTTCGGCTGCTGGTTCATCTTCAACCTGACGTGCCGGCCGCTATTCCGCGTCTGGCGCGAGCAAATCGCCCCCCGATTAAGGGAAGAGACGATCGACCTGGCGTGATCTTCTGGCAGGGTCGGAGATCGGCCGTTCATTCGCCGAGCCGGCATCTCGGCGCTGTCCAAGACAATTGCGCCGGATTGGCATGCGTCTTTGCCGCCGGACTGCTAGAGCGACACCATGAGCGATCGTCCACCTCTTATCATCTTCCTCGACACCAATGTTCTCGTGCAGGGACGGGCACTGCACGACTTGCCTTGGTCGGAACTCGGAACCGGGCCGATCGACCTCGTGCTGTGCGGCCCCGTCATTCGCGAGCTGGACCGCTTGAAGACGCGGCCAGGCCGGGCTGGAAAAGTAGCGCGCGCCTACAGCACCAAGATTCGCGAACTGATGAGCAGCGCAGAGAAGAGCGAAGTCCTTGTCGAGTCAAATCCCCGCGTCATGCTGCGGCTCGCACCGGGCAAGACCAACCTTGCTCCGCAACGCCAGGGTCTCGACATCGGTCACGACGACCAGGCCATCATCAACCAGGCGCTCGCCCGGCTCGATCAGGATGAAGACGTCGTCTTGCTAACCGGCGACAATTTCGCGGCGCTGGCTGCCGACGAGTTCGGGCTCCCCGCTCGATTGATGCCCGATCATTGGCTCAAGGAGCCTGAGAAGGACGATAGCGCCCGCGAACTTGCTCGGCGCGATGCCGAAATCGCCCGTCTCAAGGCGACGGAGCCTAAGCTCGAACATCGCTTCATCCATGCGGACGGGAGCGAGATCGAACGGCTCGAGGTCACGATGAAGCGCTACCAACCGGTAACCCCAGAGGAGGTTGATCGGCTCGTCGCTCGTGTCGCCGCCCTCGCGCCTATGGCTGCCGTCACGCCCCTAGCCGCGGCGAAATATGCGAAGCCGCAGGCGACTGGCCGCGGATTCGATTTGTCGGAGATCAGCTACCCGAGCCTGGGCATGACCCCGGTCACTCAGGCCGACGTCGAGAAATATGAAAGCGACTATCGTGAGTGGCTCGCTGGCGTCCGCAACATATTTGCCGGCTTCCATGCGGAATGGAACCGCCGCCGGGAATGGCCACGGGCGATCTTCTGCGCGACCAATACCGGTTCACGGCCCGCTAATGACGTGCTAGTCGAAGTCGAGGCGTCGGGCGACTTCGAACTGAGTGGGTATCGCCAAGAGGGTGACGACGACAAGGGTCCCAAGCGAGGTAACTGGCTCAAGCTTTCGCTGCCGCCGACACCGCCCAAGCCGATGCCGCGGTCGGTCGGCATGCTGGCGCACGATTGGCTAGGACGCGATCCGTCCGCGCTGTCGCGACCGTATTTACCGACAATGCCGCCTCGACGTGATGACGATGCCTTCTATTGGAGGGAGGGCAGGTCCGATCCGACCAAGGTGCTGTCGCTCGAATGCAAAGCGTGGCGCCATGGCCGTGACGAGGAAGAGTTTTCCTTCCGGGTCTGGGCAAGCGACCAAGGTGAGGTCCGGGGCTTGATAACTGCCCGCGTCAATGCGTCTAACCTGAGCGCCCCAGCTGAACGCCGCCTGCCGTTGCGGATCACGTTCGAGGACCACGAGTGCCTGACGATGGCGGAATCGTTGGTCGATGACTTCGCGATCCGATTGGGCCGCCGCTAAGGTCCCGGAGTCAGGCGAGCACTGAATGTCTGATCCTGAAAAGATCTGACGTTCAAAATGAAGCTTGGGAATGGCAGCAAAGTCCCAACGACGGTCATCGTTGCTTCGGCCTCATGCAAGCTGAGGAGACGAGGTTAGGCGCTGCGGCGCTTGCTTACGCGCTCCCCATCATACGCCGCATGGCCTCGACTATGCATCCACCCGTTGGATCGGACCGTGAATTAGACGGATGACCTGCCCGTCGGCTGATCGACGGGTTTCGATCGACACACGCCGGTTGGCGAGGTCAGGACCTCGGAACCAGTGAATCGCTCGGCATGGGTCGACCTCGCTCGAACGAGCGCCGGCTGGACCTGCCGTCCAGACGAACCATCGCTGGTCGAGCCCGACCGACCGCCGAAACCACCGACGTCCAACAGGTTCCTCGACGACGATGGCGAAGGCATCAGTATGGAGGTCAGTCATTCGCAGGATCGCGGCGATGGTGCTGACCCGGAAGCGGTCGGCAACCTCATCGACCAGCGCCATCTTCATGGGCAGGCCGGCAATCATCGGGCCGACCAGAAAGCGGGGCATGAGCAGCGAAGCAGCATAGCGATCCGCTTCGCGCTCGGCACCTGCGGTGGCTGCCGGTTCAGTGGGGTCAGCATCCTGGCAGATCAGGCGCTGCCCGCGATGATGGTGCCAATGACCGAGCTCGTGCGCGACCGAGAAGCGCTGCCGCACCGAACTGGCGTCGGCATCGATGGTAATGATCGCGCGGTCACCGAGGCCGACGATCCGGGCATCACCACGGCCTAGCGAGCGAAGGCGCACGCTCGCCCCAACCATGTAGGCAATCACCTCGAGGTCGATCTCATTGGGCTCGGTGATGCCGAGGTCGTGCAGCAGCTGCTCGGCCGGATCCCCTACTGTCACCGCTCAGGCGGGGCCTTCGCTCGTTCCAGTTCGGCAAGGTCGTCGAGCAGCGCATCGAGATCGTGCGGCGAGGCGCCGCGCGCCGCCAGGGTCAGCGGGGTGTCGGCACCCTCCGCCATCATCGTGGCAAGTCGGGCACGCGCCTTGGCGCGGTCGAACGGCACGACGATATCGTCCTGGCCGCCAGCGTCGAGCATTGCCCGGACGTCGCGCAGGCGGCGTTTCTTGGCCATCAGCATGGCCTGCTCGACCTCGAAGCGGAAATCGTCGAGATCATTGTCGGCTTCCAGGAACGCGTCGAGACGACGGATCCGGGTAAGTTCGTCATCGGACTGAGTCACGGCATGCTCCGGTTTGCGGTGGCGGCGGCAAGCCGACGCCTCAGTTTCTTGCGCTCGTCAGCCAGCTGCCTGGTTGTCAGCCCCAGCCGTTCTTCAAGGGCCTTGCCCCTCAGTCCATCCATGATGGCATCGAGCAACGCCAGCAGCTGCGGGTCTCCGGCTAGCGCGGCCCGGACCGAAGCGATGGTGCGTCGGTAATGTAGCGCGTCGTGTCCCGCCTGCTCGGGCGAGACCATCGGCGATGCGGCGTCGTAGCCGTCCTCGCCGAACACACCGATCAGCACCGGCCGGTTGCCCTCGGCCTCCGCCTCGCGCTCCGCCGACATCATGCTTTTCATGACGCCATTGATAACGCTGACGATCTCCATACCCACCGGGCATTTGCGTCGTCCCTCAAGCAGACGCGCCATCGCCTCCTGACGCAGGTCGGCCGCGAACACTTGATCGCCTTGCGCGATGAACCGCGACACGGTTTCGATCCTGTGGAAGTCGTCCCGCGATAGTGCCAGCAGCATGGAGCGGATTTCTTCCGGATCATGATAGCTGGGCCGAAGCGGCAATTGGTCAGACGAAATACCGGCCTCCTTATCCATAATGCCGACGAGATCGGCTTTTCGGACGGGAAGATGGAAAATTTCTTTCCGCCTGTCCGAATCTCGCCGGTCGTCGGCATTATGGTTTGAAGCTCTATCGATCTCCCCGCCCTGCAGGTCATCTGGCCTGCGTCGGTTACAGGTCGCTGGTCGTCGCAATGATGATCCCGCGAATGAGCAGATGCGCGACCATATGAGCACGATCCCTCGCTAGAAGTCTGTTCCTCATGTTCACGATCTGCTGGTCGACAGTGCGAGGGCTGCTACCGAGCCCCTTCGCGATCTCCTTGCTGGAATACCCCTTGATGACGAGGCGGGCCACCTCTTCCTCGCGCGGCGTCAACGTGATGTGCGGGTAAGACGTCATCTTCGATTTCCTGGATCTGTTTGCAGACCCAAGGGCGCCCAAGCCCTGCGCAGGCAGGTGCTGCCTGCCTGTCTATCCGTACTTTTACCTATTCGTCCTCACGGATTCACAGGCCCGCTGGGCCTGTTAGCGTCGCCCGCATCTAACGCGGAGCGACTATGAACCGACCAACACACCCCGTCAGCGATGCCATGCTCGAGCGCCTGCGCCTGGAGATGTCGCACTATTCGAACTTCGTCGACCTCATCCTCGACGATCCGGACAACCGGTATGGCGGCGAGGACGGCCAAACGACGTTGGTCGAGATGCTTAGCCTGCTGATCGGGCTCACCGGATCTGAAGACGATGCGATCGCCTGGCTGATCAATTCGCGCGGGTTCAACGATGCGACGAAGGACGATGTCTGCGTGGGCCTGGCGCACGGGGATTTCTGGACGCTGGCGGCCCATACCGACTGGCTGCGCGTTATCGACACCTATCGGGACCTGTGCCCCGGATTGATCAAGACCGTCTTTCGTAAGGGCGACGCCCCAATGGGTGATACGCCGTGACCGCACCCGATCTGGGGCTGGGGCTGCTTCTGAGCGGTGCGATCTTGCTGGCGGCGGGTGAGATCGGCAAGAGCCGACAGGTGCGGACCATTGGCCTAGGCGTGCTGTTCAGCGGCTGCGCGATGACCGTCATCAGCCTACTGGCCGCGTCGATCCTGACGGGGGCGTGACGATGGCGAACACTGGCGACCGATCTCCCACGGCGCACGACATCAACGAGGCAGAACGCTTGGCTCGTGCGCTTCATTACGCCGAGGTCCTGCGCGAACGCCCCGAACTCGTGATCGCGGCGGCAACCCGGATCGCCCAGGTCGTCGGGGCAGGCGAGGCCACGCTCGGTCAGCGGCTCTGGCATGCCCTTCTCGGTGAGCCCCTCGACATGATCATCCGATGCATGACGGCGGATGATGCCGACGGGTGCCTGCTGCGATCCAACGACCCGTTCTCGATGCTGATCGGGCAGGCCGACGTCGAGGCGCGCCGTCAAACGCGCCGGGATGCTAGGGACCGATGTCGGTGACCGACCCGGTATCATTTGATCCGTTGCGCTTTGGTCGTGTCGATGTCGGCGCGTGGCCGCGTCGACAGCTTCGCCTCGCGTCCCCGCCTCCAATCGTCTTTCATCTGAGCCGACCGATGATCGGTTACCGCTCATGTCCGCGTTTCCCGGGCGAGACGCCGGTATCGATGAGATCGGTGTTCCTGCCCTTGAGTTTGATCTCCCGCAGGCTGCCTGTCTGCGTGATCCCGGCGGCCTGACCGGCGATACCACGCTTTGCTGGCGCGGTGTCCGGGGCTTGGCCCGGCGGCAACACAGTTGCGGCGGCCGGCACATCTGCGGCGGAGGTCGGGTCGCGGCTCTGCGGCATTCGATCAGCGGCGCGGTTCTCCGCCATTTGGATGCGTGCCCGATCGAGATCGGCCTGAACCCGCCTGATGGTGTCGTTCGCGTCCATCGCGGCGGTCACGAGCCGGTGGATCACGACGTTTCGACGGTCCGCGAGCGCTGTGCCCGCCGGCGGGATCGGGATTTGGCGTACCGCCAGACGCAGACGGTCGCGCACCGCCCGATGCGCTGTGACCAGCTGGTTGTCTGCGGCAGCGCTGGTGCGGTCTACGACGTCGCAGGTGTGTTCGAGCGCGCGACCGACTCCTGTACGCAGTTCGGCGGGCTGGATGCGTTCGGCTTCATCCTGGGCAAGGCCGATGGCCGCCTGCGCCAGGCGCCGCATCGTCTTTTGCCGTGCTGCTTTCAGCCGCTCAGCGGCATCGAGCAGCGTCTGCCGTATCCACCGGGCATGGTCACGCAAGGCCGCCAGCTGCGCCTCACGCGCCTCGAGCGCCGCCAGTCGGCGCGCCAGCGCGGTTTCGACCTGGCCGACCTTGCCACGCGCGGGTGCCGCCATCCCACGCTCGCGGTTCGACTGTGCCGTGTAACGCTTGTCGATCCTGGCCTCGGCCAGCGTCGCGTTGACCGCATCGACCACGGCGCGGCGGCGCGTGACGATGCCCTTGGGCGTGTTGATCTCGGTCCGCTTGGCGGCACCGAACGACCATTCGCAGGTGCCAATGCGCGCGCACGGCCGCATCGAATAGACGAGGTGCAAATGGTAGTTGCGCTGGTCGCCGGCCGCGTCCGGCAGATGAAGCCCGACCGTATAGCCGAGGCCCTGTTTCTCCAGTTCCGCACAGATGCGCTTCGCGGCGTCGCGGCGCTCGCTCGCATTCAGCTCGGCCGGTAGCGCGATGACCTCGACGATATAGACATTGGCGTTGGCGCGGTCGTGCGCCTCGAGCATCTCGAGCGCGCGGTAATGGGCGACCAGTTCGTTGCGGTCCGCCGCGATATTCGACCACCAGCCGAGCTCGCCGTCTTCCAGCGCCTCCTCTCGCACCGAATAGAGCGCCGCGCGTACCGCCTCGCCCGCCCGCCAGCGCCGTCCTTTCGTCGAGCCGAAGCCGCGCGCGGTAAACGCGTAGTGGATGGAATGACAGCCGTCAGGACCCCGGGCATTGGACATGCCGGTCGTCCCCATCAGCATCTGGTCGACGGCGCGGGTGAAGAGCCGGCGCGGCGTCCGGTTCTTCGTACCCGGACGATCTGCCTCGGGCACCCGGATCACGAGGCGCTGGTTCAGCAGCCTGTCGAGTTCGGCTTCGCTTCTGGCTTTGCGCCGACGGCTGGCCTGGTCCTCGATCTGCTGCTCCCGCTTGCGGCGGCTCGACAGGTTGCGCGCGCTGCGTGCGCCAGCGAGCACGGCGGACGCCTCCACCGACCTTGCCTTCAGCGCTGCATATTCGACCTTCACCCGCCTTGCCCTTCCTGTCTGGTCGAGGGGGTGGATGGGCCGTTTGTCTGCCGTCGCAGAACAAACCTTTATCGCGCACCACCCCCTCTACCTCCCACCTTCTGGCACTGTTCTGCCTGGGGGTGCCTCCACCGACCCGGGGTAAAAGTCGGATGGCGGCTTTGTCGTTTTACCCTGGGTAGGTTGAAGCGCGCCGCTCGCCGGGCCGGCAACGCCCGGGGGCATGGACACCGTCACCACCCCGCCTTTTGATCGGCTGCAAAGGATCGCCCACGACTTCGCGGCGACCGAACAGAGGATCGCCGACAGCCTCGCCATCGTCGCAGAGAGTGCCGCCGAGCTTCGGCGTCAGTACCGCGCCGTCGACAAGCGACGTGGCGGGCCGGGCTCGGCTGACGCCCGCAAATATGCGCTCGGCTCGGTCCTCGTTATGGTCGGGCTCGACGGCGTCAGCGACACCGCGCTCCTCGGGCTGTTCGCGCATCCGGCGCGGATGGCGCGCTGGATCACCGCCGCTATCTCCGCGGGGGCAGGGCCGATGATGGGCGACATCATCGGCTCGATCTTCGCCGATTCTGCCCGGCTCGCCTGGTGCGAGCAATGGGGCCGGATCCTGCAGTGGCGCCGCCGCAAGGCGCTCTACGCCGAGGAGGTCGAGCGCTTCCTCACGACCGGACCGACCGATCCGAAGGCATCGTGGCGGACGCGACCGATCAGCGTCGGCCAAAGGGGGCTCGTCGCCACGCTCTGCGAGCTGCTCGCCGTCCCCGACCCCAATCTCAAGACCCGCGGCGAGGCCTTCGAATGGCTCCGCCTGCACAACGGCAACCCGACTTTCTGGCGCGAGCCTTCGCTCCCGCCCAACCTGGAGTACGACCATGGATGACATGACCACGATCGACGACGATCTCGCCGCGTACAGGCGGCTCGCCGAGGAGTATGACAAGGCGGTCGCACGCTATAACGCCGAGGTGGAAGCAGGCCGTATCGGCATCGAAGCCTATTCGCACATGGCCGCGCTAGGCGGAAAGCTCGCCCAGGCGGCTGACGAACTGAAGGGCCGCATCGACGCGGCGCAGCGTGCCCTGTGACGGCGGCCTATCGAAACCACATCGCGGCCAACGGGCGCAAGACGGATGTGCCGAACCTGCTCCTTGGCCTCATGGCGAGCGACGGTGATCCCGTGGGCCTGGTCCGCGACATGCACGAACGGATCTACGCCGGTGGCATCGGCGAGGACCAGTTCGACCGGCTCCTCTTCAGCCCGTCGACCATCGACATCCGCACCCTGCCGCCGGCGATCCTCGACACCAAGGAAGCTGTGGTCCCACTGGAGCTCATCCCGGCGACCAGGGAGGATCTCGATTGCTTCCTGCGGCGCATGATGGTGGCCACCGGGCGAGATTTCGAACCCTGTGAATTGGTCGGTGACTGGTTCGGAGGTCGGTCGCCCGAACGCGGCTTCGATGACCATGTCGGCCGCCTTTGGCAGCTGCGTGGCGAAGAGCGAGGTCTTTACACCGCGCTCGTCGGCGGACGTTTCGGCTCAGTCATCCGCCATCTCCAGCAGAGCGAGATGACGACTGACGCGAGGAGGCGCCTGCGCGACCTGCTCGTCGGGCAGGCGATGATCTGGTGCGCCCATGACGTCCAGTTGGTCGTCGCACGGCTGACCAAAGCACCGGACTATGGGCACCTGCTTCCGGCTAATCGCTCGCTCGAGGGTTCGCTCAACGACCTGCGCGACCGCCGGATCGCGCTCGACAAGGTGCTCGACCTGTTCTTCGGCTCGGGCGAATGGCGCCAGCGCGAGATCCAGCCGGCCTGGTCGGGCGTCAACATGTCGCTGACCCAGCACGCCGACCCCATCATCCGACGCACCGCCAAACACGTTGGACGCGCTGATCGGAACGTCGACACCAGGGTGTCGCTGACGGACCTCGCCGCCATGATGCAGCGGATTGCCGCCCAGCTTCGCGCCGATCCGTTGCTGGACCGCACGGCAACGCCGCGCACCCGGAATGTCGAGGCCAAGGCCTATGCCACCGGCTGGTACGGCCTCTCGCCATTGGCCGCCATGAGCGTCGCCATCCGCCGCCTGATCCAGGCCGAGCAGCAATTGCCCGCCATGATCGATGCGGTGATCGCCGGGAAGGCGTCGGCGATGACCATCCTGCAGCCGCTGCCCGCCTATCCCGACGGAAAGCTGCCCCCCTTGTCGGTCAACCGCCAAGTTGGGCTGCTCGACTTTTACCGCGACGCCGTGTTGGCCGATGGCAGCGCTAATAATTCAGACCCGTGGAAGGCCATCAAGGCGTCCCGAGAATTCCTTGAGAAGCGAGGCGGGCGCCACTTGGGCGCTCATCACGGTTCCGCGAGCGACCCGCATCGGGCCTTCTACCTTCTCGACGTCATACCTGAGCATCGGTTTGCGATTGGCTGACAGCCTTCGCAGGCTCCGTCTGGCAAGAATGCGCACATGCGGCCGCTCGGGGCTCAATCGGACTTCCCAGCTTCGGTCATTCGTTCATGTGCCGGACCAATCGCTTCGGAGTAGTGCGATAAGCGGTCGGCACGCCAAGGGATGGCGGAGAAGGATGTCGTTTGGCGCTCATATACGCCAAACAAAATGGTGGCCGTGCGCATACGACACGGCCCCATTCCCCATCGATGAGCGGAAAGGTGACGCCCACCGACGGTGCGGTATTTGTTATCGAGTTCCAAACGCCGGGACGCCTAGCCTGCTGGCGATCTGCGGATCCAGTCGATACGCGACCGCTTCAAGGTCACGCTTGCTGATGAACCTTAAGACACCTGGCTTGGTGCCGTCTGCTCGAACGAAACGGCCATCCTCTCCCTCCAGCAGGATCGCGCGCGCGAAAGTCTCGATGTCGTTGGGCAGGCGCCTCCGTTCCTTGCCGATCTGATACGTCCCCTTGATGATTGCCGGGAAGCGATCCTTGCCCTCCTTGTCGATCAGGGCGAACTGCGTGTTGTGAGCCATTTCCGAGCCTCCGTTGTTGGCGGCCGCATCAGGTAGCCGCATCGTCTTTGCCAGACCAATGGCTTCCAAGACGGCGTATATGCCGTCTTGCTGCAATTGGCGTCGCGATCTACCGATCCCATGAGAACGGAGGGAAAATGCGATCAGGCGACAGGCCGTTCGCGCTGGATCAAACGGCGCAGCGGAGAGACCCCAATATGGCGATGCTGTTCTTCTATCCGAGGTCGCACGCCGCGGTATTCGCGTCCGCGACAGGGCAGACGATCCATGACTTCATCGTTTCCCGGACCGGGACCGCGCTCCTCATTGGCGCTGTCCTTGCTGCGCCGTCTCGCCCACCTGTCGTCGCCTTGGAGCCGTTTCTTGCCGCCCTGCTAGGTGATACTGCGTTCACCGATGAGATGAAGAAATACACTGGCCGACTAATAAGGCAGGTGATCGAGCATCTGGGCGGGTCATTCGTCCGTCGCAGTGTTAAGATCACCGTCCCGTCGCGATATGGCAGCGGATCGATCTACAGCTTCAGCAGCGGCTTTGCCGTGAATCATGATGACGCTGCCGTCGCCAAGGTTGGGAAGGAAGTCGAATGGGCAGCCAAGCTGCGCGGGTAACCGCGTGTCTCTCCGGACGATTGGAGTGCGGCAGCTGTTTTCCTTGGCGCCGGCGTCCCGCGACAATGGGCCGGTGGCTACCTTGGCAACTGAGACCCAATGTCGGGCGTTCGCCGCCGGTTAGACGCTGCCCGAAGGCGGTCGCTCGTTCAGGTGACGAGCTGCCGAGTGCGCCGCTTGTCGTCAGGCGGGCTTCGGCTGTCGATTCTAGGAAAGCACGCCTATGTTCAGCCAATAGCCCGAAGCCGCAAAAACCAAAAGCTGATACTCAGGCTCTCTACCGGCCAATCGACTTGGGGCGTTAGCTCAGCTTGCGTGCTTGGCAATGGGGCCTTGCTTAGGTGACGTGGCCTGAGACTGGTCCCGACGACGATTGCGTTTGCTGGGCGCGATCCGGAAGGTCTGCGCCTTCACGATCGCTCCGGTCTTTGCCGCGATGTCGGCAGACGTCGCGTTGAGCATCGTGGCGATGTCCTCGCAGGTCGGCGTGGAGCCGTCCGGCATTGCCCCCTTCGCCTTCTGCCCGAGATCGACGATCAGATAATGCCGTGCCTGACGCGCGGCGTGAGGAGATACTGGTCCACCAGCTGCGAACGGCACTTGTCGAGCAGCTCCTCATATTTCCAGCCGTGCAACAGCTTAATCTCGATCACGACGATTGCGTCGCCGGTGCCGCGCAGTTCGATGCGGAGGTCGGTTCGGGTCGCGCTGGACGTCTCGGCTTCCTGCACGATCGAGAACCAGGGCCGCCGCCGGCTGTCCAGCGCATGGCCCAGCCAGGCCCGGAAGTCCGATTCTAGGATGGTGATCGGGAAGAGACCCCGGCGATCGAACTCCGCGGTCGCGAGTTCCTCCTCCAAGTCCGCGACCATCGCGCTGACCCGCGCGAGGAGTTCATCGCCGGACGCGGGGGCTTCGGCGAGATCGCTACCCATTCCGATTATCGTGGCGTGCGACCAGGGGCGCGGCTTTACCGCCTGCTGACCATAGCGGTGGCGCCAGCGATCGGCCCATTCGGACGATACCGGGACGACATGCGCTTCGAGCAGTCGCTCCAGTGCATCGCGCTCAGCAGTATCGAAGTCGGCGCTCAGCAGTTCTCCGATGCTGCTGCGCAGGTGCTGGAGATTGTCGCGCTCGCCCACCGAATGCGGCCCTTCCTTCATCTTAGGGTCGTCGCTGGGTGCGACATGGGAGTAGGCTAGGTCGGCGAAGCGGTAGCGGATGTCGAGCGACGCGGGCGCGGCCTTGGACTCCTTGTCGAACAGCCGGAAGTAGATGCCGAGCCCGTCGGCGACGATCGACGCATCGAGCGTCATCCAGCCGAGCAGCGAGCGGAGAGCACCTTCGTCCTTCTCTGCCCAGAAGGGTAGCCAGTTCAGTGCGCGTCTGACCGAGCCCTCATGCCATGCCTCGCGCGCGTGCCGCGCCGCGAAGGCGGGGAGCAGCTCCTCGATCTTAGGGTCGGCACGCAGGATCCCGACGATCCGCTCGATGTCGATGCCATCTATCACGCGCAATGACGCGATGGCGGCGAACAGCGGTGCGGATAGAGGCGTCCTGATCTCCTCGTCCAGGTGAGAGACGATGGAGAGGAACCGGCTGTATGATCCCGCTTCGCTGTTGGTTGCCGAGGCGATCTCGTCGGCCAGAAGCGGCGTGACCAGCTCCTTCCACGCCCCCAGGTTTGCGAGCGCCAACCCGGTTGCCCAGTCCGGCCAGTCGGTCGCGAATAGAAGCGCCGCCCGCATCGCCGCGGTGGGGTCGACGCCAGGCATCGACCGATCCGCTTTCCATGCGTACTTGAAGCCGGCCTGCGCGAGGATGTCGGTTCCGAGGACTCGCCGCCCGCGATCGACGGGCCGATAGGTGCGCGCGTATGCGCGCGCACCGTCGATCAGCACCGCGCCCAGGCGCTCGCCGAAGCGTTTGACGAGATCGGCTTCCAAAGGCGGATCGTAGCGCTCGCCCAGAACGAGGCTGGTGAGCAATGTGGAAGCGGTGCCTCGGCGCAGCGATGCCCAGCTGCGCCATATGTCCAGGCGAAGGCGGATCGCGGCCGACATCCGGTTAAAGAATGCGCGGGCCCCTGCGTCCGGATCGTATCTCCTCCAGGATCGGCGTGCGCGGTATCGGCGCCACGGCGCTAGCAGCGGGTCGGTCGTCACCTGCCTGACGACGGACCAGTCGCGCTTGCCATCTTTCGTCGCCACCCACGCGATGGTCAGCCGTGCCTTGATCCGGTCCGCCTTGGTGAAGCGATCGGCGACGAAGACGGCAGACTGGGCGTAGTCGCGTCGTTCCTCCCGGTCGCTCTGACCATAGCGTTCCAGGAACCATCGCAGGTCAGCCCGATCCGCGCCCGCGCGGTAGACCGACCAGTCGATGTGCTCGATATAGGCGAAGGCGGTATGCTTATGCCTCTCGTTGGTCGCCAGCCGTTCAAAGAGCGCGTGGCGAAATTCGGCGTTCGAGGTCAACGCCGCAGGAACGGGCGAACCGCGGCGCGACATCGAGAACGACGCACCCAGGTTGTTCGCGTGGCGGACGCGATCGTAGATGAGCAGATCGCGTTCGATGTCGAACTGGGAAGTCTCCGCGAGATACCGGGCGGTGATCTCGAGCAGCCCGCGCAGCAGGACAGTCGCCCGACGGTGCATCTTCGGCATGGCGTGCCCAAATGGACTATAGTCCGGATCGGGTGCATCGAAGCAGAGCCGGTCCAGGCCGACCAGCCAGTCCGCGAGGTCGGCCGATGGCGCGCTTGTGGCCAGCCAGCGGGCGACCGACTTCGCTTCGTGGCTGTAATCCTTGCCATGGATCTGGCTCAGTAGCGTTAGCGCGTCGGCGACGCCGATCGCGTTCGGATAGGCGGAGGTGACCAGATCGAGCAGGAAGTGATCGTTGCGGCTCCTGCCGAATGCCTCCTCGCCCGAGACGGTGGGACCGCCGGTGGAGATGAAGTGCTTGGCCACCGTGCCAAGGTCGTCGCTCCCGCCGCAGGCGAGCAGTGCCCGCATCGCGAACATCCGATCGCCCGAACTGCGCGAGAAGTCACAGAGCATTGACACCAACTTCGGTGCCGCGGACGCGTAGCGGCCCGCCTCGGCCATCTGCATGAGATGGTCGAACAGGTCGCCAACGGGCGGAACTGCGAGATGCTCGACGATGGCGTCTTCGACTTCGGGTCGCGCGAACCGGCGCAACTCGCCGACCTCGAACATGAACTCGCCGTGGAAGCGTCCCGGACCCAGTCGGAAGTGCTGCTCCAGCGCCGCCACCCGGTCCTCCAGCGCTAGGCTTCTCGGATCGCCGCCCTCGATGATCCAATGCGGCGCCGCCTTGATCATCCTGCGGAGCGTGGTCGGATCATAGGAGGCGAGCCAGGCGAGCATGCTGCCGTAGACGATCGGCACTCGCGGTTCGCCGAAGGCGCTCTTGATGAAGCGATCCGTGATCGACAGCGCCGACGCGCCCTCGTCGATGCGGTCGCGCAGCCACTGCGCGGCCAGCAGGTCCCGGGCTTCGCGACGATAGAAGCGGACCCTTGTCTGCCCGGCCGGGACGAACAATGGACAGGCCAGCAGCTGACGGATGCCGTCCGGCGACAGGGCAGCGTGTCCGCCCGCCAGCAGTTCCTGGGGATCGACGCAGTCCTTCCTCGCCGCCCCCACGGCAATATCCATCGTCTGCGCGACGATCGTGGCAAAGGCGAGAAATCGGGCTGCCCTGAGACCCGTGCTGAGGTCCAGCTGCGACCGACGCGTCTCTCCGCCCTGCTCGGTCAGGCGGCGGCGGACCGAGGTGTCGAGCAGCCCGCCGCGTGACGAGAACCGCGCCGCGAGGTCGGGCGTGCCTTCGAACTCGAGATAGGTGTCGAGATAGAGGATCGCGTCGAGGGGCGTCACGATGTCGGCGATCGCCTCGCTTTCTCTAAGCAAGGCGATGGCGTCATCGCCCCCGCGGTCTTGCGCCAGCAGGCGTACGCGAGTGCCGTCCAGCGGCGCGAAGGTGGCGTTGAACACGGAGATCGGATCGGGATCGGTCCGCGCCGCGCTCATCGCGGCGGCCAATTCGTCCAAAGCCTTCTGCTCGACGTCGTCGAACCATTCGGAACTCCGGCACGACACGAAGATCGAGATCCGACCGAAGTGCGGTCCGAGCGCGAAGCTCAGCGCACGGAGCGCATCCCGCAGTGGGCGGGCTGTCCGCGCCTGTGGAAGCTTCGCCTCATCGACGGCGTCGAGGAAAAATTCCGCCGGACGGTTGGCCTTCACCCATTCCTCGAAGCGGGCCCTGCAGTCGGGCGTTTCGTGCGCGCCCTCAAAAGGCCCCGAGCAGAGCCGTTCGACCCGGAAGAAGAATGCGTCCCGGTTCGCGCTGCGGACTTGGTCCACCTGCCGCATGAACTCGACGGTCTTGCCCGACCCCGCCTGGGCCAGAAGCGCCACGACGCGAGAGCGCTCACGCAGCCATTCCCAATTCCGCGGCTTGTCCGCCAGCGCCTCCGCCCAGTATTCGGCGGAGTCGGAGGTAGTCGCTCGCTCGAAGCGGCGATCCAGCGGGACGGTGTCGTTCGGCGCGAGTGCCATCACGCCGCCCACGACGAGCGACGGGAATTCATTCCGCCGCGACCAGCCGCGCCGCGACAGTCACGACGGCGTGCGCGCACGCGTGAGTCGTTACTACGTTCTGCGGTCGATCGATCTTCATTCCGACATACTGCAGTGCCTGAGCACGATGGTCCACCGTCAACTCGGCCACCCTTGTGCGGTGCTACATCGCCTTCATCGGGACGATCGGCGGCGGGCCGCAGTTCAGATAGCTTGGCGGGTCTGAACCTCGATCCGCGACGGCGCTGACAGAAGGAACCAGGGCGATCTGTCGGGGAGCAGCAGGCTTGCCAGCAGGGCCGTCATCGCTACCGCCGGTTGATCGGGAGCCGGAAGGCTCGGCCACGCCGCCTCCAGCCCCGCGATCGTCCAGAAGTCATGGCCGATCACGAACACTGCGTTCGTGCCGCCAATGATGTGATCCTGGCCGAACTGCCGGTAGTCGTCAGCGAGGTAGGCGTTCAGCGCGAGGTGGTCGAGATCACTGAGTGAGGCGTCGAACTCTTCGGCCAGGTCGAACAGGCTGGAGAGGCGCAGCAACGCGAGGACCAGTTCGGTCGGTTGCGCGGCCATCTCGGCGGTCAGCTGCTTCGGCTGGTTTCCCCGCGCGACCAGATAGGCCAGTGTCTTCGAGCCATCGAGATCGCACCGCGCGACCCGTCCTGCGCAGGCGACCGTCGATGCGAACATGTGTCCCAGAATCCGTTCGGCGGCATCGGTCATCCCCGCCGCCGCGCACGCCGTCATCGCCGACATGACGTAGGGTGCCTGGCAATCACTCATCGCCACGAGCGAGAGCGAATAGGTGTCGAAGATGCGATCGAAGAGCGAAGCGAGACTGTCTGCGGCCGGATCCGTATCCCGACCCATGACGCGATGCGTGTGAACCGTGAATCCCGCCCACCCGATCAGTTTCGACAGGCGGATCGGCAATTGGTAGAGATCGCCAAGGCCGCCGGTGACGAGCGCGTATCGATAGGCGTCCACGGCATCGACGACGTCGCCGATGGCTAGTTCGACCAGTTCGGCTATCTCGATGCACTGGGCGGAGAGACTCCGAATGACCGCGTGCTCGTCGCAGAACGGCAGAAGTGCTACGGCGCACGCCGCCCTGACCTCGATCTCGCGGAACCGATCCTGCGATGCCCGAGCGCGCGCGGCGAAGGTCTCCGATACGCGTTGGATGAGGTTGAGCAGAACGGCCGGTTCGTCCTTGAGAGCATCCATCATCGGCGCGACCCGATCGAGGAACTGGCGCGGATCCCACCGCGTCGGGACCGAAACATAGGGTTCCCAAAATCGCGGCAACCCCGCGCGGATCGCGGCGGCCGTGTCGGCGTCCGGCCACCCGGCCAACACGCTGCGCAAAGGGGCGTCTCCCGTGCCGGCATGCGGATTTTTGCAGAAGCTGGACGGGCCGTAGAGGTTGAGACCCCAGACCACCGGCGTCTGTGCGCCGGTGGCCCCGACGCGTTCCGACACCGCGCGGCCGATCTCGACGAGGTCAAGTGCGGGGTTGCCATCCTGCAGGAACACGTCGCCCCGGATGCAATCAAGCAACGCCGCAGTGCCGATACCGTGGCCGCCGGTCTCAGCCGCGGTCTCGTTGGATGCCGCGGTTGCCAGCAGGGTGACGCCGGGTGTGCCGAACTCGCCCATAACCTCCGATTTGAGGATCACGTTAAGATCCGAGATGAGACCGCCGGATTGGCATGCGTCGATCACCAGATACGTCTGTTTCGGAGCGGCTTCCGCGATCATCCGGAACAGGTCGGCGAGCGACAGCGCGGTGGCGGAAAGGCCATTCACTCGCGTATCCCGCAATGCCATGTAGAAGCTGCCGCTGCTTGCCGCGCCATGGCCCGCGAAGGTGATGGTCAGCGTATCCAGCGCCTCGCCTTCGAAAAGCATGGTTGCGAACGCGCCGCGAACGTCTTGAAGCGTCGGCGACAGGAGCAGGCGCGACCGCGCCGCATCGTAGTCGCCGATGCCCGGTTCGATCAGAAGTTTGAAGAGGGCGTCGGCATCCGCCTCCGCGCAGGTGAGGCTATCGAGATGGTCGTAGGCGTTGCACCCGATCGCCAGCAGGGCACGTCCACTCATCCGCAGCCCGCTTGAACTTTCCCTTGCGCTCGGCTTCGCGGTCCAGCGCGTCCTTGATTTTCTCTGCCTTCACGCGCTCGATCTCGGCGCTGAGCTCGGGGGGCACCTTGCTCATTTCCTCGCTAAGACGGGCGTAGAGTTCGGGGCCGACGTGCATTTGGGGCATGCTGACGTTACCATCGCGATCAACCCCAAGTTCGAGCTTGCGGAACATCTCCAGCATCGACTGAGCGAACGATCCGGCGGTCTTCCCATCGACGACGTTGCCGACCCTCTGCGCTGCCGCCCCCACTACACCATACATGTTTTGCGCGAACTGCCTGTCCATCTCCTCGCTGATGGGGAAGATTGTTCGACCGATCAGACTGAGATCGTTATCGGCAATGTCCTTGAACGGTATCGTCCATTCTGCCGAGATGGAATGCATCGTCGTATCGGGTTCCGGATCGCGTGCCGAATGGACCCAATTACTTCCATGGTTCATTCGCAGCACGTTGTGCTCGCTGACGAACGTCTGGCGCGTTTTTTCTTGGAGCCGACCCATTAACGCGGTGAACGATCTGTCAAAAGCTTCATCGTCCACGGGGCGTTCGAAGCACCGGATGCGGGGATCCGCATCGTCTGGATACACCTCCGGCTGTTCGTTGGCATTGGCCATACAACACTTTAGCATGGGTCGCGGATTGGCCAATAATCATTATCCGTCGACCGCGTTGCGTCCGCTTCCAAAATTCACAGATCGCGCGCTCGACGTCTGCAATTATGGCGCAGTGCTGCCGACCAACCGAGCCTGAACGAAAGGCCGCTTACGTTGATTTGGCGCTCCAAAGCAGCCGGGCCGTAATCCATCAGAAAGGCTGTTATCAGCCCGGCCCGACTTCATGAGAGCCAATTCAAACGAGCCGAACGGAAATTCTCCAATGATTTGAGTGCCCATCTTTGGCCTTTGTGGGGCACCACTCCCGGTCAAGCGAAGGCACCCTGGGCTTCTGCTGATCGTGATCGCCGGCAGCGGCTGTATCCAATGGCTTGAGACGCTCGGCGATCGTGTATCGGGCATCACCACCACAGTGTCGATAAATCACTGCGCCTAGCGTTGCGGAGGAAGATCTGCGCGGACTTTCAGGTCTCGGGATGGCGCGTTGACAGGAAGATCCTCTACAAGCCCAGCGACGACCAACTCATGCTCTCGCGGGATCGTTCGAGCCGGCTGACCATCACTTCGCCCGTTTCGGCTGCGCGGCAGTGACGTCAAGATGCTGACTGTCTGTAGCGGATCAAATCGACACCCGCGCATTGATCCACGTTAAGTTGCATCGGACGTATTCCTGTTACTCTTGGGATCGGCAATTTGCGGAGCGACGATGGGGAATTGCGCAACCGGCGTAGTTGGGCTGGATGAAATACTGGCGGGTGGATTGGCGAACGGCCGATTATTTCTCGTCGAAGGCAGCCCTGGCACGGGGAAGACCACAATCGCCACCCAATTCCTGATGGCTGGCGCGGCGGCGGGCGAAACCGTGCTCTACATTACTCTGTCTGAAACCGAAGAGGAGTTGCGGGACGGCGCAACGTCGCATGGCTGGACCTTTCCCAAAGGCTTCGAAGTGTTCGAATTGGTCCCGCCCGAAAGCCTGCTCAACGACGAACAGCAGCAGAGCTTGCTTTATTCGTCCGACCTCGAACTCGGTGAAACGACCAAGCGCATCTTCGAAGTGTTCGAGCGGCTGAAGCCCGCGCGTGTGGTACTCGACAGCCTGTCCGAAATCAGGCTGCTCGCGCAGAGTTCGCTGCGTTATCGCCGTCAGATCCTCGCGCTCAAGCACTATTTCTCGCACAATGACGCGACCGTAATGATGCTCGACGACCTGACCGCCGATGTGATGGACAAGACTGTGCACAGCGTCGCCCACGCGGTGATCAGGCTGGAGGAATTGTCGCCCAATTACGGCGCCGAGCGCCGGCGGATGCGGGTGCTCAAATATCGCGGACGCAAATATCGCGGTGGTTATCACGACTTCGTGATCGACACCGGCGGCGTGCGGGTGTTCCCGCGCCTGGTTTCGGCGGAGCATCACGGCCGTTTCACGCGCGAAACCGTGTCGATCGACAATGCGCCGCTCAACCAGTTGCTCGGCGGCGGATTCGAACGCGGCGCGAGCAATCTGATCCTCGGCCCTGCGGGAACCGGCAAATCGCTGCTGACGCTTAGCTTCGTGCAAGCGGCGACGGCGCGGGGCGAGAGCGCGGCGATGTTTATCTTCGACGAGGAGCTTGGCCTGCTGTTCGAACGGTCCAAGGCGCTGGGAATCGACCTGCAGCACATGGTCGACAGCAAGAAGCTGGTCATCGAGCAGATCGATGCCGCCGAATTGACCCCCGGCGAATTTTCCGAGCGGGTACGCGTCGGCGTCGAAAAGCACGGCGCGCGCACCGTCGTGATCGACAGTCTCAACGGCTATCAGGCAGCCATGCCCGAGGAACAGGCGCTGATCCTGCACATGCACGAATTGCTGCAATATCTGAACCGCCAGGGAGCAACGACCTTCCTGACCGTGGCACAGCACGGGCTGGTCGGCGACATGAAGTCGCCGGTCGACGTCACCTACCTTGCCGACACCGTCGTCCTGCTGCGCTATTTCGAAGCGCTTGGACGGGTCCGTCGCGCGATTTCGATCGTTAAGAAGCGGACGGGATCGCACGAGGACACGATCCGGGAGTTTATGATCGGTGGCAACGGGATCACTTTGGGCGAACCGCTTACCGGGTTCCAGGGCGTGCTGCGCGGGGTGCCCACACTGGTCGGCGAGGACAATGCCGGGCTGCTCGACACGAAAAAAGCGTAACGGCGCTTGAACCGAACTATCGCAGAGGGCGCGCTGATCCTGGCGCCACATGGCCGCGACGCCGCGGTGGCGAAGTCGATACTGCACGAGGCCAGGATGGAGGCGGCGACCGTCCCCGACATTCCGTCCTTCGTGAAAGCGCTGCGCGACGGAGCGGGGTTTGCGATCGTCACTGAGGAAACGCTGCGCGGCGCCGACCTGCGCGATCTGGCCGCGTTCATCGCCGAACAGGCCGAGTGGTCAGATTTTCCGTTTATCTTGCTCACCGCGCGCGGCGGCGGGCTGGAGCGTAATCCCGGCGCGGTGCGGCTGCTCGAGACGCTGGGCAACGTCACTTTCCTCGAACGCCCGTTTCATCCAACGACGCTCATCAGCCTGGCCCGCGCAGCGCGGCGCGCTCGGTTGCGGCAATATGAGGCGCGTACCCGACTCGAGGATATTCGCGCCGGGCAGGATCGGCTGCGCGTAGCGCTGTCGGCGGGTGGGCTCGCTGCGTGGACGATGGAGCTGAAGACCAACACGATATTCGCATCGGACGATTGCAAGGCGCATTATGGGCGCACGCCCGACGAACCCTTCACTTATGACGAACTGCGCGCGTCGGTCCATCCCGACGACAGCGACCGGATGCGCGAGGCCGTCGAACGGTCGATATCGACCGGCGGCGACTATGACATCGAGTATCGCTGCCTGTGGCCGGACGGGTCGCTTCACTGGGTTCAGGTCAACGGCAAGGTCGAAACCGATGCCCGCGATCGGCCCATCCGGATTGTAGGCGTATCGCAGGACATCACGGCGCGGCGCCGTACGCAGAACCATCAGGCCGGCTTGATCGCGCTCAGCGACGGTTTGCGCCAGATGACTGACCCTGCCGACATGTCGTATCTCGCCGCGCAGATCATTGGCACGACATTGGGCGTGAACCGCGCGGGCTACGGCCTTATCGATCGAATCGACGAGACAATCACGATCGACCGCGACTGGAACAGCCCGGGGACAACCACAATCGCCGGGGTGCTGCATTTTCGAGACTACGGCTCATACATCGAAAACCTGAAACGTGGCGAAGTGGTCGCGATTGCCGACGCCCGTCTCGATCCGCGCACGGCAGCGGGCGCCGATGGGCTCGAGGCGATCCATGCCCTTGCGTTCGTCAACATGCCAGTAGTGGATCATGGCGACTTCGTCGCGTTGCTCTATCTCAACAACAAGAGCGTGCGGCAATGGACTGCCAACGACTTGGCGTTCGTGCGCGACGTTGCCGACCGGACACAGGCGGCAATCGAGCGGCGCAATGCCGAGACCGCGCTGGCCAAGCTGGCGGCGTCGCTGGAGCACCAAGTCGAAGAACGGACGCGCGAGCGAGACCGAACCTGGCAGAACTCGCAGGATTTGCTCGCCGTGGTCGCTTCCGACGGCACCTTCCTATCGGTCAATCCGGCCTGGACCACGGTGCTCGGCTGGCAGCCCGATGAAGTTGTCGGCCGCAACTATGCCGCGCTCAGTCATCCTGATGACCAGGCATCAAGTGACGCTGCGCATGAGCTCGCGAAGGCCGACGTGCTGCGTCAGTATGAGAACAGGGTTTTGCACAAGGACGGCTCACATCGGTGGGTGTCTTGGGTCGCGTCAGCCGAAGGTGATCGGGTCTACGCCAGTGGCCGTCACGTCACCTTAGAGAAGGAGGCGCAACTCCAGCTAGAGGCAGCGCAGGAGCAACTCCGGCAGGCGCAGAAGATGGAGGCGGTCGGCCAGCTGACCGGCGGGCTGGCGCATGATTTCAACAACCTGCTGACCGGCATTTCGGGCGGTCTGGAACTGATCGAGATGCGCATCAAGCAGGGGCGGTCGGGAGAAATTGGAAAATATGTCGAAATGGCGCGCACCGCGGCCAAGCGCGCCGCGGCGTTGACGCACCGCCTGCTCGCCTTCTCACGCCGCCAGACGCTCGATCCGCGGCCGGCCGACATCAATCGCCTGATCGCCAATCTAGAGGAATTCCTGCGGCGTTCGGTCGGTCCGCAGGTCGAGATCGAGATGGTCGGCGCGGGCGGATTGTGGACCACGTTGGTTGATGCCAATCAGCTTGAGAATGCGCTGCTCAACCTGTGCATCAACGCGCGGGACGCAATGCCCGACGGCGGGCGGATCACGATCGAGACCGCAAACAAATGGCTCGATTTCTCCGGCGCGCGCGAGCGCGACTTGCCGCCCGGTCAATATGTCTCGCTCTGCGTCACCGACACCGGCATCGGGATGTCGGCGGAGACTATCGAACGCGCGTTCGACCCGTTCTTCACCACCAAGCCGCTTGGCGAAGGCACCGGACTTGGTCTTTCGATGATCTACGGTTTCGTGCGGCAGTCAGGCGGCCAGGTGAGGATTTATTCCGAAGTGGGACAAGGCACGACGATGTGCCTTTATTTCCCGCGTGTGCATTCGCCCGACCAAGCGGAGCCGGAATCGCCCGACCATGCGCCGCCGCCACCGTCCTTGGTCGGTGAGACCGTATTGGTCGTCGACGACGAACCCGCGATCCGCGCGCTGATCCTCGATACGCTGGCCGAACTGGGGTATAACGCGATCGAGGCTGGCGACGGCCCCGCCGGGCTGACGCTATTGCGGTCACTGCCGGGCATACAATTGCTCGTAACCGATGTCGGATTGCCCAAGGGGATGAACGGCCGCCAACTCGCCGACGCCGCGCGGGTCGAACGCCCCGACTTGAAGGTGCTGTTCATCACCGGCTACGCCGAGAATGCGGTGATCGGCAATGGCCAACTCGAACCCGGCATGCACCTCCTGACCAAACCATTCGCGATGGATGCACTCGCGGGCCGCATCCGCGATATCATTACCGAGTGAACCCCGCTCCGCTTCAATGGCCCGACGGCGCCTGATGCGCTCCGACCGTCAAGACCGGGATAGCCGGGTCGGCGGTCCGGGGACGTCGTCGATAAGCCCTTGGATGACAGCTTTTGGGGAGGTCACGCCGTCAGCTTGAATGCCTGCTCTGGAGGCTCGAAGCCGACGGGCGATGATTTTGCCCGCATGGCTCGATAAACGCGCTGCGGCGTTATACCGTCATGAACTGCCGACTGCGCGGAAACCCATGAGGCCCGTCCCGGACCCCATCATGCCCGGTCAGGAAAGCGTCTGGTCGTTCCCACGACCTGCTATCGCCGAACCAACCGCGGCGCACATCATGATCGAACATGCGGGTCTGGTGATCGCTGATACGCGAGCAGCCATCCGCACCTTGGAGACGAGCCACCCGCCCAGCTACTACATCCCGCGCACTGACATACTCCCAGGAATATTGCTGCAAGCCGAAGGTTCGTCATTCTGCGAGTGGAAGGGAACCGCGACCTATTGGGACGTGATCGTAGGCAGTGAGGTTCTCTCGCGGATCGGCTGGAGCTATCACCGCCCGACCCCGCAATTTCAAATTCTCAGGGATCACGTCGCTTTCTATGCAGGGCCGTTCGACCGCTGTTCCGTCGATGGTGAAACGGTCGTGCCACAGGCAGGCGGCTTCTACGGTGGCTGGATCACCAGCAAGGTCACCGGCCCTTTCAAGGGCGTTGCTGGCAGCCGGCTTTGGTAATCGAAGGACGTTCGCATGACGGGAGAACGTGATCGACGCGGTCGTCCGGTGCCGAGCGGGCGGCTCTCCCGCCTTGGCGCGTTCGGCAAGATCGCCGGCGGTGTCGCCGGAGGAGTGCTTGCGGAGAGTGCGAGGCGGCTGGCCGGCGGTCAGCGGCCCAGGATGAGCGACTTGCTGCTGACTCCGGCGAATGTCGGTCGGGTCGCGGAGCAGTTGTCGCACCTGCGCGGCGCCGCGATGAAACTGGGTCAGATGATCTCAATGGACGCGGGCGATTTTCTGCCCGCCGAGCTCACGCAGATCATGGCGCGACTACGCGACCGCGCGCATCACATGCCCCCGGCGCAGTTGCAGCAGGTGTTAGCCAGGGAATGGGGCAAAGACTGGCGGCGGCGCTTTTCCAGGTTCGACGCGACGCCGATCGCCGCAGCCTCGATCGGGCAAGTGCATCGGGCCGTGACGCCTGATCGGCGCGACCTCGCGATCAAGGTCCAGTATCCGGGCGTTCGGGCGAGCATCGACGCCGACGTCGACAATGTTGCGACGCTGCTTCGCCTTTCCGGCGTGCTGCCCAAGACGCTCGACATCGGCCCCCTGCTTGCAGAGGCCAAGCGCCAGCTGCATGAGGAGGCGGACTATTTGCGTGAGGCTAACCAGCTCGATCGCTTCGGCGCACTGCTTGCAGACAGCCCTGGCTATCTCGTGCCGGCAGTCGATCGCGCGTTCACCAACAGCGATGTGCTGGCAATGACGTTTGCCCAGGGTGTTTCGATCGAATCGCTCGTCAGTGAGGAGCAGACGATCCGTGACGCCGCCGCGCGTTCACTAATCGCCCTGGTGTTACGCGAGCTGTTCGAGTTCGGGCTGATGCAAACTGATCCAAACTTCGCCAACTATCGTTACGAAGCCGCGAGCGGCCGGCTCATCCTGCTGGATTTCGGTGCCACACGAGAAGTGAGCGCGGCCACGCGGGATGGCTATCGCGCGCTGCTTGGTGCCGGGTTGTCAGGGGATCGCGCGGCTGTGCGAGACGCCGCCGTCGCGGCTGGATTTCTTGGTATCGACGCGGTCTCGCGACATGCTGCCCTGGTTGACAGGATGGTCGACATCATACTTTCCGAGCTTAATCGCGAGGGGCCCTTCGACTTTGGCGATCGCGCTTTCATCGGCGTGCTGCGCGAGCAGGGCATGGAGATAGCAGCCGATCGCGCCACATGGCACCTCCCACCCATCGACACGCTCTTCGTGCAGCGAAAGATCAGCGGAACGGCGCTGCTTTGTGCCAGGCTCAGGGCGCGCGTGGATGTTCGGGAAATGGTGTTCGACGCTTTGCGACCGCCGCGACAGGCAGTTTAAATCGACTGGCGCTTCCATGCCCCGGGCTTCAGCTCCCAAGATAGATAGCCGATTTAGAGGAAGCATTTCATGATTTCAGCAAAGCGGCGCTGATTCAAGAAAGCATCGGGAACGCTCCGCCTCGATGAGCCAGACGGCATCGCGGGTGCCCCGTTTGGATCATACTCTTGTCATGGCGGAACGCGGCGATCGCGCGCGATAAGTGATAATCGCTCGAGCGCACCTCCCTCGCCACCACGGATCGCGGCAACCTGGTGGAGTTTCTCGCAATCGCCACTGCGGTGAAGAAACTCCCCGGACTTGCCGTCCAAACTGCCGCCCTTCCCATCCAGGCTATCATTGCCGACAAGGATACCTGGATCGATGGCACCCTCGGGATGGTGCTTGACCGAAAAAACTGACCGTGCGCAGCCAGAACCGAGCGTCTGCTCGCCGCTTTCACAAACCGCAGCGCTTGGGATCTGCACCGGTGGCGATGTCAAACAACGCTTGGTCGCGAGATCGATCCGTGAGTTCGGGCAGGAAGCGGACGGCCCGAACCTGTTGCTGAATCACCGGTCGATTGGCGCCGACGATTTCGCCAGCGCCAACGCGTTTGATTTACTGATGCTCATCCGCCGCCGCGTCCGATTCAGCCAACGCCGCTGGGCTACTCCGCCGATCACGTTATGGACGGGCATTCGGCGGACTTGAGCCCAAGCCGGTTCTCTAGAGTTTGGCCCTGAAGGTGATGCCATAGCGAGCCGGCTGGTTATAGTTGATCGTCCGCCCGAGGTACGCGGTCACGCCGGCGCCTGAAGGTGCAGCCAACAACGCCTGCGAAATGATGTTGCGCTCGTTGGTGGCGTTGTTTGCGAATAGCGAGATGTCATATTTGTCGTCATCCAGCCGCAAACCCGCACGCAGATTGAGATTAAACTGATTCGGCACTTGGGTGTAAATCGACTGTGTGACGCCGGTGCCATATGAGCTTGTGTAGGAATATTGCGCGTAGCTGTAGAATGTCGTTCTCGAGCCGATTCTGGCATCCCAGGACGGCGTAACCGACAGCGCCCATTTGGGCGAATAGGGTGCACGCTGCCCCTTGGCGTCGATATTGGCGATGCCGTTATAACTAAGTTCTGCTGGCGCGGGCAGCGACGGAGCCCGAGTATAGATGGCGTCGTTGTAGTTTCCATCGAACGTCAGCCGGAGGCCAGCGCCGAAATTGGCGGCGACGCTCCATTCGACGCCGCGCGCGCGAATATCGCCCACATTGGTAGCGCCGCGTTGTGGCGTGCCGTTGGGGAGCGTGAATGAAATCGACGTCTGAAATCCCTCGAGCTTTTCCTGATAGGCGGCCAGTGAGAGCGTCAGACGATGATCGAGCAGCGATGCCTTCACTCCCGCTTCGATATTGCTGGTCGTGGTTGGCTGTACGGGCGGCGCGGTCGGATTGAGCGAGCGATTGTTGAGATCGAGCCCGCCGGCCTGAAAGCCGGTGGCGTAGGCGATATAAGTAGTGACATCGGGCGTAAGCTTATAGGACAGGCTGGCCGTGTACGACAGATTGTCGTTCGACGTCCGGATGTTGAGCGGATAGCCGGTTGCGGCGACCGCCGTAGGATAGCCCGGCAGCGTATATGAAACACCAGCGTTTCGCTGCACGGCGTCGATCGCATTGTAGAATGCGTTGAGCTGTGCATTGGTGATGCCGACCGGGAGTGATGTCGGCAGCTGGCTGGTATCCACCGGGCTGCTGCCGTTCTTGCGATCGTAGGTGTAACGCAGCCCACCGGTCAGATCCAAAGCCTCGGTGATATGCCAGGTCGCCTGACCGTATGCCGCAATGTTGCGATTCTCCACACGCGTATCTTCAATGATCTGCTTGCCGGTCAGCTGTGATCGGAACGAAAGCGGAATGGGTACGAAGTTCGCGGTCCCTGCCAGGGTGTTATAGGCGTTGTACCAGGGAATTACGTCGGCGCCGAACTGGTGGATCACATAGTGATCGTCGAGTTTTGAATAATAAAGGAACGCGCCGGCCTGCCACTCGATCGGCCCTTTGCGCTTCGACGTCAGCCGAATTTCCTGACTGAACTGGTTGCTCTTGCTGATCGCCATATTGTTATAGATGTCGACCGGCGAGCTATCGCTGTCCTGCGGCGGATCGAACGACCAGCGCCGCCATGCCGTGATCGAGGTCAGCGTCGCCCAGCTCAAGTCATAGTCGGCCGTGATCGCCACCCCGGCGTTTGTGGTATGCATGTGATTATAATTGTTCGTGATGTTGACGCGCGGATCGACCGCCAGATTCCAGTTCTGCACACCACCGAAATTAGCCAACTGGCTCAGCGCATTTCGCGCCACCGTGACGCGCGCCTGTTGTGCCGCCGTGGTGTTTATCCCCCAATTACCGGGGCCAAAGATCTCGCTGATCCCGCCGCCCGAGCTGAAGCCCGATGAGCTGTCATCCTCCACGTTCAGATCGCCGGAGATATTCACCTTGAGTTTGCCGGCCTCGATCAGGAACTGCTGACGGATGCCCCAGCGTCCCGTTCCTGCAGTCTTGTCGTCGGTCGTCGCCGTCGGCGCGAAGATGCCTTTCTGTGCGGCCGCGCTGGCGAAGGCAGGCCGAAACGGTGTGGCGATCCAGCCATCGGCGCGCGTGCCATACGCCACGGTGCGATAAGCGATGTTGTCGCTAAGCGGGCCGGTCAGAATCGCCTTGGCCTGCGCAAAATTGTAGCGGCCATAGGACACTTCGAAAGTCTGGCTGGGCGTGAAGCTGGGCTTGTTGAAAGTAATATTCAGCGCGCCGGCGGCGGCGTTGCGACCGAACAAGGTGCCTTGCGGGCCACGCAGGACCTCAAAGCTCTGTACATCAACCAGATCCTGGAGCACCTGCCCAGGACGGGCTTGGTAGACGCCGTCGAAATAGACGCCGATCGCGTTGTCCAGCCCATCGGCCGCGGTCGGCGCATAGCCTATGCCGCGGATCGTCACCGAGAAGTTGCGCGGGTTCCCGCCGGTCGAATTCAGCCCGGGCGTCTGATCGATCAGGCTCTGCAGATCGATCGTACCTTTGCGCTCAAGTGTCTCGCCACTGATGGCCTGCAATGAAATCGGTACGTCTTTGATGTTCTCCGCGCGCCGCCGCGCCGTGACGAGCACTTCGCGCTGATGGTCTCCATCATCCGCCGGTCTCGCTTCGGCGCTTGGCCCCTCCTGCGCCCAGGCGGCGGCTGGCAGCGCGAGCGTGGATACGGTTGCCAGAAGTACGCGCTCAAACAGCGAACGGACCATCGAAATCCCCCTTACGTAATTCCCATCAATTCAGTATGACTTACTAATCAAGATTATTCCTATCGGATAAGTAGCAAATGTGAGCGCGAGTTTAGTTTTTCTGCATCGCGGCAATTCCAGGACCGATCCAACATCGGGGGGAAGGAGAAACGGACGTGGCAACCATCGGAAAACTGGGCGTCAGCGCGCAAGGGTTTGGCGCTATGGGTTTGTCGCACGTCTATGGGCAGGCGAACGAGGCGGACTCGATCCGCACGCTGCATCGCGCGATCGACCTAGGCATAACCTTCTTCGATACCGCGACCGGCTATGGCAATGGGCATAACGAGGAGTTGCTCGGGCGCGCGATTGCAGGTCGTCGCGACGGTCTGGTCATAGCCAGCAAATTTACACATCTGCGCGACGGTAAGCACGTGACGGCGCGCGAAGCCGTAGAGGCCAGCCTCAAGCGGCTTAATGTCGACCACATCGACCTTTATTATCTCCACCGCGTCGACCCCGACACGCCGATCGAGGAATCAGTCGACCAACTCGCCCGCCTGCGAGACGAGGGCAAGATCGGCGGTATCGGCGTTTCCGAGGCCAGCGCCGCACAATTACGCGCCGCCCATGCCGTCGCCTCGCTGACCGCCTTGCAGAGCGAATATTCGCTGTGGACGCGCGACGTCGAGGTCGAGATCCTGCCGACGACGCGCGAGCTCGGCATCGGCTTCGTCGCCTATAGCCCGCTCGGTCGCGGGTTCCTTGCAGGTGCCGGGCCGGTGGAAGCGAACGACCGCCGCAACATCCACCCACGCTTCACCGAAAACGCAGTCGCGGCGAACAGCCTGCGACGCCGAACCATCGAGGATGTCGCGGAGCGGCTCCGCGTGACCCCTGCGCAGGTCAGCCTCGCCTGGGTGTTGTCGAAAGGCGTTGTGCCGATCCCGGGCACCCGCCACATCGCCCACCTGGAGGACAATTGGGCGGCAGGTGATATCCGCCTCGACGAAGGCACGATCGAAGAGTTGGAGGCCGCATTCCCGCGCGGCGCCACCGTCGGCGACCGGTATCCGGCCGAACAGATGAAATCTGTGCCGGCAGAGCCTGCCCTCGCCTGATGCCGACGCCCGCGTCTCGCTGGCCCAGGGGTTCCGCAACGCTGGCCACCGTCGTGGCCGGGTCGATCGCCGCACTTGTCGCGTTTGCGCCAGTGCGTCACACCGGCGAGGCCAAGGCCGGCCTGCCGCTGACCGCTGCGCTACCCGAGCAAGTTCCGCCGGGCGTCGTGCTGCGGGTCGGCGATCCGGTGACGCGGTGGGTTTTCGAACATAATGGATGGGACAGGAAACTCCCGTTCCGCATTGAATGGGCCGAGATCACCGGCGGTCCGGACGTTACCGAAGCTTTTCATGCAGGCGTCTTGGATGTCGGCTTCGGGGCCAGCGTGCCGCCAATCCACGCCGTGTGGACGGGCATACCGGTACGGATCATCGCCTTCCGTGAATATGCCGACCGCGACAGCCGCCAAGCCTATGTGCTGGGTATCGCGCCGGAGGCGAAGATCCGCACACTTGCGGATCTGCGTGGTAAGCGCATCGCCTTCAGTCCCAGCCAGGTTCAGGCCCAGATCGTCATTGAGACCCTGAAGGCCGTAGGCATACCGCGCGATCAGGTGACGCTCGTCGAATTGCCATCAAGCATCGGCGGCGATGTTTACACCAACGCTTTGGTATCGGGCGCGGTGGATGCCGCGCCGATCCGCGCCGATCTCGTCGCTCAGCGCTACGTCCGCGACTATGGCGCGCGCGGTGCGCGCGTGATCAAGCACCCACCGTTCCGCGATGACGGCGGCACTATCTATGTCCCGGAAGCCGCGCTCGCCGATCCCGGCAAGGCGGCGGCGCTTCGCATCTTTGCCCATTATTGGGGGCTGGGTCAGGCGTGGATCAACGCACACCCAGAAGAGCTGGCGCGCGGCTATTATGCCGGGAAGCGTGGCTTGCCGATCGCCGACGCGCGCGTTCTTGCCGGCTATATCGCCAACGTTTCCGTACCGCGCAACTGGGCCGGCGCGATCGCTTACGAGCAATCCGCGATCGATACGCTTGGCCCCGAAACCAAGCACCCGCGGCTCGACGCCGCGACCCTGTTCGATCGCCGCTTCGAAACCATTGCCGGAGATGCGGCCGCCTCGGCTGAAGGACATCGCTCATGAACGCCTATCCCGAAGGGTTGCACGGACCGTTCTCCGAGGCGGCGACGCCGCTCCGCCCGCGGCATCGCCTTGCCGCGCCCAAGCAGCGCCTCAGCCCCGGTACGCCAGCGCGCTTCGGCGTGTTGCTGGGGCCGGGTCTACTTCTGCTCTACTGGTCGGTCCTGTCCGCGACCGGCTGGCTCGATCCACGTATTCTTCCGCCGCCATGGGCCGCAGTCACCACTGCAATCGACCTGATCCGCGACGGCCGACTGCAGGAAAATCTGTCGATCTCCGCCTGGCGCGCGATGACCGGCCTGGCTTTTGGCGTGGCAGTCGGCGTGACGCTGGCCCTGATCTCCGGCCTGTCGCTGCTTGGAGGCTACGTTATCGACGGATTGGTGCAGATCAAGCGCGGCGTGCCGATCCTCGCCCTGATCCCGTTTATGATCCTGTGGCTCGGCATCGGCGAGACGATGAAGATCACGCTGATCGCGACTGCCGTCTTCTTTCCAGTCTATATCAACACGCACAATGCGCTGCGCGCAATCGACATCCGTCATGTCGAATTGGCCGAAACCCTGCGGCTGAGCCGCTGGCAATTCCTGCGTTATATCGTCGTTCCCGGCGCACTGCCCGGGTTTCTGACCGGACTGCGATTCAGCGTTACCTCGTCATGGCTGGCGCTGGTCGTGGTCGAGCAGCTCAATGCGACGAGCGGCATTGGCTATATGGTCACGCTCGCACGCAATTACGCGCAGACCGATGTGATGCTGGTCGGCCTGGTCGTATATGCATTGCTCGGCTTCGGATCGGACGCGCTGGTGCGGCAGCTGGAGCGACGCCTGCTAGGCTGGCGCAGGACGCTCGGCCGATGACCGCCGATGTCGATTTTCCCGCAGTGCAGGTGCGCGCGCTCGTCCGCACCTTCACGCTGAAGGGTGTGCTCGACGGGATCGATCTCGACATCGCGCAGGGCGAGTTCGTCGCGCTGCTCGGTCGAAGCGGTTCGGGCAAGAGCACCCTGCTACGCGCACTGGCTGAAATCGATCACGAAGCGGCTGGCACCGGAGAGATCCGGCTGCCCGGGCGTAGCGCCGTGATTTTCCAGGACGCGCGCTTGCTGCCGTGGATGCGCATACTCGACAACGTGCTGCTGGGGATATCCGGCCGGCGTGACCGCGGCATTGAAGCGCTGGCCGAGGTCGGCCTGGCCGGAAGAGAACGCGCATGGCCGCACGAACTCTCGGGCGGCGAGCAGCAGCGCGTCGCACTGGCCCGCGCTTTGGTGCGTGAGCCTAAACTCCTGCTGGCCGACGAACCCTTTGGCGCGCTCGATGCGCTTACCCGCATCCAAATGCACACGTTGCTGCGCCGGCTGATCACGGTGCACGCGCCGGCCGTATTGCTGGTGACGCATGACATCGATGAGGCGATCCTGCTCGCCGACCGTGTACTGGTGCTCGAGAACGGCCGGATCGCCGCCGATCTGGCCATAGACCTGCCCGAAAACGCGATCGCGCGGCATCGTCGGACTACAGAATTGCGCGATCTGCTCCACCGATTGCTCGGTGTCGGGAATGAACCCGCCGATGGTCAGGACGACGGCGACACCGCTCGATTTCTCGGAGGACAAAATGGGTGACGTGACCAAGATGTTAAGCCGGCCGGGAGCCGACGCGCATCCTTCGGACGATATGGACGCGCGCCTCGGCCAGCGCCTCTACGATCGCTACCGCGAGCCACTCGACCTTCCGCACGGCTGGAACGAGACGCTCGACACCATATTTGCCCACCGATCGGTGCGAGCTTTTCTGCCCGATCCTGTGCCGTCCGGCACGATAGAGCTACTGACGGCGGCGGCACAGTCGGCTGCCACCTCATCCAATCTCCAGCCGTGGAGCGTTGTCGCGGTCGAGGATCCGGAGCGCAAGGCACGGCTCGCCGCGCTGGCCGGAAATCAGAAGCAGATCATCGAGGCGCCGCTGCTTTTGGCTTGGATCGTCGATCATCACCGCCTGAGCCAGATCGGCGAGGAACTGGGAACGCCCACTGATGGTCTGCACTTCCTTGAAAGCTTCCTGCTCGCTGCGGTCGACACTTCGCTCGCCGCACAAAATGCCGTCGTCGCGCTGGAGTCGATCGGCCTTGGCGGCTGCTACATCGGCGGTATCCGCAATCACCCCGCTGAGGTCGCCGCCGAGCTTGGCCTGCCACCGCGGTCGTTCGCGCTGTTCGGTCTGACGATTGGCTATCCCGATCCCGCAGCGCGCGCGTCGGTAAAGCCGCGTCTGCCGCAGAAAGCCGTGCTGTTTCGCGAGCGCTATGGCTCGCTCGAAGGCGGCCCCCGCCTGCCGGTTGGCTACGATGCGCGGCTGCGAAGTTTCCAGCGCGAGCAGCACATGCCCGAGCGCGACTGGTCCCAGCAGGCCAGCCAGCGCGTGCGCGGGATCGATTCGCTCGCCGGACGGCATGTGCTGCGCGACGTCCTCCACCGTCTCGGCTTCCGCCTCGAATAGCCATTACCACCCATACGCAAGTGACGGAGTAATCCCATGTCGAACCCAACCGAGTTCCTGTGGTATATCCCCAACCAGATCGAGGGCGGCCATCGCGGCGACGTCATCGACGGCGATCCGAGCAGCCTCGACACGTTGACGCGCCATGCCGTGGCGCTCGAGGAGCATGGCTGGAAGGGCGCGCTGCTTGGCACCAGCTGGGGCCGCCCCGACACTTTCACCGTGGCGACCGCGATCACCGCGCGAACCAGAACCTTTGAACCGCTGATCGCGATCCGGCCGGGATATTGGCGCCCGGCGAACTTCGCCTCCGCTGCCGCCACGCTCGATCAGTTGAGCGAAGGCCGCGTGCGAATCAACATCGTCTCGGGCCAGGACAATCTGGCGGCTTATGGCGACAGTGAAGGCGATCAGGCGCATCGCTATGGCCGCACCAAGGATTTCATGCGTCTGGTGCGCCGGTTGTGGACCGAAACGGATGTGACGTTCGACAGCGAGCATTTCAGCGTTACCAACTCGACCGTGGCGCCGCGCATCACCCCGCGCGGTGATCGCCTTCACCCCCGGCTCTATTTTGGTGGCGCGTCCGAAGCGGCCGAGCGCGTCGCGGCGACCGAGGCTGATGTACAGCTGTTCTGGGGCGAACCACTGGATGGCGTCGCCGAACGCATCGCGCGGCTGAAGTCGCTGAGCCGCGACCTGGATCGAGACCTTCCGCCACTCCAGTTTGGGCTGCGCATTACGACGCTGGTGCGCGACACAACCGAGCAAGCCTGGAACGACGCTGAAGCCAAGGTCGACGAAATGGCCGCCAAGCATGGCCAGGTGGACGAGCATCGCCGATCCAAAGCAGTCGGTCAGCAGCGATTGCTCGACCTTCACTCGCGCGGCGAAGTGCTCGACGACAATCTCTATACGGCGCCCGGCCGTTACGGCGGCGGGGGCGCGGGCACGACCTGGCTGGTCGGATCGGCACAGGACGTTGCCAACTCGCTCAATAAATACCGAGCGCTCGGAATCGACCACTTCGTTCTGTCCGATACGCCCTATCTTTCGGAAATCGGGCGTCAGGGCGATCAGCTTCTGCCGCTCTTGCGCGATACGCCTTCGCAAGTGGAGCGCGAACTGGCCCGCGCCGCGCAGGTATGACCGGAAGCCGAACTGTTGCGGGAGGAATCTGAAGAGCGTGTCGCCGGGGGCGGGCTGCTCCACCGGCGCGCGCTGCTCGTTGGCGGCGCGGCGGCTATCGGTGGGCTGATTACGGGCGTCCATGCCGCGGTCAGCACGCGATCGCCCCTGTCGATGCTCACGCCCGGCGCACCGCTTTCAGGGTTCGATGGGCGTGATCGATCGCCAGATGGGCTCCAGCGCATCGTGCCGGACCTGCCATTTGCCGGCACCGGTTCGTCGCGCACGCCGCTTCAGTTGCTGAAGGGGACGATCACACCGAACGGCCTGCACTTCGAGCGCCATCACAACGGCATTCCAGCAATCGATCCGGCAGCTCACGAACTGCTCATCCACGGACTGGCGCGCAAACCCTTGCTGTTTCGCTACGAGGATTTGCTGCGCTACCGCCGCGAAACGCGCATCCTGTTCATCGAGTGCTCGGGTAATAGCGGCGGACTTGGTGCGGCGGAGCCATTGCAGGCCAGCGCCGGCCAGCTCAATGGGCTATTATCGTGCTCCGAATGGTCCGGCGTGAAGCTGTCGACGCTGCTCGACGAGGTAGGCATTGCGCCCGGCGCGCGCTGGATACAGGCGGAGGGCGCCGATGCGGCGGGGATGACGCGCAGCATTCCGCTGTCGATTGCGCTCGACGACGCCATGATCGCGCTGTTCCAGAACGGTCAACCGATCGAGCCGGCGCAGGGCTTTCCAATGCGGCTGCTGTTGCCCGGGATTGAGGGCAACGCCTCGATCAAATGGCTCAGGCGCCTGAAGCTGATGGCAGGGCCTGCCTTTTCGCGGGAGGAGACGTCGAAATATACCGATCTGCGAGCCGACGGTAAGGCCGACATGTTCTCACTCAGGATGGGCGTCAAATCGATCATTCTCCATCCTTCGTTCGGGCTCGATGTGCCGGGACCGGGCTATTACGAGATCAGCGGTCTCGCTTGGTCGGGTCGCGGCCGGATACGGAAGGTTGAGGTATCGGCCGATGGTGGCGCAAGCTGGGCGGAGGCCGCACTTGAGGGCGCAGCGTTGCCGCACGCGCTGACGCGGTTTGTTATGCCGTGGCGCTGGGCCGGCAATCCCGCGACCCTGATGAGCCGCGCGACGGACGAAACCGGCGCCGTGCAGCCCCGGCGTGATCTATGGCTCGCCAAATATGGCGGCGGTCAAGGTTATCACAGCAACGCGGTGCAGAGTTGGCGCGTCGATCCGACGGGCAAGGTCATGAACGTCTATGCCTAAACAGGTCGTCATTATCGGCGGTATCCTGGCCGGCGCCGCATTGCTCTCGCTCGGCAGGTTCCCGTCGATCATCGGCGATCAAGAACGTGGGCGCCCGGCCTCCGAAGAGGTGATCCACCGGATGGAGATCACCGTCGCCGGGGATGGCACTGGCCTGCCGGCCGGCACGGGATCCGTCGCTGAAGGCAGGGCAATCTTCAATCAGAAATGCGCCGCATGCCACGGCCCGGCAGGGCGTGGTGGAGTAGCCGACCGGCTGACTGGCGGAATCGATACGCTCACCGGCCCGAAGCCGATAAAGACCATTGCCAGCTACTGGCCCTACGCGCCCACTCTGTTCGACTATATCCGCCGCGCGATGCCCCTCACCGCACCACAGTCCCTGAAAGACCGCGAGGTTTACGCCCTCGTAGCCTATCTGCTTTCCATCGATGGCATCGTCGCCGCCGACGCCAGGCTGGATGCGCGAAGCCTCGCGCGGATCCGTATGCCGAACCGCGACGGTTTCGTCAGCCTGGAGAACAAGGCCTTCGACGGTAATATCGAGCGGAAGCAACACCCATCGTCCAGTTCGCGCGTTGTGCCCCAAGCAGCAGCACATCCGTGAAAACTAGCTTTGTCGCTGGTAACGCTTGGTGGTCGCACGCGACTTCGTAGGTGCTGGACGCGATGCTCCGCATCGGTTGAGAACGGACAAGCGCCCGCCGCAGCTGGGCATCAGGCTTGATCTAAACCGAAGGTCAACCGGACAGGCGGATGCAGGCATGGTCCCCGTGCAGGGGCCGGACCGACGCCGAACCGCTCGCGTGCCACGCGCTTGCCCTCGGCAGGGGCTGTGCCAGCAGCGGCTTCACGCGGCGCTGCTTGGCGAGCATACCTTCCGATTGGGCGACGATCACCTTCGGCCCGCGTTCCGGCGTGGTCAGCCCTCCCGCTACGTGTCCCGCATCCGCGCCACGTCATCGGATGCGTCAGTGTCCGCACCCACGTGATCCCGATCCCACGCGCCGCTTTCTCGTTCGGATTGTTGGTGCGACGCGTCAGATTCTGCGCGCGCGATGGCAGGATATCCTGATGCGGATAGTCACGGCGCGACCTGCGCCCGGCGTGGCGATCGCGATCGGCACTCAGCCGTTCCTGATGACGCGCGCCGAACCTTCCAGCATCTCGCTGACGGACCGGAAAAAAAGGGGCGCCGCGGAGAGGTTGACAAAAACCGGCGCAGCACGGATCAGTTCGACAATTAAGCGAATAGACTTAATGTGGAGAGAGCATGAAAGCACGCTGCGGCACCCTGGCTATCGGAGCGTATCGTGCGCGCGCGCCGGCCGGCCCCGAGCCCCTCTCGCCGCCCCGTGGGGAGGCCAGCTATGCTGTTTGACGAAGTCGTGCTGGGTCGCCGGAGCATTCGCGGATACAAGCCCGATCCTGTGCCAAGGGCGCTGATCGAGGAGATCATCGCGCTCGCCACCCGCGCGCCCTCGTCAATGAATACGCAGCCGTGGAATTTCTACGTCATCACCGGTGCGCCGCTCGATCGCATCCGCCTGGGCAATAGCGAGCGCATGGCCGCCGGCGTGCCGCAATCGCGCGAATTCCGCACCGGCCAGCCATTTGCCGGGCCGCATCGCGAACGGCAGGTGGATGTCGCCAAGCAGCTGTTCGGCGCGATGGGCATCGCCCGCGACGATCAGGCGCTTCGGCAAGACTGGGTGATGCGCGGTTTCCGGCAGTTCGATGCCCCGGTCTGCATCATCGTCACCTATGATCGCGTCCTCGACGGAAGCGACGATACCCCGTTCGATTGCGGTGCCGTGACCAATGCATTGGTGATGGCGGCATGGTCGCGCGGGCTGGGCACGGTCATCAACAGCCAGGGGATCATGCAATCCCCGGTAGTGCGCGAGCATGCCGGCATCCGCGAGGATCAGGTGATCCTGAAGAGCATCGCGCTCGGCTGGCCGGATGATGATTTCCCCGCGAACGCCGTGGTGTCGAACCGGAAGGCGGTGAGCGAAACGGCGGTGTTCGTGGGGTTCGAGGGCTGAAGCGCGCCAAGCGAGAGGATCGAAGAGTGCATTATACTGAGCTTCTGCAAGCCCGTCGTGAACTAACCGGTCCTGGCGGTCCGTTTGAGATCGTGGAGGCGGACGTTCTGGGCCACCGTCTGCGCGCGTACAAGAACCTGCCGAATTCGGTGCGCGACATGTGGCTCTCGACCGCGCAGTTCGGCGACAGCCCCTATCTCGTCTATCAGGACGAGCGGATCACCTATCGCGAGGCGCACGTGCGGGTGAATGCGGTGGCTGGATGGCTATGGGCGCAAGGGGTGCGTCCCGGCGACCGCGTGGCGATCGCGATGCGCAACTATCCCGAATGGTTGCTTGTCTACTGGGCATGCGTATCGATCGGCGTGGCCGCCGTTGGCATGAACGCGTGGTGGACCGGTGAGGAAATGGCCTACGCGCTCGCCGACTCCCGGCCAAAGGTGATGTTCCTTGATGCCGAACGCCTGGCGCGTTTCAACGAGCGACCGGAGCTTGCAGGCACTGTCACCCTTGTCGGCGTGCGGGTGCCGGACTCGGCCTTGCGTGCCTCGCCGCAGATCACGACCTGGGCCCAGGTCGCGGCGCACGGCGGCGAGATGCCCGATGCGGCGGTCGATCCCGACGACGACGCCTGCATCTTCTATACCTCGGGCACCACCGGTTTTCCCAAGGGCGCGCAGCTAACCCACCGCGGCTGCCTCACCAATTTGTTCAACATCATGTTCGCGGGTGCATCGACGGCGCTGGCGATGCAACGCGCGACCGGCATCGCGCCGCCCGCCGAACCTCCCGCGCCGCCGGTAACGCTGCTGACCACGCCGCTTTTCCACGTCACCGCCAACAATTGCGGCAGCAATGCGACTACCGCGGCCGGCGGCAAGCTGGTGCTGATGTATCGCTGGGATGCGGGCGAGGCGCTGCGCCTGATCGAGCGTGAAAGGGTCAGCTCGATGAGCGGTGTGCCGACGATGGCGCGTGAACTTATCAATCACCCCGATTTCGCTGCCACCGACACCTCCAGCCTGGTGGCTTTATCCGGCGGTGGCGCGCAGGTGCCCCCCGATCTCGTGCTGAAGATCGAGGCGCAGGTAAGCAGCGCGCGTCCCAGCACCGGCTATGGCATGACCGAGACGTGCGGCATCATCACCTCCGTCGCCGGGGACTTTTTCGTCGACAAGCCCGACAGCGCCGGGCCCCCCATGCCCAGCTTCGAGGCGAAGTGCGTGGATGATGACGGGAACGAGGTGCCGCAGGGCGCGATCGGCGAATTGTGGGTGAAGGGCGCCGCCGTCATCAAGGGTTATATCAACCGGCCCGAGGCGACAGCCGCCACGATCACCGATGGCTGGCTGCATACCGGCGATATCGCGCGGATCGACGAGGACGGCTTCATCTTCGTCGTGGATCGCAAGAAGGATATGGTGCTGCGCGGCGGCGAGAACGTCTATTGCGCAGAGGTGGAGGCGGGCATCTATCGGCATCCTGCGATCGCGGAATGCTGCGTGTTCGGCATTCCCGATGAACGGCTGGGCGAAGAGGTTGGCGCGGCGGTCGTGCTCAAACAGGGCGAGAGCATCACGCTCGATGCACTGCGCGATCATTGCTCGGTGCTGATGGCCAGGCATAAGGTGCCGCGCCACATCTGGCTGCTGGATGAAGCGCTGCCGCGCAACGCCAGCGGCAAATTCCTCAAACGCGAAGTGCGTGATCGGCTAATCCCCACTCTCGCCGTCTAGTCGCTCCCCGTTTCCCGCAGCAACCGGGGGAAACGCACACCGAGCGCGGCAGCGCGGTAGAGATAGCTGGCCAGCAGCGCGATCCAGACGCCGGCGACACCGTGCCGCCGGAGCAAAGCGTCGGTCGCGAGATAGAGCGCCAGCGCGAGCAGCGCCGCATTTCGCAGCGCTCGCCCGCGCGTCGCGCCGATGAAGATGCCATCCAGCCACCAGCTCGGCATCCCGATCAGCGGCACCAGCGCGCAGAATGGCAACATCGCCATAGCTTGCGCCTGCACCGCCGGGTCGCGCGTGATGAGCGCGATCAGCCACGGGCCGCCAGCCGCGATGCCGGCAGCGAACAACACGCCGCCCGCCAGCGAGAATTCACCCGTAAGCCGCGCGGCACGCAGCAGGTTGGCGCGCGATCCCGCCCCGATCGCCGCGCCAACCCGCGCCTCGGCGACGAACGCGAAGCCGTCGAGGACGAACGCGCTGACGCTGACGAACTGCATCAACACATGATTGGCGGCAAGCGGCACCGCGCCCAGCCGCGCGCCGGAACGGGTGAACCAGGTGAACAGAAGCAACAGAGCCACAGTGCGGATCATGATATCCGCGTTCACCGACAGCAGGCGGCGGAATGCTCCCGGCGCGAATATCGTTGGTCGCCCAATCCGCCACCAACTCGATCCCAGCACCTGCCGCGCGGCCCACAAGCCGCTTCCCAGCGCGATCCATTCAGCGATCGAGGTGCCGATGCCAGCGCCCCACGGGCCAAGCCCCAGCCCGGCGACGAACAGCACGTCGAGCACGATATTGACGCCGTTGAACGCCACCTGGCACGCCAGCGCCAGCCGCGTGCGCCCAAGGCCGAGCAACCAGCCGTTGAGCACATAGAAGCCCAACGCCGCCGGCGCACCAAACAGGCGCGCCGCCGTAAAGTCGTGCGCGGCCCTCGCCGCCGCCGCTGGCACGTGCATCAGTTCCAGCGCAGTCGGAACGATTAGCGGCGAAAGCAGCAGCAGCGCCGCTCCGAGCAAGATGCCGAGCAACAGCGCCCGCACCAGCAGCACACGCAATTCCGCCGCGTCGCCAGCGCCCAGCGCCTGCGCGCTGAGGCCGGTCACGCCCATGCGCAGGAAGCCGAAGGTCCAGAAGATCAAGCTGACGGTCGTGACCCCCAAAGCGACACCCGCCAGCATCGCGGCGTCGCCGGTACGCCCGATCACCGCCGTATCCACCACCCCGACCAGCGGCACCAGCGCCTGGCCAAGGATGATCGGCCACGCCTGGGCAAAGATATCGCGTCGATCGAATCCGCTCATGCCGCGCGAAATCCCATGAACGCGGCGGGTGCGCCACTATCGATCGACGACTGCATGCACATTTGCAGGGGCGCGACACCTCGCGGCAGTTGCGCGTGCCCGCCGGGGCGCTACCGTTCGGTGCCGCGCGCCCGCGCCATAGCGACCCGGAAAGGCCAAACGACATGAATCACGCCGCCGGCGCCGATGCAGCCCCGAGATCCGCGCGCGCGCGCCTTTGGTCGATCGTCGCGGGATCGGCGGGCAATCTTGTCGAATGGTATGACTGGTATGTCTATGCCGCCTTCACCCTGTATTTCGCGCCCGCTTTTTTCCCGGCGACCGATCGCACCTCGCAATTGCTGAACGCCGCGGCGATCTTCGCGGTCGGTTTCGTGATGCGGCCGATCGGCGCGTGGATGATGGGCCTGTATGCGGATCGTCGCGGGCGGCGCGCGGCGCTGAGCCTGTCAGTGACACTGATGTGCGCTGGATCGCTACTGATCGCGATCACCCCTTCGTTCGCGACGATCGGGCTGCTCGCGCCGGCGATACTGCTGCTCGCACGGCTGATGCAGGGCTTGTCGGTCGGCGGTGAATATGGCGCGAGCGCGGTCTATCTCAGCGAGATGGCGGGGCAGAAGCATCGCGGCTTTTTCTCGAGCTTCCAATATGTCACGCTGATCGCCGGCCAGCTGGTGGCCTTGTGCGTGTTGCTCGTGCTGCAGATGGTGCTGCGCGAGGATCAGCTTCACGCATGGGGCTGGCGCATCCCGTTCGCGATCGGCGGCGTGCTCGCGATCGCGGTATTCTGGTTGCGTCGCGGCATGTCGGAAACCGATTCCTTTCGTCGTCTGGGCGAGCGGCGCACCACGCGCGCCAACAGCCTGACGCTGATCCGGGATCACCCGCGTGAAGTGTTGCTGGTGATGGCGCTGACGGCGGGCGGCACGGTCGCTTTCTACACCTACAGCGTGTATCTCCAGAAGTTCCTCGTCAACACCTCTGGCTTTTCCGTACAGACGGCATCGCGCGTGATGACGGCGGCGCTGTTCTTCTACATGCTGCTACAGCCGGTCGCGGGCGCGCTTTCCGATCGGATCGGGCGGAAACCGCTGATGATCGCGTTCGGCGTCGCCGGAGCGTTATCGACCGTGCCGCTGTTCCACGCGCTGGAAACGGTATCGAACCCGCTCCACGCCCTCCTGCTCGTGATGGCAGCGCTGGTGATCGTGACCGGCTATACCTCGATCAACGCGGTGGTGAAGGCGGAACTGTTCCCCGCCGAGATCCGCACGCTGGGCGTCGCGCTGCCCTATGCGCTCGCCAATACGCTGTTCGGCGGCACGGCCGAATATGTGGCGCTGTGGTTCAAGTATATCGGCGCAGAGAACGGTTTCTACTGGTACGTCACTGCGATGATCGGCCTCTCGCTGATCGTTTACCTGACCATGCGGGAAACGCGCGAAACCGGCACGCTCGCGATGGAAAGCGCAGCGGCAGAGCCTAGCTAACGCGCGTCAGCGCGGCGCTTCACCGGGCGGCGGTTGCGGATGCTCTTCCACCGGCTGTTCTCCGCTGCGCTTCTTCACCGTCACTGGCCGGGTCGGCGCTTCGGACATCGGGCTGGAATTCTTCTGCCCCCTGCCCTTCAGTTCGTCGATCTCGTTCTGGCGGCGCTGGAGGTAGAAATCGCGCGAGCGGGCATAGGGATCGGACTGGCCGTCATGCAACTGGTGCAGCGTATCGTCGAAATCAGCCCGATGATCGAGCGCGCCGACCACGGCGAACGGCACCGCGAATGCCGGCCGCGTGATCCGCTTCCCATAGACGAAGGGGAAGATCAGCCGGTCCAGCGCACCGCCGATCAGGTCGCGCGGCGTGGTCGGGCCGACGATCGGCAGGAACAGGAACGGGCCGGGCTTGATACCGTAGAACCCGAAGGTGTTGGCAAAACCATTGCTGCGCCGCTGCCATTTGAACGGCTTGCGCTTCGCCATGTCGAAAATGCCCGCAACCCCCACCGTGGTGTTGACCGCGAACCGCCCCACCGTTTCGAGCGCGCGCCCGATCTTCAACTGCAGGATGAAGTTCAGGAAAACGACCGGCTCGCGCATATTGTAGAGAAAATTGTGCGCGCCATCGCGGATCGGCTTGGGCACCGCATCGCGATAGGCCAGCGCGAGGGGCCCGATCACCGCCTTGTCCACCGCTTCCGTCACCTCGAAAGATTTGAGGTTCACGCTCGCCAGCGGATCCGGTGCTTCCCAGTTGCTGCGCCCGGTTACGACAACGTCGCGCTGACCCGCCTCACGATCCGGTACGGGCGGACGCTCCCCCGGTGGGGGCGCAGCCTGCTGCTCTTCGTAGGTGGACACGATCCGCAGCGCGGCGGGAACCGCGAGCGGCTCCAGCGCGCCCGTCAGCGTGGGCACGGCCCGAACGGCAGGTGCGGTATAGCCCGCCAGGCCCATGTCGATCGCGCAATGCACGCCGCTTGCGACGATATCGGTGCATGTGCCCTGCGCTTCGGCCGCGCCGCCCACACTTGCCAGAACGCTCGCCGCGACAAGCAGCGCGGGCCGGTAGGCTAGGCACCCAGACATCGATTCCCCTTTTTCCCGGCTACAGCAACGGTAACGCCTCCACCCTCTGCGGCAAGCCACGTTGTTCGTCCATCCCGGCCGGAAAAGTCTGGTCAGCGCTGCCGTTGCAATCTCGTCGCCAGAACGGTCGAAGATGTCGAGCGCCGGACGCGACGGATAGTCATAGCCCGATAGATTACCCCGACGACGCCGTGCGCGACCAGAGCCGCGCGACGCCCCTCTAGGTGAAGAATAAATCAATTCAAAAGCGTATCCCGCTCGATACTCGCGACAGGCCAAATGTTGACAACGCTTACATTGAGCGTATGTTTACGGCGTTCACACTGGAGACTCGTCATGGCCGGAACCGTAGAAACCGCGATCCGCTCCGTTGTCACCAAGGGCGTGGGAATGGTGGCTGATTTCAATCGCAAGCACCTGCCGAAAACCGATCATCCCTTTCTCACCGGCATCCACCAGCCGCTCAGTGGCGAGATGACGCTGGTCGATCTGCCGGTAACGGGCACGATCCCCGAAGCGCTCGACGGCCGCTATCTGCGGATCGGTCCCAATCCGGTCAGCCCCGATCCGGCTGGTTATCACTGGTTCGTCGGCGACGGCATGGTCCACGGCATCGCGCTGAAGAACGGCAAGGCGCTATGGTACCGCAATCGCTGGATACGATCGCGAACGGTTGCTGGGGCGCTAGGCGAGACACCCGCGCCCGGCCCGCGACACGGCGGGTTCGATACGGTCAACACCAACGTCGTCGATATCGCCGGTCGCACCTGGGCATTGGTGGAGGCGGGCAGCTATCCGGTCGAGCTGAACCACACGCTGGACGAACAGACATACAATCCATTCGATAGCACGCTTGAAGGCTCGTTCACCGCGCACCCGCATCTCGATCCGCTAACCGGGGAAAACCACGCGATCGCCTATGAGGCGACAGAGCCCAACAGTATCCGGCACGTCGTCATCTCGGCTGATGGAAAGGTGACCCGCGAGCTGCCGATCCCGGTACAGCACGGGCCGTCGATCCACGATTGCGCGATCACTGCTCGCTATGCGGTGATCCTCGATCTGCCCGTCACCTTCTCGATGAGGGCGCTGATCGGCGGGCATCGCTTCCCCTACCGATGGAACCCTGAGCATCGCGCGCGTGTCGGGCTGCTGCCGCGAAACGGCGAAGCGACGGACGTGATCTGGTGCGACGTCGATCCGGCTTACGTGTTCCACGTCGCAAACGCCTATGACGATGAAGATGGTCGGGTGGTTATGGACGTTTGCGCCTACGAGACCATGTTCGCAGACGGAACGGAGGGGCCGAACGGGCGCAACATGGGCCTGGAACGCTGGACAATCGATCCACACGCACGGCGCGTGGCCCGCAGCACGATAGACAGCAGCCCACAGGAATTCCCGCGCCCGGACGAACGCCGCTTCGGCCAGCCCTATCGCTACGCTTACACGATGGCGCTGCCCGATTCGCCGGACGAGCGCTTCGTTGGCGCGACCCGGCTCTACAAGCACGATTTGGAGACGGGCATCCGTGACACGCATGATTTCGGCGTGGGCCGTTATCCCGGCGAATTCGTGTTCGTGCCGGCGCATGATGATGCGGCGGAGGATGAGGGGTGGCTGGTAGGGCTGGTAATCGATCTGCCCAACGAAACGACTGATCTCGCCATCATCGATGCGCGCGACTTTTCGGGCACGCCAGTCGCAAGCGTCCGTGTGCCGCATCGCATTCCGCCAGGGTTCCACGGCAACTGGCTGGCTTCACAACGAGGCTGAGAAAGTCCATGCGCGTTGCCCTACAATGGGAGGGCGCGCATGGACTTGGGACTCGAAGGCAAGACGGCGATCGTCTGCGCATCCAGCCATGGGTTGGGCCGTGCCTGCGCCGCCGAACTGGCGCGGGCGGGCTGCACCCTGGTGCTCAACGGTCGCGATGCTGAGGCGCTCGACGCAACCGCGCAGGCCCTCCGCGACGAAACGGGCGTTCGGGTGGAGGCCATCGCGGGCGATATCGCCGATGCCGATGTACAACGGGCGCTGGTCGCCGCCGCCGGCGCGGTCGATATCCTCGTCAACAATAATGGCGGCCCGCCACTGCGCGATTTCCGTCAACTCGATGGCGACGCGATCCACGCGGGTCTTGATGCGAACATGGTAACGCCGATCCGCATGGTGCAACAGGTGATCGACGGCATGGTTGAACGCGGCTTCGGCCGGATCGTCTGCATCACGTCCGCCTCGGTGAAGGCGCCCACCCCCGGCCTCGACCTGTCCAGCGGCGCGCGGATCGGGCTCACCGGTTTCCTCGCCGGCGTCGCGCGGCAGGTGGTCGCATCGGGCGTGACGATCAACTTTCTGCTGCCGGGCCTGTTCGCGACGCGCCGGCTGGAGGGAGTTCATCGCTTCGCCGCGCAGGCGCAGGGGGTCGATGAGGCGGAAGCCGAGCGCCGAAGCCGCGAGCGCGTCCCTGCGCGCCGTTTCGGTGATCCGGCGGAGTTCGGCGCAACCTGCGCATTCCTGTGCTCCCGGCACGCGGGCTATATAACGGGTCAAAGCCTGCTGATCGACGGCGGCAGCTACGCCGGCATTATGTAGCTTCGCCCAGCCGGAGCTTTCCTTCGTTGCGTTGCGGCGCTATCGCGCGCAACTCCATTGCTCTTTGTATCGACGGAAAGTTTGCCATGGCCGCCAATTGGGCCCCCGATAGCTGGACTTCGCATGAGGCGCGCCAGCTTCCCGATTATCCGAACGCCGCCGCGCTGAAGGCGGCAACGGATCAGCTTGGCAACTATCCGCCGCTGGTTTTCGCGGGCGAGGCGCGCAACCTCACCGCCGATCTGGGGCGCGTCGCGGCGGGCAAGGGCTTCCTGTTGCAGGGTGGCGATTGCGCGGAAAGCTTCGCAGAATTTCACCCGAACAACATTCGCGACACTTTCCGCGTGATCCTGCAGATGGCGGTGGTGCTCACCTTCGCCTCGAAACTGCCGGTGGTGAAGGTGGGCCGTATGGCGGGCCAGTTCGCCAAGCCGCGTTCCGCGCCGACCGAAACGATCGATGGCGTGGAACTGCCGAGCTATCGCGGCGACAACGTCAACGACATCGCCTTCACCCCCGAATCGCGCATCCCCGATCCAGCGCGTATGGTGCAGGGCTACAGTCAATCAGCCGCGACGCTGAATCTGCTGCGCGCCTTCGCCGGCGGCGGATACGCGAATCTGCATCAGGTTCACCGCTGGACGCACGATTTCATGGGCCGGTCGCCGTGGGCCGCGAAATATGCCGAAACGGCCGACCGTATCGGCGAGGCGCTGGAGTTCATGGCTGCCTGCGGGCTCGATCCCGAAACCGTGCCGCAACTTGCCCAGACGCAATTCTACACCAGTCATGAGGCGCTGCTGCTCCCCTATGAGCAGGCGTTGACCCGGCAGGATTCGCTGACCGGGGACTGGTACGACACCAGCGCGCATATGCTGTGGATCGGAGACAGGACGCGCTTCGAGGGATCGGCGCACGTGGAATTCCTGCGCGGTGTCGGCAATCCGATCGGTGTGAAATGCGGACCGAGCCTGGAGGCGGACGCACTGTTGCGGTTGCTCGATCTGCTCAATCCGGCGCGGACGCCAGGCCGAATCACGCTCATCACGCGCTACGGTCATGACAAGATCGAGGCGGCCTTCCCGCGCCTGCTTCGCGCGGTGACACGCGAGGGGCATCCGGTCGTATGGAGTTGCGACCCGATGCATGGCAACGTCGTGAAGGCCGCCACTGGCTACAAGACGCGGCCGTTCGAGCGAATTCTCGCCGAAGTCCGCGGCTTCTTTGCGGTCCATCGGGCGGAGGGCACGCACGCCGGCGGCATTCATGCGGAGATGACCGGGCAGAACGTCACCGAATGCACTGGCGGTGCGATCGACGTGACGGAACAGGCGCTGGCAGACCGCTACCATACTCACTGTGACCCGCGCCTCAACGCCAGTCAGAGCCTGGAGCTGGCTTTCCTGCTCGCCGAGATGCTGAACACCGAAATGGCGGAGCGTCGCAAAGCTGCAGCTTGACGCAGCGCGCGGCGGGCCCTAAGCGCCCGCCTCCACCTGCAAGATGGCCCCTTCGTCTAGCGGTCTAGGACGTCGCCCTCTCACGGCGAAAACACGGGTTCGAGTCCCGTAGGGGTCACCATTTCCGGCCAAGCACCGGAAATCGCGTGATTTACGTTGTTTGCACCATCCATGAGTACAAAGGATGGGTACAAAACACGTGAAGAAATGCGTTATGGCAACCCCATTTAAAGATCCCCGCACCGGGGTGTTGTACTTCCGCCGCGGGGTGCCCGAGCCCCTGCGGCCGGCCTTCGACGGCAAGGCTTTGGTGAAGGTGTCGCTGCGCACCAAGGATCCGGCGATCGCTAAAATCGGCTTCGCGCGCGAGAATGCCGCGTTCGAGGAGCGGCTTGCCGAAGCACGCCGGTTGATGGCAGAAGGAATGTTGGTGCCGACGCCAGGCGCCCTGGTCCGACGCTGGTTCGAGACACCGGCCACGAAGCCTGGTCTATCCGGTGGCGAACGCCTGATCGCGACGTTGATGGAGTTGGATGCCACGGTCGGCGGCAGCGTCAGCGCCGGGGTCGACGACATCTTCCCGCCCGCGACGTATGGGCCCGCGGCCAACACCGACTGGTCGGCGGTTCACGCCAGCCGCGATCGCTACGACGCGATGCTCGACGAGAGCTACGAAGGAAATCCAGAAAAGGTCGGCAATAACTGGATCAGAGCACGGTGGCACGAGGACGAACCTCTTTGGCGCCCTGCCCTCGCAGGACCGATTACGCGGTTGCGCGCCGCCGATCCCGGCGCCGACCGCTTCTCTGACGACGAACTGGGCAAGGCGTTTCTTGCGCAGCTCGACGACAAGCGGACTGGCGACGAGGAGCTCAACCGGGCTCGCCTCGCGGATCGCCGCCCACGCGTGCCGCAGCCGCGGCTGCGCCCGACGATGCGACTCAAGACACTGTTTAACGAATGGAAGGCCGGTAATCAGCCGCGCCTGCAGAGCGCGCAGGAATATGAGGCATCGGTCGATGACTTCATCGATTTCGCGGGCGACATAGCGGTTTCGACGATCGATGCCGACCTGCTGTTCGACTATCGCGACGCGGCCAAGGATCTACCCTCGTCGATGCCGCGGGCCGATCGCCAGCTGCCGTTCCGCGAACGGTTGAAGAAGCATGCATCATCATTGCCCAAATGCTCGCCGCAGACGCTCAAGAAGCGGATCGGGGCGCTGCAAGCGTTGCTAACCTATGCTTTCCAGCAGCGCTGGATCGCGACCAACACCGGGGTCGGCATCACCATCATCGGCTACAGCAAGACCAAGAAGAAGCGGCGCAGTTCCCAGGACGGCGAGTTGACGCAGCTGTGCGCCGCCCCGTTGTTCACCAACCCGTCGAGCTGGGCATCGGCGTCGCGCATCAGTGATGCCACATTGTTCTGGATCTTCCTGATCGCGATCACGACCGGCGCCAGACTCGAGGAAGTCGGCCAACTCGCGCTCGCCGACGTCAAGCGGGACGGTGACATGATCTATCTCGACATCGACGAATATGCGTTCGATGACGATGGCGAGAACAAGTCGGTCAAGACCGAAGGCTCGATCCGGCTGATTCCCGTCCACCGCAAGCTGATCGACCTTGGATTTCTCGACTATTGCGAAACGCTACGCCGGCTGGGTCAGACGCAGCTGTTCCCCGACCTGAAGGAAAACAAGGTCGGCAAGCGCACCAAGGAGGCCAGCCAGCGTGCCAACCGGGTCATCGACCGCTACGTGTCCGAGGACAAACGGCTGGTGTTCTATTCGACCCGCCATGCGTTCAAGGCCAAGGGCAACGATGCGGGGATCACCGACAAGACGCTTGACCAGATCTGCGGCCATGCGCCGGTCAGCACCGGCGGTCGGTACGGATCGGAGCCGCGGATTCATACGCTGCATGAAGCGCTCCATCGGATCGATTTCTCGTGCATAGCATGGGACGCGATCTTAGCCGCAATGAGCGAAATCGACTGGGCAGCGCGGATCAAGCTCACTTAGTCTACCCGACCCATCGATAAGCTAGCCCGAGCCAAGCACGTCCGTTATCTGACCGTCAGGCAGTGTAGCGGCTCGACACCTGCGCACGCCTGCAAAAGTACTTGTAATCAGCCTGTTGGTACGAGACCCCGCCCGTGCGGAAGTTTCCCCGCTGAGTCGAGACGCCTGTCGATCCAGCAGCGCCTGGTTGGCCGAGTCGACAAGATCCGCGCCTGACGCGACGCGCTCGCATTTGCCGACATCGACATCGGAAAGTGCTTTCATCAACGACGTCGTAAAAGGGCCGGGCTGCGTGCCTCTGTCCTTTAGCGGGTCCGACGCGCGAGCACCTAATGTCCAACCGTTACATTTCTGCACCGCTCGAAGACTTGCTGCTGCGTAGCGGGCTGACGGCAACAAAAGTCGATGCCGCACTTCAACGCCGATCGCGAATGCAACATGAGGCACGCCTATATCCCAGCCACACTTATCAGTGCCGGATTCGCCAGCTTACGGGCGTTCGGATCGTCGGAATTGAACGGCGTTACGGTCGATTGCTGGCAAGGATCGAGCACATCCACAACAACCGTATCGCTTGGCAATATTTCGAGCGCAGCCGCACGCAGTGCCAATTCAACTGCCCCGGTAACATCCCGCACACCATCAGCAGTGCTCTGATCGGACGGCCGCTGAGCGCCTTGGCGATTCCTACGCCCACGCTTGGGGAAGCGCTTATCGCCAGCATCGAGCCCTTCGACGGTTGGCTCGGTTTGGATGTGACGCCCAAATGGCACACGTTCTAGACAGGCAGCCACTCATCGTTGCTCATTGCCGCTGGGTAGATGCGAGATCGAGGCTAACCCTCGACGCTCAAATGTACTTGTAATCAGTCTTTTAGTACGAGACACAGTTCGCGCGGATGTTTCTCCGCTGAGTCGAGACGCCTGTCGATCCAGCAGCGACTGGTTGGCCGAGTCGACAATAAACGCGCCTGACGCGACGCGCTTTCGGTTGCCGCCGTCGACACCGGCAACCGATCCCTAAAACCAGCAAGTGGACAGTCACCGGCAGCACGCCTGTGGCTTTCGCACACTTGCGATCTGCTGACCGCGGGCTGGTCGTTGTCGTTTCGGCAACGCCCCCGCCTTGGAAAGGTGTGACCATGATGGATGACTATGCGCAGGTACCGTTCGGCGAGGATGTTGCGCCCACCGGATTCGATCTGATCGAGTTCGCCGACAACCCGGAGCCGCGCTGTGCCTGCGTGCTGCTGCTCGACGTGTCGACATCGATGCAGGGCGAAGCCATCGCTGCCCTCAATGCTGGGCTGCAGCAGTTCGCAGCGGACGTTCGCGAGGACAGCCTGGCCTCCAAACGCCTTGATATCGCTGTCGTCACGTTTGGCGACTCGGTCGATGTCGTGGCCGAGTTCGGTTCGGCCAAAGCCTTCTATCCGCAGCCGTTGAAGGCGAAGGGTAGCACCCCGATGGGCGAGGCGATCAACGTCGCGATCGATCTCGTCGCCGCGCGCCAGACGCAGTATCGCAGCGCCGGCATCACGCCCTATCGGCCGTGGATCTTCATGATTGGCGATGGAGCGCCCACGGACAGCTGGGACCGTGCCGCGCGCCGCGTCGAGGAAGGCGAGCGGCGCAATTCCTTCTCGTTCTTCGCAGTCGGCGTGGACGGTGCGGATACCAACACGCTTGAACAGATCGCGGTGAGCGCACCGGTGATGCTGCGCGGGCTCGCGTTCGATACGATGTTCCGCTGGCTGTCGAGCTCGCTCTCGGCAGTGTCGCGCTCGACCGCGGGTCAGGCCGTGACGCTGACCAACCCGGCCGGTCCCGCCGGCTGGGCCACGATCGTCTGAGCATGCCCGGCTGGACCTGGGCGGGAGCCTCGCAGCGCGGCACCGCGCATGCGCAGGCAGGCGAGCACCGCCAGGATGCATTTTGCGTCCTGGCGGTCGAGCCCGGTTATCTGATCGCTGTTGTCTGTGACGGCGCCGGCAGCACGAAGTACGGCGGGCTCGGTGCGGCGATCGCCGCCAGGGTCCTGACCAATCGAGCGGCCGACTGGATCGCCGCAAAAGGCCGCATGCCGACCCCGTCTGAGATCGAGCTTTGGGTAGCGGAGGTCCGGCTGATGATCATCGTATCGGCCGACCGGCTCGGTTGTGCGCCGAGCCAGTTCGCCGCCACGCTGGTGTTGGCAGTCAGCGACGGGACGAGCGCCATCACCGCGCACATCGGCGACGGGGCGATCGTTGCCAGACCAGCCGGCGACACGGCGCTAGTCGATCTGAGCTGGCCCGACAGCGGCGAGTATGCGTCCACCACCTACTTCTTAACCGACGCCAGCCCGCGCCTGCGGATCAGCGTAATCAATCACTGCCCGATCGATCGCCTCGCGCTGCTGACCGACGGGCTCGAACGGCTTGCACTGGATTTTGCCGCTTCTGCGTCGCACCGCCCGTTCTTTGACGGGCTGTTCAGCGCAGTGGCCGCTTCAAACACCGTAGGCGCCGATCGCTCGCTATCGCACAAGCTGGCTGCATGGCTGGATTCAGCCGATGTGAATTCGCGCACCGACGACGACAAAACGCTTATCCTCGCATCCTTCGGATGACGGCGCCCGTAGTCTTATGCGGCGGCGCTCGCCTTCCGCTTGCAGACCGCATCGGCCGTGGTGGCGAAGGCGAAATCTACGCCGTGGCCGATGGCTCGGGACGCGCGGTCAAAGTCTATCTAAAGCCTGACGCCGCGCGCGAAATCAAGGTTCGCGCTATCATCGTCCGCAATCTCGGCGATGCTTGTTCGAACGTAACTTTCCCGCTTGAGATCGTGCGCTACCCAGACGGCCGTTTCGCCGGCTTCACGATGCAGCAGGTTGCGGGCCACCAGCCGATCCACGAACTGATCACCACCGCGTCGCGGCGGAAGCACTTTCCGAAGGCCGACTACAGATTTCTAGTACACGTCGCGCTGAACGTGGCCCAGATCGTGGCAAGCGCACACGCTGCCGGGGTGGTGATCGGCGACATCAATGGCAGCGGGTTTCTCGTCTCTCAGCGCGGCACCGTGACGCTCATCGATGCTGACAGCTTGCAGGTCGGTGCGCACCGCTGCCCGGTCGGCATGGCTGAGTATACGTCGCCCGAACTTCAAGGCGTTGCGTTCGGAACGGTCGATCGTACGACCGATCAAGACGCATTCGGGCTCGCCGTCATCCTATTTCAAATCCTGGCGCTCGGTCGTCATCCATTCGCGGGCGTGGTTCGCGGGCGACCAGTCCAAATCGATCAGGCGATCACCAAAGGCCAGTTTGCTTATTCACTGCTCCGCACCGTCGGGGCGACGCCACCACCCGGGGCACTGCGGCTCGACGACCTGCCCCGCGCAATCCGGCTGCTTTTCGAGCGGGCATTTGCAGGTCGCGGTTATCCAAGGCCGACGGCAGCGGATTGGGTGGAAGCGCTTGGTGCATTGGCAAAGAGCCTGACGCCCTGCTCAAACAGGTCAGATCATCACGTCGCGGTCGAGCGCGGATCATGTCCGTGGTGCCCGATCGAGCGCGAGACCGGCCGACCGATCTTTGTTGGCGGGATAAACACATCTGACGTTCAGCGCGTGGCATCGCCTTCGAAGATGGAGGATGTCGTTGCTGAGGCTATCCAGCATGCCAAGCGCTATGCCGGTGAAGCCGTTATGCCGATGTGGTCCCGACCGCCCGCCGCCCCGGGCAAGTCGGCCAGGAAAGCGCTCGCGACGATCGACGGCAGGGTCGGTCAGTCGCCCCCTTCCCTCCGCGCGCTGCAGTTGGGGTCAGGGTTGGTCGACAAATTTATCGGGCGGAACGACGTTGCCCAGCGAACGGCAAGCCGAGCCTTGAATGAATGGCGATCACGGCTCGGCGTCTGGGATATCGCCAAGCTGATCGACCAGTTGCGTGAGCAGTCGGAGCAGCTCGATCGCCTCCAGATGAATAGGGCAGTCGTGGTCGCGCGAGCCACGGCGAGCGGCGGGTCTACGCCTCTCGTTCGGTTGCGCGTACGCAACCTTGCGCAATTCAGCATGACGATCTGGAACTGGGCGCAGCAGCGCCGCACTGTTCGTAACTACCTATAACAAGGCTGCGAGAAGCGAAGCGCCGAGCGGCCGATCCTTGGCTTCACGCCCCGCGTGAAGCCCCATCCTGTGTCAAATTTTCCGCTGTCCGAAACAAGGAGAGGCATCACACGACACCACCTGACGTGACATAACGCAACGTAACGCCACGAAGCATATTGCAGCGCGGCGCTACCAAAACCTATCTAATGGGAACGGCGGAAGCTCAGCGGTATCGTCAAAAACTGGAATGCGCGGCACTGGCAGCAACGCCGCTGCGGGCAGCGGACTGCGATACTTCCTGGCGATGCGACCTAGCCACGTGAGGGGGTCATCCGCTTTGAGATAGGCTGCCATATCGGCAGCGTCGTCAAAGCCCAATGCCTTGGCGTACGGCTCGCTAACACCGCCACCGTCATCATCCTCGAAACGGCGGCCGACAAAGGCGAACGGCGCCAGCAATCCGCGCTCGAACGATGATAGCGACGCGATGCTGCCCCCCGCTTTGCTCACAACTTCTGCTAGCGTCTGATCCGATGCGAGTCGCGCGGCGCGAGCGCGGGGGCCGCGCTGCCAGCGATCTGGTTCGTCGAGTTCCCAGCCTTTGATCGATGGTAGGTCTGGTCCCAGCACCTCGTCACGCATCAGCGCCCGCACAAGTTGCAAGCTGGCCGTCGTCTTCTTGCTCTCTAGCCTGGCAATCGTCTTGCGGTTGACGCCAGCTTTGGCGGCCAGGCGACTTCGCGACCATTTACGCTTTTCCCGCGCCGCCATGACGAACTCGCCGAATTTGGCGGGCAGGGCTTCGCGGGGGAACGGCGTCTTCGGACACGGCATGACAGCGGTATAACATACTTCAACAACAAAATGGGACATCTTTCTACAAATTGGATTGTCTCGACATAAAACGTGGGAATGAACCCTAACCCACCCCCTCGCCCGCCCGCGAATGTCGGCAAGCGCCGGCAGATCGACCGCGCCACGCTGCACCAGGCGCTGGCCGAGCAGCAACGCCGCGACGCCGAGACGCCGCCAGCGAACCTGCTTACCACGATGGGCGCCATCCGGCTGCTCGGCGATCTCATCCTCGATCGTCACGCTCGCGGTTGGACCGACCCGATGCTGGTCACGCAACTCCGCGAGATGGGGGTCGAGATCAGCGCCGACACGCTGCGGGTATATCGCGGCAGACTGAAGGAGGAACGCGCGGCGCAAAGCGACACTTTGCCCACACCCGCGCCTGCGCCGCGACCGACGATCGCCCCATCGGTACCTCCGCGATCGCCCGCGTCGCCACAATCGCACGCGGCGTCAGCGAAGCCAGTTGGTGCAGCTGATGCTGACAGTGGTCCCGCAACGCCCCCCAGCGAAAGCAGCGCGGCGAGCCCGACGGACTGTGCGAGCTTCAGCAGAACCGTGAATTTCGACGACCAGGTCTGATCATCAATGAGGAGAATTATGATGACGAAGTACAAGCGTATCGCGCTCTACGGCAGCAAGGATAAAGGTGGCGCGGGCCTGTCGACCGCACTGCTTGGAATGACGACTGTATTGCGCGCAACGGGGCGCGATGCATTCGGCGTGCTGGCGATCGATGCCGACGGGTTTAGCCGCACGTTCACCCAGCGGCTGGGACAGCGGGACGATGGCGGCGCGCTGTTGCGCGACCAGGATCCGTTGACCGGCGTTGGTCAGGCGGATTTGTTCGCCCGCGATGGCGCGGCGCCGATCTTCGATGCAATCGAATCGGACGCGCGGGCGGTCGTGGTCGACACCCCTGCCGGCGGGCTCACACAGTCCTCGCGGCTAAGTGTGAACTTGACCGGCCGCGATTTAGTTCGTCACTGCGTCGAGAACGATCGCACCGCTGTCATCCTCGTGCCGTTCGGGCCCAACATGGCCTCGATCCGCGGTGTCGCGGACGCTATCCAGACGTTCGGCCCCGACGCGACGTACGTGGCCGTCAGAAGCTCGGTCGGGGTCGAGGAAGCCGACTATCGGCTGTGGGACACCCACGGGTTCTCCGATCGCTATGGGCGCAATGTCGGTGGCCGCACGCGCAAGCTGTTCGAGGAGGCCGGCGGCCGGCTGATCGTTGCACCCGCGCTCGCGGCGGGCGCCAACGCGGTCGCCGAGGCGATGAGCCTCACCTATGGTGACGCCGTCACCTACCGGCAGGCACCGTGGAAAATCTATGACGCCGCAAACGTCCGCAACTGGCTCAACAGCTGGATGGATCAGTTGCGCTCCATCGCCGACACGCTCGGCATGGAAGACGTCGAGTGCAAGGCATATTGATGACCACCGAAGACAACGGGGGGGCAATGCCGCCCGTCTCCGCCCGCAAGCTCCTCGAGCGCTTCTATTACGGTCACAGCGACGAGGTCGAGGCGATCCTGCGCTTCGCGCACGAGCGTCGGCTCGCCGACGATGATGCGGTGTTCCTGTTGACCGCGATCCTCAAGGGCAACGAAAATCTCGTGGGCTATATCCTGCAGGCCATCGCCGCGTCCGACGAGGTGGTGGATAATTCGCGCGAGGCCGGCAAGGAACTCCGCGCGCTCGCGCTACGGCTTGCCACTTACATGGAGCAGGCCGCCACTCGCAGCATTGCGAAGCTCAACATCGCTGCGGATCGGATGAGCGCGGTGGCGCTTCAAACCGAAAATCTTTGCGCCGCGATCCTCGCCGCCAGCCAGGATCTGGTTCGCGTTGAAGGCGTACTCGGTCGTGCGGTGGAGCTGCAGGACGGCAAATCCGGACTGGATCGGCTCATCGACCATATCCGGCGCCAGGCGCTCGCCGATATTCGTGACCATCATGCCGATCTCATCGAGGAACTGTCGCAAAGTGTGTCGCGCGAGGCTTGGGCTATCCACGCCTATGGGGTCACGACCCTGCTTATGATTCTGGGGTTCGTCGTGCTCACTTTCTTCTTGCGCTAAAGTCGCGGCAGGAAAGGCCACAATCCAGCAAGTCGCCCTTGGCGTGAGGCGCCAGAAGCGAAACGCTGTCACCCATCAGTCGGCCCGCCAGCAAAAATATCAGCGCAATCCCTAACCGCGCAGCCGCTTACGCACTCTTGGAGCGATCACCAGCACATGCTCCGCTGAACCCTCCACGCGGCGCCGTGTAAACTCAGCAAAGGGCCACAGCGAAGGCCCCCTTTTGTTGGCCATACTCTATCCGCTTTACTTTCTCCGAAATTTACACAGACCGTGCAAAACCCACCAAACTGCGCCGCTCCGAGGATGATGGCCACTGTGACAGGTGCGCGTGACGGACTGGCTGGCTGTGCGCGCAGTCGGCGCCGAACCACGCTCTGGTCGCTTGCCCCTTTTTTGCAGGGGAATAAGAAGGTGGAATCACAAATAGAGGTCGAATAGTGGCCCACCACGATCTCGAGCCCCGCGGATTTGCGCGGTTTTGCCGGTGCGCGCCCTATCCGGCTCTCACGCCAGTACGAATCCAAGACGATCCTGATCGAGGATCAGGCGTCAGGCACGCAATTCATCCAGGCCCTCCGTCACGAACAGCCGCAAGGTGTAGCCGTGGCTTTCGTCAGTCGATCAATGAACCTGGGTTTAGTCGATCATAAAGAAGATGCATCGACAAGCTAGGTGCTGCCGCGATCGAACCGACCTACTCCCTTAAGCGCGCACATTTGCGACCCAATCGCAATAATTTACCAAATCCTATTGAACGTCCTAAATTTTGGACGCGGCAAGCGCTCAAAAATGCTGCTTGGATCGCCGTATCCGAGCGTCAAGATGAAATTTGTCCTTATGTGCGGACTGCCTACGAAGAAAGCCTCATCGACCTTGGCATTGTCAAATCCGGACATCGGTCCCGTGTCTAAGCCGAGCGCACGAGCCGCAATGATCAAATACGCCCCCTGAAGCGTCCCGTTACGGAAGGCCGACGTTTCGCGCAAAGCAGCATCGTGTTCGAACCAACTCTTCGCAGTCTGATTATGCGGGAAAAGGCTTGGTAGATGGTTGTGAAAATGATTGTCCGTGGCTAGAATTACGGTCGCAGGTGCCGACAGTATTTTCGGCTCGTTTTGGGCGCTGACGCAGGCGGCGAGTTTGCGCTTCGCTGCATCTGACAAACACCAAACTAAGCGAGCAGGAAGCTGATTTGCTGAGGTGGGGCCCCATTTCATCAGATCCCAGATGGCGTGGCACGTTTCTTCGTCTATCGGCTTGTTTAAATAGCCATTGTAACTTCGCGCTGTCCTGAACAGCATATCGAGCGCCGCGTCGTCCAACGGAGCGTTCATTTTGATGCCACCTTCGGTAACGCGAACACCCACAAGGTTCGGCTACCCGGGCTGCTCCTAATCTCCGGCGTCAGTCCGCGAATACCAAGATCGAATGGTGTGTTGCCGCCTGTAACGACAGCGACATACTGTCGACCCTCCGCAGCATAACTGATGGGAAATCCATTGGGGCCGTCGTCGAGCCGCGTCTTCCACAGGACGTCCCCGGTATCTTGGGCTCGCGCCCGAAACCACCGATCGCGACTACCCTCGAAGACAACCCCTCCCGACGTGGCGAGCATCGCGCTGGCGGGGGCAGCACGCATGCGGTCGACCCATTTGAACTTGTGCGATTCCAGATCGAGCGCAAGAACGCGACCGAACTTGCCGTCGGAGTCCGGCCTCGGTCGCGTTACCAGCTTGAAGTCGCCGAGAGTTTCCGAACTCTCAAGCCCGATATCCATGCACGCTTCCAGCAACGGATAGAACACTAGGCGTCGTTGCGGATCCACGGCACTCGCTAACCAGTTCCGGCCGCCCAAAGCGCTGGGGCACACCGTGCGCATTTCGCCCTTCACGGGAATAAGCTTCTGATCGGTTGTTTTCCGGCCCGTTTTAGCGTCAATCGCCGTGATCAATGATTGAACGCCGAGATCGGCAGACCACAGGTAATCGCCGGTGCGAGCGTCTAGTGCATCGACGATGCCGATTTTCCCGGCAGTCACGATCACTTTTCGCGGCCCAGCCGGACCGGCCATCGTGATTAACGCTCTCTCGAACGACCAATCGAAATCCCAGACGTCGCCCGCCAAGTGCTGGTAATGCCAGACCAGCGCCCCGGTATCTGGGTTCAAGGCCAATGTGCTGTCGGTATAAAGTGCATCACGCGTGCTGCCGGCGGCCGCCGGGTTGAGGTTGAGCAGGGTCGTGATCTTATAGGTCTGGCCGACGCCGAAATAGACCAAGTTCAAATCGGGGTCGTAACTGCCCCCCGACCAGACCGAACCTCCAAAGCGGCCTGCCAACGGTGCGCCGTTCCAGCTGCTGCCGCCAGAATCGCCCGGGCGCGCGATGGTGTTGAACCGCCATAGTTCGCGCCCGTCGCCGGCATCCAACCCGACGATGAAGCAACCACCAGGATTGCTTTGCCCGAAACAGCCGGACACGCCTTGGATAATCTTGCCGTTGACGGCGGTCGGAGCCCCCGTAAGGATAAATGATTGGCCGGCGGTCTTCTTTATGGCGTGATCCCACAAGAGCTTGCCAGTTCTGGCATCGAGCGCCAGCATATGGGCGTCCAACGTCGGGATATACAAATTGCCCTTGTAAAGGGTCATGCCCCGCGACTGCGTCAGCGGTATCGCCGCCTGCGCGATCGGCAGGCTGTACTCCCAAACGACGTCGCCGCTCGTGCCATCGAGCGCTTGTATCTCGCCACCCGCATTGACGAACAGGATTCCGTCCTGCGCGAGGGGCTCGAACCCGTTGGTGCCGGGTTTCAGACTCAGCGACCATGCTACGCCGAGCTTTGCCACGTTGCCCTTGTCGATCTGCGACAGCGGCGTGAACCCGTTGAGGGATCGGGACCGGCGCCATGTCGGCCAGTCCGCATCGGCTGGGCGGCTCAACATGTCATCCGACACTGGACGCAGCCTGGCCGCCAAGGCGCGCATGCGCTCGTCGTGCGCCTTGACGAAGGGGTCATCGACAAGGCCGCTTACCGAGAGCGCGCGCCCTTCCGGCTTGGTGGCTGCCGTTTCGCCTGCGGCCACGGCTTTATCCGGCCCCGACGCGCTCGCCAGCCCGTTGGCCGATCGCAGCAGGCGCGCGAGCGCGGTATAGGTTGCCGGCGAGAGCTTTCCCGGATTGGCGGGCGGCATCGACTTGCGGATATAGTCGGCCAGCGCGTCCACAGGCTTTTTGCCCCATTTCGCGACGAAGGCCGATCCCTTCAGCGGCGGCGCGAAGCGACCCCCCATGCTGTCGCCGTGGCAGGCCGCGCAATTGTCGGCATAGGCCTTTCTGCCGACATCGACCGCTGGAGTCGGTGTGCTCGCCCCCTTCCCACCGCTGGCCAGTGCGACGACAAAGACGGCGACGGATAGAATTCCCAAATATCTCATGCCGCCGCCCTCTCGCGCTGTTCGTTCGACCACGGCATCGTGGCCGTTTCCGCATTCTTGTCCTCGAGCGTAGATAGCCGGGCATGTCCGACCAACGCGAAAATTCGCGATGGTTGATCGCACAAATGGCGATCCAGAACGGACATCGGTGCGCCGCGGCCATCATGCTTCCCTGCCATCGGCGTTCGCGAATTTGATCGTGGCCCGCGATATCACGCGATGTCACGCTGCTTTCCGGAGAACCCGCGTCACGACGGGGCCAGTTGCGGAGGATGCGATGGAACGAGCGAAGCAAGCAGCGATGACCGTCGAGTTCCGGCAGAATTGGCGGCCGCTGTTGGGCTGCGCGATCGGTCTCGCGTTCGGCGCCTCCATCCTATTGTATATCAACGGCGCATTCGTCACGGCCTTTCAAAAGGATTTCGGCTGGTCGCGCAGCCAAATGGCGACCGTCAGTTTGATCAACGTGCTGACGGTCATCCCCTTCTCTCCGGTCGCAGGTGCGATCGTCGATCGGTTCGGCGTCAGGAGAATCGCCGTCATCGGCCTGCTGGGTCTGGCGCTGGGGTTTTTCCTGCAGTCGAGGATGTCGGGCTATTTTCCCGAATATATCGCCATCAATATACTGATGTGCACTACGGGCCTGTTTTCAACCAGCCTGTGCTTCTCGCGGCTCATCAACGAGCGGTTCGACGCGGCCCGGGGGATGGCCCTGGGCGCCGCGGCGATGGGATCGGGACTGATGGGCGCGGTGGCGCCCCCGGTCCTGGCGCACGTCATCGGCAGCCACGGATGGCGAGCCGCCCTTGTCTATATGGCGCTCGTGGTGCTCGCCGCCATTCCAGTCGTATGGCTTCTGCTGGGCCAAGACCGCCGAACCGCGAAGGACTCAGCGGCGACGCCCGTCGCCGGCGACGTTCCGGTTTCCGTAGTCGCCATGTTCCGCGACACTCGTTTTGTCAGGCTGTCACTGATTTTCTTCTTCATGGCGCTCGGCGTTACCGGCTTCACCTTTCACCTCATCCCGATGCTGACCGACGGCGGAATGTCTCCGGTCGGCGCGGCAAGTGTTCAAGGCATCTTCGGTCTGGCCATGATCAGCGGCCGGATCGTCTTAGGGTCGACTGTCGACACCTTCTTCGCGCCACGTATCGCGGCCTGCATCGTGCTCGTCACCGTCGCTGGCATCGCATCGTTCAGCGTCGTCGGCATGCCTGCCGCCCCCTTTTTCGCGTTCGCCATCGGATTCTCGATGGGCGTCGAGGGCGACCTGATCGGCTATCTCAACGCCCGCTATTTCGGCCTGCATGGCTATGCAAAGCGCTATGGCGTCCTGTTCAGCGTCTATCTGTTGGCCAACGGGTTGAGCCCGGTGCTCATCGCATTGGGCGCGGAGCAACTCGGCGGCTATCGTCCCACGCTTTGGCTGTGCGCGGCGGCCACCTTCATTCCGGTCATCCTGCTGCTGACGGCACCGCCCTTCGATGCGTCTCGCCAGACCGGCCAACGCCGCTTGGGCTGGCCGTTGCGCCGCGGACCCGCGCCCATTTCGTTTGCCGAACCGATTGACGATCAGCCTCGCGCGACGCAACGTTCGTGACATCCGCACAGAGGAATTGAGCAACATGGACACGAGCAAGTTCTTCAGCCTTGGAGGGCGCGTCGCGCTGATCACCGGCGGGTCGCGCGGGATCGGCAAGATGATCGCGGCGGGGTACATCGCGCAAGGGGCCAAGGTGTACATCTCGTCGCGCAAGGCACCGGCATGCGAGGAGACCGCGGCGGAACTCGGGCCGAACTGCATCCCGATCCCGATGGACGTGTCCACGGTCGATGGCTGCAAGGCGCTGGCTGCCAAAATGGCGGAACATGAGGATCACCTCGACATCCTGGTCAACAACGCCGGTGCCGCCTGGGGCGTGCCGTTCGAGGAATTCCCGGAAAGCGGCTGGGACAAGGTGATGGACCTTAACGTCAAGTCGCCGTTCTTCCTCACGCAAGCGCTGCACGGCATGCTGAAGGCGAAGGCGAGCCATGACCGGCCGTCGAAGGTCATCAACATCACGTCGATCGACGGGCTGCGGCTCAACCCGTGGGAAACCTACAGCTATCACGCCTCCAAATCGGCGCTGATCTACCTGACCAAGCGAATGGCGGCGCGACTGATCCAGGACGGCATTATCGTCACCTCGCTTGCTCCTGGCGCGTTCGCCAGCGAGATGAACAAGGCCGCGCGCGACCATGGCGACGAGGTCGCGCGGCGCATCCCGATGCGCCGGATCGGCACCGACGAGGACATGGCGGGCGCCGCGATCTTCCTCGCGAGCCGCGCGTCGGACTATGTCGTAGGCGACACGCTGGTGGTCGACGGCGGACTGGTCAACGCTGCGCTTGGAACATCGGTCGACGCTTAGGCGAAGACCACTCCTCCGCCACGCGCATCGCGCCGATCCTCGAATAAATTTCGTAATCGTCGGGCGTATCGACATCCATCGCCAAACCGCGCCGGTTGACGACGCGCGCGCCAGGACCGGCAGCCGTCAAATGACGCCCGAAGCTGTTGGCGCCGAAGCCGAAGTTAAATCCGCCGGACATGGCAAGCGCGATCGCATTGGTCCCGGTTCGATGCCGGTCAGGCGCAATGGCGATGCCACTCGCCGCGGCGGCGAACAGCGCCGCCAAATCGTCGACCGACATAAGCGGCAGGTCGGCGTGGACGACGAGCATCGGCGCGGGCACGATCGTCGTCGCCAGTGCATTGAGTTCGACGTTCAGGCCTTGCCCCGCGTCATGTCGAAAGCCGTCGGTCCATCCGTCTGGCTGAACGTCGGATAACAGGATGATTTCCGCGATCTCACGGCACGACTGCAGGACGCGATGCACATGAGCGAACATCGCGTCGGTAAGTTGGCGGCGCTCATCGACCCGCAGGTGTTCGGCCAACCGCGTCTTGCGCTCGCCATGCCCCTTCAGCGGGATGACCGCCGTCCACGTCATCCGCGCACCTGATCGGCGAGCGCCAACGCTTCGGACGCCACGCGCGACCGGTCGGCGAGCGTGACCATCAACGTGTCCGCCGAACGGGTCGGTACGGCCAAGGTAACGGCGTCGTCCTGCTCGTCGATCAGCAGGCCATCGATCATACCGGCGTAATGTTCGGCTATACTCGCCGGCGTCGCCGCTATTCCGAGCTCTGCCATCAGCTTCGCCGTGGGCCCCTTCACGGCCTGCCCGGCGATAATCGGCGAGACGGCAATGACGGGCGCGGTCGCTGCGCGCAAAGCGACGCGGATGCCCGGTACGGCAAGGATCGGGTCGATGCTGAGATACGGGTTGGACGGCGCAACGATGATTGCACGAACATCCGGATCGCCGATCGCATCGAGCACTGCCGGCGTGGGTGCTGCATCTGCCGCGCCCTGAAACGTGACGGCGCTGACGACAGGCTCGCACCGCCGCTGCACGAAATAGTTCTGGAAAGGCAGTTCGCCTTCGTCGGTCTGCAGATGGGTCGAGACACGATCATCGCTCATCGGCAGAATACCGACGTCCACGCCCCATGCGCGCGCGAAGTCGGCGGTGATCCGCGACAAACTGTCGCCCTGTGCCAAACGGGCGGTGCGCAGGACATGTAGCGCCAGGTCGCCATCGCCCAGCTGGAACCAGTCTTCGCCCCCAAGCGACCGGACGGCATGCATGAACGCCCACGTCTCGCCCTCGCGTCCCCAGCCTTGTTCGCGATTAGCCTTGCCCGCCAGCGTGTAGAGCAACGTGTCGATGTCCGGCGACACGGCAAGACCCAGATGCCGAAAGTCGTCGCCCGTATTCACGATCGCCGTGATCGCCGCGGGTGGCATGACTTGTGTCAAGCCCAGAACGAGCTTGGCGCCCCCTACCCCGCCCGTCAAAACGACGACTTGTTCGCTCATCGGAACAAATCCTCTTCGATCGGCCGTACCAGTGCCGACGCCGGCGACGATCGACCCGGCGGAGGCAGTCCCCGGACAAGAGCGGCCGGAATGCCTTCGGCCCCCTCGCCCGTTGCCAGCCCTGCCGCAGTTGCGATCATGTCGCCCATTGCGATCTGGGTCACTTCCAGAAGGCGACCGTCGCGATCGTGCTCGCCGCGCTTGTCGACCAACGACGGCAAGCCGCTGACGCCGATCGCGACGCATACGACGCCGTGTCGCCACGGCCGTCCGAAGCTGTCCGAGATCACAATGGCGGGCTGTCGAGCGAACCGCGTGGCGAGCTCCCCCCGCAGGCGATCGGCCGACTCATCCGCGTCCTCGGGCAACAGCAACACCCGATCGGCGCTGCCGCTCCCCAGATTGGACCGGTCGATGCCCGCGTTCGCCATCACGTACCCCTTGCGATGGCGCGTTATCAGGACATGCGGCGCCGCACGCACGACGGCCGTTGATTCGGCCAGCACCGTCTCGACCAGGCGGGCGTCTTTGCGGGTGATGTCGGCGATCCGCAGCGCCTCCGGGCCCGGCGTGACGGCAGCCAAGTCGACAAACCGCCCCTCCGCCTTGGAAACGATCTTTTGCGTGACGACCAACACGTCGCCAGGTCGATCGTCGAACGCCGCGAGCGCCGCGTCCAACATGGCGGCTAGATCGTCCCCCGAATGGACTTCGCCGATCGACGCCAATGGATGTATCTCGATCATATAGCGCGACGGTGTCAGCTGCCGGGAGCGATCAGGTTGCCGGTGATCCTGATCCCTGCCCCATCCACGCTATAGGTCTTGTTCATGAAGATCAGCACCGACGTCAGCGCTTCCGCGGCGGCGGAATTGGCCAGGGCTCCGCCATGCAAGCCGCGCAGGCCGACGGCATCGGCAAGCTCGACCACCACGGCACGCGCGTCCTTATCGTCACCGAAGACCAGGACATCGCAATCGACGATTTGATCGGTGATGAGCTTATGAGCGGCAACGCTGTGGAACGCCGATACCAGGGTCACATCCTCGCCCAGGAAGGATTGTGCCCGGACCGCGGCGCTGCCTTCTGTGGGCAATTGCACGCGCATGACCTTGGGCGGCACCAGCGGAACCGTGGTGTCGACAACGATCTTGCGGGAACAGAATGGTGCGATATCCGCCAGGGTCGCCTCTTGCGCACCGAACGGCACAGCGACGATAATCACGTCCGCCGCCGACGCGGCGTCGGCGTTGTTCAGGCCGGTCAGCCCGAACCCCAGCTCGCGCGCAGTCTGTTCGGCACTCTCCGCCGATCGCGAACCGATGATGACTCGTCGTCCCGACTTGGCCAGCCGCCGCGCCAGGGCCGCGCCGAGCTTGCCGGTACCGCCGATGACGGCGATCGTCGCATTATCGTTCATGTCATGCTCCAGCTGGCGCGACCGAGCCCGGCGCGACGGATCGGTACAATGTCGTCCGCTGACGGGCCACGCCGCCGGCCTGCGCCGCGAGCTGCGCCATCTGCGCCGGATCGCACAATTGTCCGTTCCGGCCGCCCGCAGCACGCGTGATCGATTCATCCATCAACGTGCCGCCCAAATCGTTGGCACCCGCCCGCAAGGCCGCGACGGCCCCGTCGTGACCAAGCTTTACCCAGCTGGCCTGGATGTTCGATATCAGCGGGTGGAGCACCAGACGCGCCACCGAATGCATTAGCAGCGCCTCGCGAAAGCTCGGCCCCGCCCGCGCCTGGCCCTTGCGCCACATCGGCGCCTCCATGTGTACGAACGGTAGCGGGACGAATTCGGTAAATCCGCCAGTATCTTCCTGCAGATCCCGGATCGCCAGCAAATGGCGCGCCCAATTCACATAGCCATCGACGTGACCGAACATGATGGTCGCCGTCGACCTAAGTCCAACGCGATGCGCGGTGCGCATGACCTCGAGCCATTCGCTCGCGCTCACCTTGTCGGGACAGATGATCGCCCGGATTTCATCGTCGAGTATCTCCGCTGCCGTCCCCGGCAACGTCGACAGCCCGGCGCGGCGAAGCTGGCCGAGATAATCCTCCAGCGGCAGACTCAGGGTGGTCGCGCCGTGAGTCACCTCCAATGGGGAGAAAGCGTGGATGTGGATCGATGGCGCAGCCTCGCGGACGGCGCGGAGGACGTCGAGATACGTGTGACCATCATACGCCGGATGGATGCCGCCCTGCAGGCAAACTTCGGTGGCGCCGCGCTCGACCGCTTCGGCTGCGCGCCGTCCGACTTCATCGAGATCCAACCGATAAGCGGGGCCGCGTTCGGCCCGGGTGCTGCCCTTCGAGAATGCGCAGAAGCTGCACTTGTACAGGCAGATATTTGTGTAATTGATGTTCCGGTTCACGACATAGGTGACATCATCGCCCACCGCCGCGCGCCGCACGTCATCCGCCGCGTCGGCGACGATACCTGCATCATGCCCGTCCGCTTCGAACAGCGAGACGATATCGGGGATCGAAAGCCGCTCGCCGGCGCGCGCGCGGGCGATCACATCGTCCAGCTGGCTTGTCCGTTTCGTCGCTCCGCCGTCGGTAATGGCCGGTATGCTGTCGCCGGTGCCAGCATGCCATTGATCGACGATCGGCAAGCCGCGAGCATCGACTTGGCGGCGCACGATGGTCGCCAACGTGGGGTCGAGCCACCGTTCCGGATCGCGCGCGAAGACCGGAGCGACCGCCAGTCGTTCCCGCAGCAGCCGCCCCGCCTTGGCCGTTGCCTCCGTCAATGCGTCCAGATGCGGCCATGGGGATTCGGGATTTACATGATCCGGCGTGACGGGCGAAACGCCGCCCCAATCGTTCACGCCGGCACGCAACAAGATCCCCAGTTCCTCGGGCTGATGGAGGTTGGGGGGCGCCTGGATGGTCATCGCGGGATCGAGAATTAGGCGCGCGACGGCGATCGTCCACACATGCTCGTCGAGCGATGGTTCCGGATGATCCACCATCTTGGTGCCGGGCTTGGCCCGAAAGTTTTGGATGATGACTTCCTGGATGTGACCATAGCGACGATGCAGATCGCGGATCGCGATCAGCGCCGCGATGCGCTCGGCGCGTGTTTCACCGATGCCGATCAACAGACCGGTGGTGAAGGGGACGCGGGCTTCGCCGGCGGCCTCGATCGCGGCGAGGCGGTGCGCCGGCGCCTTGTCCGGCGAACCGAAATGGGGGCCGCCCTTTTCGGAGAGACGATCGGCGGTCGTTTCGAGCATCAGCCCCATGGACGCGGCGACGGGGCGGAGCACGGCATAGTCCGCATCCCCCATCAGTCCGGGATTGAGATGCGGCAACAGGCCGGTCTCCGCCAGCACCGCTGCCGCGACTTCCTGCAGATAGGACAGGGTCGTGGCGTGTCCCAATGCGGCGAGCGCGTCTCGCGCCACGGCGTATCGCGCTTCCGGCTGGTCGCCGAGGGTGAACAGCGCTTCTCTGCACCCCGCCGCCTCGCCGGCCCGCGCGATCTCGATGACCTCATCCTTCGTCAGATAGGCGGATGCCACCGTTCGCGGCGTGTGAGCGAACGTGCAATAATGGCAAACGTCCCGGCACAACTTCGTCAGGGGGATGAAGACCTTGCGCGAATAGGTAACGAGCGGGCCATGGACCTTCAGCGTCAACGCTTCGGCCTCCGCCGTCAGAACATCGAGCGGTATTGGGTCGAACGTCGCGGCAAGCGCCGCAACCTCCGAGCCAACCATAACACCCTCATCACCCATCCCACCCTCGCCTCATCCAAAGATCATTAAAACTTCTTCCGGCGTCGGGCGCGGCAGGCTGAAGACCCGCCCCACGGCACCGTAGTCCAGATACCCGAGCCGACACAGCGGGTCGGTCCTTTTGACGTCGACCATGCCGTCGACGATGACGCTGTCGTCGATATACACCTCGACCACTCGGCCGATGACGATCGAACTGTTATAATCCACGCCTTCATAGGCCGGCATGACGATCGTACGTTCATATTTGCATTCGATGGCGATGGGCGAGAGCTTTACGCGAGGCGGCGCGACTTGGACGGACGGCTCCAACGCCAACTCCATGGCACCGGCCTCGCTCTCTTCGGCGTCGAACGAGGCGGACGACGAATTGACATATTGGCGCAAACCGTAGGTGGCCATGTTGGCGACGAATTCGCCTTGCTCTTCGGCATTGGCCTGACTGTGTCGCCGCGTACCGCTCGTGAACATCAGATACGACGGCCGATGGCCGACGATATTGAAGAAGCTGTAGGGTGCCAGATTGACGACGCCCGACTTGGTCAGCGTCGTGATCCAGCCGATCGGGCGCGGCGCGACGAGCGCCAGATACGGATCGTGCGGCAGTCCGTGATTGTCGAGGTCCGGCTGATACCGCATTCATCAATCCTCTCCGGCCGCCGCCATCCCTGCGCGTTGCGACCGACTTCCTTGGCAGTGCAGGGTTACTTTGGGAGCCCGGCATGGCGGGGCAACGAGTATCTGCGCGATGCCACGTTGCATCGATAACCGGCCGTTACGATCGACGCTTGGATGCACTAGCCGGCGACCACAGTCTGTCGGATCGCGCCGAAAATGGACGCGCCGTATCGATCGAGCATATCGATGTCGATTTGGTCGCCACCGCTCAAGTAACGCGTGGTCGGCGCCCCGCCTTGTCGCTGTTCGATGAGCCGTCGTTCGGCGATACAGGCGCCCCCGATGTCATCGTCGTAGTTCGACAGGGTGCCCGCCGCCAGTACGGTTCCGGCCGGCAACGGCTTATAGGTCGCGCAATACGACACAAGGCGCGGAAAACCGAAACTCGCGTCCCGACCACCATCGGGTGCGCCAATCAGCACCCCATTGACGTGGCATACCAGCGGTAGCTTCAGGAGCTGGCCGTCCCACGCCTGGCCCAGTTCGTCGGGCGTGACGGCAACGGGTGCCATCGTCGGATAAGGCTTGGCGAAAAGCGTCACGGATCGGCCTCGCTTCGCCGTCTCAGCCAGAACCGTTCGGAGACTGATATCGTTGATGATCGTGATTAGCCGGATGTGTCTTGCCGCTTCCGCTTCATCGGCGCCGATCGGCACGTCGTCGAGGATCACCCCAACCTCGCCTTCGATATCCATCCCGACGTCGCCCGCCATTAGCGGCAGTGGATCGCGACCGCCGAGAAACACCGATACTCGTTCGCCCATCAGCGGTTCTTGCGAGAAGTCTTCAGGCAGGCTCACGCCGCGAAGGGCGCGAGCACGCTCCATATGCGAAAGGTATGAAGTACCGTCGATCCAGCCGAATGCTCGAGGCAATGGAGCGGCCAACAGGCTAGCGTCGAAAGCGACTGCTCCATCAGCCTCGCCGCGTTCCACTTCGTCATATAATTGTTCGAGGCGCGGCGCGATTGCATCCCAATTGTCCAACGCCGCTTGCATCGTCGGCGCAATATGACTCGCTCGGATCATTCTGGTGAGGGTGCGATCGACCACCATCAAGGTGCCATCGCGCGTTGCGTCCCGAAGAGTGGCAAGCTTCATGACGGTTTCCTTACCCAATTCGTTCTTCGAGCGTGGGGATAAGACGACAAGCGGTCGCCGACGCGGGGAATTTATACGAACCGATGTCGCACAAACGACGGGCGCCCAAATCATCCCGGAGCAGGCCGCATAGCCGTGCAAAATTGCTTCGCAAAAATTCGCGTGGCCATCGACGCGGAGCTCTGCGACGGACAGCGTCGATAAAGCCATTCCGGAGAGGATGAGACGTATGCCCAAGCCGCTGCATTTGGCGCTATTCGGAGCCGCCGGCCCCCAGGAAAATTGGTTCGACAACAGCCTATATGATTGGCGGGATCCGGCGCTGGATCGTGATATCGCGAAAATGGCCGAGCGCGCTAAGATCGACATGATGTTCTTTGCCGATACGCTGGCGATCCCCGAGAATTTCAACAACAGCTATGAATATGGCGTGCGGATCGGCGGGACGCAGATGGACCCGCTGCTGACGCTGGCCAACGTGGCGGCCGTCACCAAGCATATCGGCCTGACCGCGACCGTTTCGACGATCTACCCACCCTACATCGTGGCGCGGCAACTTGCGACGCTCGATAGTCTCAGCAACGGTCGCGTGGGATGGAATGTCGTGACCAGCCATGACGCAGCCGCCGGCCGAAATTTCGGCGTGGAATTGCCGCCGCACGACTTGCGATACGACATTGCCGACGAACATTTCGAGCTGTGCCAGCGGCTATGGGCGAGTTGGGAACCTGGGGCGCTGCTGAACGACTATGAAAACCGGGTCTTTGCCGACCACACGAAGGTACATCGCGTCGATTTTGAGGGAAAATATTTCAAGTCGCGCGGCCCGTTCAATCATCCGCCGATGCCACAGGGCAGCCCTGTCATCATCGTCGCCGGTAGTTCGGAGCGCGGCATTCGCTTCACCGCCGAACATGGCGAAATGACGATCGGGCATAAGAGCTCGATCGAAGACATGAAGAAGCTGACGACCGACCTTCGCGCCGCGCTAGTCAAGGCCGGCCGGGATCCCCATGCCTGCAAGGTCTTTTTCTCGATCCATCCCTGGATGGGAGAAACCGAGTCCGAAGCCAAACAACGTATGCAAGACAATGCGGCACGGGCCAATATCGAGGACGGCGTTGCCCGCTTGTCATATCTGCTCGGCATCGATCTCAGCAAGTTCGACTGGGACAAGCCGCTGCCCAACGATCTCGAACTAAATGCCATGAAGGGCAAGATCATCCAGGAATCCACCGGCCAGAATGCGAAGACCATCCGTGAACTCGCCCACGCGGAAGCCGCACGCGAGGACATGCCGATCTACGGTTCGTACGGCCAGGTCGCCGAATATTTGGGCTGGCTGGCCGAAGAAACCGGCGCCGACGGATATCACTTCCGTCACGCTACCAAGGATTTTGCCTATGTCGTTCAAATCACGGCAGGACTGATCCCCGAACTGCGCAAGCGTCGCCCGCCACCTTGAGACCGTCCATCGGCTCCCCATGGTTGTGATCGTGTTCGGCGAATGTGAGATCATAGTCGTGGCTGTGACCGCCATGTCCGAGCGACACCCGAGCTGCAAAGGCGTGCGGCTCGGGGATCTCTTCAACGCTCTCGATAAAGTCGCCGCGATCGACGAAGCGGAAGGTCTGCGACCGTCCCTCGTCGCGGGTCGTGGTGACGGTCACGTCATCCGCCTTCCAACCGCCCTTGCCGAAGTGCGCGCGCCAGCGAGGCGGTACGCCGTCCTCGAAGATTTCGAGACGCATCATGCCGTGGCCGGTATCGATTGAGCGGACCTCATCCTCGCCATGATGATGATGGTGATCGTGGGCCGCTTCCGCCTTCTGGTCCGCGCGCGTGCGCCAGACCATCCAGAGGCCGATGCCAAGTACGATGACCGCAGAGCCGAGTAACAGGTAAGGCTCGGTCGTCTCGGTGTTGATGCCGCGGCCAAGATACTGTCCACCGAGCGCAATCCCCCAAACGATCGCAGTATGCGACAAGGCCGCGCACAGACCGAGCAACACGGCTTGGCCGACCGTGCCGCGCACCGCGATAATGAACGCGGCCATCATCGTTTTGGAATGACCGGGCTCCAAACCATGCAACGCGCCCAGCAGCAGCGCGCTCGGGATGAACAACCACAGGTTCGTACTGCCCTGCTGAATAAGGTCTGCAAACGAGGTCATCATGCTTCCCGATGTTTCAGAGCGTCCAAACGATAGCTTTGCCTGAGTGCCGCGATCAGGCTTCTGTATCCCCCCAGGGGGATTGAGTCTATCCCCCTGGGGGGATACTCGACAATCGTTCAAGGAATGTCCTACATGGGGTGACATGGCCCACAGCGATCATTCCAGTCATCCTGCCATCATCAAGCGGCTGAACCGTGCGAACGGCCACCTTCGGAGCATCGTCAGCATGATCGAGGAGGAGCGCCCGTGCGTCGACATCGCGCAGCAGCTTCAGGCGGTCGAGAATGCTATCGCCAGCGCCAAGCGCGCGCTCATCAACGACCATATCGATCATTGCCTTGTCCACGCAGAAGAGGGCGAAGGGACCAAGGCCGCAGTGGAACAGTTCCGAGCAATCTCGAAATATTGGTGACACGGCTCAGCACGAAGCCGAACGTCATCACGACCAGCGATCTCGTCCTTCCGCAGCTTTGATGATCGCCCTGCATCGCAGGTAGCGGTTCGTACCGAATGTCACGGCGAGACTTTCACTGCCATTGATATCCGCTATGCTGGATATATGGAAAACGAATCGGCAATCTCAGCACTCGGTGCGCTCGCACAAGGGACACGTCTAGACGTGTTTCGCCTGTTGGTGCGCCACGAGCCGGATGGCTTGGCGGCGGGCGAAATTGCCCGCCAACTCGAAGTGCCGCAAAACACCATGTCCGCACACCTCGCCATTCTGGCCCGTGGCGGACTGGTACGATCCGAACGGCATAGCCGCTCAATCATCTACCGTGCAGATCTGGGTGGCCTGCGCGCGCTCACACTGTTCCTCGTCAAGGATTGCTGCGCCGGTAGTGCGGAGCTGTGCGCCCCGCTGATCGCCGAGCTTACCCCCTGTTGCTGAAAGGACGCCCCGTGGCCGTCGACATCGTCATCTATCACAACCCCGAATGCGGCACGTCGCGCAACACGCTCGGCCTTATCCGCAATGCCGGCATCGAGCCGCATGTCGTGGAGTATTTGAAAACCCCGCCAGCTCGCGCGCTATTGGTCGAGCTGATCGACCGCGCCGGCATGACGCCCCGCGAGCTGCTGCGCGAGAAGGGCACGCCCTATGCGGAGCTTGGCCTGAACGACACGTCGCTGTCCGACGACGCGCTGGTGGATGCGATGATGACGCACCCGATCCTCATCAACCGGCCGCTGGTCGTCTCCCCGCTCGGCGTGAAGCTGTGCCGGCCTTCCGAAGCCGTGCTCGATCTACTGCCGGGCGATCATCTCGGCGCATTCGCGAAGGAAGACGGACAACAGGTGGTCGACGCCTCGGGCCAGCGCGTCGCCTGATGCTCCTTGCCGTTCTGATCTTCATCGCCACGATCGCGCTCGTCATATGGCAACCCAAGGGCCTCGGGATCGGGTGGAGCGCGCTGGGCGGTGCCGTCGTGGCGCTGCTCGCGGGCGTCGTCACGTTGTCCGACGTGCCGGTCGTGTGGGGCATCGTCTGGAACGCGACTGCCGCGTTCGTCGCGATCATCGTCATCAGCCTGCTGCTCGATGAAGCCGGATTCTTCGAATGGGCGGCGCTCCACGTCGCGCGCTGGGGCAGGGGGCATGGTCGCCGCTTGTTCGTCCTGATCGTGCTGCTCGGCGCGGCGGTGTCCGCGCTGTTCGCCAACGATGGCGCGGCGCTGATCCTGACGCCGATCGTCATCGCCATGCTGCGGGCGCTGGGCTTCAAGGACAAGGCGACGCTGGCCTTCGTCATGGCGGCCGGGTTCATCGCCGACACGGCCAGCCTGCCGCTGGTCGTCTCGAACCTCGTCAACATCGTGTCGGCCGACTTCTTCAAGATCGGGTTCGGCACATATGCGTCCGTGATGGTGCCGGTCGATCTGGTGTCGATCGCCGCCACGCTGGGCGCGCTGCTGCTGTTCTTCCGGCGCGACTTACCGGAAGACTATGACGTAGGCGCGCTGCGTGCGCCCGGCGAAGCGATCCGTGACGTCGCGACCTTCCGCGCCGGATGGATCGTGTTGGCGCTGTTGCTCGCCGGCTTCTTCCTGCTCGAACCGCTTGGCGTGCCGGTCAGCGCCGTCGCCGCTGCCGGCGCGATACTGCTGCTGGTGATCGCGGGGCGCGGCCATGTGATCCAAACCCGCAAGGTGCTTCGCGGCGCGCCCTGGCAGGTCGTGATCTTCTCGCTCGGCATGTATCTCGTCGTCTATGGCCTGCGGAACGCCGGCCTGACCGATCATCTGGCAGCGCTGCTCAATCGCACGGCGCAAGGTGGCGTGTGGGGCGCGGCGCTGGGTACGGGCGTGATCGCGGCCGTCCTGTCGTCGGTGATGAACAACATGCCGACCGTGCTGGTAGGCGCGCTCTCGATCGACGCCACCCACGCCACGGGCGCGATCAAGGAAGCGATGATCTACGCCAATGTGATCGGCTGTGATCTCGGCCCCAAGCTGACGCCGATCGGCTCGCTCGCGACGCTGTTATGGCTTCACGTCCTCGGGCAGAAGGGTGTGCGGATCGGATGGGGTTATTACTTCCGTGTCGGTGTCACGCTGACCGTGCCGGTACTGCTGGTCACGCTTGCCGCCCTGGCATTGAGGATCACGATCGGATGACAGCCCTGATCTACATCGGCGCGGCGCTTGCCGAAATTGGCGGATGCTTTGCCTTCTGGGCATGGCTTCGCATGGGAAAGTCACCCTTTTGGCTTGCCCCCGGCATCGCCTCACTGATCCTGTTCGCATGGCTCCTGACCCGCGTGGACAGCGATGCCGCGGGACGGGCGTATGCCGCTTACGGCGGCATTTACATCTGCGCATCGCTAGCCTGGCTCGGGGCCGTCGAAGGCGTGCGGCCAGACCGCTGGGATGTCGGTGGAGCGGCGCTCTGTCTGATCGGCACCTGTGTCATCCTCTTGGGACCGCGAACCGCCTGATGCCTGTTCGAACACTATTCGACCCCTATGATCTGCCCGCGCTCGATCGACGCTATGCGATCGAACGACCTGCTCTCGGCCTCGGCGCGGGTAATCCGCCGCCACGAATCCTTCTGCTCTACGGTTCCCTGCGCGAGCGGTCATTCTCGCGGCTGTGTGTCGAGGAAGCGGCGCGGCTGCTGCAATTCTTCGGGTGTGAGACGCGCATCTTCGATCCGTCCACCCTGCCGCTTCCTGACCAACACGTCGGCGACGATCATCCGGCTGTCCACGAGCTGCGAGAGTTGTCGCTATGGTCGGAAGGACAGGTGTGGTGCAGCCCCGAACGGCACGGCCAGATCACCGGAATCATGAAGCTGCAAATCGATCATCTGCCGTTGTCGATGGGCGGGATGCGACCGACGCAGGGGCGCACGCTGGCGGTCATGCAGGTGTCGGCGGGGTCGCAGTCGTTCAACAGCGTCAACACGCTGCGCGTGTTGGGCCGCTGGATGCGGATGGTCACGATCCCGAACCAGTCGAGCGTTGCCAAGGCGTTCAACGAGTTTGACGATGCCGGGCGCATGAAGCCGTCCAGCTACTATGACCGGATCGTCGACGTGATGGAGGAACTGGTGCGGTTCACTGTGCTACTGCGCCCTCATGCGGTCCAGCTCGTCGATCGCTACTCGGAACGGAAGGAGGTCGGCGTGCCGATCGACACCGCAACGGATCTGTCGAGCATCGCGACCGCACGTCAAGTATAGCATGACAACGCCGCTCGCCCGCTTTGCGGGGGAGCGGCGCGCGATTTCGGGGCTGGTCGACGCGGAAGCTGCCGCGCCTGCCCCGGAACTCGCCGACGACGGCACCTTGGTCCCAATGGCGCGAAAGGATGCCGCGCCGGGTAATGCGGGGATAGCCGTGCCCGGCAAGGTCGCGCCCGCGGGCTCGTAGATCAGGCCCCGATCGCTTCTGCGTCCCACCCCGTCAGGAAACAGCCTTGGATGGGACTTGCGAACGGCATCACCGGGAACGCCTGCCAATGCCCCTTCATGCGGGACGGCCAGGATGTCACAGGATTGATCCGCCTGACGAAACAGCTGGCTACGGCCGCGGCACCATAGACACGCGTGCGCCGCTCCAGATCGCTACCAATATCCACGAGATGCGGTGCCTCGAACGGCTTGGGCACCAACGGCTGATTGATGACGCCTGCGTTCCACAGACGGGCGGGATGCGCGCTGATGTTGCGCACGAACGCGAGCGTCTTGATCCAGCTCACCAGCGTGTCGGGAAGACGGCCGTCGCACTTGGCGATGGCGGCACGATCTGATCGGTAAAACTGAGATGGTGTTTGGGGTAGGGCTGAAGCATCCGGCCCAGATATGACGAAGGCTGCCCCTTGATGCCAGCGGCAACAGAGGGGGCGGCCATGTTGCATCCGATATATGCGGGTGCGCATGAGGCTTCAATTAAAAGTTGAAAGCCGCTCGACCGCTGTGCGCGTCTGGAAGCCTTTGGCACGGCGCGCGCGATCCGTGAGCGCCGGTCGATAGGCAGGCCTCGCCTTATTCCTCGAATGTGCCGACAGCGCACCCTTTCGCACTGTCGTCCACCCGGGAACGTGCGCTATCCTCCTCGCCAGGGCGTCTCAAAGGTTCTGCGTAGCGTTCTTGCGGGATCTGCCGCCTTCATCACCTGCGACGCGATCGGTTTGGTAAGATCGACGCCCCTGTCCAATGTAAGGCGGCCTTTGAGCGCACCTACACCGCGCACAGTCTGAAAATTACCCGTCTTTGGGTCGCGAACCGCGGTGCTCGTCGTGGTAGGCTGGGTCTTTGCCATAGCTCGAATATACTTCGTCGCTCGCGCTGACGAAAGGTGTGCCACGTGGCACACCTGCTCTATCGAAGCCCGATTAACAGGCACCAGCGAGGCAGTTGCTCTTTTCCCTACGGTCTCTAGACACGCCATACCCGCGGCCGCTTATCAAGCGTGTCCGTTTCCCGAAAGGGTACTAGCAGACCGGGGCTGTCGTATGGGCGGCCCCGGTCTCGCCCACGCTCGGTGTGCGACTTCCCGCAGCGTGCAGGTCATCGGTCGGCGAAAGCACGAACCGGAATGCCCACACGCGAGACGCACCTCAGTAGATGTCAGGCAAAACGATGCGAGTTCGTGCTTTCGACGACCGATCGTGATCAACCGGCATTGCGCTCAAAGCGGACTGTAGCCGCAACATGAGCGATCTGCCGAAGATCGCGGGCAGGTTGGAAGGAGGATGGAGTTGCAAAGCCAAAATTCAGTCGCCGCCTGCAGAACCCTCGGAAATTCCGGTTCAGGCTGAATACCTTCTTGCGGGCTGAACGAACGAACTCAGCTTCGGCTGCCCTGCTGGTAAAGCTGTAATATAAGGGTTGGCATCAATCTCGGTGGAACGCCCTCGTCAAGCATCATTGCAAACAGATCATCGTCATCTGCCGTCGGTGCAAGCCCCTCGATGACGAGGTTCGCGCGCGCTTCCGCCAAATCGTCACGCCAAAGTGCGATTTCATCTGGCGTGCCGCGTTCAAACGTCATCGAGCGGATCTGCCTTCGCATCTCTGCTAGATCAACATTGCTCATCGTGGATCCGCCTACGTACGTTTGAGGGTGTCCTTGAACCTATACGACCGATGTAGATCGAAAAAAGGAACGGGTCAGCGTTTGCGGCGCACCGTGTCGCAAAACTCATTCTCCGGGTCCCCACCGAACATTACATGCCAAGCTCCGTAATTAGCGATAACGCTGATTCCTGCTAAAAGGATGTTGGGTTCGATCGCGGTACCGATCGTTTGGTTGAACGATCTCCTGCCTCTGTCAGTAACCGCGCCGAACGATCCAGTCAGTAACCGCATCCATCAACTGAGCCGCATTGGTGCTACCAACGACAATACCACCGTGCGGTTCGACCGAGTAGTAGCCGGTCATTGCTGCGGCACCGGCGACAAAGCCGGTTTTCCGCGCGATGATGTTCAAGGTGCGTCGATTTTCCTGCCAGTAGGTCAGGACTGATCGATGTATGCCGCCGGGTGGGCTTCCCGGATGGATAGCCTGCGACGGCCCCGTGAACGGCAGATAGCGGTGATGGGCGTGAAGCAGTGTTGCATCATACAGGCGGGCGACAAACGCGCGCATCTCGTCAACACTTCCGGCGGCTGTCACATCCTTGCACTCGATGGCAACGCGGGGACGCCCCGTGGGCACGCCACCCGCGGGCAGCGCACGAAGAGCGCGGCCGACGCTCTCAGACACGATTGCGAGGTCGATCTCGTGGCTAGCGTTGCTGCGGCCGGCGAACTGCACGCCGTTCCAAATCTCCCAGATAGGCCGACGCCGCCAGCGAAAGCCAATTGTGCTCGCGTTGTTGGTGCCCTGCGCGCTCCCGGCTACGCCAGTCGGCGCCCCGCCGCGTTGAATGAAGCGCCGATCCGCATCGCCGGGCATAATTTTCGAACCATCAGAACGCTGCAGCCAAACTTCAAAGCCGCGTGCTTTGAGCTCGCGCGCGATGCCGGTCATGACGAACAGCTCGAATGCTCGGCCGGCGCCAGCAGCGTTCTGGAGGGTCGTGACACTCCCCAATATCGCGTCCAGCGCCGTGCGAACGTTGCCGATCACGTTTCCGAAGTTCCACGCGCTTCAAGGACCCATTGGCCCAGCGCCGTCCTGAGCTTGGATATGGCCAACCGCGCTGATTCTACATCGGCGCGTCCCGCTTGGCGCTGCTCTTCCCCATAGAGGAGCACAATGATCGGCTCGCTTGCGCTAATGGCCTTCGCGCCGTCGACCGGGCCTGCAAGTATTTCAAGATTTCCCATGGCAGCCGACATATCTGCTAGCGCCGCATCGAGACGATTTGCTACAAACAACGCCGCCCACTCGATTTGTTCGTCCATGGGAATGGACTCAGCGGGTACCGTCTCTGCGGAAATTTCCTTACCGCGTTTGACGATTTCCCCCTGTCGTACTTGGTCGCGCGTGAACGCCAGCACGTCTTCGATTTCTTCGCGCTCCCGTCCGCGCCGTATGCCGTCCATCAGCTCGAAAGCGAGCCAATCCGCACCTGCATCCGCAAGCGTCGTGATCAGCGGAGCGAGCCGTGGGTCGAGACGCGACATGCGGCGCTAACGACGCAGGTTAACGCGAAGCCGCCGCGCACGCTCGCGGAACGCGTGTTCGCCGCCTTCCAGGATGTCGCACACGGCCTCTCGGATGTCTGCGTCTTCAAGGCCACCGGATAGATAGCTGATGCCAGGCAATCCGCCATCAGCGCGCGGCCCGGCACCGGCGATGATGATTTGGTCGGCATCGGTGTTGATAACCAGGTTGGCATTGTGCGTGACCATGATCACTTGTCGCTTTGTCTTTGCCGCGAGGAACAGGCCGACAAGCTCATCGTAGATCGACTTGGGATCGAGGTTCTCTTCGGGCTGATCGATAATGAGGGGACGATCGTCGGCATCGTCGAGCGCCAGATACAGCAGGAGCAACACAATTCCGCGCGTGCCAGGCGACAGGCTGCGGATGTCGGTGCCGTCATAATCGACGCTGTAGCGCACCGCGATGTGATCGGTGCTGTACAGCCACTGCGCAAACTTCTTGAGCCACGCGCGGTAGTCCGCATGAGTACCCTTTGGGATCCGCGACAGCTCCATCAGCTCGTCCTGATTTTGCTGCCGGAATTCCCCCATCGCAGCCGTCACGGCGGCCGCATCGCCGCTACGCCAGGCCGGTGCAAGTGTGCGTTCGGCGCGAGCTTGGAGTGCACCCTTGCCCTGAAACGGCCCGTAGTGGCGCAGATCGAGAAAACTTTCTCCGGCTTCTGCCCACCGCTCGATGTCGACGACGCGTCTGATACTAAACGACAGTTTGGCCAGCGTCCCGCCCGACGCATCCAGGCGCGCCCGGATCGGGGCATACAGGTCGCGCAGCACCGCTTCTTCGGCCAGGATCGAACCGAATATCCTAGCGTAACCCGCCTGCCGATCGATCAGCAGTTGGGGTACGCGCTCTTTTGCGCCCTCGTAATCGGTTAGCCGGTCGACCAGCTTCTGGAGTTCAGCACCTTCCGCGGCAATGCGTTGAGTCAATGCCGTAAAGCGCTTTTGCGTATCGGCGTCGAGACTGACCAGCTTAGTGAGGCGCGCGACTTCGGCGTTGAGCAGCGCCAGCGATTGCTTATCAAGCTCAACGTCATCAGCGATTAAGGGCTGCTGCGGGTCTGCCAACGGTGGCGGAGGGGTGCCTCGCCAACTCTGAGCGTTGGCTTTGACGGTCTCAAGCTGCTTCGTCAGGAGGGTGTCGACGTCGCCTTGGTAATTCAGGAGAAAGGTATTCCAGTCGTCGTCCGCGATGCCGCTGGGTCGATGGCGCTCCTTGGTTGCGCTTAAGGTAGCTGGTGCGCGGTTGGTTCTCAGATCGGCCACGTCATCACGCAGCGTCAGCAGTGCCGTTTCGCGGTTCGCGAACCAGCGCAGATAACCGCTAACTTTCTCAGCAGCAGACGCAACCAAACCGAGCCTCGCCGCACGAACCTCACTGCCCTTGGAGACAAGGCGCCCCCGATCGGCTGCGTAACGGGCAATCGTCTGCCGCTTGTCGTCAACGAGTTTGCGGACGCCGGCGACGGCCTTGGTCTTTTCGAGCTCTGTGCCGATCCGATCGGAAAGCTCGACCAGCGCCTCCTCTTCGCGTTCGCGGGCTTGTCGATGCCGTGACGACCGCGTGTCGAGCATGTCTTGGAAGTCGACCGCACCATCGCGCGCCTCCGGCGCATGGGCCTCGAACACTACGCGCTCGACTTCGCCGAGCAGGGCGTCGGTCATGCCGTCCGCAGAGCACAGGGTATCGACGAACTGCTGCGATAGATAGCGTGCCTTCGGATAGTCTGAGACGTCGCTGCTCCAGCTACCATCGAGCGGGCGGTCCGTCTCGGTAAGGTCGCCCCAACGGAGGCGAACGGTGCTGCCCGTTAGATGCTCGCGCGCGCGGGTGAGGAAAGATTGTCGGTCGAGCTGGTCCCCAGTCGCGTCACATGCCTGCGCAATCGCGTCGGCAAGCGCTGTCTTGCCCGACCCGCGCGCACCGATAATGGCGACGAGCCCAGGGTTTAGGACGATTTTGGGCGTCAGCGCCCAAGGCGCATTGCGCAGCTCGATGCTGTGCATCACCTGCGAAAAGCTGGCTTCGCTCGGTGGCACTGCCCCAATCCACGCGCGGCCTGCTGGATCGATGCACGCCTGACGAAGCGCATCAAAATGTGGCTGGCCTTTGATCCACGAAAAGCGATCAAGTGCCGGCTGCCCGGTCGTTGGGTGATCATGGGCGTCGCAGCCATGGAGACAAGGCTTAAGCGCACCATAGCGATCGATGATCTCTGTCGGAGACATAGCCCTCCGGCCAAGCCAGAACTCGCGCTGCGCCGGGGTACCGGAAAAAATGATGTGGGCGAAGCGCTCGATCTCGCGCCGTAGCGTCGCATCAGCGGCCTCGTTGACCCCCGAGGTGCCGTCATTGCTGCCCCCTGCGACGGCGATCAGGATGTTGTCCTGGGCCCAACCCATGTCGCGATAAGCCTCCTGCAACTGATCGAGCGACACTTTGAACTGTGTCGAGCCGTGCGCGAGCGCGGCGCCAGGATCGGTGATCGCAGGGTCGGCTGCATAGCCGAGGCGGGTCAGATCCTCGGGCGTGCAGGCGAACTTATCCTCATGCGCGCGTAGCGTAAGGCGCCCGAGGAAACGCTTGATTTGCACGATGTGATCGGGGTCATCGGGACTGACCAAGAGGTGGACGTTAACGAAGGCGTTGCGCACCGTGCCTATACCGAGGCGCATTTCGATGTTCGGGAACAGCAGATTACAATTCGGCAGTCGGCCGGCCATTTTGGCCGAAAGCAGGCGCTCATAGCAATCGAGGCTATAATAGTCGGTGACCCCGATGGCGCGCATCGGCGGCGTCGCCGCCTCAAGGTTCTCCAGATAGAAATCCCATGGATCTGCGCCGCCAAATTGGTCATTGAGCTTGGTGCCGGGTGCGTGAATGTGCGGCTCCCAACGATGCCAGCGGGCACCGACGCGCCAAGCCCGGAGCTCTGGGGTCATCGATTTTGCCATCAGCGGATCACTGAGATTTTGACCCCTACCGCGGCCGCAATGGTCTTCCAGACCTTGTCGGCGGTCACCGCGGTCGCCTTTTCGCGTTTCGCGAGCGCAAGACAGAAGCGATCGCCAAGCGACAGTCCTGCTGCCAAGGTCGTTGGGCGGAGCATCCCCGCAGCGAGCGCCAGTTCTTCATCGGCCGGAACGACCGCGATCGGCAGCGCGCGGAGCATGCGCGCGGTTGCCAGCTCGTCCGAGCCGAGCTTTGCATAATAGGAGACGACCTCCGCGTAATTGACGGCGCTGATGCGCGCCTCATCAATCAGCGTCGCCACCTTGGCGGCGCCTGGTTCGTCGCGGAGCAATGCCAGGACCGCTGAGGCGTCGAGGATCACTCCTGCCATTGCCGACCCTCTGCGATGAACGAGTCCACCGTCACGTCGGGCTTTCCTTCGAGCAGGGCACGGCTGATTGCTTGGGCGCGGGCTACAGCCTGTGAGACGGTCCTCAAGACGACTCCGTCGTCGGTTTCCTCGACCAGAACCGAGCCGCCGCCAACAAGCCCCAAGCGCTTGCGGATGTCGATCGGCAAGCTCATGCGTCCGTTCGGCGTCACGTTCACCTGCAATGTCATGTGACACTCTCCGCTTACCATGTCATGGTTGAGGATCACTAACACTTCCCGGGCACGGGGGCAATCAAAAGCCTAAGTTGCAACGACGCTCAGCCGTGCACCGCAGGGGACCGCAGGTTTCGGAAATGCGATCCGCAGAAGGTTCTCGACCGGTCTTGTTTATTCCGATAAGTGCGATTCCCGGAATAAACATTCGTGGTGGAAAAAGGGGCGGTCGACGTGGTCGAAGACGAGTTTGAGCGACCGAGGCAGGCGGTCGTGCCCGTCCAGACTCAGGCTCCGCTCATCGTTGGGCTGGAGCCGCATGATCAGGAACGCGTCGCGCGCTACGTGGAGCGCGCCTCGGCCGAGGGCACGCTGCGCGCCTATCGATCCGACTGGAAGATCTTCGTCGCATGGTGCGACGTGCGAGGGCTTGCGAGCCTGCCGGCGACGCCTGAGACCGCCGCGGCCTTCCTGACCGACCTCGCAGATGCCGGACGCGCGCGCGCCACCGTCGGCCGGCGACTTGCCGCGATCGTGTTCGCGCATCGTGCCGCGGGCGTCCCGCCGCCTACCGAGCAGGTTGGCAACGTGCTTCTTGACCGTGCGATGCGCGGCATTCGTCGCGCCGGGCGCGATCGCCCGCCTGCCAAGAAGCGCGCCGCAGACGGTGACATCCTGCGCGACATGCTGCGCGCAATCGAAGACGACAGCATCCGGAGCGTCCGCGACAGGGCGCTGCTCGCGGTCGGCATGGGTGGCGCGTTCCGGCGCTCGGAATTGGTCGCCATCCGCCTCGAGCACATCGTCGAGGTCGCTGAGGGGCTCGAAATCCACGTGCCACACGCCAAGTCGGACCAGGAAGGCCGCGGTGCCAAGGTCGTCATTCCCGATCGCCGACGGATCGCGCCGGTGGCTCTATATAAGGCATGGATTGAGGCGGCCGCGATCGACAGCGGAACGGTGTTCCGCAAGCTTACCCCGCAGGGTCGGCTAACCGCCAAGCCGATGAGCGATAAGGGTGTCGCGCTGGTGATCAAGGCGCGTGCCGCCGCCGCTGGCTACGACCCGTCGCTGTTCTCAGGACATAGCCTGCGCGCGGGGTTCATGACCGAAGCAGGACGTCAGGGCGCAAGTCCGTTCAAGATGAAGGACCATAGCCGCCACAAGTCGCTCGAGATGGTCAGCGAGTATGTCCGCGACCATGAGGCATTTCGCGATCATGCCGGGGACCGGTTTCTTTAGTTCGCGATAGGGGCGGAGATTCGACTATGAGCAAACTTGATAGCGTCTTCATTGTTGAGGCGCTCCGTCCCAAGGACTTCTATGAAGGCTGCCTCGACGGTCGAGCCGCCGGCGAAATGCTGCGTATTCTCGGCACCAGGACGGAATACCGGATCGCCTTCACACGCCCACTGCTCGAGCGCGCGATCGGCGAAGCCAGGGCTGGCAATTTCGAGATCCTCCACTTCTCGTCGCACGGTGACAGCACCGGGATCGAGATCACTAATGGCAAGGAGTTGAACTGGTCCGAGTTCGTCGACCTCGTTAAACCGGCCTCCGGCCCTAACAAGGCGCTGGTAATGGCCACCTGCGGCGGGGGTGACGAGGAACTGACGAAGGCGCTTATCGCCTCCGGTGTTATCTTTGGTTGGGTGTTCGGCTCAACGGCGGCATCGGTCCATTTCTCGGCCTCGTGCATCGCATGGTCAATTCTCTATAATCGGCTCTTTGACCATGGCTTCAAACGCAAAGACCTGATGATAACCCTGAAAGCGATCAACGCGGCGATCGTCGGCGACTTCGTCTATCGGCGCTGGGATGGGAAAAAGTACCGGCGCTATCCCAATTCGAAATAGCTTTCCCGCAGCGGCAGGCCGACGCCGTTCGCTCGCACCGATCTGGAGACGATGACTGCCATGATGCTGGGCTTTGAAGAAATGATCGTTCGCTGCGTCGACGAAGAGGCGAAGGTCCACATTCGCGAGGCGGTGCGCTGCTACGAAGCAGGCGCCTATCGCGCGTCGATAGTCTCGGCGCATGTCGCGGTATGCTTCGATCTGATCGCCAAGCTGCGCAGTCTGGCGTCCGGCGGCGACCAGGACGCGATCACCCTTGTCACCAAGCTTGACGGGTTTCAGCAACAACAGCGCCAAGGCAATCTGCAGGCGATCAAGGGGCTGCTCGAAATCGAGCGCACGCTGCTTGATGAGTTTCGCGACAAGTTCGACTTCTTCGGCCATCAGGAATTCGAAGAGCTAAGCCGGCTGCGTTCCGATCGCAACCAGTGCGCGCATCCCACCTTCTCGCACGATGCGCTGCCCTACGCCCCCGCTGCCGAACTCGCCCGGCTTCATATCCGCTCGGCGTTGACCTACGTGCTGTCGCAACAGCCCAAGCAAGGAAAGGCGGCACTCGCAAGTCTCCATGCGATAGTCGTCTCGCCCTACTTCCCTACAGTGTTGGGCGAAGCGGTGGTACGTCTGCGCGGTGCCGAGATCGGTACGGCGCGCGATTCGCTCGTTCGGGCCTTTGTCGACGACCTTGCTTTTGGATGGCCCGACTTAGCGCACCCCTATTATGCCAACCCCAATGTCCTCGTCGCTATTGAGGCGACGGTCGAGTTGCATCGACCGATTGTCGTGCCTCGGCTCGTAATCGCGATCGGGAAGCTGGCAAAAAGCGGTATCGCAGAAGCCGTCCGGTTCGCAGGCGCGCTGGCTCTGCGCATTCGCGAAGCCGGCGAGCAGGTCGACGACGCGACGAAGGCGGTACTGCGGATTTGGCTCGTTCAAGAGCAATCGGACAACAAGGGCAACGCGATCAAAGGCGCACTGCAGATTGCTTGGTGGCGAGACGCCGCACTCGAAGCTCTCGAAACGCTGACTGCAAAGCAGCTCGGTGGCGTAACCGACCCGCCGACCGAGATGGTGACGCGGGCAGCGCACCTCTACGCCATGGCAACGAATTGGGGCGACGCGAATGAGCTCGCGGCGGATGTTGCGAACCCTCTCGCCGATCGCTTTGCGCCGGCGGACATCGCGTATGTCTTCGAGAAGGCGCATCAGGGTGCAGACCTTATCGGCAGTCACGGGTTCAGGGAATTCACGCGGTTGCTTTACGATAAGAACCCGATACCCGATCCCGAGCTCGAAGCGCTCTTCGACGAGCATAATCTTGAGCATTACAAGCGTGTTGAACAAGTCGAGGAGGCCTGAAGAGTCGCGTTCGCTGCAATCGCTGCTGACCGCGCAAGGCCCCGCCGAAATTTACCAGCGCTTCAAGCGAATGCCCGGCTTCTTGAACGAGAGCGGTGAAAAATTGCTCTCGTGGCCGGCAGACTTATAGTCGCCGCATGCGGCCACCCGAAATGCAGCGTACGATCAGGATCGTCGACTTCGATTGGCCACGAGGGCCGGTTTCGATCGAACAGCTCATGTCGATGCCGATTGCCCAATGGGAGCACATTCGCACCGAAATTACGAAGCGCCGCCAGGAGACACCATCTGAGCCGCTCGGCAGATGCCGGCTCTGCGGTGGTAGCGTTTTCATCAAGACACAATCGACCCTAGCAGGATTGTCGCCTTATTTCGCCCACTTCGCTGACGCGCCAGATGATTGTCCTTGGCACCACGGACCAAACTTGCGTCCAGACGATGCCCGGGCGTCGCAATATCAAGGGCAGCAGGAGTCGGCGCTTCATCGCTGGCTCTGCAATCAAGTTGCCGAACTTGTCGGGGCTGACCCGCGCGCGCGCGACATCTGTGTCGACACCTATCGCCGCCCGACAATCGAGGGACGAGGCCGGTGGCCAGACGTCTATTTCGAAATTGAGGGTCTCGCGCGTTTCGCCATCGAGATTCAGCTATCCAAGCCGTTCGCGCCAGAAGTGGTTGCGCGTCAGCTATTCTATGATCGAGAAGGCATCTCGCTCGTCTGGCTCTTTCGCAGTTTGTCGGATCCCATGCCGCAGGGTTTTCGCGATGTGCTCACCCTACAACGCGGCAACGCCTTCACCATCGGCGACGATGTCTTGCGGGCATCCAGGGCCAAGGGACAGTTGTTGTTCGACTGCCATCTCGAAGCACCACGCGGCGGATTCCTGAAGCCCAAGCGCATTTCGCTCGACGATCTGACCCTTGAAGCCGGACGCTCCGTCTTCCTGACTGATCGACGCACCGAGGCTCTCAGGGACTACTGCAAGGCCGGCCGCATAAAATGGGCGAACGCGTTCCGAACAGCGCCCGGGACCACGTCCAAGAACCCGTTTTCCGAGCCAATCTACCATTCGGCATGGGATAGCGCTCGCATGTATGTGCCTGCGTTGTCGGCCTGGAAGCAACGGTATTGGCAGACGAACGGCGGATCGGGCGGTGGCTTTTTCTGCGAGCTGATCGCCGTTCTCTTTTCGATCGCACATAGCGGAACGGGAGGGAGCGATCGCCTTTATCTGACGCGTTTTCAGGGATCGGAAGCGTTGCTTCAGATGCTCAACGCCAAGCTCGCCGGTCGCTTTATTATGCCTTATGCGACGCTGATCGAGACGTTTCTAACTGCAAGCGCGCGGGCTGAACTTCTAAGCCGAGAGTCCCTCGCAACGGCAGTGAGGCAAGCCAAGCTCGCGCTGCCACAGATCGGTGCGGATGACCCGACCTGGCTGGCAGCCGTTCGCATTTTCCCCGAAATTCTCGACGGCGTGCGGCGTCAGGAGATGATCGACGTCAAAGCGTTGCCCTTCTGGGCGGGCGGCACAGCCGCGTGATTCCCAGCTGCTCTCGTTCGATCACAGCGATGTACCGCAGAGCTCAAGAGCACGACTGTTGAAAGCCGGCATACCAAAGCTGGGCACTATATAGGAGCCAACGCGACGAGACGCCGTCTTTGCTCAACCCGGCGGCGATCCGGCATAGCGTCCGCGGACCATAGTTGATATGCCAGAGGAACCAAGGGTGAACGGGCGACAAATCGCATGTGGTCTGACAATGAAACCGTCCGCGACCTCGTAAATTTTTCGCATGTCGCAGAAATCGCGGCAGAGCGGATCGTCGGGGCTAAGGGCGAACCTCTCTCGATCGGCATCTCGGGCGACTGGGGGGTCGGCAAGTCGTCGATGATGAAACTTCTGCGGATTTCCCTTGAAGGCCGCACCGACCTGAACGTGAAATTCGTCGAGTTCAACGCGTGGCTCTACCAGAATTACGACGACGCTCGCGCCGCATTGATGGAGGCGATCACGGCCGCAATTGTCGACCATGCTGTCGAGCACAAGGAGACGCTCCCTGAAAAGACTTGGACGCGCGCGACAAAGCTGCTCGGCCGGGTGAAGAAGTTGCGGGTGCTGGGCCTCGTCGGTACTGCGGCGCTGGACTACTATACGCACGGACACGCGACCGGCCTGCTCGCCGGCGGCATGGCGGCGTTCGGCGGCCTGACCGACGGCAGCGTCACGGCAAGTGACGTTGAGAAGGCGAAGACCGTCGCCAGCGATGCCCTAAAGGGCGGCAAGGATCTGGTTGCCGATAAGCCGTCCGAAGCCGCGCCCGACGTCGCCGAGGAGGAGACGCCGCGGAAGGCAATCCAGGCGTTCCGCGACGATCTCGAGGCATCATTAAGCGAGATGGGGATCACGCTTGTGGTTCTCATCGACGATCTGGACCGCTGCCTGCCGAAAACGGCGATTGCCACCCTAGAGGCCATGCGCTTGTTCCTCTTCCTCAAGCACACCGCCTTCGTGATTCCGCCGATGAAGGGATGATCCGCCAGGCTGTACGGACCCACTTCGAAGACGTGACGCTGACGGATGACCTTGTCACAAACTACTTTGACAAGCTGATACAGCTGCCGATCCGCGTGCCGCCGCTCGGCACCCAGGAAGTCCGCTCCTACCTGATGATGTTGTTCGTGGACGCGGATCCCGACCTCACGTCAGAGCAAAAGGAGCAGGCGCGGACCGTCGTGTGCAAGCGCCTGAGCGAGACCTGGAAGGGGGGCCGCGTCGACAAAGCCTTCTTGGCGGGCGAGATCGAGAACTGCCCGCCGGCCCTCACCAACCGCCTGGCGCTTGCGGAGCGCATCGCTCCCATCCTGACTACCTCTCAGAGCATCCGTGGCAATCCCCGGCTCATCAAACGATTCCTCAACACACTGACGATGCGCTTGTCGATGGCGCGCCTGCAGGGCGTGACGGTCGACGAGGAGGTGCTGGTGAAGCTGCTGCTGTTCGAACGCTGCGGCGACAAGGATGCCTATGCGGAGCTGCTGCGCTCAGTAAACGAGTCCGATGAAGGTCATGCTGAGATCCTCAATGACCGCGAAGCCGGCGCGCGCGGCGAGGATGGCGCGCCTGCCCTGGACAAGCCTTGGAGCGAACCGTTTCTCTCCGGCTGGCTCGCTCTGGACCCGCCTCTCGCGGGGCAGGATCTGCGCGGCGCGCTGTATGTTGGCAGGGAGAGCCATCCTATCATATCGCGGGCAGACGAACTCTCGTCCGATGCGGCGAGCGTGCTGGAAATGCTGCTTCGCCTCACCTCGGCGAGCCCAATCGTAGACGCCGAGGTCGCAGGCCTCCCTAAGCACGAAATCGCCAAGCTGACCGACAAGGTGCTGGCGCGAGCGCGACAGGAGACGGCTTGGGGCGTGCCCGGCATCCTCAACGCCATGCAGTCGCTAGCTAGCGCGTCGCCGCAAGCGGCCGGGTCCATCGTTGCGTTTTTGAGCGAGGTTCCGCCGGCACAGGTGAGGCCAAGCATCGTACCCCGCCTGTCGACCACGTCGTGGGGGCAGCGGGTACTTGCCGCGCTGGCAGGCCGGTCCGGGATCTCAACCCCCGTACAGAGGGCCATCGCGACAGCCGGCAAGGGGTCCGCCTGATGGGTACTTCTGCATCGAGCAAGGGTCCCGGCTCCGGTCCTGACATCCCGATCGTTCCACCCTGGGTGGACGACGATGGGGGCATACCGCCCGGACGGCCGCAGCAGCCGCCTGTCGAAATGGCACCGGCGGGGCGATGGAAGGGCGTGAGGACGTCGCTCGGCAAGTTCGGGGGTGGCGGCGACGACCGGCGGCGCCACCTCGAGCGCGGACTCGGCCACTACTCGCGCACCGGGATGGGAGGCAGCGGCAACGCGGCACGGCGAATGGCCGGAACGGCACGCACGGCTGGGTCCCTCTACCAGGCACTGGACGCGCTCGCGAACGGACAGCCGCTGCCAGCCGAATTCGGCATCCTGCCCGGCGCCCTTGCCGGTCGGTCCTCGGAAGAGATCGTCGATATCCTGGTCGACGCCATCAGGCCCATCGACGGCACACAGGACGCCGAGGCCGCACGAGATTCTGCGGCACGGGCTCTCTCCGAAATTGTGGAGGAAGGTGCCGACCTGCTCAACCTGTCCCCTCAGCAGATCGACCACGTGCTGGCCACGATGGTGGGCAACGACGTCGCGCTCCGCATTGAGCTGGACGTTGGCAAGGCGGTCATCGACAAGGCACCGAGCAAGGGCGCCGGCCTCGATCGCCTACAGGAGATGAAAGACTACGTACGCGAGGTCGTCGCAGTTCAGTATGCGGCCGAACGGGCGCGCGCTGGACAGGTCGACCGGGCGGCCGTCGAGCGGGTCGCCCGCGAGGCGATACTGCAAGCCTTCGAAGTGTTCGAAGTGAACGGAGATGTCGAATGAGGATCGCCTGCCTCCCTTCGGCCGCCCCCGGCTTGCCTGGAACTGACCATCGCTTCGATCTCTATACCAATTCCCGGCTGAATGAACGCGGCCGCGTTGGCGACCTAGTGCCCGGCCGATTGCGTCGCCTCGGGCTTGCCCCGAGTGCGATGGCCTGGGACTTCACGTCCATTGCCATGGCGGCGGTCGCCGCCGACGAGACTGTTCCCCGCGGGCGAAGCTCCGATGGCTGGACGCGGGAAATTGCACTCACCGTTGCGGTGGGCGATCCGGGTTTCTGGAGCACGCAGGCCGACCGTATGATCGAGGCGCTCTGCTTCTTGTCCGGTGACATTTGGAACCTGGAGTTCGTGGGCGGAGGCGTCATCCCGGTGCCCCCGCGGCAGGCCCGCCCACGCCAGGAGGACATGGTGTGCCTCCTTTCGGGCGGCATGGACAGCCTGATCGGCGCCATCGACGCTGTGCATGAGGGAAAGAGCCCACTGCTAGTTAGCCAGATGGCGAAGGGCGACACCGCGAGCCAGGCGCGTTTCGCGTCGATGATCGCCAGCGCTAGCCTGCACCTGCAGCTCAACCACCACGCGCGACCCCCGATTGTTTCGGAACGCTCGCAGAGAGCGAGGTCTATCGCGTTCTTGGGGTTTGGCGTCCTTGCCGCCACCTGCCTTCAGAGCCACCGCGACGGGGCGACCGTTGAGCTCCGCATCCCAGAGAACGGCTTCATCAGCCAGAACGTGCCGTTGACCCCGTTGCGCATGGGCACTTTAAGCACGCGGACCACCCATCCACATTATCTAAGGCTTGTGCAGAGTGTGCTCGATGACGCGCAGCTGAGGGTGACGCTCCACAATCCCTACGACCACACAACGAAGGACGAAATGCTGACGGGATGCGCAGATCAGGGACTGCTCACCCAATTGGTCGATGAATCAACGAGCTGTGGTCGCTTTTCGCGAACCGGCTACCGGCACTGCGGACGGTGTGTCCCCTGCCAGGTACGACGCGCATCGTATCTCGCCTGGGGCCGTCCCGACCACACGAGGAACGGCTACAAGTACGCGTCGCTTGGGCAGAACGACGCCAGACATACCCGCTTCGACGACGTCAGATCCGTAGCTATGGCGATCGAGACCGTCCGCCGACATGGCGTCGAGGCGCTTATTGGAGGTGCGATGAATACGGAGCTCCTCGGTAACGTCGCGCCATACCGCCGCGTCGTAGAGCGCGGCATTGCGGAGCTGGCCGTCCTCCACGCCGGGCTTGGCGTCTCTTGATCGACTTCCATTGCCACCTCGACCTTTTCCCTGATCCAGCGGCCGTGCTCGATGGTATCGACAGCAGAGGGACCTACGTGCTCGCTGTGACCACGACACCGAAGGCTTGGCGTGGCACCAGCAGACTGGTCGGCAAGCGACCCCGTGTGCGTATCGCGGTGGGCCTTCATCCAGAACTCGTCGCTCAGCGCCACCACGAAGTCGCGCTCCTTTGCGGACTTCTAGTCGAGACCCGCTACGTCGGTGAGATCGGCATCGACGGGAGCCCGCCGCACCGCGGTTCGATCGAACTGCAGAAATCGGTCTTCGACCGGATACTCGCCGCGTGCGCGGCTGCCGGCGGGCGCGTTATGAGCATCCACTCACGAGGTGCGCCCGCAGCGGTCCTCGACGCGCTCGAACGCCAGCGGACTTCTGGCGTACCTATCCTTCACTGGTTCAGTGGCACCAAGACCGAGCTCGCCCGGGCGGACGCGCTGGGTTGCTGGTTCTCAGTGGGACCGGCGATGCTGAGATCACGCAAGGGCCGCGAACTCGCCGCCGCAATGCCAGTCGATCGCTTGCTCACAGAAACCGACGCGCCGTTCGGTCGCGATGGGGATAGCCCACTCATGCCGTGGCAAGCCTACGACTGTCTCAACGAACTCGCCGACTTAAAAGGGCTCACCGTCGATATCCTACGACGGCAGCTGATTGCCAATCTCCGCCGCCTGCCTAAGCTCGTTGAATGGAGTGGCTGAGATAATAACCCACAGCCGAAGGGGATCCGATGACCCTTCTCGCGCGCCGCCGACCTCCATCACGGTCCGGTACTGGCAAGCTGCGACGGGGCGACTAGGTCGCGTATCTTAGTGCGGCAGTCGTAAGATCAGACCTTCCAGACCGCAGATCGCCAGTCGATCGTCGAGGTATGAAATGCTGGCGCGATGTCGAAGCGGCCGGATGGCTTGCCGACCCGCCAGTCGGCGGTGGGGATCAGGCGTATCATCGGATTCTCCTGGTGGCTGCAGTTCTGGACGTCGAGTGTTGCATCATGCCAGTGCTACTCGAGCCGCCGCGCGCTCCCCGTGCTCAAACGCCTCGGCGAAGCTGTCGAGGTCGGCGCTGGTCATGCCGAGTGCTCGTCCCTCGTCCTGCCAACTCGCGACAGCCTGTTCTACTTGCGCCAGCGTCTCCTTGGCGCGTGCTAGAGAAATACGAAAATAAGGCAGCACCGACATCAGGGCGTCGATGGTCGCCTCGGGCCCAACCTCTTCCGAGACCCAGGTCTTCAACTCGCGCAATCGCTCGGGGAACGGATTGATATCGAAGGCCGGCGCCAGCCTCCAGAGGCCACGATCAACGTGGAGGAAGCCGTGGTTCATCAGATGATCGTCGACGTTGGTGATCAGGATTGAGAAAGCGATCCTGCGCCAAAGCTCCTCGATGTCGGCGGTGGGGCTGCTTCCGTTCACCCGGAGCGCGTCGACGATCTCGGTATAGGCGTGCTCCTGCGCGTCGCCTGGCTCCGCACCGATCATCGTGGCCGCTGACACGTACATGAGCCGCCCGCCCCCTTTGGGTCGGTCAAAGCGCCGGATCAGCGCGATCGCGTCTCCATCGCTGTCGATCAGTTGGGCATCCGCTGCGTTGATCCCAGCTCGGCGGGCAAGCCGCATCGCCAGCACTTCCCCTCGCGTGACCGATCGTTCGTCGGCGACGCTTGGAAACTTGCCTATCGACAAGCGCCCTTCGTCATCGACAACGGTGCATTTTGGGCGCAGCCCCCCGAGCGACGTGCCGCGACCGCGCAGATAGGCGAGGTCAGTGGCGGTCTCGGTGTTCGTCTCGACCGCGCGACTGGCGGCAAGGAGGTGGCGCAGCTCGATCAACGGCGGCGTAGTTCGGCGACCATCCTCAGTCGCCCGCTGGGCAATCCCCTGTTCGTCGACAAGGCGTAGTGCCCCAACCCTGCTGACATCGTCGACTGCCAACAGATAATCGAGGCCGTTCAAAGCGCGTGCGTCGACCTCATCACCGCGGCGGCGAGCGTCCTGCCGCCGCTTGGCATGGTCGCGCTGGATGACGCGCTTACCCCAGCCGTCGGGCTCGGTGTCGGCAATCGCTGCGTGGAAGACAGAGCCAACGCCGATCTTCCGGTGGAATTGTGGACCGGCAACGAGCGGCAGCGCGGGCTCGAGGGCGAAGCGGTTGGGCTCGGCCAGCCAGCCGGCATCATATTCGAAGCCTGCGCTCTCCCGACTTCCCTGCTGATTGTAGTGCAGCAATCCGACACCGCGGGCTTCGTCGCCGATCTGGATGCCGATCGTCCGCCTCACAGTGAAACCGGCGGCTTGGGTCTGCGGACGCGCTGCGGCATGCGTTCCACATCGAGCAACAGACCCTGCTCGTCGTTCCTGGCGTCGAGGATCTCTCCGAGGCTCTCGCCAAAACCCAGCACGAAGAAGGTCATGGCGTATGTACCCAACGCGACGGTCGGGTCGCCTTTTTCCAGCTTGAGATATGTGCTCTTGGCCACACCGACGCGTTCGGCCATCATGACCACCGTGAGGCTGCGCTTCTTACGCGCCAGCGCAATGTCGGCGCCCAGCTTCGTTAAGCTGCGCCTCACGCGCGGCGGAAGAGTATCAGCGACAGTCGATCGCATCTAGCGTCTCATATAAGCGCCCATCAGGCCAATACGGTACGTTATACACGACCTTACGTTGCCAGTCGAGATAGCCGGTTCGAGACGCGTTGCGCGGGTTCGACAGGCGCGGATGCAAGTGACTGCTCGGGCGGCATCGACAGAACCGGCAATCTCACACAGAGCGTCGGCCGTGGCGGGTTGTTCTTCAGGTCGCCGGCACCGCGGGGCGTGGTACGTGCAAGTCGCATGGCGCGGGGCTATGTCGTTGGTCTACCGATCAGACCGATCAACCTTCACGAGGCCGAATGAAAGCGCTGGACGCCCTCAAGACTGCACCACCCGAGGTGCGCGCCGCCGCACTCGCCGTTCTCGATCAGGTATCGGCGCCATTGACCGAGCGACAACTCGCCGGCGCCTTTCGCGCAAATGGCATCGGGCTGCTCGATGCCAAACGCATGGCGCGAGCCCTGCGCAAGCTCGATATCGTCGCGGTCGCCCCTCGCGGCCCTTGAAGCTCGAGCAATGTGGGCTTCGGACTGGCATGGACGCACCCTGTCAGGCTACATTCGAAATTGCGCCAAGAACCAGACGCGAGAAGGTAGACGATCATGACGGAAGCGACCTGGGGCGAAAGCGTAAAGACGCCTGAGATCAACTGGCGGATGAGCGCGTCGCTCGAAAACGTCCCGCGCGGCGATAGCGACGTCGCTGAAGTCACCAACCTTGAGCGAGCAGTTCGGGATTGGCGCGGATTGGACCCAGAGCATCAAGCCGCGGCCGTCCTGATGGTCGAGCATCCTGTCCAAATCGAAGGCGCCTCCAGCACGACCTTTACCGGTGAAGGCATCGCAGCACTGGCAGAGCACCTGCCGGCTTCCAGCCCAACCGAGGAGTAAGCCGGCATGGCCAATCCCAGCGTCCGTTTCGAGATGGGGGACTATTACTGGGTTGCCGAACGCGAGAGCGTCGGTTTCACGGGCACCACCAATTTAGGAGTCGTCGAGTTCCTCATCACCAGCGAGGCCCTGACGCAGCTCCTCGATCCCGATCGCGATACGCTCGATTCCGAAACTGCCCTCGAGGTCTTTATCGAGTTCGAGAGTGACATTCACCGCATAGCACAGCGCGAGTTCGTCAAGCGGCTCGGCGGGGAGCCTCCGATCCTGCTGACCGCGGCCGACGTAGAGGCCTGAAGCGAGGCAGAGGGGCAACGTCAGCCGGATCGATCCATGCCATCCGACGGGCACCATCCCCGAGGTGCCTCAGCCAAGGATGCGGGCGGCACGCTTTCTCACTGATCCAACACTTCCTCATATCGGCCTGCGCGGCGCAGCTGACGGACAATGCCGTTGAACGCGGCGGTCACACCCTGCGCCCTGCCGATCTCATTCTCCTGGCGCGCCGCATCCCAATAAAGCTCGAGCGGCCAACGCTCCGGGCAATGCGGTAGGAGGCAACGCAGCGCCAAGCGAACCTCCACGCCGTCCACGCGCGCGTCCGAGCAGCGGGACACGCCGCTCCGTAGGATATGGACCGATAGCGCGATGACGACGCGCTGGTGGCGAGCAAGCTTTGCCACCCTTCAACGAAAGTCATGCGATTTGAAGCGGACGGCGTCCTCGGGATCCATGCCCTCGGCATGCGGCGGCCAGTAGCAGTTCCGCGGCTCCGCCTTCCAACCCTCGTCACCCCGGTCAGGCGATCCGGCATGCTTGGCCCCGTCGCCGCGGCCGGTCCGATGGGGGAACGACATCTCGCCCACGCGGTGCAGCAGGTCACCATGGTCGATGATCCGGTCGCAGATGACGTGGATCACCTCGCCCTCTTTCTGCACTCTGCCCTTCATGCCGATCATCGACGCGGACATGATCGTGCGGCGTTGCCGCTCGAACCGATCCGGCCACAGGATACCGTTGGCGATCCCCGTTTCGTCCTCGATCGTGATGAACAACACGCCCTTGGCCGAGCCGGGCTTTTGGCGGACCAGGATGATGCCGGCGACCTCGACGTGGCGACCATCCCGGATGTTCGCGAGTTCCGCGCATTTGGTCACGCCACGCCTGGCCAGATCACCCCGAACGAACGTCAGCGGATGCGCCCGCAGCGATAGCTGCAGCGAGCGGTAATCCTCGATCACCTCACGACCGTCCGTCAGCGGTCGGAGGTCGACCGACGGTTCGATCCCTTCGGCGCTGATCGTCTCCGCAGCGCGATCCGCGGCCGCGAACAGCGGCAGCGGCGCCTCGCCAAGGCCCCTCACCTTCCACAGGCCCTGCCGCCGGTCGGCGCCGAATGCGCGAAACGCATCGGCATCCGCCAGCTTCTCGATCGCCGCGCGTTGGACGCCCGATCGACGCCACACGTCCTCGACGGAATCGAACAATGTCGTGCTGCGCGCTCCTACGATCGCAGCCCCATCAGCGTTCGACAGCCCGCGCACTTGGCGAAGACCGAGCCGCACCGCGAGGTAGCGGCCGCCTGTCGGCTCCAACGTGCAGTCCCAGCGGCTCGCGTTAATGCACGGGGGCCGGACCTGGACATCGTGCGCCTGGGCGTCGCGCACGATCTGCGCGGGCGCATAAAATCCCATCGGCTGCGCGTTCATGAGCGAGGCGCAGAAGACGTCGGGATGATGATGCTTCATCCAGCTGGAGGCGTAGGAAATCTTGGCGAAGCTCGCCGCGTGGCTCTCCGGGAAGCCGTAAGAGCCGAAGCCCTCGAGCTGGCGGAAGGTGCGTTCGGCGAAGTCGCGGGGATAACCGCGGGACACCATGCCTTCGACTAGCTTTTCCGAGAAATGCGACACGCCGCCGGTGACCTTGAAGGTCGCCATGGCGCGGCGCAGCTGATCCGCTTCGGCCGGGGTAAAGCCGGCGCCTACGATGGCGACTTTCATCGCCTGTTCCTGGAATAGCGGCACGCCGAGCGTCTTTTCCAGCACCGCGCGCAGCTCAGGCCTGGGATATTCAGGCTTCTCCAGCCCCTCTCGCCGACGCAGATAGGGATGAACCATGTCGCCCTGGATCGGCCCGGGTCGGACGATCGCGACCTGGATCACGAGATCGTAGAACCGGCGCGGCTTCATCCGCGGCAGCATCGACATCTGCGCGCGGCTCTCGATCTGGAAGGTGCCGAGCGTGTCGGCCTTCTGGATCATCGCGTACACGGCCGGATCGTCGTCCTGGAGGTCGGCCAGGCCGACGCGGATGCCCTTGTCCTGCTCGAGCATGTTGAAGGCACGGTTCATGCAGCCGAGCATGCCGAGGCCGAGCACATCGACCTTCATGAACTTCAGCGCATCGATGTCGTCCTTGTCCCACTCGATGATCTGACGATCCTCCATCGCTGCGGGCTCGATCGGCACGAGATCGTCGAGACGATCATGGGTCAGGACAAACCCGCCCGGGTGCTGGCTCATGTGGCGGGGCACGCCGATCAGCTTGCGGGCGAGTTCCAGGGTGAGGCGCAGTCGGCGATCGCCGATATCGAGGTTGAGTTCCTCGACCTGCTTCTCACCCACGCCTTCGGCGGACCAGCCCCACACCAGCCCCGCCAGCGAGGACGTCAGGTCTTCGGGCAACCCCAGCGCCTTGCCGACATCGCGCACCGCACCGCGCGCGCGGTAGCGCTGGACCACCGCGGTCAGCGCGGAACGATCACGCCCGTAGGTTTCATAGATCCACTGGATGATCTCCTCGCGGCGCTCATGCTCGAAGTCGACGTCGATGTCGGGCGGCTCGCGCCGTTCCCCCGACACGAAGCGCTCGAACAGAAGCTCGTGCTTAATCGGATCGATCGAAGTGACGCCGAGCACGAAGCATACGCAAGAGTTGGCGGCCGAGCCGCGCCCCTGGCACAGGATGCCGCGGCGGCGCGCTTCGCGCACGATCGCATAGACGGTCAGGAAATAGGGCGCGTAACCGAGCTCGCCGATCAACCGCATCTCGTGGCCGATCTGGTCGGTATAGGCAGCCGGCACGTTGCCATCGAACATCCGTTCGACCGCCTCGGTGGCCAGCTTCTGCAGCGCGTCCTGCGCGCTAAGGCCATCGATCAGCCGCTCGTGGGGATATTGATAGGCCAGTTCACCAAGATCGAAGGTGCAAGCCCGCGCGATATCGACGCTGGCGCGCAGCGCATCGGGATAGTCACGAAAGCGCCTGACCATCTCCTCCGGCGATTTGAGCGCGCGATCGGCGTTGATCTCACGGCGGTAACCGAGCTCGTCGACGGTGCATTTCTCGCGCACGGCCGTGACTACGTCCTGCAAGAGACGGGCCTCAGGCGCATGGTAGAGGACGTCACCGGTCGCGACCGCGCGAACGCCGGCACCGCCAGCCTGCCTAGCCAGCGCATCGATACGGACGGCGTCGTCCGGCCGCCGGCGCTGGAACAGCGCCATGTACCCGCGCCGGCCGTAAACCGTTTTCAGGTCGGCAAGTGCCGCAAGGTTCGCCTGATCCGCCTCGTCCGGTAGCAGGATCGCGATGACCCCCTCCGACCATGGCTCGAGGTCGTGCCAGTGGAGCAGGCAGCCCCCCTTCCCTGCCCGCTTTTTGCCGACCGTCAGCAGCCGCGTGATCCGTGACCAGGCGGGGCGATCGGTCGGATAGAGGATCAGGCGGCGCCCGCAGGAGAGATCGACACGCGTACCCGCGATCGAGCGGACGCCGGTCGCCTTTTGCGCCTCCCAGGCGCGCACGACGCCCGCCACCGTACCGATGTCGCTGATCCCAATTGCGGAATACCCGAGCAGTGCCGCCGCCGCGAACAGCTCGTCGGGGCTCGACGCGCCGCGCAGCAGCGAGAAATGGGTGAGCACCTGAAGCTCGACATAGGGCGCGCTCATGCGAACACCCCGTGGATCCACCAGCTGAGATCGCCGGTATCATCATGGGTGCCGTCGCCGCGCCGGAATACCCAGAAACGGCCGCCTGCCTCATCCTCGACGCGGTAATAGTCCCGTACCGCCCAAGTCTCGGCGTCGCGGCGCCACCATTCGCCGTGGATCCGCTCGGGTCCATCGCCGGCCACGACCTTGTGCGCCTGGCCTCGCCACTCGAAGCGCCGCGGCGGTTGATCGGGGAGCAGCGCGATGACGCCCCATAGCGGCTCCGGTCTGGCGAACAGCCGCACCGGCCGCCGCCATGTCGGCCACCCTGCCGGCATTTCGACCGGGTCGGCACGCGCGACCGCTCGCTCGGGTACATGGCTCGGGATCGGCGCGATCCGATAGACGGCATTCGCTCCGATGCGGCCGGCGACGACATCGACGAGGCGCGCGGGGTCGCGCACCAGAACCTCGCCGGCTAGCACCGCCCCTAAATCGACCGCATCCAGCGGTTCGGTATGCGGCGCCACCAGCACGAATTGCTCAAGGCCCAATCCTGGATCGATGCGCTCGATCCTGAGCTTCATGAGGCGCAGAAGATGGGAGACGTCGCGTGTCGGCCGCGACGTGCCGACGGCAACCACCTGTTCGGTCCCATCGACGCAAAGTCCCGACAGGCGGAGCGATCGCGCACCGAGCCCGCTCGCCTGCAGCACCTCGGCCAAATCGCCGAGCAAATCCTCCATCACCTGTGCGATCGCCTCGGCCGTGCCGATCGGCTCGAGCAGGCGGCGCTCGACGGCTGGAACGGTGACATCTTCGCGCGGCGTTATCGGCTCCGCCACGCCGCCGAGCGCCTGATCGAGCCGAGTGATGGCGGGCAGGCCCAGCCGCCGCGCGAGCGGGCCGCGCGCGACCGGCAAAAGGTCTGCGATGGTTTCGAAGCCGAACCGCTTGGCCGCGCTGAGCGCCGTGCCGGTCAGCCGCAAGGCGGCGATCGGTAGCGGCGATATCGCTCGTATCGTCCCCCCCGCGGGCACGATTGTCAGATCTTCCCGGCCGTACCTTGCAAGCGCGTGCGCAGCGCCCGGCGTGTCGGCGACCGCAACGCGCGCGGTAAACCCGGCGCGCTGGCAGAAGGCGCGCAGGCGTCGGCAAAAGCGCTCTTCTCCCCCGTAGAGGTGATCGCAGCCGGCGAGGTCAAGCCACAGGCCATCGGTCGGCGTCGCGGCCGCAATGGGCGACCAACGCCGAACGGCAAGCAGCGCGAGACGGTCGAGCAGGACCGCGTCCGCCTCTGGCTGGGCGGGCCGGAAGTCGAGATCGGACACCAGAGCGCGGGCATGGGTCGCGGCCATTCCGACATGGATACCGAGCGAGGCCGCCGCAGCGCACGCCGCCACGACTTCCTCACGCCGCCCGACCTTGCCGACAAGCGCCAGCGGAGCATGAGCGGTTGCGGGCCGTGTCACGATCATGGCCGGTCGGGTGACCGACTGAGCCTTGTACGGATGGCTCGCGGCTTCCGATCGCCGTCCGAGTTCGCGCATAGGCGGCTTCGCATGCGCCGGAAGCGCCGCTATCTTGCCGGCAACCTCGACCTTGGTCGGCGATTGCGTTCGCGCCCAGCGCGCACCCGGGCGCCATCCACCACCCCTCGGGACAGAGCATTCACCCGGATCGTCGTCGACCGGAAGGGGGAGCGCTAACCGCTCAGGCCGCGGCGTGGCGTGCCGGTCCAGCCGTCTCAGCCGCTCGATGGCCAAGTGCGGCAGGAACAGCGAGACAACCCGTCTCATCGCACCCCTCCACGATCAATGAGAAGGACCCGCCGGTGCGTTGACGCGCAAGCTCGACCGACCAACGGGCGCGTCCCACCCCGGCAACCGTGAGCCGCTGCGACGGGGCGCTGGCGACCCGCCAGCGCGTCCAGGCAGCGGAGGGCTCGCCGAGCGGGTCTTGCGAGCGGCCCCGCCAGCGTCGCAAGAGCAGCACAGGAATGTCGGCTTCAGCAGCGACGAGCTGCAGGCGGCGCGTGGCGACCATCGAAACCTTTGCCGCCTCGGCCACCACCGCTGCCGGCGTACCATCCCGGATCGCGTCCTCGACGACCGCCAGAAGTGCTGCGTCGTCCTTGGGCTGGGCGTAGATCACGTTCGCCGAGGACAAGCCGGCTTGCGCCAAGCCGGGGGCGTAGAGATCGTTCCGGCAGCTTGCCCAAAGCACCGGGGCACGCGCGTTCCGCGCTTCTCGCGCGGCGACACCGGCAAGGAACAGCGTGGCAGCCGCATCATCGACCAGCGAACAAGTGCGTGCGGCGACCTCGTGCAGCGCTCCAGCCCGGAGCCCTCCCCCGTTCACACGATTGTCGAGGTCACTCAGGCCGAATGGCAGGACCCGGTAATCGGCGAGCGGCATCGCGATGCTTCGCAGATGGGCGATGCTCTGGGGAAGCGAATCGAGGACGGCTGACATGGTGGCTAGACTCTACGTGTTCGCTTTATGTTCCGTTACCGCCGACGCTTGGTCAACGGATTTATGTCGGCCGGATCGAGTCTTTGCACTTGACCGCAGCCGAGGGCCGGACGGTACGGAGTCGTAACGAATACGAGGTCTACAGCGCGATCTCGAGTGAGTTGCCAGTATCGCCGCGCACGATCACGGGCATCGGCACGAAAACTGACGGTACGCACTGCGTGGAACGGTTAAATAACAGACCATAAACAAACCGAGAAGATTTCGCTTTCGTTCTGCCATCGGCTGACTCATAGAATCGAGATGCCGATCCGCCCTGAAAGCCGCTGGCTTTACCCGATCGACTGGCGCCAGCTGTCGGACGTGATCCGGTTCGATCGGGCCGGCGCGCGCTGCGAGCACTGCTCGAGGCCGCATATGCGTCGGGTCGCACATCTAGGCGATGGTCGCTGGTGGGATGCCGATGCCGTGTGTTGGCGCTCCGGCCGTGGCAAGCGGATCGCGCTCAAAGGCGGCTTCATTCTGGCGTCGGTACGAACGACTTATGTCGTGCTGGCTTGTGCGCATCTCGATCACGATCCAGGCAACAGCATGCCCGGCAATCTCGCGGCGCTCTGCCAGCGTTGCCATATGATCCACGATGCGGCCGAGCATCGATGGCAGCGCTGGTGGAACGTCTTTCGCCTGCGCGCAATCCGCGACCTGTATGAAGATCCGCGCGTCACGCGAGAGCGCAGCGCGCAGTAGAAACCCGGCCGAAGGCTTTGCGTTGGCTCGGACGCCAGCTCGGTGATCGCCCCCTGCCCGCACCGGAGCTGATACACCTCGACAACGTCATGATTGGCCAGTTTGCGGACCATCAGGCGGGCGCCCGCGACATGCGCATCGTTGAGGAGCATCATTGTATCGGCGCTCGGCACGGCTAAGGTCCGGCCAGATCCACTAGGGAGAGTAAGTAGCATGAACATCGGTGAACTGGCGAAGGGCGTCGCTGGGACGACAGGCACGAGCGAGGCAGAGGCCAAGGCCGCAATCGCCGCCGTGTTCGACCAGATCGCAAGCGCGGCCGCAAAAGGCGAAGAAGTCTCGATCGCCGGCTTCGGCAAGTTCTCGGTCAAGGATCGTCCTGAGCGCCAGGGCCGCAATCCGTCGACCGGCGAGGCGATGACGATCGCTGCATCGAAGAAGGTCTCGTTCACACCCGCCAAGGGTCTGAAGGACAAGCTGTAAGGCGGGAGTGCCGGCGGGCGGAGCTTGCCGGCACCGAAAGGGTGCTCGGATGTGCAATCGATACAGGCTGACCGCGAAGCAGGCGGAGATCGCCGCGACATTCGGCATCCGCCCGCCTTACGAGCCCGACGAGACGTATCCGGTCCCCGACATCTTTCCGACGGGCAAGAAGACGCCGTTCTACGGCCAAGTGGTCATCCAGGACGGCGCAGACCGGAAGATCGAGCGGATGGAGTGGGGTGTACCGACCCAGGTTCCGAGTAAGCGCGACGCAAGCGTAAAGCTCACCAAGTACGTGACCAACGTGCGCAATCTCAACTCGAGCTTCTGGCGGTCGATGCTGACAACGCCGGCGCGCCGCTGCCTGGTGCCGGTGACGGCGTTCTCCGAGTTCGGGGTCGCGCCTGGCGAGGACGGAAAGAAGCCGCTGCACTGGTTCGACGTGCCTAGCCGCCCGATTTTTGCCTTTGCCGGAATCTGGCGACCGACCGAGCGCGGGAATGCCTATGGGTTCTTGACCACCGAGCCGAATGCGATCATCGCGCCGATCCATCCAAAGGCGATGCCGGTGGTCCTTCACGACGACGACTATGATCGCTGGCTATCGGCACCATGGGACGATCTGAAGGGGCTCGTCGCCCCCTACCCTTCCCAGTTGATGCGGCTCGGCTGACACGCCCATGATCCGCGTAATTCGGCTGCCGCAGTTGCGGTTTCATGCGCTCCGCTGGTGCGCGCGCCAGGCGTCGTTCCAGTCATCATGATCCTCGGGCACGCGGCTGATGAGCTCGCGCCCGTTCGCTGTCAGGTGATCGCGTGCCTTTTCCAGCAGGCGGTCGGCCGCGCGGCCTCGGTCACCGTAAACGATCACCCGGCGGACCTTCTCCGGGATCGCGACGAAGGCTAGCCGTTCGACACCGCCCAGCGCCCATGTCGGCGTCCCGAACCATTCAGTCGCCGATCGGGCGTCCTCGATCCCTTCGGCAAGGCCCAGCTCGTCGGTCGCAGGCGCAAGACGGATCGCTGCTGTGCCGAGCAGTCCGAGCGCAACCTTCGGCTTTGGGATGGGCTTGCGCAGCACATCGACAGCATCGAGGAAGGTCCGCTGGACGGCAACCAGTCCGAGGTCGTTTTCGACTGCGGCGATCATCGCGGGCATTACGCGTCTGTCGGCACCGGAGCCGAATATGGTCGCCGGGTTGAAGCGCAAAGCTTTGGGGTAGGGCGCGGAGAGGCCGCGGGCGACGAGATAGGCTTCGGCGAGCGTGCCCGCGACCGGCACGCTGGCATTCCAGAGACGCAGGGCGAGCGCGCCCATGTCGCGCTTCGGTTTGCCCTCCGGCATTGCCACCGCAGAACGGTCGTGGAGCTTTTGGCGCTGAAGCGCCTTCAGCACCTCGAGCGTTGTACAGCCGGCAAAACAGTGGAAGAGGATCGCCGAATCGCCGAGGCGGACGGACAGGCTGGGTGAGCCATCGTCATGGGCCGGGCAGCGGCATTCGCCGCGAGTGCCGCGCCACACCCCGCCGAGCTGTTCGACGATGTTCTTGGCTCGGATTTCGGCATCGAGCGGTAGTCTCGTCATCGGCCACGTCCTGTGAAGTTGGTCGGTTTCGGTCACTTTAGCCTCCGGAAAATATCACCGAAGGCACAGGCGGCATCCTCCACTCTGGATGGTCGGCATGAGAAGGTGGGCCGCGCGCGGCGCGACGATCTCTTTCGTCCGGGGTGACAACCAAGCGAGGATCGTCACCCGACCGGGTTGGAACGGCCACGCTGGCTCGACCGCAACGCGGCGGAGGTGGAGCCGTGCCGCCAACCCGCTTCCGACCCCCAATCAGCTATGCTCGGCTTCGGCCTTGGTCAGGATCGAGAAGGTGTCGGCGATCAGCTCGGTGCGGTAGGAAACCTCGTTGCCTTCGCCGTGGTTGCTCTCGCGGACCCGGCCGGTGACATGCACCAGATCACCCTTCCCGGCTGCTTCGACCTGGGGTCCGACATTGGAGAAGCACACGACGCTGTTCCACAGCGTGTCGGTCTTCCAGTCGTCGCCGTCGCGCCGGCTATAATTAGCGGCGACGCTCACATAGGTGACCTTCTCGCGCGCCGTGATTTTGCCGATGCGCCCGATGAGCCGAAACTCGGCAATATTCTGTGGCATGATTTCCTCCTTCGTTGATGTTCGGATCGGATCCGGCGGGCCTGTGCGAGCCTAGTCGCGCTCCTCTTGCCGGTGCGCAAAGTGGTAGCGCGCCAAATTCTCGGGCGTCGCGTATGTGTCGTAGGCCTTCGTCCAGTCGCGCCGGATGGCCTGCTGCGCCGTCCGAAGTGGCACGCGGCGCTCGCAAACCAATCGCCACAGGACATAGGCCAAGGCATTCTTGTCGGCCGCGTTCGCCTGGCCGTGCCGGGGCTGAAGCCACAGATCGCGTAGGTCGAGCGGCGCGCCGCCAAGCGAGATCGGGATCAGATGGTCGAATTCGTAATCGGCGAAGGACTCGCCTGGATGCTGCGCGTCCATCAAGCGCCGTTTGACGGGCGCGGTAACCGCGAAGGAGGGGCGGACCGATCGGGCATAGCCGGGTCGGCAGATCGTCGTGCCGATGTTCGCCTGAGTGATAAAGGGATCGACGGCCCCTGGCGTGTCGCGGGGCGGCAGGATGCTGGTTCGGTCCACCCGCAAGAAGGGATTGCGGAGCGCCGTCGATAGGCCGGCGACGGCATTGCAGAAATCATGCGTCGCAGCGACGCTGCAGGCCGAAACCTCACCTCGCCTCCCAGCCCGCTTGTCGTCGAACGGCCGATACCAGAAGCCGATGGCGATCAAGAGCGCCAATCCGCCCGATATAGCTTGCAGCTTCAAGAGCGCATGGCCCGTATATCCACCGTCGTTCCACTCACCTCGAAACCACTCGACAACTGACTCAGCTAAGAACTGGCCTAGATGACAATTGCCTAAAGCCGTTTGAAACACATATCATACGGTCATGGTGCAATACCGTGCCTTTCGTCGCAATAGATTACGCCATATCACTCCAAGATCGCGACTGAACTGCTCCAGATGTGTTGTTGTTTGCCTTCTGCTTCAGGTTTAACCTTTTGATGCCGATGTCCTGTAGTCGCTGACATCCGCTTTGGTTCAATTCAGTAATGGTGCATTGATGTGCTTCCGGCGAGTATCGTAGCGAAGGCAATTCAACTCTGCGCCGCCGGGCTAGCCGGGGCCGGGACGCCATCTCCCGCGTCGCTCGCAGTCTCCGTTCGTTCGGGTGCGGTCCTCGCTCGGCAGCCGGTCAACGCAGCTGACGCCGAGGCGACGGTGCGTGATCTGATCGCGTTGGGCGCGGACTTCGAGGCGGGGCCGCTGGCGATCCGCGGCCGTGATTTCGCGACTTACGGTATCACGCCGGCAACGGTTTTTGATGCCTGCGCGCTCTCTCATATCGACGACGACCAGTCTTCTATCGGCTTCGTGGGCGCGCCCTCGGCGTCGAACGTCGCAGCCCTCGTTCGTCGCGCCTTTGGCTCGCGGATCACCGATACGATCCGCCCAATGAACGCCAGCTTCGGCGCGCGGTATAGCTGGCACAAGTTCGGCCAAGCGGTCGATTTCGTTCCCGCAGGCGGCGTCCACGCGATCGACCGCGAGCAGATCCGGGCGCTCATGGCACACAGCGGTATCCGTATCATCGAGCTGCTCGGGCCGGGGGATCGCGGTCACGCGAACCACTGGCATGTGGCGTTCGCGCGACCCGGACAGGTCATCGACCGGACCCGACCGATCGAAGGCGACGAGGACTGGATCATCACCGTCGCACAAGGCGACGCGCCGTCCCCGCCGACGCCCGCCGGGGTTGAGGCGGCCCCCGCACCGACCGCGCCGGCCTCGGCCCTCGCCCTTGCCGCCAATGCACCGGCGCCGTGGGACGTGTTCGCAACCGAAGAGTGGCGCGCAGTTCATGGAGGTGGCTCATGATCCGATACCTGATGACCAAGCTGGGCGGCACTACTGGCGCCATCGCGCTTTGCGTGGCCGGCGTCGTGGCGGTCGCGGCCCCACAACCCGCCTACGCGTCGGACTGGGGGTGTCAGGTGATCCTCTGCCTCGCGACACCCGGTTCGCCGACGAAGTATGTCGAGTGCGTCCCGCCCATCACGAAACTCTGGAACGCCCTCGCTATCGGCGGCTCGTTCCCAACCTGCACCGGGATCGGCATCAAGACGAAGAAGGCCAAGCACGGCTACGACCTGACCGTGACGCAGGCCGACGGCGGAACGTCGCGGTACGCGCTCGACACCCGCTACCAGACAGTGACGCCACAATGATCCACGCCATCGCCGCGATCACCAGGCTTGCGCAGCAATGCGCGCCTGAGATCGCGACCGAGGCGGTTGTTCCCCTCGTCGTGACCGAAAGCGGCGGCGACGATCTGGCAATCAATATCAACAAGGGGCCGCGTGTCCGCGCCGCGTCGATCCCCGACGGTGCCGCGCTGGTGCGCCGGTACATGGCGGCTGGCTATACCGTCGATGTCGGGTTGGCTCAGGTGAACTCCGCCAATTTCGCGCGATTGGGTGTCAGCGTCGAGCAGGCCTTCGACCCTTGTACGAACCTCCGTCTCGCATCGTCGATGCTGCGGGCGGGATATGGCCTTGCGATCCAGCATTATACGGGGCTGGACGCGATCTCCGCGACCTATTCGCTCTACAACACCGGCACGCTGACGCGCGGTTTTCGCAATGGCTATGTCGGTCGCGTATGGTCGACGGCGAGCGGCATGGGGACGATCCAGACACCCCCGCCCATCCCGGGCTTGCGGTCCGCCGCGGCTCCGACGGCGAGCCCGGCCGAGCCAGCGGTCGACAACGATAACTGGGTGGTGGGGCAGACCGCTTCCAACGCCGTCGAGGTTTTCAAGTGAGCGCGGATAACAGCGTTGCGCGGGGCGGCCTGGACGCGGAAGCGCAAGGCGGACAGTCTGCGTTCCAGATCCCGCCCGAGCTGGCGACACGCTATCAGGTCCGGATCATCGAGCCGACCGACGGAAGCGAGCGCCGTGTTGGCATGTTCCTGCCGACGGATCGTGAGAACCCGTCGATCGAGATTGCCGGCGATCGCATCATTGCTCGAAACGAGGATCCCGACACCGTCTCGACCCTGGTCACGATCGCCAAGCACAATGGCTGGGCGGGGATCGACGTCGAAGGTTCGCCTGAGTTTCGTCAGGCAGTGTGGACGGCGGCGTCGCGCGAAGGTCTGACCGTGCGCGGCTATGAGCCAAGCTTCGACGAACAGGCGCGAATGGAAGAGCTGCGTCGCGCCGATGCTGCACGACGCGACCGTGAGGTGGCGGAGAAGCCGGCCCCGACTGTCGAACCCGTCGCTCCGACGGCGGCTGTCGGGGCGACGGAGGCGACAGTCCTCGAGCCGTCGGCCGACGCGGAGAGGAACGGCGCGCCTCAGCCGTTGCCAAGCGGAATCAGCACCGAATTGTCCGACGCAGACAAGCGCCTTCTGTTGACGGTGAGCGTCCACACGCAGGATCGCAAGGCGCTCTACGCGGCCGTCAGCGAGGACATGGACCCCTTGCGGAGGGAGGTTCAGGCCGAACGTATCGATCTGAACAGGGATGCGCTGAACGGGGCGCTGGAGCGAGCCCTGGAAAGCCCGACGCTGGTTAGCGCCTTCTCAAGGTCCGGTTATGAACCCGACGGTCTGCGCCAGATGGCGCGCGACGGCGCGTGGGACGGCGAGGTCGCCGATGCGATCTACATCGTCCGCTCCGGGCTCAACCGGCACGAAGTCGCCCGCGAAGCCGGTGCGAACGTGCCGCTCGGCGGCGCGCTCGCCGCCACGCCCGAAGACCGCCTGGCCGGCGAAGCGACGGCTGCGCCCGAGCGACAGCCCGAAGAGGAACCCCATATCGTTCGGGAGGAGCGCCTTCATCAGGCCGCGCCTGAGCGACGTCACGAAAATGACGAACTGGCCGAACTGTTCCTTCATGGCGGGGCGGAGCGTATTGCCGCCGAGCCGCGGCTCGCCAACGCGCTACAGGCGCAGGCGGCGATGGATCAGCACATTGGTGCGGCGTTCGATGGCGACGCGGAACGGATGACGTCCGCGAGCCTGGAGAGCCGCCGCATGATCTCGGACGTGCTGCGGCGCGGCCTGGATGTTTCGGTCCGCGAGCCGACGCCTGTTCGGCAGGTCGAGCCGATCCGCCCCACCCACGATCTCGAAAGGTAAACCCCAAGCCATGGAGACCCGTATGAAGTTCACTCAAGGCATGGGCCGGATGTTGTCCGACGCCCGCGCCCGGCAGGTCATCGGCTTTGCCGGTGCGCTCGCCCTCATTTCGATCGCGCAGCCCGTCCTTGCACAGAGCAGCGGCACGTCGATCGAGACCGGGCTCGGCACGATCAGGACCTGGATGACCACCGTCGCGTCCGTTGTCGGCGTCATAGCCGTCATGGCGGTCGGCTATGCCAAGCTGACCGGCCGGATGGATTGGGGAAAAGCGGTCACGGTGCTGATCGGCATCGGCATCATCTTCTCGGCAGCGACAATCGTCGGCTGGATGGGCGGATCGGCGTAGCATGGAAGACAAGCTCGCCGAGGATAAGGTGTTCCTCGCCCTGACTAGACCGTCGGTATTCATGGGATTGCCGCTCGAGGCGATCCTGCCGATCATCATGGTCTGCATGGTGATCTGGGGGATTTTCCACAATCCGTTTTACCCCCTGGCCTTGTTCGGGGCGCTCTACTTCCCGGCGCGCATGATCTGTCACTACGATTTCAATGCGTTCCGGCTGTGGGGCCTGTGGTTCCAGACCGGCTTTCTATCCAATAACCGCAAGTTCTGGGGCGGCGGGAGCTACTCTCCCGTCCGCCTCGCCAAAGGCGTGAAGCGGAAGCATTTCGGCAATGACTGATTCCAGGCTCAAGCATAAGAAGGTCGCGGTTCGCGAGACGGATGACATCAAGTTCATTCCCTACACGCGGCACGTCGACGACACGCTGGTTGCGCTCGAGGACGGCTCGCTCATGCGCATGTACCGCGTCGATGGGCGGCCGTTCGAGACCAGCGACGTCGGCGATCTCAACACCTGGCATAACAAGCTCAACATCGCGTGGCGCTCGATCGGTGACGATCGCGTTGCGCTGTGGACCCATCTCGTGCGGACAGCGACCGACCCCGTTCTCGGCGGCGACTTCCACTCCGACTTCGCGCGAACCTTGCAGGAGAAATACGCCGACACGCTGAAGGAGAACGTCCTCTACCACAACGAGTTCTACGTTACGATCATCGTCCGTCCGTCGAGCATGGCCGGCGAGCAAGTGACGCGGCTTTTCTCCAGGCGAAAAGCGAACGCCGAGATCGACGATCGCGCGCTCACGATCATGGCGGACAAGTGCCGCGACTTCGAAACGCTGCTTGCTGATGTCGTTCCGGAGCCGCTCTCGCTGTATGAGCACAACGGTATTCTATTTTCACGACCGATGGAGGTGCTTCACTTCATCCTGACCGGCGACCGCATCCGCGTGCCGCTGCTCGACGGCAGGCTGGGCCAAGCCCTGTATGCCTCACGCGTGGTGTTCGGTCGCGAGGCGGCCGAGATCCGGCTTCCGCACAAGTCGCATTTCCTCGGAATGTTCGGCGTGCGCGAGTATGTCGCCAGCACGCGGACCGGTCAGTTCAACAGCCTGCTCACGCTCGACTTCCCGTTCGTGCTGACCCAGAGTTTCGCGCCCTTGGTGAAGTCGGTCGCGAGCGAGCGGTTCACCAAAAAATACAAGCAAATGGTCTCCTCGGACGATGCCGGCGTCAGCCAGGCGGAGGAACTGCTCGACGGCGTCGACGATCTCATGGCGAACCGCTTCGCCATGGGCGAGCATCACCTCTCGATCGCGGTAATCGACGAGAACCCGAAGCGGCTGCTGGAACGCTTGTCGATCGCACGATCGGCAGCGGCCGATACAGGCATGGTGATGGCGCGCGAGGACGTCGCGCTGGAGGCCGCCTTCTGGGCGCAGCTTCCCGGCAATTTTCGGATGCGCGCGCGCCCCGCGGTCATCAACACGCGCAATTTCGCAGGCTTGAGCCCGTTCTACACGTTCCCGGCAGGCCGCAAGTCTGGAAACCACTGGGGCGAGGCGGTAACGCTGCTCAAGACGCGCGCGGGCTCGTCCTTCTGGTTCAATTTTCACCGTGCCGACATCGGCCACACGCTCATCATCGGGTCAACCGGTGGCGGCAAGACGGTGCTGCAGAACTTCCTGCAAGCGCAGCTCGAAAAGACCGGTGCGAAACAGGTGTTCTTCGACAAGGACCGCGGTGCCGAGATCTTCGTCCGGGCGTGTGGCGGCACCTATTTGGCGCTGCGCGACGGCGAGCCCACCGGCTTCGCGCCGTTGAAGGGTCTGACACCGTCGCCGCACGACATCGCGTTTCTGCGGCAGTTCATCCGTGTCCTGGTACGCAGGGAAAACCGCCCGCTCAGCGTCGCCGAAGAGCGACTGATCGACGAGGGTATCGAGGCGGTGATGCGGCTGCCAGCGCCGTCGCGCTCGTTCAGCGCGTTGCGCGAGATGCTGGGCTACGCCGATGCCGAGGGCATTGGTGCGCGGCTGGAGCGCTGGTGTCTGGGCGGCCCGCTCGGCTGGGCTTTCGATGGTCCGCAGGACGAGGTGTCGATGTCGGCGCGATTCATCGGCTTCGACATGACGGACTTCCTGGAGAACCCTGAGATCCGCACTCCCACGATGTTGTACCTCTTCCACCGCGTCGACGAGCTGCTGGACGGGCAGCGTGTCGTGGTCGACGTCGACGAGTTCTGGAAGGCGCTTCAGGACGAAGCCTTTCGGGCGTTTGCGCAGGACGGTCTCAAGACCTTCCGTAAGCGCAACGCATTCATGGTGTTCGGCACGCAGTCGCCGGCTGATGCGCTGCGCTCACCGATTGCGCACTCGATCATCGAGCAGACCGCGACCAAGATCCTGCTTCCCAACTCAGACGCCAAGCGATCGGATTATTGCGACGGGCTTGGCCTGACGGACGCGGAGTACCGGCTGATCCGTGAGGATCTGACGCCGGAGAGCCGCACCTTTCTGGTCAAGCAAGGGCATACCTCGATCGTTGCAAAGCTCGATCTCGGCGGGATGCCCAATGAGCTGAAAGTGCTTTCCGGCCGCGAGGAAACCCTTGTCGCCATGGAGGAGGCCATTGCCCTGGCGGGCAACGATCCTGCGGCATGGCTGCCGCATTTCTATGCCAACCAAAGGAGAAGCTGACATGTCGCTCAAGCGCATCATCATGGTTGCAGCCGCGCCGGTCGCGATCGTCGCGTTTACGTCGCCGGCCGCTGCACAGGGCATTCCTGTGTTCGACACCTCTACCTATGTGCAAGCGCTCGCCCAGGTCCAGAACACGATCAAAATGATCCAGCAGGGCGAGCAGCAGATCCAGACGGCGACGACAACGCTCAGCTCGCTTCAGAAGCTGACCAACGTCAACGCGCTCGCCCCGCAATTGCTCAATGCGCAGGTGCGCAACATCCTGCCCAACACGACGATCGACGCCTCGACGTTGCTCAGTGGCGACCTGTCGAAGATTGGTTCGCTCGGTTCGCTCGCATCGAGCATCCAGTCTCGTTACGCGCTGCCGGCAACGTCGTCCTCCGACGCAGACCTGGCCTACAACCAGGCGCTCAAGGATGCGACCAGCTCATCGGCCGCCACAGCCGCGCTGGGCGAGAATACGCTCAGCATCGCCCAGACCCGGATGCAGGGCCTAGACCAGCTCCGCGAGCAACTGTCGTATGCCAAAGATCCCAAGGACGTGATGGACCTGCAGGCCCGGATCTCAGTCGAACAGGCACAGCTTCAGAACGATATGCTCAAGATGCAGGCGATCCAGATGGCGCAGGCCGGTCAGGCGAACATGCAGATCAGCGCAGCGCAAGTGGCGGCCGGTCGCGATGAAGCAGCATTCTTCAGTGCCAACACGATCAGGAAGTAATCATGCGCAAGATACTATCCCTCTGCTCGTTGCTCTTCGTCTGCGGATGCCAACAGAACGTCGTGGTACCTACCGCCAAGGAGCTGATCGCCAGTCCTCAACTCCTCTCGCAGTGGCAGGCGAAGTGCGATGCGGGGGAGTACAGCCATCTCCCTGCGGATCAGAAGGCCAAGATGTGCGCGACGACCGGAGACGCGACCATCTCGGTCGCCCAGACCAAGGCCGGCAACGAAGAGGCGGGCTTCTTCAAACAGAACACGATCCGCAAGAAGTAGATTTAATCGCTGTGCTTTGATCGCCGAAGATCGGAACCTCACTCAATGGCTGCCGGCCCACCCAACATCATGACGCTGTTCACGACGATGTATTCGTATGTGGAGACCGCCATAGCGACCTCGGTTGCGAGCTTCGGGGCGGGGCTCGTCAGTTTCGTTGCAGCGCCTTTGGCCCTGGCGGCGATCATCTACTTCCTGTTGCTCGGCTTTGCCGTGCTACGAGGGGCTATCCAGGCTCCACTTCGCGAGCTGGTATTCCAGGCTGGTAAGGTCGGGTTCGCCCTCGCGGCTGCCAGTGCGGTTGGCTATTCGGCGTTTGTGGTGAACGTGGTCACCAACTTGCCGAGCGAGATCATCGCGGCTGGATCGGGCACGCCCGTCACCAACCCGGGCACGACCTTCGATACTTATGTCTCCGATACCGGCAAGCTCTCGGAGAAGTTGGTCAATGCGAACCTGAAAGTTCAGTCGCAAGAGCAGAAGGGCATCACCGACTTTCGAACGCCCGTGATTCAGCTCAGCGCCACGCTGATCACCTATCTGTGCGTCGCCGTCCTCTACATCTTCGCGTTTATGTCGGCGTCGATCGGCTTTTGCATCGTCATTTTTGCCAAGCTGTCGGTTGCGATCTGCGTCGCGCTCGCGCCGCTCGCGCTGGCGTGTCTGCTTTTCAACTCCTCCCGCTGGCTGTTCGACGGGTGGCTGAAGCAGACCGTCAATTTCATCCTGCTGATGGTCGTCATGGCGATCATGACCAAGTTCATCACCGGCCTCCAGGAAGCCGCCATGGACGGCATCATGGGATCGATCCCCGAAGACGGCTCGTCCTTCGTCATGGCGCAGAACGGCTACATCGTTCTGAAAGCCGCCGTGATGCTCGTCGCGACGATCGCCTGTGCGGCGATCTACATCGTCGGCACGATCTTCTTCTTTCAATCGCCGGCCATCGCCGCGGGTATCTCGGGGGGTGCGTCCTCTGGCGGCCATGGCTTCCTGCAGACCGGGGCGAACATGTTGACCAACCGGCTGATGTTCCGGCGCGCGACGCAGGCGAACCGTCCCCCGCCAGGAGGGGGCGCCACGGGCGGCTCGGCCTCTCGGTCCACTTGAGGACCGCTGGCCGGTCCGGAACCATGCATCACGGAACCGCCGGGCGCGGGACCTTACGAACGGAGACGTCATGAAAAGGCTGACCATCGTGGCGATCGGCACGCTTGTGCTTGGCGGCTGCACCGGGACCCATATCAAGCCCGTCTCGGTGTGCGACGGCAAACACCGGCGTCCCGCCAACCTCTACGGGTCGATCCTGCCGAGCTTGCCGGTGCCACTGCCGGCGTCACAGCAGGGCGCAGGGCATTCGATGGTGGTTCCTCCATCACGCGAGCCAGCGCCTGCGCCTCTTCCCGCACCGCCCCCTACGCCCGGTGCCGGAGGTACGCCTGCCGCCCCCATCGGACCCGGGGCCATGAATATCCCGCGATCGGCGCCACGCACGTCCGCGCAGGACGTCGCGCCGACCTACTCCTCCTGCTGAAGGGATCGACGCCATGGGCGCGGTGAAGGCCGAAGATAAAGAGAAATACTACGAGACATCGAGGACGTGGGAATATGACCGTATGCGTGCGGCGATCCAGTCCAAGCGGCTCGCCTGGGGCGTTGCGGCGGCTGCGTGCACGCTCGCTGTGGCGTCGGTTGCGGCAGTCGCGATGCTCAGCCCGCTGAAGACCGTTGAGCCCTATGTCATCAGGGTCGACAAGAGCTCGGGCGAGACGCAGGTCGTGACCGCGCTCAAGGGGCCGCAGCCGCGCACCTATGAGGATGCGGTCAACCGCTACTTCATCTCGCAATATGTACGGTTGCGCGAAGGCTGGCTCAACGATGCCGCGCGCGAGAACGCCTATACGGTCATGCTTACCAGCGATTCCGCCGAGAGCGCTCGTTACCTGAACAGCGTTCAGGCCAACAACAAGAATGCGCCTTCCAACATTTACGGCGACAAGGGCTTCGTCTCGATCTCGATCCGGACGATCAGTTTCCTCAGTCCTACCGTGGCGCAGGTCCGCTTCACGAAGATCATCACCTTCGGGCAGAACACGCCGATCGCGCAAAACTGGAACGCGATTCTGACCTTCAGATACACGACGGCGCCGGAGCATGAGAAGGATCGGAATATCAATCCGCTCGGCTTCCAGGTCGTGAATTATCGTTCTGATCCGGAGGCGTGACATGAGCGATCAGCCAAATACGTCGGACAATGGCGACCGTGTTGCCGTCCCCTTTATGCCCGCGCTCCGCAAAAAGCTGATTCTCCGCCTGTCACCGCCGGCGACGGAGTTGGTGTTGACAGAGGATGGCGCCAGGAACCGGTTCTGGCGCGGGGTTGGGGCGGTGTGGCACCGCCTCGTCGCGTTCTCAATTCTGGGTGCCGCGGCAGTCACGCTCGCGCCGCAACCCGCGTTCGCCTCGGAGACTCCCGTCCCCGGGGCCAAGGACGCCCGCGTTCGCAACGTCAACTACGATCCGGATCAGGTGGTGACGATCGTCGGCAGTTTCCGGCACGCGATCGAGATCCAGTTCGGGCCCGGCGAAACGGTAACGCAGGCCGCCCTGGGCGATACCGTCTCCTGGCAGATCGCCCCTGTAGGCAATATCGTCTTTCTCAAACCCCGCGAGAGGGCTGGAGGCACCAACCTGATCGTCGTCACCAACGCGGGCGGCGTGCCGCGCACCTATCATTTCAACCTCGCACTAGGGACGGGCGCCACGATGTACGGCGTACGGTTCCGCTATCCGCGCGAGGAACGGGCGATGGCGGCGTTACAGGTGCAGCTTGCCCAGGGCCAGGCTGCCAAGGCGATCGAGACGACCATCACCACCGCCGCGCTCGACCATGCCGTGATCGAGGGCACCCGGAATATGAATTACACCGTGCAGGGTGACAGCGCCCTGCAACCCACCGAAATCTCGGACAACGGCGAGTTCACCGTGCTGCGCTATCCCGGCCACGCCGACATTCCCTCGATCTTCGCGGTCGACGTCGACGGGACCGAGACGATCGTCCCCTACGATGTTCGCGAGGATTTCGTCGTGATCCATGCGGTCTACCGTCAGCTGCGCCTCCGGCGCGGGGCGGCGGTGCTGTGCATCTACAACGAGGCGCCGCTGCGCAACGATCGCGGCGATCGAACGGGCACCGTCTCCAATGTCGTCGAACGCAAAGTGAAGGGGCAGTAACATGGTCGGGACCGTGATTGACCGCGGGGGCGATGTCGCTGCCGACACCGTTGCTCCAGGCGAGGTCGATAGCCCGGTCGCGCGTAGCGGCGGGTGGGGCAACCTCGCCTTCATCGGTGCGGGGATCGGCCTGGTCGGCGCCATAGGCGGCATCGTGATAGGCTATGGTGCGTTTCACCAATCGGCCAGTACCGCGGCTGCCGCGCAGCCCGCGAAAGCCAGTGACCGTGCTGTGGACGACGTGATGGGATCGCCGAATGCGCAGCGCGCGGCGCTCGCGGGTCAACTCGGCCAGCCCGGCGCCGCCCAGACCGACATATTCGGGCGGCCGATCGCCGCAGCCCCGGGGCCGCAGGTAGCGGACGCCAACGGAAATCCGGCGCCGGCAACGAGCGGGACAAATTCCACAACGTCGAACGGACAGCAATCTCCCGAGCAGCGACGTGCCGAGCAGGCACGCGCCATGGCCGATGCGGCGCGGCGGTCGCCGATCATGGCCTTTGGCAACACCGGGCTGGCCTCGGCCGCCCTTCCCGCCTCCGCCGATGCCGACGCCCAACAGGGCACGGATCTCGACGACCGGACGCGCGGCGGCCAATCCACTGTCGCACGGCGGGGCATCGGTGCCAGTGGCTTCGGAGCGCCGGGCGAAGACAATCCGGCCGAGGCGGGCAAGGGTTCGACCGACTTCAGCGATCAGCTCGGCCATGCCGCGATCCAGACGGTCCGGGCAACGATGGTCGCGGACCGTAACCTTCTGCTGAGTGCGGGCACGGTCATCCCCTGCACGCTCCAAACGGCGATCAACTCGACGCAGGCCGGGTTCGTGTCCTGCGTCATCAACCACGATGTCTATTCCGAGAACGGTCGCATCGTCCTGCTCGACAAGGGGACCAAGGTCCTCGGGCAATATTCCGGCGGCATCACGCAGGGGCAAGCGCGCCTGTTCGTACTGTGGACGCGCGCCCTGACGCCGCGCGGCGTCGCCATCGACCTCGGGTCGCCGGCAGCCGATAGCCTTGGTCGGGCCGGGTTGCCAGGCGGCGTCGATACCCAGTTCTGGGCACGTTTCGGCGTTGGGCTCGTCATATCGGTGCTGGAGGATGCCTCGCAAATCGCCGGTCGGGCAGTTGCCAATGAGGGGAGCAACACCACGCAAGTTCCCGGACAAACCGGGCAGACCGTCCTTCAGCAAACTATGAACATCAAACCGATCTTGAAGAAGAACCAGGGCGACACCGCGGCGATCTTCGTCGCCAAGGACTTCGATTTCCGCTCAGTCTATGACGTGGGATTGAGGCGTTAAGGCCGTGGCATCCAGTCCGACGTCGCTGATCTACGAGCATAATGCCGAGCCGATCCGACGGCACCTTCTGCGCGACGATGTGACCGAACTGGTCATCAACGAGCCGGGGATGATCGGCCTTGAAACGCGGGGTGGCTGGGAGTGGCATGAGGAGCCCGCACTCGACAATGCGGCCCTCATGACGCTGGCGAAGCTCATCGCGGGGCTGACCAAGCAGGACATCAACTCCGAATATCCGATATGCTCCTCGGTGCTGCCGGGCGGCGAGCGCGCACAGGTCGTCGTTCCCCCGGCGGTCGAGCAAGGCTTCATCTCGATCACGATCCGCAAAGCGTCGGGCGTGACGATGAACATCGACGATTTCGAGCGTGCCGGCCTGTTCAGCGAGGTCCGCGCGCACGGTCTGTACGAGGAGGTCGACCCCGATCTGCTGCGATTGCGCGAGGCAGGCGACTGGAGTGCCTTCTTTAAGCTGGCGGTCGAAGCCCGCAAGAACATCCTCATTTCCGGCGCGACGGGCTCCGGCAAGACGAGCTTCTCGAAGGGTCTCATCAAGCTGATCCCGGACTATGAGCGGATCCTGACGATCGAGGACACGCGCGAGCTCGTCGTACCCCAGCGCAATCACGTCCACATGATGTACGCCAAGGACGGGAAGAGCCTCCAGAAGGCGGGCGCCAAGGAGTTGTTGGAATCGGCGCTGCGAATGCGGCCCGATCGCATCCTTCTCCAGGAATTGCGGGACGGCACCGCCTTCTTCTACCTGCGCAACGTCAACAGCGGTCATCCCGGTTCGATCACCACGGTCCACGCCAATACCGCCGAGGGCGCGCTCGAGCAGCTGACGCTGCTGGTGAAGGAATCGGACGGCGGCAACGATCTCGACCGCCACGACATCCGGGCGCTGCTGCGCTCCCTGGTCGATATCGTCGTGCAGATGCATCGCCTGCCACCCGGTGAGGGCAAGCCGGCGCGCTATCGCATGACCGAAGTATGGTTCGATCCGGCGAGCAAGCCGACCGACTGAAGGGGGTGCCGGCATGAACGGAAAATGGGTGCGAAGCGACGAAGGGTCGCAGCCGGGCGCGATCGCGTTCCTCGGCGTCATCGGCATGTTCGTCAGCGCCGCGATCGGCGCCCTCGCCGTCCTATGGCGTGCCCACCTCCTCAACGCCCATACCCCGTGGCGCAAGGTGCCGGCCGCGCTGTGGGCGCTGAAGGGCTATCCGATCGTCTATCAGCCGTTCCTGATCGGCTTCGGGATCGGCATTGTCCTGACGGTCGTCATCATCGTCTCGACGCTGTTCACGCGGCAAAAGCTCCACGGCGAGGCGCGCTTCGCGCGGGTCGGCGAGGTCCGCAACGGCAAAATGCTCGCCTCGGCCGGCATCGTGCTGGGCAAGTTCGGCGGCAAGGTGATGCGCTTCGGCGGGCCCGAGCATGTGATGCTCGAAGCCCCGACGCGTGCCGGCAAGGGGGTGGGCGTCATCATCCCGAACTTGCTCGACTGGCTCGATTCTCTAGTGGTGCTCGACATCAAGCAGGAGAATTACGACAACACGGCGGGGTATCGGCTGAAGGTGCTCGGGCAGCAGGTGCTGCTCTTCAACCCGCTCGATCCCACCGGCCGCACCGTGCGGTGGAACCCGCTGAGCTACATTAACCGGCATGACCCGGTGGAGGTCATCAATGAGCTCCAGAAGATCGCGGCGATGCTATATCCCGATCCGCTCACGGGCGAAAAGTTCTGGGCCGAAGGCGCGCGAACCGCGTTCCTCGGCATCACCGCCTATATCGCCGCGACTGTCGACGATGGGGAGGACGCCCTCCCCTTCACGCTCGGCGAGGTGTACCGCCAGTTCGCGGCCGGTGATGCCCAGCGGCGTTTCCCGAAGATCATCGCCGATCGTAAGAGGGCCGGAAAGCCCCTGTCGGAAGGGTGCGTCTCGGCGATCAAGGATTATACCGGCTCGTCGGCGAACACGTTCTCCGGATTGCGCCAGTCGGTTACGTCCAAGATCAACGGCTGGCTGAACCCATATGTCGATGCGGCGACCTCAGAAAGCGATTTCGATCTCAGTGACTTTCGGGACAAGCGGATCTCGCTCTATCTCGGCGTGTCGCCGGATGACCTGGAGCGGGTTGCGCCGATCTACGGCCTGCTCTTCCAGCAACTCATCGACCGCAACGTCCGCGAGCTGCCGAAGGGCGACAAGCATCAGATCAAGGTGCTGCTCGCCCTGGACGAGTTCGCGAGCCTCGGCAAATGCACCGTGCTCGCGAACGCCTTCAGCTATGTCGCCGGCTACGGGTTGCGGATGCTGCCGGCATTCCAGTCGCTCGAACAGATCCAGGGCGTCTATGGGGACAAGGTGGCGGCCGACATCGAGCGGAACTGCGCGGTGCGGCTCGTGCTTCGTCCGGCCGGTTTGGCCGAAGCGAAGAGGATTTCGGACCAGCTCGGCAGCTACACGTTCAAGGCTCGCTCGCGCTCGATGGGAACGTGGGGTGGCGGCGGCGGCTCCACCTCGGACTCCGATCAGCGCCGGCCGCTGATGCTCCCTCAGGAAGTCGAGTTGCTGCCGGAGGACGATCTGATCGTTTTCCGGCGAGGCATGTACGCGACCTATGGAAAGAAGGTCCGCTACTATGCCGAGAAGAAGCTCTCGGCGCGGACCAAGATACCGGCCCCCGAGATGCCCCAGATCCGCGTCGACCCGGCGGTCGCTGCTAACAGCCTCCGCGTGATCGAGGCCACGCAGGCCCCGGATGACGTCAATGCCGCCTCGTCAGCGCCAGGCGCCGCGCCGATGGCAGGAGCGGTTGCGACTAACGGCGCTCCCGCAGTAGGTCGGCATGGATTGAACCAAGCCGCGATCAACGCCGCCTTGGCCGTTCCGTCAAACGAGCGTGTCGCCAAGCTCTTCGACGGCGTCCTCATGGTGCGAGGCAGATCTGGGTGACCAATGGGAATGCCTTCTCATCGAGTTTTAAAGTGGGAACGAGCAAGGTTGTCCCCGGAGGGCGTCAGTTGGGGACTTTCCTGCCAGACAGCTTTCAGGATTGGAACGGTCGAAAGCCGCCGGCACGTGGTGTCACAACCGTTCGAGACTGTTGAAAAAGGCCTGCGCGAAATCGGCGTGGCGGATGGCTGGCGATGCCGGACACCGAATGATGCGCCGCGTATCAGGCCGGCGCGGCTTGCCGGGCGAGCAGCT
>NZ_SCNL01000011.1 GCF_005502745.1 Sphingomonas sp. 3P27F8
GGATCGATCATCCTTGCCGCCAGCAATGCGGGCAGCGCCTATCTGTATAACTACAACGGCACGCAGATGACGATCGGCTCCGGCCAGTCGATCCGCGGCCTCGGCTATATCGGCCAGGATCAGGGCGTGATCGTCAACAACGGCACGATCACGGCCACCGCCGGCGCAGGCGGTCTGACGCTCGACGCGCAGGGCGGCAGCGGCGGGATCGGCACGGGCAATGGCGTCGGCACCAACACCAATAGCGCGTTCCTCAACAACAATCTGATCCAGGCGACCGGTGGCGGCACGCTCTATCTGAACAATGGCCTCTACGAAAACGCCGCCGGCGGCCAGATACTGGCGGTCGGCAATGGATCGCAGATCGTTCTCAACAACGACGTCCGCATCCTGGGCGGCACGCTGGGCGGCGCGGTCAGCGCGACCAGCGGCAACCAGTATCTTCAGAATGTGACGCTTGCGAACGGCACTGACCTGGCGATCAGCGGGGATGTCGTGCGGATCGATAACACGCTGACAAATAACGGAACGATCACTGTTGGCGCGGGCGCAGTATTGTTCGGCGAAACCACCACCTCGACCATCTCCGGAAACGGCGCGATCGTACTGACCGACCCTTCCTCGGCCTTCTACGACGGCAACGGTACGCAGATGACGATCGGCGCAGGCCAGTTCGTACATGGAACCGGCAGCATCGGGCTTGATCAGGGCCTCATCACCAACGCAGGCAACATACTGGCGGACGGCGCGATCACGATCGACGCGCAGGGCGGCAGCAGCGGTCTTGGTGGCGGCGGCCTGGGCACCGGCGGCAATTCGGGCTTCTACAATGCAGCCGGCGGACAAGTGCAAGCCAACAACGGCGGCGCGACGCTGACGCTCGCAGGCGGTCTTTACGAACAGGCGGCGGGCGCGTCGTTCTCGGTCGGCACCGGCAGCAACTTCGTGATGGGTAACGACAGCAACCTGGCGAACCTGCAGGCGGGCGGCGTGCTCAACAAGGGACTGTATTTCGCCTTCGCCGGCGGCACGATGAGCCTGCGCTCCAACCAGACCGGCGCGATTACGACGATCGGCACCAATACGGCGGGCACCGACACCAGCGTCACGCTCTCCGGCGCGGGATCGGTAATCTCGGTCATGCCGAGCGGGGGCGGCACGGTCACCTCGCTCGATCAGTCGCTCAACACGATCGCGGCATCCGGGGCGCTCTCTCTCTCAGATGGTCGCGCGTTCACCGCATTCAACGGCGCGTTTTCAAATGCCGGGCTGCTGCAGCTGAATAGCGGCGCCAGTTTCACCGCGCCTGCCGGCCTCGCCAACAGCGGTACAATCTCAGGCAACGGCACGATTGGCACGCCGATCACGAACTCCGGTTCGGTGATTGCCGACGGCGGCACGCTCTTTTCGAAAGCGATCACCGGCGCGACTGGGACGATCCAGAGCAACGCTGGCGGAACGCTCGATCTCTCCGGCGCCGCAAGTCCGTCGAGCGCCGGCTTCCTGACGAACAACGGGGCGCTGGCGCTCGGCAACAAAAGCATCACCGTGACCAGCGATTACACCAACGCCAATTTCGGATCGGGCAACGCCTTCAACGCGCATGCGAACGTTACCGGCAGCGGGCTGATCCTCGCCGCGAGCGCTACGCAGGATCTGTCGGGGCCGGGTCTCAACGGCTCGTTGCTCAATGTCGGCAATGTGCGCCTCGGCGGTTCAAGCTCGACCACACTGACGATCACCAACAACGGCACGCTGACCACATTGCGCGGCGCGGTGGAAAGCCCGGTGTCCAATTCGGTGAGTATCTCCAGCAACAATTTCGTGGTTGGGCCGAATGGTGGCAGCACGACCGTAACCTTGTCCTACACCGGGACAGTCGCGGGGTCGTTGGCGGGCAATACAATCACGGTCGCCAGCAATTTCGACAATGTCGCGAACCAGACGCTGTCGATTGTCGGAGCGGCGTATAACCCGGCCGCAGCCTCCCTCCTGCCGACGACGATCGATCTGGGCGCAACCCGCGTCGGCGGCACACTCGCAGGCTCGGTTACGATCGCGAATACCGCGCCGGTGGGCGCGTACAGCGAAAAGCTGGCGGTCACAGGCGCTGTGGGAGCCGGCGGCGCGAGCGGCACAGCGCCGGTCGGTCTCCTCAATCCGGGCGCAAGCGCAACATCGGCCGTATCGCTCGGCACGGCGACGTCCGGTTCGTACAGCGGGACGGTGACCTACGGGCTGGCGACCGATGGCACCGGCACGAGCGGGTTGGCGCGGGCGGCTTTGGCGAGCCAGTCAGTAACGGTAAGCGGGCGGGTCTATCAGGCGGCCAATGCCCAGCTTTCAACCACAAGCGTGGATTTCGGCACAGTTCGGCAAGGATCGGCCGCGCCGACCGCGACGGTGGCGGTCACCAACACCGCCAACGGCGCACTGACAGATCACCTGAACACCTCGATCGGCTCGCTGCCGCAAGGCGTCACCGGAACGGCGCCCGGCGCTCTTGCGGGCGGAGCTTCGGGCAATGCCTCGTTCAGCCAGAGCACGGCCATTGCCGGCCAGTATAACGGGCAGGGCACGCTCAACTTCACCTCGACCAACGCCGAGTTGACGCCCCTGGCGCTGGCATCCCAGAACATCGCGTTCACGGGGACCGTAACCGAGCTTGCGGTCGCCCAGCTTGCGAAGGGAAGCGGCGCGGGCATTTTCGCCGGCGCCGGCCAAAGCTTCACGCTCGATCTCGGCTCGATCGCGGCAGGAGCGGGTTCGCTTACGACGGGCTTTGACATCTTCAACGCCAATTCCGGCAAGTCCTACTCCGAACTGCTCAACGGCATGTTCAATCTGTCGGGCGGCACCGGCTACAGCTTCAGCGGCGGCGTCTCGGGGTTAGCCGGCGGCAATACCGACGCGAACAACTGGCTTACGTTCAACTACAGCGGCCTCGCGGCGGGCAATTACAACGATACGCTGACGTTCCTTGGTTACAGCCATTATGCAGGGCTTGCTGACTACGCACTGACGCCCATCACCGTTAACATTCATGCGACCATCATGGGTGGCGGAGGCGGTATGCCCGGCGGGGTGCCCGAGCCGACGACGTGGACGATGCTCATCCTGGGCTTCGGCGCGGTGGCAAGCGCCCTTCGCCGGCGGCGGCGGGCTGATGCGCGGGTGTCGCTCTGATGCCCGGCCTTCAAGGGGAAAAAGCGGGCACGCCGCCCACGGCCCTTGACCGTATCACAACCCTGGGCGGGGTGGCTGTACTCCTGCTCGTGATCGCCACTGTCGCGTTCGCGTCGCATAATCGCGGCCTGCAAGATACGGTCAGCGCAGGTCAGGCAACGCTCGCCAAGGCGCAGACCGCAGCCAATCTCGACAATACGCTGATCCGCATGCTTACAAGCGCGGCGGTCGAGCATGACGATGCCGATATCAAGGCGCTGCTGGCCGCCAATGGCGTCACTTATCGCCAGACAGCCGCTGCGACGGCACCGGCCGATACAAAAACGACGGAGGACGCGAAGTGAATCTGTTCGATCGCCGCATCGCGTTGCTGCTAACCCAGCTGGCGTTCGCGGTTCTGCTCGTGAACGAGCTTGTCCAGCTCTCCTCCGCCAACGACAAGCTTTCCGCCATGATCGCGCAACAGGGCAACAACGATGCCGTCGTCGCGCGCATCAATACCCAGCTTGACGGGTTGGCACGCGGCACGCAGCAACTGGCGCAGCATGGCAATCCGCAGGCCGCGAAGATCGTCGCTCAACTCGCGCAGAATGGCGTGCGGATCGATGCGAAGGCCAATGGTCGCTGAGGCTGGCGGGGGTTAGATATCTCTTGGCGAAATGTTCGGGTCAGAAAGTGCCGCGCCCAGCATTTTCAACCTCCGGCCAGCCACCGACGCCTCACGCTGGCCGACCTTGAAGAGCCAGCGTAGGCGACGTGGCTGTCAGGCGGTCGCGATCAGCATCTGCGGATTGCAATAAAGCGCGGATCAGGCCGCATCATGCCGTCCGCTCGGCTTTTTCATCGACCTGCTCACGGCCAAGCTCGAGATCGTCGCGGCTCGCCGTGCGCGTCATTCGCCAGAAGCTGTCGTTGCGCCAAGGGGTGATCGCAATCACGCGGCCGCGTGAGTTACGGTACCAGTTCTCGGTGCCCGGATGCGTCCACACAAGTTTCTCGTGTGCCGCATCAAGGCGGGCAACGTAATCATTATAGACTTCCTCGCGAACCTCGACGGAACTGGCGCCCTCCGCGATCAGCATCTCGATGATGCGCATAGCATAATGCGCCTGGCTTTCGATGTTGCGGATCATGCTGCCACCATGACCGGAGCCGACGTTGGGCCCCAGCAGGATGAAGAAGTTCGGGAAGCCCGGGACGAGTGTGCCCAAATATGCTGACGCGTTGTCGCCTTCCCAGAACTCCCGCAGCACGCGGCCCTCCCGGCCGATGACGTCGTACGAGCCAAGCACGTTGGATGCCTGAAAGCCGGTCGCGAGGATGATGACATCCGCCTCGACCTCTTCGCCCGTTCCGGCTATCAGTTTGCCGTCGCGCACTTCGGCGAGCCGATCGGGTATCAACGTGACATGCGGCTTGCGCAAGGTGCGATACCAGCCGTTGTCGAGCAGCATGCGCTTCGCGAATGGCGGATAGTCGGGCAGGACCAGCGGCAGCAGATCCTGGCGATCGCCCAGTTCTTCCTTAACGTAGCGGGTGAAATATTCGCGGTGCCCGTCATTGATCTCGTTGACCGCGCGCTTCGGCTCCGGCCATTCGGGATCGCGGAACAGCGTGCCATGAACACGATCATTGAACGTCCACGACATGCGCTGCTCGACCCAGCCGCGATAAAGCGGAAACACCTGCATCAAATAGCGGACACCTTCGGGCACCGGCTTCCTGAACTGCGGGAACGGGGCGGCCCATTGCTTGGATCGCGCGAAAATCGTCATCGCAGCCACTTCGTCGGCGATTGCGGGAACGACCTGCATCGCGGAGGCACCATTGCCGATCACGGCGACGCGCTTGCCGGCCAGCTCGATATCTTCCGGCCAGTTACTGGTATGCACAACACGGCCGGCGAAGCTGTGGATGCCCGGTATCACCGGTATCTGCGGGATATTGAGCAGCCCTACAGCGCTGATGACGATATCGGCGAGTTGCTCGCTTTTACTGCCGTCAGCCTTCGCAACCGTCACCTTCCAGAGCTTTGAGTCGACGATCCACTCAGCGCGTTCGACCTTGGCGCCAAAGGTGACATTGTCGTACAGCCCCCTCTCGCGCGCTGTATCGAGGAGATATTTTTCGATCTCCGGTTGGCCGGGGAAGTACCGCGTCCAGTCGGTGGGCCGGGAAGCAAACGTATAGGTCAGGTTCGGCGTGTCGACCCCGCATCCCGGATAGCGATTTTCCCACCAGGTGCCGCCAAAGTCGCTGTTCTTCTCGTACAGGTGATAGGCGATGCCTAGGTTGCCCAGCTCCATCGCGGCACAGATCCCCGAAATGCCGCCGCCGATGATGATCGCCCTCAATGGCTTGCCGGGTTTCGCGGGTGGTGCGGCCGGAGGATCGAGCCCGAGCGACGAGGCGACGATGTCGCCATATTCCTCGGGCACCGGCTCGCTCATGGCGACGCTCAGCATCTCGGCGAGCTGCTTGTTGGTCGGGCGCGGCAAAGCTGCGGTGCGACCGTCGATCCACGCTATTACCGCATCATAAGCCGCAACACGGATCGCGCGCTGTAAATCATCGCCAAGGCCCCCTGAATCATTATCGTCGAGGCCCCTGCCACGTCGCGGCATGAATGGGCTTTCGATCCATCGCTTGTCACCAGTCAATTGAACAAGGCACATCAAAAGCGCGGGTATGTTCGCGCGGTCGATACCATCGCGCAGCTTAGCGCGATCAACCTGATCGAGCGCGATGCCGGATGTGGTGATTTTCTGCGCCGTCATTTGCCTCCTCGCGCAGCCACGCAGCCGCTTCTTTCGAATTTGACAGGGTTAATAAACGCATGGGCCAAATAAATTCGCCCGCCCTAAAAAATATCTACCCATCGGTATTTAAAGTCAACCCATCAGTTTTCATTGGCCTGAAGGTCTCACGAAAGGCTGATGAGCAACTAGCTTGCGAAAATCTCGCGTCTCACACGTAACCCCGCTTTTTCGCGATCCCAGGTATCCGAAGTGACGGCCTCAACCCGCAAATCGGTCTTGAGCACTTTGGCGGAAGGCGTTTTGGGCAGTTCGTCCATTATACGAATGTATCGGGGAACCATGAAATAAGGCATGTTCTTCATGAGGAACGCTGCCAGTTCCTCATGAACGATCGCCCGTCCGGGAACTGGTGCTACGACGATCATCACCTCATCCTCGGAAAACTCGCTCGGCACGGCGATCGCAGCGCATTCCCGCACATCGGGATGCGCGCACACCTCTACCTCTACCTCGAACGAGGAGATGTTCTCGCCCCGCCGACGTATTGCGTCTTTCACTCGGTCTACGAAGTAGTAATAGCCGTCATCGTCACGCCGGAAGGCGTCGCCGGTGTGGAACCAGCCGTTCGCCCAGGCTTTCGCGGTCGCTTCCGGATTGCGGTTATAGCCGCTGTTCATCGCCCAGGGACGGTCGGTTCGAACCAGCATCTCGCCGATCGCGCCGACCGGCACTTCGCAGTCCTGCGCGTCCACCAGCCGCACCTCGACGCCGGGCCGAACCTTTCCGCAGGTGCCGCGCTTTGCCGGGTTCGCCTCCGACACGATCGGGGAGGAAATCTCCGTCATGTTGAAGATGGTGTAGATATCGATGCCGAAGCGCTCGGTGAACGCGGCCGCATCGTCCGTCAGCGGCACCATGAAGGCGGCGCGGACGCTGTGATTGCGATCCTCCGGCGACGGCGGGCGCTTCATCAGGAACGTCGCCATCACGCCAAGCAGGAACACCACCGTCGCCTGCGTCCGCCGCGCTATATCCCAGAACTGATCGGTGGAAAAAGATTCGATCAGCGCAACCGACGCGCCGCGCGCCAGCATGACGAACGGCGGCCCCATGCCCCCGATGTGGAAGATCGGCGCGACGCACATGTAGCGATCGTTCTCCCCCACCATCGGCCAGCTTTCCGGCCCGGCATTGGTGAACATGTGCAGATAGGAGGACAGCACGCCCTTTGACGGGCCGGTCGTGCCGGAGGTGTAAATGATCGACTGGATATCCCAGGGCTCGATCGGGCGCTCAGGCGGATCGACCGCATCGCCGGCAAGATCATCGAACCGGGTTACGGGCATGCCAAGATCCGGCACATCGGCCTGCGTGACGACAACGAGCTGCGCGATTTCCGCGCGATCGACCTCCGCCAGCCGCGGCGCCAGATCGGGGTGGACGATCATCAGGCGCGCGCCCGAATTCCTGACGACATGGGCGAGCAGATTACCGCGATAGGCGGTGTTGAACGGCACGAACACCGCGCCAAGATAATTGATCGCATAGAAGGCCAGCAGGCCATCGCGCCCGCTGGGCAGCCAGACGGCGACGAAATCACCCTGCTTCACGCCGAGCCTCTGCAGCCCGGCAGCCTTCGCGATCACGCGACGGCGAAGTTCCGCGAAGCTCCATTCCTCGCCATCCTCGAAGATGACGTGCGTCTTGTCGGGCCGCTCGACGGCCCAGCGATCGACGAGATACCGCAGCACACAGGCATTGCGGTTCGGAATGCGCGGATCGGCGAAATCGCGCGCATCGCTTGCACTGACAATCGACATTTCATCTCCCTCCCCCGTTCAGGGAAGGCCGGACGCAAGGGTTCAGAATATTCCGATCAGCCGCAGACAGGCATGTACCGCCTGATCCACCACCTCTTCGCCCGAACGCTTGCTGCCTGGCCGAAAACAATAGGTTATCCAGCTCAACAGGCCACCGATCCAGATCGACATCGCCGGCGCATCCGCGACGGAGACATAGCCGTCTCGCACGCAATCCTCGATCATCCTGCCGACGCGCAGATCGAATTCATGCCGCTGGCGCAGGATGCGTTGCGCGTCGGTCCGCTCGAGGTTCATCATCTCGCGCTGGTACACGACGAGATATTCGTGCCGCGCGACGATGATCTGCGCAGCTTCGCGCAACGAGGCGACGAGCAGATCGAGCGAATTGAGATCGGTTTCCGCGATCCGATCCAGCGCCGCCAGCGATTCCTTCACCCCCACTTCGCAGATCGCGCTCAGGATGGCGCTCTTGCCCTTGAAATAGGTGTAGAGAAACGGCTTGGTCGCGCTCAGCCGGTCGGCCAGCATCTCCAGCGTTGCCGCCTCATATCCGCGCTCGCAGAACAAGGCGCTCGCCTCTTCGAGGATGCGGGCACGTTTGAAAGCCACGACACTCGGCTTGATCTCCCGGCCGGTGGGCGGGGAAGCAGGCTGGCGCTTGGCGGCGGCGGCGGTTGAGTTGCTCATGCGGCCCTTTTCAGTATCTCCAGGATATCCGCTGGCGATCGGACGGGTCTGGGATTGGTTCTCCCCCATATATCAAGCATGGTATATTCCGCTACCTTTTGGAACTGATCCGCCTCCACGCCGACTTCCTTCAGCGAACGCGGCATGCCGAGCCCGCGAATGAAAGCGTCAAGGCTTTCCGCGGCCGTCCCGTGCGTATTGCCCAGGCAGGCGTTGATGCGGCCCTGGCGGCTGTCGTCATATTCGGCGTTCCATTCGAGCACCGACGGCGACATCACGCACGAACAATAACCATGCGGCACATTGCACGTGCCGCCCAGGATATGGCCGATCGCGTGGCTTGCCCCCATCGGCACCCCGCCGATGATCGAGATCATCGATTGCCACGCACCCACCTGGCACTTGAGCCGCCCCTCCATGTCATGCGGATCAGCCTTCGAGCGTGACAGCCCCTCCACGAGCAGCCGGAGCGCGCTATCCGCGAGGCCGTTGGCAAAATCGTTCGATTTGTCGGATGCCATCGTCTCCACGGCGTGATCGACGGAGCGAACGCCGGTCGACAACCACAGCCATTCCGGGGTGTGGACCGTCAGCGCCGGATCGAGCACGACCATCACCGGCGCCATCATGCGATGCTCGTAACCCTGCTTGTGCATGGTCACTTCGTCGGTGGACCCCGACAGAGCGTTGAATTCGCCGCCGGACAATGTGGTCGGGACGCAGATCACCCGCACATCGGGACCGACCGTGATCGGATTGATGACCTGCCCGTCCTCCGTGACATAGGTGCGAAGCGGCTCGAAATCCTCGATCGTCCGCACATCATGCCTGAGCAGCAACGCGATGATCTTGCCCGCGTCCGTTACCGAGCCGCCGCCGATCGTGACGATCAGATCGGCGCCGGCTGCGCGCGCGGCGTCGGTTGCGGCCAGCACATCCGTGCGCGGGGCGTGCGACTGGATGCCGCTGTGCGTGCCGCCATGACGCGCGCCGAGCGCCGCCTCGATCTTGGTGATCTCGCCGGTGTTGGTGCGCAGCGTTTCCGACACGAGCAGAAAGACCCGGTGCGCGCCCAGCGACTCCGCCTGCTCCACGATCGCTTCATGCGCCGGGCGGCCCATCGTCACCCGCTCGGTCGTGGTAAAAGTCATCTGACTTGCCGTCACGCTGCCCATGACATCTCCTCCATCCCATCGCCACCTTTTCGCCGGTGCCGATCCGCACTGCCACAGCGCTGATCTACCGTCCAGTATAATTGGTAACTTTTGACACGCCGCCCCGGATGCCGGCTTGACCGCCATGCTACCCGTTGGTAGGCCTGGCTGGTGTTCTTGTATGTAGCGGGAAACGAACGGGAACCGGCGATCCGCGACATGACGGGACGAGGGAATGTAACGGCGGCGGCCCCGGGCCCGTGCCGGGGGAGCGGGGACAATGAGCCGTCAAGCAAACCGACTGCGCGCGATGGCGCCTGCCCGCCTGCTGTCTCACGCCTATTCCGCCGGGGCGCCCGCATGAGCGGTCCGCTGGCCGGGGTCCGTATCGTCGAGTTCGCCGGCCTCGGCCCCACGCCCTTCGCCTGCATGATGCTGGCCGACATGGGCGCCGAGGTCCTGCGGATCGACCGGCTGGGCGTCGACAATTTCGGTGGCGGCGACGAGCGCCACAATTATCTCAACCGCAGCCGGGCGTCGATCGCGCTCGATCTGAAGGATCCGGCCGATGTGGCGCTGGTCCGCTATCTGACCGAGCGCGCGGACGTGCTGATCGAAGGCTTTCGCCCCGGCGCGATGGAGCGGCTGGGCCTGGGGCCGGACCTGCTGATGAAGGCCAGCCCGCGGCTGATCTACGCGCGGATGACCGGCTGGGGGCAGACCGGGCCGCAGGCGCACAAGGCGGGGCACGACATCAACTATCTGTCAATGACCGGCGCGCTTTACCTGATGGGGCCGTTCGACGGGCCGCCCGTTCCGCCGATCAATCTCGTCGCCAATTTCGGCGGTGGCGGGATGCTGATGGTGACGGGCGTGCTCGCCGCCCTGGTCGAACGACAGACCAGCGGGCGCGGGCAGCTGGTGGACGCAGCCATGATCGACGGCGCATCGCAACTGATTACCCAGATCTATTCATGGGAGCGGATGGAGCGGTGGCGGCCCGGACGCGGCGACAACCTGCTCGATGGAAGCGCCTATTTCTACCGCTGTTACGAATGCAGCGACGGCGAGTTCATCGCGGTCGGCGCGCTGGAGCCGCAGTTCCACGCCAATTTCCTGACCGGCCTCGGGCTGGATCCGGCCGATTTCGGCGACCATCTCGATCCGTCGAACTGGGTGGAACGGGCGGATATCGTCGCCGCCATCGTGCGCCGCCGCAGCCGCGCCGAATGGCTCGATACCTATGCCGCGCTCGATGCCTGCGTCACGCCGGTGCTGAGCCCGGCGGAGGCGACACGCGACGCGGCCAATATCGCGCGGCACGTGCATGTCGCGGTCGAGGGCGCGATACAACCCGCCCCCGCCCCGCGCTTCAGCCGCACGCCATCAGCGATAGCGTCCGCGCCGCCGCTGCCCGGCGAGCGTGGCGGCGAGCGCTTGCGCGACTGGGGCTTCGACACGGCGCTGATCGACCGGCTGCTTGACCAGAACAAGCTTCGCACCGGCTGAGCGCGTGCGCCCGCTCGCGGTTTAGAATGCCGGGGAGAGGATCGGGCGGAAGCCGCCGTCGTCGCGCACGACGCGCACGACATGATCCCCGCCGAAATGCGCCGGAATCAGCAGCGCCCCGCTGTCGGCGGCTTCATTCAGCACGCGGCGACGGGTTTCGCGTGCCTGGGTCGGATCCTCGCAGAAGATGCTGTTCCAATCCGGCTCATAGATCTGCGCCGGATGATGAACGATATCGCCGCAAAACATCGCGCGCGCCTCGCCGGACGAAACGCGCATGACCATCGACCCGGGCGTGTGGCCGGGATGCGCGCCGAGCGTGATATGCGGCGCGATTTCGAAGCCGTCCCCCGCCCATTCGGCGCGACCGGCCTGCAGAATGGGACGGACGCTATCCTCGAACATGCCGGCATTGACGATCGTGCCGATCTCGCCCGGCCCGGAACCGGCGATCAGCGGATCCCAATAATCGCGATCGCCAACGGGAAGGATATAGCGCGCATTGCGGAACGTCGGCTCCCACCGGCCATCGACCAGCCGGGTGTTCCAGCCGACGTGATCGACATGGATATGCGAACAGACGACGACATCGATATCTTCCGGCTGGAACCCGGCGCGCGCGAGATTGCCGAGAAAATCGGTCTGTAGGCCGCCGAAGATCGGCAGGTTCGGCCGGTCCTTGTCGTTTCCGGCCCCGGTATCGAACAGGATGCGCTGGGAGCCCGTGTCGAGCACCCAGCTCTGCAGAAACGCGAACAGCTTGCCTTCGTCGGGGTTGTAGAAGCCGGGCGTGAATTCCGCTTCATGCGGATCCCAGCCTTCACGGAAGAACCCGGTAAAAAGCTCCCCTGGAGGCGAAAATGTCCCGCGCCATTCCTCGATCCGGTGCACGCGGATCCGGCCGATGTTGAAGCGGTCCATCCTGCCTCCAGGCTAAATCGTCACGCGCCTTCAGAAATTGAAGCCGATCGTGGCGCCATAGGTGCGCGGCGGCATCAGCGAGCCGACGCGCGGATATGCATAGGTGGCAGCCGCGACGATGTTGTTCGCGATCACGAACTTGTCAGTGAGGTTCTTCACCCACGCGCCCACCGTGAGGCGATCGTTCGGCGCGTGCCAGGTGATGCCCGCATTCGCCATCAGATAGGCGTCCTGCTCCGCATCGCGGTTGTTGAACTCACTGAAATAGACCTTCGTCTGCCATTTGGCGTCGCCGTTGATCGTGACCTTGCTTTCACCGAACGGAATATCCCAGGCGAAGCCGCCGCCGATGGTGAACTTCGGCGCATTCGGCAGGCTCTTGCCGCTCAGATCAACGAGGCCGGGATCGGTCGGGCACGGCGCATAGGAAATCCCCGGCCGCGCCGGAAAGGCCGCGCCGTAATATGCGTTACAGAATTTGGTGAACTTCGCGTTCAGATAGGAGGCGTTGGCATTGATCGTGAAGGTTGACGTGACCTTCCCTTCAAGCTCCAGCTCGCCACCATAGTTGCGCGCCGACGCGGCGTTGATCGTCTGCACGATGCTGTTCGCGTTGACGAAGCTGACCTGCAGATCCTTGTAATCGTAATAAAATATCGCGCCGCTGAAGAGGATGCGGTTGTCGAACAGCTTCTGTTTGAATCCGCCCTCGTAGCTCCACACGGTTTCGGGGTTGATCGCCGCATCGGCACTGCCGACGTTGATGACGCCGGACTTGAAGCCCTTGGTGATGCTTGCGTAAAGCATCGTCGTGCTGGTCGGGCGATATTCGAGCAACGCCTTGGGCGTTACCGAGGACCAGCCCTTCGCCTCGTCGGTCGGAATATTGATCCCGATCGCATCGAAGCGGAAATAACCGACACCCTTGCGATGCTCGTAATTGTAGCGCGCGCCGGCGGTGAACTTGAGCACCGGGCTCACGTCGACCGTGCCTTGCAGATAGGCGCCGACGGCATCGATCTTGACCGTGCCGTCCTGACGATAGGCGCCACCGTCGAACGTATCGGCGGGCAGGCCGAACAGCACGCCGAGGTTGGTGGTCGGCACGTCCACCGTGCCATCCAGCTTCTCGTGGAAATACATCGCGCCACCGAGCAGGGTGAAGCCGTTGCCCTGATAGTTGACGGTCACTTCCTGGCTGAAAGAGCGGCTTTTCTCGGTGTAGTTGTTCTGGCCGGCAAGATTGACCTGCGACGAATCGAGATCGTCACGCTGGAAGCGATCGAACGAGCGATAGGCCGTGATCGTCTTTACCGACGCATCGCCGAGATCGAAATCGAGCGTACCCGTTGCGCCATAGCCCTTGCGGCGATTGATCGCTTCCTGATCCGAATAGATGTTGCGAAGATTGGGCTTCTGCCCGAGCGCCTGATAATATTGGATGATCGTCTCGCCGCCGATCAGCGTGTGCGGCATTGCCGTTTCCGGCACGACCGACGGGCCGAAATAGTGAAAAGCGTAATTGTTGTCATTCTCACGGAAGTGATCGACGACCACCGTCGCCTTCACGTTATCGCTTATCTTGCCGATGATCGTACCACGAAGCGAATAGGCATCACGATCATCCACATCCTTTCCGGTGAAAAGGTTCTTCCCATAGCCATCGCGCTTTTCATATTTTCCCGCGATACGCACCAGCAGCCTGTCATCGCCGGTAAGGCTTCCGCCGACTGCGCCTTCGAGAATCTTCGCGTTGTAATTGCCGTAGGTGAAACGCGCATAGCCTTGCAGTTCCTCGCGCGGGCGCGCCGTCACCATGTTGATCGCGCCGGCAGTCGCGCCGCGACCATAGAGGATCGACTGCGGCCCGCGCAGCACCTCGATCTGTTCGAGATCGAAAAAGCCGCTCAGTTGCTGTGCGGGACGCGGCAACAATGCCCCGTTCTGCAGGAATGCGACGGCGCCCTCGCCGCCGATATCGAAATTGTTGAGGCCGACGCCGCGAATGAAGGTCCGGTTGACGCCGAACTGATCGCCGATCGACACGTTGGGCACGACGACCTGGAGATCGCCGATATTCTGGATGCCGCCCGGGCCGATATCGTCCGCGCGGATCGCGGTGACGGCGGCCGCGACGCGGCTGAGCGCGGTATTCTCGCGCGTCGCGGTGACGATGACGTCGGAGGGATCGGCGGTTTCGGTGGATGCCTGAACCGCGCCGGCCGCAGCCTGCGCGTGGGCGGCGGCGGGCGCGAGAAGCAATGCGGCGAGCGAAGCGTGGCAAAGCGTCTGGACACGGATTTTCATCGGCACTCCCCCTTTATACGTACAACCGCTTCTTACCGCGGCTCTCTCTTACATACCCGCTGGTATATCCGAGCCTTGTGTAATTCAAGCTCTATATCGCGATCGCGCGTCCATATCTGGAATCGCGGGCCGGTTTTCGACGTGGAGGCGACAGGCGGCGGGCCAGATCGCGGCCTGCAAATCGTTGCGCCGGAGAATCTCGGCAATGGCGGCCGAAACCGTCATGGCGTTGACGGAACAGAACTTTTAAATACCCGCAAGTAAATAAGCCGGCGCGATCGCGATCAATACGGTGTTCGGCTCACCCGTTCGCGCCCGCCCCGGTGCAGCGGGACGCATCTGCCGCGAGCTACAATCGCGGCAGCGTGACCCCGCGCTGACCCATATATTTGCCTGCGCGATCCGCGTAGCTGATCTCGCACGGCTCGTTCCCTTGCAGGAACAGGAACTGGCAGGCGCCCTCGTTGGCGTAGATCTTCGCCGGCAGCGGCGTTGTGTTAGAGAATTCGAGCGTCACATGCCCTTCCCAGCCCGGCTCCAGCGGGGTGACGTTCACGATGATACCGCAGCGCGCGTAGGTGGACTTTCCAAGACAGATCACCAGCACATCGCGTGGGACGCGGAAATATTCGACCGTCCGCGCCAGCGCGAAGCTGTTCGGAGGAATAATGCACACATCGGTCTTGCGATCGACGAAGCTGTTCGACGCGAAATCCTTGGGATCGACCAGGGCATTGTCGACGTTGGTGAAAATCTTGAACTCGTCAGCCACCCGCGCGTCATAACCGTAAGATGACAGGCCGTAGCTGATGCAGCCGTCGCGCCGCTGCGCCTCGACGAACGGCTCGATCATCGCATCGGCGAGTGCGCGCTCGCGAATCCAGCGGTCGGACAGGACGGACATCGCATGCTTCCCCTTCGCTCCCGCTTTCGCCGCCCGGCGCGCCGGTGGCAAGTGGGTTGACGGGTTGACGGCGCTCGCCGCGCCCCGCAACGCATCGGGCAAAACAGGAGATGGGACATGTCGTTCAGGCTTGACGGGCGGGTTGCGCTGATAACGGGCGCATCATCGGGCTTCGGGGCGCATTTCGCCCGGCTATACGCGAAGGCCGGCGCCAAAGTGGTGCTCGGGGCCCGCCGCGTCGATCGGATCGAGGCGCTGGCGGCGGAGATCGGCGCGGATGCGCTGGCGGTGACACTCGATGTCGGCGATGAAGCATCGACCATCGCGGCTTACGACGCCGCCGAAGCGCGCTTCGGCACCGTCGATACGATCGTGGCCAATGCCGGCATCAGCCACGCGGGCCGCGCCACCGATGTGACGGTCGAAGGATTACGGCAGCTGCTCGACGCGAACTTTCTGGGAGCCTATCTCACCGTGCGCGAGGGCGCAAAGCGGCTGATCGCGGCCGGATCACGGGAAAAAGGCAACGGCCGCGCGATCGTGATCGGCTCGATCACCGCGCATCTCACCGGGCAGGGCGACAGCGCTTATGCCGCGTCGAAAGCCGGGGTCGCGCATCTCGGCCGCAATCTGGCGCGCGAATGGGTGCGCCAGGGCATCAACGTGAACGTGATCCAGCCAGGCTATGTCCAGACCGAGATCGCCGGAGACTGGTTTCAGACCGACGGTGGCGCGCACCAGATCGCCAGTTTCCACCGCAAACGGATGATGACGATCGAGGCGCTCGATCCGATGATGCTTTATTTCGCGTCGGATGCTTCCGCGGCGGTGACGGGCGCGGTGATCGATGTCGATGACGGCCAATCGCTTTAGCAGAAGCCCGAAATACCGCGGTGAACGCGCGGACGGTTGCTACTTCGGGGACGCCCGCAATGCTTCCAGCCGTTCACGCACCGGTGCCGGGATCGGCTCGCCAACCGGCGTGGTCATGACGATCACGGTGTCGCAGGTGGCGATCGGCAGGCCGTTCTGGAACATCGCCGCGAGCATTTCCCAGCTCCGGTTGCCGATCTTGCCGATACCCGTGGCTATCTCGACAGCATCGGGGAAGCGGCCTTCGGCGAGGTAGTTTATCTCATTACGGGCGACGACCGCGCCGAATGCGGGCGACGCCTCGCGGCCGCCGAGCGACTGATTGATGAGAACCCGCGCGGTTTCAAACAATGCGGCGAAGGCCACGTTGTTGAGATGCCCGTTGGGATCGAGATCCTGATAGCGCGTCTGGACCGCCTCGCGGATCGGATAGGCATCAGGCGACAGGCGCCATGCGTCGGGGCGAGGCATTCAGGCTGGCTTTCGCAAGAAAAATAAGGCGCCGGCGCGGGAGAGCGCCGCTCCCGCGCCGGCAGATCACGTGCGGGGGGCAGCCAGATCACCGGCGCCCCTCGCGAAGCCGATCAACGCGGCGCCATGCGGATCGCGCCGTCGAGCCGCACGTCCTCGCCGTTGAAATAGCCGTTCTCGATCATCAGCGTGGCGAGAGCGGCATATTCCGCCGGATCGCCAAGCCGCTTCGGGAACGGCACGGAAGCGGCGAGCGCGTCCTTCACGTTCTGCGGCGCGGCGGCGAGCAGCGGGGTATTGAAAATGCCGGGCAGGATCGTGTTCACCCGGATCCCCTCACCCATCAGATCACGCGCGATCGGAAGCGTCATGCCGACAACGCCGCCCTTCGACGCGGAATAGGCCGCCTGCCCCATCTGACCGTCTTCCGCCGCGACCGACGCGGTGTTGACGATCGCGCCGCGCTCGCCATCTTCCTGCGGCTCCAGCGTCAACATCCCCGCGGCCGACTTGGCAATGCAGCGGAAGGTGCCGACAAGGTTGATCTGGATGATCCAGTTGAACGCATCGAGCGGGAAATGCTTGATCGAGCCATCTTCCTTGCTGCGGCTCGCCGTCTTGATCGCATTGCCGGTGCCGGCGCAATTGACCAGGATGCGCTCCTGACCGATCGCGGCACGCGCCTTGGCGAACCCTTCGTCCACCGACGCTTCGTCAGTGACGTTGACCTTGCAGAATACCCCGCCCAGTTCGGCGGCGAGCGCTTCGCCCTTTTCTTCCTGCAAATCGAACAGCGCTACCTTCACGCCCTTGGACGCAAGCAACCGCGCGGTAGCCGCGCCAAGGCCGGAGGCGCCGCCGGTGATGACGGCGGAAACAGTATTGTCGAGCTTCATTCTACCCTCTTCTCGTAGCAGTGCGTTGTGGCTCAGGCCGCGGCCTTCGCGCCCTCGTCCCAGTCGCAATTCTCGATGATCGTGACGTTGGCGACGCCGCCGCCCTCGCACATCGTCTGCAGGCCATAGCGGCCACCGCGACGGCGCAGTTCATGCACCAGCGTGGCCATCAGCTTCGTGCCGGACGCGCCAAGCGGGTGGCCGAGCGCGATCGCGCCGCCATTGACGTTGAGCTTGTCGGCGTTGGCGCCGGTGTGGTGCAGCCATGCCATCGGCACGCTCGCGAACGCTTCGTTGACCTCGTAAAGATCGATGTCGTCGATCGACAGGCCGGCCTTCTTCAACGCCTTGTCGGTGGCGAACAGCGGCTCTTCGAGCATCACGACCGGATCGCCGGCGGTAACGGTGAGGTTCACGATCTTGGCCAGCGGCTTGAGATTATACTTTTTCAGCGCCTCGCCACTGACGATGAGCACAGCGCTGGCACCATCGCAGATCTGGCTGGAAGACGCGGCAGTCAGGACGCCGGTTTCCGACAGCTTCTTGACGGAGGCCATGCCCTCTGCCGACGCATCGTAGCGGATACCCTCGTCGGATCCGTGCTGTTCCTTGCCCTCGGGCGTCTCAACCTCGAGCGGAACGATCTCGTCCTTGAATTTGCCCGCCTGCGTCGCTGCGACCGCCTTGCGATGGCTGCCGAGCGAGAATTCGTCGAGCGCCTCCCGGGTGAAGCCGTACTTCTTGGCGATCATCTCCGCGCCGGCAAACTGGTTGAAGACGATGCCGGGATATTTTTCTTCGAGGCCCGGTGACTTGTTCTTGCCCAGCCCGGCATCGTGAAACAGTTTGTAGGTGGAGCCCATCGGCACCCGCGTCATGCTCTCCACACCCGCGGCGATCACCACGTCCTGCGTGCCGGACATCACCGCCTGCGCAGCGAACTGCATCGCCTGCTGCGACGAACCGCACTGGCGATCGATCGTAACCGCCGGAACGCTCTGCGGCAGCTTCGAGGCGAGCACCGCATTGCGGCCGACCTGCCCGGCCTGCTCGCCGCCCTGGCTGACGCAGCCCATGATGACGTCCTCCACGGCCTCGCCGGGAATACCCGATCGCTCGACCACCGCGTCCAGCACCTTGGCCGCCAGATCCACCGGGTGCCAGCCGGCGAGCTTGCCACCGCGCCGTCCCCCCGCCGTCCGCACCGCTTCGACGATATACGCCTCAGGCATCTTCCGACTCTCCATAACAGATGTTATCCCGCTGCTGCATGTGGCGCGGATTGACGCGAACGGCAAGAGCGGAGAGGCGAATGAACGTTAGTGAAGCGGTGTTGGCGCGGCGATCAGTGCGCGGTTTCCTCGACAAGCCGGTCGATCCGGCGCTGCTGAAGGAACTGGCGCTGCGCTCCGCCAGAGCGGCGACCGGGGGCAATATACAGCCGTGGCACATCGATATCGTCCACGGCGAATCGATCGCACGCCTGAAGGAGATCATGCAGGGAAAGATCGAGCGACGCGAAACCGAGACGCCCGGTTACGATATCTATCCGCGCGAAATGCCGCCGCAAACGAAGGAGCGCACGTTCCAGATCGGCGAAATGCTGTATGGCCATCTCGGCATCCCGCGAGAGGACAAGAAGGCGCGCGCGATCTGGTTTGCCCGGAATTTCCAGTTTTTTGGAGCGCCCGCCGCCTATTTCGTGACGGTGGATCGCCGCATGGGGCCGCCGCAATGGGCGGATCTTGGCATGTATCTGCAAAACCTGATGCTGCTCGCGGTGGAAGCGGGGCTCGCAACATGCGCGCAGGAATGCTGGGCGGTCTATCCCCAGACAGTTGAGGGTTTTCTGGGGACGCCATCCGAACGCATGTTGTTCTGCGGAATGGCGATCGGATACGAGGATGCGGACGAACCTGCCAATCGTGCGCGCAGCCCGCGCGCACCGGCGGCCGAGTGGCTTACGGAGCTGGCGTAACGCTTCACGCGATACGGGTTACGATCGGCGACACGATAGCCGCCGCCGATCGTTACCAGGGGCCGACGTGTCGCCGTCGGCCCATCATTCAATCGCCTTTCAGGGATTCAGGCGCCAGCCGCCGCGCCGGGGCCACGACCCCGGCCACGGTTCCGACCGCCGCCGCCGCCGCCGCCGCCGCCACGACCGCCAGTGCCCCTGCGACTGGCGTTCGAATAATCACGCGTGGCGACCGGATGATGCGAGGCCTTGGGCCGGGCCGGGCCGCGTTGCGCGCGCGGGCGATCTTCGCGCGGAGCCGGATCGGGACCGGCAACGCGCACGCGCGCCGCCTTCAGCGCCTCCGCGCGCTTCAGGAAATCCGCCGGCAAGGCGCGCATGGGCACACGCTGACGCGTGACCTTTTCGATATCGCGCAGATAGGGCCGCTCGTCATCGGCGCAGAAGGAGATGGCGATGCCGCTCGCCCCGGCGCGCGCAGTGCGGCCGATGCGGTGGACATATTGCTCCGGCACATTGGGCAGCTCAAAATTGAAAACGTGGCTGACACCCGAAATGTCGATGCCGCGCGCGGCGATATCCGTCGCGACGAGGATCGGCACCTCGCCCGACTTGAACGCGACGAGCGCGCGCTCGCGCTGCGGCTGGCTCTTGTTGCCATGGATCGCATTGGCCGCGATGCCATTGCCCGCGAGCAGCCGCACGACGCGATCGGCGCCGTGCTTGGTGCGCGTGAAGACGAGCGCGCGGTCGATATTCTCCTCCGTCAGCAGGATGGTGAGCAGCGCCTGCTTTTCCTGCTGGTTGACGAGAGTGACGTACTGATCGACGCGCTCGGCCGTTGTCGCCGCCGGCACGACCGAAACCGTCTCCGGATCATGCAGGAACTGGCCCGCCAGTTCGCGGATCGACGACGGCATGGTGGCCGAAAAGAACAACGTCTGGCGGCGGCGCGGCACCATCCGCACGATCTTGCGCAGCGCGTGGATGAAGCCCAGGTCAAGCATCTGGTCCGCTTCATCCAGGACGAGGATTTCGAGCATCGAAAGGTTGCAATAACCCTGCTCGACCAGATCGATCAGCCGGCCCGGCGTGGCGACCAGAATGTCGACCCCGCGCATCAGGTCATGCTTGTTCTTGTTGATGCTGGTGCCGCCGAACACCGTCGCGACGGAAAGATTCGAGTTGCGCGCATAGCCGCGCGCATTGTCGGCGATCTGGCTGGCAAGCTCACGCGTCGGCGCGAGAACCAGCATTCGGCAATGCGTGGGCAGCACCTTCTTCGGAACCTCGGCGAGGCGCTGGATCGACGGCAGCACGAACGCCGCGGTCTTGCCGGTGCCGGTCTGCGCGATGCCCAGAAGGTCGCGGCCGGTGAGCACGATCGGGATCGCGTCGCGCTGGATCGGCGTGGGAGTCTCATAGCCCTTGGTATCGAGCGCGCGGACGAGCGCGTCGGTCAGGCCGAGTGCGGAAAAGCTCATGAAGTGAAATACCTGCAAATAGATGCCGGGCCGCGCACCGGCATGGCGCGCAGTCAGGCGGGGAAGATTGACACCCCGCGTGACTAGGGAAGCCCGAACGAAGACCGAGGCGGAGCCGGGGCTCAAAAAAGCCCGATCACGCTGCGTTTTAAACGCCTCGATCAGAGCGGCAAATGGGGGAAAGTGCGCCGAAAGTCAAGCCGCTCCCGGCGTCCGGCGTGCGGCCGTGCCCGCATGATCCGTTCAGCCGCGTGCCCATTCGGTCAGCAACGTATGCGCGATCGCATAGGACGGCGGCGCCAGGAACGGTGCCTCCTCACCCGCCAGCGACGCGCGGACCTGGTCACGTGTGAACCAGCCCGCGGTCTCCAGCTCGTTCGTATCGATCGTCAACGCATCATGCTCCGCGTGGCCGACACAGGCGATCATGAGTTGCGAGGGGAATGGCCACGGCTGGCTCGCGATGTAATGTACCGCGCCGACACGCACGCCGGCCTCCTCGGCAATCTCGCGGCGCACCGCCTCCTCGATCGATTCGCCCGGTTCCAGAAAGCCGGCAAGCGCGGAATAGCGCCCCGCCGGCCAGCCCGGCTGCCGGCCCAGCAGCGCCCGCCCGGCATGCTCGGCGATCATGATGACGACCGGATCGACGCGGGGGAAATGCTCACTCTTGCACGCATCGCACCGCCGACCCCAGCCGGCGCGAAACATCACGGTGGAGGCGCCGCAATTGGCGCAGAAACGGTGCCGCGCATGCCAGTCCAGCACCGAGCGCGCCGCCGCGAAGGTCGCCGCCTCCCCTTCCCGAAGCTGATCCAGCATCCCGAACAGCGCGGGCGAGCGGAAGCCCGGTGCTGGCCCTGCGGCCGGATCGAACGCGGCGAAGCGGGGGCGTCCGTCGTCCAGCCCGAGCAGGACGAATTCGGCGTCCTCGGAGGCTTCGGTGAGCATCCCCCAGCCGAGCCGGCCGTCGTCGCCGATCTCCGGCTCCCAAGCGTTGAGCTTTAGCAGCCGTGCCTGCCAGTTGCCGATCGCTGCCGCGAACGCAGCCTCGTCATGGCGCATATGATCGGCGCGATCCAGCAATCCGCCCGTGAAACCGGGCGCAATCACTGACGAAACCTCGCTACATCCTTGCTCAGCGCGCCGACCACATCCTGGCGCAGCGGCCATTTCTCGGACGGGAAATATTGCACCATCACCGTGCCCCGCACCTTCTTGGCAGGATCGACCCAGGCGATCGTACCGGCGGCACCGCCCCAGCCATACGTGCCTTTCGACGGCACACCGCCAGGCCCGTCCGCAAGATAAACCGAGCCGCCCGCGCCAAAGCCCATTTTGGCGGACATATTGCCGCCGGTGCCATCGCCAAGCCCGGCGAAATAGACGCCCTCCGGCATCAGGTTCGACATCGCAAGCGCCGCCGTCTCGGCCTTCATCACGCGCACGCCATCGAGGATGCCACCATCCTGAAGCATGTGGAGGAAGCGATCATAATCACGCGCCGACGAAACAAGCCCCGCGCCGCCATAAGGGAAGCTCGGCGGGCTGAGGTAAACCGATCCGGCGGCCGGATCGAGCGGCGTACGCTTGTCGCCCACGAACAGATAGTTGGTCGAAAGCCGCCCGACGTCGCTGGCCGGCACATTCCAGTAGGTGGAATTCATTCGCAGCGGATCGAGCAGCCTGGTCTGCACGAAGCGGTCGAACGACATGCCGCTCGCCTTCTCGATCACGGCGCCCATCACATCGAGGCCGATCGAATAGCTCCATTTCGTTCCCGGCTCCGCGATCAGCGGCGCCTGCGCCACACGCTCCGCGAACTCGGCAAGCGTCTTTGGACGAGCCTTGCGCGCCTGCACCTCGATCTGCGCGTTGACCTGGCCGGGAAGGATGCCGAGCCGCTCATATTCGCGCAGCAGCGGGCCCTTGGCGGAAATGTTGTAGCTCAGCCCGGCGGTATGCGTCAGCAGTTCGCGGATCGTGATCTGGCTCTTCGCGGGCACGCTGTCGAGCGACGTGTCCGGGCTGGTCAGCACGCGCATCTTGGCGAAACCGGGGAAATATTTCGCCACCGGATCGTCGAGCTTGAGCTTGCCCTCCTCCACCAGGATCATCGCCGCCATGCCCGTGATCGGCTTGGTCATCGAATAGATACGCCACAGACTGTCAGGCCCTGCCTGCGCTGCGACAGGCTCGTCGCTGATGCGCCCGGCCGACACAAACAGGGTTGGCCGGTCGCCAAAGCCGAACGCGCCGACGATGCCCGGCATCTTGTCATCAGCGACATAGCCGTCGAACAACGCCTGCATATTGGGCAGCAGGGAATTGGCGCGTGCCGCCACGGTCGGCACCGGCGACACGGCACCGGGTGCCGGTTGCGCCTGCCGAGCGAGGCTCGCCCCGGTCGCGATCATCGCCAGCGCGCCGCCGGCGCCGATCAGGTGGATCAGCCGCATCATTCTCCCCTTATCGCCCGTGCGGCCTTGGCAAAGACGCTCGGCAATCCCGCCGAATCGATCTGAGCTATCGGCCACCATTCTCCCGATTCCAGCGATGTGTGCGCGTCCGAACGCGCCTCCGCAAGAGACAGTTCGAGCATGAAATGCGTGAAAACGTGGGAGACGGTGACGTTGCGTAACCGCCATTCGGCCGATACCGGCGCGCCTTCCAGCCCGGGGCGAACTTCGTCCCACGGCCCGGTCGGCAGCGCGCGCATGCCTCCCAGCAGTCCGCGTCCCGGGCGGCGGACGAGCAACACCTCGTCACCTCTTTCAAGCCAGAATATAGTGCCATAGCGTTGCGGGCGCGGCTTCTTGGCGGCCTTCACCGGATAGTTTTCCTGCACGCCATTTTTCAGCCCGTCACAGGCGATCGCGAGCGGGCAGAGCATGCAGCGCGGATTGCGCGGGGCACAGATCGCCGACCCGAGGTCCATCATCGCCTGGGCGAAATCACCCGCCCGTTCGTCCGGCGTGATACTCTCGGCAGCGGCGCGGACCGCCGGTTTCCCGGCCGCCATGAACAACCGCGCCACCACACGTTCGACATTGGCGTCGATCACCACCGCGCGCCGCCCGAAGGCGATCGCGGCAATCGCGGCGGCGGTGTAATCGCCAAGCCCCGGCAACGCACGCAAGGCGGACTCGCGATCAGGCAGCCGCCCGTCGTGTTCGCGCGCCAGCACCCGCGCTGCCTTCACCAGATTTCGCGCGCGGGCATAATATCCCAGCCCCGCCCAGGCGGCCATCACATCCGCCTCGTCAGCGGCGGCCAGACTGGCGATATCCGGCCAGCGCGCCACCCATGCAGCGAAGCGCGGGCCTACGGTCGCCACCGTCGTCTGCTGCAGCATCACCTCGGAAAGCCAGACGCGATAAGGGTCCGCCCGTTCGCCCGGCGCGGCGCGCCACGGCAGATCGCGGCGATGCACGTCATACCAGGTAAGCAGTCGTTCGCTGATCGAGCGCTTGGCGTCCACGCCCCGGCTATGGCATGAGCACCGGAATGAGCAAGCGCCCGCGCACCCCCCAACCAGAACCGGCGCGCCAGAACCGATCAAGACAGGTCGCCGAACTGTTGCCCGCCGTGGGCGGCGCGGCGTTCCGCAAGTTCGGCTTCGTCCAGTCCGCCGTCGTCACGCGCTGGCCGGAGATCGTCGGTGAGAAGCTCGCGCGCGTCAGCAGCCCCGAATCGATCCGCTTCCCGCAGGGGAAGAAGCAGGATGGCGTGCTGACGCTCACGGTCCGCGGCGCCCATGCCGCGATGATGAGCCATATCACGCCGGAGATCATCGAGCGGGTGAACCGCTTCTTCGGCTACGCCGCCGTCGCGCGCGTGGCGATCCGCCAGGGGGATATCGCGCCGCGAGCGCTGCCCCGTCCGCCCGTCGCGCCGCGCCCCGTTCCTGCCGAACTTGGCCAGAGCCTGCGCACGATCGGCGATCCCGAACTCAAGGCGGTGCTGGAGGCGCTCGCCGCCGGCGTCGCGGCACCAAGGCTGCCCACGATCCGATGATGAGAAGACTGTTCCCGATACTGGCGCTCGCGCTCTCCGCCCCGATCGTCGCCGCGCCGCGAGCCTGGACCAGCGTTGCCGCCCCGGCCGCGCAAGGCAGCTACGTCATCGGCAATCCGGCGGCGAGGGTGAAGCTGATCGAATATGCCAGCTACACCTGCCCGCATTGCGCGCATTTCACGCGCGATTCCGCCGCGATACTCAAGGGGAAGATGATTGCGTCCGGCTCGCTTAGCCTGGAGATCCGCAGTTCGATCCATGATCGCTATGATCTCGTCGCGGCGATGCTGGCGCGCTGTTCCGGCACCACGGTTTTTCCACGGCTGCACGAGGCGCTGTTCGCGCGGCAGGATGACTGGCTCAAGAACGCGATGGAATTCGATTCCGCCAACGGCCAGCGACTGGGGCTTTACAGCCCGGCGGCGCAATATCGCGCGATGGCGCAGGGTGCTGGGCTGGATGCGATCGCGCGCGATGCCGGGATGACGCAGGCCGCGATCGACCAGTGCCTCGCCGATCCGGCCGTGGCGCAAGCCGCGATCGAGCGGGCCACTAAATACGGCGAGAAGATCCGCGGCACCCCCGCGTTCGAGCTGAACGGCAAGTTGATCGAAGGCACCGATTGGGCGAAGCTTGAGCCAATGCTTCGCGCCGCCGGCGCCAAGTGAGTATCTTTCGGAGTGAGTAATCCATGACGTTTCGTTTCGCCGTTTCCGTCGCCGCGATCGCGCTGCTCTCCGCCTGTGGCAGCACGGGTGGCGATTCCTCCACGCCGGCCGCGCCGGTTGCCGCCGTCGCCGCGCCGGCCGGCCAGGATTGGACGCAGGTCGTCTCCAAGACACCCGACGGCGGCTATGTGATGGGCAACCCGAATGCGGCGATCAAGCTGGTCGAATATGGCTCACGCACCTGCCCAACCTGTGGCGCGTTCGGCCAGACCGGGATGAAGCCGCTCGAGGAAAAATACGTGAAGACCGGCAAGGTATCGTATGAATTCCGCGATTTCCTCGTCCACGCGCCGGATCTTGGCGTCGCTGCGCTGGGCGAATGCGTGGGCGAGGCGCCGTTCTTCCCGATCCTCGAGCAGATGTATCTCGAACAGCCCGGTTTCCTGGAGAAGCTGGAGAAGATACCGGCCGATTTCCAGGCGAAGCTCCAGGCGATGACCCCGTCACAGCAGGCCACCGCCTGGGTTGACTACCTCGGCTATGTCGATTTCGTGAAGCAGCGCGGCGTGACCGAGCAACAGGCGCGCGCCTGCCTCGCCGACGGCAAGAAGCTGGAGGCGATCGCGAAGATCACCGAAACGGCGACGCAGCAGCACAATGTGACCGGCACGCCCACCTTCATCCTCAATGGCAAGACGCTCGAGGGATCGGTCACGTGGCCGCAGATCGAGTCCGCGCTCAAGAACGCCGGGGCCTGACGGCGGCGGCATCGGCGTCGGGGGGCGCCCACGATGCAGATAAAGCGGCTGAGGCTTACCGGCTTCAAGAGCTTCGTCGACCCGGCCGATCTGCGGATCGAGCCGGGCCTGACCGGCGTCGTCGGCCCGAACGGCTGCGGGAAATCCAACCTGCTCGAGGCGCTGCGCTGGACGATGGGCGAAAACTCACCCAAATCGATGCGCGGCGCCGGCATGGAGGACGTGATCTTCGCGGGCACCGCGACGCGGCCCGCGCGCGACTTCGCCGAAGTATCGATCCTCGCCGAGCTTGATGGCGAGGAGAAGGAAGTCGTCCGCCGGATCGAGCGCGGCGCCGGCTCCGCCTATCGCATCGATGGACGCGACGTGCGCGCGAAGGACGTGGCGCTGCTATTCGCCGACGCCGCCACCGGCGCGCATTCGCCGGCACTCGTGAGCCAGGGCCGGATCAGCGCGGTGATCGCCGCCAAACCGGCCGAGCGACGTGCGATGCTTGAGGAGGCGGCGGGGATCGCCGGCCTTCACGTGCGGCGCAAGGATGCCGAGCAGAAGCTGCGCGCGACCGAAGCGAACCTCCAGCGGCTGGATGAGGTGATCGCCGATCAGGAAGCGCGCGCCGCCGCGCTTCGGCGCCAGGCACGGCAGGCGGAACGCTATCGCGCGCTGTCGGAACAAATTCGCGTTGCCGAGGCGCGGCTGATCTTCAGCCGCTGGCGCGAAGCTGCCGCCGCTGCGGATGCGGCCAAGGCCGAGGCGGCCGCGGCCGAAACGCGCGTCGCGGAAGCGGGCGAGGCGCAGCAGGCCGCAGCCGCGTACCAGGTGCAGGCGACGGATATGCTGGCCGCGGCGCGCACCGCCTCCCTCGCCGCGCGCGACCGGATGACCGAGGCGGCGCACCGACTTGCGACGCTCAACACCGAAAAGGCCGGTATCGAACGCCGCCTCGCCGAGCTTGTGGAGGCGGCGCAGCGCATCCTCGCCGATCGTGAACGCGAAGGACAACTCGCGCACGATGCCGCCGATGCCCTCGCCCGGCTGGCCCGCGAAGGCAAGGCGCTGGATGCGGAGATCGCGGCGGTCGCGGCTGACCTTCCGCTGCTGGACCAGGCGCAGGCGGAGGCGGAACGTGCGGCGCGTGATGTTGAGGTGGCGCTGGCGCAGGCGCTGGCGCAACAGGCGAGCGAGGCCGCCGAGGCGCGCGTCGTCCATGCCGCCGTCGCCGCTGCACGAGCGCGGGCCGATCGCGCCGGACGCGAGGCGCGTGCGGCAGCCGATGCGCTTTCCGCATTGGCCGATACAGCGCCGCTTGAGGCCGGACGGATCGAGGCCGAACAGGCGCTCGCCGCCGCCGCCGCCGATACGACAAGCGCGCGGACCGCTCTGGCGAGCGCGGACGATGAGGAGAATGCAGCGCTCGCCGCGCGCGACGATGCCCAGGCTCGCCGCGCCACCGCCCGCGCGGAACTGGCCGCGCTCGAAAGCGAAGCCGCGACGCTTGTCCGCGCAACGCAGCGTTCCGGGCGCGACCGGTTGCTCGATCACGTCCGCGCGGCTCCCGGCTACGAGCGCGCGCTGGCCGCCGCGCTCGGCGATGACCTGGAGATCGGACTGGATATTGCGGCGGAGGCGCATTGGTCTGGCGCCGCTTCGCTGCCCAGCGATCCCGCGGCGGGCGAGAACACTCTGGCCACCCACATCACCGCGCCTCCGCAGCTTGCACGACGGCTCACGCAGATCATCGCGCTGACCGAAGATGACGGCCGCCCGCTGGCGGTGGGGCAGCGGCTGGTGACGATTGCTGGGCGGCTGCGTCGCTGGGATGGCTTCGTGGCGCGAAGCGGCGGGGCGGCGGCGGCAGAACGGCTGGAGCGCCTGAACCGGCTCGCGACCATCGAGGCAGCGTTGCCGGAAGCGCGTCTTGCAGTTGAGCGCGCCGATTCGGTGCTCGCCATGACCGACGCGCGGATCACCGCTGCGAGGGCAGCAGCGGGCGCGGCGCGTGCCACGCTCACGCGTGCCGACGCCGCCGCGCGCGATGCCCAGCAACGCATCGATCGCGCGACCACGCAGATCGAGCGGCTTGCCGGGCAGCGCACCGACCTTAGCGCCCGCGCCACGCAGACCGCTACCGAGCGGGATGCGGCGGCGGCCGAAGTCTCCCAGGCCGAACGCGCGATCGCCAGCCTGCCCGATACCAGCGTGACGGCGAGTAAGGTCGCGGCGCTCCAGCACGACGCGGAGGGGCGCCGCGCCGCGGTCGCCTATGCCCGCGCCGAACGCTCCGCCCGCGAGCGCGCCGGGGCCACCGCGCAGGAACGGCTTGCAGCATCGCAGATGGAAGCGAAAAGCTGGAAAAGCCGCGCCGGCGACGCTGCGCGCCGCATCGCGGATATGGCGAAGCGCGAAGACGAACTGGGGCGGGACCGCGAAATTCTCGCCCCACGGCCTGCCGCGCTGATGATCGAGATCGCCGACCTTACGGCCCGACACGACGCGGCCCGTAAATCCGCCGATGCGCTGGCTTTTTCCGAACGCGAGGCGGAAGCCGCGCTCCGCCGATGCGAGGAAGCCGCGCGCGTCACGGGCGAGGCGCTCGCAACCGCACGCGAAATGCGCGCCGGGGCGCTTGCACGTGCCGAAAATCAGGAACTGCGCAGAATCGAGTTGGGCCGCCTCGCAGGAGAGCGCTTCGAATGCCCGGCGCCGGTGCTTCCGGCCAAGGTAGGCTTCGACAGCGCGACGGTCCGCTCACCGCGGGAGGAATCGAGCGCGCATGAGAAACTGACGCTTGATCGCGAGCGGATCGGGCCGGTCAATCTCGTGGCCGAGCAGGAACTGGCCGACCTGGAGGCAGGCGCGATCGGCAATGCGACCGAGCGAGACGAGCTTGGTCAGGCGGTCAATCAGCTACGCGGCTCGATCGGCACGCTCAATCGCGAGGGGCGGCAGCGCCTGCTCGCCGCATTCGAGGCGGTGGACGGTCACTTTCGGCGGCTGTTCACCACATTGTTCAATGGCGGGCAGGCCCATCTGGAACTGATCGATTCGGATGATCCGCTGGAGGCGGGGCTGGAGATCATGGCGCAACCGCCGGGCAAGCGGCTGCAATCGCTGACGCTGCTTTCCGGTGGCGAGCAGGCATTGACGGCAGTTGCGCTCATCTTCGGATTGTTTCTCACCAATCCCGCGCCGATCTGCGTCCTCGACGAGGTGGACGCGCCGCTCGACGATGCGAATATCGAACGATTCTGTGATCTGCTCGATCGGATGACGCGCGAGACACGGACGCGATATCTGATCGTCACCCACAATGCCGTCACCATGAGCCGGATGCACCGCCTGTTCGGCGTTACGATGATCGAACGCGGCGTCAGCCGGCTGGTATCGGTCGATCTTCAGGCGGCGGAGACGCTACTCGCCGCAGAATGATCGCGGGCTCGGCGTTTCGATCACGGTTGCGATGATCTCGGGCTCGAGCGTCGCCGCAGTCAGGCTGATGCGGTTACGGCCTTCCTGCTTCGCGCCGTACATCGCGAAATCCGCCTGTCGCAGGCAATCGCGGACAGCCACGGCGCGCTTCGCCTCGGCAAGCCCGATGCTTACCGTCAGCAAGATGCCCTGTGCCGCGAATTCTGCCGCCTTTTCGATGTTGCGTCTTACGCGCTCGGCGATCTGCATCGCCTTTTCGGAACTTGCGCCGGGAAGATAGATGCCGAACTCCTCCCCACCGAGCCGCCCGATGATGTCGTCGGCCCGAAGCGATCCACGCAGAACGCTTGCGACGTGCTGGAGCGCCCGATCGCCCACTTCATGGCCGAACCGATCATTGATCGCCTTGAAGTGATCGATATCGAGCAACAACATCCACCCCTCGGCATGGGCATGGTGCGCCTCGGCGTGCTCAAGGAAGGCGAAGCGATTGAGCACAGCAGTGAGCTGATCGGATTCGGCAGCATATTTCAGCAGAACCTGCGCCTCGCGCAGCTCCTTGTTAATATGGCGCAGCCGCTCACTTTGCGTTGTCAGTCGGAGAACGACGAGGAAGGACACTCCGCCCGACGTTACAATCGCGACGAACCAATTCAGCAACGGAACATTGAGCCCCTGCCAAGCGCACAGGCCGACCAGCGGGACCATCGTCACCGCGAGCGATACAGCCGCCCAGAACAGCGCTTTACGAACAGCCCCCATGATCCCCGCTTTAACTGAGTTGGGTTTGACGCGCGCTAAAAACGATCCAATCCGGATTTGGTCGCACGCCCGCGGCGATTAAAATTCCCAAATTCGCCGGCGACGATCAGCGTGTCGCCAGCATGAGGCTTCAAATCCGATTTATAATATTGATAAATGGTGTTTTTTACTTAACGGAGGATTGTAACAGTTCGTGTCGGGCGGCGCGCGACAATTGACCGCCGTCTGCCCATCGCCCATGCGCGGATCATCATGATTGAAAAGCTGTTGGCCGCGCTCGCGACCTTTGCCGTCACCGTCATCTCCGCCAGCGGCTATTGGGGAATCGCCCTGCTGATGGCCATCGAGAGCGCGTGCATTCCGCTGCCGTCAGAAATCATCATGCCGTTCGCGGGATATCTCGTTTCGACCGGACGGTTCGATCTGTACCTTGCGGCGACCGCGGGGGCGATCGGCTGCAACCTTGGCTCGATCGTCGCTTACGAAATCGGCAAGCGCGGCGGCCGCCCGCTCGCCGAGCGCTGGGGGAAATATGTGCTGATCGGGCCGGGCGAGCTCGACATGGCGGACCGCTTCTTTCAACGCTGGGGGCCGATTGCGATCCTGATCGGCCGGATGCTGCCGATCATCCGCACCTTCATCGCCTTTCCCGCCGGGGTGGCGCGGATGAAGCTGATCCCGTTCCATATCTACACGTTCATCGGCTCCTGGCCGTTCTGCTTCCTGCTGGCGTGGGTCGGCATGAAACTCGGCACCGCATGGAACAGCGACCCGCGCCTGAAGGCATTTTTCCACCAGGCGGATCTGGCGATCGGGCTGGTGATCGTCGCGGTTGGCGGCCTCTATCTCTGGCACCGCCTGCGCGGCCTCAAGAAGCGCCATCAGGGATAATTGCGCAGCGCGGCCAGCCGACGAAGTTCATCATCGCGGCCGGGCGCCAGCTTCGCCACACGTCGCTGATAGGCATCGACCAGCGCAATATCGGCATGCTCCGGCGAACCCGAATCGAACGGCGGATCCGGATCATATTCCAGGCTGAGCTGCACCATGCGCGCGTGCGCCTCGCCCCGGATCAGCGCCATCAGCCGAAATGCAAAATCGATCCCTGCCGTGACGCCGCCGCCTGTCACGCGATTGCGATCGATCACGACGCGCTCGGAAACCGGCGTGGCGCCGAACAATGGCAGCATGTGGCGCTGCCCCCAGTGACACGTCGCGCGATATCCTTCGAGCAGCCCCGCCGCCCCGAGGATCAGCGATCCCGTGCACACGCTCGTTACCCATTCCGCGTTCAGCCCAAGCTGGCGCACCCAGTCGATCGTCCGGTCGTCAGCGATCGCGGCATTCGTGCCAAACCCGCCGGGCACGCACAGTATGTCGGCCTTGGGAACATCCGCGAAGGTCGCTGTCGGCAGTATCGCGAATCCAGCATCGGTTGAGACGGGATCGCGCGTCGCTGCGACCAGATCGAGCCGCGTCCCGTCTCCCATGCGCGATAACACCTGAGCGGGGCCGGTGAGATCGAGTTGCGTCACCTGGGGGAAAAGCAGGAAGGCAATGTGCATCGGGCGCTCCTTTCGTCCTGCGACGATCGCTCAGGCGCGCGGCAGGATGATCTGTCGCGCCGCCTGGTGATGATTCACCTGTGCGCCGGCCACGCGACATCGCGCAAGTCGTGGCACAATCCGCCGGGCCGCCAGAGCGCTCAGTTCGGAAGATCGGGATTCGCTTCCTTCGCACGCGCTTTCGATTCGGCCTTGGCCTGTCGCGCGCTTTGCACGAAGCATCCGGTCGCACCGCCGACGCCAACCGCCGAGCAGCTCCCGATCCCGGCCGCGCCGACATCGGCATTGCCTTTCTCGCGCACTGCCCAGGAGGCGTTTTCCGGCGTTACCTCGAAATTCCGCAATTCCTTCGGGATGCGGAACTGCTCCTCGGCCGACCGTCGGACGCAGACGACGACCTCCGCGCCCTCCTTGTTCGTCGGGCAACGCTCATTGCCATAGAGCGTCAGCACCCCATTTATCGGCGCGTTGCGCGATACTTCGCTGGACACGGTCTGGCGGCTGGCGTGGGGAGCACCGGGCATCGCCACCTCTTTAGACGGCGGCGGAATGATGAGCGGTGGCGGCGCTTCACGGCCGGTGCTGGCCGGCGGGGCCGCCGTCTGGGCGGAAAGCGCGGCGGGGAACAGCGCCAGCGCCACGGTAACAAATCTACGCACAAGCATCCTTCTCTCCCGCGTCAGATGCGTTTCGCTGTCGCAATCGCGACGCGGCAACCCAGCCGGATCACGGCGGACAACAACGGATAGGCCGGCGCATCCTCCGCGCCGCTGGCGAGCGCGGTCTGCTTATGCTCGACCTCCTCCGCCTGGAATTCGCGGATCGCAGCCGCCAGTTCCGGCTCGTCACCGCCGAGCGTCGCCAGTTGCTCGTCATAATGTTTGTCGATCTCGGTCTCCACCGCTGCGGTGCAGGCCATCGCGGCTTCGGGTCCGATCGCCGCCGTCACCGCGCCCAGCGCGAACCCGGCGACATTCCAGAACGGCTGAAACAACGTGGGCCGAACGCCGCGTTCCGCAATCAGCCGATCGAAATAGGCGCGGTGCCGCTCTTCCTGCATCGCCATGCCGCTGATTTTCCGCGCGGCGGCGGAGCGATGGCCCATGATCGCGAGTTGCCCGGCATAGATGCGCGTGGCGCCATATTCGCCCGCCTGATCGACACGGATCATCGACTTCACGAGCTCGCGCCGATCGCCCGGTTTCCAGCTCATCGCCGCCCCCGGATCAGTGCTGCGATCACCATCGCACCGCCAAGCGAGAAGATCGCGTTGAACCCCGCGAGCGAGATGCCGAACAGCCGCCATTGCGCCGCATCGCACCGCACCACCGGCGCAGCGAGGATGCGGCGGAGCATCTCATCAGTGCTGATCCCCACGCCGCTCACGCTGGTCGAGCAGGCGGTTACCCCCTGCCACCAGTGATATTCGACCCCCGCGTGAAAAACGCCGATCATCCCAGACACGGCTATCAGCGCCGCCGCGCCCACGACGAGCGTCAGCCTGATCGAGCGCCCCGGCACGACAAACGCCAGCGCCGCCGCGACGACCGCGGCGTAATGCGGCCACCGCTGCCAATGGCACATCTCGCACGGCTGGAGGCCGCCGATCAGTTGCGAGCCCCATGCGCCTGCGAGCAACGCCAGCGGCAGCAACAGGGCGATCGCCCGCGCACGCATCTGCGAACTGTTCACTTGGCGGGTACTTCCTTGATATCCTTCACGTCTTTCTTCAAAGCGGCCGTGACGGCGGCAACCTGCGCCGGGCCGCCGAGCCGCGCCACTGCCTTGAGCGCATACCAGAGCTGGAAGTCGCCGATGCCCTCTTTCTTGAGTTGATCGGGGGTCATCGAGAAGCGCGGATCCTCCTTCGTGTCCTCCTCCAGCACCTTGTTGTCCGACTTTACCTCGTTGATGAGATGACGGCGCAGATCGGCCTCGCGGAACACCGGGCGTGCCTTGTAATCGGGATCGGAGAGCTGCGGCACGGCGATATCCGGCTCGATCCCCCCCTCCTGCACCGAACGGCCCGAGGGCGTGAAATAACGCGCGGTGGTGAGGCGGAGGGCGGTGGTCGGGCCGAGTGGTAACAGCGTCTGCACCGATCCCTTGCCGAAGGTCCGCTCGCCCATCACCAGCGCGCGATGATGATCCTGGAGCGCGCCCGCGACGATCTCGCTGGCGCTCGCCGTGCCGGAATCGGTGAGGATGATGACAGGCAGGCCATGCGCGTCATCGCCGGGCTTTGCGAAGTAACGCTGGTTCTCGCGCGGGTCGCGGCCGCGCTGCGAGACGATCTCGCCATGATCCAGGAACGCATCGGAAACCTCGATCGCCTGCGTCAGCAATCCACCGCCGTTGGAGCGCAGATCGACGACATAACCGAGCGGGCGATGCCCCAGCGCCTTGTCGATCGCCATCAGCGCCGCACGCGTATCGGCGCCTGTCGTTTCGGAGAACGTGTTGATGTCGATATAGCCGACATCACCCTTGATCTGCCATTTGACCGGTCGCTGGACGATCACCTCGCGCGCCAGCGTGACATCGAACGGCTTGTCGCGGCCGGGGCGGACGATCGTGAGCGTGATCTTCGTTCCGGGCTTGCCACGCATCTGCGCCACCGCCTCGTCCAGCGTGCCGCCGTAAAGCAGCTTGCCATCGATATGGGTGATGTAGTCGTCCGGCTTGATCCCGGCCTTGCCCGCCGGCGTATCCTCCTGCGGCGCGATCACCTTCACCGCGCCGTCCTCCATCGTGACAGACAGGCCGAGGCCGCCGTAATTGCCCTCCGTCTGGATCTTGAGATTGTCGAAATCGCGCCCGTCCACGTATGAAGAATGCGGATCGAGCGAAGCGAGCATCCCGTCGATCGCGCCGCGGATCAGCTGCTCGTCGGTCACCTTGTCGACGTAATCCGCCTTCACCCGGTTATAGACGTCGAGGAACTTGTCCATCTGCCTGTACGTGTCGGTATCGACCGCCGCCATCGCGCCGGTCGCGACCGGAACGAGCGCGATCGTGGCAACAAGAGCAGTGGCCTGGAGCAGCTTGAACTTCATCTGGACGTCCTGACGAGAAAGGCCTCGCGATCCTAGCCCCATATCGTTCACCGAGCAAAGCGCCAGCACGTCTTAACGACGGCTGAGCGACACGGCGCGATTGCGATCAGCCGATCAGTGCGGTGATATCGACCGGCTGATCGCGCCGGCGCAGCTCCACCGTCACGCGCGGCTCCTCGCCCGTGCCTGCGCGGCCGATCGACTGGCCGGCGGCGATCGCCTGCCCCCGCTTCACCGCGATCGCGCCCAGCCCGGTGACGAGCGTGCTCCAGCCGGCGCCATGATCGATGATAACGGTGCCGCCGTAAGCGCGAAACGGCCGCGCATAGATAACATGGCCGGCTGCGGGCGCAGCGAGCGTCGCGCCCGGCGCCACTGCCAGCGTCAGCCCGCGTGCGCGCACGCCATTGTCCGAAATCTCGCCAAGCCCGGTCACCAGACGGCCGATGACCGGCAACCGATAGGGCGGCGGCGCGCCAGCGGGCGCCGGATCGGTCGCCGGCGGCCCCGGCAGACGCGCGAGTTCGGCGCGCGTCTTGTTCTCATCGCCGATCGCCGCCATCCGATCGACCAGATCGCGTGCTTCCTCCCCCATCGCGATCGCGCGATCGGATGCGGCGCGCGCGCCACGATCGAATTGGGCCGCCGCGCTGTCATGGCGGTCGCGCAGCGCGGCCAGCCGCCCACGTTCGGCTACCAGATTCGCCCTGCCTTCGCGCAATTCCCGCGCCGCCGCCGCCGCAGCCGCCTCGAGCCGGCGCGATTCGGCGAGCGAGGCGCGAAGATCGGCGGTGCGCGCATCGATCACCGGCAGCGTCGTTGCGAGCGCCGCGCGCAGATGCACCATGTCCGCAATCGATCCCGGCTGCGCGACCGCGACGATCGCCGGGCGTCCCGCCAACGAAGCAAGCCCGGCGAGCAGCCGCGCGACCGGCTCCTGCCGCTGAGCCAGTTCGTCGCGCTGCTGCTGCTGGAGGCGCGCAACGATCGCTACCCGCGCCTGCGCCGCGGAGAAATCAGCCTCTGCGCGGCGGATGCGGGCGACGACGGCCTGCTCCTCCATCCGATAGCGCGCCGAAGCGTCACGCTCCGCCCCGGCCCGCCGATCGAGATCGGCGGCGTTGCCAGCGGCGACATCCGCGGCGGCACGCGCCTGTTTCAGACGTGCACGAGCGGCGGCAAGCGAATCCACCTCCGCCGGTGCCGGACCGGCGAGCAGCATTGCCGCCAGCGCGATCAGCATTGCCCCCCTGCCCCTCATCGCCTCAACCTTCGCGGTGATAGGGGTGATTTGCAAGGATCGCGGTGGCGCGAAACAATTGTTCGGCCAGCATCGCGCGCGCCAGCATGTGCGGCCAGGTGGCGCGGCCGAACGAAAGGAGCAGATCGGCGTCCGCGCGCGCGGCTTCATCGAACCCGTCCGCGGCGCCGATCATGAAACGCGCCTCGCGCACACCATCATCGCGCCAGCGCCCGATCAGTGTCGCGAAGGCGAGCGACCCCATCACCTCGCCACGCTCGTCCAGCAACACGCGGCGCGTTTGCGGCGCCGCATCCGGTATGCGCCCGCCGCTGTCGGGCAGCTCGGTCACCTTCGTCGGCCACGCGATCCGCTTGAGATAGCGATCGACCAGCTCGGACTCGGGCGAGCGGCCGATCCGGCCGCGCGCGACGATATGCAGCAGCAGCTCAGGCGTTCCCGGGCGGCGGCGCATCCCCGAACGACCACATGCGCTCCAGATTGTAGAAGGTGCGCACCTCCGGGCGGAACAGGTGGACGATCACGTCGCCCGCGTCGATCAGCACCCAGTCAGCGGTCGGCAATCCCTCGATCCGGGGCGACTGGCCGGTCTTGCCCTTGATCTTCTCGGCGAGCTTCGACGCCATCGACGCGACCTGACGGGTCGAGCGACCGGACGCGATGACCATATGATCGGCGATGGAGGATTTCCCGGCGAGCGGGATGGAGACCATATCGACCGCCTGATCGTCATCAAGGCTGTCGAGCACGAGCTTATGGAGCACCGCAACACTGTCTGCGTCGGGCGATCGATAGGCGTTGGCGGATGCGGGCAAGTTTACTCCTGGGCAAAAGGTTTGGCGCGGGCGTCTGCGAATCGACGATGCCAGGACGGGTCGGCAGCACGAAGCTGCGTCGCGGAAGTCGGGTCGGGACGGAAACGCAACAGCACCAGGGCCGGTACACTCCACTCGCTCCAGTTCCTCGCCTGGCTCACGGGCCTCTGGAAGCGCCGTAGCCAGCCCATCGCGGGAGCCGCATGGGCAGGGCCATCATACCCCGGCCGCGCGATTACCGCAATCGGAACCGTGCGCGCGATCCGCCGCCAGTCGCGCCAGCGGTGGAACTGGGCGAGATTGTCGGCCCCCATAACCCAGATGAAGCGCCGTTGCGGATAGCGCCGCACCAGCGCCGCGAGCGTATCGACGGTGTAGCGAGTGCCCAGCCGAGCCTCGATATCGGTCGGCCTGACCGGCGCGTGGCGCGCCATTTTGCGGGCGGAGGCGAGGCGTGCCGCGAGCGGCGCCATCCCCTCCGCCGGCTTCAGCGGATTGCCTGGCGAAACCAGCCACCACATCTCGTCCAGCCCCAGCGCTCGGATCGCCGCGAGGCTGATGCCGCGATGACCCTTGTGTGCCGGGTTGAACGACCCGCCGAGAAGACCGGTGCGGATCAAACGCCGCACCGCAGCCGGTCAACCCGCATCCTCAGAGCGGCTCGCCGACGATCGGCGGCGCGGGCGGCGGATCACCGGCCAGCACGCGATAGCTCAGTCCCGCCAGCACCGCGCCGGCGATCGGCGCGACCCAGAACAGCCAGAGCTGCTGCAACGCCAGCCCGCCGACGAACAGGGCGGGGCCGGTGCTGCGCGCAGGATTGACCGACGTGTTCGTCACCGGAATGCTGATGAGGTGGATCAGCGTGAGCCCCAGGCCGATCGCGATCGGCGCGAAGCCGGATGGTGCGCGCGTATCCGTCGCGCCCATGATGATCGTGAGGAAGCCGAACGTCATCACCACTTCCATGATGAGGCCGGAGTGGAGGCCATAGCCGCCGGGCGATTGATCGCCATAGCCGTTCACCGCAAGCCCGTTGGGCGCCAGCGTATAGCCGGCCTTGCCGCTGGCGATGCACCACAGCAGCGCCGCCGCCACGATCGCGCCGACAAGCTGCGCGATGATATAGGGAAGGATATCACGCGCCGGAAAACGCTTGCCGACCCATAACCCGACCGTAACCGCGGGATTGAGGTGACAACCGGAGATATGCCCGATCGAATAAGCCATCGTCAGAACGGTAAGCCCGAACGCGAGTGATACGCCTGCCAGCCCGATGCCGACGGCAGGGAACGCGGCGGCGAGCACAGCGCTGCCGCAGCCCCCGAACACCAGCCAGAAGGTTCCGAATGTTTCGGCAACGCAACGCTTGTGTAGTGGCACCATATCCCGTCCCCTTCTGGCGATAGCAAGTCCCGCGTTCTTTTATGGCTCGTATCGCATGATAGTGCCGGAACGGCCCTGCTGACAAGCGCGCTATCTACGCCGGGGCTTATCCCCGCACCTGTCCGTTGCCAAAGCCGATCCATTTGTAGGTGGTAAGCCCCTCCAGCGCGACGGGACCGCGCGCGTGCAGTCGCCCGGTGGCGATGCCGATCTCCGCGCCCAAGCCGAACTCGCCACCATCCGCGAATTGCGTGGAAGCGTTCCACAGCACGATCGCCGAATCGACCTCATTCAGAAAGCGGCGGCCGACGCTTTCGTCGGTCGCGACTATCGCATCGGTGTGATGCGATCCGTGCCGGGCGATATGCGCGAGCGCGCCATCGAGCCCATCGACCACCGCGACCGAGGCGATCGCATCGAGATATTCGGTATCCCAATCCTCGTCGTGCGCCGCCACGACGCCCGGCGCGATCGCTACCGCGCGAGCATCGCCGCGCACCTCGCAGCCCGTCGCCACCAGCGCCGCAATCAGTGCCGCCGAGCCAGGGTAACTCGCATCGATCAGGAGCGTTTCCATCGCGCCGCACACCCCGGTGCGCCGCATCTTCGCGTCCAGCACGATCCGCTCGGCCATCGCGGGATCGGCCGAGGCATGGACGAATACGTGATTGATACCGTCAAGATGCGCGAGCACCGGCACGCGAGCTTCGGCCTGCACGCGCGCGACGAGGCTCTTCCCCCCGCGCGGCACGATCAGATCGATCAGCCCGTCCGCCGCCAGCATCGCGCCGACCAGCGCGCGATCGGTTGTCTCGATGCGCTGGACGGCACCGGTCGGCACGCCAGCCGCCGCAAGGCCCGCCAGGAAAGCACGGTGGATCGCCGCGTTACTCTCCACCGCTTCCGATCCGCCACGCAGCAGCACCGCATTCCCTGACATCACGCACAGCGCCGCCGCGTCCGCCGTCACGTTCGGACGGCTTTCGTAGATGATACCGATCACACCGATCGGCACGCGGATCCGGCGCAGCACGAGACCATTGGGACGCACCGTTTCGTCGATCGCCGCGCCGACCGGATCAGCCAGCGTGGCCACCGTCGCGACACCATCAGCCATCGCGGATATGCGCGCTTCATCCAGCCGCAACCGATCGAGCAACGCGGCCGTCAATCCGTTGGCAGCGCCACGTTCGATGTCGATCGCGTTTGCCGCGAGAATATCCGAGGCGGCATCCCGCAAGGCACCGGCAGCCGCACGAAGTCCGGCACGGCGAGCGTCCGTATCAAGCTGGGCGAGGATGGCCGACGCTGCACGCGCCTCGGTAGCCATCGTGGCGATCAACGTGGCGGGCGAAGAACTGTCCTGCATGGCAGGCACGCCTAACACGCGGAAACACCGCTGCCGAGTCAGTTCGGTTTTTCGCCGGCTTCCGCCTGCCCCACGCTATTGTTTCCCGAACAGTCCCCAGCACGCCCCACGGCGGGTGGCCGCGCCCTGCCCATCGTCCAGTTGCCCTGCATGCGAACCTGCGGGTTGGGTGCGCACCAGATTTCTCCGGTGTCGTTGATGGCGGTGACCCAGATGAGGTTATGCTCCTGCCCGTAATCGATGACTGCGATGGCAAAACCAGCGCCCTTATCGATCACATGCAGCGGGATCGGCGGATCGAGTTGCTGGAACGTCATGGCGCTGAAACCCTTCCGCGCGACACTCCGTTCCGGTCAATCGCCCTATCCTCGATCAAGCGCCGCGCGGCGGGGCGATGAAATCGTCCGCAACAAGCGTTATATCCTATCTGCCGGGAACAGTGGAGATGCCCCAATGATGACGCCCGATCGACGTGAGGCGATGTTCGGTCTGTTTGCCATTGGCGCCATGGGCTCGATCGTCGCGGCGTGTCGCGCGACGTCGGCCGATGCCGCGCCGGAACGGTTCGAGGTGAATCTCACCGACGCGCAGTGGAAAGCGCGCCTCTCCCCGGCCGCCTATCAGGTGCTTCGGCGGGAAGGCACCGAGCGACCCTTCACCAGTCCGCTCAATAACGAGCATCGCCCGGGCCAATTCCTGTGCGCCGGCTGCGCGCTGCCCGCTTTCGACGCGCGGACGAAATTTGACAGCGGCACGGGGTGGCCAAGCTTCTGGGCGCCGATCGCAAATGCGGTGCGGACGCGCAACGATACCACGCTTGGCATGAGCCGGACCGAAGTTCATTGCCGGCGCTGTGGCGGGCATCTCGGCCACGTGTTCGACGACGGTCCGAAACCGACCGGCAAGCGCTATTGCATGAACGGCGTCGCACTCACCTTCCGCCCCGCTTGAGGTTGCCGATCGGCGCTCGCCCCCGTAAAGGCCGCCGCATGTCCGAAAAGCCCGTGCTCGACCTGGTGATCGCTGCCCCGCGTGGTTTCTGCGCCGGGGTGGACCGCGCGATCCGCATCGTGGAACTGGCGATCGAGAAGCACGGCGCGCCGGTCTACGTCCGGCATGAGATCGTCCATAACAAGTTCGTCGTCGACAGCCTGAAGCAGCGCGGCGCGGTCTTCGTCGAGGAGCTGACCGAGGTGCCGGACGGCGCACCCGTGGTCTTTTCCGCGCATGGCGTGCCGAAATCGGTGCCCGCCAATGCCGAGGCGCGCGGCCTGGCATATCTGGACGCCACCTGCCCGCTGGTGAGCAAGGTGCATCGTCAGGCCGAGCGGCTGGTGGAGGCCGGGCGGCACATCGTCTTCGTGGGGCACGCCGGCCATCCCGAGGTAATCGGCACGTTCGGCCAGGTGCCCGAGGGGGCGATGACGCTGGTGGAGGACGTCAAGGACGCCGAGGCGCTGTCTCCCGCCGATCCCGATAACCTGGCGTTCCTTACCCAGACGACGCTCTCGGTGGACGATACGGCGGAGATCGTCAGCACGCTCCAGCGTCGTTTCCCGTCGATACAAGGGCCGCGCGGCGAGGATATCTGCTACGCCACCTCCAACCGGCAGGCCGCCGTGAAGGCGATCGCCGCAAAATGCGATGCGATGCTGGTGATCGGCGCGCCAAATTCGTCCAATTCGATGCGGCTCGTGGAAGTGGCGCAGCGCGAAGGTGTGCGCGCCGCGCTGATCCAGCGCGCCGCCGATCTCGACTGGGCGTTTCTGGATGGCATCCGGACGCTCGGGCTGACCGCCGGCGCCTCGGCACCCGAGCTTCTCGTGCGCGAACTGGTCGATCTTCTCGCCACCCGTTTCACCGTCAACGAAAGTGAGGTGGAAACGACGCAGGAATCGATCTCGTTCAAGCTGCCGCGCGGGCTGGAAACGGCGGCCTGAGGCTGGCATTGCCGCGCTGCAGGCGTTGCGAACGAGGGGGAAGAATGACGCGCGTTTTCCACAACGGTCAGCAACGGCGCGCGCGCTGATATGGCGGTGTACACCCAGGTATCCGCCGAAGCGCTGACCGAGTTCCTCAAGCGCTATGACGTAGGCGAACTGGTTTCGGCCAAGGGGATCGCCGAGGGCGTGGAAAATTCCAATTTCCTCGTCGAAACGACCCGCGACCGATTCATCCTGACACTCTACGAAAAGCGCGTCGCGGCACACGATCTGCCGTTCTTCATCGCACTGCTCGATCACCTCGACGCCAAGGGCCTGCCCGTGCCGCCCGCGATCAAGGATCGCGCGGGGGTCGAGATCCAGGAACTGGCGGGGCGCCCGGCTTGCCTGATCCGCTTCATGCCCGGTGTCTCGCTTTCTCATCCCACCCCCGCGCAGGCGCTCGCTGCTGGCAACGCAATGGGCGAGATGCACCGTGCGGTGGCGGACTTCCCGCAAACACGGGAGAATTCGATGGGGGTGGATAGCTGGCGGCCGCTCTTCGAGCGTTGCGGGCGAAGCCTGGATCAGATCGCGCCCGGCATGCACGACGATCTCGCCGCTGCGCTGGACAAGGTGGAAGCGAGATGGCCGCGCGACGGGTTCGATCGGATCGCGATTCACGCCGATCTGTTCCCCGATAACGTGCTGATGCTGGGCGATACCGTTACCAGCCTGATCGACTTCTATTTCGCCTGCACCGACATTCGTGCCTACGATCTTGCCGTGATGCACAGCGCCTGGTGCTTCGATGCGCACGGCCGGAATTACGACGACAAGGTGGGCGATGCGCTGATCGCGGGTTACGGGCGGCACTTTCCGCTGAGCGACGTGGAACGCGCGCAGTTTCCGACGCTCGCGTCGGGCGCATGTGTCCGCTTCGCACTGTCACGCGCGTGGGACTGGCTGAACACCCCGCCCGACGCGCTGGTGATGCGCAAGGATCCGCTCGCTTACATGCGCCGCCTGCACCATTATGATCCCGCGCTGGCGGCACGCGTCGGATGAACGAGATGCCGCAGGTCGAGGCGTTCACCGATGGCGCATGCAAGGGCAATCCCGGCCCCGGCGGATGGGGCGTTGTGCTGCGCATGGGGCCGCGGGAGAAGGAATTGTCGGGCGGCGATCCGGCCACCACCAACAATCGGATGGAACTGACCGCCGCGATCGAGGCGCTCAACGCGCTCACCAAGCCCTGCCATGTCCGCCTCTTCACCGACAGCCGGTACGTCATGGACGGTCTGACCAAATGGATTCACGGCTGGCAGCGCAACGGCTGGCGCACCGCAGACAAGAAGCCGGTCAAGAATGCCGAACTGTGGCAGGCTCTGCTTGCCGCCGCCAAACGCCACCGGATCGACTGGGAATGGGTCAAGGGTCACGCCGGCCATCCCGAAAACGAGCGCGCCGACAAGCTTGCCAGTGATGCGGCGATCGCGGCGGGACGGGGCAGCCGCTAGAGCTTACCCATCCGTCACGCGACTATTCCTCTTCGTCCGTGATGCCAGGCGCGTCGTGGCTGATCGTGCGCCTGTGCCCTGTTTACACCCGTCACAGTCCAATGATCAGGCAAATCTATTCATGAACCGCGCGGGCGAATAGCGGGAGATGTCGATCCCCGCAGGCGGCGCGTCTCCCAGCAACAGCGCCGCGCCGATCTCCGCAGCGGCGGGCGCGGTCTGGATACCGAAACCGCCCTGCCCCGCGAACCAGAAGAAGCCGGGTGCATCGCTAGCGGCCCCATAGAGCGGCAACCGGTCAGGCGCGAAACTGCGCAGACCCGCCCATTTGCGCTCGACCTGAACGACGCGCCAGTCGACCGCCTGCTCCAGCCGGTCGATTGCGATCGCCACGTCCAGTTCCTCCGGCTGGACGTCGCTGGCCGGGACCGGCGTTTCATCGTGCGGGGACAGCCATAGCCGACCGCCCGCCTCCGGCTTGAAATAGAAGTCGCCACCTAGATGCGCGACATGCGGCAGGCGCATCGGCACCGGCGGATCGGTGAGAAGCTGCACGAGGGTGCGGCGATAGGGCTGGATGCCGAGCGGCGCGACGCCGGCGATCCGCGCGACATCATCCGCCCACGCCCCCGCCGCGTTCACCAACACATCGGCTTCAAAGGCGCCGCCGGCGGTTGAGATCTTCCACCGGCCCCCCTCACGGGTGGCGGCATGCAAGGCGCTGTTCAGCGCAAGTATCGTTCCCGCCTTCCGCGCGCGCGCCAGCATGTCGGCGTGCAGCCCGGCCACGTCGATATAGGCGCAGGTCGGCTCCAGCACGCCGATCGTCCAGCCCTTCCGAAGGCCCGGAATATGCGCCGCCGGATCGACCCTTACGAGTTCGACACCGGAATTATCGAAGTCTGCGATAAAGGCATCCGCGCTGGCCGCGTCCCGCGCCTGTCCGATATGCAGCGAGCCGAGCGGCTCCAGAAATCCTCCCGCCGCGAGCGCGGCACCGGACAGCGTCGTCAGCGGCTGGATGCCGGGGCCGCCATAGGTTTCCGACCAGAAGGCAGCCGATCGCCCGGTGGCATGATAGCCCGCCACCGCTTCCGCCTCCAGAATCAGAACCCGCGCGCGATCCCCGATCGCCGCGGCAAGGGAGGCACCGGCGATCCCGGCCCCGACGATCGCGATATCGTATTTCATTGCGCGTGCGAATCGAGGAAACGGTCAATCGCCGCAAGCGCCCGATCGCGGATCGGATCGGCCTCGCGCAGGATCTCGTGCGCGGATTCGGCGCCGAAGCGCATCACCTCGGCAACCGGCAGTTTCGTGGCGATACGCAACGCGGCGCGCGCATCGACCAGCGCATCGGCCTCAGCGACCAGCACCATCGTCGGCGTGGTCATGCGCGGGAGGCGCGGATCGGCCTCCAGCGCGCGCGTGCCCGCAAAGGCCTCGGCCAGCCATGCCCAGCTCGGCGGGCCAAGCTGAATCTCGGGCTTCTGCGCATACCAGAACGCCTCGTCGTCATAACGGGAGGGATCGTGGGTCAACAGTTTCTGCCGGTCGAGCCGCGCGCCGGGCCGCTCATGCCCCTTCCACGCCGCGCGCGCCGGGTTCCCGAGCCGACACATCAGCCGCGCCACCTTTTCGCCAAGCCACGGCCCGACCGGCGCGCTCAGCCCAAGCATCGGCGCGACCAGCACCGCTGCCGCCGGGCTCACCGCCCGCTCCACCAGCGCGCGAAGCACGAGATAGCCGCCCATCGAATGGCCCATGATGACACGCGGGCCGGGCACATTCCAATCTCGCCAGACGGCGGCAAGATCAGCGATCCACGGCGCGAAATCGGTCGCATGGCCGACGCGCGGATCGGGCGAAAGCCTTCCGGAGCCACCCTGCCCGCGCCAGTCGAACGACGCGACCGTCCAGCCTGCCTGGTGCCAGTGCGCGAAGGTTTCCAGATACTTCTCGAACACATCGCCGCGCCCGCCCTGAAACAGGATCGCACCGCGCGGGGCGCCATCCGCCGGCCAGTCGAACCGGCGGATCAGCCACCCATCGCCGGCAGCCCATTGCGTAATCGAGGCGCCGGCCGGAATCTCGCGGCGGATGGGCGATGCGATGGTCATCGGGCATGGTTACGGTTTGGAAAGCCATTCCGTCTAGTGCGTGTCGGCATGGTATCGACCGTTCTTCACTGGGCGCTCCCCGCGCTGCTCCTGATCCTGCTGCTTTCAGCCGGCATCCAGGACGCGCGCACGCGCGAGATCGCCAACTGGAAGAACGCGACGATCGCGTTGCTCGCGCCCTTGTGGTGGATCGCAATCGGGATCCCCGTGTGGCCGGGCATGGCGATCCAGCTGGCCATGGCGCTCGCGGTGTTCGCGCTGTTCTGCGTGGCGTTTTACTTCGGCCAGATGGGCGGCGGCGACGTAAAGCTGATCGGCGCGCTTGCGCTGTGGCTGCCGCTGACGCCGCTGTTGCAGATGCTGCTCGTGATGTCGCTCGCCGGTGGCGCGCTCACGATCATCATGCTGATCGATCACAAGATACGGAAAAGCGGAAAGATTCTTGAGGTCCCGTACGGCGTGGCGATCGTCGTCGGCGCCCTCGTGGTTCTTCGCGAACCCCTTCTTAACCAGTTTGCGTAATCATAGCCGGATAACACCCGGCCTGGCGGACGCTTGAAAGGCACGTTGAATCATGGACACTCGGAAGGTTGTATTGTTGGTGGGCGCGCTGCTCGTCGCCGCCATCACCGCATTCTTCGCGCGCACCCTGATCGCGGGAAGCTCCGCGCCTCAGGCGGCCGCTATGAACGCGCCCGCGCATATTGACGGGCCGAAAGTGCTCGTCGCGGTGCGTGCGCTGCCCATCGGCACGATCATCGATCCTGCCGCGGTAAAATTCCAGCCATGGCCGAAGGAACTGGTCGAAGGCGCCTATTTCCAGGAAGGCGCGGGCTTCGACATGAAGAGCGTCGTCGGCACCGTGGTGCGCAACGCGATCACTGCCGGTCAGCCGATCACGCAGGGCGCGCTGGTGAAGCCTGGCGATCGCGGATTTCTGGCCGCGGCGCTCGGGCCGGGTATGCGCGCAGTGACGGTGCCCGTCTCGACGCAGACGTCGGTTGCCGGCTTCATCTTTCCCGGCGACCGCATCGACCTGTTGCTGACGCAGACCGTGACCGGTGGCGGCGACGGCCCGCCGCTCAGGACATCCGAAACCATCATGCGCAACCTGCGCGTGCTGGCGACCGATCAGCGCACGACCGACGAGAAGGACGAGAAGGGCAACACCATCGTGCATACCTTCTCCACCGTCACGATCGAAGCGACACCGAAAATCGCGGAAGAGATTGCGGTCGCCCAGACGGTCGGCTCGCTATCGCTGTCGCTGCGCTCGATCGCGGACAACCAGGCCCAGCTCGACTCAGCAATCGCATCCGGCGCGGTGAAGGTGCCCGCCAATGGCGATCCGAAGGCGGAAAAGACATTTCTGGTGAAGCTCGCCAGCCAGCCGCAGAGCGGCGATGCGAGCTTCTCCGTCGGCGCGGACGTGTCGCGGTTTCAGCGTCGCACCGTGCCGGGCAAGGCAGCCGAAACCGCACCACAGGGCGCGGCTCCGGCCAATTTTCCGGGAGGGGCGCCGTCAACCGGTCCGATGGTGCGGATCGCGCGCGGCAACACTGTGACCGAAGTACCGGTCGGGGGGAAGAACTGAGATGCGTATTCGCTCCATGCCAATCGGCGCGCCGCTGGCGATCGCCCTGGCAGCCGCGGCAGTCACTGCGACCCCGGTTGCCACGCTGGCACAGTCGGCGCCGTCGACCGGCTCGTCCGTCGTGCAGCTTGCCACAAACCGCGGCCGGCTGGTGACGCTGGCACGACCGATGAGCGATCTGTTCGTGGCCAATTCGGAAATCGCCGACGTCCAGGTTCGCTCGCCGACCCAGCTCTATATCTTCGGCAAGAAGGCCGGTGAAACGACCGTTTCGGCGACCTCGAAGGGCGGCGGTGTCGTCTATTCAGCCACGATCCGTGTCGGCAACAACTATGATTCGCTCGGCCAGATGCTCAAGCTCGCGATGCCGGAGGCCGCGATCACCGCGACGACGATGAATGGTGTCGTCCTGCTGACGGGCACGGTCGCCCAGCCGGACGACAGCGCCGAGGCCGAGCGCCTCGTCACGGCCTTCGTCGGCGAAGGCACGAAGGTTGTCAGCCGCCTGCGCACCGCCACGCCCTTGCAGGTGAACCTGCAGGTGAAATTCGCCGAGGTTAGCCGCAGCTTCATCAAGAATATCGGCTCGAACATCCTGACGCGCGATACGACGTCGGGCTTCGGCTTCGGCGTTCTGTCGGGCCGTTCGCCGGGCACGATCTCGAACTTCAACACCACCGGCCTGCCGATGATCGACGCCTCGTCGAAATTCGGGTTGCCGGCGGGTACGCTGTCGTTGCCGTTCGATCCGCGCACCGGCAATTTCGTCTATCCAAATTCCGGCAGCCAATATTCGTTCACGCAGGGAACGGAGCGCACGACGCTTGGCTTTGCGGGCAAGCTGTTCGGGCTTGACGTGCTTCAGGCGCTCGATCTGGGCGAACGGATCGGGCAGGTATCGACACTCGCCAATCCCAACCTGACGGCGCTCTCTGGCGAAACCGGCACCTTCCTGGCGGGCGGCGAGATTCCGATCCCGATCGCACAGGGCCTCGGCGCCGTTTCGATCGAATACAAGCAATATGGCGTCAGCATCGCCTATACGCCGACGGTGCTCGCCGACGGTCGCATCAGCCTGCGCGTGCGCCCAGAAGTGTCGCAGCTGTCCTCGGACACGGCGATCACCTTCAACGGCACCACGATCCCCGGCATCACGACACGCCGCGCGGAAACGACCGTGGAGCTTGGCTCCGGCCAGAGCTTCATGATCGCCGGCCTGCTCCAGAATTCGCACAACAACTCGATCGACAAGACTCCGGGCATCGGCGACCTGCCGGTGCTGGGCGCGCTGTTCCGCTCGAACGGGTTCCAGCGCAACGAAACCGAGCTCGTGATCGTCATCACGCCCTATCTCGTGAAGCCGGTCAACGCGAACGACATCGTTCTGCCGACCGACGGCTACAAGGCTCCGACCGATCTGGATCGCGTGCTGTTCGGCCAGCTTGGTGGCGGCACTAACGGCGGCCAGCGGCCCAAGCCGACGATGGAGGCCGGCCCGCCCGCGCAGCCATCCGTGGGCGTCGCCGCCCCGGTATCCCCGGTGCCTGCGCCCGAGCCCCGCCGCGACGAGGCTGATCGCAAGGCCGCGACGAAGCCGAAAGACAAGGCCGCACCGGCCGCCACGCCGGCCCCCGGCTTCTCGTTCAATTGACCCGCCAATCCGAGGACACGATCATGGTCAAGCGCACCCTGCTCCTCGCCGTTGTTCCCGCCCTCATGCTCGGCGGATGCAGCGGCACCAAGAACCGCGGGCTCGAATCCGTTCATCAGCCCGTCGTCAGTCGTACGGACTACAGCTTCGATGTCGGCGCCGGCGCCTATGGCCTCGCGCCGGGCGAGGAACAGCGCCTCGCCGGGTGGATGACGTCGCTCCGTCTCGGCTATGGCGATGAGGTTTCCATCGACGATCCGGCCGGTACGGGCCCTGCGGCGCGATCCGCAGTGGCGCGCGCCGCCGCCAGGTTCGGCCTGCTGGTGACCGATGGCGCGCCAGTCACCGGTGCGCCGATCGCGCCTGGCACGATACGCATAGTGGTCAGCCGGGCGCGGGCGCGCGTGCCCAACTGCCCCGATTTCTCGCGTACGCGCCAGCCGGAATTCGAGAGCAACACGTCGTCCAACCAGGGCTGCTCGATCAACTCGAACCTCGCCGCGATGGTTGCCAATCCCACCGATCTGGTGCGCGGCGAACCGGGCACGCAGGTCTATGACGCCGCGACCGGCACGCGCGCGATCACCGAATACCGCAAGGCCGCGCCAACCGGGAACGGCGGCACGACGCTGAAGACCGAAAAAACGGGGAACAAGTAAGATGAACGCTCCGTGGAAACCCGCCGGCGTCGCCCATCGCGAACCGTTCGTCGCCTACGTCTGCGACGACACGACCGCCGAGGCGATTCGCCCGATCGCCACCGAAATGGGCTGGGCGGCAGACAAGGTGAACAAGGGCGGCCTGCGAAATGCGGTCCAGTCCCTTTCCGTGTCCGCCAGTCCGCAGATCCTGTTCGTCGACCTCGCCGAATCGGGTGACCCGCTCAGCGATATCAATTCGCTGGCCGAGGTTTGCGAGCCGGGAACGATCGTGATCGCGTCGGGCCAGGTCAACGACGTGCGGCTGTATCGCGATCTGGTGGCGAGCGGGATTCAGGATTACCTGCTGAAGCCGCTCAGCCCCGATGCGCTGCGGGACGCCTTCACCCACGCGCAGACAATACTCAACGCGCCCAAGGCAACCGATGGCGCGGCCGATCGGCCGCATTACGCGGTTGCCGTGATCGGCACGCGCGGCGGTACTGGCGCATCCACCGTGGCGACATCGCTCGCGTGGCTGATGAGCGAGAAGGAACAGCGGACGACCGCGATGCTCGATCTCGACGTCCATTTCGGCACCGGGGCGCTCGCGCTCGATCTGGAGCCGGGCCGCGGGCTGACCGACGCAATCGAAAATCCGAGCCGCATCGACGGTCTGTTCATCGAGCGCGCCATGGTTCGCGCCTCCGACAAACTGTCCGTGCTGTCCGCAGAGGCGCCGATCAATTCGCCGATCGTCACCGATGGAAGCGCTTTCTATCAGCTGCAGGAAGAGATGCGCGCGGCGTTCGAATGCACGGTGGTCGATCTGCCGCGCAATATGCTGGTCGCGCACCCCCATCTGGTCAGCGATATGCAATGCGCGGTTATCGTCGCCGAACTGACGCTCGCGGCCGCGCGCGATACGATCCGCATCCTTTCCTGGTTGAAATCAAACGCGCCGCACATGAGCACGCTGGTGATCGCAAACCGCGTCCATGCCGGGCAGCAGCTTGAAATCTCGCGCAAGGATTTCGAAGGCTCGATCGAGCGCAAGATCGATTTTGTCGTGCCGTTCGATCAGAAGCTCGCCGCGCAGGCAGCAAAGCTCGGCAAGCCGATCGCGGAGGCGGGCAAGAGCTCCAAGACGATCGCGCCGCTCGTGGAACTCGCCCGCCAGCTTTGCCTGACCGGAGATGCCGGCGCGGCGGAGCCCGTCACCGGCAAGAAGCCCAAGGGCGGATCGCTGATCGGGCGGTTCACCGATTTTAAATCGCTTCTGCCCAAGAAACCGGCCGCAGCGAAAGCGAAGTGAGCGCGGCCGTGCGCAATCCCGCGCGGCACCTGAACACGAACGGATGAAGCCACGATGCCGTTGATGCCGATTGCCATGCTTGCGCTGGGCGCGCTGATCGTGATCGGCATGATCGCGTTCGCCTTCGCCGGGCCATCCGCAGCACGGGCCAGCGGCCGTCGGCTGTCCGCATTGCGCGAACGGCACTCCACCTCGCCGCTGATGGCGGTGGAAGCGCAGATGCGTCGCATCACCGGCAAGAATACGACCAAGGCGGATCAGGCGGCGATGCGCTTCCTGCCCAAGCCCGCCGAACTGAAAAAGCGTCTGCAGCGAACCGGCAAGTCCTGGACGGTCGGCCAATATGGCATGGCGACGCTCGGTATCTTCGCAGTCATCGTCATGCTGCTCACGTTGAAAGGGCTGCCACTGCTGCTTGCGCTGATGGTGGGCATCGGCGTGGGCGCGGGAATTCCACATCTGGTGGTGGGCTTCTTCATCAAACGCCGGCTCAACAAGTTCAATATCAAATTCCCGGATGCCATCGAGCTGCTCGTGCGCGGTCTGCGCTCCGGCCTCCCCATCACGGAGACAATGTCCGTCGTCGCGGCCGAGGTGCCGGGGCCGGTGGGCGAGGAATTCCGCATCGTTTCCGACAAGATGAAAATCGGACGCTCAATGGACGTTGCGCTTCAGGAAACCGCCGATCGAATCGGCACGCCGGAATTCCAGTTCTTCTGCATCACGATCGCGATCCAGCGCGAAACCGGCGGCAATCTGGCGGAAACGCTACAGAACCTCGCCACCGTTTTGCGCCAGCGCGGCCAGATGAAACTGAAGATCAAGGCGATGTCTTCGGAATCGAAGGCTTCCGCCTACATCATCGGTTCCCTCCCCTTCATCGTCTTCGGCCTGATCTGGATGGTAAACCAGTCTTACATGGCGAATTTCTTCATCGACCAACGGCTGATGATCGCCGGTGGCGGCGCCATGGTCTGGATGAGCATCGGCGCATTCATCATGGCCAAGATGATAAATTTCGAGATCTGACGCGATGGAACCTTCAACCAATCCGACGCTGATGGGGGTGGACGTCTATTGGGCGGCAACGATCCTGTCTGGCATCGCCGCGTTTGCGGTGCTGATCGCGATCTACGCCGCGCTCAGCGTGCGCGATCCGATGGCGCGCCGCGTCAAGGCGCTGAACGACCGTCGCGAGCAGTTGAAGGCAGGCATCACGGCCTCCACCGGGAAGCGCCGCGCGCAGCTTGTGAGGCGCAGCGACGGCGCAGATCGCATCCGATCGCTCCTGTCGACGCTGAAGGTGTTGCAGGACAGCCAGCTCAAGGACGCGCAGAGCAAGCTATTGCAGGCAGGCATCCGATCGAAGGAATGGGCGGTCGGCGTGATTTTCGGCCGGATGGTGCTGCCGATCGTGCTCGGCGGGATCATGGTATTCGTGGTCTACGGCACGAACAGTTTCGCCGAATGGTCCTCGCTAAAGCGCTACGGCCTGGTCGCGATCACCTTCATCGTGAGCTACAAGGCCCCCGATATCTTCCTCAAGAACCAGATCAGCAAGCGCTCGGCCGCGATCCGCAAGGGATTGCCCGACGCGCTCGATCTGCTCGTGATCTGCGCCGAGGCGGGGCTTACCGTGGACGCCGCCTTCCATCGCGTCGCAAAGGAATTGGGCAAGGCCTATCCCGAGCTTGGCGACGAATGCGCGCTCACGGCGATCGAACTTGGCTTCCTCACCGATCGCCGCCAGGCATTTGATAACTTCGCGAATCGGATCGCGCTCGAAGAAGTGAAGGGCATCGTCACGACGATGATCCAGACCGAAAAATACGGCACCCCCCTCGCCTCCGCGCTGCGCGTGCTTTCCGCCGAGTTCCGCAACGAGCGCATGATGCGCGCGGAGGAAAAAGCCGCGCGGCTGCCGGCGATCATGACGGTGCCGCTGATCCTGTTCATCCTGCCCGTGCTGTTCGTGGTGATCCTCGGGCCAGCGGCCTGCTCGATCAAGGACGCGTTCATCAACGGCAGGGTCTGATCCGGCGGAGCGACTTTCCGGCCGCATCGCCGCGCCGGAACGTCATTGCGGAATGATTCGTTGGGCTCTCGCAACGAAGAGGTTCCCGCCATGCTGTTCACCACGCCGACGCAATATCTCGCTCTCGCGGTCGCGCTGATCGCCGGTTGGCTGTTCGGGCTCGCCAGCCACCCCGGCGGCCGCAGGTGGCGCGACCGCTACGCCACCGAGCGCGATGCCCATGCGGCCACGCGCACCGATGCCGATCGAAAACTATCTGAAGCAAACGCCCGGATATCGGAACTGGAGCGGGAGAACCGCCGCCTCGAAAGCGTTGCTCCGCCCGCTGCGTCCACGATCGCGCCTAGCCCGCATGATGAAAATCAGCTCGGGTTGCGCCGGGATATCGACCGGATCGGTCCGAACGGCTGAACCTCGCCCCGCGGCTCCCTTTGGGTCAAGCTTCCGCCGCAATCGCTTGGCAAGGTTGATGCCAAGCGATTAAGGGCCGGGACATGAGCGACCGCGATACCATCCTCACCGCCATCAAGGCGCAGATCGAACCTTTCAACAAGAAGGGCGTCGTGGTGACCGACGCGACAACATTTCAGGGCGACCTGGAGTGGGACAGTCTCACGGTCATGGATTTTGTCGCCGCGATCGAGGACGAGTTCGACATCATCATCACGATGAACATGCAGGCCGAGATCGAAACAGTCGGCCAGCTCGCCGACACCGTTGCCAAACTGAAGGCGTAAGATGAGCGAGAGCGGCCTGCAGCCCGACGCGCCCGCGCCCGTTTCCGCGGCGCCCGCCGAACGCGATCTGTTCGACAAGTTCGCGCCGCTGATCGCTGAGCGGGAGGCACTGCTGTCCAGCGGCATGCGCGATCCTTTCGGCATCGTGATGGAGGAGGTGAAATCCCCCACCGTTGCGGTCATCAAGGGCCGCGAGACGATCCTGCTCGGCACCTACAATTATATGGGGATGACGTTCGATCCAGACGTGATCGCCGCGGGCAAGGCCGCTTTCGACAAGTTCGGCACCGGCACTAACGGCAGCCGCGCGCTGAACGGCACTTTCCACGATCATATGGAGGTGGAGCAGGCGCTGCGCGAATTCTACGGCACCACCGGAGCGATCGTTTTCTCGACCGGCTATCAGGCGAATCTCGGCGTCATCTCGGCGATCGCAGGTAAAGGCGAATACATCATCCTCGACGCGGACAGCCATGCGTCGATCTACGATGGCTGCGCGATGGGCAATGCGGATATCGTCCGCTTCCGCCATAATTCGGTCGAGGATCTCGACAAGCGCCTTGGCCGCCTGCCGAGGGAACCGGGCAAGCTTGTCGTGCTCGAGGGCGTCTATTCGATGCTCGGCGACGTCGCGCCGCTCCGCGAGATGGTTGCCGTCGCCAAGAAGCACGGCGCGATGGTGCTGGTGGACGAGGCGCATTCGATGGGCTTCTTCGGCCCCAACGGGCGCGGCGTCTATGAGGAACAGGGGCTGGAAGACCAGGTCGATTTCGTGATCGGCACCTTTTCCAAATCGGTCGGCACGGTCGGCGGCTTCTGCGTCTCGAACCATCCGAAGTTCGACATCCTGCGCTTCGTGTGCCGCCCCTATATCTTCACCGCCAGCCTGCCGCCGGCCGTGATGGCGAGCGCTGCCGTTTCGATCCGCAAGCTGATGCACGCGCACGACAAACGCGCCCGCCTGTGGGACAATACGCGCGCGCTGCACGGGGGATTGCAGCGTCTTGGTTTTCGCCTGCCGACAGACGAGCCGCAATCCGCCGTCGTCGCCGTCCTGCTGGACGATCAGGATCAGGCCGTCGCGATGTGGCACGCGCTGCTGGAAGCTGGCCTCTATGTGAACGTTGCGCGCCCGCCCGCAACGCCTGCCGGCACATATCTTCTGCGATGCTCGGTCTGCGCCGAGCATACCAGCGAGCAGATCTCGCGAGTGATCGCCATGTTCGAGGCCGCCGGCCGCGCGACGGCCGCAATCGGCTGACCATCGCGGGCGCGCTTTTCGCGCGCGTCCGGGTCTGATACCAATCCTGGTTGTGAGCGGGTTACTCGGGGGCACGATACCGGAAACCGTGGTATCGAAACTGCGCATCGTCATGCTGGCCGTGATGGGGGTGCTTGGCGTCGCCGTGCTCCTGGGGCTGATCGTGACGCTCGGCGAGGCGAATCGCCAGCGCGATCGCGCAATCCGGCTACAGTCACACAGTTACGACATCATGGTGCTGGCGCGATCGCTTGGCGGGACGATCGCGGAATCCGAGGCGTCGCTCGGCCGATTCGTCATCTCCGGCGACAAGCAGCTGGGCCGCCTTTACTACGACGAGTGGCAACTCGCCGGAAAGCAGATTGACCGGCTGACCGAACTGTCGCGTCAAAGCGATGGTCAGATTTCGCGCCTTGCGCGGCTGCGCGGCGCATATCAGCAACGCGGCAAGGAATTGTCGCTGATCGCGCTCAGCACCAATTACGGCAAGAACAACCAGGCGCTGTCGCTCTACTACGAGGCGCGGGAGTCGCCCTCGCTGGTATCCATCGACCGGCTGGTGGACGAGGTGACGCGCAGTGAGCGCGACCTGCTTGATCTGCGCACCCGAGAGACGCGCGACGCGATCGAGCGATCGACAAGGCTGGCGCGTATCCTCTCCGCGTTTGGCATCCTTATACTCATCGGCGCGATCGCACTCGGCACGCTCACGGTGCGCGTGCTGACCGAACGCGGCATCGCGCGGGCCGATGCTGACGCGGAGCGTGAACGCGCAGACAAGTTCGCCGCCGCCGTGACGGTCGCCACCGCCGAACTTCGGCAACAGGAAGCGCGATTGCGCCAGGTGCAGAAGATGGAGGCGGTGGGCCAGTTGACTGGTGGAATCGCGCACGATTTCAATAATATGCTGGCAGTCGTCATGGGCGGACTGGAGCTCGCCCAGCGCGGCCTTTCCGGCAAAGGCGCGCGCGCGGAAGTCGGTCGCCATATCGACAGCGCCATGGAGGGGGCAAGGCGCGCCGCCGCGCTGACCGGCCAGCTCCTGACCTTCGCGCGCGAAACCGCGATCAATCCGGAAGTCATCGGCGCAAGTGAATTGCTGCTCAGCATGTCCGACCTTCTCGATCGCACGCTGGGTGACGCGATCACGATCGCGATTCGGGATGAGAGCGACGGCTGGAAACTGCGGGCCGATCGTGTCCAGCTCGAGAACAGCCTCCTCAATCTCGCTGTGAACGCCCGCGACGCGATGGGTGGTCGCGGTACACTGACGATCGCGGCCGGCACCGTTTCTTTGGGCGACGGCGAGCGGGAATGCCCGGCGGGCGAGTATCTGACGATCGCCGTCAGCGATACGGGCTGCGGCATGACGCCGGAAGTCGCCGAGCGCGTGTTCGAACCGTTCTTCACGACCAAGCCGGTCGGCAAAGGCACCGGGCTCGGGCTCAGCCAGATCTTCGCGTTCGTCCGGCAGCAGCGCGGCGCGATCGCGCTCGATACCGCGCTCGGCGAAGGGACGACGATCACGCTCTACCTGCCACGCGAGGCAGCCGGCGAGGTGGCGCCGGCAACGGCGAACAAGCCGGTGGCGGACGTACTGCCCGCCTCCTCCTCGCTCGACGTGCTGGTGGTCGAAGATGATCCACGCGTACTCGCCGCCACGGTAAGCGCATTGAACGAATTGGGGCATCGGCCGATCGCGTGCGATGATCCGCTCGCGGCGCCGGAACTGCTCGCGACCCACCGGTCGATCGCGCTCATCATTTCCGACGTGCTGATGCCCACCCGAACCGGGCCGGAAATGATCGCCGCGCTGGACGACGATCATGCCCATATCCCCGTCCTGTTCGTAACCGGCTATGCCGGTGAAATCGACGGTACGGTCGCGTTCGGTGGCCATCATGTGCTGCGCAAGCCATTCACGCTGATGGCGCTGGAGCGTGCGATCGGCGCGGCGATCGCAGCCGGCCCGGCCACCGCGCACGCCGACCTGGTCACCGAATAACGCATCGATTTCGATCCGGCGGATATTTCCGGCTGACGCCCGGCATTCCCCCGCCTATACCGCCCCGATCCATACGCAGCGCCGAGTGACAATTCCCCGACCATGAAATCGATCGACCGCTACATGGCACGGCTGATCGCGCTGCCGCTGTTCTCCACGCTGGTTCTCGCGGCGATGCTGCTGGTGCTCGATCGCATGCTCCGCCTGTTCGATTTCGTCGCGACGGAGGGCGGCCCGGTTTCGGTCGTCTGGAAGATGCTGGCGAACCTGCTGCCCGAATATCTCGGGCTCGGCATCCCGATCGGGCTCATGCTGGGCATCCTGCTCGCCTTCCGCCGGCTCGCCACCTCATCCGAACTGGACGTGATGCGCGGCGTGGGGATGAGTTACGGTCGGCTGCTACGCGTGCCATATCTGTATGCGATCGGCCTCGCGCTGCTGAATCTCGCCATCGTCGGCTATGTCCAGCCGAAGGCGCGCTACGCTTATGAGCAGCTCCGCTTCGAGCTGCGTACCGGCGCGCTCGGTGCGTCGATCAAGGTCGGGGAATTTACCCATCTCGGCGACCGCCTTACGCTTCGGATCGAGCAGAGCCGCGATGACGGGCGCCAGCTTTCGGGGATATTCGTCCACACGCAGACGCCGAAGGGCGATTGGGTTGGCGTGACGGCGCAACATGGCCAGTTCCTCGCCACCGACGATCCGGATGTCATCATCCTGCGCCTCACCAACGGAACGCTGGTTCACAATCGCGCCGATTTTCGCACGCCGCGCGTGCTGAGCTTCAGCAGCCACGATCTGCCGATCAACCTGCCCAAGTTCGAGCAGTTCCGCGTCCGCAGCGGCGAAAGCCTGGAGGCGACGCTGCCCGAACTCGCACGCACCGGCCGCTCCGCCCAGTCCCCGCAGGAGCGCGACAGCAGCCGGGCGGAATTCCATTTCCGCGTGGCCGAAGTCGCTTCGATGTTCCTGCTGCCGTTGCTGGCGGTGGCGCTGGGCGTTCCGCCGAAACGCTCCACCTCGGCGCTCGGCGTCTTCCTGTCGATCGTGATGATCGTGACCTATCACAAGGTCAATCAATACGCCGCCACCGTCGGGCAGCAGGGGAGAATCGATCCGTTCATCGCCTTGTGGGTGCCGTTCCTGTGTTTCGCCGGGCTGGTGCTGTGGATGTATCGCACGATCGCCTATGTGCCCGGCGGTCAGCCGATCGGTGCGCTCGAGCGCGTGGCCGGCAAGGCCTGGAAAGCGGTGGCGCGGTACTTGCCCGGCCGCCGTCGCAAGGTGGAGGGTGCGGCATGACCTCCTTCTTCCCGTCACGCACCGTATCTCTCTACATGGGCCGGATGTTCCTGGTCCGGACCTTCGGCATCCTTGCCGGGTTGGTACTGGTGCTGCAGGCGCTCGATCTGCTTGGCGAATCGGGCAAGATCCTGGCGGTTCGCGGCAATGGCGACGCGCAGATCTGGTATTACGTTTCCCTGCGCGTTCCGCAGATCATCGCGCGCTTCCTGCCCTTCTCCGTCCTGCTCGGCACGATCCTGACGCTGATCACGATGAACCAGAACAGCGAGGTGGTGGCGCTTAAGGGCGCGGGCATGTCCGCGCATCAGGTGCTCGCGCCGCTGATCGTCGCCAGCATGGGCGTCGCGGTGGTGAGCTTTGCGTTCAACGACCGGATCGTGCCGCGCGCGACGGCGACACTCAACCGCTGGCAGAAGGTCGATTACGGCTCGATACCGGCCGAGCGTGGCGATCGATCGAACGTGTGGGTGAGATCCGGGCAGAATCTGGTCGAAGTCGATCAGATCACCGGGCGCGGCGACGCCGCGCGGCTTTCCGGGATCACGGTTTACGATCGCAGCGGCGGCGAGCTGCGTGGGATCACCACCGCGCTGCACGGCAAGCGTGTCGCCGATGGCTGGTCGATCTCGCCCGCGCAGCGCTTCGATGTCGCGAGTGGCAAGGTCACCAGGCTGGGCACGACAATTGTCGCGCGCGGCGTGACGTCGGACCAGTTGACGCTGGCTTCCGCCGATGCCGACGAGCTTTCGTTTAGCGAACTGAAGGCGGCAATCGACGATCTCGGGGCGGCCGGACGGCCCACCAAATCACTGGAGGGCTCGCTCTGGCACAAACTGTCCGGCCCGCTCTCCTCCGTGCTGATGCCGCTGCTCGGCGCTGTGGCGGCGTTCGGAATCGCACGATCCGGCAAGTTGTTCGTGCGCGCCGTCATCGGCATGGCGCTCGGCTTTGCCTATTTCGTCGCGGACAATTTCGCGCTGGCGATGGGCAATCTGGGCGCCTATCCGCCTTTTCTGGCAGCCTGGGCGCCCTTCCTGCTGTTCCTGTTCATCGGCGAAACGGTGTTGCTGCGCACCGAAGAATAAGCCTGGTTTCAGCGGCGCGGCAGCATCGTGCTCCGCGCAATCTTGCCGACCAGATACGGCAGGCTGCGATAGCTGGCATTGTGATAGCAAGACCCCGCGTCCAGCGCCGCCGTCAGGCGCCGATGCGCCTCGCCCAGCGAGTGATACGGGACACCCGGCAGCAAATGGTGAAGCGCATGATAGCGCAGGCCAACCGGCGCCCACAGCGCGGGGAGCACACCCGGCGGCGGCACGTTAACCGAATCCAGATATTGCGCGGTGACGGTCATCGCCTCGCCCTCGTTTTCCCACAGATGGGCGACGAGCGTGCGAACCTGATTAAGCACCGCCACGCCCGACGAGATCGCGAGCATGATAACAAAGGCGCGCAACGGGAGCGTGCCCGTGGCCACCAGCGCAAGTAGCGCGATCGCCCAGCATGCGCAGGCGATCTCGATCCGGTTCCACTGCGCGCGGAAATCGCCCTCGGGCATCCGGCGGCGGAACGCAGGATTGATCGCCAGCGCCGAATAACGCTCCACCACCATACGCCGCAACGGGGGGATCAGCAGCGATAGCGGCGAAAGCACGGCAAAACGGAACATCAGCGCGATCGGCGTCAGCCCGGCCACGACGATGAACGCCGGCAAGGTCCACGGCTTCATCAGCGCCAGCGGAAGATATTCCGGGTCCTCCGACGTGCCGTAACGCGTGCGAGCGTGGTGCAGGTTGTGCACCCCTTCATACATGAAGGACGGCACCAGCATCGGCACCCCGATGAACAGATTATAGGCGAAGCGAAAACCGGGGAGCACGGCGTGGCGCACATGCGTCAGTTCGTGGATGAAGCTCAACGCACGATATAGGGCAAGCACCGCGATCAGCGCCGCGGCGATCGCGATCCACGTCGAACCGCTCAGGACCGCGAGCACGAGTCCCGCATAGCCGATCGCGACAGATCCCAGGAAATCCCCCCAGTATATGCCCGCGCGCGGCGCGTTGATGTCACGCGTCAGTTCCGCGGCCGCCTTCAGCATCGCGCGGTCGTCTGCGATCGGCAAGCGCGCCGTGCTGTCGGTCGCGGCTTCGCGGTCGAGAATAATGCTGGTCATGGCGTGGCTCATTGCCCGAAGATAGTGGCGATACGGTGGCCTTTACAGGTCGGCGATCGCGCGATGATGACGGAAAGGTCACTCGCCATGATCGCTTCGGGCGATTATTGCGCTGATCTCATGGCATCAGCACTCACTATCCGCCCCGTCCTGACGAAGCGTGATCGCAAGACCTTCGTCGACTTCCCCTTCAGGCTTTACCGCGACGATCCGAATTGGGTGCCGCCGCTTAAAGGCGAAGCGCTGGGGCTGATAACGCCGGAAAAGAACGGCTGGTACAGCCATGCGATTGCGCAGCTTTTCCTCGCCGAGCAGGACGGCCGCGTGGTCGGTCGCATCTCGGCACATATCGATACGCTGGCGCTGGAGATGCCCGCCGATCGCGGTTTCGGCCCGGGCACCGGCTTCTGGGGGCTTATGGAGGCCGAGCGCGAGGAGGTGTTCACCGCGCTGATTGCCGCAGCGGAAGGCTGGCTGCGCGAGAACGGCACCACGCGGGTGATCGGGCCGGTATCGCAATCGGTGTGGGAAGAGCCGGGGCTGCTGATCGAGGGCTTCGATCATCCGCCCACGGTGATGATGGGTCATGCCAGGAAAGAATATCGCGGCTGGGTCGAGCGGGCCGGTTATCTCCCGGTGAAGCAGCTTCTCACCTACGATCTGGCGATCGACAAGGGCTTCCCCCCGATCGTCAACCGCATCGTGGCATCGGGCGAAAAGAACCCGCGCATCCGGATCCGCGAAGTGGACAAGTCACGCTTCATGGAAGAGGCGACGATCATCCTCGGCATCCTTAATGATGCGTGGTCCGACAATTGGGGGTTCGTGCCGCTCACGCAGCCTGAGATCGACGATATCGGGGTGAAGCTTAAGCCGATTGTCTTCAACGACCTGATCCGCATCGCCGAATTCGACGGGCGGCCGGTGGCGTTCATGATCACGCTCCCCGATCTCAACGAGGCGATCAAGCCGCTGAACGGTAACCTGCTGCCGTTCGGCTGGGCCAAGCTGCTGTTATGGCTCCGCAAGCCAAAAGCACATACGATGCGTGTGCCGCTGATGGGGGTGCTGAAAGAGCTTCAGTCGTCGCGCCTCGCCAGCCAGCTTGCTTTCATGATGATAGAGTTCATCCGTCGCGACGCGGTGGCCCACTATGGCGCCACACGCGGCGAGATCGGATGGGTATTGGACGATAATCAGGGCATGAACTCGATCGCAGGCGCGATCGAGAGCAAGGTCAACAAGGTATATCAAATCTACCTTCGCGAGATCTGACCGCGAAACGGGCGGTCCGCGACGATAAGGGTCGACACGGGCCGCCCAGCACGCTGGGTCACTTGGCGAGCGGATCCAGGCCCAATTTGGTCCATTCGGCGCGGGTGCGGCATACCTTCGTCGGCAGACGTGAGCCGGTGAAATTATCGACCACGCAGATCCGCTGGGTCGACGAAGGCTCCGTACCCGCGACTGGCGCGGCGGTCGCCGGCGCCGCGGTGCGGGCGGCGGCGGGTACGGCCGACGCGGCGGCGATTGCGACGGCGGCGACGATCAGGGACTTGGTATTCATAGCTTCCTCCTCCGAAATTCTGGCAGCGTTTCGTGCTGCGATCATCGGATTGCATCTGCCGTGCCAAACTTGAATATTGTTTTATATCAGTGTCTTAGTAAATTGATTACAGTTGTAATCCGCCAGATGTTGGCGCATCGTCCGAAATGGAGGTGCGTTCCGCCACGATGCGCGATCACATCGACAGCGAGAGCTTGATGACGGCGCCGATCTGCATAGACATGGCCGCCAAAGCTGCGCACTGACACGTTTTGCGAGATGCAGGATTTGCGATGATGGAAGGCGCGCCTACGATCGATCCCCACCGCGTATGGCTGTCGGAGGCGATCCGACGGATCGAGGCGGATTTCAATCGCTCGGCAGATACGCATCTGATCCGCGTCGATCTGCCGAACCATCGCGGGATCACTCTGTATCTGAAGGACGAAAGCTCGCACCCCACCGGCAGCCTGAAGCACCGGCTGGCGCGCTCGCTGTTTCTCTACGCGCTGTGCAACGAATGGATCGGGCCGGACACCTGCGTGATCGAGGCGTCATCCGGCTCGACGGCGGTGAGCGAGGCGTATTTCGCGCGGATGCTGGGGTTGCGCTTCATCGCGGTGGTGCCCGGAACCACCGCCGCGCCGAAGCTCGACGCGATCCGTTTCCAGGGCGGCGAGATCTACACCGTGGACGATCCGCGCACCGTCTATGAGGTCGCGCACCGGCTCGCGAAGGAAACGCGCGGGCATTATCTCGACCAGTTCACTTATGCCGAGCGGGCGACAGACTGGCGCGGCAACAACAATATCGCCGAGAGCATCTTTACCCAGATGGCGCGCGAGGAGCGCCCGATCCCGGAGTGGATCGTGTGCGGGGCGGGCACCGGCGGCACCTCGGCGACAATCGGGCGGTTCATCCGCTATCAGCGCCATGCCACGCGCCTGCTCGTTGCTGACCCGGTCCATTCGATATTTCACCGGCATTATGCCGATCGCAGCATTGCCCAGTTACCGGCGGGCTGCGCCTCCTGCATCGAGGGTATCGGGCGTCCGCGCGTCGAGCCGAGCTTCGTCCCGGGCGTGATCGACCGTATGGTCGCGGTCGAGGACGCACAGAGCATTGGGGCGATGCGCGCGCTGTCCGATCGGCTCGGGCGGCGTGTCGGCGGATCGACCGGCACCAATCTGTGGGCCTGCGCGCAGCTGGTCGAGGAAATGGCGGCGGCCGGAGAGCGCGGCAGCATCGTGACGCTATTGTGCGATGGCGGCGATCGATATGGCTGCACCTATTATGACGACGCATGGCTCGCCCGGCGGGGCATCGATTGGCGGAGCGCGGCCGACCGCGTCGCGGCATTATGGGCATAGCGACAGCCTCGCTGGCGTTCGGCACGAACGAAGCCGGGCCTGCCACTTTAGTCGCCGGCGATCCACACAGCGGCACCGTCCGCGAGCGGACGATGCCCGAGCTTTCGGACGTTGCGCTTTTCGTCGTCGCCGTGATCGCGATATGGCTCACGCGGCGCGCATTGCGGCGGCGAATGCAAAAACGTCCGCCACGCGGTTGACCGCGCGCGCGCCAGGCGGCACCGCTGCCGTCATGGCCGACGATACATTCGACCGCCTCGAGGCGACGATCCGCGCGCGCAAGGACGCGGCGGCGATGAAGTCCTACACCGCCAGCCTGTTTTTCCAGGGGCGCAAACGGATCGCGCAGAAGCTGGGCGAGGAAGCGGTGGAGACCGTTATCGCCGCCTGCTCTGGCGACGATGCGAAGATAATTCCCGAGGCGGCAGACCTGATTTTCCATCTGCTCGTCCTGCTTGCCGACGCCGATCTGTCGCTGGACGACGTGCGCCGCGAACTCGACCGGCGCGAAGGCCAGTCCGGTCATGACGAAAAAGCCGGCCGGCCACTTTCCTTCCGTCCCGAATAGCCAGAGGTGACACATGGCCGTCGACGCCACCCAGCCCTATGACGACCAGAACGTCTTCGCGAAGATCCTGCGCGGCGAAATCCCGTCGCGCCGCGTTTACGAGGATGAATTCGCCCTCGCCTTCCACGATATCGCACCATGGGCGCCGACACATATTCTGGTGATCCCCAAGGGTAAGTATGTTTCGTGGGACGATTTCAGCGCCAATGGATCCGATGCCGAGGTCGCCGGCTTCGCCCGCGCCGTTGGCCGGGTGGCGCGCGATCAGGGGCTCGTTGCGCCCGGATATCGCCTGCTCGCCAACACCGGGCTCGATTCGCATGCGGAGGTGCCGCATCTGCACGTCCATATCCTCGCAGGCCGGTCACTCGGCCCGATGCTGGTACGCAACGACAGCCGCGATTGATCGCGCACACGTTGAGACTTTGCGGATGCCGTATTCGCCGCTAGGCTTGACGGCTTAACATATTCGGGCCGCCGGAGAGGCGGTCGAGGGAGGAACATGGCAACTAGACCCGCAGAAGGTCTTCTCGGGCGGATGATGCTTCGCAAAACGGTGGAGCAGGTCCAGCGCGAAACACAAGCAAGCGAACTTAAACGGACGCTCAGCGCCGCAAATCTCGTTTTCCTCGGTATCGGCTGCATCATCGGCGCCGGCATCTTCGTCCGCACCGGCAATGCCGCCGCGCTCCATGCCGGCCCCGCCGTACTGATCTCATTCGTCGTCGCGGGCGTGATCTGCGGGCTTGCGGGCCTGTGCTATGCCGAACTGTCCTCGACGCTGCCGGTATCGGGCTCCGCCTACACCTATTCCTACACCACGATCGGCGAGTTCGCTGCCTGGGTGATGGGCGCGCTGCTGTTATTGGAATATGGCCTGGCCGCTTCCGTCGTCGCGGTCGGCTGGTCGGGCTATGTCGTGTCGCTGCTGCGCGATTACGGCATCGTCATTCCGGTCGAGCTTACCGGACCGAGCGGCCATGCGATCATGGCCAACGGCGCGGCCGTCCTCGGCGCCAATGGCGCACCGCTGACCTATCTGTTCAACCTGCCCGCTTTCGCTATCTGCGCGGTGCTCGGCGCCCTGCTTGTCGTTGGTGTGAGCGAGAGCGCGAAGGTCAACAACGCGATCGTGCTGGTGAAGATGACCGTCATCATCGCCTTCATTCTGATCGTCGGCTGGTTCGTTATCCAGAATTTCGGCACGTTGAAGGCGAACTGGGATCCGTTCATCCCGCCGCCGTCTGGCGAAAAGGGCGAGTTCGGCTGGGGCGGCATCATGCGCGCCGCGTCGATCGTTTTCTTCGCCTATATCGGGTTCGAAGCTGTTTCGACTGCCGGGCAGGAGGCAAAGAACCCGGCGCGCGACATGCCGATCGGCATCATCGGCAGCCTCGTCGTCTGCACCGTTATCTACATGCTCGTATCGGTCACGATGACGCTGATCGTGAATTACAAGATGCTCAACGTGCCCGATCCGGTCGCGGTCGCGGTCGATGCGCTCGGCCCGCAGTGGAGCTGGTTCGCGAAAATCATCAAGATCGGCGCGATCGTCGGCCTCACCTCCGTCGTGCTGGTGCTGATGTATGGCCAGACGCGCATCTTCTACACGATGGCGCGCGACGGGCTGTTGCCGCGTGTGTTCGCCACGGTCCATCCGCGTTTCAAGACGCCGTGGGTCAACACGATCCTCGTCGCGCTGATCGTCGCATGCGCGGCAGGCTTCTTCGACATCAATACGCTCGGCGACATGACCTCGGTCGGAACGCTGGCGGCATTCGGCATCGTCTGCCTGACGGTGATTTACCTGCGCCGCTCGCACCCCGATCTGCCGCGCGGGTTCAGGGTGCCGCTCTATCCGGTGCTGCCGGCGCTCGGGATCCTGTTCTGCTTCGGGCTGATCTTTTCGGTCGAGACGCGCGTCCTGATCTTCTTCGCCTGGTATGCGGCGGCGGCGATCGTGCTTTATTTCGTGTACGGCATGCACAATTCCCGCCTGTACAAGGGCCTTGATGAAATCGACGGCGGACAGATGGGCGAATATGTCGCGCCCGTCGGGAAGCAGCCCTAACCGGTGATCTTTCGGCCCGTTCACTCTTCGCAAGCGCGGGGTGAACGGGCTAGAGGACGGGCATGAGCGCCCTCCCCTCGAACGACCCGGATGCCGCCGCCGAGCTGGAGCGGCTGGCACGCGAAATCGCCTATCACAATCGCCGCTACCACACGGAGGACGCGCCGGAGATCGCCGACGCGGACTATGATGCGCTGGTGCAGCTTAACAACGCGATCGAGGCGGCCTTCCCGCATCTGGTCCGCGCTGATTCGCCGTCCCGCGCCGTCGGCGCCGCACCCGCCTCGCATCTCGCCAAGGTGCAGCATGCGAGGCCGATGACCAGCCTCGACAATGCCTTTGCCGACGAGGAAGTGGAGGAATTCGTCGCCCGCGTCCGCCGCTTCCTGCGGCTGCCCGAAGACGCGCCTGTCGCGCTGACTGCGGAACCGAAGATCGATGGCCTGTCCTGCTCGCTACGCTACGAAAAACGTCGGCTCACGCAGGCACTGACCCGCGGCGATGGCACTACCGGCGAAGACGTGACCGCCAATGTCGCGACCATCGGCGATATCCCCAAGATCTTGCCGGCCGATGCGCCGGATATCTTCGAAGTGCGCGGGGAGGTCTATATGGCCAAGGCCGATTTCACCGCGCTCAACGCGAGGCTCGCGGCCGAGGCGGTGGAAAGCGGCAAGGACGCGCGGCAGTTCGCAAACCCGCGCAACGCCGCCGCCGGCTCGCTGCGCCAGAAGGACGCCGCCGTCACCGCCAGCCGGCCGCTGCGATTCCTCGCGCACGGCTGGGGCGAGACGTCGGCCTTGCCCGGCGGAACGCAGTTCGACGTGATCGAGGCGATCCGCGGCTGGGGAATACCGGTCGCCGATGCCTTGGCTCGCGTGAATGATATCGCCGAGGCTCTCGCACATTATCGCGCGATCGAGGCGAGGCGCGCGGATCTCCCCTTCGACATCGACGGCGTGGTCTACAAGATCGATCGGCTCGACTGGCAGGAGCGGCTCGGTTTCGTCGCACGCGCGCCGCGCTGGGCGATCGCGCACAAGTTTCCCGCCGAACGCGCGCAGACCACGCTTGAGGCGATCGATATCCAGGTTGGCCGCACCGGCAAGCTCACGCCGGTCGCGCGGCTTACCCCGGTCACCGTTGGCGGCGTCGTCGTCTCGAATGCGACGCTGCATAACGCTGACGAGATTGCGCGGCTGGATGCGCATCCTGGTGATCGCGTTGTCGTGCAGCGCGCCGGCGATGTGATCCCGCAGATCGTCGAGAATCTCTCCCGCGCCGAAGGGCGTGCGCCGTGGCCCTTCCCCACGCATTGCCCGGAATGCGGGTCTGAAGCGGTGCGCGAGCCGGGCGAGGTAGACTGGCGCTGTTCCGGCGGCCTCGTATGCCCGGCGCAACAGGTCGAGCGGCTGAGACATTTCGCCTCGCGCCACGCGCTCGATATCGAAGGGCTGGGCATCACCAATATCGAGAGTTTCTTCGCCGACGGCCTGATCGCGCGCCCGGCGGATATCTTCCGCCTGACCGAAGGGCAGTTGCTCGCGCGCGAGCGCTGGGCGGAAGTGTCCGCGCGCAACCTGATCGCGGCGATCGACGCGAAGCGCAATCCGCCGCTCGATCGCTTGCTGTTCGCGCTCGGTATCCGCCATATCGGCGAGGTGACCGCGCGAGACCTTGCACGGCGCTGGCGAAGCTGGCCGGCGTTCCGCGCGATGGTGCAGACCGGCATCGATAAGCGGGATGCGATGCTTCAGGCGATCGGCGAGAGCGACGACAAATTGCTTCAGCGTACCGCCAGGGAACTCGCGCTGATCGCGGACACGAAGCAGGTCGGGCCGGAAGTGGCGCTCGCGTTGATCGACTTTTTCGCCGAAGCGCAGAATGATGCCGCGGTCGCGGATTTGCTCACCCAGGTGACGCCGGCGGACGTCGTCCACGAAACGCGCGCCTCGGAAGTTTCCGGCAAGACCGTCGTATTCACCGGCACGCTCGAAACGATGAGCCGCGACGAGGCGAAGGCGCAGGCCGAATCGCTCGGCGCGCGCGTCGCGGCATCGGTGTCGTCCAAGACGGATCTGGTCGTCGCCGGCCCGGGCGCCGGATCAAAGGCGAAGAAAGCCGCCGAGCTGGGCATCCGCGTCGTGGACGAGGCCGCGTGGCAGGCGATCGTCGCGGCGGCGGGATGATGCGGCGAGGTGAGTGTCGCTTTTTTGCAACGGATGGAAAAGCGAGTCGGTCATAAAACCGGAATCGACTCGCGGCTGTCATTTTAGCTTAATAATGCGGGGGCACGGGCTCGGCGGACGGTCAGGGATACCGCCGGGAACCTGAGCAGAAAGCTCAAAGGGGAAGAAAAGATGCGTAATAACCTGTTTCTGGGCGTAGCTGCGGCTGCGCTCATCATGCCGATTGCGGCGACAGCGCAGGAAACCACGTCGACGATTCGCGGCACGGTCACCGCGAATGGCGCGCCGGTGGCCGGCGCGACCGTGACGATCGTGAACGTACCGTCCGGCACGACCGCTTCGACCAACACCGACGCCGGCGGCAGCTTCAACGCGTCGGGCCTGCGCGTCGGCGGACCTTTCACGGTCACCGTGAAGGCCAGCGGCTATCCGCAGACGAGCGTGACCGACATCTTCACCGTCGTGGCTCAGGCATATGATCTGCCGATCGAGCTGGCTCCCGCCGCGGGCGCGGACTCCACCGCCGATGTCGTCGTGACCGCGTCGCGCCTGCCGAACGCACGCACCGTGAGCCAAGGCCCGGCGACCGTCCTTTCCGCCGCACAGATCGCGTCGGTGGCCTCGGTCAATCGCGACATCCGCGATCTGATGCGTCGCGATCCGTTCGCGCGCCTCGACTATTCGGATGGCAATGGCCGCGCCGTAAGCTTCGCGGGTCAGAATGCACGCTTCAACCGTTTCTCGGTCGATGGTGTTCCCGTCACCGACAACTTCGGCATCAATCCGGACGGCCTGCCCACGCGCCGTTCGCCGGTTCCGCTGGACGCAATCGGGCAGTTCCAGACCAAGGTTGCGCCCTATGACGTGCGCGAGGGCAATTTCCAGGGCGGCGCGATCAATGCGATCCTCAAATCCGGCACCAACGAATTCCACGGCACCGGCTTCTATGCCCGCTCGTCCGACGGTCTGACCGGCACCAAGACCAAGGCCGGCCCCGGCGTCCCGACCGGTGTCGTCACGCTGCCGAAGTTCAAATACGAGAATTATGGCGCCGAAATCTCCGGCCCGATCATCAAGGACAAGCTGTTCTTCATGGTCGCTGGCGAGCGCATCCGCGCTGGCACGCCGATCGCTGAGGGCACCCCTAGCAACAACGCCGGCACGGTGATCCCGAACATCACCGACGCGCAGGTGCAGCAGATCCAGCAGATCGCGCAGTCGAAATATGGATATAACACCGGCGGAATTCTGAACAATTCAAAGGATTCCGACGACCGCCTCGTCGCGAAGATCGACGCCAACCTGTCCGATCGCCAGCGCGCTTCGTTGACCTATATCTACACCAAGGACTCGATCCAGTTCGGCAATAACACGAACGTCGGGCCGGCCTCCGCCACTGCCAATCAGCCGGGTCTTGGGCTCGAATCCAACGGCTATATCGCGTCCAATCGCCTCCACACAGGCGTGTTCCAGCTGAACTCGGACTGGAGCGATGAGTTCTCGACCGAGGTTCGCGCATTCTACAAGGACTATAAGCGCGGCCAGGATCCGATCCTGGGTCGCGGCTTCGGCCAGTTCCAGGTGTGTACTGCACCGACATCCGATCGCGGAAACTTCGGCGCTGGCTCCACCAATCCCAGCAGCAGCTGAACGGGCAACGACCTGTCCACCAATTGTCAGCCGGGTTACGGAACGGTTTCGTTTGGCCCCGATATCTCGCGCCAGTCGAACCAGCTGACCAGCAAGACCTGGGGCGGTCTTGTCCAGGCACGCCTCACCAGGAACGATCATGATCTGCGCATCTTCAGCGAAGTGCAGAGCACGTCGATCTTCAATCTTTTCGTACAGCGCTCGGCGGGCGATTATTACTTTGACTCGATCGCCGATCTCCAGGCCGGCAATGCGCAGCGCCTGCGCTACACGAACGCTGTCCCCAGCCTGAACCCGGCCTATGCTGCCGCGCAGTTCAAATATCAGTCGCTCGCTTTTGGCGTGCAGGACATCTGGCGTGTCAGCGACATTTTCACGCTGTCATATGGCGCGCGTTATGATCTGTACGCCGGTGACAGCCGTCCGGCGCTCAACACCAATTTCGTGAGCCGCTTCGGCTTCCCGAACACCGCATATATCTCGGGCCGCGGCGTGTTCCAGCCGCGTATCGGCTTCGATTTCAAGCCGGCGACGGGCGTCACCGTGCGCGGCGGCGTAGGCATTTTCTCGGGCGGCTCGCCGGACGTTTATGTGTCCAACAGCTTCTCGAACACCGGTTTCCTGTCGAACAGCATCGATGTTCGACAGAACAACAACGGAACGAGCTATATCGTGCCCGGCCAGACCGGCGCGGCGGCCAACGCGACCGGCAGCGCGATCCTGACCGGTGTGAACGGAACGACAATCCCGTCGGCCGCTAACACCGTTCTGGCGGGCGGCAGCTCGTCGGCCACCGCGCCTACCAATGCGCTGGCACCGAACTTCAAGCTGCCGTCGCAGTGGCGCGCGACCTTGTCGGCGGATTACGACAGCGATCTGGGCGGGTTCCTGGGCGGTGGTTGGCACTTCGGCGCGGACCTGCTGTATTCCAAGGTTCGCGACCAGGTGTATTTCACCGACATTCGTTCGGTCCCGACCGCGCTTACCACCCCGGACGGTCGCACACGCTACGCCTCACTCACCACGTTTGCCGATACGAACCAGGATATCCTGCTGACCAATACCAGCAAGGGTCGTGGCTACATCGCGGTGGCGCGGTTCGAGAAGAACTTCGATATCGGCGTAAATATCGGGGCGAGCTACACCTACCAGAACGTCAAGGATGCGACGCCGGCGACATCCTCGACCGCAGGCTCGAACTACGGCAACGGCGCTTTCTTCGACGCAAGCGGCGCGGCCTACGGCGTTTCGAACGACGAAGTTCGTCACTTCATCAAGTATAACGTGACGTTCGATCACGCCTTCTTCGGTGATTACAAGACGGTGTTCTCGATCTTCGGCGAAACCCGCATCGGCAAGCCTTACAGCTATACGATGCAGGATATCTCCTCCGGTCGCAGCGCGATCTTCGGCAACGTCGGGACGGGCAGCCGTTACCTGCTCTATGTGCCCACCTCCACGACAGACGCGCTCGTGTCATACGATAGCGCGACCACGCAGACCTATCTCGACAATCTTATCAAAAGCACGGGGCTCGGAAAGTATCGCGGCAAGATCGCGCCGCGGAACGGCTTCAATTCGCCATGGTTCACCCGCGTCGATCTGCATCTGTCGCAGGAAGTGCCGACCGGCTTCGGCAACAGCCGCATCATGCTGTTCGCGGACATCGAGAATTTCACGAACCTGCTCAACAAGAACTGGGGCCAGGTTCGCGAATATTCGTTCCCGTACACGATCCCGGCGGTGCGGGTGCAATGCTTGCAGACTGCCGTCGCAACGGGCACAGCGCCCACTGCGGCGCAGGTGACGGGCACCACCTCGCAGGCCTGCACACAATATCGCTACAGCTCACCAAGCGTGACGCCGGATCAGCAGAATGTGATCTCCTCGCGTCCATCGCTGTACACGATCCGCATCGGCGCGCGCTTCACCTTCTAAGCGTCCTCGGTTCGTAACGCCTTCGGGGCCGTCGTTTCTTCCGGGAAACGGCGGCCCTCTTGTTTTGCACCCTGGCGGCGGGGCGTGTAAGGCTACGGCGATGGCGAGCACCCTATCCGCCCCGGGCACCACGCAAACGCCCGCGCCCGGCGCAACCGTTCCGGCCCGGTTTCCCGCAACGATCGTGCGCACCCCGACGATGTTCGCGCGCCCCTTCTTTGAGGACAAGGCGCGGGCCTTCTGGTTTCTTCAGGCGGCGGGCTGGTCGGGCTATCTGATCCTGCGCACCGTATCGAGCATCTCGAACGGTTTCACGCTGCAAGGTGTCGTCACCAACATCGTCGAGACGATCGTCGGCTATTGCATCACCCTGCTTCTCTCGACGCTCTACGGCTATTACCGCAGCTTCCCCCGCCTCGCCGGCATCATCCTTTCGCTTCTGACGCTGGGCGCGGCGACCTTCCTGTATTCGCTGCTCGACACTTTTTCGTTCAGCTTCATCAAGTTCGCCGCGCCGGGCATCGATGTTAAGCTCCTGATCGGCGCGCTGTTCCTCAATTTCACGGTGCTGGCCGGCTGGTCGGCGCTGTATTTCGGGATCAATTTTTATCTGATCGTCGAGGAACAGATCGATCAGATGCAGCATCTGGAAACCCAGGCGTCGTCGGCTCAGCTAGCGATGCTGCGTTACCAGCTCAACCCGCATTTTTTGTTCAACACGCTCAATTCGATCTCCACGCTCGTACTGCTGAAACAGACCGAGCGTGCCAACGCGATGCTCTCGCGCCTCGCTTCGTTCCTGCGCTATACGCTGGCCAACGAGCCGACAGCACATGTCACGCTTGCGCAGGAGGTCGAAACGCTGAAGCTCTATCTCGAGATCGAGAAGATGCGCTTCGAGGATCGGCTGCAGCCGAAATTCGATATCGATCCGGCCGCCGAAAAGGCTCATCTGCCCTCGCTGCTACTGCAGCCGCTGGTCGAAAATGCGATCAAATATGCAGTCACGCCGCAGGAGGAAGGCGCCGAAATTCGTATAACGGCGCGGCTCGCCGGGGATCGCGTGCAGATCACCGTATCCGATACCGGGCCGGGCTTGCAGGGAACTAAAAATCGACCAAGCCTTTCAACCGGCGTCGGCATCGCCAATATCAGAGAACGTCTGGCGCAGGCCTATGGGGCGGATCATCGTTTCGAGATCCAGGCCATGCCGCTGGGTGGGTTCGGGGTAGATATCGAGATCCCGTTCCAGCTTGAGTGAGTCAACAGGGGTGTGGAGAAATAAAGGCGTCGCGCCGAAACGAGTGAATTGGGCGCGACGGACGTTTTGGAGAATACCAGGAAAATGACCATCCGCACCATATTGGTCGACGACGAGCCCTTGGCGATCCAGGGACTGGAACTGCGACTTCAGGCGCACGATGATGTTGAGATCATCGCCAAGTGCCAGAACGGTCGCGAGGCGATCAGCGCTATCAAGACCCACAAGCCCGACCTGGTCTTTCTCGATATCCAGATGCCCGGTTTCGATGGTTTTTCCGTCGTCCAAGGTCTGATGGAGGTGGAACCGCCGCTGTTCGTGTTCGTGACCGCCTATTCGGATCACGCGCTGCGCGCGTTCGAGGCGCAGGCGGTGGATTATCTTATGAAACCGGTCGAGGAGGCGCGTCTGGCCGACACGCTCGATCGCGTGCGCCAGCGCATCGCCGAAAAGAAAGGCGCGGAGGAAAGCGAGAAGCTAAAGGAAGCTCTGGCGGAGCATGCGCCGGAAGCTGCCGCGGAAATGGCCAGCGACGATGCCGATCACGTCAATGCCAACCGTTTTGAAAAGCTTATCAACATCAAGGATCGCGGGCAGATATTCCGCGTCGATGTCGATACGATCGAACTGATCGAAGCCGCCGGGGACTATATGGTCATCAAGACCGGGGACAATTCGCTGGTGCTGCGCGAAACGATGAAGGATCTGGAAAAGCGCCTCGATCCGCGACGTTTCCAGCGCGTTCACCGCTCGACCATCGTCAACCTTGATCTGGTCAAGCAGGTGAGGCCGCACACAAACGGGGAATGCTTCCTCGTCCTCGAGTCCGGGTCTCAGGTAAAGGTTAGCCGCTCTTATCGCGACGTGGTGGCCCGCTTCGTTCATTGAGTTCTTCCTGATGTGCGCGCGCTTGCTGGCGGGATCGCACCTGCTCTGCTAGGCGCGCGCGCATGCTCACTCTCAACGCAATCACCGTCCGTCTCGGCGGGCGCGCGATCCTCGACGGCGCCAGCGCCTCGCTGCCGCCTGGGAGCCGTGTCGGTCTGATCGGCCGTAACGGCGCCGGGAAATCGACGCTGGTAAAGGCGATCGCCGGCATGCTCGATCCCGATGCCGGCTCGATAGACATGCCGCGCGGCGCGCGCGTCGGCTATATCGCGCAGGAGGCGCCCGCCGGGCAAGCGACGCCGTTCGAGGCGGTGCTGGCCGCCGACACCGAGCGCGCCGCGCTGATGGATGAGGCGGATACGGCGACTGATCCCGACCGCATCGGCGAAATCCACGAACGGTTGATTGCGATTGACGCCCATGCCGCTCCGGCCCGAGCGGCTCGCATTCTGGTAGGCCTCGGCTTCGACGAAGCAGCCCAGGGACGACCGCTTGACAGCTTCTCAGGTGGCTGGCGAATGCGCGTGGCGCTGGCTGCGTTGCTATTCTCCCAGCCTGACCTTCTTCTGCTGGACGAGCCATCGAACCATCTCGATCTGGAGGCGGTGATGTGGCTGGAGGATTTCCTCAAATCCTATCGCGCGACGATCGTTGTAGTCAGCCACGAGCGTGATTTCCTGAACAATGTCGTCGATCACATCCTGCATCTGCAGGGTGGCAAGACGACGCTCTACCCTGGCGGCTATGATGCATTCGAGCGCCAGCGGGCCGAGCGGATGGCGCAGCTTGCGGCAGCACGCGCCAATCAGGAAGTGCAGCGCGAAAAACTGCAGGATTATATCGCCCGCAATTCCGCGCGTGCCTCTACCGCCAAACAGGCGCAAAGCCGCGCCAAGATGCTGGCGAAGCTTCAGCCGATCGCGGAGGTCGCGAACGATCCCACCTTGTCGTTTGACTTCCCCGATCCCGAGCCGCTGCGACCGCCGCTCATCACGCTCGATCACGCCGCCGTCGGCTATGGCGAGACCCCGATATTGAAGCGGCTGAGCCTGCGGCTCGATCCCGATGACCGTATCGCGTTGCTCGGCCGCAACGGCAACGGCAAGACGACTCTTGCCCGCCTGATCGCGGCGCAATTGACGCCGATGGAAGGCGACATGGCCGCCTCCGCGCGGATGAAGGTGGGCTATTTCACCCAATACCAGGTGGAGGAACTGGACGCCGACGACACCCCGCTCGCGCATATGACCCGGGTGATGCGCAACGCGACACCCGCTGCCGTGCGCGCACAGCTTGGCCGGTTCGGATTCTCTGGCGACCGCGCGACGGGCAAGGTGGGCAAGATGTCGGGCGGCGAAAAGGCGCGCCTCGCGCTGGCGCTTATAACCCGCGATGCGCCACATCTGCTGATCTTGGACGAGCCCACCAACCACTTGGACGTTGATGCTCGCGAGGCGCTGGTGCAGGCGCTCGCCGGCTATAAAGGCGCCGTCCTGATCGTCAGCCACGATCGTCACATGGTGGAGCTTACTGCTGACCGGCTTGTGCTGGTCGATGGCGGCACGGCGACCGAATTCGATGGAAGCCTCGACGATTATGTATCGCTCGTGCTGGCGAAGGAGCCAAAGACGGAAAGCGCGAAAGCTAACCGGAAGGACGAGCGCCGCGCCGCAGCGGAAAAGCGCGAGGCGGCAAAAGCGCTCCGCAAGGCGGCCACGGATGCGGAGACGGAGCTGGGCAAACTTACCGCTCAGCGCTCGGCGATCGATCACGCGATGTTCGATCCCTCCGGCGCCGATGCCGCGCTGGCCAAACTGACGATGACCGAGTTGATGCGGCGACGCGCCGAGCTCACCGAACGAATTGACGCCGCCGAGGCGCGCTGGCTGGAGGCAAGCGAGGCACTCGAGGCCGCCTAGGCAGCGTTTCGACGGATCAGTTTATCGGGCGTACCCCAAGGACTTTTGCTTCCTGGTGATAACGAGCCTGTGCGCCGTTTTGCGCCGCGCCGGGATTGCCCGCTCGTCGCGCTCGCGGCACGCGTGCTCAGATCAGGCTTCGTCGCCGCCGGGTTCCGCCGGGCGCTCGAACCAGGCCTCGACCGGCCCTGAGAGCTTGATAGTCAGGGGACGGCCGTGTCGATCGACCTTCTTTCCCAGCGCGACGCGGACCCAGCCTTCGGAAATCGAATATTCCTCGACATCCTTGCGCTCTACACCCTTGAAACGGATGCCGACGCCACGTTCAAGCGCCTCCTGAAGGAAATGCGGGCTGCGGGGATCGATCGAAAGGTGGTCGGGGGGAGTATCGCTCATGGGCGGGCCGCTTAGCGGATCATTGCGCGACAACCAATGCAAAAACGGCGCGGGCCTTAACCCGCGCCGTTCCTGCGTGACCTCGTCAGACTGCGCCGATCAACGACAGACGCGTACCGGCACATCGCGACCCCAGTAAGGATCGAAGCGATAGCTGGTCCAGCAGCGCGGATAATATGGACGATAATCGTCATAATAATAGGCGCGCGGCGGCGGCGCGTAATAGCCACGATCATAATAGCCACGATCGTAATAATAGCCCGGCCGGTTATTGGAAGCGATCGCGGCTCCGATGCCCAGGCCAACGATGCCGCCGACAAGCGCCGCACCCGCTGCATTGCCGCCACCATGGTAGCGATGATAACCGCCCCAGCCGCCGCCCCAGCGCTGCGCATCCGCCGGTGCCGCAGAAACCGACGCCGTCGCGGCCAGCGCGGCGCCGAGTCCTGCCTTTTTCAGAAAGCTGTTCATCTCGAACCTCCATACTCTTTACATCGGTCCGCCTGACCAACGCACGATGGTGCGACCGTGTTGCGTTTGCTACGCGAGTCGGGCTGAATGGGGCCGGAATAAGGTATTCACCAACGGTTTAGGTGCGCGACGATGGCAAATTGGCTGCTGAAATCCGAGCCTGACAGTTACGCGTGGAACGATCTGGTTCGAGACGGGGGCACCGAATGGGATGGCGTGCGCAATAACGCCGCTGCCGCGCACCTTCGCTCGATGCAGCCGGGTGATAAGGCGCTGGTCTATCACAGCGGCAAGGATAAGGCGGCGGTCGGCATCGCGGAGGTGACGCGCGGCCCTCGCAAGGATGGAGACGAAGGCCATTGGGTGTCGGTCGCTATCAAGCCGCTCGCCCCCCTCCCCGCCCCTGTATCGCTCGCCGCCATGAAAGCTGAGCCCGCGCTCGCGGCATTGCCGATGCTTCGGCAGTCGCGGCTGTCCGTATCTCCCGTCGGGGATAAGGAATGGTCTACGATCATCGCGATGGCGGCGCGGTAATCACTCGCCCGGCGCCATCGGTTTTTCATCATTCGGACACAATACGAGCCTAGCGGCGGGCTCAACGGGCGGACACCAGCACGAGTCGGATGAGCGCGACCAAATGCCCTACCGGGAGTGGGCATGGCCACGACCCCCGTCTCCCGATCCACCCGGGAAACATAATCAAAGAGGGAACCACCGTGTCCATTCGTCACCGTTTTCGCCCCGCGCTGCTCGCGGGCGTGACCGCCGGCCTTGCCATTTTCGCCACTCCCGCGAATGCCCAGGCCGTCGATAACGTCGCCCCTGCCGCCTCGGATAGCGAGGGATTGAGCGACATCGTCGTCACGGCCGAGCGACGCAGCGAAAACCTTCAGCGCGTACCGGTCTCCGTGGCCGCCGTCAGCGGCACGGACCTGCGGACCTTTCAGTCCGCCGGCGAAGACATCCTGGCGCTCTCTGGCCGCGTACCCAGCCTTTATATCGAGACGACGACCGGCCGGATCTTCCCGCGCTTCTACATCCGCGGCCTCGGCAACGTCGATTTCTACCTCGGCGCATCGCAACCGGTATCGATCATCCAGGACGATGTGGTGCTGGAGCACGTCGTGCTGAAGTCCAACCCGGTCTACGACGTGGCGCAGGTCGAAGTGTTGCGCGGCCCGCAGGGCTCGCTGTTCGGCCGCAATACAACCGCCGGCATCATCAAGTTCGACACGAACAAGCCGACGATGGACTGGGAAGGTCGGGGCTCCGCCTCATGGGGCACGTACAACACGGTTTCGGCGGACGTGGGCCTCGGCGGGCCGATTATCGCGGACAAGCTCGCCTTCCGCGTCTCTGGCCTATGGCAGCACCGCGACAACTGGGTCAGCAACAACTACACCGGCTCCAGCGCGGACGGCACCAAGGGCGGCAAGGATGTGATGGGCGGCTTCAACGACCGCAACGCCCGCCTTCAATTGCTGTTCACCCCGTCCGACAGTTTCTCGGTCGATGTCTCGGGCCATGTCCGCGACTATGACGGCACGTCGACCCTGTTCCACCGCGCCGCGCTCAGGAAGGGCTCGAACAACGTCCAGGCCGAGCCGCGCGATGTGGTTTCCTATGACGAAGCCGCGAACAATCCGCAGGCCTACAAGACGCAGGGCGCCTCCGTTCGCGCAGCGTGGAATTTCGGCGGCGCGACGCTGACCTCGATAACCGCCTATGAGCACTCCTCGGGCTATAGCCGTGGCGATACGGACGGCGGCGCTGCCGCGAACTATCCGTTCAACGGCAACCCCAACGGCTTTGGGCAGAGTGAAGGTTATCTGCGCGGGCTGGACCAGTGGACGCAGGAATTGCGACTCGCCTCCAGTGGCAACTCGCCCTTCAAATGGCAGTTCGGCGGCTTCTACTTCGACAGTCGCGACATTACCGACTTCTACCAGCGGACCTATTTCCTTACGCCACCCGCCAACAACCCGAACAACTGGGTCCGTCTGCGCGACGTTAACACGTCATGGGCGGTGTTCGGTCAGGCCAGCTATACGATCGACAAGCTGACGCTGACCGCCGGCGCGCGTTACACAGAGGATCGCAAACGCACCGCCCTGATCAAGCCCGTGTTCGACCCGACCGGGACGGTTGACCAGTTCAAGCGGTTCAACCCGACCGCGCCGACTGATGTGCGGCTTGTCGGCAAGGAACCGAGCTGGGACATCTCGGCGCTGTACGCGATCGATCCGTCCGTTAACCTTTATGCCCGAGTGGCACGCGGTTTCCGTGGCCCGACGATCCAGGGGCGTTCGGCGGTATTCAACTCGCCGTTCACCACCGCTGATTCAGAGACGATCATGTCGTACGAAGCGGGCTTCAAATCGCAGCCAACGTCCAACCTGCGCTTCAACGCCACCGCCTTTGCCTACACCGTCAAGAATATCCAGCTGAACGGTAACGACAGCAACGGATCGGGCGTGTTGTTCAATGCCAATCATGCGAATGCCTATGGCATCGAGGCGGAGGCGGAGTGGCGGCCGATCCGCAACATCACCTTCACCCTGGGCGGCAGCGCGCTGCATTCCAAGATCAAGGATCCCAACGCCTATGCGCAGGTTTGCAGCCTCAACGGCGTAATGGTCTGCACGGTGCTCAACCCGATCGCCTTCACAAAGGGCAGCGGCACGGGCACGACCTATTTCGCCTCGATCAACGGCAACCCGCTCCCCAATGCCCCGACGTTCAATATCGACGGCGCGGTGCGGTATGACATCCCGCTCGGCAATGGCGGCAACTTCTTCGTGGGAGCCGACGCCAACGTACAAGGCTACACGAATTTCGTGCTTTACCGGACGAGGGAATTCTATTCGAACGGCAATCTCGAACTCGGTCTGAAGGCTGGCTTCACCACGCCGGACAAGAAGTATGAGATCGCCGCGTTCGCGCGCAACGTCACCAACGAGCAAAACCTCAAGGGTGTTATCGAAAATTATATGGCCGCGGTATTCAACGAGCCGCGCGTCATCGGCGTCTCGGTATCAGGCAAGTTCAACTGATCGTCAGCCGGGGCGGATCGCCGAGCGACCCGCCCCGGTTTGATTGGCCCGGCAAAACGAAAAGGGCGGGATGGCATCAGCCAACCCGCCCTTTTTCTAATCCGCTGTTCCGGCCGAAGCCGAACCGTCAGGCCGCCTGTTTGGCACGCGACGCACGCTTGCGCTCGTGCGGATCGAGGTGCCGCTTGCGCAGGCGGATCGACTTGGGCGTCACCTCCACCATCTCGTCATCGTCGATATAGGCGATGGCCTGTTCGAGCGTCATCTTCTTCGGCGGGGTCAGGCGGATCGCATCGTCCTTGCCGCCGCTAGCGCGGAAGTTGGTGAGCTGCTTCGCCTTCATGGGATTGACCTCGAGGTCATCCGTCTTGGCGTTCTCGCCGATGATCATGCCTTCATAAAGCGCCTCGCCATGGCCGACGAAGAGAATGCCGCGCTCCTCAAGCGGGCCGAGGGCATAGGAATTGGCCTCACCGGCGCCGTTCGAGATAAGCACGCCGTTCTTGCGGCCCTCGATCTTCCCCCTGTGCGGACCATATTTCTCAAACAGCCGGTTCATGATGCCTGTTCCACGCGTGTCCGACAGGAACTCGCCGTGATAGCCGATCATCCCGCGCGACGGGGCGGAGAAGGTGATACGGGTCTTGCCACCACCCGACGGGCGCATGTCGGTCATCTCGGCTTTGCGCAGGTTCATTTTCTCGACGACCGTGCCCGAATATTCGTCGTCCACGTCGATGATGACGATCTCGTACGGCTCGGTCTTGTTGCCGGCCTCATCCTCGCTGAACAGCACCCGCGGGCGGCTGATGCCGAGCTCGAAGCCTTCGCGTCGCATCGTCTCGATCAGCACGCCAAGCTGAAGCTCCCCGCGCCCGGCGACTTCGTAGCTGTCGCGGTCGGCGGCCTCGGTCACCTTGATCGCGACGTTCGACTCCGCTTCACGAAACAGGCGATCACGGATCATCCGCGACGTCACCTTGCTGCCCTCGCGCCCCGCCATCGGCGAATCGTTCACCGCGAAGCGCATTGACAGGGTCGGCGGATCGATCGGCTGCGCATGGAGCGGTTCGGATACGCTGGTATCGGCGATCGTATTGGAAACGGTTGCAACAGTCAGGCCGGCCATCGAGATAATGTCGCCAGCCCTCGCCTCGTCAACCGGCACGCGATCAAGACCGCGGAACGACATGATCTTGGATGCACGACCCGTTTCAACGATCTTGCCATCGTTATCGAGCGCATGGATCGGCTGATTGAGCTTCACCGTGCCCGAATTCACCCTGCCGGTAAGGATCCGACCGAGGAAATTGTCGCGATCGAGCAACGTCACCAGGAACGTGAAAGGTGCGTTCTCGTCAAGGTTGGGCGGTGGGACGTGGCTGACGATGGTCTCGAACATCGGGGTCAGCGTGCCTTCACGGGCATGCATGTCAGTGGAGGCGTAGCCGTTGCGGCCCGAGGCATAGAGCACGGGAAAATCAAGCTGCTCGTCGGTCGCGTCCAGCGTCACGAACAGATCGAAGACTTCGTCGAGCACTTCCTGGATGCGCGCGTCGCTGCGGTCGACCTTGTTGACCACAACGATCGGGCGGAGACCAAGCGCCAGCGCCTTGCCGGTTACGAACTTCGTCTGCGGCATCGCCCCCTCGGCCGAATCGACCAGCAGGATCACGCCATCGACCATCGACAGGATGCGCTCCACCTCGCCGCCGAAATCGGCGTGTCCGGGCGTATCAACGATGTTGATACGGATCCCCTCCCAGTCGATCGAGGTGGGCTTCGCAAGGATCGTGATGCCACGTTCCTTTTCCAGATCGTTCGAATCCATCGCGCGCTCCTCGACGCGCTGATTGTCTCGAAACGTGCCAGACTGGCGGAAAAGCTGGTCCACAAGGGTGGTTTTGCCATGATCGACGTGCGCGATGATGGCGATATTGCGCAGATTCATCGTAATTCCTGGAATGGCCGCAAAGCACGCGGCGTTGTGCGCGCCGATAGCGCATCTGCTGCATTGCGGCTAGACCCAGCGCGAATGACTGTTTCATGGAGAGCCCGAAGATGCCAAGCTCGCTTCTGCCGTTACTCTTGGTGCTCGCGCAAGGCGCGCCGGTTGCGGTGAACAACTCCGTCGCCTGCCCCGGTCCCGCTGCTCCGCCCGCGGGCATGTCGGGATGGTCGCGCACCATCCAGATCGCCAGCGTACTGCGCCCGCGCGACACGACGAAGGCGCTGATCCCGACAGGATCGCGCGCGCTGACCGGGCTGTTTCCCGTGGCGCAGGTCAATTACGCCGTCCCGCCGGCCAAGCTCCCCCAAGGAGGCGCCAACGGCGGATTGCTAGGATTTTTCGCCACGAAGGCCGGGCGCTATCGCGTCGCGCTGGGCGGATCTGCCTGGGTGGATGTGGTCCGGGACGGCAAATCGCTGCCATCCGTGGCGCACAGCCACGGCCCCGCATGCAGCGGCATCCGCAAGATGGTGGATTTCGATCTGAAGCCGGGGCGCTACCTGCTTCAGATCGCCGGGAGCGACGCGGCTGCGTTGGACGTGATGATATCGCCTGTCCCGAAATAATTTCAGTGCTTCGTCGTTATCGTTGAACCGATCCACAAGCGTGTTACATATGCAATACAGTTGAATGCGGTGCGCAGGCAGGCCATGCTCTTGCACCGCTGGAGGAAAAGATGGCGACGACACCCGAGACGACCAACGCAGAGCCTGCGCTGAAGCTGACGCCGCCCGATCCCGTACCGACGGTCGCGACCGCGCAGGCGGCCGGCCTCGTCCCGGTCGATGACGGCACCAAATCGAAGCTCGAGGAGCGGGTCGATCATTTCGTCGATCAACTGGTGGCGCAGGATGCGAACTCGCCCGAATTCGGCAAGCGTGTCGATGCTATTACCGCAATGGGAGCAAAGGAGATCCGCGACGCGGCCGGCCAGTCAAACCGGTTTCTCGATCGCCCTGTGCGCGCAATGGATCAAGAAACCGGCGTGGGCAAGGATCTCGCGCAGCTTCGCCGCGTAGTCGAGGATCTCGATCCAGGCCGAAAAGGCAATCTTACCGCGCCGCAGAAGCTGTTCGGGATCATCCCGTTCGGCAATAAGATGCGGAATTATTTTGATACCTACAAATCGAGCCAGACGCACATATCCTCGATCCTGCGCAGCCTCGCCTCCGGCAAGGACGAGCTATTGATGGACAATGCCGCGATCGATACCGAGCGAGCGAACCTGTGGTCGGCGATGGGCCGGCTGGAGCAGATGATCCACCTATCGAAGCTGATGGACAGCAGGCTCGAAGACAAGGCCAACCAGCTCGACGCTACCGACCCGGCCAAGGCGAAGGCGATTCGCGAAACCGCCTTGTTTTACGCCCGCCAGCGCACGCAGGATCTGCTAACGCAGATGGCGGTGACAGTGCAGGGATATCTCGCGCTCGATCTGGTCAAGAAGAACAACGTCGAGCTTATCAAGGGCGTCGATCGCGCGTCCACAACCACCGTATCGGCACTGCGCACGGCCGTCACCGTCGCGCAGGCGATGACCAATCAGAAACTGGTGCTGGATCAGATCACCCAGCTCAATACCACCACCGCGAACATCATCGACTCTACCGGCAAGCTGCTGCGTTCGAACACCGCGCGCATCCACGAGCAGGCGGCATCCTCCGCGATCCCGCTCGAAACCCTCCAGCGAGCGTTTCAGAACATCTATGACACGATGGACGCGATCGACACGTTCAAGATGAAGGCGCTCGATTCGATGAAAACGACCGTCGACACGCTCGGCCGCGAGGTCGAGAAGTCAAAGGGTTATATCGCTCGTGCCGAAGGAGCCGCGCAGAACCAGGTTTCGGCCCCGCAGGATAATTTCAAGCTGGAGTCGGTGTGAGCGACACTTCCGATCAGACGATCGCCGCCGCCCGCGCCGCTTATGAGCGCATCACGGGCGCGCGCTACGACGCCACCTATCTCACCCGTCGTCGCCGCAGCGCTGGCGCGAAGCGGCTCGGCAAGCGGTTGACCCGGATCGCGATCGCCGACGCAGCGATCCTGAGCGGCGCGTTCGTGATCGGCCTTATCGTTCCGCTCGGCATCATGGGCGCGACAGCGGTGATGGCGCTGTTGCTCGCGGTGACGGCGATGCTGGCGGTATGGCCGGCCGATGCACCGATCGCACCTGAACGGCTACGCCAGACGGATATCCGCGCGCTCCCGACGCAAACTGCGCGTTGGCTGGATTCTCAAAGGCCCGGCCTTCCCGCGCCCGCGGTATTGGTTACGGACAGGATCGGCGTGCGGCTGGATACGCTGGGCGCGCAGCTGGCCGCGCTCCATGAAGAGACACCAGCGACCGCCGAAATCCGCCGGCTGGTAGGCGAACAATTGCCCGAATTCGTTCGCGACTACCAGCGCGTTCCCCGTGCGCTTCGTGCTACACCGCGCAACGGGAAGACGCCCGATCGCCAGTTAATTGACGGATTGGAGTTGATCGAGCGCGAGATCGGGCAAATGTCGGAGGAGCTGGCGCAGGGCGATCTCGATACGCTCGCGACCCGCGGCCGTTATCTGGAAATCAAGTATCGCGGAGAGGAATCCTAAGCCGACTCGCTTAACATCGTCACATATTTTCGTTAGCTAGCGCGCATGAACGAGCGTGTGCTGAGCTTCCAGGGTATCCACAACTTCCGCGATTATGGTGGCTATCACACGCCGTCCGGAAAGATTCGGGCCGGCTTATTGTGGCGATCGGGCCAGCATGGCGATGCGACCGCGGACGATCTCGATGGTGTGGCGTCGCTTCGGATCGCCACTATCATCGATCTGCGTGGGGATAGCGAGCGTCGCGTCGCGCCATGCCGCCGACATGGCGCGTTCGACGGTACTGTCCTGTTCGCGCCTGGCGAGACCGCTGGAAGCAAGCTTGCTCCTCATCAGCAGGCCGCGAAGGGGGTCGCAACAGCAGAAGAGGCTCGTGCAGCGATGCAGGAGCTTTACGTCTCGATGCCATATCGCGACGTACTGATCCGCACGCTGACCCTTTATTTTAAGGCGCTGGCCACGCGAGATGGCGCGAGCCTGCTCCACTGCCTGGCCGGAAAGGATCGCACGGGACTGGCGGCTGCATTGCTCCACAGCCTGCTCGGCGTGGGTGAGGACGATATCATGGCGGATTATCTGCTCACGAACACCGCCGGCAATCCCGAGCGCCGCATTGCCAGCGCCGCAGCGTCTATGCGCGCAAACTATGGTCAACAGATGACTGACGAGGCGATCATCGCGCTAATGTCGGTAGAGGCCGATTATCTCCACACCGCATTCGCCTCGATTCGGGAGCGGCACGGAAACATCCAAAACTATGCGGAGCAAGTGCTGGAGGTGGATGGCGCCCGGCGCGAAGCTATCGCGGCGCGCCTGATCGGCTGACGTCAGCCGAAAGCTATACCCCACAGCAGGACCGCGTTCAGCAGCACGATCAGGCCCGCCACTGACCAGGCAAGGGCGGCAAGCCAGCGCGGTGCGATATGTGCGCCCATGACAGTCGCGCTGCCGGTGAAGGCAACCAGCGGCACCACCGCGAACGGCAATTGCATGCTTAGAACCGCCTGGCTCAATAGCAGCAACCGCGTCGCGCCTTCATCGCCCATCGTCATCACGACCGCGATCGCCGGCAAGAGCGCCAGTCCGCGTGTCACCAGCCGCCGCGCCCATGCCGGCAGCCGCAGGTGAAGAAACCCTTCCATTACAATCTGGCCCGCCAGCGTTCCGGTGACAGTGGAATTCTGCCCGCTCGCCAACAGCGCGATGGCGAATACCGTGCTCGCTGCCCCCACGCCAAGCATCGGCGCGAGCAACCGGTGCGCGTCTGCGATTTCCGCTACGTCGGTGCGCCCGGCGACATGAAAGGTGGCCGCCGCCAGGATCAGGATGGCGGCATTTATGAAGAAGGCTAGCCCTAGCGAAACCGTCGAGTCCACCGTCGCCAAGCGGATCGCCTCGCGCCTGTCGCGCTCGCTCTGCCCGAACGCCCGCGTCTGCACGATGGCGGAATGGAGGTACAGGTTGTGGGGCATCACTGTCGCGCCCAGGATGCCGATCGCAATATACAGCATCGCGGGATTGCGGACGATTTCCGCAGTTGGCACCACGCCCCCCGCAGCCGCGCGCCAGTCCGGCCCCGCCCAGATAAGTTCCAGGGTGAAACAGCCGGCGATGATGATGAGCAATGCGGCGATAACCGCTTCCAACCGCCGGAATCCAAAACGCTGCAGCGCCAGGATTAGGAAAACGTCGAGCGCGGTCACGCACACGCCGGCGACCAGCGGCAGGCCAAACAGCAATTGCAGTGCGATCGCCGTACCCAGCACCTCGGCGAGATCGCACGCGATGATCGCGATCTCGCATAGCAGCCACAGCGCCAGCGCAACACCGCGAGGGTAATGCGCGCGGCAGGCCTGGGCGAGATCCATTCCCGCCCCGATACCCAACCGAGCGGCCAGCGCCTGAAGCACAATCGCCATCAGGTTCGACAGAAGCACGACGGAGAGCAGCGCGTAGCCAAAAGCAGAGCCACCCGCGATATCGGTCGCCCAGTTGCCCGGGTCCATGTAGCCGACCGCCACCAGCCAGCCCGGGCCAGTGAAGGCAAGCAGCTTACGCACGAAGCCTGCACCATGCGGCACGGTGATCGTGCCATGGCTTTCCGGCAGCGAGCGCCTGACGTCGATAGGGAGCCGGTTCATCCGCGCATCCATGCGGGAGGGTACGATGTGGTTCAACCGCGATTTGGCTATCGGAGGAGCGCACTTAAAAGCGGCCAGCCCGCGCGCTGCCCAAAGGCAGGTTTCCCTGATAGCGCGCCGTCTTCTCCCTTATTGTCGCTACGCAGCATACGGCGGACGGATCGGGCATCATCGCGCGCGCGCCACGTGTCGCACCGATGTGCGGCAAGCTCGCCACGATCGTCAGGCCGAGTACGCAAAGCCACGAGCGGGATATCAAGTATCCCGATCCTGCTCTGCGGTCGCGTCCGATGCGCAGCATCCAGATTCTTTACCGGCTTACAGATAACGGCAAGGAGTGGCGTGGCCAGATTTGTGATCCGCGTCGGGGCAAGACATTCAAGTCGACCGGCAGCCGCAACCCGATGGCTCGCTCAACGTGCAGGGTTGCGTCGCAATGTTCTGCCAGACGCAGGTTTGGAAACCCGCGCCCTCACCGGTCAGACGGGAGCGGCGTCCTTCCCAGCGCCGTAATGATGCCAGATGAAGATTGCAGCCGCACCGCGATACGGTCGCCAAGCCTCCGCCAACTCTCGCGTCAATTTCTCGCTAGGCCGAGTCTCATGGCCAAGGATCCGCCCTACTTCGATCTGCACGGCGAGATCGCCTGCCGGCCAGATATCGGGTCGCCCTTCAGCGAACAGCAGATAGATTTCGGCGGACCAGCGCCCGATCCCTTTCACACGAATGAGGTCTGCAATCGCCTCTTCATCGTCCGCCGGAAGGTTGGCGAGATCGAGACGGCAACTCAGCACCTCTTCCGCCAGGCTGCGGGCATAGCCCGATTTCTGTCGCGAGAAACCACAGGCGCGCAAATCCTCATCGCTGGCACGCGCGATGATTTTCGGATCTGTCGGATCACCGATCTGCGCCTCGAGCTTGCGCCACACCGCGTCCGCTGCCTTCACGCTCACCTGCTGCCCCACGATCGTCCGCAGCAAGGTGGCGTAACCGGGTGCGCGAATCCGCGGCTCCGGGTAGCCGACGCGGGCAAGAGCAGCGGCAAATCTCGGCTCGATCGAGCCAAGCGCGTCGATCGCTGAATGCAGCGCTTCCTTGTTCAGCCCCATTGCAGGCGCGCGCGAACGAAGGCATGGGTCGGGGAGAAATTCACGGAGAGCATGATGCCGAAGCTTATCGTCGTTACGCGGAATGGGGAAGAACGCGAGTTGGACGGCGATGCAGGCCTGTCTGTGATGGAAGTTATCCGCGACGGCGGCATCGATGAGATCCTAGCGCTGTGCGGCGGTTGCTGTAGCTGCGCCACCTGCCACGTACATGTCGACCCGGAATTTGCGGCCAAACTGCCGCCTATGAGTGAGGATGAGAACGACCTGCTCGATTCTTCCAGTGACCGGAACGAAACCTCGCGCCTGTCATGTCAGATCCCGTTCACCGATGCACTTGATGGACTGAAGATCCGCATCGCCGAAGAAGACTAAGCGGCGAAGCCGCGATAGTGCAGAAGCTTCAAAGGCGCGACTTCGCCGTATCGCGCCTTTGAAATTATCCCCGCACCGTCACCGCATAAAGCGCGATCGCGGCGGCATTGGACACGTTCAAGCTTTCCACTTTGGGGGAGATCGGCAGCTTTGCAAGCTGGTCGCAATGCGCCTCGGTATTCTGGCGCATCCCCTCGCCCTCCGCACCAAGTACGATCGCGATGCGCGCCTCGCCCATAGCTTGAGCCAGCGTCTGCGGGGCACGGCCGGTCAAGCCGATACGCCAAAAACCTGCTTCGGCAATCTCATCCAGTGCGCGAGCAAGGTTGACCACCCTCACCCATGGTACGGTTTCCAATGCCCCTGAGGCGGAGCGAGCCAGAACGCCGGATTCGGGCGGCGCGTGACGATCCTGCGTGATGATTCCAAGCGCATCGAACGCTGCGGCCGAGCGCATGATGGCACCAACATTGTGCGGATCAGTGACCTGATCGAGCACCACCAAAGGTCGGCGATCATCCTTCCCCCGCTCTAAGAGATCGCCCAGCCATATTTCCTCCAGCGGGTCGACCTCGGCTACCAGCCCTTGATGCGGTGCATCATTGGGCACCATCCGCCCGAGATCGGCGACATCAGCATAGACGACCGGCAACACCGGCGGCAGATCAAGCGCCGCAAGCGCTTCACGCGTTCCCCAGATCTTGCGCACCACGCGCTCCGGGTTCGCCAATGCAGCTATCACGGCGTGCCTGCCCCAGAATCGCGGGCGACCGCCGGAGGGCTGGGAAGGGCGGTGTCCGCGACGGGTCATCAATTGTTGTCCGGGTAAGCAAATGGATCGGTAACGACCGGCTTGGTCGGCAACGGTGAGCGCGGCAAGGGCTTTTCGGCATTGGCCGCGTTCAGCAGAAACGAGGCGAGGATCGTCGCCCCTTGTCGCATGTCGTCCGCCTTCAGATGGTCGTAGGTGTCGGCAGATGAATGGTGGGTGCGCGTCTCATAGTCCAGTGGATCCTGGATGAACTGAAAACCGGGCGCACCAACAGCCTGCATGAAGACGTGATCTGTGCCGTCGGTCGGCGCGACCGCCACCTGCGTCATCCCCATCGAGCGGAAGGGCGCCATCCAGTCGGCGAAGATTCGCGCCGCCGCTGGGTTGTTCTCGGCATAGATGCCGCGCAACTTTCCGGAACCGTTGTCGATATTGAAATAGCCGGCGAGCGCGTCGTAGCCCGGCTGCTTGTTGATCGGCCAGCGCTTCGGCCATTCATAGTAACGGCGTTCTCCCGTCAGCGGCGGATCGTTCGGCCCGCCGCGCGTGGCGAGGTTCTTTTCCACCCACGCCAGGCTGCCAAGCAGCGCCTGCTCTTCCCCGCTCCACAGCGCGAAGCGGATAGTGCGCTTTGGGCGCACGCCAATGGTGGAGAGTATTCGCGCAGCCTCCATTATCATCGCGGAGCCCGCGCCATTGTCTGTCGCTCCGTCCCCGGCGACCCAGCTGTCGAGATGCGCCCCGGCCATAACATAACCAGCCTTGGGACCGGTGCCGGGAATCTCTGCGAAAATGTTGTACGCTTTGACGTCGCTGTCGTCATAGTGCGTCACGCTGTCGATTTCGAGCGTCGGCGCGGCCGCGATCTTCGCAAGTCGCGCGAGTCGTCGATAATCCTCGGCAGCGATCTGCACGCCCGGCAGCGACGGCGATTTACCCGCCTCGAACATATAGCCCTCGCCGTGCAACAGCAGGCCATCGCGATACGAGATGGTGGCATATGCGAGAGCACCCTCTTCTTTCAGAAAGGCGTCGCGCTGCTTCTCGAAGTCGGAACGCTCCAGCGTCCGCTTGTCGGCTTCCGGGTCGTATTTAGCCTGCTCGAATTCGTCGAGCTTCGCCAGCTCATCACCAGTATAGCGATGGAATGGCGCCGTCGTACTCTCCGATCCGGCGCCGGGCTGGGAAACCAGCACAATCTTGCCACTGAGCTTTCCCCTGTATTGCGCGAAATCGCGTGCGCGCTGCATTGGCGCGACGAAAATCGGGGCACTGATCGTGCCCTTCGTCGGTGGAGTCCAGGCAATCGGGATCGCTGTAAGCTGGATCGGACGAGGCGAAACCATCCGCACACTGGATTTCTCGATCCACCAACCGCGGCCGAAAAGATATCCTTCCTTGTGAACGTTCTTCAGACCCCATTCGCGATACTTCTTCTGTGTCCATTCCTCCGCCGTACGCATAGCGGGCGAGTTTGTGAGGCGCGGGCCGATCACGTCACTCAGATGTTGAGCCGTCAGCATCACCTGAGAATGGCTTATGCCTTCGTCAATGATCCTGGCGATGTCTGCGTTATCGTGGGCTTGGACTGGCGTAGCGATAATAGCGGTCGCGGCGAGCAACAGATGGCGCATGTGCGGTACCCCTTCCCTGCGGGAATTATTTTGTTGCGCGCCCTATGCCGCGCGTCGGTCATGAAAACCAGTGCGTTGACAGCGACCGCCGGCTTCGGCATTGGGCGCCCTCGCTTTGATGAAGCGGCCCCATTGGAAGGGTGGCCGAGTGGTTAAAGGCAGCAGACTGTAAATCTGCCCGCGTGAGCGTACACTGGTTCGAATCCAGTCCCTTCCACCAAGGCCGCAACCGGCGGCCTTTCGCAAACGGCAGATCGGCACAAACCCGGCACGATCGAGGCCCGCAGCCTTCTGCGACGGTTCGAGAGGGGCTTTGCCGTTCCCGGACGGCGCCTTGGGTTTCAAGACATCCGAAACGCCCGACGCGCAATATCTACAGCGTTTGCGTTAGATGTTCATCGGCCACTGCCGACCATCAAAGCAAAAGCCCCGCCACCCGGATCGGGCAGCGGGGCTTTCGATGGTGGGCGTGGCAAGGATTGAACTTGCGACCCCTGCGATGTCAACACAGTGCTCTACCACTGAGCTACACGCCCACGGGAGTGGGGCCTTTAGCGAGGAGATTCCGACCACGCAAGCGGCGCAGCGCGATTTAGTTCAGGCCGCTCACATTATCGGCTTCGAACATGCGATCGACTTCGAGCACGAGATCTCGCAGGTGAAACGGCTTCGACAAAACACGCGCCTGCGGCATCGCCCTGCCGGCCTTCAGCGTCACCGCCGCGAAGCCGGTGATGAACATGACGCGCATGTCCGGCGCGATATCGGCCGCTTTCTGCGCCAGCTCGATCCCATCCATTTCCGGCATCACGATATCCGTGAGCAGCAGATCGAATCGCTCCGCCTCGATCAGCGGAATCGCCGCCGTGCCACGATCGACCGCCGATACCGCATAGCCCGAACGCTCAAGCGCGCGGGTAAGATATTCGCGCATCACCTGATCGTCCTCGGCCAGTAGTATCCTGATCATGGTGGGTTGTCGGTCCTCGTATCTGGCCGTGCCTCGTCGGGGCTGCCAATATGCCGCAACACATTAAGAAAATCCATCCGCCCGCGCCCCGTTGCGACCAGTCGCGCTGTGCCATAGGCTGATGCAAGAATGACGCGATCCTTCGATATTGTCGGCCCGGAAATACCGGAAAGCCCAGTGGTAATCTCGGTGCCCCACGCGGGGCGCGATTATCCGCTCTCCCTGCGTGCGAACCTGCGCGTGCCGAGCGAACTCCTGGCCACTTTGGAGGACCGCCATGTCGATGCGATCGCGCTGGCGGCGAGCGCGGGCGAAACGCTGCTGATCCAGCGGCTGGGACGAGCCTGGATCGATCTCAACCGCGCAGAGCATGAGCGTGATCCGGGCGTCGATGAGGGTGCGCCGCCGGGAGCACCCAGCACGAAGGTGCGTGGCGGGCTTGGAATCGTACCGCGGCGCACGGCGCGGGCAGGCGAATTGTGGCGACGACGTTTTCCAGGCGAGGAGATTGCAGCGCGCATTCTCGCCGATCACCGGCCGTATCACGCGGCGCTGCGCGAGACGCTGAGACTGGCACGGGACCGGTTCGGCTGCGCAGTATTGCTCGATCTTCATTCGATGCCGCCGATCCTGCAAGGCAACGCGCGGATCGTCACGGGCGATCGCTTCGGTCGCTCCAGCAGCGTGCGCTTCGTCCGCCGCGTGGAATCGGTCGTGAGCACGGAAGGTCTGCGGTACAGTCGCAATGTCCCCTACGCCGGTGGCCACATCCTGGAACGGCATGGCAACCCGGCCACGCATATTCATGCCATTCAGCTCGAACTCGATCGGTCGCTGTATCTTGACAGCACGTTCGACAAGCCTGGCGCCAATTTCGACGCGATCGTCCGACTGGTGCGCGGAATTATAGACGCACTGACCGACGAAGCATGCGATTCCGCGCCGGCACTCGCCGCCGAGTAACCCACAAAAAAAACCACCTCGCGAATACACGCGAGGTGGCCAAGGTTCAGGGAGGAGACACGCCTGAGCGTGTCATACAGCGCCGTGAAAGGGGGGAACACTGCGCTGTACGGCTACAACATATGATGGGTGGATTTGGTTTCAAGAGCAATTAGCTCAACCGATCGCTTTTATCATCCAGACCGTGGCAGCATCCGCGCGACGAGGTTGTCGCGAAGGAGAAACTGATGGCGCAGCGCGGCGGCGATATGCACCACCACCAGCCCGAGCATCAGCCATCCCAGCACCCCATGCGCGTCGCCGCCGAGATTGGCGGTGACACGCGAAACCGGGAGAAACGGGATGTCGAACGCGCCGAACCAGTCCAGCGGCCGCCTGTGCTCCGGCGAGGAAACCATCGCCCAGCCGGATAGCGGCAGGAGCAACAGCACCGCATAGAAAAGGCCGTGCACAAGTTGCGCGGCGGCTCGTTCCCATCCCGCCAGTTCAGGCGGCAGCGGCGGCGCGCGATGCGCCAGCCGCCAGCCGAGCCGCAGCAGCGTGAGCACAAGCACGGTGATGCCGATCGACTTGTGACCGGGCATCCACGCGCGCAGCATCGGCACGGAATCATGCCCGATGCCGATGAGCAGATTGACGATGACGAAAAACGCGATGAGCCAGTGAAGCGCGATCGCCACACCGGAATAGCGAGCGCCAACAAACGGTCTGGTCATCGCGTCGTCATCTCCATTCAGACAATCAGATTGGGCTGCGGCACGAGACCGAGATTGACCTGACGGACGAAGATATCCCGCATCAGGGCCAGCGAGAAGAGGTGGGCGTAGATAAGCGGCAGCATGCCCGATTTGGACATCTTGCGAAGCTGGTCACCGCGCAGATCCGCAAGCTTCTCTTCGTTGACCATCTGGAAGCCGCGATAGACGAACGGCTGCTCGTAGCCGTCATGCTGGATGGAAACCTCGCCCTCCATCAGCAGGTCCATCTCGCGAAGTTCCTGCACGAAGCCGCCGGTGCGCGCGCCCGCCTGCTCGAAAGATTCGTTGAACGACAGGATGTTGCGGGTGAATTCGCTCGGCTGCGTGCCATCGAACAGCGCCTCGCCTTCATCGAATGCGCCGATCGTATCAGCGGTCGGATCGAAGCAGAGCGACAATTCGTCCGCGTCGGGGCGCAGACGCGCGAGCATGAAGGGATAGCGGCGGATATAGGCCGGGACGTAGAAATTGTCCTCGGTCAGCTTCCCTTCCGCATCGATGAAGACGTTCACGCCCTCGTTCAGGCCCATCAGCGCGATCGGCACGGCATCGTCGCCCGCGGTGAAGACGATCGGCATGAAGCGCTGGACCAGCGGAAACTCCTCGACCGTTACCGGGATCGCATGCTGATGCTGCAGGAACGGCGCGGCATTGGCGGGCCGGAGGCGATAATTGGCGTGCAGATCGCTCGAAAGCGGCTCCAGGCCGTTGTAGAAAAGCGGAAGCTGCTGCGGCGCACTGGCCATCATTCTCTCCAGTATCGAAATCAGTATCAGGCCGACACGGCCCGGATCGAGCGGCCCTATTCGCCCTGCCCGCGCGGCGCAAGCGCGACGAGCTTGCCGGGGTTCATGATCCCGTACGGGTCGATCGCGTGCTTGATCGCCCGCAACGCGGCCATGCGCGCGGGCGAGGACAGCCGCTCAAGCTCGGCAAGCTTCATTTGCCCGATGCCGTGCTCAGCCGAGATCGAGCCGCCCGCCGCCACGACCAGATCGCCGACGAAGCGCGTCACCACCGGCGCCTCTTCGGCAAACCAGCGCGCGGCATCGGCACCGGCCGGCGCGCGCACGTGGAAATGAACGTTGCCGTCACCCAGATGCCCGAAACCCGAGGCGTGGGTGCCGGGGAAGCGCGCCTCGCATGCCGCCGCCGCCTCGATCATGAAGCGCGGCATCGCCTCCACCGGCACCGAGATATCGTGCTGCGCGGCAGGGCCGGTTGCGCGCTCCGCGTCGGAAATCGATTCGCGGATGCGCCAGAAGGCGTCGGCCTGCGCTTCGCTCGCCGCGATCGACGCATCGGCGATGACGCCATCGGCAAGCGCGGCCGCCAGCACGCGCTCAACGATCGCGGCGGGCGGCTCCGCCTGCGAATCGGCCGCCGTCACCTCGACCAGCGCGTGCCACGGATGCGCGCTTTCCAGCGGCGAGCGCGTGCCGGGGATATGGCGCAGCACCGCGCCAAGCGATTCACCGGGCAACAGTTCAAAGCTTTCCACATCGTTGCTCGCGCGCTGGAAACGACGCAGCAGCGCCAGCGCGGCGGCCGGGTCCGCCAGCCCCACCCAGGCGACCGCGCGCGCCGCGACCGCCGGCACCAGCCGCAGCGTCGCCGCGGTCACGACACCCAGCGTCCCCTCGCCCCCGATCAGCAACTGCGTGAGATCATAGCCGCGATTGTCCTTCTTGAGCGCGTCCAGCCCGTCATGGATCTGACCATCGGGGAGCACCACCTCGATCCCTGCGACCAGCCCGCGCATCGTGCCGAAACGGAGCACCTGCGTGCCGCCCGCATTGGTCGAAACCAGTCCGCCGACCGTTGCCGACCCCTTCGCGCCGAGCGACAGCGGGAAACGCTGCCCGCGCTCCAGCGCCGCAGCGTGAAGATCGGACAGGATCACCCCCGCCTCCGCGACGACCAGCCCCGCGGCCGCATCGAGCCGGCGGAGCGCGTTCATCCGCCGCGTCGAGAGGATCGCCGCGCTGCCGTCTGCCGGCGGCGTCGCGCCCCCGACCATCGAGGTATTCCCTCCCTGCGGCACGAGGGGAACCCGCAGCGCGGCGGCAGCCGCGACGATCGTCGAGACCTCCAGCGTGCTGGCGGGCTGGAACATCACCGGCGCATGGCCATGCCAGCGCCCGCGCCAATCCGTCTCCAGCGGCGCGATGGCGGCAGCATCGGTGATGATCGCGCGGGCCGGGATTTGCCCCGCCAGCGTTTCGAGCAGAGCGGTCTGGGCTGGTGTCATGTCGCATTTATCGCACGCAATTCATGTATCGTTCAAATCCCATCGCTCACGTCCAGCCTGTTTGCCCATGTCAAAGCGCGCCCTGCCCCTGCTCCCGATCCTCGCCGCGATGCCGCTGCTCGTATCCGCGCGCGCGCCGGACGCGGATGACATGGCGGGAACGCAATGGGCGCAGGTCATCATCCGCGAACGGATGATCATCCGCATTCCGCGCGTGGATTCATCGCCCGAGCCCCCCCGTCCGCTATACCGTCCAGCGCCGCCGCCGCCCGCCAGATGGCGCGAGCAATCCGCGCCCAAATGTGTTCCGGCGGACTCGATTGTCGCTGCGAGGATGAACGAGGGCGACGTCGATCTCGAAACGATCGACGGGCGGAGACTGCGCGCCAAGCTCGACGACGCCTGCCCGACGCTGAAGTTCTATACCGGCTTCTATCTGAAGCGGACGGGAGACGGAATGATCTGTGCGAAACGCGATGCCTTGCGCTCGCGATCGGGGGCGCGTTGCGAAATCGCGTACTTCAGGGCGCTCGTGCCCCGTCGCTAGCCCGGCGCATTGCCCGCTGCGTTGCACAAAAACTTGACTTTTCCGGCGCAATCGCGTTCCGCCAGCATCAGGGTGACCCATGGGTGCACCCATTGCTCTTTCTCGGAATTGCCATGAGCTTCGCCGATCTCGGCCTGTCAGATGAACTGCTCCGCGCCGTAGCCGATACCGGCTACAACGAACCGACTCCGATCCAGGCGTCGGCGATACCGTCCGTACTGATGATGCGCGATATCATCGGCATCGCGCAGACGGGAACGGGCAAGACAGCCTCGTTCGTGCTTCCGATGATCGACATCCTCGCCCAGGGACGGAGCCGCGCGCGGATGCCGCGCAGCCTGATCCTGGAACCAACGCGCGAACTTGCCGCGCAGGTCGCGGAGAATTTCGAGACCTACGGCAAATATCACAAGCTCTCGATGGCGCTTCTGATCGGCGGCGTGCAGATGGGCGATCAGGTGAAGGCGCTGGAAAAAGGCGTCGACGTGCTGATCGCAACGCCGGGCCGCCTGATGGACCTGTTCGAGCGCGGCAAAATCCTGCTCACCGGGTGCAGCATGCTCGTCATCGACGAGGCGGACCGGATGCTCGACATGGGCTTCATTCCCGATATCGAGACGATCTGCACAAAGCTTCCCGCCACGCGCCAGACGCTGCTCTTTTCCGCGACGATGCCGCCACCGATCAAGAAGCTGGCGGATCGCTTCCTGACCAACCCGAAAACGATCGAGGTCGCGCGGCCCGCATCGACCAACATCAACATCGCCCAATGGGTGGTGCCGGTGAAAGGCTCCGCCTTCGACAAGCGGGATACGCTGCGCCGCCTGCTGCGGACCGAGGAAGTGCGCACCGCGATCATCTTCTGCAACCGCAAGACGACCGTGCGGGAGCTCAACAAGAGCCTTCAGAAGCACGGCTTCGCCTCCAGCGAGATCCACGGTGACATGGAGCAGTCGGCGCGGATCGCGGAGCTGGAGCGTTTCAAGCTGGGCGACGTGAACATCCTCGTCGCCTCCGACGTCGCCGCGCGCGGGCTGGATATCAAGGGCGTGAGCCACGTCTTCAATTTCGATGCGCCGTGGCACCCCGACGATTACGTCCATCGCATCGGGCGCACCGGCCGGGCGGGCGCAACAGGCATCGCCTACACCTTCGTCGGCGCGGACGATGCCGAGAATATCGAGAATATCGAAAAGCTCACCGGTCAGAAGATCCCCCGCGTCGCCGCCCCTGCAAAAGATGCGGAAGAGCAGCATATCGCCACTGCCGACGACAAGCCGCGCGCACGCCGCCGCAATCGCGGCCAGCGCGCCGGCGAGCAGACGGCGCAGCGCACGGCCGGCAGCGTGGGAGCGCGCGCGCAGGAGGCAGAAGCCCCGCGCAGCGACAGCCGCGACGCCGAACATGCGTCACAACCGCCGCGTCGTCGGCACGAGCAGCGCGATCATGCGACTGACGAGGGATGGAACGGGCCGGTTCCCAGCTTCCTCAGCATATCGATAACCAGCTGATCGGGGTCGCGCCGGGCAACCATGCCAATCGAGGCGCATGACGTGACGACCGGCGCGCCGCAATCGCCGTGCACGCTGGTGTGCACGATGGACCGGAAAACCGGGCAGTGCCTCGGCTGCTTCCGCACGATCGACGAGATCGCGCGCTGGTCCACGATGGGTGACGCGGAAAAGCGCGCGGTTCTGGCGCTTGTAGCGCAACGTGGGGCGGCTGCCGCACTAGCATCCGGCGGAACCTCGCCCTAAGTCATCGGCGATGCTTACTTCAGACCAGGCGCGCGATCGCGCACAGGATATCGTGGCCCGGGCGATGCGCGCCGGCGCCGATGCAGCCGATGCGGTGTTCGCCGCCGACGCCTCCAGCGATGTTTCGGTTCGTCTCGGCGAACTGGAGGACGTCGGCCGTTCGGAAAGCGAGGATCTGGGATTGCGGGTGTTCGTCGGGCAACGCTCGGCGAGCGTTTCCACCTCCGATCTTTCCTCCGCGGCAATGGACGCGCTGGTCGAACGCGCGGTGGCGATGGCGCGTGAGGCGCCGGAGGATCGCTGGTCCGGCCTCGCCCCGGAAGCGCGGCTGATGCGCGGCACGCCGCCCGCGCTCGATCTGGAGGACAAGAGCGAGGTTTCGCCAGCGGAGCTGCGCGAGATCGCCGCCGCCGCCGAAGACGCCGCCCGCGCCGTTCCCGGTGTCACCAACAGCGAGGGCGGCGGGGCCAGCGCCTCGCGGAGCGTGATCGCGCTTGCCACCAGCCACGGATTTTCGGGCGGATACGGCACGACCGGCTTCAGCACCTCCGCCAGCGTGATCGCGGGCGAAGGCGGCGGAATGCAGCGCGATTACGCCTTCCACTCCACGCGCCATCGCAATCGGCTGGATTCGCCGGAAACGATCGGCCGCGAAGCGGGCGAACGCGCCGTCGCGCGGCTCGATCCCGGCAAGGTGGAAAGCGGCGCCATGCCGGTGGTGTTCGCTCCGCGCGTGGGGATGAGCCTGCTCGGCCATCTGACCGGCGCGATATCGGGCCAGTCGATCGCCCGGCGGACGAGCTTCCTGCTCGACGCGCTGGGCACCAAAGTGTTCGCCGATGGAATCCGCATCTGCGACGATCCGCATCGTCCGCACGGTTTGCGCTCGCGCCCCTTCGACGGAGAAGGTCTGCCGGTATCGCCGGTGGCGCTGGTCGAGGACGGGGTGCTGGAAACGTGGCTGCTCGAAACCGCTTCCGCCCGTCAGCTCGGGCTGGAGCCGACCGGGCATGCCGCCCGCGGTGTCAGCGGCGCCCCGGGCGTTTCGACCAGCAACCTCTATATGGAAAACGGCCACATCCCGGTCGAAACCCTGATCGGCGATATCGCGCGCGGCGTGTACGTCATCGAACTGATCGGCCAGGGCGTGAACGGCGTAACCGGCGATTACAGCCGTGGCGCGGCGGGTTTCCTGATCGAGGATGGCGCGATCACGCGGCCGGTGGCCGAATTCACGGTGGCGGGCAACCTGCGGGAGATGTTCCGCCAGCTGACCCCGGCCAACGACCTGGAATTTCGTTACGGCACGAACGCGCCAACACTACGCATTGACGGGATGACCGTCGCCGGTGGCTGACCCGCGCCTTGCCGACGCGGTCGCGGGCATCGCCCGGGAGGCCGGCGCGATGGCGCTTGCCCGTTGGCGCACCGATTTCGCGCGGTGGGAGAAAGTGCCGGGCAGCCCGGTATGCGAGGTGGATCTCGATATCGACGCCATGCTCCGCGCCCGCCTGATGGCATTGCTGCCCGATGCGGGGTGGCTGTCGGAAGAAACCGCCGACAATCCCGAACGGCTCTCGCGCAGCCGCGTATGGGTGGTCGATCCGATCGACGGCACCCGAGACTATATCCGCGGAAGGCCCGGCTGGGCCGTGTCGATCGCGCTGGTGGAGATGGGGGAAGCGACGCTTGCCGTGCTCGATGCGCCGGCGCGGGGCGAAGTGTGGCGCGCAGCCACCGGAGCGGGCGCCACGCTGAACGGCGCGGGCGTTCGCGCCGGAAATCGCATGATCTTCCCCGGCGCGCGCGTTCCCACCGATGTGCTGCCCAACGTAGACAGCGATCTGGTGACGGTGGAAAAACCCAATTCGATCGCGCTGCGCATGGCAATGGTTGCGGATGATCGCGCGGATCTGGTGGTGACGCTGCGCTGGGGCAACGAATGGGATATCGCCGCAGCCGCGCTGATCGCGTCGGAGGCCGGGGCCACCACCAGTGACGCATTCGGCGCGCCGCTCACCTTCAACAAGCCCGATCCGCGCGCCTTCGGCATGGTGGTTTCAACCCCGGGCATACACGCCGCCGCCGTGGCGCGGCTGGGCGATCGCGCCCGGGCGATCGCGGCGGAGGGGCACTGACCCCCCTCCCCGCTTCACTTCTGGCAGGCGACCACCGTGGCGATCACACCCAGCGTTTCTTTCGGATCGCGCACGCGCACCGTATCCAGCCCGAGTTCCTTCGCCGGATAGTCGTTGCCGCCCGGGAAGATCGCATCGCCGACGAACATCATCGCATCCAGCGGGATGCCGCTCTCGTCGCGCAGTTTCTTGAGGCCATAAGCCTTGTCCACGCCCTCGCGCGTGATGTCGATCGAGGTGGCGCCGCCCATGTTGATCGCCAGCCCTGGCAGGCGCTGGCGCAGATCAGCCTGGATCACCTTGCGCTTGGCGAAATCGGGATCCCATTTCTCCTTCGCCTCGAGCGGCGCCTGCTGGCCTAGCGCGGAAAAGGTGATCTGGCTGCCACGATCCTCGATCCGCTCGCCCCACGTCTGCTCCGGCACGAAGCCGGTCGCTTCCAGGCTGGCGGTGAACGCATCGACAATCTTCTTCTTCTCCTCATCGGAGAAAAGCTCGGCATAGACGACGCCCCACTGGCCGTCGCGAAACGTGTAGAGCTTTGTGCCGGTGGTCGGCATCAACCACAGCCTGGCACGGTCGGCATGCGCGGGCAGGCGCGAGGCGACCTGCTTGTCGAACTGCGGCCAATCCCCGCCGGAAATCACCGCGACGTTCGCCACGCCGAGCAGCTCCGCCAGCGCCTCCGCCATATCCGGCTGGATCGCCTGTTTGCTTTCTGCGAGCGTGCCATCAAGATCGAACGCCACGAGTTGCTTCACATCATTCTCCCAAGGATGAATTTGTCGATCGCATGCGCGACGCCATCGGCGTCGTTCGCGGTTGTCACATCGTCCGCCTGCGCCTTCACCGCATCGGTGGCATTGCCCATCGCGATCGAGCGGCCAGCGCGCGCGAACATCGCGAGGTCGTTGGCCTGATCGCCGATCGCCACCGTGTGGGAAAGCGACACCCCGATCGCCTGCGTCAGCGCGGTGATGCCGTTGCCCTTGTTGCCGGCCCCGGCGGTGATATCGAGATAATAGGTCTGCGACTGGACGATCGTGGCGGCGGCGGCCAACGGCTCCACCTTGTTGGCCAGATCCTTCAGCAGCGCCGCGTCGTCACTGACGAAGGTGATCTTGTCCGCGCGGTCGAGCAAGTCGCTGAAGTCTGCACGAACAATCGGCTGCTGGTTCGACGCCAGCCGCTCGTGCTCGACGTGAAGGCCCTGATCGGTGGAAGCATACCAACGGTTGTCCGCGAACACCCAGCGATCGACAGCGGCTTCGGCGGCAGCAGCGAAAGCACCGCGCGCGACCTCGATCGGCACCATATGATGTTCGCTGATCGTGCCATCGCGCCGGAAAACGATTCCGCCGTTGAAAGCACCCATCGGGACGTCAAGTTCCAGTCGCTCGGCGATCGGCATCATGCCGGACATCGGGCGCGCGCTGATGATCGTGAATTCCACCCCCGCCGCACGCAGGCGCTTCACCGCCGCAGCCGTGGCGTCGGTCAACTTCTTCTGCTTGTCGACCAGGGTTCCATCGACATCGCAGACCACCAGCATCATTGCGGAATCTCGACGTGGCCGCCGAAGCCGTAGCGCATCGCGGAAAGCAGCTTGTCGCCATACATCGCGTCGATCCGGCTGCGATAGCGCGCAAACAGCGCCGTCGTCAGCACCGCGACCGGGGTGGATTGCTCCATCGCCGCATCGATCGTCCACCGTCCCTCGCCGGAATCCGCGACATGCCCGGAGAATTGCGAGAGCTTGGGGTCTTTCGCCAGCGCCGCAGCGGTGAGATCGAGAAGCCAAGACGACACGACCGAACCACGCCGCCACACCTCGGCGATGTCCGCCATGTTGAAATCGAACTTCTCGTCGTCGGGCAGCTTCGGCGCGTTCCGGCCGTAGAGCACGTCGAAGCCCTCGGCATAAGCCTGCATCAGGCCATATTCGATGCCGTTGTGGACCATCTTCACGAAATGGCCCGCGCCAACCGGGCCGGCGTGAATATAACCCTTTTCGGCGCGGGGATCCTCATCCGGATGAGCCTCGCGATCAGGTGTACGCGGAACTGTGCCGAGTCCCGGCGCGAGCGTATCGAAAATCGGATCAAGCGTATCGACGGCATCCTTGTCGCCGCCGATCATCATGCAGAAGCCGCGCTCCAGCCCCCAGACCCCGCCGGAGGTGCCGACATCGACATAGTGCACGCCCTTGTCGGACAGCGACTTGGCACGGCGGATATCATCCTTCCAGAATGTGTTGCCGCCGTCGATGATGATCGTGCCCGACGCCGCCTTCGCGCCGATCGCGGCGATGGTCTGCTCGGTCGGATCGCCGGCCGGCAGCATAACCCACCAGATCGCCGGATCGGCAAGCTTGCCGCTCATGTCATCGAGCGACTCAGCCGCGATCGCGCCCTCGCCGGCCAGCTCCTTGACCGCATCGGCGCTGCGATCCCACACGACGCATTCGTGCCCGCCGCGCATCAGTCGCCGCGCGATGTTGCCGCCCATCCGGCCGAGGCCGACGATGCCGATTTTCATAGGTGATCCTTCTTCCCACTCCGCCCCGGCTCAATCGCCGGGCGCGGATATCGTTCCGACAGGAAAACCCCTTCAGGCGGCGGCTGGATGCTTTGCCGCGATCGCGCCGAGGAGATCGTCGAACGAGTGGACGAAGGCATGAACGCCCTCCTCCACCAGCGTCGAGGTCACTCCGGCAAGATCAAGCCCGAGCCGCTCCGCATCAGCGAGCACCTTGCGCGCGCCATCCACGTCCTGCGTCAGCGTCTCGGCAACGTTGCCGTGATCGCGGAAGGCGTCGAGCGTCTTCGGCGGCACGGTGTTTACCGTATCTGCGCCGATCAGCGTATCGATATAGAGCGTATCGGGGTAATCCGGGTTCTTGGTGCCAGTTGATGCCCACAGCAGCCGCTGCGGCATCGCGCCCTTGGCGGCCAGCTTCTGCCAGCGGTCCGACGCGATGAACTCCCGATACCATGCATAGGCCGCCTTGGCATTGGCAATGGCAACCTTGCCCTTCAGCGCCTTGGCCTCATCGGCGCCGACCCCGGCATCGATCTTGTCATCGATTCTGCTGTCGATCCGGCTCACGAAGAAGCTCGCGACGCTCGCGATGCGGTCAATCGGATGGCCGTTCGCGACGCGCAGCTCCAGCCCCTCGACGAACGCGAGCGCGACCGACTTGTACGCTTCGATCGAAAACAGCAGTGTGACGTTGACGTTGATTCCCGCCGAAATCGTCGCTGCGATCGCGGGCACTCCTTCCGGCGTTCCGGGAATCTTTATCATCAGGTTCGGCCGATCGACGGCTTTCCACAGCCGCGCCGCCTCCGCGATCGTGCCATCGGTGTCCTCCGCCAGCTTGGGCGACACTTCAAGGCTGACGTAGCCATCCTTGGCGTTGAGACGATCGTAGACCGGGCGCAGCGTATCGGCTGCGTTCCGGATATCCTCGATCGCGAGGTGCTCGTAACGCGCCATCGCGGAGGCGTCCGGGTTTGCCTCGTCGAAAGCCGCGAGGCTGGCGTCATATGCGGTGCCGTGACCCATCGCCTTCTCGAAGATCGACGGATTGGAGGTGACGCCGGTGATGCCGTCCTCCGCAACCAGCTTCTTCAGCCCGCCCTCGTCGAGGAACTTGCGATCGACGAAGTCCAGCCACACCGCCTGACCATGGCTCTCAAGCTCGTTAAGGCGTCCCATCGCTTCACACTCCATCCGCAAATATACGACCGATATCTGTTTCCGCCCGCTACGGCACAAGGCCGCGGCGGTACGATCAGCCCCGCAACACTTCCTTCGCCACCTTCGCCACATTGGCGATGGTGAACCCGAACTTGTCCTGGAGCTGGGCCGCCGGCGCCGATGCGCCATAGCCGTGCATGGTGACGGTGCGGCCCCGCGCGCCGACATAGCGATCCCAGCCCATTTCCGCGCCCATCTCGACCGCGACACGCGCGGTCACCGCCGCCGGCAGCACGCTTTCCTTATAGGCGGCATCCTGCCGCTCGAAACGGAACCACGACGGCATGGAAACGACGCGGGCGGATATTCCTTCCGCCTTCAGCTGTTCGTACGCACCGATCGCAAGCGAGACTTCGGACCCGCTGGCAATCAGGATAACCTGCGGATCGGCGCTGTCGGCGAGAACATATGCGCCTTTATCCACGCCAGCGGCGCTGGCGTATTTGCCGCGGTCCAGCGTCGGCAGCGCCTGGCGGGAAAGGATCAGCGCTGCGGGATGCTGGCCGTCGCGCACGATTGCGCGCCATGCCTCGGCCACCTCGTTCGCGTCGGCCGGGCGAATCGTGTCGATCCCCGGCGTGGCGCGCATGATCGCGAGCTGCTCGATCGGCTGGTGCGTCGGCCCATCCTCGCCCACGCCGATCGAATCGTGCGTGTAAATCCACGTGCTGCCGATTTCCATCAGCGCGGACAGCCGCACCGGCGGCCGCATGTAATCGAGGAATACGAAAAACGTGCTGCCGTAACCGCGCAGGCCCGACAACGTCATGCCATTCACCACGGCGCCCATGCCGTGTTCACGTACGCCGAAGTGAAAGTTCGCGCCGCCGTAGTTGCTCCCCTCGAACGAGGGCGCGCCCTTGATATCGGTCTTGGTTGAGGGGGCGAGATCGGCCGAGCCGCCGATCAGCCACGGCACGCGCTTCGCGATCGCGTTGAGCACCTTGCCGCCGGCGTCGCGGCTGGCGATCCCCTTCTCGTCGGCGTCGAAGGTCGGGATATCTGCGTCCCAGCCATCGGGCAGCTTGCCCGCGAAGATCAGTTCCAGTTCGCGATAAAGATCCGGCTCGACCTCCTCATATTTCGCGAGCGTCGCCTGCCATTCCTCACGCAAGGGCCGGCCGCGCGCCGTCATCGCCTGCTCGAACGCTTCCTGCACCCCATCGGGGACGTAGAAATCCCTGGCCGGCCAGCCATACGCCTGCTTGGTCTTGGCGACATTCTCCGCGCCCAGCGGCTCGCCATGCGCCTTCTCGCTGCCCGCGCGGGGCGATCCCCAGCCGATCACCGAATGGACGACGATGAAGGTCGGGCGATCGTTGGTGGCGCGGAATGTTTCGAATGCCGCGGTCAGCGCCGGGATGTCGTTGGCGTCGTCCACATGAATGACGTTCCAGCCATATGCCTGGAAACGTTTGCCAACATCCTCGTCAAACGCGAGATCAGTGCCGCCCTCGATCGAGATGTGATTGGAATCGTAGATCCAGCACAGGTTGGACAGCTTCAGATGACCGGCAAGGCTAGCCGCCTCGGCGGAAACGCCCTCCATCATGTCGCCGTCGCCGCACAGCGCGTAAACGTCATGGTCGAAAAGCGTGAAGCCGGGCTTGTTGTAGCGCGCCGCCAGCCAGCGCTCCGCGATCGCCATGCCTACCGAGTTGCCGCATCCCTGGCCCAGCGGACCGGTCGTCGTTTCGACACCGGTGGTGTGACGATATTCGGGGTGGCCGGGCGTTTTTGACCCAAGCTGCCGGAACGCCTCGATATCGGCGAGACTGACGGCGGGCTGGCCGGTCGGCTTGCCGTTCCGATCCAGTTCCCTGACCCCCGCGAGGTGAAGCAACGAATAGAGCAGCATCGATGCATGGCCCACCGACAGCACGAAGCGGTCGCGGTTCGGCCAGTCGGGCGTGGCTGGATCGTAACGCAGGAATTTCGTCCACAGCGCCCAGCCGACCGGCGCCAGCGCCATCGGGGTGCCGGGATGGCCCGAATTGGCCTTCTGCACCGCATCCATCGACAGGGTGCGGATCGTATCGATCGCAAGACGGTCAGGGCTGCCGTCCTCGTGAATGCCGGTGGGTGCGGTGGCGGTGTCGGTCATCAGGAAGCCTCGTTCGGGATCATGGTGGCGAACGCACCGGAGGGGCACGCGGTTGCCGATTCCCCGCCCCCTTAATCGCTCGGCCGGTCGCGTTCCAGCCGCGTAACGATGCCGGCGGCGGCAATATAGGCCGCATCAACCTCATCGAGGAACAATCCGTGCCCCAGAGCGCCCGGTATCGCGGCGATCATCGCGGCAAGCGCGCGCGGATCGGGTATCGCGGGAAAGCGGCAATCGGCGACGATATTGCCGTTATCGGTCTGATACGACGGCCGCACCGCCACGCGCGCGTCCAGTCGCTCGAGCGCGGCTGTCACCGATGCGCGCGCGAACGGCAGCACCTCCACCGGCACCTTGGCCGCGCCGATCGCCGTAACCCGCTTCGATCCGTCCGCGATCACGACCATTCGACGCGAAGCCGCGGCAACCGCCTTTTCGCGCAGCATCGCCCCGCCGGCCCCCTTGATCGCGAACAACCGCGAATCGATTTCATCGGCACCGTCGATCGTGAGATCGAGCGCGGCGATCCGCGCGAAATCGAGCATCGTGATGCCCGCGGCGGCGGCAGCGGCGGCTGTGGCCTGGCTGGTGGCGACCGCCTCCACCCTCAGCCCCATCGCCACGCGCCGCCCCAATGCCGCGATAGCAAAGGCCGCCGTGCTCCCGGTGCCGAGGCCGACGAGCATGCCGTCATCCACCTCCAGCACCGCCGCTTCGGCCGCAAGCCGCTTGTCGTCATCCCTGCTCATGCGGGGATGATAACCGCTCAGCTATATTTCTGCTCCTCCCACCACGGAACGAAGTCCGGCATGTTCGCCGAAACGCGATCGGGATAAACGGGCGAGCGTTTTTCCAGGAAAGAAGCGACGCCCTCCTGCGCATCGCCGGAGCGCCCGCGCGACAGAATCGCGCGGCTATCCACCTTGTGCGCGTCCATCGGGTGCGAAAAGCCAAGCCCTCGCCACAACATCTGCCGCGTCAGGGCGATGGAGACGGGCGCCGTATTGTCGGCGATCTCGCGCGCCAGTTCGGTCGCACGCGCGATCAGCCGATCGCCGGGGATCACTTCCTTGACCAGACCACCCTTCAACGCCTCCGCCGCGTCAAAAACCCGGCCCGAATAACACCATTCTAGCGCCTGGCTGATACCCACCACGCGCGGCAGGAAAAAGCTGGACGCCGCTTCCGGCACGATGCCGCGCCGCGCGAAGACGAAGCCCATCCGCGCACTGTCACTGGCGAGGCGGATGTCCATCGGCAACGTCATCGTCGAACCGACGCCCACCGCCGGGCCGTTGATCGCCGCGATCACCGGCTTCAGGCACTCGAAGATGCGGAGCGTCAGCCGACCGCCGCCATCGCGGGCGCTGTCGCTCGAATAGCGCAGTTCGCCGTTCGGCCCGACCGGCGATTCATCGCCGCGGCTTTCATAATCGAACGTCTTGGCGCCGCCCGACAGGTCCGCCCCGGCGCAGAATGCCCGCCCCTCACCCGTCACGATCAGCGCCCGCACATCGTCGTCCGCATCGACCCGGTCGAACGCGTGGATCATCTCCTGCATCATGCGGCCGGTGAATGCGTTGAGCTTTTCCGGGCGGTTCAGCGTGATCGTCGCGATCCCGTCCTGCGCCGCATAGCGAATCTGTTCGTAATCCAAGCCGCCTCTCCTTTTTCCTGTTTGGCGGCACCATAACATTATTTATGGTGATCGGCGCAAGGGCGCGTCCATCCATGGCCAAAAGGACCGGCGGGGAAGATCACGCCCCGACGAGCAGATGCTCCTTCGCGATCTTCTCTTTCCACACCAGCGGCGCGAGCTGGTGGACGTTGTTGCCCTCCGCATCGACCGCGACGGTGACGGGAAAGTCCTTCACCTCGAATTCGTAGATCGCTTCCATGCCGAGATCCTCGAACCCGACGACCTTCGATCCCTTGATCGCGCGCGCCACCAGATAGGCCGCGCCGCCGACCGCCATCAGATAGGCGCTCTCGTGATCTCGAATTGCCTCGGTCGCCGCCGGGCCGCGCTCCGCCTTGCCGACCATCGCCAGCAACCCCTGCTCCAGCATCATGCGCGTGAACTTGTCCATCCGCGTCGCCGTGGTCGGGCCGGCCGGGCCGACCACTTCCTCGCCGACCGGATCGACCGGCCCGACATAATAAATGACGCGCCCCCTGAACTCGACGGGCAGTTGCTCGCCCTTGTCGAGCATATCCTTGATCCGCTTGTGCGCGGCATCGCGGCCAGTGAGCATCTTGCCGTTCAGCAGCAGCCGGTCGCCCTGCTTCCAGCTCTGAACCACTTCCGGCGTCAGCGTGTCGAGATCGACGCGGATCGCGGCCTTGTCCGGCGTCCAGTTCACGTCCGGCCATTCGTCCAGCTTCGGCGCCTCGAGATAGGCCGGGCCGGAGCCGTCCAGCGTGAAATGCGCGTGGCGGGTCGCGGCGCAATTCGGGATCATCGCCACCGGCTTGCCCGCCGCATGGCACGGCGCGTCCATGATCTTCACGTCGAGGATGGTCGCCAGGCCGCCCAGCCCCTGCGCGCCGATGCCCAGCGCGTTCACCTTGTCGAAAATCTCGATGCGCAACGCCTCGATATCGTTCTTCGGCCCACGCTCCTTCAGCGTCGCCATGTCGATCTGTTCCATCAGCGATTTCTTGGCCAGCAGCACGCAATGTTCCGCCGTGCCGCCGATGCCGATGCCCAGCATCCCCGGCGGGCACCAGCCGGCGCCCATCTGCGGCAGCATCTCGAGCACCCAGTCGACAATCGAATCGCTGGGGTTCATCATCTTGAACTTGGACTTGTTCTCGCTGCCGCCCCCCTTGGCCGCGACGTCGATGTGGACGAGCGAGCCCGGCACCAGTTCGACGTGCAGCACGCTGGGCGTATTGTCCTTCGTGTTGCGGCGCGTGAAGGCCGGATCGGCGAGCACCGAGGCGCGCAACTTGTTCTGCGGGTTAAGATAGGCGAGCCGCACGCCTTCATCGACGACTTCCTGCAGGCTGCGCGAGATGTCGTCCAGCCGACAGTCCATGCCCCATTTCACGAACACGTTGACGATGCCGGTATCCTGGCAGATCGGACGATGCCCCTCGGCGCACATCCGGCTGTTCGTCAGGATCTGCGCAATCGCATCCTTTGCCGCCGGGGATTGCTCCGCCTCATAGGCGGTGCCCAGCGCGCGGATATAGTCCATCGGATGATAGTAGCTGATGAACTGAAGCGCATCGGCGACGCTTTCGATGAGATCGGCGGTGCGGATCGTCGTGGTCATGGCTGATATCCTGTGATTACTGGCGGTCGATCACCGCGGCTGTCATGCGGGAAAGGCAGATGAGCTTGCCGGCATCATCCTCGATGCGGATCGTCCACACCTGGGTCGAGCGACCGAGCATTTCCGCGGTGGCGGTGGCGTGGACATGACCCGACATGGCCGGGCGCAGGTGATTGGCGTTGATCTCCAGCCCGACCGTCACCTTTTCCGGTGGCACCGCCATCGACCCGGCGACCGACGCCAGCGTTTCAGCGAGCACCACCGACGCGCCGCCATGGAGCCGGCCGAACGGCTGATGCGTGCGCGCATCGACCGGCATCCGCGCCCGCATCCAGTCCTCGCCATAATCGGTGAACTCGATCCCGACGAGGCCGGGCAGCGCCTTCGCGCCCAACTCGGTGAGTTGCGCCAGATCGATCGGGTGTGTCCAGATCGCCATCAATATGATCTCCCGATCAGCACCCGCTCGACAGCTGGCTGTCCGCTGAAGATACAGCTCGCGCCATCCGCATCCTGGCCCGTCGGCGCGTTGCGGATCGTCAGTTTCAGCGCCTTCAGACGCTCCACCACCTGATCGAGCGCAGCCCCGGTCGGGCGCGACCAGGCGACGTTCGCCCAGCCGGGCTTGCGCGCGGATTCGGCGAACATCGCCTCAACCCCGGCCCAGTCCTCGACGCGCGCGATATTATCGTGCAGCCGCGCCCTGGCTTCGGCGTGAAGCGCGGCCTGGATTTCCTCCAGCATGCCGGCCGCGTCGCGGGCGAACGCATCGCGGGGGGTGATCCGGCTGTCGAGCTTGCCATCCTCGCGATACAGCGCGTCGCGGCGCAGGACCGAGACATTCCCGCCCGCCACGTCGCGACCGCCGACCTCGATCACCAGGGGCGCACCCTTCTTCACCCAGCCCCAGCGCTTGTTCGCCGCCTTCGCGGGCTTGAGATCGAGCAGCGCGCGCACCGGCTCGCCCAGCGCCGAAAGCTTCGCCAGTTCGCCCTGCAGCGCACGACAATAATCGACAATCGCGGCATCCTCGGGCTGATCGCGCAGCATCGGCACGATCACGACCTGCCACGGCGCGATCTTCGGCGGCACGCGCAGGCCATCATCGTCGCCATGCACCATGATGATGCCGCCGATCATCCGCGTGGAGACGCCCCAGCTCGTCGTATTGGCGAATTCCAGCTCGCCCTCCGCATTCTGGAAGCGGATATTCTGCGCATGCGCGAAATTGGTGCCGAGGAAGTGCGAGGTGCCGGCCTGCAGCGCCTTGCCGTCCTGCATCATCGCTTCGATCGAATACGTCGCCACAGCGCCGGGAAACCGCTCGTTCTCCGGCTTCTCGCCCGCGATCACCGGCAGCGCCAGATCGTCCTCCGCGAAGCTGCGATAGACCTCCAGCATCTTCAGCGTTTCCTCGCGCGCCTCATCGGCGCTGGCATGGGCGGTATGCCCTTCCTGCCAGAGGAACTCGGCGGTGCGCAAAAACATGCGCGTGCGCATTTCCCAGCGCACCACGTTCGCCCACTGGTTGATGAGCACCGGCAAGTCGCGCCACGACTGCACCCAGCGTGCGAATGCGGTGCCGATCACCGTTTCGCTGGTCGGGCGCACGACCAGCGGCTCCTCCAGCTTCGCCTCCGGGTCGGGCATCAACCCGCCCTTTCCGTCCGCGATCAGTCGGTGATGCGTGACGACCGCCATCTCCTTGGCGAAGCCATCGACATGCTCGGCCTCCTTCTCGAAATAGGAAAGCGGGATGAAGAGCGGGAAATAGCAATTCTCGTGGCCGGTCGCCTTGATGCGATCGTCGAGCAGGCGCTGGATGCGTTCCCAGATCCCATATCCCCACGGCCGGATCACCATGCAGCCCCGCACGCCCGATTCCTCGGCCATGTCGGCTTCGGCGATGACGGTTTGATACCATTGCGCGAAATCGGCGTCGCGCGTGACGGAAAGGGCGTGCTTTATCATATCGCGCGCGCTTACCGCGCGAACGGTGCTTCGTCACCTGCGGACTTGCAGGCCGGGTCACCGCTTGAAGGGCGATCGCGCTTCGGCCACGATAGTGGCCATGCACCACGCCTTCATTCCCGCAGCCCTGCTGCTCATCGCCGCCGCGCCCGCCCCCAATGCGACCGACCGGCAGTTCGACCGTATCTGGCAAGACGAGTGGGCATGGCGCGAGAAGGAGGGGATCGCGGAGCGCGCGCCCGGCACGATCGATGCGCATATCGCCGACGATTCGGCCGCCGCCCACGCGCGCCGCCTGAGCCACTGGCAGGCAGTGCTCAAACAGCTCGATGCGGTCGAATCCGGGAAGCTCTCGCCCGACACGCTGACCGACTGGCAGGTCTATCGCGCGCAGATCGCCAGCCAGATCGACGACGAAACCTTCCGCGAATTCGAAAAACCGGTGAACGGCGACAGCGCCTTCTGGTCGGACCTTCCCTCCGCCGCGCGCGCCGATTTCGCCAACGGCGAGCGTGATTACCGCGCCTACCTCTCCTGGCTGGGCGATATCCCGCGCTTCTTCACTCAGGAAACGGACAATATGAAAGCCGGGCTTGCACGCGGCTTCACCCCGCCCGCGATCGTGATGCAGGGCCGCGACAAGGGCGTCGCCGACATCGCCGGCGCGACGGACCCGACCAAGGTCGCCTATTACGAACCGTTCGCCAAGCTGCCCGCGACGATCCCGCAGGCGACGCAGGCCGAACTGCGCGCCGCTGCGCGCAAAGTGATCGCCGAGCAGGTGATTCCGGCGCACCAGAAGCTGCTCGCGTTCCTGCGGACCAGCTATTTTCCCGGGCTTACCAAAGAGCTTGGCGCTGACAAATATCCGAACGGCAAGGCTTACTACCAAAGCCGCATCCGCGTTTACACCACCACGAACATGAGCCCGGAAGAGATTCACAGGTTCGGCCTGGCGGAAGTGGCGAAGATCCGCGCGGAGATGGAGAAGGCGCGGACCGATGCCGGCTTCAGGGGCGATCTGCCCGCTTTCCTGAAATTCGTGCGTGACGATCCGCAATTCCACCCGACCACCGGCGATCAGTTGCTTAAGGAAGCGGCCTGGCATGCCAAGCGCTTCGACGGCATGGCCGCGAAATGGTTTGGCCGGCTGCCGCGCCAGCGCTTCGCGATCGTCGAAGTGCCGCCGGAGGTGGCGCCATATTATACGGCGGGACGCGGCGGACCGGGCGTGTACCTCGTCAACACCTATGACCCGCAATCGCGCTCGCTGCCGCAGCTTCCCGCACTGACGCTGCATGAAAGCGCGCCGGGCCACGCCTTCCAGATGCCACTGGCGGCTGAAAACAAGGCACTCAAGCCATTCCGCCGCAACAGCTACATCTCCGCTTATGGTGAAGGCTGGGCGCTGTACACCGAGCGGCTGGGCGACGAGATGGGCTTCTATCGCACGCCATACGAGCGGTTCGGGATGCTTTCCTACCAGATGTGGCGTGCGGCGCGGCTGGTGGTCGATACCGGCATTCACACCCGGGGATGGACGCGCGAACAGGCGCAGCAATTCCTGCGCGACAATACCGCGCTGCCGGAGCGCGAGATCGTTTCCGAGGTCGATCGCTATATCGGCTGGCCGGGGCAGGCGCTGTCTTACTATCTTGGCGAGCAGGCGATCCTGAAGGCGCGGGCCAAGGCGCAACACGCGCTGGGCGCGAAATTCGATATCCGCAATTTCCACGATACGGTGCTGTCGCTCGGCTCCGTGCCATTGCCGGTGCTGGAAGCACGGATCGATCGCTTCATCGCGGAGGGCGGCCACTCCCCCTATCCGAAGGACTGAGCGCGGCCAGGTCTTCGGGCCGGTTGATATTGGCGATCGGCGGCGCGTCGATCGCGCGCGCGCCGATAATCATGCACCATCTGCGCATGGATCGATTGGGGTCGATGCGCAGATGGCGCTCCAGCGGATCGGCCAGTTCCACGGGCCAGCACCCGATGATAGGCGTCTCCGCGACAAAGCTTGCACCCGCCGACGCGGCAAGCGTCGCCAGCGTTTCCGCCGGCACGAACGGCGTGTCGCACCCGATCGTCACAATTGCCTTGTGCCCGCGCGCAACGGCAAAATGCAGCGCCCCGCAGATCCCGCCCAGCGGCCCCAGCCCGGCCGCCGGGCGATCGGGAACATCTTCCGCGCCGCTCACCACCACCTCCCCCACGAACGGCGCCAGCGTTGCCCGTGCATGATCGGTGAGCGTCATGCCATCCAGCAGCGCGCGCGCCTTGTCGCTGCCGAACCGACGCGATCCGCCCCCTGCGAGCACCACGCCGAGCAATGTCATGGCACCAGTTCCAGCAGCGCATCGGCGCGCGCGAGCACCGTTAGCCGCAAGCCACACGCCCGTGCCCGCTCGACCGCAAGGCTCGTCGGGGCAGAGATGGTGACGAGGTGCGGGCACCCCGCCAGCGCCGCCTTCTCCACAAGTTCGTACGAACAACGCGAGGTGAGCAAGGCGAACCCCCCATCCCAATCGACGTCCGCACGCAGCATGGCACCGATCAGCTTGTCGAACGCGTTGTGCCGGCCGACATCCTCGCGCACCGCGATCAAGCGTCCTGCGGCCGTGCAGCACGCGGCGGCGTGGACCGCCCCGGTCACGCGGTTGAGCGGCTGATGCGCCGACAGATCGGACAGCGCCTGAAATATCGCCTCTGTCGACGCGCGCGAATTTCCAGCCGCCTGCGGCAGGGGGCGGATCGCCTGCTCCAGATTCTCGATGCCGCAGATGCCGCAAGAGGATTCGCCAATGCGATGCCGCGCCCGCTCCGCCACCGCCGCGACGCGATCCGCCACCAGGGTGACGCGCACCAGTTCTCCCTCGCTATGCTCGACATGATCGACATCGAGTATTTGCCCGGCGTGCGTCACCAGCCGTTCGGCAAAGGCAAAGCCCGTCACGAAATCGTCGAGATCCGCAGGGGTCGCCATCATCACGGCATAGCCAATCCCGTTGAACTCGATCGCCACCGGCCGCTCCACCGCGACGGCCCGCGTTGTCGGCTCCGCTACGCCTGAGATCGCGATGCGCGCGAAATCGATACCGATGTGTTCCGCCATTGACCTCATCCTATCCATGCAAGCCCGCGAACGGAAACATTGCGTTCCCCAACCCGGCTATCGACGACGGCGCGCAGCCGACGCTATAGCGATTCGCGATGACAAAACCTCTCGACGATGCTGCGCTCGACCAGCTTTTCCGAACCGCCCGAACATACAATGGCTACACCGACGAGCCCGTATCCGAAGCCGAGCTTCACGCGATCTGGGATCTGATGAAGATGGGGCCGACCTCCGCGAACCAGCTTCCCGCCCGGCTCGTGTGGTGCGTCAGCGACGAGGCGAAGGCAAAGCTGGCCGCCGCCAGCTCGGGGACTAATGGCAAGAAGATACTGCAGGCGCCGGTCAGCGTCGTGATCGGGATGGATCTGGACTTCCACCTGCATCTGCCGGAGCTTTTCCCGCATACTGACGCAAAAGCGTGGTTCGAGGGCAATCTGCCGCTGCGCGAGGCACACGCATTCCGCAATTCATCGCTTCAGGGCGCGTATTTCATCATGGCCGCCCGTGCACTCGGCCTGGATACCGGCCCGATGTCCGGCTTCGACGCCGCGCAGGTGGACGCGGCATTCTTTGCCGACCAGCCGAACGTGCGGACCAACTTCATTTCGACGCTCGGCCATGGCGATCCCGCGACGATCTTCGATCGTCTGCCGCGCCCGGCGTTCGAAAAGTTCAACCGCATCGCCTGAACCTCGGGAATAGCGTGCGCACACTGGTAATCGACACGGCAACCGCCGCCTGCTCGGTCGCGCTGATCGAGGGCGGGCGTGTGCTCGATCGACGCCACGAAACGGTCGGGCGCGGCCATGCCGAGCGGCTGGTGCCGATGATCGCCGAACTCACCGATGGTGGCCGCGCCGGGCACATCCTGGTCGATGTCGGGCCAGGCAGCTTCACGGGAATTCGCGTGGGCATCGCCGCGGCGCGCGGCCTGGCGCTCGGCTGGGGTGCAAGCGTCGCCGGCTATAGCTCGACCGCGCTGATCGCCGCTGCCGCGATCGCTGATGGCATTGCCGCCCCGCTTGCGGTCGTGCTGGAAGGCGGGCACGGTGAGTTGTTCATGCAGGGCTATCTCGCTCCCTTGGCTGCCGATGGCGCGTTGCGGTCTTTACCGCCGATGGAGGCGCTTCACGCGCTGGCCGGTCGCCCTGCGGTCGGTAGCGGAGTGCGCTGGCTCACGCCGCTCGATGCCGGGCTGGCGGCGCACGAGGCGCTCCCCGACGCCGCCCGCGCGATACTCCTCCCCGAGGCATTGACGTCGCTGCCCGCGCGCCCGCTTTACGGACGCGCGCCGGATGCCAAGCTGCCGTCATGAGCACGTCGCTGCGCATGATCGAGCTTTCTGCCGGCGGCGCGCCCGATATCGAGGCGGTCGATACGGTTATGACAGAAGCGTTCGATCCGCGCTTCGGCGAAGCGTGGACACGCAGCCAGTGCCTCGGCATCCTGGCGATGCCCGGGGTCTGGTTGTCGCTGGCGCGCGTCGAAGGAGAAATAGCGGCCTTCGCTTTGTCGCGCGCGATCGTGGACGAAGCGGAGTTGCTGCTGATCGCGGTGCGCCCCTCCTTTCGTCGGCGCGGGATCGGTGCGGCATTGTTGCGCGGCGTGATCGCCGATGCGCGCGAACGCGGCGTCACGCGCCTGCATCTGGAGGTGCGCGCCGGCAACGAGGCCGTCCATCTTTACACCGCGCACGGTTTCGCGAAGGTGGGGGAGCGGCGCGACTATTATCGCGGACGATCCGGCAGCGCATTCGACGCGCACAGCTACGCCCTTTCGCTGTGACGCCGTTGTTTCGCGCGGCGGGTGCAGATAGGCCGGCTGGGAAACAAGAGGGAGCTAATCGTTGATCGCCATCCGGCCCGCCCGATCCGAAGACGCCGCCGCCATCGCGGCGATCTATGCGCCATATGTGCTATCGGGCACGGTTTCGTTCGAAACCGAAGCGCCCGATGCGCGCGCGATCCGCACACGGATGGCCTCATCCGGCGGTCTCTATCCCTGGCTCGTCGCGACCTCAGGAAACGGCGAGGACTCCGGGGTAGTCGCTTATGCCTATGCGACGCGCTTCCGTGATCGCCCCGCCTATCGCTACGTCGTTGAAACCTCGATCTACGTATCCGGTTCATTGTCTGGCCAAGGCGTCGGGCGGCTGCTGTACGAGGCACTGATCGATACGCTTCGCGCACAAGGCTTCACCCAGGCTATCGGGGTGCTTTCGCTGCCCAACGACGCCTCGATATCGCTTCACGAAGCGGTAGGTTTCCGCCGCGCCGGGGTGTATCGCGAGATCGGCTACAAGCAGGGCCGCTGGATCGACGTCGGTTTCTGGCAGTGCGAACTGAACGACAGCACCGTCCCGCCGGTAGAGCCGCGCCCGTTCTCCGAAACCGGCGTCGTGCGCGCGTGACGTTCGCTCAGCGCCTGCCGCGATAGGCGGGAAGCGCGAGGCGGAACCGCATCGCGGCGGCGCGCAGGGCGAAGCCGGCCAGCACCGCGATCAGCGCCGCGCCGATCATCGGCAAGCCCAGCAGCGTGAGGACAACGAACAGCGCCGCCGCCAGCGCGGCCGCCGTCACGTAAAGCTCCGGCCGCATGATGATCGACGGTTCGCCCGCCAGAACATCGCGGATCACGCCGCCGACGCACGCCGTCACCACCCCCATCAGCGCAGCAGGGAGCGGCGGCACGCCGAAACGTAGCGCCTTGGCCGCGCCATAGACCGCATAAGCCGCCAGCCCCACCGCATCGAACCAGTCGAGCGCGGCGCCACGCCACCATTTCTCCGGTGTCGCCCAGATCACCAGCGCCACCGTGAGGCAGACGGCCGGGGCGCGGCTGTCATGCACCCAGAATACCGGGGCGCCGATCAGCAGATCGCGCACCGTTCCCCCGCCGACGCCGGTAATCAGCGCGAAGAAGGCGAGCGTCACCATCGTCTGCGCGCGCCGTGCCGCCGCCAGCGCACCCGAGGCCGCGAACACCGCCAGCCCGGCAAGATCGAACCATGGTGCGAACGTGGGAAGAAGATCGGGCGTCATCAGCGCTAGCTAACGCCGGCGTGAACGCCGGTCAGCCGAAATCTCGCGATCCAGCGCAACAGCCAGCACGAGGACTGCGTCGTGACGACACCGGGCGGCGCGGCATTCGAACAGCGCCCGCAAAGCAAGCGGGAAGACCGCACCCGCCTTTATCTTCGCTAATCGGCCCTCATCGCCGGGCCTGTGGACAAGTTATTCATCCGCCAGCCCAGCCGGGGGACTCGCCATGGGTCACGCGCTGCGCTTTTCCGCGCGTTCAAGCTGCTGATCCGCCACGGGATATTCTTCCGCTCCGCCTCATCGTTCGTCTTGCACGATGCCGGCACAAAACCTGGCCAGCCCAAGATCGGGCTGCGCCGCCTGCCCTGTGCGTAACGTGGATATCGTGGATTATTCCTAACCCTGAACAGCCGGTTGCCGCAGGTTAAGACGATGCATTCCATGATCTGAACATTGTCTTTTCGTGACCATCAAACAACGGGAGTAACGATGTGCGTAAACTGATGCTGGCGGTGGGTGCCACCGCGATGGTCGTTCCGACGCTGATCGCGACGACGCATGAAGCCGAGGCGCGCGGTCGCCATGAATATCGCGAATGGCGCGGACATGACGGCCGCATGCGCTGTCGCAGGCCGGACGGCACGACCGGGCTCGTCGTAGGTGGCGTCGCCGGTGCGCTCGTCGGTCGCACGATCGACCCGCGTGGCGACCGCACGCTCGGCACGCTGGGCGGCGCTGCGCTGGGCGCACTGGCTGGTCGGGCGATAGAGCGCGGATCGGGCAGCCGCGGCTGTCGCTGATAAATTTACGCGGGCGCGGCGCTTTTTCGCGTCGCGCCCGTTGTAGCGGCGAAACAGGCACGAGGAATATGCAATGCCCACTCACAGCGGTTCCGCACGGTACGAAGGCTTCGGGAAGGACGGAGAGGGCTTCGTCTCGACCCAGTCCGGCGCGCTGGCCGACAATCCTTATGGTTTCGCCACCCGGTTCGAGGACGAGCCCGGCACGAACCCGGAAGAGCTGATCGCCGCCGCCCATGCAAGCTGCTTCACGATGGCGCTTAGCTTTGCGCTCGCCCGCGCGGGCCATACGCGCGGCACGCTCGACACCACGGCAAAGGTGACGCTCGACAAGGACGGCGACGGCTTCAAGATCAGCAAATCGGCGCTCGAGCTGCGCGCGAACGTGCCCGGCATATCATCGGACGAGTTTACGCGGATCGCCAACGAAGCGAAGGCGGGCTGCCCGGTTTCAAAGCTGATGAACGCGGAGATTTCGCTGACGCACAGCCTGGCGGAATGATGGGCGCCTGCCCATAAACTGATTTCATCTGTTACTATCTTGGCAGCCGGTCGCGCCGTGCTATGGTGATTGCATGGCCGACGCGACCCTCCAGAGCCCTCCCCCCGGTGCCGCCGACGATTGGACGGTGCCGCAGAACTGGGCGCATTACACGCCCGAGGACCATGCGACCTGGGACATATTGTTCGCGCGGCAGGCGAAGCTGTTGCCGGGGCGCGCATCCACCGCATATCTGCGTGGGCTGGACATACTCAGGCTGTCCCGCCCCGGCATCCCGGATTTTGAGGAACTGTCCGAGCGGCTGATGAAGCTGACCGGGTGGCAGGTCGTGGCGGTGCCGGGGCTGGTGCCGGATGATGTGTTCTTCGATCATATGGCCAATCGCCGGTTCGTCGCGGGTAATTTCATCCGTCGGCCGGATCAGCTTGACTATCTTCAGGAGCCGGACGTTTTTCATGACGTGTTCGGCCATGTGCCGATGCTCGCCGATCCGGTGTTTGCCGATTACCTGGTCGCTTACGGCAAGGGCGGCCAGCGCGCGCTCGGGCTGCATTCGCTGCAATATCTCGCGCGCCTCTATTGGTATACGGTCGAGTTCGGGCTGATCGCGGAGCCGGAGGGGCTGCGTATCTATGGCGCGGGGATCGTCTCAAGCTCCGCCGAAAGCAGGTTCGCGCTCGATGATCCCTCCCCAAACCGGATCGCCTTCGATCTCACCCGCGTGATGCGCACCGACTATCGGATCGACGATTTTCAGCAGAACTACTTCGTCATTCCGAGTTTCGACGAGCTGCTGAAGGTGACGGTCGAAACCGATTTCGCGCCGCTCTACGAAGCGATCAGGGGGCAGCCGGACATTCCTGTCGCGACGCTCGTGCCGCAGGACGAGGTGCTCACCCGCGGCACCCAGGCCTATGCGCAGGGCAAGGCCCGTCATTGACAATGAGGTAAACGACGACAGACTGGCGCCATGCGGAGCGACGCGGATCTGATGCAGCGCAGCCTTGCCGCCGCCGCATCGCATGAACCGGCGATGCGCGCGGCGCTGTTCGAACGTTTCTTCGCGCGTTATCCCGATCGGCGCCAAATCTTCCTGCACGTCGAGGCGACATCCGTGCGGATGACCAGCGAAACACTGGCGTGGATGCTTGGCCTGGCCCAGGGCGAAGGCTGGGTCTGGGGGCAAATCGCGGAGCTTGTTTTCCAGCACCGCAACTACGGGCATCTGCCGGCGCAGGAATATGCCGATTTCGTCACCATGACGATCGACGCGCTTGGCGATGCCGCCCGCCCGGAATGGAGCGAGGCGACGGCAACTGCATGGCGTCGCCACGCCGCATCGCTCAACGCACTGATCGAGAAGGCGATCGGCGAATGGACCGAATCCCCTCTCTCCTACCCCTAGCCGAAGCGGCCGTCGGTCTTCCACGCCTCGCGATCACCGCTCGTAGCGGCGGCGCGCCGCTCGGTCGGTGCGCGAAGCCGGAGGATCGTCCAGTCGCCACGCACATCGCTCGCTGCCAAAGTGCAGCCCTGCGCTTCATAAGCGCGGACAACCATGTCCGCCTGTTCGTTCAGCAGCCCCGCGAGCACGATCGTGGCGCGCGGGCCCGCCACAGCCGCGACTTCCGGCGCCATCGCCACGAGCGGCCCGGCAAGGATATTGGCGATCAGCAGGTCATAAGGCGCGCGCGCCTCGATTTCCGCCGCTCGTGCGCCATCCGCGACCACAAGATCAATCGCCGGCACCGTATTCACCGCCATGTTCCCGGCGGTCACCTCGATCGCGATGGGATCGATATCGGTCGCCATCACCCGCGCCTGCGGCCACAGATCCCGCGCGGCGAAGGCGAGGAGGCCGGTGCCGGTGCCGAAATCGACCACATTGGCAAAGCGCTCGCCCGCCAGCTCGCTCAGCATCGCCAGGCAACCCGCCGTGGTGTTGTGATGCCCGGTCCCGAAAGCCTGCCCCGCATCGATCAGGAAGGCGCGCTGCCCCGCCGCAATCGCAACCGGATGCGCCGAGGTATGAACGACGAACCGCCCCTCACGGATCGGTTCCAGCCCGGACTGGCTCATCGCCACCCAATCCTGTTCGCCCAGCGCCTCCACCGCCGGTGTAGTGCCCGCCGCACTCGGCACCAGTGATGCCAGCGCCGCAAGGACGGCAGCATCGGGTTCACGCTCCAGATAGGCGTCGAGCCGCCAGCGCTCAACGTCATCCTCCACCTCTTCGGTGGTCATCAGCACCGCATCGATCGCCAGATCGGCGGCGGCGTCGATCGCCTCGGCCTCCGCACGGGTGCAGGGCAGCGTCACCTTCCAGCTTTCAGCGGACATAGCTTGCTCCGTTCACGTCGAGCACCGCACCGGTCATCGATGCCGGTGCCTCCAGCGCCAGCCAGCGCGCCATTTCGGCCACTTCCTCAGGCATCGCCACCCGGCCGAGCGGAATATCGGCGAGCAGCTTTTCACCACCCCGGCTGGCGAGATATTCGTCGGCCATGCCAGTCATCGTGAAGCCGGGGCAGATCGCGAAGGCGAGGATACCCTCCGCCGCATAGCCGCGCGCGATCGTCTTGGTCATGGCGACCATCCCCGCCTTGGCGGCGGCATAATGCCAGTGCGCAGGGCTGTCACCGCGATGCGCCGCGCGGCTGGCGATGTTGACGATGCGCCCGCCCGTGCCGCGCGCCTGCCAGTGGCGCACCGCGCGCCTTGAAAGCTCGGCGGCCGCGGTCAGGTTGATGCGCATCGTGCGTTCCCACGCCGCGCTCCACTCGATATCCTCGCGATCGATCGGGTTCGCCTCGAACACGCCGGCATTGTTGATAAGCACGTCTATCGCGCCAAGCTTGGCGAGCGCCGCGTCCCACAATTGCCCGGGTGCGGCGGGATCGGCGAAGTCAGCCGGAATGCCGCTTGACGTGCCCTGCCCCGCGATGCGGACATCCGGCCTGTCAAGCGCATCGATTATCGCGGCGCCGATGCCGCGCGAGGTGCCGGTAGCGAGAATATGGATCATGCCGCCGGCCATAGCGACGGCCGGCGGATCAGGCCACGGCCGAGATCAGGATCGTCAGATGGCCACCTTCCGCGCGAAATCGCCCGCGCTGGCCTTCAGCACGGCGAGCCGACTGGAAAGCGAATCGAATCCGGCGCCGAATGCGTCAATCTCGCCGGCCACCGCCTCGGTATCCTCGCGAATCGCAGCGATCGTGTTCGACATCGAATCGGCCGCGAGCGCGGTTTCATCGACTGCGGCGGTGATCGCGGTCACCGTTTGCGCCTGCACCTCCATCGCGCCGCGAATGCGGCTGGCCGAATCCTCCACCTCGGCGACGGTCGCCTTGATGCTGGCATTCGTTTCCACCGTGCTGCGCGTGGCGGACTGGATCGCGGCGATTTTCGCGGCGATGTCGTCGGTGGCGCGCGCCGTCTGATTGGCGAGGCTCTTCACCTCCTGCGCCACCACCGCGAAGCCACGCCCCGCATCGCCGGCGCGCGCCGCCTCGATCGTGGCGTTGAGCGCAAGCAGATTGGTCTGCCCCGCAATATCTCGAATAAGGCCGAGGATCGATTCGATCGACTGTGCATGATCGGACAGCATCTGCGACACGCCAACGGCGGCCCCCGCCTGCGCGCTGGCGCGATTGGCAACCTCGGCGGCGACTTCCACCTCGCCGCGCGCATCCTCGATCGCACGGATCAGGCCGGCGGCAGTCAGCGCCGCTTCGCGCATCGCGACGGCCGACTGCTCGGCGGCAGCCGCCACCTCGCTCGCCTTGCCCAATACGCCCCGCGTCGAAGAGGACGCACCCGACGCGAGCAGGCGTAGCGCCCCGCCCTCGGACGTGGCGCTTTCGACGGTGGCCGTAATGCCTTCGTGGAACTCGCTTGCCAGCCGGTCCCGCAACACCTTTTCACTGAATTCCAGATAAGCGGAGTAGATCGCGACGGTGATCTCACCTTCCAGCGCCGATAGCCGCATCAGCGTATCCACCATGCTGACGAGTCGGGGATCGCTGTGCTCCAGCCGCCGCATCAGCACATCGAGCGCCGCACGATCGCTGGCGCTTATCATCGAGAGCAGCGCCGTCTTGGATACGTCCGCCGCATAGGCCGCCGCGACCGAGCGTTCTATCGACTCGATCCACGACCGCCCCGCCGTGTCCAGAAAGCGGCTCCGCAGAAATGCACAGCCGACATCGATCATCTTCTCGGTTTCGTCCGGCGCCCAGGAGCGCTGATCGGCGAAGCATCGCACCCATTGGTGCCAATAGGCCGCGGAAATCTGCCGGATTTCAGGCTCGATCGCCGTCCAGACATCGCGGCTGGTGCTGAGCAACGTGCCGTCGACATCGAAAACCTTGAGGCGACCGGCGATATCCACCGTCGCGGCGATCGATCCGGCTGCGGGCAGTTCCGTAAGCAAAGGTAACGCTCCATCCAATAGGCAGGGCGGAGGGTTAATGGCCATTGGTTAACCGCTGGTTAGGCCGGTGACGAAACAGTAACGATTGGCCCTTCCCCGCTTGCATCCCCGCGCTCGCCGTCTCATAGACCCGCGCGAACAGTCGGCTCATCGCAGGAAACACGCCCTTGGCCTCGAAACCCGCGCGCCCGCGCAGCCCGCACCTCTTCAGCGGCCCGCTCCAGCTTCACTATCGCTGGAGCCCGGCGATGCTGGCCTCCATTCTCCATCGCGTCACGGGCGACGGCATGGCGACCGTCGGCGCCGCGCTTCTCGTCTGGTGGTTGGCGGCGATCGCAGCCGGGGGACAGGCCTATGCGACGTTTCTCAGCGTGTTCACGACATCGGCCGGGCACCTCAATCCGATCGGCTGGGTTGCAGGCGTCGGCCTGACCTTTTCGCTGTTCCAGCATATGATGAGCGGCATCCGCCACCTGGTGCTGGATACCGGCGCCGCCTTCGAACTCAAGACGAACCGGCTGCTCGCGCTGCTCACGTTCGTTTTCTCGACGCTGCTGACCGTGCTGTTCTGGCTCTACCTGGGGATCAAGTGATGGGATCGGGAACCGAGATCGGGCGCGTCCGCGGCCTTGGCAGTGCGCATCACGGCCCGCTGCACTGGTGGCATCAGAAGATCACCGCCGGCACGAACCTGTTGTTCATGGCGTGGTTGATGATATCGATCGCGCGCCTGCCAGGCTATGACTATGCCAGCGTCCGTACCTGGCTTTCCTCGGCGTGGGTCGCGGTGCCGATGCTGCTGTTGATCGCGTCGGTTTTCTATCATTTCCGGCTGGGGCTTCAGGTGGTGATCGAGGATTATGCGCATGCGGAAAGCCGCGTGGTGCTGATGATCCTGCTCAACCTGTTTGTCGCGGTCACCGCCGGGATCGCGATCTTCTCGATCCTCAAGGTCGCTTTTGGAGCTGCTGCGTAATGCCTGCCGCCTATCAGATCATCGATCACACCTATGACGCAGTCGTCGTCGGCGCTGGCGGTTCGGGGCTGCGCGCCACGATGGGTATCGCGGAGAGCGGCCTCAAGACCGCCTGCATCACCAAGGTATTTCCGACGCGCAGCCACACGGTCGCCGCGCAGGGCGGAATCGCTGCAAGCCTCGGCAATAACTCGCCGGATCACTGGTCCTGGCACATGTTCGATACGGTGAAGGGTTCCGACTGGCTCGGAGACCAGGACGCCATCGAATATATGGTGCGCGAGGCGCCGGCCGCTGTTTACGAGCTGGAGCACGCCGGTGTGCCGTTCAGCCGCAACGACAACGGCACCATCTATCAGCGCCCGTTCGGCGGCCATATGCAGAACATGGGCGAAGGCCCGCCGGTGCAGCGCACCTGCGCCGCCGCAGACCGCACCGGCCACGCCATGCTTCACGCGCTCTACCAGCAGAGCCTGAAGTATGACGCGGACTTCTACGTCGAATATTTCGCGCTCGATCTCATCATGGAAAACGGCGCATGCCGCGGCGTGATCGCGATGTGCATGGAAACCGGCGCGATCCACCGTTTCCGCAGCCACGCCGTCGTGCTGGCGACCGGCGGCGGCGGCCGCGTGTATCAGTCCGCGACCTCGGCGCATACCTGCACGGGTGACGGCAACGGCATGGCGTTGCGCGCTGGCCTTGCACTGCAGGATATGGAATTTGTCCAGTTCCACCCGACCGGCATCTACGGCGCGGGCGTGCTGATTACCGAGGGCGCACGCGGCGAAGGTGGTTACCTCACCAATTCGGAGGGCGAGCGTTTCATGGAGCGCTATGCTCCGTCCGCCAAGGATCTGGCAAGCCGCGATGTCGTGGCGCGCTCGATGGCGATGGAGATGCGCGAGGGGCGTGGCGTTGGCCCCGACGGCGAATATATCTACCTCCACCTCGATCATATCGATCCGAAGGTGCTGCACGAGCGGCTGCCGGGCATCACCGAGACGGGCAAGATCTTCGCCGGCGTCGACCTGACACGCCAGCCGCTGCCGGTGACGCCGACCGTGCATTACAACATGGGCGGCATCCCGACGAATTATCACGGCGAAGTCGTGCAGCTTCGGGATGGCGATCCCGATGCGGTGGTTGCCGGCCTGTTTGCGGTCGGCGAGGCGGCGTGCGTTTCGGTGCATGGTGCCAACCGGCTCGGCTCCAATTCGCTGATCGATCTGGTGGTGTTCGGTCGTGCGACCGGCCTGCGCCTCAAGGATACGCTGAAGCCGAACACCTCGCATAATCCGCTGCCGAAGGGCTCGGAGGAGCAGGCGCTTACCCGTCTCGATCATTTCCGCAACGCCAGCGGCGGCTCGGCCACCGCGAAGATTCGCGCTGAAATGCAGCGGACGATGCAGCGCCATTGCGCGGTGTTCCGCGATTCCGCGCTGCTTTCGGAAGGCGTCCAGAAGATTGACGCGATCTATAAGGGGATGGCGGATATCGGCATCACGGATCGCTCGCTGATCTGGAATACCGATCTCATCGAAACGATGGAGCTCGACAATCTCATCGGCCAGGCGGTCGTGACGATCAAGGGTGCGGAGAATCGCAAGGAAAGCCGGGGTGCACACATGCACGAGGATTTCCCGGATCGCGACGATGCGAACTGGATGAAGCACACCACCGCCACGTTCGAGGGCTGGGGCGGCAAGGGCGGCACGACCACGATCGATTACCGTCCGGTGCACGATTACACGCTCACGGACGACGCGGAATATATCAAGCCGAAGAAGCGCGTCTACTGAGGGCTGCGTCGCAGATTGGCGCCAAGATCCCGCGCAAGGCCAAACCCTGGCGCGGGATTTAATTTGCTAGCGCTCGATCTTCATGCCCAGCATCACCGTGGCCGGGCGCAGCGGCGTGCTTTGCGCCCGCGCGGCCAGCGAGAAGGCATTGCCATAAGCGAAACGGTTGCCGCTGCTATTGGTGATATTGTCCGCCGACAGCCATAAGGTCAGATCGCGACGCGACCATTCGGTCCGCGCCGCGAGCACCGCATAGCGCCCCTGCGCGAAATCCAGATAACGGCCCGTGCCAAGCACCGAGCGCCCGATATAATCAAGCGCGGCCGACGACCGCATCGTTCCTCCGAAAGCATCCCAGCGATAGCTTATGCCTGCGTGAGCGCTGAATGGCGGGGTGTTCGGCAATCGTTGATTGCTGGCCGGCGAGGTTGAGGCGAGCGGACCCGTGACACGGTTGACCGTGTACAGCGCCGATAAATCGAACCGCAGCGGCGTGATCGGCACCCAATCCGCGCTCAGCTCCGCCGTCAGGATGCGGGCGTCGCCAATGTTGCTCGTGTAAGGCTGGCCGCGTCGATCAATCAGATCGGCCTGGATATTCCTCCAGCGCGCATAGGAAAGAGCTGCGTTGAAGCCGACACCGGCAGCCCCCTGACGCAACCGGCGCACGCCTATCTCGCCCATCCCGATGGAATCGGACTTGAACTCCGCGACACGCCCGATACCCCGCGCCACGGCGAGGCCGCCGGTGCGGAACCCGGATTGATAGCGGCCGTAGATCGATAATGACGGCGCCAGACGCCACGACAAGGCAAGCGTCGGATCGACACGTCGGGTCAGCCGCCCGCGCACCATATCGCCCGCTCGCGGTCGCAACGAGGGATAGCCATCGACACGCGCCTCGGTAGCGCGAAAGCCAAGCGTGGCGGAAAGCGTGCGCGTGAGCGGTTCGGTCAGTTCGCTGAACAACGATACGTTCTGCGAAACGTTCGTCACGCCGATAATCTCGGTCGGATTCCCCGCCGGCCCAAGCGTGCGGTTCTCGGCGTCACGGTTGCGCAGTACGGCAAGCCCGACGACCCATGACTCCCCCGCCGCCGTCGATCGAGACAGTCGCGCCTCGTATGTCCACAACAGATCGGAGCGCGATGTGGTGTAATCGATGATTCCGTTGCGCGGTGAGCTGGCCGGCGTCGCGTCGAAATGATCTTCCGCATCATATTGGCTGATGCCGCTCACGGACACGAATTCGAGGCCGCTGGCCCAGCGCCGGCGGATACTGATCCGGCCGAGCAGGATGCTGTTCCAATACGGCTGCGCGATCCGTGCGGCGCGCACAAGCCTTCTGCCGCCCTCATCGATATATTGGGCGTCACCGGCGGAAATGCGCTGTCCCAGCCCGCTGACATCCACCTCCCAACCATCGCCGGCATCAACGAGAAGCGCGGCACGCCCCCCGACACGATCGGTTGTGTTGATATCCCGCCGCCCTAGAGCGGGATCGGCGATATAGCCGCCATCGCGCGAGCGATACGCGACCAGCCGCATAGCAGCGGCATCGTGGGCAAACGGAACGTTGACGAACCCGGACAGGTCCGCGCCCGGCTGCCCCGCCACCGTAAGCGCGCCACTGACGGCAGCCGCACCGTGCAGAACGCCGAGTTGCGGCGCATTCGGGACGATGCGGATTATCCCTCCGATCGCGCCCGCGCCATACAATGTGCCCTGAGGCCCCTCCATCACTTCCACGGAGCCGACATCGACGAGCGCCAACCCCGGCTCCGGCGTGGAATAATTTATTTGGACGTCGTCGAGGTAATAGCCGGTGGTGGCCTGCGTCGCGCCGTTGAAACTGCTGTCCGCGATGCCGCGGATGAAGATCTTGTCGCGCCCCTGCCCCAGCGCGGTGGTCTGCAGCACCGGCGTCGACCGCACGGTATCCGTCAAGCTGGAGGTGGGGCCGTTTCCCGGCAACGCCTGCGGCACGATCGCCGTTATCGATGCGGGAAAGCGCTGCAACGGCACGCGTTGCTTGCTGGCGGTGACGATGATGTCGTCGACCGCGTCAGGCTCTGGCCCGACCACGCGCGGCGAACGCGGCATCGTCCGCCGCTGAGACGCGCGCACGACGCGAAAGCTGCGCGGCCCGACCCGCTCGGCGCGATACCCCGTGCCTCGCAGCAACCGGCGCAGGCCGGCCTCGACCGACAAACCCGCTGGCGGCGGCGTCACGCGGATCGAGCGCAATCCAGGTTCGAGGCTGACGATTTCCGTGCCGCTGCGCGCCGCCAGTTGCAGAAGCGCGGCTTCGAGCGCCATGGAGGGAACAACGACGGTTTCGGCGGCGGAAACGACCGGGGCGAGCATCGCCGCGCTCGCCAGCGCAATGGCAAGCCTAGTGCATCGGCGCCCTTTGCGGCGCGATGATCCACCCATTCCCGTCATGAGAAACGCGCATTCCCGTTAACTCCGCGAAATGCGCCATGTCGCGCTGCGGATCCCCCGTCAACCGGACGATCCCGGTGAACGGAGATTGCGCGATGCCCTCGTCGACGCCAATGTCCCGTCCTAGGACAAGGCTGATCGTTTCGGCGACGAACTGGATCGATTGCCCGGAGAAAACCACCGTCCGCGCCTGATCCGAATCGATCCGCGAGCGCACCACCCGTTGCCCCGACAATATCGTCAGCGCCTCTCCCGCATGCAGCGCGATGCGATTGTTGCCCGGATCGAATAGCACCGAACCCTCGCTGACGCTGAGATCCACGCCGCGCGCACCCTTCGCGACCGAAAAGACCGTGCCGATATCCTGAATCTCCCAGTCGCCGACGCGCACCGTGAACGGATGATCGGCATCGTGGGTCACGCGAAACGAAACACGCCCGCTCTGCACCGACGCTGAACGCTGGCCGCTGCCGACCGTCATCCGCGCGCCGGCCGCCATCGCGACCTGCGTTCCATCGGGCAACGCCAGCGAGCGCGGTTGCGCCGCAGCGACCTCCACCGGCGTGGCGCCGGTGCGGCGCAGCTCCGTGACACCGACCAAGCCAGCAACAACCGCCGCAAGCGATGCCGCCGCCAGCGCGAAGCCGCGCCAGCGGCCGTGCGCCGCACGATCGCCAGAACGCTCGTCATCATTGGCCGCGATCGGCACTTCGTCGACCACGGAGTGACGCGCGGCATCGGCCACGCTCACGATGTCATAGGCGCGGGCGTGCGCCGGATCGGCTTCGAGCCAGGAAACGAAATCGCTCCACTCGCGCTCGTTCATCGTGGTTTGCCGGATATGCCACGCGATTGCGGCATCAAGGATCGTGTCGTCGATGTCAGTCATCGCCGTCTCCGTCCGTCAAAGCATGCAACCGGCGATAGGCCCGTTGCAGCAATTTTTCGACCGCGCTGAGCGAAACGCCCAGCCGCCCGGCGATCTCGCGCTGCGGCACGTGATCGATACGGAACAGTCGATACGCGGTGCGCATCCGCTCCGGCATCGCCGCGATCACCTCGTCCGCCCGAAGCAGTTGGTCGCGTGCAAGTGCTTCGCGCTCCGGTGTCGGCCGATCGTGCGCCGCATCCCCCGCGTCCACCCAATGCGCTTCCAGCAGCCGGCGCCGCCGCGCCGCGATCCGCCGATCGGTAGCCAGATTGCCGGCCATCCGCATCAGATAGGCCACGGGATTGTCCACCTGCCCGGCCGGAAGCGACGCGATGCGGACCCAAAGATCCTGCAGCGCATCTTCCGCATCGGCAGCATTGCCGAGCCGCGCGGCGAGCATCCGCAAGAGCAACGCGCGCTGCGCCCCGAAGGCCGAAACCAGGCTCGGTTCCGCCATCAGGCGCCCTCGAAAGGCGAGGGAGCGCGCGCGGCATCATGCGTCGAATTCCAGGCCATGCGCGCGAGCCATGTCCGCGATCGGCATCCGGTGCAAGGCCGCCGCCTCGCGCGGGCGCGCATCGGCGATGTCGTCCCCCGCCAGCGCACCGGCGCCGGGGTGGCACATGATGAGATGCATCTTGCCCGGCCGGCGCAGGAAGCTGGGAAAGAGATTTTCGTAGTCGCTGCGGAAATCGTAATGCCCCGCGAAGCTCGTGTTGCACGCGATGCCGCGCCGCGCCGCCGCGCGCCGCAAGCCACGGGCGTGATACGCGCTGCCGATCGCCTTCCCGCGATACGGGCGCGCGGCGATCGCGCTCACCCGATCGCCGCAATCGCGTATCCACGCCGCCGGCGCATGCTCCTTGACCGCATCCAGGAACAGCGGGCGAATACCCGGCAGCACGTGCGAATGCTGGTGCGCATCGACGAAATCGGGCGCGCGGCCGATGGCCTTGATGAACGCGTGAAACTGCACGTCGATCTCGCTCGCGATCTCCTCGAGCGGCAGATTGCCCTGCGCCGCAGCGGCGGTCAGCTCGTCGATGCCCGGCATCCGCCCCCCTTCGGGCACATACTCAGGCATGTCCGTCAGCGGGTGCTCCCCGGTCAGCGTGAGATGCAGGCCGATCTGGACATGGCGCGGCAGATCTTTCAGCAGTTCGACATCGCGCGTCCAGCCGGGGCACACCGCCATGCAGCTGATGGCATTCAGCCGCCCGTTCCGCGCGAGCTCGGCGATCGTCTCGCTGATCTGGCGGGACAAGGCGAAATCGTCCGCACAGAGAATGAGCCGCGCCGTCACGACACAGCCCTCACCGGGGCAAGCGTCGCGGGCGCGCCTGACGGGGACAAGCCGACGGCCGCAGGCTGGAACCGCCGCTCGCGCAGCCGGTCACTCGACAATTGCCGGGCCGCGAGGCGGCGGGCGAGATATTCGTAGAAGAACCAGTCGCCATCCCGCGCGCCCAGCGCAAGGTAACAGAGCCGCTCCGCGACCGTCCACCGCACCGACGCGCGATCCCGCTTGCGCGGCGCCGGCGCGCACCACATCGCGGCACCATATCCGATCGATCCCTCGGGCAGCAGCCGGTGCATCACCTCATGATCCTCCAGCACCAGATTCCAGCGCTGCGGATCGAAGCCGCCTGCCCGCCGCAGGGCGGCCGTGCGAAACACCTGTCCCGCCCCGCCCGCATGGCATTGACCGGGAAATAGCCGCGCGACCAGCTTGATCTGCAACGCGCCGGCAATGCGCTCCGCCAGGCGTGCTTTGCGCGACACGAAATAGGCCCCCGCCGCCGCGTGCCCATCCTGTTCGAGCAATGCCTGCCCGGCGGCGAGGTAGTGCGACGGATACCAGGTATCGGCGTCGCAGGTCGCGACATAGGGCGTCGCCACGAACGGCAGCCCAGCGGCCAGCGCCGCCACTTTGCCCGGACGACGTTCATGCACCAGCAGATAGGGCAGTTCGTGCTGACGGGCGGCGGCGACGGCCACCTCCGCACTGCCGTCGGTGCTGCCATTATCGATCAGGATCAGGAACGGCGGTTCCGATTGCTGCGCCAGGCTGGCAACCGTTCCCGGCAGGTGATCCCGCTCGTTGAAGAACGGCAGCAGCACAGACCAGCCGCGCGACCGAAAGCCCCCCTCGACATTCGTCGCACCGAACTCGTCCGGGTGCATGAAATCCTGAAACACGTCGCGCCCTCCCCGGCCAGCGCAGCAGGCTCCCCATTGCCCGCTGCATTGGTCTTGACGACGCCCACCCCGCAGACCCGCACGGGGCAGTGAATAATTTTTTAACCTTTCGGCGGCGCGGCGGTGCGCAATGCGAGCGCGCGTTCGAATATTGCGGCAAACATCCCGGGCGTGAGCCGCCCGGTATTCTGGTTGTAGCGTGAGCAGTGATAGCTATCGATCAGGATACGCCCATCTGGCATGCGATGCTCCGCCAGATGCGCGAAGCGCGCCTTTGGCAGCTTGCCGCCAAGCAGCTTCACGCCGGATTGATGCGCGATCTGCCCCAGCGCGACGAACACGCGCGCGCCGGGCAGCCCCTGCACCGCGGCTTTCAGAAAATCGCGGCAAGCGCGCACCTCTTCCGGCGTCGGCCTGTTTTCCGGCGGGAGGCAGCGCACCGCATTCACCACCGCGACGCCGTTGAGGCGCAGGCCGTCATCCGCGCTTCCGGCATATTCTCCCTCGCTCAGCCCGAATTTCGCAAGAGTCGCGTAAAACAGGTCGCCCGCGAAATCGCCGGTGAACGGCCGGCCGGTGCGATTGGCGCCCTGCCTGCCGGGCGCGAGACCGATCACGACGAGCCACGCGGCGGGATCACCGAACACCGGCACCGGCGCGTTCCACCAGTCCGGATGCGCCACGCGCAACTCTCCACGCAGGGCAGCAAGACGCGGGCAGCGCGGGCAATCGCTGGGTGGTTCGGCGATCGGCCCCGGAGATAGTGCGTAGTCCATGCCTTTTCGGGTAGAGCCTCGCGCGACATGACGCAAAGCTACCTGATCGCGCTCGGCTCGAATCGTCGCGGTCGTCACGGCGACCCGCGCGTGGAAGTGCGTGCGGCACTCGCGGCGATCGGCGCGCGGCGCGCTTCGTCGATCGTCACCAGCGCGCCGCTGGGTCCGTCGAATCGCGCCTATGCGAATGCCGTGGCGCTGATCGAGGATGACGCAGCGCCGCCCGCGCTGCTGATGCGCCTGAAGAATATCGAGCGCGAATTCGGCCGGCGCGGCGGCAGGCGCTGGGGCGCGCGCGTGCTCGATCTGGATATTGTCGCCTGGTCGGGCGGCGCCTGGGCTTCGCCCGGTCTCGTCATACCCCACCAGTCGATGCGCGAACGCGCTTTCGTGCTCGGCCCGATGGTTGGCCTGACCCCCGGCTGGCGCGACCCGATCACGGGACTTTCAGCACGACAGCTACACGCACGGTTGACCCGGCGGCGCGCGCTCCCTAACCGGCGTGGCGCTGGTGAGGGTCCGTAGCTCAGTCGGTAGAGCAAGCGACTTTTAATCGAGAGGTCCCGGGTTCGAGCCCCGGCGGACCCACCAGACACCCGTTTGAGGCGCTGTGGCACGCTGTCACTGTCACAACGGCAACCTTGCTGTGACATTTCTCGAATGCGACTGGTGCTATATAGCCGTCCCCCGAGGGCAATCATTATGCGCCGTCGCCCAATAGTTTCACTGACGCGAGTGCGTTAGAAAAGTTCAGGGTTGCCGCACGGAATGGCGGCTACGCGCCCCAATCACGGTCGTCTGTCTTCAAGGGCTGGCCGTCCGGAAGCTGCCATTCGCGGTGAAGGCGAGCGCACTCAGGGCCGCAGGTTCCAGGGGCCGAGATCGCTGCTCGAATATTCCGGAGCCTTCAACCGGGGCCGAAGCGAAACTCCGTTCGTTCAGGGTGCGGATCCATCGGAGTGTCATTGAATGAACGAAGTCCAACGCGGCACTGGCCGGAAGATCCTACTTGTCCATGGTCTTGGCGGGAGCTGGCAGTCGTGGAGTACCGTGATGGACGCGCTCACCGCCGAACGGACGGTGATTGCGATTGACCTTCCGGGTCACGGAGCCACCCCGGCAGAACACGATAGCGGCACCTTTGACGGCCTCGTCGGCAGCGTGGAGCGGTATATCGCGGATCGTGGATTTGACGACATCGACGTCGTCGGTAGTTCAATGGGAGCGCGGATCGTGCTCGAACTGGCACGCCGTGGTCGCGTAGGCTCCGTCGTCGCGCTTGATCCCGGTGGTTTCTGGCGCGGGTGGGAACGCACATTCTTCAGGACGACCATAGGCGTCTCCGGGCGGCTGCTGCGCGCAATCCGACCGGCTTTACCAACGCTGAGTAAAAATGCCGCGACACGTACAGCGTTGCTGGCGCAGCTGTCTGCGCGGCCGTGGGCACTTGATCCGACAATCGTGGCAACGGAACTGCAAACACTGAGCACCACGAAGACTTTCGGCGATCTGGTGGGCGATCTGTCGACCGGGCCCGAGCAGCTTGGGCCGGCCGCCGACCCGTCGCGCCGGATCGTCATCGGTTGGGGTCGCCATGATCGCCTGTGTCTGCCGAGGCAGGCGGCCCGGGCGAAGGCTGCCTTTCCCTCTGCCCAAATGCATTGGTTCGAGCACAGCGGTCATTTTCCGATGTGGGACCAGCCGGAGGAAACGGTCGCCGTCATCCTCGACGCGACACAGTGACACGCGTGCCTTCGCACCGCAGCCGCGGCAAGGCCGCTTCGCGCCCTAAACCCGGTCATTCACCCATCGAGACGGGGTTCCCGAGAGCCGACATTTGAAGCATCAACCTCGGATACGGATCATGTTTATCTAAGACTTTACCAGTGCCCCACCGCGAAGCTTCTCTGCCCTTCCAATAGTCGCGATCAAGCACATCGTATGCTAGCTGGATGCGAGGAGTGGAAATGGCAAAGATAAAGGACTGGTGTGGGCGCACCGATACCAAGGTGAAGTCCCATAATTTGATCTACCTTGAGGCCGATCCGGCCAAGCTGCACGTCGGCACCGCACACTTGGCGGCTGTCGTGCCGGGGCATTATGCCGCAGCAAGCCGCGTCGCCCACATCCTCGGCCGGCTCGGCAAGGTGGAGGCGGCGGAATACGTTTTGAAAAAGCTCCCTACCGGCCCACGCAGCAGGTCGGGGGACATCGGGGAGATTCTCGCCTCCAGCTTCGTCAGCGAATCTACCGGCTACAAGATGGGCGTCCTCAAGCTCCGCTGGAAAGATCACCGCGAAATGGCGATGCGGGGCGATGATATCCTGGCCGTCCGAACGGATCCAACGGTCACAGTGCGCTTTCTGAAGGGCGAGGTGAAAAGCCGCGCATCACTGGGGAAGAAGACGGTCGAAGAGGCGAGGAAGGCGCTTCTGTCGAGCGACAACCGACCAACCCCGCATGCTCTCTCCTTCGTAGCGGATCGCCTCTACGAGACCGGCGATGTGGCGACGGCGGATCTGATCGACGAATATCAACTCCGCAAGCGTATCAAGCTCGAGCAGGTCTCTCACATGATGTTCATGTTCACCGGCAGCGACCCATCGAAGCTGCTGACCGATGACCTCCAGGCCTACAAGGGCAAGGTGAAGCAGGTGGCGGTCGGGCTTCGCGTGAAGCCGCATCAGTCCTTCATCAAGGGCATTTTCGGAAAAGTGATCGCCGATGGCAAGAAGTCCTGAGGCGGTCGCGGAGCTTATCCGCGAGTCCACCGCATCCGGTTTCCGGAATGATCTTCTCGCAAAGGGGCAGGCACGGTCGATGATCTGGCGGGAAGGAGCGCTGCCCGACGACGCGCCGCCGTTCTCGCCGCTCCTCACCTACGATCTGCTCTCATACGCCTACGCGCTGATGACCCAAGGGCTGCGGCTGCTCGACGGAGAGGCTGAGCACGACTCGGCGCGAGTTGCCTTCGAGAGCGCGGCATCGGCGATCGAGGCGGCGATCACGCGAGGCCCGACCGGCGTGGAGCACGACTTCCATCGGCTCGTGGCGGGCGCCTGCTACCATCTCGCGCGGTATTCGGCGCGCGCCTTCTCACTGCTGCACGAGGGGCTGACGGAAGCGAACCTGACCCGGCCGGAGCGGGCGCTGGCGATGCTCATGCTGAGGGACCTCGATGGCCTCTTCACGATGCTCGCCGAACAGCGCCTCGGGCCGAACGGTAGCGAGAAGACACTGATCGAGATGCTCTCGGAGATCCGGGAGCCCGAGGACGGCGTCGAGTCGAAGGAAGACTCGCCAGAGCTGGAGGATAGTCTCGCTGAGGTCGTGGACGCAGCGTTGTCCGACCACTTCCTGGGCGCGGTCGCCATGGCCATGCTTGCGTTCGAGCGCGGCGAGCGCGGCGTGCTCGAGGCCGCGATCGCCCGCTTGAGAATAGGGCTCGAGGCTGCCGGGGAGCTCGGTTTCGTTCCGCAATGGTGGTGCCATCGTCTAGCGATCCACCTTCTGGGCGATCTGTGGTCGTCGAGCTTTCACGAGCGCCTGCCAACCAGTGGGGCCGGTGGCGTTGGCGGGGCGATAGATTGGGAGCGTCTGCGTGAGTTGTTCATCGCGACGCTGATGAAGCGGGACCGCGCCGAGATCGACCTGTGGCCATCGCAAATGGAGGCAGCCTCCCGAGCCCTCGACCTCACCGACAACATGGTCGTCTCGCTTCCCACGAGTGCTGGCAAGACGCGCATCGCCGAGCTTTGCATTCTGGCCTGCTTGGCTTCGGGCAGGCGAGTGGTGTTCGTCACGCCGCTGAGGGCCCTGTCGGCTCAGACGGAAGTCTCGCTCCAGCGAACGTTCCGGCCTCTGGGAAAGAGCGTCTCCAGCCTCTACGGCGCGATCGGAGCGAGCGAGGTCGACGAGGATTTCCTCCGTGAGAGCGATATCATCGTCGCTACGCCGGAGAAGCTCGATTTCGCCCTGCGGAATGACCCCGATCTCCTCAACGACGTCGGGCTCGTGGTTCTCGACGAAGGTCACATGATCGGCTTGACCGAGCGCGAGGTCCGCTACGAGGTCCAGATCCAGCGGCTGCTCCGTCGCGACGACGCTGCAGGTCGACGCATCGTTTGCCTGTCCGCGATCTTGCCCGACGGGGACCAGCTAGCGGACTTCACCGCCTGGCTCACGCGCGACCAAGCGGACGGGCTCGTGAAGAAAGATTGGCGGCCAACGCGACTGCGCTACGGCGAGGTCCTGTGGAAGGATGACCATGCCCGGCTCGACATCACAGTCGGTGCCGAGCAGCCCTGGATTGAAAAATTTCTTACGCCCGTCCTTCCGAAGGGGCGGCGGGTCAAGATGTATCCCGGTGATCAGCGCGAGCTCTGCATTGCTACCGCCTGGCAGCTCGTCTCGGAGGACCATTCGGTCCTGATATTCTGTCCGCTGAGAGTGTCGGTCGAGCCGTTCGCCGAGGCCATTGTGGATCTGGCGGAGCGCGGCGCGATCCAGTCGGTCCTTGAACATGACGCCGGGATACTCGACAACGCAGTCGCGATCGGTGCCGAGTGGCTCGGCGAGGACAGCCCTGTGCTGACATGTCTCAAGCTCGGGGTTGCGGTACATCACGGCGCCCTGCCGACAGCATTCCGCAAGGAGGTCGAGCGGCTTCTGCGGCTGGGTGTGCTGAAGGTTACGATATCCTCGCCGACGCTGGCGCAGGGACTGAACCTGTCGGCCTCTACGCTGATCTTTCACGGACTTAACAGGAACGGGGCGGAGATCGACATCGCCGAGTTCCGCAACGTCGTGGGTCGCGCCGGCCGTGCCTTCGTGGACGTCGAAGGACTCGTCCTATATCCGATGTTCGACAAGGTGACCAAGCGTAGCGCCGCATGGAAGGCGATGATCGCGAACGAGAAGGGCAAGGAGATGGAGAGCGGGCTTCTCCGCTTGGTCCAGACCCTTCTCGCCCGGATCGTACGTAAGCATGGCCTGCGGGATGGGGAGAGGCTGATCGAATACGTCGCTGGCAATGCGGCGTGGGAGTTTCCGGTGATCAAGAGCGAGTCCGCAGAGATCACGGCGATCGAGAGGAATCGCTGGGCGGGCTTCCTTACGACGCTCGACACCGCGATCCTGAGCATGCTGGGGGACCGCGAGGTGGTTGATGACGAGCTCGAGGCCACGCTCGACGATGTGCTTTCCTCGTCGCTCTGGCTGCGGCGGCTTGCGAGCCGGCGCATGATCATTCAGCGGGTGCTAAAGGCAGGTCTCGCGGCACGCGCGCGGTTCGTCTGGAAGAAGACCACGCAGGTCCAGCGAAGGGGATACTTTCTTGCCGGTATAGGGCTGGGGACCGGGCAGGAGCTCGACGCTCAGGCGGCCGAGCTGAACCAGTTTCTCGTCACCGCGAACGGCGCGATCCTGGAGGGACAGGAGGACGCGGCGATCGAGGCTATCACCGATTTCGCCGAGTTGGCGTTCGCGATTCCGCCGTTCGTTCCTCCCGAGCTGCCGGGAAACTGGCGTGACGTTCTGGCCGCGTGGCTGAAGGGTGAGACGATCGCCGACCTCGCCGCCGATGACGAGGCCACCGTGCTTCAGTTCGTCGAGCAGTCGCTCGTCTACCGCCTGCCGTGGGCGATGGAGGCAGTCCGTGTCCGCGCCATCGCAAACGGTGACGAGCTCGAGAGCGGCATCGCGATGGAGGACGTCGAACTGGGCGTGGCCGTCGCTGCTGTCGAGACGGGCACGCTCAATCGGGCCGCGGCTGTATTAATGCGGGCTGGGTTTGGCTCTCGCGTCGCTGCCATCCGGGCGGTCGAGCAGACCGGTGGCGACTTCACCGACATGCGGGGCCTCAAGCGGTGGCTGCGGAGCGAGAAGGTGTTCGAGGGGCGGCTCGATCCGGAGTGGCCCACGACGACGTCCCACGGACTGTGGCTCCAGTTCCTTGCGAGCCTAATGCCTGCCGACGACGAGACTTGGTCCCGTCAGATATCGTCTGCGAAGGTGAGTTGGGATGGGGACGCACCAAAGCACGGCACGCCGGTGCAGCTGTTTAATCAGCACGATATGACCGTGGTTCTAGGGGCCGACCTCTCGCGACTTGGCCAGCTTGAGGTCGGATTAAACCATGCGAGGGTAGGATTGACGGTTGCCACCGTGGAAAAGGTCGATGCTCGTCTCCACATCAGGTATGTCGGCCCGCGCGACCTTTTGGCGTCCTGAGAAGATGAGCTCGATAGAGGGTCGCCTGGTCCACACTGCGGTGGTTGATCGCGAGCTTCTAGTCGACGCGGCCCAGTGAAGATGCGCGCTCTTCGAACGTCGAAAATAGCCTGCAAGCAAGCAGTTATGGCGCGGCCCGCTCTCGCCACGCCACTACGCTGACACGGTAGGGATGTCCTATCTCCACCCTGAGACTTGGCGCATGTTTTCCGACGAGGAGCGCCTGGCGTTCATCGAGGATCGAAGGGTTCGCGGAAAGAAGAAATCCCGAGGCAAGCGGAAGTCGTCCCTCGTTCTCCAAGAGACGATCTCTCCATTCGATGCCTACACCTACCTGCACGCGAGGTTCGGGGAGCCCAACGGCCTTCAGACGATCTTGGTGGAAGCAGACTCGGCGAACCTGTTCCACTGGGACTTCTTCCTTAAGGCTGGCGAAAAGGATCTCATGTTCGTCGGCGCTTCGGAGGAGGTGCACGTCTGGTTCGACGGCAAGCTTAGCGACGCGAAGTGCCTCGCGTTCATTGCAAAGCTGAAACAGGACTTCGCCCGCGTCGCGCGCGAGAAGGGTCGGTTCGCATCGAGCCTAGAGAAGTGGAGCATCTTCCCGAACCAGTTCCAAGCGATCGCGTCGCGATGCGCCGACCTTTACGACGAGATCGACACCGCGCTGCCCAGAATCGAGCGCAAGATCCTCTCCGATAAGCTCACCACCCAATCGCTCGTCGCCAACTCCAATAACAAGGCCCACTCAAAGCTCATGAGCGCGATCACGACCGCGCCTACGGAACTGTCCGTGCTCATGCCGGTGCTGTTCGAATCGTTCATCGGCCCGATAGTCGCCGTGTTGATCAAGCAGGAGGTGCGCCGGGACGCCGCAGCCTTCGAGGCGTTCGTCCGGGGCCCCCTCAACCAGAAGTTGGTCGCGATGGCGGACATGTGCGTCGGCTTTGCCCGGCCACTCCAGCAGAATAATCCCGCGTTCGGCCGCTACTGGCAGGTTGTGAACAAGAGGAACGACGTGATTCATGGTAACGTGGACCCGGTGCGCGACGCCCTCGAGACCGTCTACTTCCACGGCAAGAGACCGCTTTTCAGAACAGGTGGGGACCGAATCCGCCAGCATTGGATCCGGCTGATCGATCGCTATAGGCCGCAAGAGATTCTTGACGACTACCTCGCGCTCCACGACTTCATCTGGGAGATCATTGGCCACTTGACACCTTCTGGCAGGCAGCGGATCGAGATGGTTATGAACGACACGCAGCCTGGTTGGGACAATCGGCGAAAGATCGCGGGCAGGCTTTTTCCCGACCATGTCGCCACTACCGCGTTTGAGGGGCTCCGGTACGACTGGCAGGTGGATCGACGACAGTGAAGGAGCGAGCGCTGGATCAGCTCGAGGCCGTGATCCGCCATTGCCCGTTTTTGCTTTGTGAAGACGATCCTTTACCTGATTGTGCCTAGCTCCTCCGAGAACTGCCGTTCCGCAAACGACCTCGATCCGGCCACTCGATTAACAGTCGAGACTTTGATCACGGGATGACGGCTTTTCGCGATCCGGTGCCAAAAAGCCGCCTGACCGCTACCGGCCCAGTTGCTGCCGTTCCAGCCCCGATGACATGTACGTCTATTTGTGGGCCGTCAGTTGGCTGTCCGCTACCGATACGAAAGGCACTCGAAGCAGACAAAGACGCTGCTGATCCAGTCTACATTAGCGGGCCGCTTACCCAGTCCTTGTCATCGGAGCGGAGCGTTGGGACTTCGCTCGTGCGACATGCTCAGCACGGCCCCGTGTTCGAGCGCTGGCGGCAGCGGCGATGCGCCGAGACAATTGCGAGGCTCCGTAATAGGAACGGTTTCGCAGGATAGCTTGCGGCGGGGGGATCGGTGTCATCTGAACAGATCAAGATCGGGGCGAGGTCAATCGCGCTCACAAAGGCAGTCAACGGATCTAACTTTCGGATGAAGACCGTGCTCACCCTGGACCCCTTCGACTATGTCGATCTGTGGCTCCGAAGGGAGAAGAAGGACGAGGCGCAACACTACTGGAGGCAGGCGAGAAACTTTCATCGCGCAGCGCAGGGGCTAACGATCGAGTCATCGCCTCTGGTCCTGTACTACTGCTTCATGAACGCCGCGAAGGCGCTTCTCGCCTCCAAGTCGATCGTGTTCAATCCATATCATGGCGTGTCCGGCAACAGGATGCGCGGGCCGAACAGTAAGACTGTCCTCAGCAACGAGGGGGTCAAGATCAAGCAGAACGGCATCGTGCCTGCGATGGTCTCCTACTTCGCGGAAACGGAGACCGCCCGCGTCCACAGCTTGGAGGACATACTGTACAACGTCGTGTGCGTGCATCGCACCTGCTGTCTGAGCTATTCCAACAAGCCCGAGCGGTTCATCCCGCTCAGACAGGCGGCCTTCAAGCGGGACGCGGCATCTGGACAGGTCTCGCTCCACGCCGAGATTGGTGATGGCATCAACTGGAAGATCTACAGGAGGCGCCTGCCGCCGGAAGTCACGGAGGTTGTCGGAGGCCCACCCACCATCGTGTCGACCCGCACCATCCATTGGGCGGCGGCCGGCCGTCCCAGCGACGCCGAACTCGCCTCGCTTAGTGGTCTGAATGCTGAGATCCGCCGGATCATCCACTACATTAACGGCGCACACACCTTGTGGTACCTGAAAACGACCGGCGCGAGCACAATCGATCGGAGCCCGATCACGTTGATGCTGATCGCGATGCACCGACTAAGCGAGATTTGCCGTTACACGCCTTCGCAGCTCAGATCGTATCTCGACGGACCAAAGAATTGGCTGCTCAGCGAATTTATAGCCATGTCGCCGTCCCAGTTCCTGGACGAGATAGCCTGTGAGATGACGGGGCATCAGATCATGATCCCCAACGTCAGGGTACCAAACTGAGGGGTCATTCGTGAAGATATACATCGCTTGCGGCCTGACTCACGTTCCACGTGACGTCTTCGCCGAGTATGCCTCATACCTGCACGCGCTGGCTGCCAGGCTGCGCGATGTTCCGAGCGTGACGAGCGTGCGCTACGCCTTGGTCGACAGCGACCCCCAGCTCGCCTCGAAATCGGCGGGTGACCAGGCGGGACTTTGCTACGACTGGGATCGCAGGATGGTCGAAGATGCTGACCTTGTCGTCGCGGACGCGAGCTTCCCGTCCACAGGGCTCGGCATCGAGCTGCAGATCGCGGAAGCTGCGGGGATCCCAGTCGTCATGCTCATCGGCGACCTCGGCATCAACCGCGTCAGGGAGGTCCACTACCGCAATCCGGACGACAGCCAGCACGAACTCCAGATCGGACGAGGCATCGTTTCATTGATGGCGCTCGGCCTGCCGGCGATCCGCAAGACAGTACAGTACACCCGTTTTGACGAGGCGATCGCCCGAGGTGTGGACGCCGTCGCGATGCAGGTCCAGCAGTGATCTCACTGTTCGCCCCTCAGTCGATCGCGAGCGCGCTAGATAGCGTAGAATGCATTGGCAGATCACGCGTAAGCTTAAAGTCGCTTCCGGGATCGCAAATGCGCTCCTGAAGCTCCGAGTTTGGGGCGCGTTGCTGCCAATCCGTCGATGATGTTCAATCGTGATGCAGGGGCTATAAGCAGCTATGCCACCAGACGCTTTCACGCCTTTAACCGGTGACGCGCACCTATCTTTGCGGATAGGCGACACTTTCATTGTCGAAGGAACCGTTACTGCCCGAGGTTTCGTGGGAATTGGCGTGATCGTTGCAGCCGCCTTGCTCGGCTCCGCTGCAATCGTGATAGCAGCGAGGTCTCGGCCCCGGCAGCTTTCCGGATCATTGGTGCCACGCCTCGATGGCTGAATCTGGGGCGCAAAGCAGGGCGGCAACTTCTTGTCATTCAGGCAGTATTGCTGCATCTCTATCTGACCCCGCTGGTGCCGACCTCGGCACGGCTACCAGAACGTCACACTGATCTGGCACGAGCCCGCCCATAGGGCGTTGTCTTCTGCAGGTGCTCTAGCGATTTTTCGAAGGAACCCTATGGTCTGCCTCACAAGGTGGGGCTCCATGTTAGACAAACACGCGCTCAGCGAACGCGATATTTGCACGAAGTTCATCTCGCCGGCTGTGAAACAGGCAGGCTGGGACGAAATGACTCAGATTCGGGAAGAGGTGAGTTTCACCAAAGGCCGCATCATCGTCCGCGGTAAATTGGTCTCTCGTGGCGAATGCAAGCGGGCCGACTATGTCCTCTATTATAAACCCAACATCCCGCTCGCAATCATCGAGGCGAAGGACAATGCGCAGCCGGTAGGCGCCGGCATCCAGCAAGCCCTGGAATACGCCGAGACCCTCGACATCCCGTTCGTATTCGCATCGAACGGAGATGGATTCGTTTTTCACGACCGGACGGGCACGGGCGACACCCGCGAAACTACGCTTGCTCTGGATGAATTCCCGTCGCCAAATGAGCTGTGGCGACGCTACGCGGAGTGGAAGGGATTAACGCCAGCGGGCGAGGAAATCGCCCTCGAAGATTATTATGATGACGGCAGCGGGAAACAGCCGCGCTACTATCAGGTCAACGCCATAAACGCCGCGATCGAAGCGATCGCGAAGGGGCAGAACCGAGTTCTGCTCGTTATGGCGACCGGAACCGGCAAAACCTACACAGCGTTCCAGATCATATGGCGCCTCTGGAAGGGCGGGCACAAGAAGCGCGTGCTTTTCCTCGCGGACCGCAATGTTCTGGTCGACCAGACCATGGTCAATGACTTCCGGCCCTTCGGCCCCGCCATGGCCAAGCTGTCAGCCAACTCCAAGACGATCGAGCGCGACGACGGCAGCAAGATCGAGCTGACGCTTGCCATGGACAAGAAGCGCCGGGTCGATACGGCCTATGAAATTTACCTCAGTCTCTACCAGTCGATCACAGGGCCTGAGGAACGGCAGAAGCTGTTCAAGGAATTCTCGCCCGGCTTCTTCGATCTGATCGTGATCGACGAATGCCATCGCGGCAGCGCGGCCGAGGACAGCGCATGGCGCGAGATCCTAGAGCACTTTTCCGACGCGACGCAGATCGGCCTTACCGCAACGCCCAAGGAAACCCAGTACGCGTCCAACATCCACTACTTCGGCAAGCCAGTTTACAGCTACACGCTCAAGCAAGGCATTCGGGACGGCTTCCTCGCGCCCTACAAGGTTATCAAGGTTCACGTTGACCGCGACATCGAAGGCTATCGACCGCAGGCGGGTCAACTCGATCGCGAAGGTAACGAAGTCGAGGACCGTATCTACAACGCGCGTGATTTCGACCGGACCTTGGTGCTGGATGACCGGACCAAGCTCATCGCTCGCAAGGTCACGGAGTTCCTGAAGGAAAGCGGTGACCCGTATCAGAAGACGATCGTCTTCTGCGTCGATCAGGAACACGCCGCCCGCATGCGGCAAGCCTTGGTCAACGAGAACTCCGATCTGGTCGCGGAAAACTCCCGCTACGTCATGCGGATCACCGGAAACGATCCGGAAGGACAAGCGCAGCTCGGCAATTTCATTGATCCCGAAAGCCGCTATCCGGTGCTGGTCACCACTTCGCGCTTGCTCTCCACCGGCGTGGATGCGCAGACCTGCCGGCTGATCGTGCTGGACCGGGAAGTTGGCTCGATGACCGAGTTCAAGCAGATCGTCGGGCGGGGGACCCGCGTTCATGAGGATACCCGCAAGTTCTTCTTCACGCTCATGGATTTTCGCGGCGCGACCAACCACTTCGCCGACCCTGATTTCGATGGCGAGCCGGTGCAAATCTACGAGCCCAGCGACGATGATTCCGTCTTCCCGCCCGATGACGAAGACACGACGAGCGATCCCAGCGGCGATGACGAAGAGGAATCACGCGAAGACGAGACCATCATCGACGGCGGCGATCGGCCGGACATTACCATCAATGATGGCGGAATCAGGCGCGGGAAGATCTACGTCGACGGAATTGGTGCCAAGATCATAGCCGAGCGCGTGGAATACCTCGACGAGAGCGGCAAGCTCGTCACCGAAAGCCTTCGCGATTTCACGAAGCGGGCACTGCGCAAGCACTTCGCAAGCCTCGACGAATTCTTGAACCGTTGGAACCACGCTGACCGCAAGCAGGTCCTGGTCGATGAGCTAGCCGCCGAAGGCCTTGCCCTCGATGTGATCGCCGATGAACTCGGCAAGGATCTCGATCCCTTCGATTTGATCTGCCACGTCGCATTCGACCGCAAGCCGCTCACCCGCCGCGAGCGCGCTACCAACGTCCAGAAGCGAGACGTTTTCTCCAAGTACGGCGAGCAGGCCCGTGCCGTGCTGCGCGCCCTGCTCGACAAGTATGCCGACGAAGGCATGCTGAATCTTGACGACACCAACGTGCTTCGTATCCCGCCGCTGAACACGCTGGGCACCCCGGTCGAGCTGATCAAGGCATTCGGCGGCAGGGCCGGGTTTGAAGAAGCCGTCCACGCCCTGCAAGACGAGCTCTATCAGGAAGTCGCTTGAACTTATGTCAGTCCGTACCCTCGTCAAATCCATTCAGGACATCATGCGCAAGGACAGCGGCGTCGATGGTGACGCGCAGCGCATTAGCCAGCTGTGCTGGTTGTTTTTCCTGAAGATCATCGACGATCAGGATCAGGAATTGGAGCTGATGCGCGACGGCTATCAGTCGCCCGTTCCACCGCAATTCCAGTGGCGCAGCTGGGCTGCCGATCCCGAAGGCCTGACCGGCGAGGCGCTGCTCGCCTTTGTCAACGAAGAGCTGTTCCCGGCGATGAAGGGCCTCAAGCCCACCGGCCAGCCGGGTGATCGCCGCCGCGTGGTGCGCGACGTGTTCGAGGACGCTTACAACTACATGAAATCCGGCCAGCTCCTCCGGCAGGTGGTCAACAAGATCAACGATATCGATTTCAACAACCTCACCGAGCGCCAGCACTTCGGCGACGTTTACGAGCAGTTGCTCAACGACCTGCAATCGGCTGGAAACGCCGGCGAATACTACACCCCCCGTGCGGTCACGGCCTTCATGGTGGACCGCATCGATCCCAAGCCGGGCGAGATCATCTTCGATCCCTCCTGCGGCACTGGCGGGTTCCTCACTTGCGCGATGAAGCACATGCGCGAACGCTATGTGAAGCGGCCGGAGGACGAGGCGCTGATGCAGGCGTCCTTCCGCGCGGTGGAAAAGAAGCCGCTGCCGCACATGCTCTGCGTCACCAACATGCTGCTGCACGGAGTGGAAGATCCCAGCTTTGTGCGGCACGACAACACGCTGGCCCGGCCCTACATCAGTTGGGCGCAGAAAGACCGCGTCGATGTGATCCTCACGAACCCGCCTTTTGGCGGCAAGGAAGAGGACGGCATCGAGAGCAACTTCCCGCAGCATTTCCGCACGCGCGAGACGGCGGATCTGTTTCTGGCGCTGTTCATCCGGCTGCTACGCAAGGGCGGGGTGGCGGCCATCGTCTTGCCGGACGGGAGCCTGTTCGGCGAAGGCGTGAAGACCCGGCTGAAGGAGGCGCTGCTCGAAGAGTGCAACCTCCACACCATCGTTCGCCTGCCCAATTCCGTGTTCAAGCCCTACGCCTCCATCGGCACCAACCTGCTGTTCTTCGAAAAGGCCGAGCCGACCCAGGACATCTGGTTCTACGAGCACCAGGTTCCGCAAGGGCAGAAAGCCTATTCGATGACCAAGCCGATCCGTGTGGAGCATTTTGCCCCCTGCGTCGAATGGTGGGGCGGTGCGGAGCGAAAGGGCCGTGAGGAAGGCCCGCAGGCATGGAATGTCAGCATCGATGAGGTGAAGGCGCGCGGCTACAACCTCGATTTCAAGAACCCGCATAGCGAAGAGACCGACCACGGCGATCCGGCGGAACTGCTGGCGGCGCTGGACATGGCCGAGACGAAAACGGCGGACCTGCGCGACCAGTTGAAAGCCATTCTGGCCGAGGCGCTGGCCCGATGAACGCTGCCCTATTGCTGGACCACTATCCGCGCATTGCCGACGCGCCCGATGCCATCGCCAGATTGCGGAGTTTCGTGCTGGACTTGGCTGTGCGCGGCAAGCTGGTGGAGCAGGATGCGGGCAATGAACCGGCATCTGAACTATTGAAGCGAATTGCGGCTGAAAAGGCGCGGCTTGCTAAGGCGGGCAAGAACAGGAAGCCGAAGGCCGTTCCCGGTCTGGCCAATTTTCCTTATTCCTTACCCGACAGTTGGGCGTGGTCACAGATAGCCGAAATCGGAATCATCAATCCCCGCGTTGATGCTGATGACGACATGCTGGCGTCCTTCGTGCCGATGACGTTGATCGCGGCAGAATATGGCATCCCAAATGGGCATGAACCCAGATCGTGGATCCAAATCAAAAAGGGTTACACGCATTTTGCTGAGGGTGATGTCGGGCTGGCAAAAATTACGCCGTGCTTTGAAAATGGGAAATCGACGGTTTTCCAAAACCTGACCGGTGGCATGGGAAGCGGCACGACCGAGCTACACGTCGTCCGACCCCTCTTTGTTGATCCTGCCTATGTTCTGGTTTTCTGGAAGTGTCCGTTTTTTATTGAGAACGGCATTCCAAGGATGATAGGCACCGCCGGGCAAAAGCGCGTGCCGACCGAATATTTTGCCTACAGCCCGTTCCCGCTGCCGCCGCTGGCTGAGCAGAACCGCATCGTCGCCAAGGTCGATGAGTTGATGGCTCTGTGCGATCAGCTCGAGGCGGCGCGGGCGGAGCGCGAGGCGGCGCGTGACAAATTCACGCTGTCGACCTTGGCCAAACTCAACACCCCCGATTCCGAAACCCTCAGCGACGACGCCCGCTTCGCGCTGGCCAACCTCGCCCCGCTCACCACCCGCGCCGACCAGATCAAGCAACTGCGCCAAACCATCCTCAACCTCGCCGTGCGTGGCAAACTCGTCGAGCAGGATGCGTCGGATGAACCGGCGAAGGACTTGGTTCGACGTATTCAGCGTCAGATTCAAGACGTTACCCAAAGTCTGGGGCTGAAGGCGCCCAAGTTACCCGTAATTTCGGACGAACAAGCACCATTCGAATTGCCTGCCGGATGGTGTTGGGCACGGTTTCCTGACCTAGGCGCATTCGGGCGTGGTCGATCCAAGCATCGACCGCGCAACGACCCCGCGCTTTATGCTGATGGCGAGCATCGCATGATCCAGACTGGCGATGTCGCGCGCTCGAAAGGACTGATCCAAACGCAAACGGCAAAATATAACCACGCTGGGTTAGCCCAGAGCCGCCTTTGGCCGAAGGGAACCCTATGCATAACCATTGCGGCCAATATCGCGGACAGCGGCACTCTCGATTTCGCAGCATGCTTCCCCGACAGCGTTGTCGGATTTGTCCCCGCTCCATGTTTTGAGAATGCACGATATTTCGAGTATTTCATGCGCACCGCCAAAGCCGACTTGCTGGCATTTGCCCCGGCTACTGCGCAAAAAAATATCAATCTCGATATTCTGATGCAGGTGATGATCCCGTTGCCGCCACTCGCCGAACAGCACCGCATCGTCGCCAAGGTCGATGAGCTGATGGCGCTATGCAACCAGCTCGAAGCCAGCCTCTCCGATGGCGAACAAGCCCGCGCCCGCCTGCTCGAATCCGTCCTGCATCACGCCCTCGAACCTGCCTGATCGGATCACGCCCGCATGAAGCCGTACACCCGCTCGATCATTGGCCTGTTTGACGGCAAGCGCCGCTATCTGATCCCGCTCTATCAGCGGCAGTATTCCTGGCGCGACAATCCTCAGCTCGCTTTGCTGTGGGAGGATATCGAGCGCGCAGTCGCCCGGATCGAGACCGACCGCTCCAGCCTGACCGCCCATTTCATGGGCGCGATCGTGATCAACCAGGTCAAGACCTTCGGCGCGCAAGTCCAGGCCTTCGAAGTGATCGACGGTCAGCAGCGGCTCACCACCTTTCAGCTTCTGCTGGCGGCCCTGCGCGACGTCGCACTGGAGCATGGATCGCCCTATGCGCAGGAGATCGCCAAGTATCTGCTCAACGATGGCGTGATGGAGCGCCCGGAGGAGGAGCGATACAAGCTCTGGCCCTCCATCACGGATCGCCGTGCCTTCGTGAGCCTGATCGATCCCGCCGCCGACCTGTCTGGGATAGCCGGCCTTGCAGAAATCGATGAACTGGTCGGCAAGCTGGCGACGGCTGCGCATGCCTCGTTCCGGGCGCGCATCGCCCGGCACCTGACTGTCGATGGGGTCTACAACGAGACCCGGCTGCAGATTCTCTTCGAAGCTCTGAAGGACGGGCTTGCGGTCGTGTCGATCGAACTCGAGGGCGGTGACGATCCGCAGACGATCTTCGAGACGCTCAACAGCCGCGGCGTGCCGCTTTCTCCCGCCGATCTGCTCCGCAATTTCATCTTCCAGCGCGCCAAGGGCATGGGCCAGAGTGACGGCTCGCTGAACATCGACAAGCTCTATGAAAAGCACTGGCTGCCGTTGGATCGCGCCTTCTGGACCCATCAAGCATCACGTGGGCGACAGACCCGCACTCGCCTGGACTGGATGCTGACCGATCATCTGGCCATGCATGTGGGCGATATCGTCTCGATCGAGGGCCTGTTTGCGGATTACCGCAAGTGGATTCTCAATTGCTCGCCCTTCGCCACGGTCGCCGAGGAGCTGGAATCGATCACTGCGTCGGCTGCCGTCGAGCACCGGCTGTTTGCGCCCAAGGACGGTGATCCGGTGGGGCGGTTCGGCCTGATGGCGGATGCGTTTGACGTGTCCACCGCAATGCCGCTGGCGATCTATCTGGCGACGGAGCCGAGCATTGCGGCGCGCTTGCCCGAGGCTTTCGCCGCGTTGGAAAGCTACATCCTGCGCCGCGACATCTGTGGCCTTACGACGAAGAATTACAACCGGTTCTTCGTCGCGCTGGTCACGAGATTGCGCGATTGCGAGGGCGACAAGGTCGATGAGCTGATCGCGTACCTGTCCAGCCGCACCGCTGACCTGGATCGCTGGCCAGATAACGCAGAATGGCGGAACAACTGGATCATGCGGGAGCAGTACAAGTCTGCCCGGCAGCCGCGGCTGCGCTATATCTTCGAGGCTATTGAACGCGCGAAACGGACAGCGCTGAGCGAAGACATCGTTATCCTTTCGGCGCTGACGATCGAGCATATCATGCCGCAGAAGTGGCAGGTCTATTGGCCGATCCCGGACATGGTCGGACTGACAGAGGACCAATTCGGGCCCGAGCTCGTCAGTCAGGTCCGTGCGCGCGAGGCCGCGGTGAATACCATGGGTAATCTTACCTTGCTCACACAGGCGCTCAATTCAACGGTTTCGAATGGGCCGCACCACGACAAACTGGCGGCGATCAAGGCAAACACTGCGCTGGCCCTTAACCGGGATCTGCAGGAATTCGAGACGTGGGATGAGGTCACGATAGCGGAGCGGGGCGGCTCTCTGTTTGAGGTTGCAACTAAGCTGTGGGGTGCTCCGGACCGAGCCGAAATCGTCGGCCTGGGCGCTAGCGAGACCCCTTCATGGGCTGTGTTTCCTAATCCGTTCCCGCCTTGTCCGTCGTCAGAACATTCGGCACAACTCGCGGCGTAGATTAGCGGAGTGCGGACCTCGTCAGGGGGTTGATGTTAGGCGGCGAACTTGCGGTGCTGCAAGCGCCGATGTTC
>NZ_SCNL01000012.1 GCF_005502745.1 Sphingomonas sp. 3P27F8
GAACATCGGCGCTTGCAGCACCGCAAGTTCGCCGCCTAACATCAACCCCCTGACGAGGTCCGCACTCCGCTAATCTACGCCGCGAGTTGTGCCGAATGTTCTGACGACGGACACCCGGCGCATAGCAGTCGCCTATCGCGTGGACGGTGAACGTCGATGAATTCTGTGATCCTGCACGCAAGTCTCGCAGCAAGGCATCGTTTGGTGAACGCATACACACCATTACGACTGTTTCGGCAGGCAGGCGGGTTGCTTTTCCGGTATAAATGCAGTGAGCCTCCACGTCGTCGTCGCTGATCTCAACCAGACGATTGGCCGTGACGAGCTTCACGCCGAGGTGGAGCAGGCGTTGGTGCACGGCCTCCCGCTCTGACGTGTATCTCAGTAGTGGTGACGGTTCTGGATCAGGGGTAAGGAGCGTGACATCCAGACCTTGCTTGGCCAGTTTCTCGGCGATAACCCCACCAAGATAATAGCCTTCATCATCGTTTATGATGATCGGCCCGTCGACCGTTCGCCCCGCGATGACTTCGTCGGGCGTAATGACATGAGGGTGATCCCAACCCTTGACGGGGAACCGGTTCGCTTTGCCGATGCCATCTCGGTCCCATGTCGAGCCCGTCGCAACGACGATTTTTGTGAAGTCGAAAATTGCTGTGTCGGAAGCCTGAATTTCGCTACCAAGATAGACATCGACATTCGTCAGTTTGTGAAGCTGGCCAATTCGATAATCCGCGACGCGCCTGTATGTTGACAGACCTGGTAGCGTCGATTCAAGTACGGACCGCCCGCCCAGAAAACCGCTCCGTTCCGAAAGAGCGACAGAATAGCCCCGCCTTCCAAGCGTCAAGGCCGCCTCGAGCCCTGCCGGGCCGCCCCCGATCACCAGAATGCGCTCGTCGGACCTCCTCGGTGGAATGCGCTCCGGATGCCAGCCGCGCCGCCACTCCTCACCGGTCGTAGGGTTCTGCGTGCAGCGGATCGCGCCACCCGTGTACTGCATGGAGAGGCACGTGTTGCAGCCAATGCATTCGCGAATATCGTCGATGCGTCCTTCTTCTATCTTTCTTGGCAGAAAGGGGTCAGCGATCGACGGACGCGCGGCGCCGATCAGGTCGACCAAGCCATTCCTGATCAGGGACACCATGCGGTCCGGCGACGTATATCTACCGACAGCGACTACAGGCTTGGTCGTCACCTGTTTCACAAAGGCAGTGAATGGCTCCTGCCAACCTTCGTCGGCGAAACGGGCGGTCATTACATCCAGGTGGATGTTCTGCACATTTACGTCCCACAAATCAGGCAATTCGGCGAGCAGTTCGACCACGCGCCGACCATCGCCACTGCAGGTGTAGCCAGCATCGCCAAGACCTTCATCGACCCCAAAGCGGACGGCGACGGCACAGTCGGAGCCGACTTCCTCCTTGGTATCCTCGATCAACTCGCGCAGCAGCCGAGCGCGGTTTTCGATGACGCCGCCATAGTCATCAGACCGGCGGTTGACCCGTTCCGTGATGAAGTCGCCGGGTAGACCCATCATGTGGCTGGCGTAAACATAGACGATGTCGAATCCGATATCGCGTGCGCGCCGGGCGGCGGCGCGGTGCCACTTCCTGACATCGGCGATGTCCTGCTTGTCCATCTGCCGGACAACAGCGGGTATATCCATCGCAGGCCGGGGAGAAGCGGACATCGGACGCTCTCGGGACATGCGGTTTCCCGCGAGGGCGCCCTGATGGGTCAGTTCGCAGCCTGCAAGTGCGCCGTGTTTCTGAACCGCCTCGACCATGAGCCGGAGTCCGGGTTTGTCATCGTCCGACCAGAGCCGTTCTCCGCCGCTTGGGGAGGAATCCGATGACGGGTGGATCATGCAGAGCTCGGTATTGACAACGCCCCATCCGCCCTCGGCCTTGATCTCCCGGAACTTTGCGGTGGCATGCGGCGAGAATGTGCCGAGCGCTGTGCAATGCGGGACTTGGTAAAAGCGGTTCTTTGTCGTCTTGGGGCCGATCTTCACGGGCTCGAAGAGGATGTCGTATCGCGGGTCACGTGTCATGCTGGATACTGTCCCTCTCCCTTGCTCGCGCGCGGTCACGCCTATCTCAGGCAACGTGCCGGTCAGCCGCCAATCATTCGAACCTTGCGAAGCGATAGGGTGCCGGATCGATAATCGGATCGGACCCCGTGAGAATGTCGGCAGCGAGCTCTCCGGCCGCCGGTGCGGTTCCGAAACCGTGCCCCGAAAAACCGGTGCAGATGACCAAGCCAGGTATCTCGGACACGTGATCGATGACCGGCAGGGAATCGGGCGTTACGTCCACCGTGCCAGCCCACACCTCCGCAACCTCGGCAGCATCGAATACAGGCCATGCCGCGCGAAGCGCGATGAACGCTTCGTCGATCGCGCCCAAGTCCACCGAGGGATCCTTCGCCCTCACCCGTTCGAAGGGAGACGGACCTTGCGGCTTCCACCGGCGCGGCAATCGCAAGTCGTCGATGAAATCCCGACCGAATGCGACACGCAGATACCGGCCCTGAGTCCTGAGCGACGATGCGTATCTGCGCCCGATGAGCAGATGATCCAACGTAATGGGCGCCTTTACCGCGCTGCGGTGGGTCACGATAAAGCCGCCGTCGGCGCGTTTGCGAAAGGAGAAATCCGGACCGCCTACCGCGATCTCGGTAGGACCCTCCATGGGTGCGGTGCGGGCCACCGAAACCGTGAGCGGAAGGACGGGCAACCCGACGCCGAGGTTGCCGAGAAAGCGCCGTGACCACAGGCCGCCCGCCAGCAGCACCGTGTCGCAGCTGATCTCCCCGCGCTCCGTCACGACCCCGGAAACCCGCCCGGCCGTGCGGACGAGCGAGCGCACGGCGCAGTTCTCGACTATGACCGCGCCCTTGTCGACCGCCGCTCGGGCGATGGCCGATGCCGCCAGTGACGGTTCCGCGCGTCCGTCGGACGGCGTGTACAGGCCGCCAGCCCAGGAGCCCCTTCCGCCCGGGACCAGTCGGTCGATCTCGTTCTGGTCTACCAGGCGAGAGTCGAGATCGAGGGAAGCCACGGAGCGCATCCAGGCCTCGTATGGCGCCATGTCCGCCTCGTTCCTTGCCAGGAACAGGATGCCCGCTTCCTGATACCCGACATCCGATCCCGTCCGCTGCCGCATGCGGCTCCAGAGACGATCGGCCGCTGCGGCAAGAGGTACATCGGCCGCGGCCCGACTGGTCTTGCGGATCCAGCCCTGGTTGCGCGAGGACTGCTCGCCAGCGACGACGCCCTTCTCGAGCACGATGACCGAGATGCCCCGCTCGCTCAGGGTCAGTGCAGCCGTCAGGCCGACAATCCCGCCACCGATGACGACGACCGCAGCGGAAGCCGGAACGGTCTCGGATGTTCGCACAGGGGTGATGTGTGGCGCCACGCGGCTACCCTTCCGATAAGTTGAAGCCGGCTTGCACCCGCCGAAGGCCGGAGAGCCCGACCACGGTCAGATCGCCTTCAATTCCACATTGCCTCTCGACGCCCCGCGATAGGCCGTCACCTCGATCTCGACCTTGTAGGCCGGGGAACTCAGCGGTGGACAGGTCAGGGTCATTGCGGGATCGATTCCGCGGAAACGGTCGCCGAACCTGGCCATGACGGCGGGCGTGTCGGAAGGATCCTGGATGTAGACACGCGCGGCGACGACATCGCCGAGGCTCGCGTCGACCGCCTGCAAGGCGCGTTCGATGTTGGCCAGGACCTGGTCCGTCTGCTCCGCGGCGTCCTCCGGTATTTCCTGGGTCGCGGGATTTCGACCTGCGGTGTTCGACACGAAGATCAGGCCGTCCACGCAAACCAGCCGCGAGTAGCTCGCCATGTCCTCGTAGCGGGAACCCGTCTTCAGCTTCACAATCTCAACCATTTAGCCTCCTGCCCTGCGCGTGGACACGACGTGCGGACCCCCGCAGCCGCATCGGCACTGCGCATCATTTCAGAACCGGCTCATCCCAAAGGTTGAGCGACTGACCGATGCCGCGCGCGACGGCGTTGCGGTACACGACGGTGCCCCAGGCAACGTCCTCGACCGGCATTCCGCCGACGGACAGGATGATGATCTCCTCGTCGTTCCGCCGGCCCGGAGCGTCGCCGGCGACGATCCGGCCGAGATCCTCGAGGTCTTCCCTGGCCATCCGTCCCTCCGCGATCATGTCCAGGAACTTCACGCCGATGATCGGGATGATGTTGTGGGCGGGCTTGGGCAGTTCATGGAACCAGGCTTCGTAGAGCCCGGTGTTGTCGAGCACCTTGCGGACGCCCTTTGCTTCCATCTCCTCGTCGATCTCACAAGTCGACGGCATGGCCAGGAAGGCACCCGGCTTCACCCATTCGCGCTTGACCAGAGGATAGGTCGCGGGATCGCCGGCGGCGCCAGAACCGCAATAGCTGACGATATCGGAACCGCGAACGAGTTCCTCGATCGAGTCGACGAGCTCCACGTTCACGATCTGCGGCATGTCCGCCTTCAACCATTCGAGGAAGCTATCGAGACTCGCCTTGCCCCGGGCCTTGATCTTGATCGTGTCGAGGTCCGGACAGACCGCACTCAGTGCCATGAGTGTCGTCTTGCCCATGACTCCCGGCCCCATGAGCCCGAAGACCCTGGAGTCCTTCCGCGCAAGATACCGCGCCCCAACACCGGGGATCGCCCCCGTCCGGTAAGCGGACAGAAGGTTCGCTGACATGTAGGCGAGCGGCGCGCCCGTATCGGCGTCGTTGAGGACGAAGGTCAGAATCGAGCGCGGCAGGCCCTTTTCCCGGTTCTCCAGGTTCGACCCATACCATTTCACACCGGCGGTCCGGAAGCGGCCACCGAGATAGGCAGGCATCGCCATGAAACGGCGGTCGGCAGTCCCCCTAGGCATTTCAGGGAACGGGGACGTCTCGGGAAACAGGATCATCGCCCCGTGGGAATCGTTGTTCGCCCCCGCCATGCGGTAATCGCCGTGCCACAACAGGCCGAACATCTCCTCCATGGTGTCGACGCACAGCGCCATGTCGGTCACGCCCGCTTTGATCATGTCCTGCTCCGACAGGTACAGGAAATCGATTCTCGCCGTCTCGGTCATCATTCCACTTCCCACTTAGCCCCCGCCTTCATCCCGACTTCGGTCAGAAGCGGAACGCTGCCCACGGCGTCGGCAACCGACCCCAGACCAGGCGTCTGCGATCAGGGGCCGAGCCGTTTTCCTCGCTCCGCGAATACGACCCGGCAAACCCAGGCTCCCGATGCCGTCATCGCACAAGCGAGACGGACCGGGTCCGGATCAACCGAACCGATTTATTATACAGAAGACGAATTCTGAACCGCGTCAATGGGAAAATGAGCGTTGGAGCCGGTCGGCAGACCCATCTCTACGAGCACGTCCCGGCGGCGCACGTAGGGCAGCGTGCCTTTTTTGGAGCTACGATCGGCATAGCAGCGTCGCATAATTGCTTCCTACCTCAATTACCGGGACTCCGCGCCAAGCCTCCGACTTGAGTGTCCGCCCCGCGAAGAGACGCTAAGAAGGCCCGATCGGTCAACAGAGTGACCTAAAAACAGCCGTATAACGGCAAGTATCGCAAGCCGGCAATCCGCCGCTAATATCGCTCCTAACCAGCGTAATAAATCTTCAGTTGAATAATTGAGTTGCGGTGGTCGACCAAACCGTCGTAGCAAGATCACGTTGTCACAGATTCGGTTTTGACGGAGATTGTCTGGGCGCGACCGGATCTGACGCACCACGTGAGGAGCTCGGGGCATAAGCCAGCATCAACTTTCAGGCCGTCCGCCATGCGGCCCGGGTCCTGGGGGATTATTCGCCCTGCAAGGACATCGGTCCTGGAGCGGGCGATAGATGCACGACGGCTCGTCACGCGCGATTTGGGCAACTGATTCAAGAGGCAGGTGAACCATGCTCGCTTACAAGATGCTCATAGATGGACAACTCGTCGCCGGAGCGAAGACGATCGACGTCATCAATCCCGCGACGGGCGAGCCCTTCACGACCGCTCCGGTGGCGGACAAAGACCAGCTCGACGCCGCCGTGGCGGCGGCGCTAGGCGCTTTCCCCGCCTGGGCGGCAACATCCTGGAGCACGCGTCAGGATTGCCTCAGGCAGCTTGCGCAACGGCTCGAGGACGAAGCCGAGCACTTTTCCCGCCTGCTCGTCAGCGAACAGGGCAAGCCCTTGGCGGAGGCACGGTTCGAGATCGGCGCCACGGTGCAGGGGATACGCTATTACGCCGGCATCGAGTTGCCTGCCGAGACGCGAAGCCATGCCAATGGCGACTACGAGATCGAGCGACGCCCGCTCGGCGTCGTCGCCGCGATCACGCCGTGGAACTACCCGTTGATCCTGGCGAGCAACAAATTCAGCCCGGCCCTACTTACTGGGAACACCGTGATATTGAAGCCTGCACCGACCACGCCGCTGACGACCCTTGAACTGGGCCGACTGGCTTGTGGGATTTTCCCCCGAGGAGTCTTCAACGTCATCGCGGACGACAACGATCTCGGTCCCCTCATCACCGGCCACCCCGACATCGCCAAGATCTCCTTCACCGGATCGACCGGAACCGGCAAGCGCGTCATGCAGAGCGCGGCAGAGACCTTGAAGCGGGTAACTCTGGAACTGGGTGGCAACGACCCGGCGATCGTCCTGAAGGACGCCGACGTGGACAGCGCCGCCCGGGGCCTTGCCGCCACGGCGTTCCTCAACGCGGGCCAAATCTGCGCGGCGCCCAAGCGACTCTACGTCGCCGACGAGATCTACGACGCTTTCTCGGCGCGGCTAGTCGCGGAGGCCAAAGGGCTGAAGCTCGGCGCGGGGGACGAGGACGGCGTGACATTGGGACCTGTCCAGAACAGCATGCAGTTCGAGAAAGTGCGAGAGATCATCGGGGAGGCGGCATCCAAAGGCAAGGTGCTGACGGGTGGCCATGCCGCGAACCGACCCGGCTTCTTCATCGAACCCACCGTGATCGCCGATCTGGACGACGAGGCCCGGCTGGTCGCGGAAGAGCAGTTCGGCCCCGTCGTGCCGATCCTGCGCTTCTCCGACGAGCGGGACGCGATCTCGCGGGCCAATGCCGGTCCTTACGGCCTGGGCGCTTCCATCTGGTCGCGCGACGTCGGTCGGGCACGCGCCCTCGCTCGCGACCTTGAAGCCGGAACGGTATGGATCAATCAGCATGTCGCCATTTTCCCCGACATACCGTTCTCGGGCGCGAAGCAATCCGGAGTTGGGACAGAGGGCGGGGTCGAAGGCGTTTGCGAATTCACCCGACTCCAAGTGACCAACGCGGCGAAATGACGGCTCAGGGACCGGGTTATGGGAAGGGAGATGCTGTGATCGAATATTCGGACAAAGAACCGGCAAAGGCGAACCGGACTGTCGATCGGCGATCCCTGATTCGGTTCGGCGCTGCCGCAGTGGGCTCCGTCGCGCTGGCGAGCTGCGCGAAGGAAAATCCCGACCGAAAGGTGCGCGATGGCGGCGGTAAAGGCGGTCGCTACGACGTCGCCGTCATCGGCGCCGGCTATGCCGGCATCACCGCTGCGCGCGACCTTGCCGCCAAGGGCTGGCGTGTAGTCGTGCTCGAGGCACGTCCGCGCATCGGCGGACGCACGTTCACCAGCCGGTTCCTCGGCCGGGAAGTGGAATTAGGAGGATCGTCCGTCCATTGGGTGCAGCCGCACATCTTCGCCGAAATGCAACGTTACGGTTTCGGTTTCAGGGAAGTGCCCCTCTACGATCTCGATGCTTCGTACATCGTGACGTCGGATGGCACCGTGCACAACGTGCCACCGGCGAAGTTCGACGCGCTTTACAACGACGCCTTCAACAAATTCTGCGCCGGCGCGCGCACATTGTTCCCTCAGCCCTACAAGCCCTTCACCAACCCGGAGGTGCTAAAGCTCGACGACATATCGGCGGCGCAGCACCTGGCGTCGCTAGGGCTAGATCCCTTGGCGAAAGCGGCGCTAAGCGCAGAGCTCGTGCTATATGCGGGTGGCCAGCTAGCGACGTTCAGCTATCCGAGCTTCGTCAAGCTCTTCGCGCTCGCGGGGTGGGATCCATACACTTTCACCGACTCAGAAAAGCATTGGCATATCGCCAATGGCGGGACCGCTGCACTAGCCAAGGCAATCCTTGACGACAGCAAGGCCGATGTGCGGCTCGGCACCGTGGTCAAGGAAGTCGAACAGGGCGACAAGGGTGTGACCCTCAGGACCGCCGACGGCCAAACTGTCGAGGCACGAGCCGCCGTCTTCACGTTGCCGACATCCGTCTATCCGGACATCAACTTCAAGCCGGGACTGTCGACCGCAAAACGCGAGTTCATCGCCCACGGCGATAGCACCGACGGGGCCGATCTGTACATGAAGGTCAGGAAGAACCTCGGCAACACCTTTACCTTCTGTGATGATCCGAACCCGCTGAACGCGATTCAGACTGAGGAATTCGGTAATGACGGTACGATCCTGAAGGCGACGCTTGGGCGCCAATCGCTGCTAGATATCAATGATCAGGACGCGATCGGCGCCGCACTTCGTAAGATTCATCCCGATGCGGAAATCACAGACATCGCGCCCTACAATTGGGTCAAGGATCCATTCTCCAAACAGGCGTGGCCAGCATACAAGGTTGGATGGTTCAAGCGATACAAGGACATGGCGACGGCAGAAGGACGCCTGTTCTTCGCAGGCGCCGCTACGGCCGGCGGCTGGCACGAATACATCGACGGTGCCGTGGAAAGCGGAATACGCGCTTGCCGGGAAGTGACTGAGAAACTCGCGCGTGAGGATGGGGCAAATGGGTAAGGTTCCTCTGGGCAAATATGCGTTGCCTCTCGTGTCGGCGCTGTGTCTTGTGGGGATGGCGGCCTGTTCTAAGTCAAACGGGGACGGTTCCGACAACTCCAGTGTTGGCGGCGCGACCGGCTCGTCAACTCCTACTACTGGATCGGCCGACTACACGCAGTTGGCTTCGGACGCGCGACAAGTCGCCGCCGGCAAGAAGTTGTTCAGCAACTGCGCGGTGTGTCATTCGGCCGATCCCGCCACTCCGTCACCGGCCGGACCGCAACTCGCGGCCGTTGTCGGTCGCCTGATCGGCGGCGTGGAGGGCTACCCTTATTCGCAGGCGCTGAAGAGTGCCGGCGGCGCGTGGACTCCGGAAAGGCTCGACGCATTTCTCAAGAATCCAATGGCGACCTATCCCGGTACCGCAATGGCGTTCGGCGGGCTCGCGAAGGATGCGGACCGCAAGGCGATAATCGCCTATCTTGCAAGCACCAAAGCAAAGTAACCGCCGTACCCGATGTCCGGGTCAGTCGTGACGAACGCCTTCTTGGAGGCGGTCGGACGCTCCGTCCCGAAGCTGCACGATCCGGTCAGGTTCCCAAAGCCGACGGTCGCGCCAACCCGGCCCTGCGACCAGGATGGCGCTGCGCCTCGATATTCACCCGACTGCGATCGGCGCTGAGCCAGTGCTCCGCTCGATGGCTTTTGCAAAGCCCTGTGAGTCGAAGTGGGCGTGCTCGGTGCTCACCCTGCCGTTAACGATGGTATCGATCAGCACGACGGGCCACGTTATTTCCACACCACCGTCCGGCGCCCCCGCGCCGACATAGCGTGCCGTGCACGACAATTCGCCCACGACCGCCTTGCCACTGGCGATAATGTTGACGAACTCGGCCCGAACGCTTCCGGTGACAAACTGCGCGTTGTAGCTCTGGAGATATTCCCGAAAATCCTGCTTCCCCCGAATAGGATTATCGGAGAATGGAATGTCGACGTATTCCATCTCATCATTGTAGAGCGACAGCAGCGCATCGAGATCATTGCGCGCCCAAGCGTCAACCTGCTTTCGCAGCAACTCCTCGTTCTGGCGCATGAGCTGAATTTCGTTGAAGTCGTTCATCGTACCTATCCCTTTGATCGCTGGAGAGATGCGGCGTGCTCGGAAAGGAACGCGTCGAGAGTTCGTGGAGATTGCCCGGTCACACGCGCGACCGCATCGGTGACGAAAGCCGTATCCCCGTTGATGATGCTGCGGCCGATATTCGAGAAATACTCGATAAACCCAGCCGGCGCGCCGCCCGCTTTAAGCCGGTCCTCCGCCGCTCCGGTCGTCTCCTCCACCGGCTGCACCGCCGTGCCGGCGAATGCCGATACCCGGGTAGCAAGCTGGTCGAGGGTGAACGCGTCCGGGCCGGTCAACGTGAGCGCCTGCCGTCCGCAGCTCCCGCCGGCCAGCAGTTCAACGGCGACGGCCGCGATATCCCTGGCGTCGATCCAAGACATTGCGGCACCCCCGGTCGTCATCACGATGATCCCGTCCTCGCGGATCAGGTTTCCGAAGAAGCGCTCGTCGACGAGGTCCTGCATGAACCAGTTCGGCCGCAATATGGCATAGTCAAGTTTGCTCTGCTCGACGACGCGCTCGACCTGTAGCTCGTGCGCGTCGTCGGCGCGGGTTTCTGCCGCGATTTCCGACAGGAGTACGATCCTCGCCGCCCCGGATTCCTCAGCCAGACCCACGAAGTCGCGAATGATCCCGGTGACATCCTCGGATTCGGGCTTCACGACATAGACGGCCTCGACGCCGTCCAGAGCGGCGGCCCAAGTCGAGCGGTCATCCCAGTCGAACACCACGGGGACGGCGCCGCCCTCAACCGGGATCGCGGGGTTTCTCGATGCAGCCTTGACCGCGATGCCGCGCGTCGCGAGGCCGCTGGCTACGTGACGCCCCGTCGTTCCGGTCGCCTTAGTTACTAGGATACTGCCCATTACCACTCCCTGCTCTCCGGCGATTTCAGAACAACGGCTTAATTGGATCGATTTCAGCGACCTACCGGGACTTTTATTATCTATCCGGATAATTTTACGACTGTCAATGTCGTCTCCGGAACCACGCTGCGTCGAGGTCTAGCCGACGAGGGGTGGAGCCCACCCAGTGCCTCTTTTTACTTGGCGAGGAGCCGTGCGTTCGCGAGACAGCTCTATGTATTCGCGCTCGGCGCCGAGCGCCGTTCCCAATTCGGACGATGAGCAATTCCGGCGAATGTATTATATTTCTGGATAATATTGCTGCGCCGGATCTGAGGCCCTCTGGATTGTCTGAAAAACCGGTCTCGCGACATCCGAACACATCAGATGAGAACCCCAAGCATCAGGTCTGCATGGTCTCTTCAAGCAGCGTTCAAAGGAGGGTTCCGGATCTTCGGACTGACGCCGTCCCGTCCGACCTGACGCGACGGCGTTGGTCCGGGTCGCCGATCTCTGCGAGACGGTTGCGGGCCGCCGCGGATGGATGGGATCAGGTCGGGAAAGACTCCGCGCCGGTCCTGGCCGACGACCCCAGCGGCCGCCCCCCTAGCCAGCCTGCGCCCTGCCCAGAGCCGCGATCACGTGGGGTCAGGGCAGCTCGGACTGCATCCCGGCAGACAGGAATACCACCATGTTATCGAGCATCTCCTCCTTCGACAAATGATGGATGCCGCCTTCCGTCAGGTCCTCGATACGACCGAGGTCATTCAGCATGAACATGTATGTCCCGACCAGGAAGGACATCCGCAAGCCGATCGTGCGACGGGGTATCTGCGGAAGTGCCTGCACCAGGACATCGACATACCGCTTCACCGACGCATCGTAGACCTCCTTGCGAAGGCGCATGGCATGCTCTTCGGACTCCGAGTGCAGGCGGGACTGCAGGCGCGCGAACGCTGCGCCGGCCTCTCCGCTATGCTTCAGGTCCCACTGCGGCTGGAGATAGGCGCGGATGATGTCCTTGACCTGCGGAATTCCGCCGGCTTCCAGCAAGCGGTCCAGCAGAACGTGACGATGTCCGGAAAGCAGCCCTCCTCGCCGCTTGTAGACCTCATCGAAAAGCGCTTCCTTGGTATCGAAATAATAGCGGATCAGCCCTTGGTTGACCCCGGCGCGTTCCGCGATGTCGCGAACGCTCACACCCGTGTAACCGCCCTCCGAAAAGGCGATCTCGGCGGCATCCAGAATCTTTTCCTTCAGCTTTCCGTTGTTACGAGGGCGCCCAGGCTTCCTTCCCGGCTTTCCCTTCTCTCCCCGCACCGCCTTGGCGACGCTGGCGGGCACAGTGGCATTCGAATCCATCTCTACTCTTTCGGCATTCGGGTTCGAACCCTTTTCCAGCCAGGAACGGGTCGCTGCCAGGAGGGGAGCCTATCCGCGGACGTTCCGCCCGATCCACGCGACAAGCAGATCCGCGATAGACGCGCTGTTTAACTCACTCATCAACATGTGTCCATTGCCGCCAACGCCATGGTCCTCAAGCTGAATATGCTCGAAAACATTCCCTAGCCCGCGGATGAAGGCCGCGGCTCGCGCATTCGCGTCGCGCATCCAAGTCGCCTCACCCGTGACGATTGCCACGGGTCGGTCGAACGGATCCGCCACGCCCGCATAGGGCAATGCACAGAGCCCGTTGTCGAACGTGCCGAGCGGATGGACCATCCCGGGAAACCCGAGCGGCTCGATCGCGACGATCGCCGCGACCTGGTCGCCGCCCTTGGCTGCAAGGGCCCAGCCGCACGGGCCGCCCGCCGAATGGCTGACGATGATGGTGGATCCGGTCAGCTCGAACAGCGGGTCGGCGATGGCCTCGACATGACGCTGGCTCGCGGCAAGCGTGGTCGCCATCGGCCCTTGGCTGGCCATGAACCGGTCGCCGGCCGACGGGTCCTGGGGCCAGCGAGCATGCTTCGCCGCTTCGGGCCACAGATCATGCCGGGCCGGTTCGACGAAACGAGGGTAGAGCGTTCCATAGTCGGGAAGCGGTAAGGCCGGACCAAGCGCCCTTTCGTTCCAGGCGCAGCGACCGTGACCAGGCCGATCGAGGATGTAGACCGGATAGCCCGCGCGCAGAAAGTCGTGCGCCCAGCCTGGCCGACCATCGGGCGTCCGCAGGAACTCAGACCCCTGCCCGCCCCCGCCATGGACAAAAAGGACGGATACCGATCGCGCGCCTACCGGTACGAACCATTCGACATATGCGCTGACGCCCGGCCAGACCTTGCCGTCCGCGTGGACGGGTTCGCTGGTCAGGAAACGCCCGCCGAAGTCCGTGAGCCGATAGTGTTCCACGATGGATTCAGAAACGGGTGATCAACTGCTCGGTAAAGCTGAGCTCCCTCTTGATGAGTTCCCGATCCCCAGCGACATCGCGAAGGAACCGGATACGGTCTTCCTTCTCCTGACCCTCCTTGAGATAATAGAGGTTGCGCAGGTTCTGCGATGCGCGCGGCGACGTGATCTCGGTGAATATGCGGCGGCGATCCTGTTCGTAGAATTCCAGGATGTCGTGATCGGCACCGTCGTGGATGATCCGATTCAGCGCTTCGATCAAAGCGAAGGCATCGAACATCCCGCCCGTGAGACCGAGACCTCCGGTCGGATTGGTCACATGCGCGGCATCGCCCACGAGGATGACGCGGCCTACGCGCATCTTGTCCGCGACGCGCTGATGCATGCGGTAGGGCGACGCGGCGATGACCTCGTACGGCAGGTCAGGCAAATGATCGGCGAACATGTCGTCGATGCGCTCGGACAGCCCCTCGATGGGCAGGTCCGGATCCTCCACGAAGGTGACGCGCCAGACGTCCGACTGATCGATCTTGCAGATGACCGCACCATGCTTCTGGTCGATCTGCATAACCGTCGGTGCGTATCCCGCCGACGATAGGTCGATTTTGGTGTTCGTCGCGATGTAACGGTTTGGCCACGTCACACCATAGAATTGCACGCCGAGAACCGTCTTGCGGACCTCGCTGTTCGCACCGTCGGCACCGACAAGGAAGTCGCCTTCCAAGGTCTCGGGTCCACCCGGTCCATCCAATGAGACGATCACGCCGTCAGCATGCTGGCTGCATCCCTGAAGGCGCGCCTCGTAGCGGATCTCGATATTGGGAAGCGTCGCGACGTGCCGGGCCAGAATCTGCGAGAGCAGGCCTTGGTGCAAATGCAGGGCCTGACCATCCTCGTAGGCCGGCGAACCTGCCCACTCGATCATCTCGCCCGTGCTGTGGATGTGCCAGCCGAAGGTCTGGCGGAGAAAGCCTTCCTTCACGCAGTCCTGCAGCAGTCCCATCTTCTCGAGAAACGGCAGCACCGGGTAATGGTAGACCAGCGCCCGCGGACTGTCGTTGAGCTTTGCCTCGGCCTCCAGGATCGTGACCCGCGTGCCCGCCTTCGCGAGGCCGATGGCGGTAAGCAGGCCGGTAGGGCCCGAGCCGGCGACAATCACATGCTGGGTCATCGAACTCCCTCTCCTTCATTATACAAGCCATGCCCGTCCGACACCTTAGTCTGGCCCAGCCAGTCCAAGGCGTCATCGACGCTGATGACGTCGCCATATTTCTGGTCGATGTCGTAAAGATTGGCCTCGTGCGGCGCGGCCGCCCGATCGGCGCAGCAGTCGCGCGGCACAAGAACGATGAAGCCCGATTGCACGGCATCGACGACCGTGGCGCGGACGCATCCGGACGTGGTCGCACCGGTAACGATGAGCGTGTCCACGCCGGCCGCGGCGAGCAGGCCGGCGAGGTTGGTGCCATGGAATGCCGACGCGCCATGCTTGACGATGACGGGATCGATATCGGTGATGCCGGTCGAGCTATCGATTTCGACTAGCCTCGTGCCCGCCATCAACGCTTGCATCCCGGTCGCCTTGCGAAGCCAGGGAAGCACCTGGGCCTCCCATGGTTGATACGAGATCGTGGTGTAGATGACGGGGAAGCCCCGTTCGCGGGCGAGATCGGTCAGCCGCCGCGTCGCGGCAATCTCGGCCTGCATATCTGCAGCAGTAGGATAACGTGTGTCGGTGAAGCCGTAGGAGAAATCGACAACGATCACCGCCGGACGCGTCCCCCTGGGTGCACTGCGACCGAACCCAGCCTTGTCGTAGACCTCATCCTGCGACATCGAAAACCTTGCCTCCCCGTGTTTCCGAACTGCCGTTACGGTCGGATCGAAGGTCCCTGACCACGATTTCGCCATCGATCAGTACCGGTTCGTCGTCGAGGAAGAGCGAGCAGCCGCGCATGGGAATATCAAGATGGCACGCCGTGTCGTTCGACCCGCCGAGTTCGTTGTTGGGCCCAGTGGAGAACAGGACGTTGCCGAGGTAGCTGCGCGGCTCCATTCCCATCCCGCCTGGGAATTCGCCCGGTGTCATCCGGTGCCACTTGGCGTCCGGATTCATCCCCCAGCCGATATGGCTCATCGCAAATCCGCGACTGTCCTCGAAGTCGGCCATGTAGGACTTGACCAGTTCAGCCTCCAGCCCGCCGCGGATGTCCGTGATCCAACCCCGCTCGATCGTGTAGACGATGGGTTCGCGAACGTAGATGTTCTGCGGCAGGAGCACGTCACCCGGTCCGACGACGATCTGACCGTCCACGCCATCATCGTTGCCACCGGTGAACACGAAACCCGAAGGCCAATGGTCCCATCGGCCCGGCTGATCGGTACAGGCATATTCCGTGACGGTTGGATATGTGCCGAGCGTATACACCACGTCTGTCCCATGGGGTGATGTGATGTGCATCGATGTCGCCTGCGACAGCAATGCGCCCGCCAGCTCGACCTTCTCGCGCAGTTCAAGACTCGGCAACATGCGCGCAAGCAGCGCTGGCGGCTCGACCACGGTCAGGACGCGGGTGCCGGCCGCCTGGATCGCCATCTGTTCGGGCGAGAACAGCAGAAATATGCAATCGATCAGCATGTCGGCGTTCTTGAGGGCCTCGACAGCCTCCGGCATGCTTGCAAGCGGCGTCTGCCCGACCGCCCACCCCGACTTCAGCGAAGGCGCGGGAAGTCGCATGTGAAAGATGTTCGCGCCCAGCGTCCTGCCGGCGGCGAGGAAGGCGTCGGCATAGTCGAGGCGCTCGTCGCCCTGCGTGAGCACGACCAGCCGCTCGTCCGCACGTACTCCGGACATCTTGAGCTGATGCAGGCAAATTTCGATGAAGCTCGCGGGATCCATTGCGGGCGTTCCAATCCTATCAGATTCTGAAATCGCTGACGGCGCTCAAAAAGCCGTCGAGGTCGTCCCAGGGGATCATGTGTCCCGCACCCTCGACCGTCGTGACCTCTATTCCGGGTGCGAGACCTCTAATCTCAGCGATGTCGCCATCTTCGATCACCGGAGAGGCCCCGGCCACCACAAGACGCATCGGCACATCGAGATGCGGCAGATCGCCGTGAATGTTGTCGGTGTGAAAACCCTTATAGGCGACGTCGATCGCACGAAGCTCACAGGTATGAAGCCATTCCGCCCGCAACGCGCGCTGCTCTTCGGTCCAACTGGGACAGAAGGCCTTCATGTCCTCAGCCGAACACCCGCGCTGCGCCAGCAGTATCGATTCCTCGTACCAAGGCCAGGCCGACGGATAGGCGCGCCGGCCGGGTCCGCTCACCGGCGGGTCGGCGAGGATCAATCCTCCGAATGCCTTTGGCGCCTTGCGTGCCGCACGGATCGCGGTGCGCGCGCCCATCGAATGGCCGAGCACGACCGGCGCGTCCATTCCGAGCGCCTCGACAAGAGCGACGGCATCGTCCGCCATCGCGTTGAGCGAGTAATCGAGATCTCCACCCTGACTGAGCCCGCGCCCCCTCACGTCGAGGACATGGACCTCGAAGTCCGCCGAAAGGGGTCCGGCAACGAAGTCCCAGGTGACCGCAGGCGACGTGATCCCCGGGATCAGCAGCATCTGCGGACCCCCGTCGCCATGCTTGATCAGGTGATGGCGGATGCCGTTCGCGTGGACGTTATAGCCGCGCATCGGCATCCCCCCGATAGGCGCCGGAGAGGAGGGTGCCGCCGCCGGGAACCCGCGTGTCGAGATCGAGCGACCTGAGCATTGCCCAGGTCGTGGCGATCGCCGCCGTCAGCACCGGCTTGCCGACCTGCGCCTCGACGATGGAGACGGCCGGCAATGATGGCATCTGGACGCATGCTGACAGGACGACCGCATCAACCTCCCCGATCCGGTCCATGCCGGCGACAATTCCCGGAAGACGCGCGGGATCGTGCGCGGCGACCGCCAGATTGTCGGAAATCTCAAGCGCGCGCCATTGGGCCACCTCGACGCCTTCGCTGCGGATGTAGTTCACGACCATCTCCGTCAGCGGCTTCATGTAGGGGGCGACGATGGCGACCTTCTTCGCGCCAATGGCCTTGATGCCATCGACGAGCGCCCCGGCTGAAGAGACGACGGGTGCTGGCTTACCGTTCTCGACCGTGACCTGATGGAGGCGCGCCTGAGACTCGCGGTGATAACCGTGCCCCATCGACATGATCGCCACGAGGCAGGCATAGCCCATCACGTCGACCGCGGCGTCGGACAGCTCGAGGGCGCAGCGGTCGCTCGCCCCATCCATCGCAGCCAGTTCCTCTTTCGTCACATGCTTCATCCGCATGCGCGAAGAATGGAACGTGAACCGCTCGGGTGAAATCGCCTCGCGCGCGCGCAGCAGCGCCGGGATCTCCGTTTCCATAGTGACGTTGGAGCTCGGCACGATCTGGCCGATGCGAAAGGTCCTCATTTGGGTCTCCATTTCCTCGGCCCTCTTGGTATTTCGTCAGACGTATAAATACAAGGGAAATTGGCCGCCTGCGTCGCTCGGTCGCGCGTCGGGCAGAACCGCGCCTCGACGACCCGGCTCCGCAACCCGAGCAGTCGCAAATACCTCAATAGAATCATCGCTATGGCACGGTATACTGCTGATCCCCCGTAATTGATGCGGACTCGCCTCCTCGACACACTTCCCGCGTCGGCGTATCCGGATCGGCAGTGTCCGCGCCCGACAAGTCACAGCGATGTCGGGAAAATTCTGCGACCGCCCTATTTCTGGCTGCGCGATGACGATCCTTCACTCCCTTCCGCACCGGCCGCCCACAACGACCTTTGCATCAATCATCCCGCCGTTCAGTTCCATTTCGCGCCGAAATCGCCCCGGGGATCGATCGTGTCGAACATGTGCGGCGAAAGGTTGTACTGCAGGAGTGGAGCGAAGGGGCCCTAGCGGGACCAGGCCACTGAGCCTTGTCCGAGCCGAACACTAGGTCGTCCCGTTCGATCCGCGTCCTCCCCACTGCGAAGACGCAGCGGGGAGGCGAGGTCGGCAGAGTATTTCTCGACCTCTGCCCGATCAGAACCGGATGGTGGCGTCGACGCTGTATGTGCGCGGCGTCCCTCGGATGAGGTAGTCAAACCCTGCGAACCTGAGCGCCAAACCGTAGGCGTAATACTTCTCGTTGAAGAGGTTCTTGACACCTGCGCCGACGGAGAAGCGATCGCCGTTATAGGCCAAACGGGCGTTGGATACCCAGTAGCCCTTCTGGGAAATCGATTCAGTCTGCGCGATATCGAAATAGATGCGCGAACTGTAGGAGGCGTCGATGTTGAAATCGACCGTGCCTTTGTCCAGCTTCGCGAGCACGACCGCGCCCGTGAGGTTGAGGTTGAACTTCGCGGAATTAGATATCTGATTCCCGGCGACATTCGTGCCGCTCGAACCCGATACGGTTGCATTGTCGTTATACTTGGGATCCAGCACACCGACGCCGACGCCAAGCGTCACCCGATCAACTGGCCGCGCGGTTATCTCGCCTTCGAAACCCCGAACACGTGCGCCGCTGATCGAACGCAGCGGAAACAGCCCACCCGCCTCGGTCACGACGACCTGCTGGTTGTTGTAATCCGTCTGGAAAACCGAGCCGTTGATCGTCAGCGCGCGATCCAGCAATGTGGTCTTGAAGCCGAGTTCATAGGTCCGCGCGGTTTCGGGGGGCGCGAAGGTGATTTCGGACGGGTCACTGAACGCCTGCGCATTCACAGCGCCGCTACGGTAGCCTTCGCGCATGGAAGCGTAGACCAGAACATCTTTCGAGGGCTTCCAATTGGCGCCGACTTCGAAGCTGGTGTTGTTGAAGGTGCGGCGATCGGCATAGTCGCTTATGGTCTGGACCGCAGCGCGATCCACATTGTCGCCTAGAAAGGCATTGAAGTTTGATACGGCCACCTTGTCGCGACTGAAGCGCACGCCGCCATATATCGAAACCGTTTTGGTTATCTCGAGGTCGCCGCGGAGATAGGCTGCATAGCTCTTGCGATCCTGCCTGAAGCTGTTCGACTGAACGAAGCCCGTACCGGTCGGTGTGAATCCAAAGCTACATGCCGGGCCGCAACCGGGATCCGTGAGAAGCGAGTAGTCAAACCCTGCGTTGACGGAGTCCTTCGAATAGAAAAGACCCGCCTGAACGTTTAAGGGCCCGCTAAAGGACGTCGCGAGCCTCAACTCCTGAACGAATTGCTTGATATTCCGACCGAAGGTGAAGATCGGGTCGTCAGCCTTGATGGGAAGCCCGTCATCGTCTCCGACATCGACCCAAGTGCCCCAGTCGTAGGTCGTCACTGAAGTCAGCCTGAGGTGGTCGGCCACGTCCCAGTTCATGATCAGGTTCAGCCCGTCGCTTTGAATTGTCCGCTTAGGCGTGTCTGTCGTCGCCGTCTGGAAGAAGCCCAGGCCGTTTCGGTTCGCACCGGGAAGGCCGGACAGGTTATTGCCAGGGAAAAGGATCGCCGGATCGTTGAAGTTGATGTTCGCGGCGAATGGCGCATAATTGCGGCCACCGCTCCTGACATGGTTAAACCGCAGCGTCGCCTTGAAGGTGCTCGAGGGCTCGAACTGCAGCGAGCCGCGGAAGGCGAAGACGTCCGTCTGATCCAGGTTGCCTAGCCCAGGGGTTACGTTTTCGAGAACGCCGGTGTCGTGGACATACAGTGCGGCGAAGCGGACCGACAAAATATCGCGGATCAACGGCGTTTGCACCGCGCCCTGCAACCGAACGCGATTGAAGTTACCGTAGGCACCGGTCATGTACCCTTCGGTGTCGAAGCCCGGCTTCTTCGTCACGATGTTCACGGCGCCGCCGGTCGCGTTTTTTCCGTAGAGCGTGCCCTGTGGACCGCGAAGCACCTCCACGCGCTCAATGTCAAAAAGCGGCATCGTCTCGAAGGTGGATAGTCCGCGGATGCCCTCGTCGACATAGATCGCGATCGGCTTGCTCTGGTTGGCGGAATAGTCGGTTGAAGAGATGCCCCTAATGACGAAGTTGGGCGGGCCGCCCTCACCGAATGGAGTGGCGACCTGAGTATTAGGCGATAGCCTCATCAAATCGCCGACCTGGACCGCCTGGCGCTTCTCGATCGACTCACCGCCGAACGCGGAGATGGCTACCGGGACGTCCTGGAGACGTTGCTCGCGCCGTTGTGCGGTGACGACGATATCGCCATCACCTGAAGTTTGCGCGTTGTCGGCCTTGGGCGGAGCAGCGTCCTGCGCGTAAGCCGCCGTCGAGAATCCGAGTGAAAGCGAAGCGAGCGAAACCGCGAGTGCGGTTCGGGCCGAGCCGCGTGTAATTCGAGCGATCATTGTACCTCTCCCTTTTTCCCTCTTTGCGCACTTCTCGTCTCGCCGACCTTGAGCGCGGACCCGCTTCGCAGGTCGCACACCGCTCGGTCAGAGCGCTCCTCGCGCCCGCTGTTCGTTACCCCAGCGCGATCCCCACGAACGCCACATAAAATCCCACTGTCTGCCCCAGATGCAGATCAGCTCGATCACCCCTGATTTAATTGTTCTAATGCATAATTTAGAAGACTGTCAACTTGCGGGAAAGAGGACGGAGCTTGTCGCGCCGCTGCGTCATCTCGTGGCTCCGTCATATAAATATTACCGTATTATCAGCTAGTTAATGCAATATATCCCAGTCCTGATCCGGCTTCGGCAACCACGCTGTAGATCTGCATGAAATGAGCATCTGAATAAATTTCTTGCAGGGCGTGATGAAATTGTTACACAACCGCGACGGTGACGCTGGTCGGGTCCGGTGGCGAGGTTGAGAGTAAAAGCCTGCCCAGCGCCGATCTAGATCTCACGTGCGAAGTCGAGCGTGGACACAACGGGCGGGGCGGATGCGAGACTTTGATCTGGCGAGGATCTCGAAAGACACTTCCGGCCGGCCGGGGCGATGCGGCGACGCGCTGAGCGCGTCCGCATCGGAGAGCTCGCGAAACCGGAGACGGCCGCCAGGATCGGCATCCGACGTAACATTGGCCGCTTTATGGAGTTCCGAATGACGCAAGCAAATGAGGCCGCCTCGTCCGGGTCGGGCAGATCCTTGTCCGAGGGCCAACCCGTTGCGCTGCCACGGTCCCTGAGCACGTTTCGGCTCGCGGTCTTCGTCATCGCAGCCGTCGCGCCGCTTGCCTGCGTCATCGGTGTGCTTCCGGTAGCGCTGGTGTTCGGTAGCGGAACGGCGCTTCCACTTGCCTTCGTGGTCGCCACGGTCGTCACGGCACTGTTTGCGGTGGGCTATTCCGCGTTCAGCCGGGAAGTTGTGACCGGCGGCGCATTCTACACCTACATCGCGCGCGGACTTGGTCCGGTCATGGGCTTGGGAGCGGCCGGCGTCGCGGTGGTGTCTTACACCATGTTCGTGCCGGGGGGATTCGGCTATCTCGGCTACATGATGCAGACCACGTTCAGCGACTTGCTGGGGGTCCACCTGCATTGGGTGATCTACTCGCTGATCGCCTGGATCATCATCGGTTTCTTCGGCCTTCGCCAGATCGACTTCAGTGCCCGGGTGGTGCTAGTCGTCATCGTCATCGAATTCTTGCTGCTGCTCTTCTTCGACGCGGTCCTCGTCGGACGGCTTGGCAGCGCGGCGTTCCCCATCCAATCACTGGACATCACCGGCCTTACAGGTGGCGCGCCCGGCGTCGCCATCCTGCTCGCGTTCACGTGCTATTTCGGCATCGAGTCGGCTGCGCTGTTCTCGGAGGAGGCCAAGTCACCGCAGAAATCGGTGGCCCGGGCGACCTATATCGCGATCCTCATCATAGGCATCTTCTACTTCGTCACGTCGTGGATCACGGTGGGCGGGATCGGGCCCGACAAGATCAAAGGCATACCGGAAGCGGACGTCGGGCTCATCTACTTCAAGCTCAGCGACCGATATGTGAGCGGCGCGTTCACGACGATCATCCAGACCGCACTGGTTACCAGCATGTTCGCCACCGTCCTATCGATGCACAACGTGGCTGCGCGCTATCTTTTCGTCCTCGGCCGCCAAGGCTGCCTGCCCCGTGTCCTCGGTCGCGCGCATCCTGTCCATGGATCACCGACCGCGGCCAGCGCCACGGTCTCGGTCGTTGCGCTCGTCGTGTTCACGAGCGCCGCTTATCTCGGGCTGCACCCGATGCTCGGACTCGGCCTGATCGCCCTGGGCTTCGCTGCGGTCGGTGTGATGTTCATGCAGGCCCTCACCAGCCTGGCGGTCGTCTCCTATTTCCGCAAACACCCCGAGCGGCACTTGTGGCAGCACGTGATCGCGCCGATCCTGGCTTTTCTCGGGCTGCTGGTGGCGCTGTACTTCGCGATCAAGAACTTCGAATTCCTCAGCGGCAGCCATAACCCGGTGGTCAATCGGCTTCCGATCGGCATCCTGGTCGCGATGGTGGCCGGAATCGGGTTCGCGCTGTGGCTCCGCCGATATCGCCCGGACCGCTTCGCCGCGATCCAGCTCGACGAATCCTGATTCGACGGCGCTCTGTCCATTTGCGGTTCGCCGACAGAGTGTCCGGTCGCATGCACCGCACCCCGTCGACGGCCGACGACCCGTCAAGTTCCTGCGGTAGGGATCAGGGAGCCGATGTGGAAGGTGGGGTGTGGACCTCCGCAGCGCATACGCGTCTGATCTCGGCGCTAGCCGACGCGATCCCCGTCGCGACGAAGCCACCCGCCTCAGCGCGCGCCATGAGCGCAGCGTCTTCCCTCATGAAGCGGTAGGAGTATTCCACCAGCCCGGCTCGCGCCATCGCCAGGTTCACAACGTGCACGGTGCGGTGGGAGAAGGCGACGATGTCCGCGAAGTCGATCCTTGCGACCTTCATGGCGTCCGCGGCACCTCGCTCAACCGTCTCACTGATGTCGGCGAAGTTCGCGATGACGTCCGACATCCCGTCGCGCCACGAAAGTATGCGGCCCGCGAACGAGGAACCGACCTCGTTCACGGCGAAGATCTCGATCGTCGACCTGGTGGCAGCCAGGATCCAGTCGCTCTGGCTTATGGAATCCTGTGACGGATGGTTGTGCCAGTACCGGACCGGCCCACCGGTCGCAGCATCATTCATCTCGTCGGTCACGGGCGCGCTCCTGTATCCGGTCGATGAACCGATGAGGGCGGTTCCGGCACCGTCGATGCAATGGAGCAACTCCCGATCGCGGTTCGCGGGATCCCTCGCGAAGGTGATTATCTCGGCGAGCGTGCCCTGCTCGAGTTCCGTGAAGATCAAAGGGATCAGGCCGTCGGCCGAACCGGTGAACCATCTCCCGTGCTCGGTCATCCGCTCCGCTCCCTCCATTCTGCCTGCTCCATGGTTGCCGCCAGGGTTTCAACCGCGGTGTCGGGCTCAAACGAGCGCAACGCTGTCCCGCCGCGGCTGCGATCCGCTATGGAGCGCATATGCTATTGGTCATCGACAATTACGACAGCTTCACCTGAAACCTGGTCCACTACCTTCCGTCCCGATCATTCCTACCCCTGACGACGCGAGCGTCCGCCTGGATGACACTCCGACACCCGATCGACGCCTTCCGGATACCCATAGCCAGGCGCTGATCATCGGGCACGCCCCCGGAGCGTCGGCTAGGCCGACAGCGGCGTTGCAAGCAGTGGAAGAGTTCAGGAACTGTGCGGTGCGAATGCACCGGATGAGGGAGAAAAAGACTTGTTCTCGCAGTTTACTTCCACGCCATCGCCGCAGTACCCCGGCGGACGTCCATACTTGATAGGGCCGTCGCTCCGTCGCTTACCTACTTTGCACCCAGCGCAGCGTCAGTCTTCGGCGGCCCCCGCGTCGGTAGCGCGACTTCCGGGCCCGCGTGACAGCCGCTTCACAGCCCGGATCTCCTCAGCGTCCAGAACGACGCCGTCCACGAGCTCGGACAACCCGATGCCGAGCTCAAGACCAAGGCGGAACAGCACCAGCAGGGATGGGTTCTGCAGGCCCCGCTCCAATCTAGAAAGGTAGAGGCGGTCGAGATCGGCCAGGTCGGCGAGCTCGGCCTGGGAAAGGCCGCGGTCAGTCCGCCGCCGCCTTATCCGCTCGCCAACCTCTCGAATCGCCCCGATCTGCACAGCGGCACTATGGCGGCAGCGCGGGATCGGCGCGAGCGGAAACGGCCGCAGCGACGCCAAGTCCGTCTGGCATCAGGGCCTGACCCCCTGGCACGCTACCGACCTGACCGACGCGCCGCGCTTGAGACACCATTAACCCACGTCCGATAGCGTCGCCGCGGAGATCGAACACGAGGCGGACGGAATGGGTGAACCGATAGATGTGGGCACGCTGGATCCATGGGAAATCTACGTCGAGAACGCGACGTGGCCTGCGGCAGAAGGACAGCGATTCATCGTCGATCTCGCCGCGACGCTCATGGAGCGGCGCTACGAGGTGACCGCGCTGGACCTGCACCTGTCCCCCGACTTCTGCTCGACCTTCCGCGACATCGTCGTCGCGGACATCGCCCAGGCGCTCATGAGCGGCGGCGTCGTGGCTAGCGCCATGCCGGTCGGCGGCGGCGCTCTCTTGCCGATCGGAAGCGCCGAATGGACCAACGCCGTCGTGCGCACGGCCGTTGCGACCGGCACCATGCAGCGGCGCTACCGGTCGCGCCGCCTCCATCCACACTGGGTCTTCGTCGGCAAGACCGAGGCCGCCCTGATGGAGCGCGTCCATGCGATCGCGGACATGATCGCGCCGACCGAGGAACGCGGACCGGCTGAGGAACTCGGCGAGATCGTGCTCGCCAACCTCAGCGCGATTGCCGGCAACAAGCTGGCGCTCGATCCGGAAGGAAGCGCGCAGCGCGTGCTGAAACTGCTGATGCCAAGCCTGCATCCGACGCTGAACATCGACGATACGAACAAGTTCGTCGCCGCGGTCGTCCCCTGGCTCATCGGGAGGTTCAACGAGGACAAGGACGGGAACATGGTGAAGAAGGATTTCCAAGACGAAGCGATCGCCGAGTTCGGCCCCTTCATGACCAAGCGCATCTTCGAAAAGGTATGGGAAAAAGCGCTGCAATTCAGGGCGTCGGACGACGAAAAAGTGGCGACGGCCGCAAACCCGACGATGCCCTCAGCCGTCAAAACCTCGGTCTCCATCCCTAACCTCGCGTCGATGCCACCGAAGGGCGACCACGCGGATCGCTCCCGCGCCGGCCGCCGAGGGAAGACGAAGGCCGAATTTAAGGCGGCCTAGCAGACGGCGGCAGCCGCTCGCCTGCGATCCCGTGCACGACACCTGCTCCATCGTGCGGCCGCGACGTCGCTTGCCGTCCCGCGCGAACGACCTCGTCGGGCAGCCGGCATCAGCGGACCGTGGCACCTCCCGAGTCGCGCCAAACAATCTCCCCACCACCAGATGAAAGCGGGTGCGGCAAGGTCGCACGGGCCTCCCCGCACCCTCGTGCCCCACGACCTCAGGACGCGGCCAATCCCCGCATCTGCAAACGATAGGCGATCCTGTCGATCCGGCTCCCGGCAACAAGGGAGCACACCATGCCGAGAAAGAGATGGCCGCCCTCCGCGGTCCTGAAGACACCCGAGGCGGCACACCACGTCGGGCTGGCCGCCAGCACGCTTGAGAAAGCCAGGGTGGTGGGAGGTGGCCCGCCTTGGGTCGTCATCCTGAAGGGCGCGATACGCTACCGGGTCAGCGACCTGGACGAATGGCTCGCCGCCCGCGTGACCGGGCGCCCCGAGACCCGCTGCGCGGACTGCCCGCTCCGCCGCCGCGAAGAGGAATGAGCGGCAACCACCACACCGACGAACCCACACGCCCCGCGCCGCCCCCAAGCGACGCGGGGCCACCACGATCCGTTCAAGGAGAAGTTGAGATGAACATGGTCAGCAAGAGCGAGAACTTCGCCGGTAACGCGTCCGACAAACCCACCATCCTCCGTGGCGCGCAGCTCGGCAGGCTCATGCGAGCCGCCAAGCCCGCGTTGGTGGCCGCCTGTGCCGGGATCGACGCCGAGAAAGAGTTCGCCGGGTCGCCGACGAAGCACCTGGAGGCCCGCATCCTGCGCAAGATCGACGCGTATCGCGCATGGATCGTACAGCACGGACTGCGGCCGCCGGTCAGCAACCACGGCGTCGCCTCCATTTCCATCCTCGAGCACATCGGCCACGCCGGTGCGAAACTGACCGACGCGATCCGCGTCGCCCTGGTCGGCCTGGAGGACCTGCTGCCGGACGACGGGGAGGCGTTCAGCAAGCCCGACGGCGAGCCCGTCGACGTGCTCATCGGGTTCTACGCGATCGCGATGAAGGAGCGTGGTTTCGGCCTGCCGCTCAACGGACCGAGCGGCCGCTACTGCTGGCGTCGCGCGTGCGAAGAGATCGGCTGCAAGCCGAAGGACCTCAACGAGCGGCGCAAGGCGTTCCTGCGCTCCATCGACCGCGCGATCGGCGTGCCCGGCGAAGCGGTCGTCGCGCCGACCACCCACTGGGACCCGACCCTGCGGAACGCCGCGGTGCCTGCCCTCCTGGCGCTCGAGCTGAAGCGGCTCAAGGGCAAGATGCCCGCCGATCCCCTCCACCCGACGATGATCGACGCGGTGCAGGTCGCCGAAGGCGCCGGCGTGACGGTCCGGGACATCGTCGGCGGTTCGCTGGCCGCCGAGAACCTGCAGGCGATGGAGGACGCCCGCAACGGGAAGGCGCTCGTCCCCCACCCGATGGTCGCGGGGCGGCGGTTCACTATCAAGGACCTAAAGGAGTTCGGGCGCAAAGCCAGGGAGGCGGAGGCTAAGGCATTGGAGCACGCCGACCCCGCGAACACGGCCCGCATCACAGTCCGCGCGCTCACCCAGTTCCTGGGCCTGCCCAAGCTGGGGGGCAAGACCAGCGATCTCGTGCCGCTCGACCTGCCCGACCGCATCAGGCGCGCCATCGCCTCGCGGCCCAAGGGCTTCGGGTCGGGCTGGGCGAGCCAGATCCAGCGGTGGATCGGATACTATGACGCCGTGCGGTCCGAGAAGCCGCTCCCCAACACGTTCGCCACCGCGATCAGGATCCTCGCCGCCGAGGTCGGCATCAGCGCCTACCAGATCATCAGGACCGTCGGGGCCCGCGCCCACAACTGGCTCCACGGTCTGGCCTTCCCGACCGTCGAATCGGCGTCCCACATCCTCGCTCTCGAGAAACTGCTGAGGGTGCTGCCCGGGACGCTCACGCGGCTCCTGACCAAGGAGTGGCAGTCGCGCCGCTTCGAGCTCAAGCTCAGCGATCACGGCCTCAAGGGAGTGAGCAAGAACCTGCCCGACGACTTCGCGACCAAGTCGCCCGACGAGCAGCTCGCCATCGCGCGGGCGAAGTGGTCCCACCACGTCCGGCAGGAAACGGAGTTCGCCAATCGCCTCTCCAGCCAGATCCGCGATCGCTACCGGCTGCCGTTCGCAAAGTGGCCGAAGGTGATGCAGGACGCCTGGATCGAGCACACCCCGGAACTCAACGAGGTCCGCCCGTATCGCGAGGCGGATCTCCGCCTGCCCGGCAAGCGGCCGTCGAAGGCGGAACGCTCGAACGCCAAGCGCGAGGAGGACCGCAGCTGGCGGCCCCTGACGGAGCGGATGGCGGAACGCATGCTCGGCTACTATTTCGGCTTCCTCGTGAGAGAGCGTGCGAAGCCGAAGGACGAGGGCGACGTCCCGGGCGGTCCGAACGCAGACGCGACGGGACCGACGGCGCAGGAAGAAGCGGACTTTATCGCCGAACCCGGGCTGGGCATGCCCATCGAGCTCATCCACCCGGCGCTCTTCCTGGTGATCGACCTCCTCACCGCCTTCGCCCACTGGCGGAAACGGCGGTCGGGCGGCCGCTTCGCGCCGACCATCGCGCAGACGCTGCAGCACGCCGCAGACTTCCTGAAGCCGGAAACGGGGTTGGTCTGGAAGACCGAATACCAGGAGTACCTCGTGCGCTTCCAGGAGTGGTGGGACAAGGAAGGCGCTCTCGCCCAGGGCGACGTCTTCCTCGACCTCGACGCCTTCGTGGAGAACTGGCAGGTCGCGGTCGGCGAGACCCACGCCTACCTGCTCGAGGACATCGAGGAGATGCGCCCCGGCGACCCCAAGCGGAAGAAGCTGCGCTTGCCGTTCAAGCCGCTCAAGGGCTATCTCGCAGAGCACGACCCCATGGTGCCCTACATGGCCGACGTGCGGAAGATGCTCGCCTCCAGACCGCTCGGGATGGTGGACCGCCACCGGCACACCCGCAACTGCATTCTCACGCTCGTCGTCCTGCAGACCGGGCTGCGCGCCGCAACGCTGATGTTCACCGTGGCGGGTGACGAGCCGACGCTCCGGCGCGAGGAGGCCAAGGACAAGTCGGTGCGCTGGAGGATCGTCATCCCCTCCAGCCGGTTCAAGAACTTCAGCAGTCCCTTCTTCGCCAACGCGCAGGACTACGACTTCACGCTGGACGACGAGGACGGTCTCTATGCCCTGCTCGACGACTACATGGCGCGCGGCCGGCCGTACCTCCTCAACGGACGAACCTCCGACGCCCTGTTCATCGGCAACAAGGGCAAGGCCCTCTCCGCGGCGGGGCTGAGCAACGTCTACCGCTCCCTAACCGGCCGTTTCCTCGCGCACGACGCCGACGCGGAGACCGGCACCGAGAACGTCCTGCCGCACGGGCTGCACGCCGTACGCCACATCATCGCCACGTCGCTGCTGCGAACGACCGGCGACATCTACATCGCGGCCTGGGCGATCCAGGACACCGCGCGCACTGTCGAGCAGCACTACGTCGACTTCCTGCCCAGGAACAAGGCGATGCTCGCGGTGGTGCACCTGCGCAAGTCCCGCGCGGCGCCCGAGCCGCTGCCCCTGGCGGAGTGACCACGGTCGCCCGCGTCCGGCCGCCGCCAGCTGCGACCGGGCGCGGGCGCCGCCCAACTCTCTACAAGGACCACGACGATGATCGAGCATGACGCGAACACCCACATCGAGACGCACCATCGGTTCGGCGACCCCGGAGCGCGGGCGCGATCCGCCGCGACGCTCGCGAACGAAGTGTCCGAGCTGCTCTCCGGACCGGCCGCGGCCGAACTCGGCCCGCTCCATCCCGGGCCGCTGAACCACGACGGGCATCCGTCGAACTGGCCTGCGCTGCGTTCGGACCCGGCTCCCGGCTTTGGAGGCGCCCAGCTGCACCACAACCTCGGCTCCGGGGACATGGGTGTGCTCAACCCGCATATCGTCGCGCGGGAGGTGCAGGACGTCCTCGACGGCATCGAGTTGCACCGCCGCGCCGCAACGGCGGCCGTCGACGCCGCGAGGAAACGGGCGCTCGAGGCCATCGGCGAGTGCGACGACACATTCTCTCCGTCGCGGCTGACCGCCATGACGTTCTCGACCGGCGGCCCCGGCGACGTCCGTGTCGGGCTCGACGTCGAGATCCTCGGTCACGACCTGACACGCCGTGTGCTGCCGCTGCGGCGCATGGTCGGCTCGAAGGAGCATTCGGGGCTGACCACCGCGCTGACCGTCCACGAGCGCCGGGTGGCGAGCCTCGCCCGGCTGCGGGCGAATGGGTGGGCCGGCTGGATCGACGAGACGGCCCGGCTCGTCCTGGCCGAGGCGGGCGTGGAAACCGGCACGGCCATTCGGCAGCTCCTGCCGCTGAACCAGTTCGCCATCCGCTTCGGTAACGGACGGTGGACCGCGACCCTCATGTGGAAGGAAGGGGTCATCACCGCCGATATCCACGACCGCTCCACCAACCTAGGCCTTTATGACGGGGAACTGCAGTTCGGCGCCGGGTTGCCCGATACGCTGTTCGACTCCCTTCCCGGACGTCGGCTCGGCGATGTTGCGGTCGTGCAGCACCCCTTCCTGTCGCCAGAGGCGGTGATCACCGACTCATACGAACGCGGCGGCGTCCGGTTCGCGCGGATCGTCGTGCCGACGACGCCGTTGCCGGATCAGGCGCGGTCGCCAGAAACCGGAAAGGGCGGAGGTTCTGAGGACTGAGCAGTCGAAAGGCCGAATCCGACTGCCCACGGCAGCGGTCCACGGGTTCAGGGCCATCGAGGGCCTGGGCCATCAAAGGCTGGCCAGGTGGTGATTTCTTAAGGGTCGGGTGAGCAGTGCAGGCGTGGGGAAAATAGATTCCCTCGGGGCCGCGCTCAAGGAGATGACATGTTCGAAATCAAGACCTTGGACCGGACCGACCTTCGGCGCCTCGCCGCGATGGTCGGCGACCGGCTGCCCCGTTCGGCGACGGCGCCGTCACGCCGCCGGACCTCGATAGATTCCAGGCGGTGGTCCATGACGACCGACGAGATCGTGGTCGCCCCGCAGCGCCTCGCCGCTTGAGGCCGACGACGAGATGGGGCGGCCCCGCGCCACGAAGATGCAGAATGTTGATGTTCTGGCTGTGATAGCCAGCAGAGAGGAAAATTGAAGTGTACATGCAGAACGACATCGTGGCCGCAGCCACCAAGGGTCCGCACATCACGCCGTCGCGGGTTGATCCCGTCGAGCGCCGCGCCGAGCTGGAGCTGGTGATCGCCGCCGCCACCCTTGCCATCCCCAAGGCCACGATGAAGAAGCTGGGCAAGCTGTCAATTGCCGAGGCTATGGACGACGACGACCATTCCTACTTCGGCCAGATCCGCTCAGAGCCCGTCGGCAAGTCCGGCATCGAGTTCCGCTATCCGATGCCGGCCCGGAACACCGGTTCGCGCGATCTCGAGGACACCATCCAGAACGTCGTCGATGGTGCCACCCGGGTCGCTCAGATGGCGACGCAACTGAAGAAATACGTCGAGCTCATGCGGGAGGCCGCCAACGAGGCGATCGCGCCTGCGAGCGGAGGCATCTCGCCGATGCGCATCGTCGCCATCGGCATCACCCCGTCGCCCGTTGAAGACAATGTCCTCATGACGGTCGATGTCGAGATGCTCGGCTGCAACCTCAAGCGCGGCATCGACCGCGCCGCGGAGCACTCCGTCGAACGGGTGGAGAAGCGCCTAGAGAAGCTCGCTGCGATGCACGCCGAACGCAGCAAGGTGCTCGCACAGACCATGGTCGCCGGCGGCACGGGTTGGATCGACGACGCTGCGGTCCGCATCATCGACGCAGCCGGCCTTCCCCGCGCGGATATCCTCGCGATGATGGAAGATGAGCGGCAGGTCGAGTTCATGTTCGGTGGCGAAGAGGGATACGATCTGATGGGCGGCGTCCATTGGGAGGACGGCACCATGCGCGGCTACATCGAGAACCGCGACCGCAACGGCACCTACCGCCTGGAGGCGAACCAGCTCCTGATCCCATCCAAGGGCCTTCCGTCGACGATCATCGCCGACCTCGTCGGACGCAGGCTCCGCGAAGTCGTAGACATCGACGCCATTCCGCCGAGCGCGCTGATCCTGGCAGTCGAGGAATCGGGCGAATGGCTCTACATCGACCTGGAGATCGGCAGGTCGCTCATCGAGCACGTCGTTCCGGCGATCGACTGACACACATAGGGCGAGGGCAGCCCCCTCGCCCAACCGGTCAAGCTCGGACCATGGGCGCGCCGAAACGCCGCCACAACGGCCGTCCGCCGCCCCCGGCGAGCGACCTAGCGCCGCACCCTATCCGGCCGCTAGCTCGGCGACGTCAGGCTACAATTCGCAAGATTATCACACCGATTCTGGAAAGCGTGTTGCGATTTGCGGCTAAGTAATTGATTTTCCACCCTCAGTTTTTCCCTTCAGCATCTGATAGAAGGTCGACTTCTATAAGTGCGTAGTTTGTCCGTCAGCATCAAATATCGCCTATAATCAATGTGTTGGCATTTTCGTCACTTCCATAGATCGTCCAAATCGGACCCCCGAGCGTGTCACAACTCCGAATAATGCGATTTCAGGATGGTGGCGCGGTGTCGGCCACCGCGGCAATCACCACGGTCTGATCTCAGCGGCCGAGGCCTCGCAGCGGTCCCGCATCGAGAGCCAGCAGCCCGGTCGGCGCGGCCGAAGGCGTGGCCACGACCGCCACCCGCCGCAAGTCCCGGCGAGCGACGGCGCGGGCAACGGCTTGTGCGCGGCCGCAGCCCGTCCGAAGCGGAGCCAGGGACGATGAGCCGGCGCGACGACGACGCATACGCACCGCAGGCCCTCCTGGCACGCGCCGGGATGTCGCAGGCCCAGCTCAGGGACTGGACGGCCGAACACGCCTACTGGGTCGAACGCCTGGAGGGTGACGGACCGGTCCTGTGCCGCGTGAGGAGGCTGGAGATCGACGGCATCGCGATGATCGACTGCTTCTTCGACGTCCCAAGCGGCGACAGCTACGACTTCCGCGTCGCGTGCAGCGGCAGAACGTTTCTCGGCAGCACAAGGTCGGAGGCCGAGAGGCCGGAGCATGCCGAGGCACTGATCGCCCTGGTGTTGGACGAGCTCGGCCTGACCGCGATACCGATCGACTAGCGCCGTTCCCGCACGGCGATGCAGATCAAGCGGTGGTCGCGGACAACCACGGGACCGGCCGGGCGCTCCATCTCGCCCAGGGCGTAGACGAACGGGTCGATCATTCCGTTGGCGGACGGCCACTCCTTGCCGACGTGGTCCAGGCACACGGCGAGTTCGTCGTCGAATTCCGAAATGACGGAGGGCCGCCACCCCGACCGGTCCACGAGGAACTCGCGGTCGAACGTCGCCAGGCGCATTGTCGTCCCGCTAACGACGGGGGCGATCGTGTAGCGCAGCTTGGCGAACCATATGCGCTTCGTATCCGGTTGGGCGCGCGCCGCGCGCTGGAAGACGTCGCCATAGGTGGAGACGCCGGGGGGCAGATACTGGACGTTCAGCGGATGCTCGAGTTCGACGAGATCGCCCAGGTGCAGAAGGCACGCCCTCTCAATCCTGCTTGAGACCGACTTGCGATCGCCGCGCCGGGGCGGTTCGTCGCCGCCCCGGCACGTGGCGGTAACGCTTGACCAGGCCCGGGTCGGCGTCCTCACCATTGGAACCGGATTGGGCCGCGCGGATCTCCTCCCGGTCGAAGACGATCGCGCTGGGCGGCGCGCCCGACCGGCCACTCTTCGACCTCACGACCCGCTTCTCGATGATCGCGGCCACCTCCTCCTGCCTTATCCAGCAGTCGTCGAGGTGAGGGTCGGTCCGCCGCTTCCTGAAGTAGATCTCGGAAGCCATCTCGCTGGGCCGGCCGCCTCCGGGCGGCGGCGAGTAGTTGGGCATCCTCACGACGTCGAGCGGCACCTTGCAATCATAACAGAAGAAGCACTGCGCCTTCGCCTCGGCGTGCGTGAAGTCCCACGACCGGACATCCTCTCCGCTGCCGTCCACTGCCCGATCCATCGCGACCTCCTGCGCGATAAGATACAGCATCGTGAACGCGGCGCGAACACCGGCCGCGATCCCAGCGCAGCCGCTCGGCCCGAGCGCTGTGCGGGACGGCCGCAGCTCCGATCCGATCGCCGCCGCCCCGTCACCGGACCGCGCGGCGCGTCGTGACGCCCGCCGCGGCGAAGACACCTCCAGCACCACGGCTGTGTCCAAAACCTGAAAGGCGAAAAAGCATGAAGAAGTCTGAACTGTATCTCGAGGCCGCCGCAGTCTTCGCGCCGAAGGACAGGACGAGACAGGCGCAGATCGCGCCGCAGCTGCGCGCCTGGGCCGAGGGGGAGGCTCGATCGATCCGCGAACTAGGCGCGCGCGAGCGGCTCCGCTGCTACGTGTACATCACCAAGCCGATGGCCGACGGGGAACTGGTGTGCTGCGAGTTCGCCGCCCCCGGCGGGCGCAACCACCTCGTCACCGTCGCTAGCAGCGGGCGGAACATGTTCTTCGGCCAGCGGCCTCACACCATTGGACTTGCCGCCTCCATCGAGCTCGTCGCCCTGCTCGCCAAGGCAGTCGGCATGCCCGTCACGCTGCAGCCGTGACTGCCCTTTCCCGCTCGGCATCGCGGCGCCGCCCGACGGCGGCGACCATCCCCGCGCCGCCTAGCGCGCCGGCCACCGCCAGCAACGGCGCCCAGATCTCGTCCCGCCGGTCCAGCGAGGCGTCGCGCAGGAGGGAATACGCGCGCTCGACCTCAACCGACCTGGACATGGCCAGGCAGTGCAGCTCGTCCCTCAACGCAACGGCATCAGGCGGGGCGACCGACGGGAGCGCGACGGTCGCCGGGACGGTCGCGAGCGAGATGCACCTCGACCCCAGCACGGGGTCGACGCCCCGGATGCTGGTCAAGAGGCGCGGACCGTAGAAGTCTATGGTGTCGATCCGACCGCTTCCCAGCGCGATCGGCTTCCTGGCGCTGGTCGCCTTGTAGCCGACCTTGAGGCACTGTCCGAGCTCCCCGAAGCCGGAAGACTGGGTGGCGAGACCCTCCGCGTCGTCGAGGGCAATCAGTCCCCCGCATTCCCGCGTCAGTCGGACCAGAGCGGCGGCCGATCCCGGACCCATCATGACTGCGTTGAACCCGAGCGACACTGCGGCCGAGGCCAGTTCGGACTTACCGGAGCCACGGGGTCCGGTAAGCAGCAGCAGCGGCAGCGAGTCGAAGACGCGGAACAGGTGGGTCATGAACACAAACGCGGTGGCGACCCAGACATCGTCCGCGTCGGGCAAATGGACGCGGGACTGCAGGAAGCGATGGACGTCGCTCAGGATCTCCTCGGGCGGACGGCCACAGGGATCGTCACCGCTCGCCCGCGCGGCCGCGAATGCCTGGATCGAGGAGAGCGACCAACTCGCATGCCGGCTGGCCTGCGGCGGCGCTTCGATGCGGGTGCCATCGGTCAGAGCGTGGACCCTGCGGCCCGCCGGCGTCCCGGGCGGCGCGGTCAGGACCTGCGGCTCGAGGATCGCCCCGTCCGAGCGAAGTATGAGCGTCTCGTAGCTGTGCAGGAGGTCGCCTTCGGCCCCGGATACGCCGGCGCGCCGACGCTCGACCAGGAACGGGTAGAAGAGGTAGCCACGCGCGAAGCCACCGTGGACCGAAATCGGGGCCGCAGCGAAGTCCCCCGCCGCGTCGTCCCCGTCGTCGACCACGCGCACGCCGCTGCGGCGACCGACACGGGCGAACTCCAGGATCTCCTCCAGCCATTCCTCGTGGCGGCGCTGCACCGTCGCATGCTCGGTGGCGACGCCCGCCTCGATGCCCGCCGCCGTCTCCACGGGCCGCCGAGCGACCTCGACCACCCGCGCGGCGACGGCCGACGAGAGGCCCTCCACCAGGATGAGCCTGTCCCAGGACGCCCAAAACGCAGGACGCTCCCATTCCTCCGGCAAGGCGTCGGGCTGGGAACTCGCAAGCGCCGTCACCTCCAGCCCGAGCCGGCCGGCCGCGGCGCCGATCTGCCAGGCCTCCATCGGGGAACCCATGACCAGCGCGGTCCCGCCCCGCCCGGCGCGAACCGTCGCCGCCGCGCCCGGCCCCCACGCCACGGCGTGCTCGCCGTTCACCGTCACGCCATCCAGGTTGAGATAGCCATAGCGCCGACGCCTGCCCGCGACCTGGAGCGGGTATGCCACCACGCCGTCGACCTCGGTGCCGTCACTGCGGACATAGGGCTCCTTGATACCCAGGCCCAACGCCTCGATACCGTCCGGACCGAGACCCAGGTCCGCGAGACGATCCAGCGCGGTGGCGTTGCGCAGCAGGTTCGACCGCAACCGGCGCAGATTGAAATCGGTGGATCGCGGTTTACGGTTGGTCGCCATCATACTGCCCACAATTTGCGTTGGTGTTTATATACATCTTTTTATGGTGTTCGCAAGGGCTTTCACAGGAATTTTCACAAGCCTAGCGACCCTTTCACTCCGCCAGGTTTCGCCAGTCGTGGGGGCCGCACAGCCACCAGCTGCCGCCATGCTCGGGGACGCAGCGGCGAGGGGCGCGGGGTACCCACGCCAACCGCGTCACGCCGTCCTCGCCCGCCAGGAACACGCACCAGCTGGCCGTCCAGGCGTAGACCGGATGCGGGCTGTCGTTGCCACCCAGGCTGCCGTCGAACCCGTAGTCCAGAATAGCCATGGCCTCGTCGCGCCCGATCGGGACGATGGCGGGGTCGTGGTCGAAGTCGTCGCACATGCGGCGACGCCCGATGGCCACCGCCTCGACGCGCTCGCCAACCACCCGTTCGAATTCCTCCAGGTCCGCGCGCAGGTTGCCCACCGGGCTCAACCGCCACCGCGTCCGGCGTTCTCGTCCGTGTCGTCGCGAACCCATCGCCGCGCCCAAGGCATGCGCCACGGCAGCGGCTCGGCGCGGAAGGCGAGCGCCGTGCCGATGCCGGGGCGCTGGAAGGCGCCGGTGATGACGTTGCCACGACCGTTGACGAGCGGGAAGTCCACAACCTCGTCCAGGCGACGGCCGCGGATGGCGATGCGGATCGTCTCCGGCAGCGGATCGCGCAGGGTCAGAACCGCCCGCCCCTCGCGAGTGGACAGTCCCATCGCTGCCGTCCGCATGCCGATCTCCAGGCAGGTCGCGCCGACGCGGAATCCCAAGGCGCCGGCACCCTCCCCGTCCTCCCTGATCACAACGCCGCAGCGCTGGAAGCGACGCACCACCTCGTGGGGGCGCAGGAGGTCCGTGCCGGGATCCGGCAGCCGCCGCAGGATGGACGCCGGAAGAGGAGCCGGGCCGCCCAGCCAATGCCGCCGGCCGTCTTCGTAACGGAGCAGCCCAACCGTCGCGTCCAAGTCCAGGCCCTCGATCCGGCAGGCGGCCACCACGAGCGGCGACACGGCGCAGACGGTCGCCCCGACGTAGTTCCGGAACAGCTCGGACAGCCGCTCGTCGGCGTCCCTGCGCAAACCCGCCAGAGCAAGCGACAGGTCGTCGCGCGCGCGACGGCGCTCGCCATGATCAGCACGGTCGGCCAACGCCGCATAGGCACGCGCGACGAGGTCGGTACCCACGTGGCCGAGCATCCCGGACAGCTCGATGAGCCTCGCGTGATGATCGGCGGCGCAGGAGCGCGGCGTCGGGAAACCGGCCATCAGCTCCTCCTCTGCATGACGACCAGGTCACCGCCGCCGGAGAGCGCGTGTCCGTAGAGATCGCCCGTGGCGGAGAGGGTCCGAACGATGCCAGCGCCGAGCAGGGCGCTGACGATGGGGTCGGAGGGATCGATGCCCGGGCGGACCGTCGCCATCGCGGCGAGCGACGGACCGATCCTCGCAGACAACCTGGACCTGACCTCCCCGACACCGCCGGCTCGGCATGCGTGGACGAGTTCGAGGACGCCTTCGCCATCGGTGATGGCGAGCGTCGCCGTGAACAGCCGGGACGCCCCGACCTCCACGACGCCCGCGATCGGCAGGATCGTCAAACCCTCCAGGTTCCGATCACGCATGGCGGCGCCCCCTGTCCAGCCGGTCCCACTGCGGCTCGTTGCCGAACGGGTTGACGTCGGCGGCATAGATGCGCTCCGCCAGCCAGGCCCGCTCCTCGTCGCGATCGCGGTCCGGCAGGCGGCGGTGCCAGACCTTGCGCTCGGGATCCCACCGGTAGCGCCGCCGCTTAAGCACGTCCTTGAGCGAGATGTGGGCGCCGACCGCGCTGACGCTCCAGGCCTCCTCGGCATGAGCCTCCAGCAGGTGGCCCATCGCAGAGCGGCCGTCCGCCAGCCGCTGGCCCAGCAGAGCGATGACGGCGTCGACGTCCGCCCCGGCGGAATGGGCGTCGTGGTACCACCCCGCCTGCGACAGGAGATGGCCGAGCTTGCGGCCATCATACCCATTGGCGGGCCAGTCGATGTCCTGCATCGAACAGGCCCAGTCGGGCCGCCCGATCCCCGGCAGCCGCTTTTCAACGAACTTCAAGTCGAAGGGCGCGTTGTGCGCGATCACGAGAGCGGCGTCGGACAGCAGCCTGGTCGCCAGCCCGGTGTCGATCCTCTGACCGGCCACGCTCTGGTCGGTGAGGCCGGTCAGGCGCGAGACGTCCGCTGGGATGGGGCGGCCGGGGTCCTCGCGCCACGTGTAGAGGCGACCGATCCTGGTGACCACACCGTCAGCGTCGTACCGGAAGCGACGGAGCGCCAATTCGATTACGCCGTCCTCCTCCGCATCGAAACCGGTCGTCTCGACGTCGATGGCGGCGGCGACGGTCCCCGCGTCCGGATCGCCGAGTCCAGTCGGACCCTCGACCAAACGGAGGCGGCGGAGGATCCTGACGTCGTCCGAGGGAACGGCGTCAGTGGATGCGGCAGGACAGCCGCCGCGATCGATCGAGAGCGCCTCCATCGTCAGGCCTCCTCGAGGATCCCGGCAGTGTTCACCGCCAGGCACTTGAACACCATCTCCACGCGCCCCCCGGCAGCGCAGACGCGGCGTCCGACCACGCCGCCGATGCGGGCGACGAGCTGGTCGACGATCGCCGCTCCCTGACCCCCGGCACGGCCCCAGGTGCGCGGAGGTCCGCGGTCGATGACCGCGACCCGCGTCGATACGCCGTCGTCCCGCACCTCGACGCGAATCCGTGCGCCGATGGACGGCGCATGCACGATGGCGTTCCTCACCAGCTCGTGCACGCACATGGCCAACGCCATCACGGTCCCGTCGGCCACCATGAGCGGTCGGGACGAGAGGCCGACGGTGACCGCCAGCTCCGCGCCCCCGTGCGCGGAGGCCATCGCCGCGCAGAGGCGCCGCAGGGTCGCGTCCAGGTCGACGGGCTCGCCAGTCGGGCGCGCGCAGAGCAGCCGCTGAACCTGCGCGGACGCCTCCAGTCTGGCGATCACCGAGGCCACCTGGGGATCCGCGCCATGGCGGCGCTGCGCGAAGTGCAGAGCCGCGGTCGCCACCGCCATATCGTTAGCGGCCCTGTGCGCATGCTCGCTGAGCAACAGACCTTCCCATGCACCTTCCAACGCCGTTCTCCCTAGCGGTTGCGTCCTTGTTGATGATGTATATATACACCTTCAGCGAGACGTCAAGGCATTGGACCGGCGATGGACGAAGATGATGGTGACTGGCGCGGCGGCAGCCGCGCGACGGAGCGGCGACGGCAGGCGTCGGACGCTCCACGCGACACGCCACAGTCCGCGCGTACGTGGACCGCGGTCGCGCCGGCGAAGCCGATGCCGGCCACCGGTACGTACGTGACCCCCGCGCAGGCCGCCGTGTTCCACTCCTACATGCGCACCCACTCGGAATCGGAGACCGCGCGCGAGTTGCGGATCACTCAAATCAGGGTGCGCGAAGCGCTCGTCCAATACGAACGCAACCTCCTGCGGGATGCTGGACTCCGCCCGCCACCCCTAAAGGCTATGTTGAAGGGAGACATCTCGACCCGCTTCCAAATCTCGCGCGACGTCCGCAATGGCCGCCCAGCGGCGCATCCGCGCGCGGTCTCGATCGCAGTGCCGGCCACGGCGGCGGCGGGCGCGCGCACGGGCGGCTGGCGGCAGGTCCGCCCCCCGACCCGTGGCATCCGCCGGTTCGTGGTGACTTCGGTGAATCCGGACGGGGAACGGCATCGCGGGTTCATGCAAAACCTGACCGCCTACGCCGAGCACCATGGCGCCGAGCTCGTGGTGGCGCCGCTCGGACCGCGATCGCGGCACGAGGCGGGGCTGAGCCGTGTGCCCATCGACTTCGCCGGCCGACTTCACCTGCGCTCCGACGAGCTTCCGCCGACGGTGTCACGGATGCCCCTCGACGGGATGCAACACATCTCGCCGCAACGCTGGGCAGCGTTCCCGCATTCCGTCCAGCAGCTCGAGAGCCTGCCCAGGATCGGGTCGGCGCCAACCCGCGTCCAGCTCACGACCGGCGCTGCGAGCATCCACCGGGACCCTGCCCGGCGGACCCCGGCACTCGTGGGCGCGCTCATCGTCGAGATGCTCCCGGATGGTAGAGTGTTCGCGCGCATGGTCTCCAGCGCAGCGCATGGCGACGGGTCCTTCCACGACCTGGACGAGCATGTCGCCGGTGGGCGCGTCACCACCGGGAGGCGCGTCGCGGGCATCGTCGTCGGCGACCTCCACCACCCGCACTGCGACGGGGATGCGGTAGCCGCCACCTGGGGGAGTGGCGGACGCGACGGCCTGTTCGGCCGTCTCCGCCCGCGCGTCCAGGTACTGCACGACGTGTGCGACATGCGCGGGCGGAGCCACCACCAGCGGCGCGATGCCCACGCAAGGTTCGAGCACCACGTGCGCGGCACGGGCGACGTGCGCGCCGAGCTGGCCGGGACGGCGGCGTTTATCGAGCGGATCCGCATAGCGGACGGTGAGACCGTCGTCGTCCAGTCGAACCACGACCAGCACTTCCTCCGCTGGCTCCGCGAGGCCGACCACCGATCCGATCCGCTGAACGCGGAGTTCCAGCTCGATCGCGAACGGGCGCTCCTCGCCCGCATCCGCGCAGGCGGCGGCACCTCGATGTTCTTCGCCGAGACGATGCGGTTCCTATCGGCCGACGGACTGGACCGCGTCCGCTTTCTGGGTGACGGCGAGGGCTACACGGTCGGCGGCGTGGAGTGCGGGATCCACGGCCATGCCGGTCCGGACGGCACGCGCGGCGCGATCGGCGTGTTCGAGCGGCTGGGCATCGACATGGTGCTCGGCCACTTCCACCGCCCGGTGGCGCGCGGGGGTCTGCACGTCGCCGGCGTCTGCCAGCTCGACCTAGGCTACAACCGGGGACCCAGCAGCTGGGCGATCGCCCACGTGGTCTGCCACGACGACGGGACACGGCAGCACGTGTTCCTGGACGGCGACCGCTTCGCGGCGTGACGGCCATGGCCATGGTCCGCGTTTGCAGAGCGGATACGGCAGGCTCGTACAATGACCGGGCCGCCGAGTGGTCGGCGCGAACCGGGGGCCGTCCAGCCCACCGACGACGGAAGGGAGGAGATGACGCACATGGTGAAGAGATCGCCGAACCATTCGCGCAACGCCTCGGGGCTGTTGCGGACGACACATGTCAGCGCCTCGCCCATCCTCCTCGAGGCCACCCGCAGCGCCGGCGTATCGATCGACGATCTCGTGGAGTTCGTCGTCGCCTGGCATGGACACGCCGTCGTCTCGCCTTCGACATACACCGGCCGCCGGTTGCTAGGGTCTCTTCCGCAAGGTGCAATGATCTCCGCCTACCGGCAGACGTTGGACCTCGCCTTCTCAGTCGGGAGCGGCGAATGGACATGCCATTACTGCGAGGCCGACACGTTCCCATTCGTGCAGATCACGGAGCCGAAGCTGACCCCCGCCGCCGTGGCCGCGCTCGGCGGACGCCGCGTCTCGTGTCTGGGAGCGCTGCCCTTCGAGGCGCTGCGAACCGTGGATCCGGTCATCGCCGATGCGAGCATCGTCTTCTACGGCGCGAATGCGGCGCTCAGCGTCCACCTGGACATGGATTGGGTAGACGTGCCCACGCGGCCCGCGATGCGGCTCGTCGACGAGTGATGATACCGATGTCGAGCACTCCCACAACCAGCCAATGGCCGACCTCTCACTCCTGCGCATCGAAGGCCGTGAGACACGCCTTCCAAAGCGAGCCGGCGTCGGTGAAGCCGAAGGCGTCGGCGAGCCGATCGCCATCGAGTTCCACGTCGCGAGCATCGAGGTCCAGGCCCTCGCCCCTTACCCTGCGGCCCAGCAGGCGGGACGCGGTGAGCCCCCGCTCGAAGCGGGATATCGTGGCGGCGCTGACCCCGCTCAGCGAGGCGAGCTCGACCAGGGTCATGCCTCGGGAGCGTCGAAGCGCCCTGAGCCCCAGACCCGGCGACGAGGACGGGTTGGAAGGCACATCCAGCGAATCCCGCATCCAGCGGCGGGCGAGCGCCACGACGCTCACGCCGAGATGGTCGCACAGCCCGTCGAGCGTCTGCCATGACGGCTTCTGGGCCTCCCGCTCGATGCGCGCCAACGTCCGGGGCCGGATGCCGACCGCGTCCGCAACCGCGGCCCGCGTCTCGCCCCTCGCCTCTCGCGCGGACCGGAGCGCGGTACCGACCCCGGCTGGAAGGGTCCGCCGCTGGAATGGAAGTCGGGGATCATGGGACATCGTCTCGATCGGCCTCCCTGATACGCAAGCAACGCGCCCGATGGTCCGCGTTTGCAGTATCCGGGCGGCAAGGACGCCACAACCGCGATCTGGAGTGTCTCGCGCGAAACGTCGCGACGATCATCGGGCCGCTAGGCCGGCAAGCGACCCCAAGAACGAGCGATGAGAAAATTCCGCCCGCCAAAACCGAAGTTCGGCGACAGCCGTGCGAACGACTGCCTTCCGAAGGATGTCCTAATCGACCGGGAGCTCCGATGGCTCCTGGAGCGTGAAGGCATCAACCTTTACCGGATCGCGACGGACATCATCGCCTTGGACTACTTCTACGACCCAGCGAACTCCCAGTTGAAGCAGATGGTGCTGCAAGTCGGAGAATACTTCTTCGAGATCTACCAGACGGGTCAGAAACCCGCCGTACTTTCGACATGCGCCCTCATCGGGCAAGGGCTCTACCACGGAGACGAGCTGGCGGTCTGGCAACTCCTCCCACAGACGATCTGCGACGCGGCCGTCGGCCGAAGGCTCGGCGATGTGATCCGCACCGGCATACCGGCTATCGACGGCCGGACCATCACGTCGGCAACCGCCGGAGGTCGTGGACACCCGAGCCCGATCACGACGTTCGCCTTCGAGCCCGACCTCGTCGCGATCGGACCGCCATCGCCATGATCCGACTGCTGAATCGCTCGCGATCGACATGGGTGGTCCGAGTTTGCATTACCCGAGATACGGCGACGCTAGAACCGTCGCATGGCCGGGAAACTCACCCCTCCGAGACACAGCAGGCGCGGTCGCGTCGGCCCGGTCGCACGGGTCGAGCAGTCTACAGCCACACCCGCTCCGGCCGAGCTGATCTCGTTCGTGAAGGCGCTTGCACGGGACCTCGCGCGCGCCGATGCTATCCGATCAGCGACCGAAAACGCACTCGACAGGACATCGGAGGAAGAATGCAGCTGATCGACGGCCCCTCGTCCGGAACCATCGGAACGCCGCACCTCCGCGCCGCGATATACGCCAGATGCGGCGCCGTCCGGCAATCGCTTCGCTCGATCGAGGATCAATGGCGCAATTGCCGCGTGCGGGCTGGACGGGATGGCCTCGAGGTCGTGGAGGCGTTCTCGGACATTGCGGCATCGGGCGCCGTGACCGGAAGTGGCGGTCTAGAGGCTATGCTCGCCCGAGCCGATGAATTCGACGTGATCGTCATTGAGACGCTGGACCGCCTCGGACGCGATCCGGCAGTCGCCAATGCGTTCCGCGACAGGATCGAGACTTCCGGATGCGAACTCGTAATATCGGCTAACGTCGCAGCCGTGCCGTGACGTCGGAAAAAGCCAAGGTCGCCATCTACGCGCGCTACAGCTCCGACAAGCAGTCGGAACGCTCCATCGAGGACCAGGTGCGCCTGTGTCGCGAACGCGCGGAGCGCGAGGGTTGGACCGTCGTCGAGGTGTTCCCCGACTTCGCGCTATCGGGCGCGACCCGAGACCGTCCGGGCCTGAACGCCCTCCTCGCCCGGGTGGGCGAAATCGACATCGTCCTGGCGGAGGCCCTGGACCGCATCAGCCGCGACCAGGAGGACATCGCCGCGATCTGGAAGCGCATCGAGTTCTCCGACTGCAAGCTGGTCACCGTCTCGGAAGGACGGATCGGCGAGCTGCAGGTCGGCTTCACCGGCACGATGTCCGCCATGTTCTTGAAGGGGCTCGCTGAAAAGACGAGGCGCGGGCAGGTCGGCCGCGTCGCAGCCGGCCGCATCCCCGGAGGTCTGAGCTACGGGTATGCCGCCGATCCCCAGATCCTGGCGGGCGGCGCCGTCGACAGGGGGCGCCGCCGCATCGTCCCGGAGCAAGCCGAGGTCGTCCGCCGCATCTTCGCGTGGCGCGCCGAGGGGCGGAGCGCCAACTTCATCGTCCGGCAGCTCAATCGTGAAGGCGTACCCGGGCCGACTGGTGGCCCGTGGCGCCTATCCACCGTTTGCGGCAGCAGGCAGCGCCGCAACGGCATCCTGCACAACGAACTCTATGCGGGACGGATCGTGTTCAACAGGCAGCGCTTCGTGCGCGATCCCGTGACCCGCAAGCGCGTGTCGCGCCCGAACCCCGAAAGCGAATGGAAGCGGCAGGACGTGCCGGAACTGCGGATCGTGGACGAGGCGTTGTGGGACGCGGTGGCGGCGATCGAGGGAGCGCCGGAGCGGATCGCCGGCGTAAGGCCGACGCCGACCAAGCGACTGCTGTCAGGCCTGATCAAATGCGGCGCATGCGGAGGCAACTTCACGGTGGTCGGGGCGGAACGCTGGGGCTGCAGCACGGCCCGCGCGACTGGCACTTGCGGGAATGGCCGGACGATCAGCACCGCGCAGCTCGAATCCCGCGTACTGGACGCGTTGCGCAACAGAATGCTCCAACCCGACCTCGTGGCCGCGTTCATCGAGGAATACCGAAATGCCAGCGAGGACGCACGGAAGGCGGCGTTCGCCGACCGCACGAAGGTGGAGCGCAACCGCGCGAAGCTGACCGGCCGGATCGAGAGGCTGACCGACATGATGGCGGACGGCATCGGCGACTACGCGGAGATGAAGTCGCGCCTGGCGGCGGCGCTCTCCGATCGAGCGGCGATTGAGCGGCAGCTCGAGGACATCGAGGTCGCGCCGGCCGTCTCGCTCCACCCGAACCTGGCGGACGCCTACCGGCGCAACGTCGAGAAGCTGAGCGACGCGCTGAACGCGCCGGAGCTGGAGGCGGGAGAGGCACGGCTCGCGTTGCGCAACCTCATCGAGTTGATCACCGCAGTCCCCCGCGAGGAGGGTCGCGGCGTCGACCTGCTCGTGCACGGACGCCTCGCGCAGATACTCCACATAGCAAACGACCGCCCTGACTTGCGTCAGGGCGGTCGTATGATTCGGCTGGTTGCGGGAGCCCGCGGCGCTGGAAAACATACAACCGGGCCGAATGGCGCCGATTGTATGTTTGAGTTGGTTGCGGGGACCCGCACTGAACGGTGTCACACTTCGCCAATTATCGACATCTAGCCATGAGTGTAGATCAGGGGCCAAGTTCAACCGCTGTAGAATTAGGTTTCATTTGAACAACATGGTGTGAAATCTGCGCGGCGCGCGCGTGGGCAACATGCGGCGAAATTGATTATCATCGTTTGCTCGCGCGGGCCGCTTAAACAGCTGATGGTATCGCGCGGGCTCGGAGCGCAAAGCACCGTCATTAAGTTGGCGATTAATGGCGTGTTGGATGGTCAAGGGATCGGCGCCGGACCCCACAATAAGTACTTGTAATCAGTCCGTCGGTACGCAACACGATTGCTGCGGACGTTTTCCGCTGCGTCGAGACGCCTGTCGATCCAGCAGCGCCTGGTTGGCCGAGTCGACAACAAACGCGCCTGACGCGACGCGCTTACGTTCGCCGAGATCGACATCGGTGAACGACCTTCAAAATAGCTGAGTGAACGTCATCGGCGTCCCGCCTGTGGCTTTCGCACACTCTGCAATCCGCTGTTTGCGGGATGGTCGTTGCTATCCGCAACGCCCCCGCCTTGGAAAGGTGTGACCATGATGGATGACTTTGTACAGGTGCCGTTCGGCGACGATGTCACCCCCGCCGGGTTCGATCTGATCGAGTTCGCCGACAATCCCGAGCCGAGGTGCGCTTGCGTACTGTTGCTCGACGTGTCCGGCTCGATGAAGGGCGAAGCGATCGCTGCATTGAATGCCGGGCTGCAGCAGTTTGCGGCGGATGTCCGCGAGGACAGTTTGGCTTCCAAGCGCCTTGAGATCGCTGTGGTCACGTTCGGCGACACGGTCGATGTCGTCGCCGAGTTCGGTTCGGCCAAGGCCTTTTACCCGCAGCCGCTCAAGGCCAAGGGGAGCACCCCGATGGGCGAGGCGATCAACGTCGCGATTGATCTCGTGGGCGCGCGCCAGACCCAGTATCGCAGTGCCGGCATTACGCCCTACCGGCCGTGGATCTTCATGGTCAGCGACGGCGCGCCCACCGACAGCTGGGACCGTGCCGCGCGCCGCGTTGAAGAAGGCGAGCGGCGCAAGAGCTTCTCGTTCTTCGCGGTCGGGGTCGACGGTGCGGATACCGATACGCTCGGACAGATCGCGGTCAGCGCACCGGTCATGCTGCGCGGGCTCGCGTTCGGCACGATGTTCCGCTGGCTGTCGAGTTCGCTCTCAGCGGTATCGCGCTCGACGACGGGTCAAGCGGTTACCCTGACCAATCCGGCCGGCCCCGCCGGCTGGGCCACCATCGTCTGAACATGCCGGGCTGGACCTGGGCGGGGGCCTCGCAGCGCGGCACCGCGCATGCGCAGGCAGGCGAGCGCCGCCAGGACGCGTACCGCGTCCTGGCGGTTGAGCCCGGCTATCTGATCGCGGTCGCCTGCGACGGTGCCGGCAGCACACGGCATGGCGGGCTCGGTGCGGCAATCGCCGCCCGAGTCCTGACCAATCGAGCGGCCGACTGGATCGCAGCCAACAGCCGCATGCCGACCCCTTCCGAGATCGAGCTTTGGGTGGCGGAGGTCCGGCTGATGATCATTGTCTCGGCCGACCGGCTCGGTTGCGCACCCAGCCAGTTCGCGGCCACGTTGGTGCTCGTCATCAGCGAGGGAACCAACGCCATCACCGCGCACATCGGCGACGGGGCGATCGTCGCGAGGATCGCCGGCGGCACGGCGCTGGTTGATCTGAGCTGGCCCGACAGCGGCGACTATGCGTCGACCACCTACTTTCTGACCGACACCAATCCGCGGCTGCGGATCGGCGTGATCAGCCGTTGCCCGATCGATCGCCTTGCGCTGCTGACCGACGGGCTGGAACGGCTCGCGCTGGGATTTGCCGCCCGCGTGTCTCACCGCCCGTTTTTCGACGGGCTGTTCAGCGCAGTGGCCGCCTCGAACAACGTTGGCGCCGATCGCTCGCTATCGCGCAAGCTGGCGGCATGGCTCGATTCTGACAGCGTGAACGCGCGCACCGACGACGATAAAACGTTCATCCTCGCAGCCTTCGGATGACGACGCCCGTGGTGATGTGCGGCGGTGTGCATCTTCCGCTTGCAGACCGCATCGGCCGTGGTGGCGAGGGCGAAGTCTATGCCGTGGCCGATGGATCGGGACGCGCGGTCAAAATCTATCTCAAACCGGACGCCGCGCGCGAAACCAAGGTCCGCGCAATCATCGCTGGCGATCTCGCAAATGCCTGTTCGAACGTGACGTTCCCACTCGAGATCGTGCGCCATCCCGACGGTCGTTTCGCCGGGTTCACGATGCGGCAGGTCGCAGGTCACCAGCCGATCCACGAACTGATCACCACAGCATCGCGGCGGGAGCACTTTCCGAAGGCCGACTACAGGTTTCTGGTGCATGTCGCGCTGAATGTGGCGCGGATCGTGGCAAGCGCCCACGCTGCGGGGGTGGTGATCGGCGACATCAACGGCAGCGGGTTTCTCGTATCGCAGCGCGGCACCGTCACGCTCATCGATGCTGACAGTTTTCAGGTCGGCGCGCACCGCTGCCCGGTCGGCATGGCCGAATTTACGCCGCCCGAACTCCAGGGTGTCGCGTTCGGCACGATCGATCGCACGCCCGATCACGATGCTTTCGGGCTCGCCATCATCCTCTTTCAGATCCTGGCACTGGGTCGCCACCCGTTTGCGGGTGTCGCCCGGGGTAAAGCGATCCAGATCGACCAGGCCATCGTCAAAGGCCTGTTCGCTTATTCTCTGCTCCGAACCGTTAGGGCGACGCCGCCTCCGGCGGCACTTCGCCTGGATGACCTGCCCCGCGCGATCCGGCTGCTTTTAGAGCGGGCATTTGCAGGTCGCGGTTACGCAAGGCCGACGGCAGCGGAATGGGTGGAAGCACTTGGAGCATTGGCCAAGAGCCTGACGCCCTGCCCAAACAGGTCAGATCATCACGTCGTCGCCGAGCGCGGACCGTGCCCGTGGTGCCGGATCGAACGCGAGACCGGTCGACCGATCTTCGTTTGCGGAATGAACACATCGGACGGTCGTCGTGTGGCGCGGCCCTTTTCGCTTTGTAGCGATGCGGCTGAAGCCATTCAGCATGCCAAGCGCCACGCTGGTGAGGCCGTCATGCCGATGTGGTCCCGACCGCCCGCCTCCCCGGGCATGTCGGCCAGGAAAGCGCTCGCGACGATCGACGGCAGGATCGGCCAGCTGCCCCCTTCCCTCCGCGCGCTGCAGCTGGGGGCAGGGGTTGTCGACAAGTTCATGTCGCGTAACGACGCCGCCCAGCGAGTGGCAAGCCGAATCCTGGATGAGTGGCGATCGCGGCTCGGCGTCTGGGATATCGCGAAGCTGATCGGCCAGCTGCGCGGCGATGCGGAGCAGCTCGATCGACTCCATGTGAATAGATCGGCCGTGGTCGCGCGCGCCACGGCGCATTTCGTACAAGAAACAGCGATTGGCATCATGGCGCACGCGACGCTCGACGTCGCCAGGATCCCGGGGATTGGTGCTGCGCTACGTGCCCATCTCGTCACTAACGGGATAACGAACGCGGCAGCGGTGTCCCGCCCCGCGTTGGCCGCCGTCGGCGGCATTGGCGAAGCACGGATCGTCTTGTTGCTGTTTTGGCGCGAGGCGGTGGCCGTCCGGGCTGAACAATCGGCGCGATCGTCAGGCCAGGCGAACGCGCTGGCCAGCGCCGAAGCTGCAGTCGCGCACCGTGAACAACAGCTGGAACATCGCATCAAGATCATGCTCGCCGACCTCGAAGCCAAGGTCGCGCGCGTGAGGAAAGCGGTATGGCTGGTCGATCGCAATGTCGAAGCAGCTCTGGCCGTGCAGGACCAGGCAGCAGCGGATGTGGCGTATCTCGGGCTCGCCGACCATGTTCCGCGCGATATCTTCGCCACCAACTCGCTCAAGCAGCCGCCCGTGAAAGCCAAATCAAAAGGTGGCAAGAAACGGCCAGCCAAGACATGTCCGCGCTGTGGCTCAGCGATGGTGAAACGTTGGGGCCAATCAACGCAGGGCGTGGCTACTCTGTTTCTTGGATGTCGCGCGTACCCCAAATGCAAAGGCACGCGACCAGTGCGTGCGAAGGGTGGCACGCCATGACCGATCAAGGCCATCCCGATGCGCCATCTGCAGCGGACGCTCACCGTATGCGAGCTGCGCGTGCCAAGGCGCGGCGCGAGATGGCCATAGCCGAAAAGCGCTTTGCCAAGCGTTCTCGAGAGCTGTTTTTGGAAGAGATCGGAGCCACAGTTCGATCTGCGTCGCCGTTCCTGATCGCGTTGCTCGCAAGCGATGGGCTCACGCTCGATGACGTCGTTGGGCAGATCGTGCCAGGCTATGGCTGGCCACAACGCCCGCGAATCCCGTCGGGCAATCGGTCGTGGAAAATGAGGAAGCATGCCTTCCGGCATGTACGTGCGGCCTTGCGCGCCGATGATCCGTTTGAAATCCTTTCCATGCACGGCGCCAGCGTCGATCTGTCGAGCTACACATCCGCTAAGGTGCACATCGTCGCACATTCGATAGAAGTTCGTGCCCGCCTGAAAACGGTGACGTTCAGTACGCGCTTTGGCGTGCTGCGAATCGCGTTGGGGCGCTGTTTGCCGGATACTCTAGCGATCGGTTGTGTCGGTCGGCTGGTGGAGGAGGTGGTAGACCACGCTTCTTTGCGCGGGTCCGGCTGGCTCATTACCGACATCGAAACATCGGAGAACGGCGCCACGCTGATCGTGAAAACCGGATCAGTCGCCTATCGCATGCCGTGGGCGCGATGATGTCGGTATTGTAGCGTGTCGATCTGATTATCGCGTTGGACGGACGCATCTATCCGCGCGGCCCACCAATGTTGGAAACAAACTCCTCAGCTCGGTCTGGTCGAGCGCTACCTGCAGGCTTGCGCGCATCACACGACGTTGGGCGCGACTGGGCTTGCGGTCATAGTCGAGGTCGCGCGGCGAATGGACGAGTATCAACCGGGTCAAGCCGCGCGCTTTCACCGCGAGGATGGCGGCGACGAGCGCAGCCGCACATGCGACGAGAACCCGCGGTAGCAAGATTGCACCGATGTAAAGCACCCCAATCCCGACTACGGCCATCACCATCTTTTTTCTCCTCACCAGCTTCCTTGCCCTCTCCTCCTACCTCCCATTCTTGGAGCATCGCCGTCCTCAGAGCGCCGCTGAAAGATACGTCACCGCGTGTCCATCCCAGTCTTACCAAGCACTCCGGATGCCGGTCCTGGGACACGGAGTTATATCACGAGCGAGGAGGCATCGATGTAGAAACAGGTTTCATTCAGCTCTTCGTCGAATTCTACCTCAGTTATAAACTCGTCTTTTATTGAATGGCCTGACAGCAATCGGTGGTCGATTAGGTCGCCAACCCGCCGTCCTACCGCTGCGATCATGACGGTGTCCGGCACCGCTCCCTCGAGGCAAATGGCGTGATGGTGGATGGTGCATCCATCGAGCGATACCCAACACATGCTACGAAAATCGGATGGAAGAGGTTGAAGCATAGCGCATCCGGTCACGGTTGTTGGCCCCCGGCACAGGCGCAGCGGTTCGATGGACGTCAGCGCAGTGCAATTCCTCGCCCTGAATTCGTTTACCTTGCGCAGATTTTCCGGCAGCCTTTGGAGCTTCTTGCAATCGTCCACGATCAGATCTCCCGAAACGGAAAGCCAATCTGGCAGGGACTGCAGGCTACCGCACCCCGACAGATTGAGGTCGCCGCTCACCTTGAGATGGTCGCAAAGACGGGTGATGGCGGGGTCGCACACTCGCAGATTTTCTGTGACATGTATGGCATCGCCTGTGCGAAAACCCCTCGCGCGGACAACGGCACGGAATGTGCCGGCATCCATCTCCTGAAATTCTCTATTCATCATTCTTTCTGACCCGCGCTGGCGCGTGGTCGCCAACCTGACGACCACGCGCGTTAAATCGCGCCGCCACGTCGGGACGCGATGTTCAGCAACGATGAAACGAGACCGAACTTCCAGCTTATAGGCGGATGGCCTCGGATAACGAAGTCGACCGCGGATTTAGGCGGCCAGGGCGTAGCTGCGCGGCGCGATGCCGCTATAGGCCCACCACTTCTCGGCGAGCGCCTTGCGCGCTTTCTCGCTGCGCAACCAGTTCTGCCGAATGCGGCCGACATCGGCATTCGCGGGATCGTACGACCGCATCGTGATGAGCAGATGGCAATGCGGCAGGATTGCCGGGCGGTCGCCATCGGCGACGCGCTGATGGATCGCCCAGTCGGCCACCATGCCCTGGCTCGTCAGAAAATCTTCGCAAAAGCCTTCGACCAGATTTTGCCACTCCGTCACGCTACCGCCAATCGGTAGCGACCCGACGCTGTGCGCGCACGCCGGCTCGTCCGGACGAATTCGGGCGGCGTGGGTATCGGCCTGATCCCATAGCCCGAGGCCGTCCAGAGAGGGATTGTTGGCGCGCGCGGGGGCGCAACGACCGGTCGCTACCAAGTCGTCGCGCACCGACCAGTCGGGGGTCGGGCCGACGAGATCGGTCCCGTGCTTACGGTGGATATACAACCAGGAGGCCCGCGCCGTGCGGTGCGTACGAAGCAGTTCAGGCGTGTAACGCCCATTGTGCTGCTGGACCGCATAACGGGTGTGGAACGGGCGATCGTGGTACAGGCTGAACATAGACATTCTCCTTTGGGGATGATGCCGCGCGCGGCGGCGATCCACGCAGCAGTGACCGCGGGATTTCGTGAAATGAAGGGAGTAGTTTGGGGCGGCGTCAGGCGCGGTGGCGCTGGAACCAGGTGATGTCGCGCAAGGTCGGGTACCGGCAATCGGCGTGCTCGGCGAGCCAGTCGCGCTCGTCATCGACCGAATTGCTGGTGACTTCTTTTGACCACCGGCGGCATTTCTGATCCCATTTGTAACCCCTCGCCCTCAGCCGGTCCTTGACCTCGAAAGGGGCGCCGTCGGCCGTAACGCGGATTGTCGGGCGTTGGGCTGACAGGATCATTTCGCTGCACGCGGTTCGTCCCGACGACAGGACGGTGGCCAGCAGCGCGACCAACGCTGCGACATCCGCATCGGCGCGGTGCCGGGCATTGAAGAATCCGGCGACTTCCCCGAGCAAAGCGCCCAGTTGACGGCTCTCATAGCCGAAGCCCCGCCAATCGATGTCGGCCAGCGAACAGCACCAGGCTTCGCCGGCGAGCATTGGATAGCGCTTCTCGATCCAGGCGGCATCGAACTTTGCGTTATGGGCAATAAGCAGATCGGCGCCAGATAGTAGGTCGATCGCCGTAGCGTCGTCGATCCGTTGCTCGGCGAGGTCGTGATCATGCAGACCTGTCAGCCGAATGATCTCGGGCGGCAGCGGATGACCGGGATCCTCCAGCCAATCGTGCACCTGACCGATCGCGACGATCCGCCCGCGACCATCGAACGTGACCTGGCAGATGGCTAGCTCGATGATGCTACCCGTTGTTGGATCGAGCGACGTGGTCTCGGTGTCGATAATTGCAGCGGTGCGCAATCGGGCCTCGGGGGCCGGCAGCGGGAGCAGATCCAGCGGCGGTAACGACCGCAACACGCGATAATCGGGGTGCGCCTCGAGCAGGGCGGCAGCACTTTCCGTGTCGGGCGACAGCCAATGCGGCATGATGTCGTCTCCATGAAACGACAAGGCCCCGCCGAAGCGGGGCCTTATCGAGGTTTAAGACTGGGATGGAGTTAGACGTAGGACTGGCCATCCTCGAACGTCACCCATCGTGCTTCAGTGTCACCACCGTCGCGTTTGACGCGATATTCACGATAGAAACTTGCGAACGATGCAGCGCGGTGGAACGGTCGCGAGGCAAGGAACGGTTTGAGCGCGGGATGATCCGCTTCCAGCTCCATCAGCCGTTCCCGCAACGGTAATAGAGTTTCGAAAAACGCGTCGGGCTCGGCGCTGCGGAATGAGGTGAAGTGGGCCCACAGAACGAGCCGCGACACGGCAGCGGTCAGTGCCACGTCCTCGACGGCGACGGGTGCGTTGCGATTCCACCATCGACCGACATCGGTGTCTGGAACGAGGTTCGCCGGGATGCCGATCCGGCGGCAAAGCGCCGCTTCGTCGTGACGCTCGCCCAACATGGCGGCGGGATCGATCACCCCCTGCCCTGTCGCGAGCGCGCCGAGCGTGGGCTCGGCAAAGAAGCGTCGCGACGCCGCCTCCACCGTGAGCACGTCACGATCGCTATCTGCGATGATCGTCGGTGCGCCCGCGATCAGCGCGTCATCGATCAGCACCGGCAGCGGCCATTCCATATCGCGCGCGTCGGATAGGGATTTGATGACCGCGTCGCGATGACCGTCGCCGCGCTCGGCAACGGTGACGATCGCCGCTGCGACCGGCTTGCGCGCAAGCGACGAATTCGGGGGCATGTCATCGACTGGCACACACGCCAGCCCGACCGCCTGAACGATGGATGGTATAAATGGTGATTTCATCACAGACCTCCTTGCAAGGAGGACCAGGAAGCCAAGAGCTGAATATCAACTCTTTTCCTCTACTTCCCAGTCCTCACTGCAATCTTCAATCTGTCCTACTCTTTCACTGCGCCTCGCTGGTTGCGGCCATACTGCCGTCATGATCGTGGAGGCTTTTCCACGATTCGCTCAGAGAAAGTCGTCCAATGAACATGGGCCGCGGGCATTTTCCACACCGCGGCGACGATTATGTTCTTTGTCGGGCAACCCGAGCCAGTCCGGCTTTGCCCCGCTTCAAACGCCGAAGAACGAAGCTAAATCATTGTATCGATACGGTACAATTGTTAACCAGTTTCAGATCTTGCGGGTCGTCATAGGATAGCCGATACCAACGAGGCACACAGGCGTCGGTAGCGGCGTCCGGCCCAAATCCCGATCCGCGCGCAGCGTCGCGAAGGGTGAGGCGGCTGTCGAATTCCATCGTTGAGTGCCGCTAGGCGCCCGCATGCGCCATCGAGACGGGAGGAGAACCGTCTCGAGTTCCACTGATGTGATCAGTGGGATTCCTGAAACGGCCCCCGGGCAGCCGTTCCGTCATAGGTAAGTCTCCACATGATCTCGTTAACCAAACTGCCCGTCGGCTCGTTCGACGTCTATTGCCATGTCCCGCTCGTTCACAGTGAGCTGCCGCATACCAACGCGCCCGCGCTCGCGGACACGCTTGTCAAGGTGCGACCCCACGTCGCCAAGAGTGGCGTCGTCGCTTTCTTCGGTAAACGCGGCAAGCCAGCTTCGAAACCCGACAAGCGCGCAAGCGATGCCCGGTTCGATCAATATTATACCCGTGCAGGGGTCGCGAAACGTTTCTACCGAATCTTCAAGCAGCATTTCGATCCCGCGTCGTACCTGATGGTGGAACCCTCCGCCGGCACGGGATCGTTCTACAAGCTGCTGCCGCTCGGCAGTCTCGCTTATGATATCGACCCGAAATATCCCGGCATCATCAAAGCCGACTTCCTGACGGTCATGATCAAGAGCAATCGCCCCCGCGCCATCATCGGAAACCCACCGTTCGGCAAAAACGCCAGCATGGCCGTAAAGTTCTTCAATCACGCGGCTCGGCAGGCAGATGTCATCGCGCTGATCGTACCTCGGTCGTTTCGAAAGGCTTCGATCGAAAATCGCCTCGATCCTTCGATCCACCTGGTTCGAGAAGAAGTAGTGCCGGACAATGCATTCTTGTTCCGCGGCAAGCCATACAATGTGCCGGCCGTCTTTCAGATCTGGCAACGCCGCAGCGAGCCGCGCCAGTTGCGGCCCGTCGAAACGCGGCACCCGGATTTCGAGTTCACGGTCCCGGCGCTCGCTGACTTCGCGATCCAGCGGGTCGGTGCGCGCGCCGGTCGAGTGCATCGCGATTTCACGCGCAGCCCCAACTCGCACTACTTCATCCGAGGCAATGTCGAAGCCATCATGGAAACTCTCGATTTTGCCAGCGTTGTCGGCAATGTCGCCGGCAACCCGAGCCTGTCCAGATCGGAAATTGTCGCCCTGTACCGCCAGAAGGTGCCGGGCGTTTAATGCGTCTCGCTTCTCCATAACGAGCGATGCGGCCGGCCTCGAAGGAGTGCCGGCCGCCACTGTCCTCCAAAATACCAGAAACCTTTGAATGTTGGTGGCCGGCCCAATCGGCAAGCTGTCGACGCCGAAATCTATATCCGTTGCCGACAACCACGAAACCTGCTCGTAGCTAATCAATGCCCGACTCCGAGCAAATCATCGCCGACGTCGTCAGACGCGCGCCCGATTGGATGCGGCGTGACCTGCTATCCGACGATCACGTCGCCAAGGCTGCGGCCGAGGAAGCGCTCAGCGCGATGATTGCGAACGCCTTGGCAGCAAAGCACACCTAAGGTCTGGCGGATGTTGGGCCGGTTGCGGTCAGGCCGCTTCTAGCAGGAAATATATGAGAAGCGGACGTTAACACAAAATGTGAGCAACTTGCAGGCTGCCAGGTCCCGTCAGTATCCTGCGAGTTCACGGCCTTGCCCGACAACGCCGTAGCTGCGTGTCGGCGCCGACATCAGGAAACGATACCCCTCCTCCACCAAGCGTTCGATGTTCTTGGCGCTGGTGTGCGGATTGCCCACCACCACCTTGTGCTTGTGGCAAGTCTCGGCGATTCTTCGCGTCGCGTCGATCACCTCGGGATGGTCGTATTGCCGCGGATAGCCCAGCGCCTGGCTGAGGTCCCCTTCGCCGATCAGGCAGAAGCCGATGCCAGGCACGTTGGCGAGCATGTCGTCGAGATTCTGGATCGCCTCGGGGCTCTCGATCATCAGACCGCAAAGGATCTCGCCGTGCGGTGCGAGCGGCCAGACGTCAGCTCGCGCATAATAATCGGCCTGGCTCAGCCCCCAGTAGCGTGCGGCCGCCGCTGGACCGTCGCCCCGGACGCCCTTGGGCTCGTAGAGCGCCGCGCCCTTGGGCTTGGCGTACCGGCATGAAGCCACGGCGTTATAGGCCTGTTCGACCGTCCAGACGTGTGGCGTAATTACGCCATAGACGCCGCGGTCGAGCACTTGCTTGGCCTGCGACTGGTTCATCTCGATCCCGTTGGACGGGATGCGCGCGAGTGGCGTGACCGCCGGCGCGACCGAGGCGGACTCGGCGATCGCCTGACGGCTTAGCATATATTGCAGGGAGTCGCCGAGTGCGCCGACATCGTATGGATTGTGCTCCATCTCGAACACCACGCCATCGTAGGGCGCGTCGCTGAGTTCCTGCGCGCTCAGCTTGTCGAGCTTGGCGAAGCAGGTATAGGCGGGCTTACCGGCCTCCCATGCGCGGATGATTCCGTTCAGTCGCCCCGTGTCCGGCATCGTCAGCGTCCTTGCGAAGTGAGGAGGGCGTCGAGCCTCGGGAAAACCCGGCGCGCATTGGCTTCGAAAATCTTATGCTTGTCGCCGTCGCCCAGCGGCAGCGCGTCGACATAGCGCTTGGTGTCGTCGAAATACTCGCCAGTGTCGGGGTCCTTGCCCTTGACCGCTCCGATCATCTCAGACCCGAACAGCACATTGTCGACGGGCACGACCTTGGTAAGCAACTCGACGCCGGGCAGGTGATACACGCACGTGTCGAAGAAGATGTTGTTGAGCAATCCTTCGAGCGGGCGCTGCATCATTTCCAGCGACATGCCACGATAGCGTCCCCAGTGATATGGCACCGCGCCGCCCCCGTGCGGGATGATCAAGCGCAAGGTGGGAAAATCCTTGAACAGATCAGACTGAAGGATTTGCATGAACACCGAGGTATCCGCGTTCAGATAATGCGCGCCGGTCGAATGGAAATTTGGATTGCACGACGCCGCGACGTGCACCATGCCGGGCACGTCGAGGTCGCACAGCGCCTCAAACAGCGGATACCAGTCGCGGTCAGTGAAGGGCTTGCCGGTCCAATAGCCGCCGCTCGGGTCCGGGTTGATGTTGCAGCCCACGAAGCCAAGCTGTTCGACGCACCGCCGCAATTCGGGGACGCTGTTCGCCGGCGGCGCATGCGGCGATTGCGGCAATTGGCACACCGGCGCGAAGTTGCGCGGGAATAGCTCTGTCACGCGCTTCACCGTGTCGTTCGACACTCGCGCCCATTCCAGGCTGGTGCGCTCGTTGCCCAGATGATGCGACATCAGGCTGGCGATCGGCGAGAAGAGCGTGAGGTCGCCCCCGCGTTCGCGCTGGAGGCGCAACTGACCGCCCTCGATCGCCTCGCGCAGCTGGTCGTCGCTCAACTGTGCATCGTCCGGGTTCGGTGCGTTGACGAGATCGTCGGCGTGCGCGACCTGCTCCGCGCGCCAGTTCTTGAACGACTGGGGAACGGTCGTGAAATGGCCATGACAATCGATGATCATGTCGTTTCCAAGTAAAGGTTGAGGCATCGAGCCAGAGGAAGAATGCCGCGTTGCGCGTCGGCGAAAGGCGTGGTCGGGATTGCATGCGCGCGCCGCGGCAATCAAGGTTTTGGGACCCGCTGGCATGCTTTTGAATATTTGTTCGAACAGATCGAATTGTACGGATCAACGCAATCGAGCGCATCTGGCCGCAGCCGGGACTAAACCGGAGATGAGGGGATGCCGTGGTGACCAATCGAAATTTCGCATTTTATGCTCTTCTTGCGAGCGGCAGTGCGCTTGCCCTGTCGACTCCTGCTGCTGCGCAGATGACAAAACCCGCGCCCGATGCGAGCGCACCGGCGCCCGACGCGACCGATCCTCAGGATGCCCCGCCCGAGATCGTCGTCACCGGATCGCGCACGATTACCAATGGTAACAACAGCCCGACCCCGGTCACTGTCGTCACCACTGACTCTCTGCAGAATGTGCGCCCGGCGAGCCTGACGGACTCGCTTCTTGTCCTCCCCGTCTTTGCCGGGTCGCGCGGCCTGTCGTCCAATCCCACCGCAACCGGGACGACCGGCGGCGGCAACGGTTCGGCGGCGCAACTCAACCTGCGCAACATCGGGGCGCAGCGCAATCTGGTGCTGATGGACGGCCGCCGCGTGCCGCCGACCTCGTTCACCAACATCGTCGACGCGGACGTCATTCCGCAGTTGCTGGTCAAGCGAGTCGATCTGGTCACCGGCGGCGTGTCGGCGGTTTACGGTTCGGACGCAGTCAGTGGGGTCGTCAACTTCATCACCGACACCACCTTCACTGGTTTCAAGGCGCAAGCGCAGGGCGGCGTGTCCAGCCGCAGCGACGACGGCAGCCACGAATTCGGGCTGGCGTGGGGCGTCAAGATCGGCAGCAACAGCCACTTCGAAATCAGCTACGAATTCCGCGACGACGACGGCATCGGCCGCCGTTCGGACCGCGAATGGTTCAATCGTTCGACTGTCGGCGGCAACGGCACGACGGTCCCTTATTTCCTGATCCCCAATTCGACGCTGCCGGCCAATCCCTTTGGCGGGCGGATTACCTGTGGCGCCGCGTGCGCGCTGAACGGCCAGTATTTCGCTGCCAACGGCGTGCTGTCGCCGTTCGTCAACGGCACGACCTACACCGGGACCACGACGCAAAGCGGCGGCCCCGGCGGCTATTACGATACGTCGCTGAAATCGGCGCTCAACATGCATCAAGTCTATGGCCGGTTCGACAGCGACCTGAGCGACAATGTGCATTTCTACGCCCTCGCCAGCGGCACCTTCAAGACCAACCATTTCTATGGCGAAGATCTGCTGTTCTCGGGCCTGACGCTGAGCAAGACCAACGCCTTCCTGTCGCCGACCTATCAGGCACAGATCCCGGCCGCGACCTTCACTTATGGTCAGTTCTTCAACCAGAATGCGCGGTTGGACGAAAAGGCGGATTCGCGTCAGCTGATGGGGTCGATCGGTTTCAACGGGAAGCTGGGCGGCGCATCGTGGAACGTCAATTACACACGCGGCGAATCGCGCCTAACCACTGTGCTGAAGAACAATCTCAACTACCAGAAACTGTCGGCGGCGCTCGACGCGGTCGTCAATGGCGCGGGGCAGACGGTCTGTTATGCCTCGACTCAGGCAGCGACCGCAGCGGCCTATGCCAATTGCATTCCGCTCAACCTGTTCGGGCCGAGCGCTGCCAACCCGGCTGCGGTTGGCTATATCTTCGATACAACTCGCTCGGTGTCGACCACGCATCAGGATGACTTCAACGCCAGCGTCAGCGGGTCGCTCTTTTCCACCTGGGCGGGTCCGGTCAACGTGGCGCTGTCGGGCGAATTCCGTCGCCAGACCTTCAGCCAGACCAGCGACGGCACGCCGAGCATGACCGCCGATTGCACGAGCTTGCGCTACAATTGCACGACCACCGGGGCGGGCCAGCCGCTGCTGCTCAACACCTTCGCGCCGACCGCGCAGATTTCCGGCAACGTCTGGGAAGTCGCGGGCGAAGTGACCGTGCCGCTGCTCAAGGACGTGTCCTTCTTCCGCAACCTCGAACTAACCGGCGCCGCGCGCTACACCAAGTATAACACCGTCGGTGGCTATGCGACGTGGAAGGCCGGGATCAACTGGGCGCTCGACGACGACCTGCGCTTCCGCGGCACGATCTCGCGCGATATCCGCGCGCCGACGCTGTACGACCTCTTTGCGCCGACTACGGCCAGCTACAGCAATTACACCGACACCAAGCTTGGCACCTCGAGCTTCGTGCCGCAGTTCAACAGCTCGAACAGCAGCCTCACCGCAGAAATCGGGCATACCAAGACATTCGGCGTGGTTTACAAGCCGCACTTCATTCCGGGGCTGAGCTTCGCGGTCGATTATTACAATATCAACATCACCAACGCGATCATCACGCTTCAGGGCACGTCCGCTCAAATCCAGAACGGCTGCAACAATTCTGGCGTCGCTTTGTATTGCAGCCTGATCGTGCGCAACAGTGCGGGTGTGGTGGTCAACTACGTCCAGAAGCCGATCAACATCGCGCAGATCAAGACCGCCGGCGTCGATTTCGAGGTCAACTATGCCAACAGGCTGTTCGGGCGTCCGCTGTCGATCCGTGTCCTTGCCGCCTATCAGCCGCACATCCGTTACATCCAGCCCTCGGTGCCGACAATCGATCAGGGCGGCGTGGCGTTCGGGGCCAATGGCATCACCGCCAGCCCGTCGTGGCGCATCACCGGATCGATCAGCTATCAGTTCACCGATTTCCTGCGCGTCGACATTCTCGAACGCTGGCGCAACACGCTGGCGCTGTCGGGAGACCCCACGGTGACCTTCGCGCCGGGCAGCGGCACGATCAAACCCTATAGCCAGACCTCGATCAACCTGTCGTTCAACGTCAACAAAAGGGCCGAGTTCTTCCTCAACGTGCAGAATTTGTTCGATGCCGATCCGCCGGCGGGCAACCTCACCGGATCGAGCGGAACGCCGGGTCAGCGCAACGGTTTCGCCTCGTCGGACGACGTGGTGGGCCGGTACTATACCGCCGGGTTCAGGGTCAAATTCTAGCCCGATCCTGTTGCGGACAACTCCCGTCGGCGACGCGTCCTTCTGAAGGATAAGATGATGCTCAAGTCTGTTCTGGCCGCTGGCCTCATCGTCGCCGCAGAGGGTGCCCCCGCCTCCGCGCCGGATACCGCACCGGTCTATGCCACCAGGGCCGATATAGAGTTGGTGCAGGCAAAGGCGGCGGCGGCCGTCCTGCCGGGGCATGGCACGTCGAGCAAGCCGCTGATGGCGCTGGGCAGCTATACCGCCAAGCTGGAATATCATGTCGGCCCGAACATCGCCAACGCGCACGGCCAGCAAGCAGAGCTGTTCGAAGTGCGCGAAGGCAGCGGGACGCTGATCACCGGCGGCACGATCGTGAAGACCGCAGCGGGCTCGACGATCGTCGGCGGCACGGCGCGCCATGTCGGCGCCGGCGATTTCTTCATCGTGCCCGAAGGCTTGCCGCACTGGTTCAGCCAGGTCGACGGCCATCTCGTGATGATCTCGGTTATGTTGCCGCGCCCCGCCGCAGCTCCCGCCAACTGACCGTCGCCCAAGACATTTCGTGAAAGAGTAAAATGACCTCCAAGTTCGTCGATATCCATCCACACGTCGTCTCGACCGATTTCGAGAAATATCCGCTCGCGCCACTGTTCGGAAAGCAGTCGGGCTGGTCGAAGGATCGCCCGCTGTCGATCGAGCAGTTCATCGCGGCGATGGACGAAGCGGGGGTCGACAAGGCGGCGATCGTCCAGGCCTCGACCTGCTATGGTTATGACATGTCATATGTGTGCGATGCCGCCGCGCAACATCCGGGGCGCTTCACCGTGGTGGGATCGGTCGACTTCCTGTCCCCCGACGCGCCGGAGAAAATCCGCTACTGGATGACGCGCGGCCTTACCGGGCTGCGCCTGTTTACGGGCGGATCGACCGCGGCCTTCGACCCGAGCTGGATCGACGACGAGCGATCCTACCCGGCATGGGAACTGGCGGCAGAGCTCGGCGTGTCGGTTTGCCTGCAGACCGACGCGAGCGGTCTGGCGCAAGTCGCCGGGCTGGCGAAGCGATTCCCTACGGCAAAGATTCTGATCGACCATTTCGGCCGCCCCGACCTCAGCGACGGCCCGCCGTATGAAAAGGCGGCGGCGCATTTCGCGCTCGCGCCATACGAGAACATCTATTTCAAGCTGACCCCGCGCACCTTCATCGACGACCTGAAGGGCGCAGCCAGCGCCGAAACGCTGTTCCCGCGCCTCGTCGCCGAATTCGGCGCGCAGCGGCTGGCATGGGGATCGAACTTCCCGGCCTCGACCGGCTCGCTCGGCGACAATCTGGATCGCGCTAAGCAGTGCCTGAGCGTGCTGTCGGCGGAGGATCAGGACTGGATCTTCGCGAAGACCGCGCAATCGCTATACCCCGCGCTCAAGGACTGAGGCGATGACGCTCACGCTCGCCACCAACCTGGCCGATTATCCCAGCACGCTGGCGCTCAAGGAAGGGCGTGTATCGTCGGACTTGGTCGCACTCGATTTTCAGGGGCCCAAGGCCGCGTCGAGCGGCTTCAAGGACATGATCCGCCGCGACAAATATCAGGTGGGCGAACTGGCGATCGTCACCTTCCTGCAGGCCAAAATCTACGACAAGCCCTATGTGATGCTGCCGTTCGCGGTGTCCGGCCGCACGCAGCATCACTGCATCGCGTATAACCGCGATCGCGGCGTCATCGGTCCCAAGGATATCGAGGGCAAAAAGGTCGGCGTGCGGACCTATGCCCAGACCACCGGGCTGTGGGTGCGCGGCATTCTGCAGCACGATTACGGCGTCGATCTGGACACGGTCGAATGGCTGACGGTCGCCGACGGGCATTTGCCCGAATATCACGATCCCGCGAACTGCACGCGGCTACCCGACGGTGCGAACCTGGCGCAAATGCTGTTCGACGGCGAGATCGCCGCGGCGCTGATGGGCAATGAAATGCCCAAGGAGGATCCGCGGATCGCGACGCTGATCCCCGACGCGATGGAGGAAGGCGCGCGCTGGGCGAAGCGCGAAGGCTATATTCCGATCAATCACATGTTCGTCGTCCACAAGGACGTCGCCGCCAATCCGGATGTCGTGCGCGAGATTTTCCGCATGCTGAGCGACTCGCGCGCCGCCGCGCCCGACAGCGTGCTTGCGAAACTGCCGCCAGTCGGCCTCGAAGCGAACCGCAAGGGCATCCAAGCGGCGATCGATCTGGCGCTCGAACAGAAGATCATTCCGCGGCGCCTGAGCGTCGACGAACTGTTCGAGGGTGTGCCCGACGACCTGCTGGCCTGAACGAACGCGAGCTTCGAAGGAAATACCATGGCCGATACGGGCGTAAAGCTGACCATTGCCGTCGCCGATTATCCGCACACCGCGGCGGTGCGAGACGGATCGATCCCGATCGAGGGGGTCGACGCCGAGATTGTCACGGTCAAGCCGCAGATCGGCGCGTTCCGGCGGATGGTGCGCAATCTGGAGTTCGACGTCTGCGAACTCGCGCCGACCACCTACATCATCGCCCGCGCTTATGGCATTCCGATCACCGCGCTGCCGATTTTCGTGATGCGTAATTTCCATCATCGCGGGCTGCTGGTGCGACCCGATGCGGGAATCCGCACGCCGAAGGATCTGGAAGGCAAGAAGGTCGGCGTCCGCGCCTACTCGGTGACGACGGGCGTATGGACCCGGCAAATCCTGATCGATGACTATGGCGTCGATGCCTCGAATATCACCTGGGTTGTGGATGACGAGGAGCATGTCACGCAGATGCCGCTTCCCGCGAATGTGATCCACGCCCCGGCCGGCCGCTCGCTGGCGGACATGATGGCGGCGGGCGAACTTGCCGCGGGGTTTGCCGCCAATGCCGGCGTCGGTCGTTCGGGCGCGCCCACCGGCGGCGAGTGGAAGGTCGAAGAGGCCAGTTATCCAGAACTGTTCCCAGACTTTCAGGAACTCGAGGCTGACTGGTTCAAGCGCACCGGCATCTGGCCGATGCACGGAACAATCGTCGTCAAGGATTCGGTGCTCAAGGAACACCCGTGGGTCGCGCGATCGTTGTTCGAGGCGTTCTCGCAGGCCAAGGACGACTGGCTGGCGGCGCTCGATACCAGTGACCTCAGCGTGGCGACCGACAAGCGCTACAGCGCGGTCCGGTCGATTATCGGCCCCGATCCGCTGCCGTACGGTTTGGTGGCGAATCTGCCGACGATCCGCGCCCTGGAGGAAACCGCATTCAAGCAGCAACTGACCCCGCGGCGGATGTCGATCGACGAGCTGTTCGTCGATCCACAGGCTTGACCGGCCGTCGAAAAACGCGCCCGACTGGCACCGGGCCGCGGCCATAAAACAGATTTCAGGTGGGGACGAACGATGACTGATCTGCCGCAGGCGACCGAACCGTTCGACGCGCATCCGCGCCCTGCACGCCCGATCTGGAAGCAGCTGTGGCTGTGGGTGCTTGCCGCGATGATCATCGGCGTCGTGCTCGGCATTGCCGCGCCTCAGACCGCGGTCGCGATGCAGCCGCTGGGTCAGGCGTTCATCAAGCTCATCTCTATGGTGATCGCGCCGCTGATCTTCTGCACGATCGTCAGCGGCATCGCCAACATGGCGGACATGGCGCGGGTCGGGCGGATCGCGGGCAAGGCACTGGTCATCTTCTACCTGATGACGCTGTTGGCGATCACCGTGGCGTTGGTGTCGGCCAATCTGCTTCAGCCCGGCGTGGGGATGAACATCAATCCCGCGGCGCTGAAGAGCGGCGCGGAGCTGGGCGACTATCTGCAAAAGGCCGAGCAGGTGACGCCCGCCGGCTTCCTGCTCAACATCATCCCCAAGACGTTCGTCGGCGCGTTTGTCGAGGGCAACGTGCTTCAGGTGCTGTTCCTCGCCGTGCTGTCGGGGTTCGCGCTGATCTGGCTCGGCAAGCGCGCGCAGCCATTGCTCGACGTGCTCGATACCGGGCTGCAGATGATCTTTCGCATCGTCGCGATGATCATGTGGGTCGCACCGATTGGCGCATTCGGGGCGATCGCCTTTACCGTCGGCAAGTTCGGGGTCGGCTCGCTCGCCTCGCTGGGAACGCTGATCGGCGAGTTTTACCTCGTCTGCATTATCTTCATTTTGCTGGCTGCCGCCCCGATCGCGTGGTGGTGCGGATTCAATCTGCTCAAGTTTGTCCGCTACTTTCGCGACGAATTGCTGATCAGCATTGCGACCACCTCGTCCGAAACGGTCCTGCCGCGCATCATGACCAAACTGAACGCGCTCGGCTGCGAAAAGGGGCTGGTCGGCTTCGTCGTGCCGGCGGGCTATTCGTTCAACCTAACGGGGGCCTGCCTCTATCTCGGCATGACGACGATCTTCCTGGCACAGGCGACCAACACCCACCTCACCTTCGTGCACCAGCTCGGGCTGCTATTGCTGATGACCGTCACGTCGAAGGGCGCTGCGGGTATTCCGGGCGCAGCCTTCGTCGTGCTCGCTGCGACGATCGAGATGGATCACTCGATCCCGCTCAGCAGCGTGGCGATGATGCTCGGCATCCACCGCCTGATGTCGCAAGGCTTCACCCCGACCTTCGTCATCACCAACACGATCGCGGCGATGGGCATCGCCAGGTGGGACAAGGCGCTGGATACCGAGAAGATGCGGGCCGAACTGGGTTAGCCCTAGCCACGGCCTTTCGCCGCCGGGTCTTATTTCCCTTTTTCATACCCGGGGTTCACGCGGACGACCATGTAGGTGACGTGCCCGTCGAGCTTGACGAAGCCATGCACCACGTTGGGTGGGATCATCACGACGTCCCCGGCCTCGACGCGACGAGTGGTGCCGCCAGCAACGCTGACGCCCTTCAGGCTCGGGCCGATGCTCGCCGGGTTGCTCGGCTTGCCGTCCTTCATCATCGGCTGCGGTTTGACCAGCGTCCCGCCCGTCGCGAAGTCGCCGCCGCCTTCCAGAATATAATAGATTTCGGTGACCTTCTTGTGGAGCACCGGCCCCTCGTCGGGCGTGTCGCGGCGCAAGACATCGACGTTGACGCGGTCGTCGCCCGCGCGCACCGCGCCGACTGCGCCCATCCCGCTGCCGCCAGCGCGTGCCGCCAGCACCTTCGCGAAATCGCCCTTGCCGATGAACACCGCGTCGCGCTGAGCCTCGAGCGCCTTGCTCTGGGTCGGCGCTGCGCTGGGGATCGCGATCAGGCCCGCGGCGAGGGCCAAGGCAGCTACTGTCTTCTTCATGGCGTCGCGTCCTTCGTGTCAGAAATTGGGAGTGTTAGGCGAGCGGTCGTAGGCGTCCTTCAGCGTCGCCATCCAGGGATACCATTCGCGCCAGTGATCCTTCAGCCCGTCGCCATCGACGCGTTTGAACTCGATCCGGTAATAATGGATCGGCACGCTGCCGGTGTTGCGCGTGACGGTGGCCGTGCGCGAACCGGTTGTCGCGCATTTCAGCGTGTCGAACCCGGGCAATGGCGGGCTGACATTGCTGCCCTTGCCCAGCGGGACGCGCGTGTCGGCCGCGTCGAAGGCGAACACCGCGGGATAGGGGCTCGCGGCACTGCGTTGAGTTTCGCCCGGCCGGATCAGCACTTCCACCAGCCGCACATGGTCGTCCTCGAACAACAGCCGCGTGCGGTCGGGGCCGGTGATTGTGTAGCGATACCAGTCCTTCCAGTTTGCCCGTAGGCCCGCTCCGTCGATGCGCAGGAATTCGAGCCTTAGGAAATGGTGCGGAAAGCTGTCGAGATTGCTTTCATGGTGCGGATATTGTGGGCCGGCCGCGCGGCAGATCGGATAGACTGCGCCCTCGGGCGGCTTGCTCAGCACCGAGATCATGTTGCGCTTGGGATCCATCGGGGTGTTGGTGCTCTTGGGCACCGGCGCATCGACTGCGAACACCGACGGATAGGGGTGCCCGTGCATATTGCCTTTGACACCGGGGAAATAGGCGACTTCGACCAGCCGCACATGCGCATCGACGTAGCGGACGTGATGCACTTCCGGCGCAGCCACCGCAGCTTCAGTTTCGTCAGCGAACGGGTAGCCGGCAGGCCACTCCCCAGGGTTCAGCGTGCGCGGACCGGCGACCGGCTTGTACCCTTCGCCCGCCGGTAAGGTCTGCGCCAGCGAGCCGCTGAGCGCCGTCGCGCAGGCGATAGCCGCGAGCGCGATCAGGATTTTCGGCTTGCTGTTCATATCTCGGCCTCGGGCTTGTCGCGAGCGAACCACATGCGCGCGAATTGCGAATGGCGATCGACGAACTGATGCTTCAGCGCCCCTGCGAAATGCGCGACCAGCAAGACGACGAAAATCCACGCGCCCAGCCAATGCAAATCGACTGCCCGGTCATGCGCGACGATCTTGTCGGGCAGCGGCAACGCGGAAACGAACCATAATTTGGGAAGCGGCGTGAGCAGGAACAACGATGCGCCCGCGACCTTGCGCGTGCTGGCGGAGCTGATCGCCCACCCGACAAGCGGCATCGCGATCATCATGAAATAGAGCCCGCCATGGACCGCCGTCGCCAATCCCCGTTCCAATCGCGTCAACGTGTCGTCCAGCGGCGGCGGCCGGTGCGTGAGCCGCCAGCCGATCCGCACCAGCGTCAACGTCAGCACGGTCAGGCCGATCGTGGCGTGAACGCTGACCACGACATGCTTGAGCTCGCCCTTGGGCAACTCCTCCATCACCCAGCCGATCGCCAGATTGGACAGGATGCACAAAGCGATCGCCCAGTGCAGCAGGACTGCAACGGTGGAATAGCGCTGGTCGGTGGTCAGGCGCATGTCTCAATCCTTGTCGGCGTCAGAAGTCGAGCGAACGCCCGCGCGTTTCGGGCAGAAACAGCAATGTCGCTACAAAGCTGATCGCGGTGAACACGAACGGGTACCAAAGTCCCGCGAACATATCCCCGGTGCTGGCCACGATCGCGAACACGGTGAACGGCAGGAAGCCGCCGACCCAGCCGACGCCGACGTGATACGGCACCGACAGCGCAGTGTAGCGGATGCGCGTGGGAAACAGCTCGATCGCTGCGGTCGATAGCGGGCCGTAGAGCAGCGCCGCGCTGACACCGAAGATCAGCATCAGGCCGAACAGAGCGAGGCGATCGACCGCCGCCGAGTCGGCTCTGTCGGGATAGCCCGCACTCGCCAGCGCGACTTTGGCACGAGCCCCGAACGCCGCTGCGACGGCTTTCGCATCGGGCGCGGACAGCCCGATCGCGTCAACCGATGGTACAATAGTCGATCCGATCGCCACATGCGCGACCGCACCCGCCGGCGCGTCGCGGCGCGTATAGGGGACGCCGGCATTGGCCAAGAATCCGGTGGCGATGTTGCACGACGAGCGGAACTGGCCCTTGCCGATCGGATCGAACTGCGTTGCGCAATCCAGCGGATCCGCAGACACCACGACCGGGCTGGCCTTCGCAGCGGCGGCCAGCGCGGGGTTGGCGACGCTTTGCATCGCGTGGAACGCCGGGAAATAGGCGACGAGCGAGATCAGCATTCCGGCCAGCATCACCGGCTTGCGCCCGATGCGATCGGACAGGCAGCCGGCAACCACGAAGACCGGCGCGCTGAGCGCAACGACCGCCATCAGCAGTCCGACGGTGATCGCCGGATCGAGCTTGAGCGATTTTTCGAGGAAAACCTGCACGTAGAAGAACGCGGTGTAGAAGACGGCGCCTTGCGCGCACATCATGCTGAAGAACGCGAGGAAAACGAGCTTCAGGTTTTTCCAGCTGCCGAACGTCTCGGCATAGACCGACTTGGCGGGGCCCTTCTCCTCACCTTCCAGCTTAGCGAACAACGGGCTTTCGGTCATCTTCAGGCGCATGAAGACCGAGATCGCCAGCAACCCGGCCGACGCCAGGAAGCACAGTCGCCAGCCCCATTCCTCGAACGCGGCGCTGCCCAGCAACGTGCGCAGAAACAGTACCATCAACAGCGCCACCAGCAAACCGATCGGCGCCGATGTCTGCACGAACGCGCCCAGATAGCCGCGCGATTTGGCCGGCGCATGCTCGGCGACCGAGATCGCCGCGCCGCCATACACTCCACCCAGCGCGGTTCCCTGAACGATGCGCGCCAGAACGACCAGCACCGATGCGGTCACGCCCAACTGCTTATAGGTCGGCAGCAGGCCTATCGCGAAGGTCGCCGCACCCATCATCAACACCGTGATCAGGAACGCGCTCTTGCGCCCGACCTGATCGCCCAGCCGGCCAAAGATGAGCGCGCCCAGCGGCCGGAACGCGAACCCCGTGCCGAACAACGCCAGCGCCGCAATATATCCCGCGGTGGGCGGAAGGCCTGCGAAGAACTGCGCCGAAATGACCGGCGCCAGCGTTCCGAAGATGTAGAAATCATACCATTCGAAGGCGCTGGCGGCGGCCGACGCGCCGACCACCAATCCCATGCTCGAACCTTTGGGCTCAGCCACCGCGTCGATCCCCTGTACCAATTACAATCCTTCCCCTGCCCTTGGGCGGCTCAAATCACCGGGTACGCAGGGTCAGTTTTTGCACGCGCCAGTTCAGCACCTCGGCGACGAACAGTTGATTTTCGGTCGGGCAGGCGAGTTCGTGCGCCCAGCCAAACTGCTTCAATTGCTTGCCCGCGCCGCCGAGCCAGCCCAGCACCTTGCCGTCGAGGCTCAGTTTATAGATCCGCCCCGGCCAGGCGTCGGCGACAAACAATGTCTGGGGACCCGCGCTTTTGGGCGTGATGCAGATCGCCCACGGCGCGCCGGGCAGCATATAGCCCGGACTGGCATCGGTGGGGCGATTGCCGATCGCGACCGGCGCGTCGTCGGGGAAGGGCACGCGGATCGTGATGATGTTGAGCAGCTTGCCCTCGGTGTCGAACACCTGAATCCGGCGATTGCCGCGGTCGGCGACGTAAACACGGTCCTGCGCATCGACCGCGATCGAGTGCGGCTGATTGAACTGGCCCGGCTGCGACCCGAACGAGCCCCATGATTTGAGCCAGCGCCCGTCCGGCGCCACCTTGGCGACGCGCGAATTGACATAGCCGTCGGAGATATAGGTGTTGCCCTTACTGTCCCACGCCATGTCGGTGACCTGGCGGAAATATCCGTCGATCGGGGGCAGCGGCGGGTCGGCGCGTTCGTACGTCTTGGACTGGACCGAGGTCGCTTCGATCTTGCGCCCGATCACCATCTTGACCTTGCCGCTGGGATCGAACTTGACGACCGTGTCGGAGCCCTTGTCGGCGGTCCAGATATTGCCGAACGGATCGATCCGTACGGCATGGGCGAACGACCAAGCATAGAGGTTCTTGCCGATTTCGCGGATGAATTTGCCGCTGGCGTCGAATTCCAGCAGTTGCGCGGCGGCGGCGCTATAAGCCGGTCCCGATGTATTGCCGCGATGGAAGACGAAGACATGCCCGGCCTTGTTGACCGCGACGCCGGCAACTTCGCCCAGGTTCATCCCCGACGGCATCTGCAGGAAATCGACCGAGTCGAACTTGATTTCGGGGACGGGTTGATCGGGCGAGGGCCGTGCGGCGGTGGCCGTCGCGATCAGCGGCAAGGCGACGACGGCCAGCAAGGCTTTCCGGATGTCGATCATCGGGCGTGGCTCGTGACGAGCGATTTGGCGCCGGAAAGACTCTTGTGCTCGGGGGCAACGGACACGGTCGGCTCATCCTCTCGGTTGGCGGGTCGTGTTGCCCGCTTTGCGCTCGTCGGGGAGAAGACCTCCTGTCAGCTATCCTGCACCGGACGACCTGCGACGACGCTACGTCCTCTATTCGGGCCGGGCCCGCGAAGCAAAATTCGAACTCACCGCGCCAGCATAAGTTCGGGCGCGGATTCGCATCGGTTTAGATGCGCGCCCTCACGCTGTCGGGCATGGCCGCGCCTTCGATTTCGGACGATTCCATCACGCAGCGGGCGAAGGCCGTCTGCAACTTGGTGGGGAGCCATCCGCGCCGGGTGGTGATGGCGATGCTCGAATCGACTTGCAGCGGCCCGAAGTCGAGACCCTCCAACCGCCCGCCGAGCTGCTGATCGAGCAGCAGTTCTGATCGAGTTAGGATCGCGATCGCGTCGCTGTTCGCCAGCAGCGTCAGGATCGTGACGATCGAATGCGTTTCGACCCGGCCGATCGGCTTGGGCATATTGGCAAAGAGCTGGTCGAACGCCTCGCGGCGGACCGCGCCGGGCGAGGACAGGACCCAGTCATATTGCGCCAGGTCGGCCTTGCGCACGACGGGCCGCGCGGTGAGCGGATGTCCCCGGCGCACCGCGAGCAGGAACGGATCTGACGTGATCACCTGTTCGACGACATTGTCCGTGGGCGACGGGCGGTTTTGCAGCCCCACCACGAAGTCGATCGCGCCACGCTTCAGGCGATCGAGCAGCACGTCGTAACTTGCGTTCATCACCGAAACGCTGGCCTGAGGGTGCGTCTGTGTGAAGCGCTGGAGCACGGTGGTCAGCAATTGATTGCCCGCCAGCATCATCGCCCCGGCGAGGATTCGCCCGTTCTCGATGCCGAACCCGGCATTGACCTCCTCGCGCGCGGATTCGAGTTCGCGCATCGCGAGCCTCAGCCGCGCGGCCAAAATCTTGCCCTGGACGTTTGTACTGATCCCGTACGGGTCGCGGTCGAAGAGCTTGACCTCGAGCTCCGCCTCGAGCGTCGCCACTGTCTTGCGCAAGGTCGCTTCGCGTTGGTGCAACAGCTTGGCGGCGCGCGGGATAGATCCGAGTTCGTCGATAACGAGCAACGCGGTGGTTAGCGGTCGCGACAGGCGATGAACGATCACAACGACCTGTGGTCCGGTCCAGCCGTGATCGGCACCGCACTCGAGCACTGCTCCACGGACTTCGGCGAAGTATCGGCGCACCCGATTGTGGACGATGAGCCCGGCATCGGTCAGCGTCAGGCCCGAGCGCTGCCGAATGAATAACGGCACGCCAAACGAGGCCTCAAGATTGGCAATCGCCTGCGTCACTGCTGGTTGTGATCGGGCGAGATCGGCGGCGCCGCGAGAGATGCTCCGCGATTCCGCGGCGGAGGAAAAGGCACGCAATTGCGACGCGCTCGGCACGCCCGCGTAGGGGAATCCTTGATCGCTCGCCCAGCTCAACGCTCGAAGTGCTTCGTCCACGGCGTGCGCTACCTCCAAGGCGCCGGCGTCGGTTCAGATGCGAACTAAGTCAAGACTGATCGGTCCCGCTTCCCCTGTCTGGTCTTGGTAAGATATTTGTCGGGGTTAATTGCCGCATTGGGCGCAATGCCGCCTGTGACGAGGGCGGCCCATCCGCTTACGGACGGACCGTCCCCAGTCAGATTTCCGTTCGCTCAGCTAAGAGCAGTGCGTCCTCAATATCGACGCCGAGATACCTAACCGTATTTTCGATCTTGGTGTGCCCGAGCAAGATCTGAATTGCCCTGAGATTGCCAGTGGCCTTGTAGATCATAGAGGCTTTCGTGCGGCGCATCGAATGCGTGCCGTACTCGGCACGCCTCAGCCCAATGGCAGTTACCCACTCGTCGACCAATCGAGCATATTGCCTCGTGCTCAAATGGCCAGAGTGATCGACCCGGCTGGGAAACGCATAGTCGTCAACCGTGCCGCCGCGGCGCTCAAACCAGGTTAGGAGGCTCGACCGAACATCCGCAGTAAGTTCAAATTGGACAGGCCGCCCTGTCTTCTGTTGGATGACAATCGCGCGAGTTCGGATTTCAGCGCCTGAAACCAGTTCGCCGATCCTGATTTTGACTAAGTCGCAGCCCCGCAACTTGCTGTCGATCGCGAGGTCAAACAGTGCTCGGTCGCGAAGCCGTCCTTCACGCTCAAGAAAGAAGCGAACGGCCCAAATCTGCTTCTGTGTCAGCGGTCGTTTGGTGCCGACCGTCTTTCCGGCGTTCCACGCCGGTCGCGCCAGCATCGCAGGATCGTACCTTGAATATCCCATCGTCGTTCTCCTCAGCCAAGATGGCCGCAGAGAAGGTCGCGCGAATGTCTTTGAAACTTGGACTAGCTGGCAACGACCGCTTCCGACCCATTTACTGCCGTTCGCGGTTTACCTGAGCGAACGACGGCTTTTGGAGTTACGGTTGGCTGCCCCGAACGACAGCTATTGGGGCGCATTGACGACATCGATTGGCGCGTACCCCGGGGGATCATCGTTTCTGGCCGTCACGAGACGACGAACCCGCCCCTTGGCCGCGGGGCGTCCCGCGTCCACGACCACGGGCAGGCTTCGAAGAGGTCGCTCTAGATCGCTCGGCCGGTGGCTTACGCGGGAGCGAGCGTGCAAACTCCGGCGCCTTTGTTTCGACCTGCTTCATGAGCATGGCGAGGACGGTAGCACCAGCATCATCTTCGCGAGCGGCCCGCAGGTAAGCCGCGACCATCGGCAACGGATGCAGCGGCGTCTCTGCGGGCGGCGCGCCCCGTGTCGCTTCCCGAACCGCAACAACTGCGTCCGGATCGCGCATCATCGCGGCAATGTGGTGGCGTTCGTCATCGGTCGCCCTGCGCGGTATACCAGCGCTGACATGTGCCCTGTTGGTCAAGTCAACGCTGACCTCGATCGCGATCTCACCGCGATGGATTTTCCCGAGCACGGCAACATCGCGTTCGCATTGCAGCCGCCATTCGACCTCGAGGCGCACTTGGACATCGGGATATAGTAACGCGACATGATTATGGTGCGTCGCGTCCAGAACGTCGGGATCGGCAAGTCCGATGAACCCGTCAGCATCACGCGTAAGCCTGACCCGCGTAAAGTCGATACGGCGCAGGTCGTCTTCGATCCACTCCAGCGGCGCCATAGCGCCCGGATCATGCCCGACCGAACTCGCATGCGTAAAATCCAGATGGCCTCGCGATTGGATGACCCTGCCCAGCGGGTCGCCATCTGGCTCGGCGCTGCGCAGCATCGCCAGCAACGCGGCATCCTGATGCCTCGCCTGCTCCAGCATCCGCGCAAATTCCGGGTCGTAGCGCAGGGCCGCTGTTTCCTGGCGGTCGCGCCAATCGGTATCGCGCGCATAGGGCGACCGGGCGGCGCCCGCGCGCGCTGCTTCACGCAACAGCAGTCGCGCGATGTGTCGTGGCGGCGACAGCGGATCCCCTGCCCTTGCGCGTAACGCCGCGGCTCGATCATCACGAGCCTGCTTCGCCAACTTCGCCTGCTGGCGGTCGGCCCATTCGCGATAACGCCGGTCGACATCGCGCGCGGTTACTCGATCGGGATCGTCGACAGCCTGGGTCGGAACCTGCTTCGGCAACGGCGCGAACTGCACCATTTCCGCCAACTTCGGATCGCTCAGTCGTTGGCCGGGCCACAACGGCAGCCGTTCGAGGTCGGCGAGTTCTCGTGTTTCGATCGCAGGCTCGAATGGGGCCGCAATTTCCTGAAGTAGGGACACATACCGCCGCGCGGCGCGACGCAATTCGATGGCGAAGGCAAATTGCTGGCTTTCGAGCTCGGCCAGTTCCCGCTTGAGTTCGGGCGAGACGTAAATTGTGTAGGCGCTGGCATCCACCTTCCCGCGAGGAACAGACGGGTCGTCGCGCAGGGCCAACCAGGCGGCGAACTCTGGCGCATAGTCTTTCAACACATCATGCGTGGAAACCGCCGGCATTTCCGCGGATGGCGCCTGATCGATAGCGGGCGATGCCTGATGCGCTTCGATCGCGTCTAATTGCCCGGCCAGATCGCGATTATTCTGCAAGCGGAGCATACGCTCCTGGAGTTCCGGGTTGGTGATCGTGATGCCTTCCTCGACCGCAAGGCGCGCGACCCGATCGAGAAAACGATCGTCACCGATCGCGGCAACCGATCCCCATTTTGACTGGGCGAGGCGTAGGGCCTGGCGGAGCGCCGCATCGTCCTTGGTATGGATATTGATGCGGTCGCGGTGCTCGCTGAACGCCAGCGTCCGCCCGGCATAATAATCGCGGCGACCATCGGACTCGACGATGTCGTAGCCTTCCAGATCCGGCGAAACCGCTGGCGGCTTGGCCGGCAAGATCGTGCTGATCAACATGCCGACCGGCTCGTCGGCAACTTCGTCCGCTTCTGTCCGACGCCGAGCGTTCAGCGCCGCGCGCTTGCGGCGCAGGTTTACGCGCTGCTGCAACTCCAACAGCTCGATCGACTGCTTGAGCGAAGTGACTTCTGCGCTTGCGCGCTGCCGCACCTCGTTGAGCGCCTCAGTATCGGCGAGCGGATCGTCCGCGACGAGATCGCGGTATCGATCGCCGACGATCGTTCGCGCGTGTGCGGCGCTGGCGTCCAGCACAGCTTTCGAGTGTCGTAGCGCTGCAAGCGCCCGCCGCTTTTCCGCGGCCTCATGTAACTTCGGAATGAGGCGATCCTCGAACGGCGCGAAAGCAATAGCAGGCGCCGCTTCTTCGAACTCGCCCAGCCGCGCCAGCATCTTGGCGGCGGACGCGCCACCCCAGGCGGTGCTGGCAGCAATTCTGCGATCACCACAGACGATGACGGCGCCCGAATTGAGCATCTCATAGCGCATGCCTTCCGTCGCAAGGTCCCGATGCACGGAAGTCCAGTCCCGGGCTTCACGGAAGATCGGCGCCGCCATCTTGATAACCCGTCGTTGCAGACTCTCGATACCGGTGCGCCGCTCGAAATCTCGCGCGGCCGCCGATATCTTGCGCTCGATCTTCTGCTCGGCGCGCCATTGCCGGATCTTGCTCCGGTCGGCGTTCGACGCACACGGCATCATATCGGCATCGCGCACTTTGGTGCCGGTTTCGCGATCATAGCAGCCGGTATCGTCGGCCCGATACAAGGCATTGTCCTGCGGCACCCAGCCCTGTCGATGTTCGATGATCGCGATCGCCTGGTGCAGCGTTTCGATCGACCGCTCGATATCGCGACCGATAGCGACGCGCTCGCCGGTGACCGGATCGACGCGATTGAGGGCGATGTGCAGGTGGTCATTTTGAGTATCGCCGTGCAGCACAGCATAAGCCTGATGACGCGACATCCCCGTGACCGCGAGAACGATGTCGAGCACCTCCTCGATCTGGTCGGGCGTCGGGTGCTCGCCTTCGGGCCACGACACGACGATATGCTCGATCGGATCCTCGCTGCCGGGCGCTATGCCGGCGACGACCGCCATTTCGAACTGGACGTCAGCGATATCGGTCGAGAGCAGGTTACGCGAGACGATCTGGACGACCCGCTCGCCTTGGGCGATCTCGCGGGCTGCTTCGATATCCGCCGCCGTCACCTCGTCGCTCGGCTTGATGCTCCCAATGTAGCGAACGACATGGTTCTTGGCCGCTTCGATCGCCGCTAGTTCGTCGAGACGGGCTTTGGTCGGGGAAATGAGATACATCGTCAGCGCGACGATGTGCCCGCCGACCGCTTCGCTGGTCACGCGGTGGATGGCCAACTCGATCCCCGCCTGCCGCGCCCTTTTCATCGCCGCGCGGCGCTTTTTGCGGTTATCGTACGAGATCCATGAGATGATCACGCGAGACTGTGACGAACCGCAGCGATCAACTCGCGGGTGACATCGACCAAGCCCTGCAACTCAACGTTGTCGATCGGCACACCGTCGGCGAGCGCCGCGCGCAGATGGTGAACCAGAGCAAGATGATCGCGCAGGATAGCGGTAACAGGCACTTCATCGGGCAGCCGCCCGAACACGCAGCGCTCGAGCATCTCGCTCTGTGTCACGCCAGCTGCCGCACACCGTTCGGCAAAGGCTTTTTTCCGCTCTTCGTCGACCTTCAACGACAAGGTATATTGCCGCGGTCGAGTCCCCTTCACGGCCATGGCCGCACCGGATTTAAGGAGCCCTGCGACGCAAATCCGCCCTCCGCTCGGTATACCGAGCACATCCTGTAAAAAATGAAGGCTACCCTCTGGGTAGCGGCAGTTCCGGCAGCGGTGTCGGCGACAGCGCCGTCCGCGCTACCGCCGGCGCTACAGGAGAATATGCCATCGACACGACCAACGGGAGTGTCGACGCCAAAGGCATAGGTTCGGCTGTCAGCCCTGGTGGCGGCCGCGCTGACGCCCTTACCGGCCGTCGTGCGACGGACGCCGTTGCCAACGCTCACCATCAACCAGCTCGCGGCAGTCGAGCCCGAAAATGCAGCGACAATTGCAACGACAGAAGCAGGCACGGTTCGCGCGACCGCGCGTCGATTAATCCTCGGCATCATCGTCGTCGTCATCGGGGCCACCGAGGATCCATTCGATCTTGCCCGGCCCCCAATCGTTAGCGCCGCCGAACTCTCCGATCATTTCGACCTCGTGGCCCTCCTCATAGGCCGAGCCCGCGATTACGAGGCTCGGGAACTCGGCCGCCAGCGCCTGGAAAATCGGGGTCGGAAAATCCCATGCCGTCGTAAACTGGAACCAGACATTGTGCTCCTCGAACCGGTAATCGAGATCGATCGCGCTCCAAACGACGCCCCAATTGTCGATGGCCCAGTCGCGAAAGTTCGTAGCGGCAGCGGTGGCGGGCATGTGGATGATATGGTTGAAGTCGAACATGAGCTCGGTACGCGGCAGCGCATTGTCCGCTTCGACGACTGGCCGGAACATGCGGTCGGTGAAGCGTTTGAGTTCCGCCGGATCGCCGGTAACGTTGAAGCCGGCAAAGAAAAAATTTGGCAAAGGACCTGTCCTATTCTTGAATGGGGTTTGATGGTGTTCGGGTGTCCGCGGCGCGCGGACGCGGCGTCACGCCAGCGCGAGCGCCGCCTCGAAGATCGACCGGTCCTTCGGCGTGAGATTGGCGAGTTGGGCGCGAGCAGCGCTGTCGCGTTCGACCTTGAGGGCCAGCGCCCGCAACGTCTGGTCGTCCCGCTGGTCCTTGATGGCAGTGAAGAACTCACGGATGACGGGCCCGTACTTGTACACCAACCCGCCAAAATTTCCGGCGTAGATCTCGAGCGGATGTTTGCCGGCGGCGGTCGCGCCGGCCGGCGGGGGCGCCACAGCGACGTCGGGCGCTGCGGTGGTCGTTGCCCGTGCAGCATTGACCGGAATCGGCGTGACCTTCTTGTCGCATTTGCCCGACGACCCGGGCCGCTTGGCACCGCGAACACCTTGAAGACGATCGCGCGTTTCACGGCAAATGCGCGCGAACTCGCGTTTGAACGTCACCCCATCGGGGAGCGGCCCGGACCGATGGTTGTTCTCGAGAATCTCACGGACCGCCGCCGTCTTCATCGTGGGCTCGATCGCCAGAACATGGTCCACCAACGGAGTCAGTCGGCGAGCCTCCCGTCGCTGCGACGACCGTAGTGGTTGCTGAAACCCCCTGGCGTCGCGGTCGATGCCGTCCATGTCGAAGTCGTCAAAATTATCGTCAGCCATACAGCCTCCTCACCGCGTGCGCGGCGTGCTTTCGGGATTATGGAAAGCGGAGGCGGATCCTCCTGGCTGTCAAAACGCGTGGCGCTCGTCCCGCCGGTCCCGACCCCCCGGTCGGCCGCAGGCAGCATCGTTGCCGCCCAATGGAGCTCGCGACCCTTTCTCACCGGCGTGCCATGCCGATGAGCGCACACATCGGTGGCGGGCTCCACGCGTCCGCCCGAAGGCGGCCTATGCGCGGGAGGGACACGAAATGTTGCGGATCGTCAAGGTGACGCGACGATCGGCAGGGATTCAATTCTTAGGCGCGTGCAAATTGCGATCCGACATCGTGACCATGTGCGGGATCCAGCACCGCAATTTATCGCGCGTTTGAAATTGCGGTCGTCTCGATCGGGCATTTTGAGCGCATTTTGGCGCCCAACGAAGCTGCCTGAGCCATATTTCCGCTACCGGAAATATCGAGGATTTCCGCGGGTTTCAGCCGGATTGGGCTACGTTGAGCCCGGTTGGCGAGAAGATTCTACCTGTCGATTTCGGGCCTTCACCCTAAAACTCGTCGATGAAACACGAAACGCACCCATCCATAGCGAGCACGATCTGCGAGGCAGTCGCCGAACAACTCTGCGCCGGGCTGATCGCCACCACCGACGCGATTGCTGAGATTGCTCACGAGCAGCGCGTGAACGAAGCGATCTCCGGGGTTCGCTCGATAGAGGGTCTTACGGCCGAAGAGCTAGCCCGTTACCAGCGCCTCATTGGCCAGAAGACCGGCGACAAGCTCGCGGCTGCCGTGCGAATTTCGCGCGACGCCCTGACGGCGCCAGCAGGACGCCGCACATGGCTGGACGCGGTCCATGACCAAGCGTGTGTCCTGTTTCATCGCGCAATGGCTGACTATGCCCGCGGGGACAATCGCGATCCATTGCGCCTGCTGATGGCGCAGACGATCCTGATCGCGACGGTGCACGCGATCGGCGTGCTGGGCCTGCCCATCAAGGGTGCCGAAAGGCGCCGTCCGACCGCAACGCGCGAATTTGATCCCGGCGATTATCCCGATCCGGCTATCCGCCGCGCAATCGTGCGGTCGGCGTTCAATCAGGATGCGGCCAGCGTCGCGACGTTGCGCGCACACAGTTGTTTGCCCGGCGTCGACGCAAACGGCCGGATTTCTCTCTTGCTCGCGGCACTTGTCGACGACGGGGACTTGGCGCTGCAGCTACGGCAGCTGGCGGGCCGCATCTTGGCCGAGGATCCTGGCACTTTCTCGATCACCGAAAATGTCGGCAACGCCCACCCTCCCCCGAGAAAGTCCCAAACCCTCTTCGATCGGGCGCGCAACCTCGCCCGCCCGCTCTGATCGCGCCACATCGAACACACCGATCCAACATCTAAAAACCTCAAAGGAATCCCTGATGATCAATCTCGAACTCGCTCGCCGGAACGTCGACAAGGCTAAGCTCGCCTTCGATCTCATCCCATACTGCCAGGATCGCATCACCCTCCTGCTGCTCGAGAAGGACAAGGGAGGTTCCGGTAGCACCGGGACCGCCATGTCGCTGGTCGAACTGTTTCTGTCGCTCAACCTCGTCATCCACATCGTGGACTTCGCCGACACCCAGCTCGATCTCGAAGTGCCGTATAGCAAAATGGATGGCGTCATGGTCCATCGACCTGACCGGGAACCGGGGGCGGAGGAAGGTTGCGTTCTGAGGGCGATCACTGCCGCGAAGCCGGGCGAGGTCGTGATCGCTCAATTTCCCGGTTCGTCGATCGCGCGTATAGAACGCGTGCACCGCCTGCTCCTTCACGCCCAGTCGCGCGCGGAACTCCCGGTCGATACCGCGATCATCTGGACAATGGATAGCGACCAGAACTCGAGCGACGTCCTTTCGGCCACGATGGACAGCCCTCTGCCCGGGTCGCTTCTGGTCAATTGGCCGCATTGGAACGGTGCACCCCGCATCGCGCCGGACCTCGCCGCCAAGATTGCAGCGATCGGCGGCAGGGTATTCGCGATGCCGGAATTGGACCCCCAATTCTACCATGCCTTCAAGGCAGATCGTCGCGCGCCGCGCACGACCTATGAGAAAGGGGACTTCGTAGAGCGCATGCAGATCGATCTCTGGTTGCACACGGTCGCCGAGGCGGTGGGAGCACGCTGGTGAGGGACACGCCACCCCTCGACCTCGTCTACGCCGCAGTGTTTGGCGAACCGCCCGGCACGGTGGTCGGCGCCGTCCTTGGCCGCATTGAGCGCTATCTACTCGGCAACGCCACTCAATCGACCGCCCTGATGCTGTGCATCTTGGTTCGACCGTTGGACCTGCATGTCCAGGCAACCACTTCTGCAACACGACAGATGCACGACGCACGACTTCTTCTGGAAAGCGAGGTGAACGCACTTCGGTCGAATGACGCCCTCATCATCGGGCAGCTACGAGCAGCGATGGTCGAGATGATGGCGGACAACGGCAGATTGCGCCGCGAACTGCTAGCGCTCAAGGTCGCGGAGCAAGGGTATCAGCGTGCGAAAATATTGTGCATTGCCGCAGCGGCGATGATGGCTCTGATTCTTGCCACTCTGGTTACGCTTAGTTTCAATAACGTTTGATCGCGCCGAGCATGCTAGCCCGGCATGTAAGCGAAAGTATCGCTCCGATTGTTTTCGATCGCGCGGCTTGGGCTCCGGATCCATTCGCGATACCCTCCTGATTACGAGGCCGTTCCGTCCGCGCTTTTAACTAGAAGCTGGCCGTTGCGAACTTCAAGGATGGTTAGCCTTACGGGCCGGGATGTCGCGGCGGCTGAATTTGCAAATTAGATTGGTATATCGGAGAGGAAGAGGCTCGCGATCTCCGTTTGGCGCTGGACGTCATTTGATACAGAATTTTGCGGTCAAAGCCTTTGCGCGCCATCGCCGATCGGTCGACCAACCCATTTCGCCGCGTCGTCTTCACAGCGCGATGGCGTGGGTGATATACTTTAATCGTGTTGCTGGTTCAGGAAAGGGCCTGCTGCGGTAAATGACTGAAATGAGTGTGCGAAATAACAACCCGCGGGTTTGCAGGTCACACATCTCGCGCCGATCTATGCGCTGATCATGCACAGTTCAGTCGCCGCGCCATTCGCTTAGAGCGCGGTCGTAATCTTCACGGATTTGGTCCAGCTTGCGCTGCAGCTTGGCAATTTCGGTTTCGCGTTCAACGGCAAGTTCGTGCCGTTCGCGTCGTAAGGCTTCCTCGCGATCTCGTATTGTTTCGTTTGCCCTGTTGTATATGTCGTCAGCGCGTTCGAGCGCATGTTCTGCTGCGTCGAGCTCCCGGCGGGAAGGCCTCGGTCTCTGCTTGACCGGCTTCACTTCTGACATCGCGTCAGAAGGCGCTCGCGTCGTCGTGAGTTTCGAATTTTTAGGTAGCGCGGCGAGGTGTTGCGCAGCGGTGCCTCGCGCGCGTTTGATCACTTGGCCTGGACTGGCGAGCGGCTCTTTGGTCAGCTTTGGATCGGTAACGACTTCCGCCATGCCGCGCGCGAAAAGGTTGGCGTCCGTGCCCCAGGCCTCAAGAGCAGCCTTCTGACTCGGCGCCGCGACATAAGCGTCGTGGAACCCGATCGGCGTGCAAAAAACTTTGAGGGCACGAGCCATGCGCGTGGCTAGACCACGCCGGTACCGCCGTTCGCACCAATCACACTTCCGGTGGTGAAGCTGTTCCTCTCCTCCGCCAGCGTGACGTACAGTCCGCCCAATTCGACAGGCTGTCCTGCGCGCCCGATAGGCGTGTCCTGGCCGAAGCCTTTCAACTTGCCCTCGAGTTGCCCGCCCGACACTTGCAGCGGCGTCCAGACCGGTCCCGGCGCGACTGCATTGACTCGGATCCCCTTGCTCGCGAGTTGCTTCGCAAGCCCCTTGGTGAAGATCTCGATCGCGCCCTTGGTCGTCGCATAGTCGAGCAATTCCTCGACCGGGTTGAAGGAATTGACGCTGGCCGTGTTGATGATCGTCGACCCTGGTTTCATCACCGCCGCCGCTGCCTTCGACAGCCAGAACATCGCATAGACGTTGGTCTTCATCGTGCGGTCGAACTGCTCGTGACTGATGTCCGCGATCGATTCCCGCGCCTGTTGATAGCCGGCATTGTTGACCAAGATGTCGAGCCCGCCGAGTTCGTCCTGCGCAGCGGCGACAAGCGACACGCAGAACGATTCGTCGGTCAGGTCGCCGGGCAATTGCACCAGCGTCGCGCCGTCCGTTTCGAACACGGTCTTCAGATCGTCCGCATCCGCCTGTTCGCGCGGGTGATAGTTGATCGCGACCGCGGCGCCTTCGCGCGCAAAGGCGATCGCCGCGGCGCGGCCGATCCCCGAATCGCCGCCAGTCACCAGCGCCTTGCGCCCGGTCAGCCGGCCGGTCCCGACATAACTTTCCTCGCCGCTGTCCGGCACCGGGTCCATGTCGCGTTGCAGGCCGGGCCACTCCTGCGGCTGTTCGGCAAAGCCGTTGCTGTGGAACTTGTCCTGTGGGTCGATCAGCGCGTCGGTCATGCGAAACTCCTTCGCGTCGCCAACCGCGCAAGCGCGATTTTGTTCATCAGGGTGGCCGGCAAGGAAGTATGAGCGCACGACGAGCGCATTTCAGGCCGAGGAACTGGTCATCGATGACCAAACTTGGGGCGCAATCTCGCGAGCCGTCGCATCTGGACGATCACTTGCCGCGTTGAGCGCTTATGAAAGCGGTAGTCGGAACTGCAGGCTGGAGCATCGCGCGTGATCTAGCCGCGGCCTTTCCTCGAGAAGGGTCCTCGCTTGAGCGGTACGCCAAGGTTTTTCATGGGGTTGAAGTAAATTCGTCGTTTCACCGACCTCACCGGGCATCCACCTGGGCCAAATGGGCGTCCAGCGTCTCCGATGACTTTCGCTTTGCTGTTAAAATCCCCAAGACGATCACGCATCAGAGTAGACTGGTCGATGTCGATGCGCTGATCGAGGAGTTTGCCACCGAGGTCGGCGCGCTCGGGTCGAAGCTAGCGATTGTTCTGGTGCAGCTGCCGCCAACGCTGGTCTTTGACCCGCCTATGGCCCGCAGATTCTTCGAAAAGCTTCGCAATTCAATCGCCGCACACGTCGTTTGCGAACCGCGCAACGCCACCTGGTTCGAAGAAGCAGCCGACGACATGCTCATACGACTGCGCGTTGCGCGCGCAGCAGCCGACCCAGCGCTCAGTGAAGTGGCCGCGGTTCCAGGGGGTTGGCGAGAGATCGAATATTGGCGTTTGCACGGGTCGCCGGTGATGTATCGCTCGTCATACGCCGACGAAGACATCAGCAAGTACGCGCGGAAGATCAAGTCAGCCTCGAACAAAGGGACCGACAGCTGGTGCATGTTCGACAACACGGCTCGTTCGGCCGCCCTGCACAACGCCCTCTCGCTGATCGAAAGAGTTTGAAAAGTGCTGGCTGCATGCCTGCCAAGCGACGTGGCGATCAAAATCCTAGGCGCATCGGACGCAGACGCTGCGAGCGTTTCCCCGACGTCGACGGCGATGCGCTCGACCGTGGGTGATAGCTGGACAGGTCTAAGCCGTGCGCGTGCGCACCTACAGCAGCTTTGATTCGTGACACCGAACGCGGGTGAAGATCCACTGGGATGGCGGTGGGTGGTCCGACAATCGTGTCAACTTAGATCAATATAGATGCGCGGTTTGGACCCATCCAGAACATCGGCACGTTCGAAGCGTGAAGCCTCAAGGATACTGATATGAACACCGCCGCTGCTCGAGCAATCGAGCCGCCTTCAGCTTTTCTCGCGCTGACCGAACTGCCACGGACCATAGGCGACATCAGCGCATTCGCATTGGCTGCGCCGATACTTGCAGCCGCGCCGAGCGGCGACGGCCACGCCGTCCTCGTGATCCCCGGATTTACCGCCGGGGATATGTCGACAACCATTCTCCGGCACTATCTCGAAAGTCTCGGCTACGACAGCCGCACCTGGGATCTCGGTCCCAATCTCGGACCAAAGGCCACGGGTCGCAATGGTGCGAAACTGGTCGATCGGCTCAAGACGATTTACGACGAAACGGGCGCAAAGGTCAGTGTCGTCGGCTGGAGCCTCGGTGGCGTGATGGCCCGGCAGATCGCTCGCACAGCGCCACATCTGGTGCGCCAGGTGATTACGCTCGGTTCGCCGTTCACCGGCGATCCGCGCGCCTCGACCGTGTGGCGAAGCTATCAATTTCTTAGCGGCCAGCGATTGAGCGATCCGAGTGTGAGGCGCCAGCTGCGTGAAAGCAGATTGGCGCCGCCCGTCCCATCGACCGCCATCTACACCCGCGACGACGGTGTCGTTGCCTGGCAAAATTGCATCGAGCCGGCCAGCGCCGAAACAGATAATATCGAAGTGCGCGGCAGCCATTGTGGTCTCGGCGTCAATCCCGCGGTGCTTTATGCTGTAGCCGATCGGTTGGCGCAGAAGGCAGACGACTGGCGACCCTTCGAGCGGTCTGGTCTTCGTGCCTGGGTGTATCCCGCCTCAGCTGATGAAGTGGCGAGTTGATATGGCCAACCGGCAACGAACCAAAGCTGACGACATAACCAGCGGATCAAGACCGCAGGATACCGCCAAGCCGTCGGCGTCGGCTCGGGTGTCGTCAGATGATCCGCATAAGGTCGAGAAAATCGCCAAGGCCGGCCGAGCCGATTTCGACCCAAATGACGAGAACGAAGGATAGGTCTCAATCGTTTTCGAGGGCGTTAGGCGTCCTCAAAAGCGGCAGAAAAGCTCGTGTGGCGAATAGCTTGCCCGACTTCCGCGCCCTCCTCTACAGCGGGAAATAATCATAATAGCGAACGTACCCAGTTGGCGACTTAACCAACGTTTCACCCGCACATCGCGCCCGCCACGCGTTGGCCGCGCCTAATCGAAAACATTCGTATTATAGCAGGTTAGTTTGGTCTCTACGCACGGAACGTAGCCTCGGTCGTGCTGTTGTCGAGCAATACGCCAAAAAATTCGAGGCCGACGTGATTGCTCTTACCGTCAAGAAATCAATGTTCAGCAGCGTGCTGATCGCATTGAGCCTGTCGGCTTGCCGTGACCCCAGCGTCCAACGAACTGATTCCGGCACGCAATCGTTTTCGCCAACGTCGCCGTCGATCAAATCGGGCGACGTCACGGGCGACCTACAAAACGTCACCGTTCCCGCTCCGACGGCGCCGGATTTTGCCGCAATCCTCGCCACCGCCGACGCTTTTGAGATCAAGGTATCCCAACTCGCGGTGTCGAACGGCGCGTCCCCCGCGATTAAAGACTTTGCCCAAAGAATGGTCGCGGACCACCAAGCGTCAACAATCCGATTGCAGGCCGCCCTGCGGAGGGACGGTTTGAAACCGCCGACGCCGACGCTCACGGCGGAGCAGTTGCAGATCTTGAAGCAATTAAGCGCAAAGCGGGGATCGGACTTTGATAGCGCGTACCTGACAAGCCAGGAGAATGCCCACCTCGGGACGCTCGCGACCCTCAAGACCTATGCCAAAAAAGGCCCGGGCTCGGCGCTCAACCAATATGCCTATGATCTGATCACTATCGTCAGCGGGCATCTGACGATGCTCAGAAACATCATGCGTCAGAACACGACAATCCGCCCGGGATAGCGCCGCAAACCGTGGAGCATCAAGGATAAAACTTCGCATCAGCTGGCAGGAGGTCAACGTGACAGACTTCAATAATTTTCCGACTTATGCGTGGGCGGCGGTGATTATAGGCGGACCATTGTTGCTAGCCATTGCCGTGCTGATCGCAAAGTTCAAAAACGGGGCCAAGCATGAGGGATTGGATGTCAAGGACGGCAGCCTGAAGGCTGCTCCACCGACGGACCAGCCGACACGTCATCGATAGATGTGTCGATAAGTCAGTCGCCCAGATACGGGGCCGTCAGCGTAATTACGGCGATCCCATTCGGTCGCATCCTGCGTCATGGCTAGGTTCAGCGAAGAGCAAGCGTCACGCTTTCGATCTGCTGATGCAGCGCGCTCGTCAGGCCGTGAAAATGGTCATGGCGCTCGGATGCGCGCCTCACCACCGCAGTTGATCGATACGCGCCCCTTCTCTCGCAAATCCATCTTAGGGACTGCCCGTCATAGCCGCTTTTGCAGCCCGCAGGCTTAACAATTGGGCCGTCTTGTCGCTCAGCGTCGATCGCTTCCATGTGCTCAGGTCTGTCCGGATGTAATCCGCGACCGCGCGCAGTTCGCGCCAACTTGGTTCGCGAGCCGCCGCGATGCAATCGACGACCGGGCGCGGTATCATTGACCGGGGCCTGTTCTCACTTTGCTTTTGTGCCATCGTCGCGCCGCCCGTCGCGCTTAGCGCGCATCCAAGCGTTTGAGTGCATCGAGTACCTCACTGACCGGGACCGGTCGCAGTAGCTCAGGCGGCTTGCGAAGGGTTGGCTCAGACCGGACCGCAAAAGCATCCGAAGCCCAGGACGCGAGTATCGAGCGTTTCACTTCGGGCTCGAGCTGCGGGTGATGGACGAGATCGTTCGGACCGCCGAGTGGTCCGCAAAAATGAACCGACATTCTCTCCTCTCCGAAATAAGCGTTCCTGGCGCGGCCAGTCAGCGCTACAGCCGTCATGCGCAGTGCAGCCCGCCCGACAGCTGCCGGGCGGGCGGCATCGTTACGCTGCTTCGCGATCTTCCCGCGGAGCTTCGAGCCGGTCATTTGCGGCGGTCGCCGTCGTCCCGATCTCGATCTTGCGCGGCTTCATCGCTTCGGGAATTTCCCGCTTGAGCGCGATACGCAGCAACCCGCTGTCGAAGCTGGCTTCCTGCACGACAACGAAATCGGCGAGCTGAAACCGGCGTTCAAACGCGCGGGTCGCGATGCCGCGATGAAGGTAGCGACCGGCGTCGCCGTCGTCCGCGCGGCTGCCCTTGACGGTCAGCTGATTGTTCTGTGCAACAATCTCGATCTCGTCGGGCCGAAACCCTGCCACGGCCAGGGTGATGCGGTACTGGTCTTCGCCCTGCTGCTCGATATCGAAGGGCGGGTAGCTGTCCGTGTCTGCCCGAGCGCTCGTCTCGAGCAGGTCGAACAGTCGATCGAATCCAACGGTGGAGCGCCGGTACGGTGCGAAGTCGAAATTGGTCCTCATATCCAAATCCTCCATTGAGCAATCTGAGCACAAGGAGCACCGGGAGAGAGCCGGTGCCCTCAGTCTAATGCCGGACCGAGATTCGCGTCCGACGCCCGTCAGATATTTTTGGAAGAACCCGGTTCAAGAGGGGTGGCGAAAAAAATTTTTCGGCGCTGCTCGATATCTTGAAAGGCCTTCGACGGAAGGGCTTCGTCAGGAATCCACAGGGTGATCAAGCAGCTGTTTCAGCGCGCTTTCCCAACGCTAACGAATGCTTCGGCGCCTTCCCATTTTCCGGAAAGACCGGGCACTTCGTCAAGTTGACGAAGCGCGTCAAACCGCCCCCGCTCCTCGCGATATCTGGCGATCTCGAAGCCGGGCCCTGCAACGCTGGTACTGCATCGAGTTGCTCGGCAGTCGCGGTGTTCAGATCGATCATGGCTTTGCATAATCATAATACCGGTCATGCGCGAGAGAGCGAGAATCGGCCGCCGCCTTCGCTTGGTCATGGATGCCCGAATTGATCCTGCGCATTGTGATTTTGGTCTGATGCCATATCGGACATGGGGACCAATAAAAAGTTGACCTTGAAACCGCGCCTGTCCGCTATTGGACGATAGGGCGAAGCGGAGATGATCATGTCTGTTGTTTCGGACAAATCAAAACGGCATCGCGTCGTGATCGTCGGCGCGGGCTTCGGCGGCCTGTCCGTGGTTAAGAGTCTAAGAGGCGCCGACGTCGACATCACTTTAATCGACCAGCGAAACCATCATCTCTTCCAGCCCCTACTTTACCAGGTGGCTACTGCATCACTCGCTCCGTCCGAAATCGCATGGCCAATCCGATCGATGGTGCGGCACCGCCGGGACGTCACGACAATCCTCGCCGCGGTCAGGGGCGTCGACACCACAGCACGTACCGTGCTGTTGGCGGACGGCGAACAGGTGCCCTATGGCTCGTTGATCCTCGCAACCGGCGCGCGGCATGGCTACTTCGGCCATGACGAGTGGGAAGCCTGGGCGCCGGGGCTCAAGACGATCGAGGACGCGACGGCGATCCGGGGCCGTATGCTTGCGGCCTTTGAGGAGGCGGAGCGTGAAACTGATCCAAACCGGCAACAAGCTCTGCTCACCTTCGCGATCGTAGGTGCTGGTCCAACAGGCGTCGAACTTGCGGGCACCATCGCCGACCTAGCTCATGACACTCTTCCGCGGGACTTCCGTGTGATCAACACCCACCGCACGAGGGTACTTTTGGTGGAAGCTGGTCAGAAGGTTCTCAATGGATACACCGACCGGCTCTCAAGCTACGCAAAACGGGCGCTGGAAAAACTTGGCGTCGAAATAAGCCTCGGGAAGCCGGTAACGAACATCGAAGATGGTGCCATCACGTTCGGAAATCAGCGCGTGGCGGCGAAGACGATCATCTGGGCCGCAGGCGTACGCGCATCGCCCGCCGCAGAATGGTTGAAAGTTGCGGCGGATCGCAACGGCAGAATGCTGGTGGAGCCGGACCTGAGCGTTCCTGGCTATCCGGACATCTTTGGTATCGGCGATACCGTTTCGGTCGGCGCGCCCGATGGCTCAGCTGTGCCTGGCATTGCGCCCGCCGCGAAACAGGAAGGAATATTCGTCGGTCATACGATCCGACGGCGGCTCGCCGGCGACGAGACGCAAACGTGTTTTCGCTACAGGCATCAAGGTAGTCTTGCCCAAATCGGAAAGCGAAAGGCGGTCGCCGATTTCGGCTGGATCAGCCTTCGTGGGTCGTCCGCGTGGTGGCTTTGGGGAATTGCTCATATCTATTTTCTTGTGGGCGTGCGGGCACGGCTCAGCGTCGTCCTCAACTGGCTATGGATCTACACTGGCAACCAGCGGGCCGCCCGTCTTATCACGACGCCTATTGGCGAAACTCCGCTCGACTGAAGTATCATCACGCCGATGACGGTCTCTACAAAGCGTGCGGTTGGCGAATGTTCACTTCCGCGGCGTGTTGGCAACGTTTGGGATTGCGACGGATTGCCCGCGAAAAGACGCTCCGGCGATTGGCAACGATCTTTACCGTAGTAGGCCCATGGAGTCCTGAAGTCTTCCACTGGCAGGATGCGCACGTCGTGTGCGTCGCGAGAATTAGAATTTATGCGGCATGGCGGCGTGCAAAGTGGGCAAACTCAGCTCCCAGTGTGGGGTCTTTGATCTCGCTGATCAATTCAGCCACAATGTCTTGCAAGAGCTTGCCGGAATGAGGCTCGTGATATGCCATCGCCCACCCGGCAGTCTGGCGACTATCGACGACCTTGTGGGACAATTTCACTATTGCGAAATGACGGGGGTCTTGACGTATCCTGTCATATATTTGGGCGACGCCTTCGGCAGGACCTTCGAGCAGCTGCAGAAAGCGCCGGCCTCCTACGGCCAAGAGACCCGTGACATCGAGCGCCGCATTACTGCGCCGGGCGCGTCGCAATATATCGTTGAGCTCTTGAGGGTCGAGGACTTGCCGCGCGGTGCTGATATATAAAAGGCGTTCCACGATAACTCCCGCGAACGCCGACACCGGTAACCCTCGAGATGTAAGAAACTATAAATGGGCGATTAATCCAGATTAGACCCTGCCCCCTTGTAGAACGAATCGCGATCCGTTTATTTGCTCGCACGACCCGCGATTGTCAGCGACGTTCCAGAAGTTCGTCGACCGACGCGTCCGCCGACGCTGCATCCTTATCGCCGTGTCCCGCTTCGTTCTCCAGCGCACGGCGGATCGCACAGATTTCAGCGTCCGTCAGATGTTCGATTCCAATGAACTCGGGCCGTGCCTTGGGCACTGCGCGCATTAATTCATCGAGCTTCGCCTGAATCGCCGCTCCATCCCGGTTCTGACTATTCTGGATCAAGAACACGGCGAGAAATGTCAGGACCGTCGTCCCTGTGTTGATCACCAGCTGCCATGTATCCGAATAGTGGAAGACCGGTCCGGTAACGGCCCAAACGATGCAGCATCCCGTCGCAATCATAAACGCTGCCGGCTGGCCCATCAGGGTCGCACTTTTTGTCGCGATAGCCGTAAAGAACTTTTCCATCCTGCCCTCAAGAAATGTGACGCTTGGCCAAGGGACCTCGCGGGCTTATGAAACGCGACGAGCATTACGATCGGCCCTGAGCAGCACCAAACGCTGACCTGGTGCGATGGGTCCAAGCAAACCCTCTCCTGCACGCCCAGCAATTCAGCGCCGGTGTTCAACATTCGTCCGGGCATCGACCAGCTGGTTCGACAGGTACGCACTCCAATGAACAGCTGAGGAGACAGCGATCAGGCCGGCAAACGTGCCGGACCCCTCCTGGCTCGCATCTTCTTTTGATCCGGGGCTAAGCGCCTGTTTGGCCGCCGCCGAGCAGCGCGGAAGAATCGTTTCAACACAGATTAGAATGCCGGTTTTCACGAGGAACCCGTCTCAAAAGAACGTCGTTAAAAATAGACGGGTGGCGGTCCCGCAAGTGGCGTCAGCGCCAAGTGCTAATCGGAAAATTGCATATGACGTTCATGCTTTTTTTCTGCATCGGGACCCTGGCCGGGGTCGCAGTGGACAACTTGCTGCCGATGGAACGGCGGCGCCTGTTGGTCGATGCTCAACTTGGCATTCTTGGCGCAATTCTGGCCGGCGTTGGCGCTGGCCCCGCCTTACTCGAAAGTGGCTATTCGCCGGATCACATCGACGCCGACCTTGTCATGGCAGGTCTAGTTGGAGCAGTTCTTTTACCGGCATCCGCTCGCCTAGCAGCGAAGTTGCGAAAAGTGATCCGGCGACAGTTACGGAGCGGTGTGTGCACTTGAAACGGCTTCGTGACACATCCTTCGGACGCTTTAGAGTTGAGACGTCGTGAAGGGCGAGATCGCTGCTTGCGAGCGAACTCATGGCGTTTGAGGAGTATCGCCCAGATACAGATAATCGTCGGAAAATTCTCCGAGGGCCGCCAATCGCTCGAAATCAAGGATGGCGATCCTTCTACCTGAAACGTCGAGCCATCCCGACTGCCGCAATTGACGCAGCACGCGATTTACGTGGACGGACGTAAGTCCTGTTGCTTCGGCCAGATCTTGCTGGATCAACGGCCAATCAAACGCCCCATCTGTCACACAGCCGACAGCAGCGAGCCGTGTGCATGTTTCACAAAGAAAATGCGCTACACGACCGGCGGCATCCAATCTGCCCAACCGGAAGATCCACTCGCGATGCAAGGCGGCATCGACCACGGTGGCGAACCACAACATACGCCCGAGGTGAGGGAAACGTTCGAGCACCGCAGTGATCTTGTGATGCGGGGCGTAAGCCACCCGACACTCACTCAGGGTTGTAATTTCGTGATCGAGCCTTTGAAGCGGGTATCCGTGCAAATCGACGAAATCGCCGGGGGTTTGAAGGCTCAGAAACTGGCGAAATCCATTGCGATCGTCGATGTAGCGGCACATGAATCCCGAAATGAGGAAGGTGCTCCGCGAAACCTCCTCCCCTCGTCGGATTATCGTTGTTCGGCGTGGAATGGTGACGGGCGGACTCAGCATTTCCTCAATGGCCAGCTTTTCCTGGTCGCTCAGTTGAGAGCGACGGCGACCCTGCAGAAAATGCTCACTGATCATGTTGCAATGCTGCCTGTATTGTCAGCGGTCGGCGATCCAGTTGCGAGAGACCGCGCGTCCCGCCCGGTTAACTGGGCTGCCACCTTCGCGGAGGCTGGCGCGTGATTGCATACGTGAAGGTATTTTCGAGGTAACCGGATGGCACCATGCGAGTTGGAAACATCGAAGCCCTTGGCGGCGATTCTTCATACCCGAGCCTCTTCAATGGTCGAAACGAACGACGTCCCCGCCAGCAACGACAAAACCGGCCTTGCCGATTCACTGCGCGAACATTTCTCGGGCGATGCGTCTCTGCTGGAAAAGGTACAAAGCTTTGCCAAAGCCCGCCCATGGGCGAGCGGCTTACTTGTCGGGGTAGCGGGCCTATTGCTGGCGGGTTCGCTTCGCGGAAAGAACAAACGTTAGGGAGGCTTCGCTGCTTTCCATGTCGTAGATCGTAAGAAGCCATGTTGAGCCCGACCCGACTGTCAGCTTGCTACTGCTTCGCCGACGATGCGCTCGACGCTTGTGGCGGCGGCCTCCCCAGTTAGCGGTAGGGAGGCCAGTTCTCGTTTCGCCGCTCGACCGGCCGCTGATCCCGCGCTACGCAACCCATCGCTGAGCAGGAGGCCAAGCGGCCTCAGCCAACGTCGTTCCGCCCCGATCAGCGGCAAGGCGCTAGCAGCGACAAGCCCTGCCGAGGCTGCCGCACCGAGAATGATCAAAGGCCTCGCCGCGATCGGGCCCTGCCCGGCCAGTGCGCCAACTTCTTCGAACTCTCCACGGTTGGACATCATGATCTCCATTTAGCTCGATCGCGATGATCGTTTCGGTGCGCCCATGCGGACCGACGCGACCCTCAGTCCAGGGTAGCGACGACGTCGCCGAAGGTAACCGTCGTCACCGTGTCGCCAGCTTCGTTGGCGACGACGATACGATGAGAGCGCACGAGGTGGCGATGCTTACGAACGGAATCTGCCGCCTGTATCGCCACCTCTTCTTCCGCGAGAGCGGTTGCGGCACTGTCATCGGCGCACTCGGTTCCCTCTTCGTCGCTGGTGACTTCGTCGTTGTAGAGGTGGAAAAAGTATCTCGGCATATCAGGCTAATTCGTCTGCCACGAAATGGTTGCGCGGTATGTGGCAATCCTGACTTGGGTTAGTCATTTTCGACGTGGCGAGGTCGCGCTGACAACGTCTCGCATTAGTTTGGGTAGAAGTCCTGCGACCAACGCGTGCCGCGCGCGTTTGGGCAAGATGGACGCTCCCATCGAGCACTGGATGAGACGGATGGAAGATGCTTCGCGCGCCCTCGATTTCGAGGAGGCGCAACGATGCCGTGACCGGATCAGTCTGCTGCGTGGCGGCGCGGCACCCGACGCTGTCGAGCAAGCGGACATCGTCGGCTTGGCCCGCTTGCGACCCGGCGCAATGGGACTCGGCACGAACCAACCACGCATCGCATCCCCGAAGGGATGGCGACCACCACCCAAGCCGGACCCGATGACTCTCGGGCGTAATCGGCGCCGACCGGCATCGAGAAAGGGTCCCACAGACAAATGAAAGGGCGGGCGCTCGATGGTGGCTGCTTATGCGGCGCGGTGCGATATCACTTGCGCGGGGACCCCTACGACACGGGTTGGTGCCATTGCCGGATTTGCCAGCATCTCTCGGGGTCGGGCGGAATGGCGTTCACGACAGTCGCGTTCGACCAGTTTGTGATCGAGCACGGTGCAGGCCGCCTCGGTCGCCATGCCTCGACACCGTTCGGCGAACGGTGCTTCTGCATCGACTGCGGCAGCCCGCTCACCATTCACGTCAGCCATCAAGCGAACGAGATCGACATCGCCGTCGGATCGCTTGACGATCCTGCCCTGGTGGCACCGGGCTTTCATCTGTTTGCCAAACAGGCTCGCCCCTGGATGCTGCCGGACGATGGCCTGCCTCGCTACGATGGGCTTCGTCCCGAGACGCGTGGCCTGAGGCAAGGACAGACCGAGCTCTAGTCAGCACGGAGCGACGGTCACGCTGACGGGTCGCGCAACGCGCCCGCCAGCCGCAATTGGCGGACGATCCCGTTGAATCCGGCGGTGCACCCCTGCGCTCGCCCAATGGCATTTTCCGTCGCCGCCGCATCCCAGAACATTTCGAGCGGCCAGCGGTCGGGACAATGCTGGAGCAGGCAGCGCAGGGCGAGACGTACCTCGATCGTGTCGACGCGATCCGTGGTTGAGCGAACCATGGCAGCGCGAAGGATCCGCAGGGCAAGGTCGACGATAACGTGCTGATGATGCGACAGTGATCGATCCATCAATGAAAATCATGGCTGCGGACCTTGATCAGGTCTTCCGGGTCCGCGCCGCCTGCAAAAGGCGGATGGTAATGCGCCGCCGGCCGCGGCACCCAGCCACCCTCGCCGCGATCGGGCGAGCCTCCGTGCGTCGCGCCGTCGCCACGGCCCGGGCGGTGCGGGAACGCCATCGCCCCGATCTGCCGCAGCATCGGCGTCAGGTCGGTGATGCGGTCGACGATGACGTGGATCACCTCGCCTTCCTTTTGCAGACGGCCCTTCAGACTGACCATCGAGGAGGACATGACAATGCGGCGGTATTTCTCGAACCGGTCGGGCCAGATGATGCCCTGCGCGACCCCGGTCTCGTCTTCGATCGTGATGAACAGAACGCCTTTGGCGCTGCCCGGCTTCTGGCGGACGAGGATGACGCCGGCGACCTCGACATGCCGTCCATCCTTGGTCGACAGCAGATCGCCGCACCGCACGATCTTCCGGGCCGTCAGCGCGTCGCGCAGGAACGACACCGGGTGCGCGCGAAGCGACAGTTGCGTCGTGCGATAATCCTCCACGACCTCGCGGCCATCGGTCATCGGTGCGAGCGCGACCGACGGTTCCAGCCCCTCCGCACTAAAGGCAAGCTCGCGTTCGTCGGCGGCAGCGAACAAAGGTAGCGGTGCCTCGCCGAGTCCGCGCACCTTCCAGAGCCCTTGCCGGCGATCATGCGCCAACGAATGAAAGGCATCCGCCTCCGCCAGCCGTTCGATGGCCGCGCGCGGCACGCCGGCACGCCGCCACACTTCCTCGATCGAACCGTAATCAGCATCGCCCCGCGCCGAGACGATCGCCGCGCCATGGACGTTGGCGAGGCTGCGGACCTGACGGAACCCGAGCCGGACCGCGAGACGATTGCCCGCCGGTTCGAGCGTGCAGTCCCAGCGGCTGGCGTTGATGCACACCGGCAGAACCTCGACACCGTGCGCTTGCGCATCCTGGACAATCTGCGCGGGTGCGTAGAACCCCATCGGCTGGGCATTGAGAAGCGCCGCACAGAAGACATCTGGGTGATGGTGCTTCATCCAGGATGAAGCGTAGGCGATCTTGGCGAACGAAGCAGCGTGGCTCTCGGGGAAACCGTAGCTGCCGAACCCCTCGATCTGCTTGAACGTGCGTTCGGCGAAGTCCTGAGGATACCCGCGCGCGACCATGCCGCCGACCAATTTGTCGTAGAAATGGCCGACGCCGCCCGTGAGCTTGAAGGTCGACATGGCGCGTCGGAGCTGGTCCGCCTCTGCGGCCGTGAACCCGGCGCCTACGATCGCGACCTTCATCGCCTGTTCCTGGAACAGCGGGACGCCGAGCGTCTTCTCGAGCACCGCGCGAAGCTCGGGCTTGGGATATTCGGGGCGCTCCTTGCCTTCGCGACGGCGAAGATAGGGATGGACCATGTCGCCCTGGATCGGGCCGGGCCGGACGATCGCGACCTCGATCACGAGATCGTAGAATTGCTTGGGCTTCATGCGCGGCAGCATCGACATCTGCGCGCGGCTCTCGATCTGAAAGACGCCGAGCGTGTCGGCCTTCTGGATCATCCTGTAGACGTCCGGGTCGTCGTCCTGGAGATCCGCCATCGTGACGCGGACCCCCTTGTCTGCCTCGAGCATGTTGAAGGCACGGTTCATGCAGCCGAGCATGCCGAGGCCGAGCACGTCGACCTTCATGAACTTCAAGGCGTCGATGTCGTCCTTGTCCCATTCGATGACCTGGCGGTCCGCCATCGCAGCGGGTTCGATCGGCACCAGATCGTCGAGGCGGTCATGGGTCAGGACAAATCCGCCGGGATGTTGCGACAGATGGCGCGGCGTGCCGATCAACTTGCTGGCAAGATCGAGCGCGAGGCGCAGCCTGCGGTCCCCGAGGTTGAGGTTGAGCTCCCTCGCCTGTTTCTCGCCGACCCCCTCGACCGACCATCCCCAGACCAGCCCGGACAGCGATGCGGTCAGATCCTCGGGCAACCCCAGCGCCTTCCCAACCTCGCGGATCGCACCGCGCGCGCGGAAGCGGCTGACGACGGCAGTGAGCGCGGAGCGGTCGCGCCCATAGGTTTGGTAGATCCACTGAATGATTTCCTCGCGCCGCTCATGCTCGAAATCCACGTCGATGTCGGGCGGCTCGGGACGCTCTCCCGAGACGAACCGTTCAAACAGCAATTCGTGCTTGATCGGATCAATGGAGGTAATCCCCAGCACGAAGCAAACACAGCTATTGGCCGCCGAGCCGCGCCCCTGGCACAGGATCCCGCGCCGCCGCGCTTCCTGTACGATTGCATTCACGGTCAGAAAGTAAGGCGCATACTTAAGCTTTCCGATCAGCGCGAGTTCGTGGTCGATCTGGGCGGTGTGGGCTTGGGGAACACCGTCCGGAAACATCCGCTCGGCCGCTTCACGCGATAGCCGTTCCAGCGCTTCCTGCGCGCTCAGCCCCTCAAGCACCCGCTCGTGCGGATATTGATAACTGAGTTCACCCAGATCGAACGTGCACGCGGCCGCAATATCCGAGGTCGCGTGGATCGCGTCTGGAAAGTCGGCGAACCGGCGCTCCATCTCGTCCGGCGACTTCAGGTGCCGGTCGCCATGCCGCTCGCGGCGGAACCCCAGCCGGTCGATCGTCGTCCCTTCGCGGATCGCGGTGACGACGTCCTGCAGCAACCGCGCTTCGGGTGCGTGGTACAGCACGTCGCCGGTCGCGACCGCGCGAACGCCCGCGCGCCGTGCCTGATCGGCAACGCCGTGCAGGCGCACCATGTCGTCGGGGCGGCGGCGGAAGGTCAGTGCGCAATGCCCGCGCGGTCCGAATACGTCGCGCAGATCGATAAGGTCATGCGCCAATGCAGCGCCCAGGAGGTCGGGCAGCAGGATCGCGATCAACCCGTCGGACCAGTCGGCCACGTCCGACCAACGCAGGTCGCACCCGCCCTTCCCCGCCCGCGTCTTGCCCACCGTCAACAGTCGCGTCAGGTGCGACCAGGCGGTGCGATCGGTCGGATAGAGCAGCAGGCTGCGGCCATCGTCGAGTAGGACGCGTGCGCCAGGGATCAATCGGACCTTGGTCGCCTTTTGTCCTTCCCAGCCCCGCACCATACCGGCGACCGTACCAAGATCGGTCAGCCCGAGCGCCGAATGGCCGAGCAAGGCGGCCGCCGCGAACAGTTCCTCCGGGGCCGACGCGCCGCGCAGGAACGAGAAATGGCTGGTGACCTGGAGCTCCACATAGGTCATCCGAATGCGCCGTGCATCCACCAGCTGAGATCACCCGTCGCCGGCTCGACGCCGTCGCCGCGCCGGAACAGCCAGAACCGTCGTCCCTCGCGATCCTCCACGCGGAAATAGTCGCGCACCGCCCAGACCTCGCCGCTTCGCACCCACCATTCACCATGGATGCGCTCGGGGCCGTCGCCCGCCACCACGTCGTGCATCTGGCCGCGCCACGCGAAGCGGCGCGGCGGATGGTCGGGCAACAGCGCGATGACATTCGCGAGCGGCTCGGGGCGCGGCAGCAGCCGTGCCGGTCGCTTCCAGGCCGGCCAGCCGGTCGGCTGCGCCAGCGCCGGCACCTGCACCACCGCCCGCTCCGGGACATCGCTCTCGACCGCGCTTGCCTTGAACAGCGCGCGATGACCGATCCGCCCGGCAAGCTGGTCGACGAGCAAGGCAATGTCGCCATCATGGCCCTCGCGTCCCAGGACGCTGCCAAGCGCTTCGGCATCAAGCGGTTCGACATGCCCGGCAACGAGCCGGGCGGTCTCGATCCCCATGCCCGGATCGATTGTCTCGATCCGCAAGTGGAGCAACCGGCCGAGATGACGCGGATCGCGACTGGCACGCGCGAGGCCGATCGCCATGAGTTGCTCGCTGCCGTCGATACGCACCAGCGCGAGCGTCATCTGCCGCGCGCCAAGCCCGCCCTCGCGCAAGAGCGCGACAAGGTCGCCGACAAGGTCGGTCAGGACCTGCCCGATTGCCTCGGCCGTCCCGATCGGTTCAAGCAAGCGTCGCTCGGCCCCCGGTGCCTCGAACGGCACGACGCCCTCGATCGGCTCGGCGATGCGCCCGATCGCCTGATCGAGCCGCTCGATCGTGCCGCGCCCCAGCCGCCGCGCCAGCGGTCCACGCGGCATCGGCAACAGATCGGCGATCCGCTCGATACCGAAGCGCTGCGCGGCGGTCAGCGCGCCTTGGTCGAGCCGCAAGGCAGCAACCGGGAGCGGCGCCAGCGCGTCGATAGTCGCGCCCGGCGGCACGACGGTCACGTGCGCCGCGGCATGGCGCGCGACAGCGTGGGCAGCACCGAGCGTATCGGCGAACGCGACATGCGCGGTCAGCCGCAGTCGGGCGAAAAACCGGACCAGCCGTCGCGCGAACGCCGTCTCTCCGCCGAACAGATGCGCGACGCCGGTCATGTCGAGGATCAGGCCGTCCGGCGCCGACACGGCCGCAATAGGTGTCCAGTGCCTGACGGCATGAAGGGCGAGACGATGGAGCGCGGCGCGGTCGCGGTCGCCGTCCGCCGGCTGCACCGCAAGATCGGCGACCAGGGCCTTGGCTTGCGTCACCGCCATACCGGGCAGCAATCCCAGTGCGAGGGCATCGGCATTGGCGGCATGGATCACATTGTGCTGACCGTGCTGGATCGCGAGCACCAGCGGCCGCGCCGCCGCGATCGTCGCTTGCAGGGGCATTGCCCCGCTGCAGCCGCCGTCATCGACCGGCATGGCGCGGAACGGATGGCTCGCGGCCTCCGAGCGGCGTCCCATCTCACGATGCAGCGGCTGACGGTGCGGCGCCACGCCGCCTTGCGCCCAGCGCGCGCCTGGCCGCCAATGTCCGCCCCGCGGTACCGAGCAGTCGCCGGGATCGTCTTCGATCGGCAGCGCGACCGGTGCGATCGCCTCAGGCGGCGCGTGCGTGGTGTCCTGCCCCAGCCGCTCGATCGGCAAATGGGGCAGGAAGACCGAGGCGACCCTGCGCATCACAGCCCTCCAGCGTCAGAGTGAAGGGATTGCCGTTGCGCTGGCGGACAAGTTCGACCGTCCACCGGGCCCGGCCGACCCCCGGGATCCCGAGCGGCGCCGAGGGTGCGCAGCCGATCCGCCAGCGCGTGGTCGCCGCCGACGGCTCGGCCAGCGGACATGTCCCGAGCTTGCGCCAACGTCGCAACAAGAGTGCGGGCGTCCGTCCATCGGCGGCCGCCAGCTGCAGGCGGCGCGACGCGGTCATGTCGATGCGCCGCACATCGCCGACGACGGCGGACAAGCCACCGTGACGCAGCGCATCCTCCATTACCGCGAGCAATTCGCGCTCGTCGCGCGCTTGCGCCAGCACCAGCCGATCGGGCACCAGCCCGGCCTGTTCGAGCCCGGGCGCGTAAAGGTCGAAGCGCGTCAGGGCCCAGAGCACGGGAGCGCTGGGCAACGCTCGCGCCGCGATGCCCGCAAGAAACAAGGTCGTGGCCGCGTCCTCCGCCAGCGTCGGCGCGGCTGCCGCCACCTCGTGCAGGCCGCCCGTGGCCAAACCGCCATCGGCGAGCCGACCGTCAACCTCCTCGATTCCGAACGCAACCGCCCCGCCGCCGCGCGCGGGCGCGTCGAGGGCCGCGATGCGCCGGCGCAAATCGGCGATAGGGTCGAGGCAAGCAACTTCCATTAGAACTCATAGAATCATATGTTCTTATTATGTTCCGCTCGTCTGGAAGATTCGTCAACCGCCTCCCTCATTTTTAGTGGAGGACACGGCCATGGAGGAACGCGGCACGCTTCGGACGGTTGAGAGACCGGAGACAGATTCGCGCACTATCAGTGGAGAATAGCGATGGATGTGGCCACCACGCCAGCGTTCGAGCGCATTGCCCGCGTGCTCGCCGGACAGCATTTCAGTCGCAATGCAGACGGCAATGACGCGCATGCCGCCGAAACGGTCGACACTCAGTGGGCCGACTTTCGCGATGACGCGATATCCGTACTCAAGACATTGCGCGAGCCCGATGCCGAGATGGAGCGCGCCGGGGACATCGCTGTCTGGGGCCGAATGATCGCAGCAGCGCTCGGCGATCCGGCCGGCGACCGGGCCGCACTGGCCGAGGCACCCGAACCCGGTACCGACCCGCTGCACGAAGGCCCCTGACCAGTTCAACGCGCGCGCAGCGACCGGAACGTGATCGACCAGCGCGTCTGTTCCATCTCGGCGATGCTATGCTCCCAGCCGTCGCGCACCTCGCCCGCCAGATGATAGATCGACCGTGGCGCAAGCGGCGCCGAGGCCCGCTCGAACCCTCGCTCCAGGCGGCGTCGCAGTCGCAGCACGGCCGGCACGCCAAGGGAAATGCCCACGACATGCTCGTAAACCGGTCGATCGCGATGCCAACCGATCCCCGCGCCTGGATCGTAGCGAATGACCAGCGCCTGGACGAGATCGCCCGCCGCCATTCCAGCGAATGCAGCCGCGCGGTCGCGCACCGGCAGCAGCCATTCCGGGATCGAATCGGCCGGCGCCATCCGGCCGCGCTCGAAATCGTAGCGGGACCCGAACGACGCGGTCAGCCGCTTGCCGAGCCAGCCCTGGAACTTGAACGGTTCGAGCGGGCTCGCGTCAATCCGGGCGATGAGTTCGCGCTCTTCACCGGACGAGATGATGTCGCGCGCCCAGGCGAACCCGGGCACGACGGGCGTCCCGAACAGATCGCCGCTCACCACATTCACCAGGGTAGCGACCCGATGAACTCAACGAGCTCGCCAAACGCCGCATCGTCGAACCCGAGCCCATGGTCGGTATCGACGAGGGGGGCGATCGCCGCAGCGTCCATCACGTGATCCTCCGCCAGATGCCGCTCGGGATCGTGTAAATCCTGCCATTTGCGCAAGGCAACAAGCCGGGCATCGATCGCCGCGGCCTTGATCGCTTCGACGTCGAGATGGGTCGTCAGTGCGTCACGACGGGCAACACCGTCCCAGCGGAGCTCGTGCGCAAGGTTCCCCAGCGCGCGCCGCGCTGCCGCCAAGTCGCCGACCGTCACCCCGACCGCGTTGAGTGCCGACCGCTCCCCGTCACCAGCCGCTGTCGGCACACCATCCTCCGCCACGCGAATCGTTTCCATCATCGCCATCGAAAATCCTTAATCTAGAGCGCGAGCTCGCTTTGCCGCGGCGCGCCGTCATCTTCCCACAATTCGACCTTGAACGTGTGCGCGGGAAGCGCTGTCAGGATATCGGTTTCCGGCACCTCCCGATCAAGCCACGCCATTCGATCGCTTCGAGGAATCACCACCATCTGCCGCTCGGAATAGGGCGCCACATCCGGGTTGGCGGCGACCGTCAGCGCGGCATAGGCGCTCGCCCAACGCGGCGTTGCCGGCCGCCAGATTCCGGCAAGATAGAAATGCTCGCCGTCGATCCGCGTGAAGCGATACCGCCGGTTCTTCCGGCTGTGAAAAAACTCCGACGCCGGAATAAGACAACGATTGTGCGGAAAAGTCCGGCCTTCGGCACGCACGACCTCGAACGGCCGCTCGTCGGGCCAGGCCGGCTCCAACCCCCAAATTAGATTGACCATCTCGCGCGTATCATCCCGGCCATAGCGAATGATCGCGCCCGGTGCGCCGATCCGATCGGCATGCGTCGTCTTGTTGGTCATGGAGCGGCACGTCCTTTCCGTCGATACGTTCTCGCACTAGCATCCATCGTCCCGACTCGATTGATTAGAACATAGCAGGAACGCGCCCGACGATCAAAGGCGGGCAGGAGCAAGCGTCAGACGATGTGCAACGACTATCGCAACAACGTCGACCTCGACACGATCGCGAGCGATTTTAGCGACATCAAGATCAAGATCACCTACCCCGACGGCGCGCCCAATATCGAGGCGCGCGCGGATATCCGCATTACCGAGGTGGCGCCAATCGTGCGCGCGGGCACGGAACCCGGCACGGGAGAACTCGTCCAGCGGCGCTGGAGCTGGCCCGGCACACACGGCAAACCCGTCTACAATTTCCGCTCGGACGGCCGCGACTTCGGCAGCAACCGCTGCCTCATCATCACCGACGGTTTCTACGAGTTCACCGACCCAGGGCCGCTAGATGGCGCACCTAAGAAGCGACTTAAGGACAAGTGGCTCTTCACGCTGAAGGGCCATCGCTGGTTCTGTATCGCCGGCATCTGGCGCACAGACCCCAAGGTCGGTGAAGCCTTCACCATGCTCACGACCGAACCGGGTCCCGATATTGCTCCATATCACAACCGCCAAGTCGTCGTGTTACGACGCGACGACTGGGTACGCTGGCTCGACCCCGCCACGCCCGCGCGCGACGTGTTACGTCTGCTGCCAGCGGGCAGTCTCGAGGTCGTGCAGGTCCAGCGATAAACGCTCTGTGCGCGGTCAAACGACGGTCGACAGCTCTCCGGGTCGAAGCTCGTACTGCAGTTGATCCATCGTACACTGTCCCGGCGCCTTGTCGGGCCGCCAGCGCAGCAGGCGGGTGCCGTGGCGAAATCGCTCACCGGTCACCTGATCGTAGATCACTTCGATCACCAGCTCGGGGCGCAGCGGTTCCCACGGGCTCTCTTTGCCCGCATTCCATCGGCTCGGACCGCCGGGCGCCTTACCGGTGAATCCTGGCGGCGCGATCAGCGGAGCCAAGCGTGCTGCCAGCGCAACGCGCTCGTCGGCGGCAATCGCGCTGGTAAATCCGACATGGTTTAGCTTGCCCTCTTGATCGTACAGGCCGAGCAGCAGCGACGCGATGCCGGCCCCTTGTGCCGCACGTCGGAAACCACCGACGACACAATCGGCGGTCCGCAACTGTTTGACCTTGAGCATTGCGCGCTCGCCATGGCGATACGGCTCGTCGAGCCGCTTGGCGACAACACCGTCGAGCGCGCCGCCGCTCGTAGCGAGCCATGCCTTCGCATCGGCGACGTCCATGCTCTTTGGCGACAGCAAGAGCGATGGCTGCCGGTTGGCGCGATGAAGGCGCTCGAGCGCTGTGCGTCGCTGGGATAACGGCCGGTCGCCAAGCGCCGCACCGTCGAGCGCCAGGATATCAAACAGCATCAATTGCGCCGGCGTTTCTTTCGAGAGCTTCGCGATCCGGCTGGCGGCCGGGTGCAGCCGCGCCTGCAGCGCATCGAACGACAGGATATCGCCGACCGGCAGGATGATCTCGCCATCGACCACGAAACGCTTCGCCTTAAGCGACGCCAGCATGCTGGCAAGCTCGGGAAAGTAACGATCGAGGCGCTTGCCCGATTTCGACCAGATCGCGATGTCAGCGCCCTCACGCGTCGCGATCGCGCGGAATCCGTCCCATTTGGGCTCGAACTGCCAACCTTCCCCTTCGGGCAAAGCCTCGACCAGCTTGGCTTCCATCGGTGTGGGCGCGATCTTGTCCATGATAGGTCAACTGGAGAGCGGCTCGCCCGTTCCACCGGTGCGGCAAGAGCGTCGCTCAGCACTGGTTCAGGCAAGGCGCGATAAGGAGCCTGTCTAGCAAAGGATCGTGACATGCTGATCGCAAGACTGTTCTTGGGCGTCGCCCTGCTCGCAACCGGTGCGAGTGCCGTGGCCCGCCCGGACGACAATGGTCGGGGCGAAGCAAAGCTCGCCAAAATCATCGACGGCAGGATCGCTGGTAAGCCCGTCGATTGCGTCGATCTGCAGCGGATCGACTCCACCGAAATTATCGACGGCACCGCGATCGTCTATCGCGACGGCAATCGCCTCTACGTCAACCGACCAAGAAGCGGGCGGGAGTCTCTCGACTCCGATGACATTCTCTCGACCAAGGCCTGGTCGACGCAATTGTGCAACATCGACATCGTCCGACTAATCGACCGCACGTCCTACTTTCCGCGCGGCTCCGTCGGATTGGGCGAATTCGTGCCCTATACCAAGCACAGGTAAATTGGATCCCGCGCCATCGCCTGCGGTGATGGCGCCTCGGTTCAATATCTTGATTGGCATTCCTTTCTCCCCATCTCATGGTGAGGAGAGAGCATGATGGCCAATGGCTGGGCGCCCGACGGCGCGGTTCAGGAACAGATCGACGACACGGTAACCGACGCCGTGCTCCGCGCCCGCGGCATGATGCCGAGCGGCGACGGTCTCGCTGAGTGCGAAGATTGCGGCGACGATATTCCCCAGCGGCGGCGGCAAGCCTTGCCGGGCACCCGAACCTGTATTTCCTGCCAGGCCATCCGCGACGCGTCGCTCCGCAGTGCCGGGATCAACCGCCGCGGGAGCAAGGATAGCCAGCTGCGCTGACATGCGCAATCCTGTCACGCCCGATGGCCGCTATTTCGTAGTCCGTGGCCGATTGTGGCGAATGGTCAACCCTGCTTTGTCCGAGACCGACCGGCAAAAGCTCGTCGAAGAATTGATGCGCGCGCGGCGCGCGGTCGGCGCCGCCAAGCGACAGGGCGACACGGTCGCGGAAGACGCGGCACACGCAGCGGTGGATGACGCCAAACGCGCGCTCGGCGAGCGCGGCCCGGTCTGGTGGCGTGATGGAGCGCCCGACCTCAATCGGCATATGGTCCGAACGACACCCTATGCCGACTGGTATGCGAAACAGCACGAGCCCGACTAGGCCTTGCGGCGTCGACGCGATTGCGTTTCGTCTGTCAGCTCGATCCAGACCGGTGCATGATCGCTGGTCTTTTCCCAGCCGCGCACATCGCGATCGACCTCGGCGGCGCGGAGGCGCTGGGCGAGCGCCGGGCTCAGCAACAGGTGATCAATTCGCAGCCCGGCGTTGCGGGCGAACGCATTCCGGAAATAGTCCCAGAAGGTGTAGATCGTCTCGCCGGGATGGCGCGCGCGCAGCGCGTCGGTCCAACCTTGCGCCACAAGCCGCGCGAAGGCGCTACGTACCTCAGGTGCGAACAGGGCATCGTCCAGCCAGCGTTCGGGTTTGTAGACATCGAGATCGGTCGGCATCACGTTGAAATCGCCGGCGAGCATGACGGGCAGACCGCTGTCGAGCAGCCCGGCGGCGTGCTCGATCAATCGCTCGAACCAGGCAAGCTTATAGTCGAACTTCGGACCGGGGCGCGGATTGCCATTGGGCAGATACAAACCGCCGATCAGGATACCGTTGACCGCCGCCTCGATGTAGCGGCTTTGCGTTGCGTCGGGGTCGCCCGGCAGCCCACGGCGCGTCTCGTGGATCTCGCCAACCCGGCTCAGCATCGCGACGCCGTTCCAGCTCTTCTGCCCGTGCCAAATCGCATCATAGCCAGCGTCGCGAATGGCCTTTTCGGGAAACTTCTCCTGCGGCGCCTTCAATTCCTGCAGAACGACCACGTCGGGCTGGCTGTCGGCCAGCCAGCGAAGCAGCACTGGCAGGCGGCCGTTGACGCCGTTCACGTTGTAGGTCGCAATCTTCACAGGTCCGGCAGTTCCTGACTGGCGCGGCCCCAGCCCGCCAGCGCTTTCGATGCGGCGCGCTTGATCAGCTCGGGCGCATCGCCGACGTGCCAGTGCGCCGGGGTGTCGATCGTCTCCATTTCCTTCCAACTAATCGGCGCGGCAACCGGTGCGCCTTCGCGCGACCGCACGCTGTAGGGCATGACCGCGGTCGCGCCGCGCTGGTTGCGCAAATAATCGACGAAGATGCGGCCCTTACGCTGCACCTTGGGCAAGGCCGCCGTAAAATTGTCAGGATCGCTCTGGGCGACCGCCATCGCCAGGCGGTGCGCGAAATCCTTGACCTCGGGCCATTCGGCCCGCGGCGTCAGCGGCGCGATGACATGGACGCCTTTCCCGCCCGTCACCATCGGGAAGGTTTCGAGTCCGATCGACTTGAGAATGTCGCGGAACTTGAACGCCGCACTGCGCACCGCCTCGAAATCGAGTCCGACATCGGGATCGAGGTCGAACACCAGCCGATCGGCCTTCTCGACGTCCTCGATCCGGGCGCCCCAGCCGTGAAACTCGATGGTCCCCATCTGAACGCACGTCATCAGACCGTCAGGCGTGTCTATATAGAGATACGGCTCTTCGTGGCCGTCCTTTTCGGCGATGGCGACGTGCCGGACCGCATCCCCGAAGCTTCCGGCATCGTGCTTTTGAAAGAAACATTTCTTGGCGCGTCCTTGCGGGCAGCGCACCAGGCTGATCGGGCGCGAGCCGATCCATGGCAGCATGATCGGCGCGACTGCTTCGTAATGGTCGGCCACGGCGCCCTTGGTCACGTTGCTTTCGGGATAGAGCACGCGATCGCAATTGCTGATCTTCACCGCGCTCTTCGATGCGGACACCTCGGCCGCCGAACCTTCGATTTCGAGCACCACCGCTTCCGGCTTCTTGTCTTCGCGCAAGCCGAGATAGCTCGGATGCCGCAGGGTCCCCTCGTTGGTCATCTCGGTAAAGGCGATTTCAGCGACCAGGCGCGGCGTCAGCCAGTGCGCGCCGCGCACCTCGGCTCGCGGCGCTTTTACCGTCGGCACGTCTTGTTCGAGCGGTCGCATCTTCTCCATCAAGGCGAAGCTCTCGTCGGTATCGAACCCGGTGCCGACCTTGCCGGCATAGCGCAGCGCCCCGTCCTCGTTGACGCCGAGGATCAGCGAGCGGAACAGCCGCGACTTGTCCGACGGCGTCCAGCCAATGATGACGAACTCCTGGCGCTTGATGCATTTGGTCTTCACCCATGCGCCGTTGCGCGACCCGACGTAGCGCGCGTCAGCAAGCTTCGAGATGACCCCTTCCAGTCCGGCCGCGCAGAATTGGTTGAGCAATTTCTCGCCGCTGCCGGCGATGTGCTCCGAATAGCGCAACCGTCCTGCCGCCTTTCCGAGAATCGTTTCGAGCCGGGCCTTGCGTTCGACGAGCGGAAGTTGCGTCAGGTTCTCGCCATCGAGCTCGAGCAGATCGAAGGCATAATAGACGATCGTTGCCGGTGCGCCCTTGAGCGCGCCTTGCAACGCCTGAAAGTTCGACCGGCCGTCTGCATCGAGCACGACCGCCTCGCCATCGATCAGCGCGCTTCCGACCGGTAGGCGAACAGCATCTTCGATGAGCCCTGCGAAGCGATCGCTCCAGTCGAGTCCGGAGCGCGTATAGGCGCGCGCTTCGCCGCCGCCGACCGCCAGCATCGTGCGATAGCCATCATATTTCATTTCGTGGAGCCAGCGGCTGCCCGTCGGCACCGTGTCGACCAGCGACGCCAGCTGAACCGGCTGGAACGGCGGCAAACCGGTCTTCCCGCCGCCGCCCGCATCGCGGCTTCTTAGGCGTGCCATATCGGTCGATCCCGCGTCATACCTGTCAAATACGTGGTGCGCTGACTCGTTCCGGCGCTCTCGAGACTCGCATCGGCGTGCACGCCCGATTTGGTCGCTCGCCTGCGGCAACCGTCGGACACCTCCTGCGTTGTCACCATGTCAACAATTCGGAGGTCGACATGGCAGACGACAAGACATTGCGCGGACCGCGGGACCGCTCGCGGATCGCACTCGGTGAGGAATATGAAGTCGACTATTGGACCCAGCGGTTCGGAGTTTCCCGGGAGCGGCTGGAACAGGCGGTGGGAGCGGTAGGCAATGGTGCGGATGCGGTGGAGAAGCACTTACGCGGCTGAGCTCGAAGCGGGCGGCTAGAGCGCTGGCCCGCATCGCCCGCATTCGATCATCTAGCTAGCAACTTGCTCGCGCATCGGCTTAACAAGAGTTTGCCGAGACCGTATTCTAGCGACGATCTCCACGGTATGAGCGTAAAGTCATCCGCTCTTTCGATCAGAACTTAGCATTCATCAGCGAGATCGATTTGACGACGCTATTGCCTTGCTAGGTTATTATTACTCGTTAGCGCATCATGGTAATATGCGATTCCTTCGATGATCGTCCGGGATAAGACATTGGCCGTCACCAGGCGACTTAACTTTAGTACTTGAGCCTTAGATGTGCACCTCGCCAGGCCTGACGACGTGAGGGTCGGTACCCCGATCGCGATCGATCCGTCTCCGTGATTTCAGCGATCATTCTATCTGCGTGGAGTTCGCTACTGCCGCAGTCATCTGCACAATGGCGCCTTCCAACTTGTTCGACGGCACGCTCAGCTTCACCGACGAGTTCAAGCAGTGACGCTTCGGCAGAAGACTATTCGTCGCCGCGCGCGCGCGGCGCGATCACGACCTGCTGAACCACCGCGCGTCGCGGCTGCGTCAATACATAATGCACGCCGACCGCAATGTCCTCGGCGCGCAACATCGTCTCCTTGCGATTCTCCTCGGCCTGTTCCGCCGCGGTGAAATCGGGATACTGGAAATCGGCACCGGTCTTGGCCGGCTCAATGTTGCAGACCTTGATTCCCTTCGGCGCCAGCTCCTTGCGCACCGCCTCGGCAAATCCGGCGACGCCGGCCTTCATCCCGGCATAAACGCTGCCCTCCGCCCCGAGCAAATGCGAAGCCACCGAGCCGATGAAGATGATGTCGCCGTGATCCTGCATTACTTCGACCGCGGCATAGGCCGTCGTCAGATAGGCGGTGAAATCGGTGGCGATCGCATAGCGCAGCTCATCGGCGCTCATCGTCGTCAATCCCTTGGCAGGGATGGCGGCATTGATGATCGCGATATCGAACTCGCCGAGATACTCCCTAGCACCCGCGACAAACCGATCGACGCCGTCCGGGTCGGCAAGATCGACCGCCATGCCACCGCCCTTGCCGACCTCGCGGATGCGCTCCAGCCCGTCCTCGAGATGCTGCTGGTCGCGGCCGCAGACGAACACGTCCACGCCGTCGGACGCGAGCAGGACGGCGATCGCCCGGCCGATCCCGGTCGTGCCGCCGCTGATGATGGCCTTGCGGCCCGAAAGTGAGGGCATGTCGGTATGCGCATCGCTCACGTCGCGTGCGGGAGGCTCGGCTAAATCGCTCATGCTGGATTCCTGTCAAAAAAGACTGGGGCTTGTGATGCTACTGCGAGAGATCAGCGCCGTCGGGGTTTACGACTTATCGGTTTTGCCCGAGCCGGGTTCCGCCATGCCGCGGTGCATCTCGGCGAGCACGGCTTGCGGCACGACCCCGGCCGCGGCAACCTGCAGCTTGTTTTTCAGCCCCGAGGTGATGTGACCCTTGCCCGCCATCATCGCATCCCAGCCGTCCTTCGCGACCTTCGCCGGATCGGCTTTCTTGTCGTCCTGGCCGACCGACGTATCGTCCATGCCCGCCCGGTTGAAGAATTCGGTGTCGGTCGCGCCGGGCATCAGCGTGGTCAGCGTCACGTCTTTCGATTCCTTGATCTCGTTGCGCAGCGCCTCGGTGAAATTGTCGACGAACGCCTTGGTGGCGTTGTAGACCGCGTTGAACGCGCCCGGAATTTAGCCGGCGATCGAACCGGTCACGAGGATCTTGCCGTCGTCGCGCGCGACCATGTCGCCGAGCACGCGCTGCAGCAAATAGACGGTGCCGGTGATATTGGTGTCCACCGAATGGCGCCAACTCGCCACGTCCTGATTGAGGAACGCGCCGCCGGTGCCGATCCCGGCATTGGCGCACAATACGTCGATCCGGCGTCCATTCACGGCGGCTAACAAGGTGTCGACGCCGTCAATCGTCGAGAGATCGGCTTCGACGGATTGCACGTCAGTGCCGAACTGCTCGAAATCGCGCGCTGCCGCGTCGATCAGCGGCTCGTCGGCGACGACGATCAGATCATAGCCGTCCCGGGCGGCGATGGTCGCCAGTTCGAACCCGATTCCGGTCGAGGCACCGGTTACAATCGCTAATTTGTCGGCCATTGTCTGTCTCCTCACGCGGCCACGGTCATGCCGGGTTTCAGAACGACCTTGGTCACTTCGTTCTGGTTGTCGTGGAACATCTTGTAGCCATCGGGGGCCTGCTCGAGCGGCAAGCGGTGGCTGATCAGGAAGGTGGTATCGATCTTCCCGTCGAGGATCACCTGGAGCAGCCCCGGCAGGTAATGCTGAACGTGCGTCTGGCCGGTCTTGAGCGTCAGCCCTTTCTCCATGAACGCGCCGAGCGGGAACTTGTCGACGAACCCGCCATAAACGGCGGGCATCGAAACCCGCCCGCCCTTGCGACATGCGATGATCGCCTGGCGGATCGAATGCGTGCGATCGGTGCCGAGGAAGGTCGATGCCTTGATCTGATCGATGACATTGTCGACGAAGAAGCCGTGCGCCTCCAGCCCGACCGCGTCGATCACCGCATCGGGACCGATTCCGCCGGTCATCAGCATGAGGGCGTCGTATGTCGCGCTTTCCTCGAAATTGATGGTCTCCGCGCCGAACTTCTTGGCGAGCTCGAGCCGGTGCGGAAAATGATCGATCGCGATGACGCGCTCGGCGCCCATCAGGAATGCCGATTGCACCGCGAACAGCCCGACCGGGCCGCAGCCCCACACCGCCACCGTGTCGCCGGGCTCGATCTGCGCATTCTCCGCCGCCATCCAGCCGGTCGGCAGGATGTCCGACAGGAACAGTACCTTGTCGTCCTCGATCCCATCAGGAATGACGATCGGACCAACGTCGCTGAACGGCACGCGGACATATTCGGCCTGACCACCGGCATAGCCGCCGGTCATGTGGCTATACCCGAACAGGCCCGACATCGGTTGGCCGTAGAGTTCCTGCGCGATGTCCTGGTTGTCCGCGGGCAAGCCATTGTCGCACGCCGAATATTGATGCTTGCCGCAATGGTAGCAGGATCCACACGCGATCGTGAAAGGCACGACGACGCGTTGGCCTTTCTTGAGCGTCGATTTCGCCCCGACTTCGACCACCTCGCCCATGAATTCGTGGCCGAGAATATCGCCCGACTGCATCGTCGGGATGTACCCGTCATAAAGATGCAGGTCCGACCCGCAGATCGCGGTCGAGGTGACCTTGATGATCGCGTCGCGCGGATTGACGATGCCGGGATCGTCGACCGTATCGACGCGGACGTCGTGCTTGCCGTGCCAAGCCAGTGCTCTCACAACCCCATCTCCTCGAATTGCTTGGCATTCATCGCGGGGGTCGCGATCTCACCGGTTTCCATCAATTGCTTGAAGCGTCGTAGGTCGCGGCGTGCCTGGATCGCGGGTTCGCGCTGGAACATCTTCGCGATCAGCTTGCCGATTGCGCCCGCTGGCGGGTCGTAGGCGATCGTCGCGGTCACGACGGTGCCCCGCGCGCCAGCCTCGGCGAAGGTCACGCGGCCGGAATTAGGGACGTCGGCCCCGTCCTCCGATTGCCAAGTAATCACTTTTCCCGGCACTTCATTGGTCACGCGCGCGTCCCATTCGACGGTCTTGCCGCCGGGCGCCTTGACGACCCAGTGCGTCCGGTCGCCGCCGAGCGCGTCGATGCGCACGACATTCTCCATGAAGTTCGGCAGGTTGGTGAAGGCGCGGTAGAAGGCAAACAGCTCGTCGGCCGAGCGATTGATGGTCACGGCCGCCGCGGTCAGCTCGCGGTCGGGCTTGGTGTCCTTGCGCGTCACCGCGGGGGCGTCGTCGAGGTCGGTCGCCATTCCTGTCTCTCTTTCTGGTTGTACGACGCGAACGCCTTTCGCGCCCAGACCGATCCGCCATGCCCCCGCATGCTGATAGAGGTTAATGCGATTTATTTCCGGCGGTTGGCTCCTGCTCGCGCCCGCAAGAAGGAATCGCAGGACGCGCCACGGATGACAGGTCTGCTGCCCGACGGAGCAGCCGGAACCAATGCCGGACGCAGGACTTGTTCCGTGATCCACCATCCATGTCGGATGGCTCAACGGGAGGATGACATGAAGACAATCCTGGGAGTTGCGCTGCTTTTTGCGACACCGGCCGCGCTGATGGCGCAAATGGCCGCACCGCCGACGAAGGAATTCGTTAAGAAGGCCGGCGCGAGCGACTTGTTCGAACGGCAGGAAGGCCGTCTGATGATAACGTCAAGCAATCCGGCGGTGAAGAAGTTCGCCGCGGAGATGGTGCGCGACCACACCAAGAGTACGGCAGACATCAAGGCCGCGGCGCGGGCCGCGCGCGTTGCGGTGGCGCCGCCGAAACTCGACGCCGACCAGGCGCGCAACCTCGCCGCATTGCGGGCGGCAAGCGGCCCCGCGCGCGACCAACTCTATATCGACCAGCAAAAGGCGGCACACCGCGATGCTCTGGCGCTGATGGAAGCTTATGGCCGGGACGGCGCGGCGAAGCCGTTGCGCATGGCGGCCTCCAAGATCGCGCCCGTCGTCAAGATGCACATCGACATGCTATCGAAAATGTAAGGTCGGCAGGGCGGCGGTCTCCGCCGCCCGGTCACCCTTGCAGCGCAGGAATTTCCGCGAGCAGTTCACGAGCGAGGAAGCCGAGCGGTCCGCTCCGCCGCGACACGGCGGCACCCGCCTCGCCGTGCATCCATACACCGAGACCTGCCGCGCAGAACAGTCCGGCGCCGCGCGCGAGCAGCCCGCCGATCACACCCGCAAGTATGTCGCCCGACCCCGCCGTGCCCAGGCCCGGGGTCGGGCTGACATAACGTGCGAGACGCCCCTCGGGCGAGGCAAGGAAGGTCTCGGCCGCTTTCAACACGACCACCGCGCGGTACCGTTCAGCAGCGCGCTTGGCCCAGATCGAGGGCGACGCCGCGATATCTTCCTTCTCGGCGTCCATCATCGTTGCGAGTTCGCCATGGTGCGGCGTCAGGACAAGCGAGCCGCGCGCCGACTTGTCGACCAGGCGCAGCGCCGTCATCGCCCCGGCGTCGAGCAGGCACGGCACGTCGAGTTCCTTGGCAAGTAGGCTTTCGACAAAGGCCGGCGTCTCTTCGCCTTCGATCATGCCGGGCCCCGCGATGATGGCGTCGCATTGCGCGCAGCCGGCCTCGAGATCCTCTACACAAGCCGCTGCGAGTTCGCCATCGTGCGACGGTAATCCGATCACCGCCGCCTCGGGAAAGGCGATGCCGAGCGGAACGGCGATCTCCGATAAGGTCGCGAGTTGCACCCTGCCCGCGCCCGCGCGCAGCACGGCCTCACCGGTCAACCGGACGGCGCCGGGTACCAGCGCCGAACTCCCCACGACCAGCACTTGTCCGCGCTCGTCCTTCGCACCGCCGGCGCTCGGCAGGCGATGGGCGTCAAACCACGCGCGATCGAGCATCTCGATCATCCCCGCGCCGCCACCGGGGGGTCGGGCGCCCGCGTCACTTCGACCGCGACTTGCTCGACCGGGACCACATAATTGTACCGGATTAGCGCCAGATGGTCCGGCGTCTTCTCGCCGCATCGGTAATGCGTGACCGAGCAATTCGCGACGTCGCCTTCGGCATCGATCGCGAGAATCTGCTGCTCGGTCATGCCTTCCAGGATATAGCGAAGACACAGCACCACGACTTGATGACCGACGATCAGCACGTTCCGACCGGCGTGGTGAAGCACCACGGTGTCGAGCAGCGAGCGCAGCCGCAGGATGACATCGCACCAGCTCTCGCCACCCGGCGGCCGATGATAGAATTTTCCCAGCACCGATCGAATGTCGGCTTGTTCGGGGAAGTGGTTTCGTACCCCCGATAAGGTATAGCCATCGAGGATACCGAATTCCTTTTCGCGAATCCGTTCGTCGGTGCAGATCGCGACGTCGGCGATGCCCGCCGCCGCGCGCAGCAACCGAGCGGTGTCGACGGCACGCCGATAGGGCGACGCAAACACGACATCGGGCCGCTCGGTTGCTGTGGCGAACCAGGCGCCAAGCGCGCCAGCCTGCTCTTCGCCTAACGGGCTCAACGCGACGTCCACGTCCCGGCCGTGGATCGCGATCCGATCGAGCGATGCTTCGTCCGCGGCGTCGCGGGCGAGGTTTCCCGCACTCTGACCGTGCCGCACGATCCAAAGATTGTCGGGCCACCGCCGCGCCATCAGGCCGCCACCGCGCGATAGTGCTGACGACGTTTCACCATGGTGTGCCGCTGCCCGTTGTTCCGATCGAACAACCGCACGCGTCGCAACCTGGTTCCAACCTCCTGGTAGGGCGCGCCGTCACTTGTCGGGGCTGCCGCGGCGGAGCGTATAAAGATATGCCGCGATATCGCGCGCATCTCGTTCGGTGACACCCGTGTCGGGCATGCCGGTGCCGGGCGATATCGCCTGTGGCTCGCGAATCCAGCGGACGAGATTGTCCGGCGTGTTGGGCAATTTCCCGGCAAGCAGCGAATGCTCGGCGATGCCTGTCAGCGCGGGGCCGACGCTGCCGCGCGCGGCCGGCACCCCGCTGATGTCGTGGCACGCCGTACATCCATAACGCGTCAAGGCCAGCTGGCCGCGTTCGACGTTGCCACCCGTCATTTGCTCGGCGGCGACGCGGTCGCGTTGCTGTGCCTCGCGGTGAAGCACGACGCCCGAGGCCAGCGCCAGGATGGCTCCAGCTCCGACCAGGCCGGCGACGAACTTGAGGCTAGCCTGCATCGCCGACCTCCCGGCGCGAAACACGGAGCATCGCGCCGATCATCGCCAGCGCGGCAAGTGCATGAACCAGCCCCCCCGGGACCCACATGATAAGGCCGGCGATCTGCTGATCCTCGGCGGGGGTGAGGCCGAAAGGCGCGAGGCCAAGTGCCGCATAGGGCGCGTACCAGGGGCTTTGCGAAAACGCCATGAGCGCGCCGAGCGCACCCGACACGATCGACGTTGCGAACAGGCACAGCGCCGCAAGCGGGTAGCCCTGCGGGCCTTGTCGCGAATTCAGGACCGCTGTCCAGAACAAGAGGGCGCTGACGAGAAAGCTGGCGTGCTGGACGGCGTGCCACGCTTCATTCTCGAGCGCCATGTCGAATAGCGAAGGCGAATGCCACGCCCATAGCACGACAGCCTGGAGGGTCGTTGCCGTGACGGGCTCGGTCAGACGGTGCCAGATCGCCTTGAACCAGCCGCGCCGGGCAAGCGCACCGACCGGCCCTCGCGCGGGGTCCGGGAAGCCCCATAAAAGGATGACGGCGGGGCGTGCGAGAACCAGGCAGGGTGCGGCCGCGAGCATGATCAGTTCATGCTCGAACATGTGCGCGGCAAAGGAGCGTTCGCCGGCTTCATGCAGGGGCGAGACGAGAGCGAGGGTGAGCAAGAGCCAGCCGAGCAGGAACAAGCCGCCGCGTCGCCCGAATTCGCCGCGCGCGGACCGGCGCCGGAGTTGCCAGTAACCCAGCGCGAACAACAGCAGCGTCGCGAGCAGCGGCAGCGCTATCAAGGGTTCGACATGCCAGGACGGCAGCGCATCGCCGCCGGGTTCGTGTGCGGCGGCAGCCGGCGCCGCCAGCACGACCGAGACGCCGATCGTCGCGACTAGCGCGCGCATGGCGGAACGATCAAGGTCGCCAAGGTCTGGAAGGCTATCGCGACGGCAAACAGGCCGGCTGCCAGTTGCGCCGCACGCCGAACGAAGCGTGCACTATCGCCGTCGACTCGCGCGCGCGTGGCCAGCCACGCCGCGCTGCCGCATGCCGCGACGCTGACGGCGCCCCATAGCGGGCCGAGCGGTGGCCCGGCGGCCCCACATTGCAACCGCAGCGTCACCGACAGACCCTGCTGGAATAGCAGCCATGCGCCAGGCGGGACGATTCCGGCGAGCACCAGCCGGCTCCATGCGCGCGTCCTCAGGTCCATCGCGGCACCCAGTAGATCAACACGTAGATCGGCACCCATGCCAGCACGACGAAGGTCCAATATTCGCAATTGTCCTGGACGTCCGAAAACTGGTCGGGGTCGATCCGGTGCGTGTGCAGCCAGGCCGATTGCACGGCGGATTCGCCCAGTTCGGTAGTCAAATGCGACGTGTGCAGGACCATCAGCATCCAGACCGCCGACCCGTAAGCGTCCTGATCCCATCGGATGTTGAGATGATCGAGTTCGACGCCGCGGACGACGAGGAACATCAGGCCGGCGAGCGCCATAAGCAATGTACCGCGCCGGACGCCGGCGGCGTCCTTGGCCTTTGCCTTTCGCGATACCCAGAGATTGAGGGCCTCGCTGGTGAACAGGCCGACCGTAAACATCGTCGACCAGGCCAGGTCCGGAGGCGTGTCGCCCGCCGGCGGCCAGGATGGGCTTTCGCTCTGCAAATAGAGATAGACGGCCATGGCGAGCAGGAAGGCGGTGCCTTCGATCAGCATGAAGCCGATATTGCCCCACCATACGATGTTGCGAGGGCCCATGGCACAGTCGGGCAAATCGCTCACGTCGCCGACGATCGTGTAGGGTACCGGTTCGCTCATGACCGCGTGACCTGTTGGTCGGTCGCATTAGCACGGGGCCGGTTCGGCCAGAACCAGACGATCAAGGTAAGGGCGACGGGAAGCGCTCCCCAGACCAAAGCCCAGGGCGTGAAGATGCTGGCGACGAACAATATCGATGTCGCAACAGCCGCGAGGAAGGGCCAGATCGAGGGCGCCGGGCTCTTGTGCCGATATTGCGGTTCGGCGTTGACCGCGCTCGTCACGAGCACCTCGCGACACGTCGCGGACAGGCCGATCATGGCTTGCCGGCCATCGCGATCCCACAGCGGGGCGAGGCTGCGGACGACCGGCACCTCGTTGAAATTGTGCGCGCACGGCGGGGACTGCGTTGCCCATTCGAGCGTCGACCCACCCCAGGGATCGTCACCGGCGACCTTGCCGCGTTTCAGGCTCAGGAATGCATTGGCAACGAAAACGACGCCGCCCGCAGTGGAGATGAACGTGCCGATCGTGGCCACGAGATTGAGCGGCCCCCAGCCGGTTTCGGCCGGGTAGGTGTAGATGCGCCGCGGCATTCCTTCGAGACCGAGCAAGTGCATCGGAAAGAAGCCGACGTTGAACCCGACGATGATGAGTACGAAACTGACGACGCCCCAGCGCTCGGACATCAACCGTCCGGTGGCCTTGGGGTACCAATAACAAAACGCACCGAACAACGGGAACATCGCGCCGCCGATCAGCACATAATGCAAGTGAGCCACGACGAAATAGGTATCGGTAAGCTGGAGATCGAGCGGGGCCGATGCCGTCATCACGCCCGACAGCCCGCCGATCACGAACGTGACGATGAAGCCGATGACCCAGAGCAACGGCGTCCTGAACATTGGTCGGCCGCTCCAGATCGTCGCGATCCAGCAGAAGATTTGCATGCCCGCGGGGAGCGCGATCGCCATGCTTGCCGCAGTATAGAAAGAGTTGCCCATCTTGGGCAGACCGACCGCGAACATGTGATGCACCCACAGGCCGAACGCCAGGACGGCGATCGCGAGCATCGACAGCACCATCGGGATATAGCCGAACACTGTCCGCCGCGAGAACGTCTCGGTAATCGCGGAAACGAAACCCAGGGCGGGAACGAAGATGATATAGACTTCGGGGTGCCCGAAGAACCAGAAGAGATGCTGGAACAACAATGTGTCCCCGCCGCCCGTTGGCGTGAAGAAATGAGTCGATACCAGGCGGTCCGCGATCAGCATGCTGGTCACCAGCATCACCGAGGGTAGTGCGAAGATCGTCATCAGGGAGGCGACCAGCATCGCCCAGATGAACAGGGGCATCTTCGCGAGCGTCATGCCCGGCGGCCGCATCTTGAGGATCGTCGCGACGATGTTCACCGAGGCAGCAAGGGCCGCGACCTCGCTGAACGTAATCATCTGAGCCCAGACATCGACGCGATGCCCCGGGGCATAGGCTGGGCCCGACAGCGGCGGATATTCGAACCATCCGAGATCGGGCGTCACATCGAGGGCGTGCGCGATCCACAGCATCAAGACGCCGCCCAGATAGAGCCAGTAGCTGAACGCGGCGAGGCGCGGATAGGCGACCGTGCGCGCGCCGAGCATCAACGGGACGAGCCACATCGCCATGGCTTCCATCACCGGTACCGACACCAGAAACAACATCGTTGAGCCGTGCAGCGCGAATGCTTCGTTGAACCCCTGCGGCCCCATCCTGCCCATGTTCGGCTGGCTCAGTTGCAGCCGCATATCGACCGCCAGCAGCCCGGCGATCGCGAGCAGCGCGACGGCGGTCAGCACGTAGCGCGCGGCAATTCGCTTATGGTCGACCGTGGTGAGGAATCCCCAAATCCCCGGCGCGTCGCTCCAGGTCCTGAGAAGCGCGTGATGGCGCTCGGCCTCGACGGTCATTTGAGCGCCTCCAGATAACGTGCGACCGCCTCAGCACCGCGGGAATCGAGCGAGGTCGCGGGCATCAGCGTACCGGGCTTGATCGACTGGGGCTGCAGGATCCACCCCTCGATGTTGCCGCGATTGAGCGCGAGCGTTCCCGCCGCCATGCGCCGCCGCGCACCCAGATGGGTAAGGTCGGGCCCCGCGCGTCCCGCCGCCGCCGTACCGCGGACGGTGTGGCACGCCGCGCACTGCGTCGAGACAATGCGCATGCCTCGCGCCGCATCGACTCCGCTCGGGGACACGGCCGGCCGGGCCTGGTTTGCGAGCCACGCCCTAAAGTCCGCCTCGCTTTCGACCTTCACGTCGAACGCCATATGGGCGTGCTGGACGCCGCAGAATTCGGCGCATTGCCCACGAAACCACCCCAGTCGACGCGGCGTGAGATCGAGCACGTTCACCCGTCCCGGGATGACATCCATCTTGCCAGCAAGCGAGGGAACCCAGAAACTGTGGATCACGTCGTTCGATCCTAGCGTCACGCGGACGGTTCGACCCACCGGCAAATGGAGTTCGTTCGCGGTCTCGACCCATCGGCCGGTGGCGGGATCGCGATAGACGAAGCGCCACCACCATTGCTGCGCGGTGACGCGAACCTCGAGCGTCTCGCTGGGCTGCGCTGCCGCGAGATGCCGATCGAGCACGAAGCTCGCAGTGATGAGAAGGCTCAGGCCGCAAAGGATCAGGACCGACCATGCGATCAGCCCGCGATGCAGGCCGGCGTCTGCGGGCTCGACAACGGGGAGGTCCCCCGATTCTTGCACCCGCCGCCGCACAATACCGAGGGTCAGGAACGCGAGGACCAGCACATACATGGCCGCGCCGACGAACACGGTGAGCTTCAAGACATCGAGCAGTGCGTGCGCCTGGTAGCCGGCCGGTGCGAGCACCGAATTCGCGCCCGAACAGCCGCCAAGCGCGAGACATCCGGCAAGGCCCCAAGCCCTGTTCACTCGACAGGACCCGACCAATTGTCCGCCTGCGGCTCGCCGGCCTGGTCGAGATCCTGGCGGCGGCGCTTCGCCGGATCGATCTGGTTCAAGCTACGCACATAGGCGCTGAGCTGCCACAATTGTTCGGGCGGTATGCTCTGTCCAGGCTTGACCGTCAGTCCGCCATGACCGGCGATCGTCCGGTAGACCTGGTCGAATTCTCCCCCATAGACCCATTTCTTGTCTGCCAGATCGCGGCCGCCGCCGCCACGTTGGGCGTGACACGCGCTGCACCCATACCAGGCGAAATACCGGCCTCCCTGCGACAGCTGATAGGAATTGTTCTCGTAAGCGGATATGCGCGGATCCTCCGGTCCGGTGGGGGGCGTTTGCGGTTGCGACGGCGCCGCCGGCCGCTTCTCGGCGCTGCAGGCGGCGACGGCGGCCAGGACGGCGCAGATCGCTAGCATGCCCAGCCTTGCCGCGCTCGATTGCATCAGCTCCTCCACACAACCCCGCCCGCCGACAGACTAGGGCGATATTGTCGGGACGCGTTATCCTGCGTCAATTTTCCTGCCCTTCTTTACGTGCGCGGCGGTCAGAGCGGCGGCGGGACTTTCGGAAAGGCAAACTGGATCGCGGGTCCATCGGCCGGCGGATCGACCCGCAGCCAGGTATCGGCCGCCAGCACACTCGACAGAACGTGCGACCTTTGATCGAGACCGGTATCGACCCCGACGAGTTGCTCGCCGTCCCGGCGCGCGCGGCCGCGCAGGAACAGGGTCGTTCCGGCGCGCCCGACCTGGCTGTCCGCGACCGGGCGACCGGATTCCGGGGCCAGCCCGGCCATGGCCCGTATCGCCGACATGACGAAAAATCTGAACGCCACCAACGCCGCCACGGGATTGCCCGGCAGGCCGAAATACGGTCGGCCATCGGGCAGCGTGGCGAACAAGAGGGGTTTGCCGGGGCGCATGTTCACACCGTGGAAGTGCACACGTCCACCACCCGCTTCGAGCCTTGTACGCACCAGGTCGAAAGCGCCGCCCGACACGCCGCCGGTCGATAGCACCAGATCCGCGTCGGTCGCGGCAATCGCGGCGTCGAGCATTGCGTCCGTCGAGCTACAGGTGTCCTGCGCGGTGCCGAGAATATCGATCTGCAATCCAAGGCCCGTCGCGAGGGCTTCGATCATCGGCGAATTGCTGTCGACGACCGCCGCGCTGTTGGCAAGGTCTCGACAGGACGGTGCCAATTCACTGCCGGTCGAGAACAGAAGCAGCCGCGGGCGGCGACGGACGGTCAGCGCGTCGATCCCGCATCCGATCAGCGCACCAATCGCGTCCGCCGTCAGGTCGGTGTCGCGAGCCAAAGCGACCTCGCCGGCGCGGAAGTCCTCGCCGGCCAGCCGGACATTGAGCATCGCGGCAACAGGCTCCGACAGCCGAAGCGCGTCACCGACGATGGCGGCGCGTTCGTGTATCACCACCGTATCCGCTCCCGCCGGGATGGGCGCCCCCGTCGCGATGCCTACCGCCGTCATCGGGCACATCGGCGGCGCTTGATCGCCGGCCCGGACGAGCTTGGCGATCCGCATGTCGACAGGGTTCGACGGGGACGCGGCGAGCGTATCGCGCGACGCGATCGCATAGCCATCCATCGCCGAGGAGGGGAAGCGGGGCACGTCGATGGTCGCTCGACTATCCTCCGCCAGTCGCCTCCCCAGGGCGCGCCGTGTCGGGACAAGCTCCCGGCCGAGCGCCGCGACGGTCGCCCGTATCGTGTCCAGCGCCTCGTCCACAGACGGCCGTTCAGTCATTGCGGAACTCCGCCTGCCGGAGGTCGTGGAGTGTGTTGATGTTGACGATCGCGCCGTACGGAACAGGCCGGGCGCCCGCGACCGTAGCCCAGAGGCGAACCGATCGATCGCTCGTCGTGGCAAGGTGCCTATCGAGCACACTCGCCAGCGCGGACGGCCAACAGCCGATCACCGGCAGATCGGCAAGAAAGGCAGGCGGCCCGGCCGCGATCAGCACGGAGGCAAGATCGGCCGGCAGATCAGGCGCATCGCACGGCACGGCCAAGACCAGCCCAAACCCGTGCGCCTCGGCATGATGCAGGGCGGCATTGAGCCCGCCGAGCGGACCGAGATGCGGAGCCGGGCGGTCCGTCGCCGAGATGTGATCGGCCCAGGTGCGGCCGCAGATGATGACGCGGTCGACCTGCGCGGCGAGACGCTCGATCACCCGATCGATCAATTGCTCGCCGTGAAAGGTCGCAACTGCCTTGTCGCTGCCGAAGCGTCGTCCCAGGCCCCCGGCGAGGACCGCGCCGAGAATGCGGGTCACGGTACCGTCGCCAGTAGCGCGTCGGGTCTGACGACGACCCTCAAGGGCAAAGCCGCCGCGCGCGCGCGGTCGAGTGCGAGGCTGGTCGGCGCGGAAATCGTCGCCAGCATCGGACAGCCGGCGAGTACCGCCTTTTCGACCAGTTCGAACGAGCAGCGCGAGGTGAGCAGAGCAAATCCCCCTGCCCATTCTTCGCCGCTCCGCAGCATGGCGCCGATCAGCTTGTCGAAAGCATTGTGCCGGCCGACATCCTCGCGCACGAGCCGCACTTCGCCGTCCGCCGCACAGCAGGCCGCGGCATGGACCGCTCGTGTTGCCGCGTTGAGCGGCTGCACCCGATCGAGCGTATCGAGCGCTCGAAAAATCGCCGCATCGTCGCCGGCCCATTTCGCCGTCAGGACCGGGAGCGGTCGCATCGCCTGTTCGAGATTTTCGATCCCGCACAGGCCGCAGGAGGATTCCGAGACCCGATGCCGCACGCGGTCGACGATGCGGTCGCCGACGCGGTTCGCGAGCGACGCCCGCAGCACGGTCCCGTGCCCGGTGGCATGAGCCTCGATGCCGATCACGTCGTCCGCCTGATCGATCAACCGTTCGGCAAGCGCAAAACCAACGACGAGATCGTCGAGATCGCCGGGCGTCGCCATGAGCACCGCATAGCCGATGCCGTTGAATTCGAGCGCAACCGGCGCTTCGACCGCGATGGCACGGACCGTCTCTTCCCAAGCGCCCTCGCGGGCGACGGCTGTGAACTTATGGTTTTGCGTGCCAGCCACGCGGTGCTCGATCAGACCGCGATCCGAACGGGGACCGACTTCGCCGCCGGCACGTGGCTCTCCTCGGCATGATGCTCGACTGGCATGAGCACATTGCACTCCGGATAATAGGCGCCGAGACAGCCGCGGGGAATGTCGTACGGCGTGACGATCAAGCCTTCGCGGCGCCGGGTCTTGCCGTCCCCCGCGTCGCTTTCGAGCGCGACGATCTGGCCTTCGCTGAGGCCAGCCAAGGCGATGTCAGCGACATTCATGAAGAGGACATCGCGTGTTCCCTTCACGCCGCGAAACCGGTCATGATAGCCATAGATCGTCGTGTTGAACTGATCGTTGGAACGCAGCGTTATCAGCCTGAAGCGACCCGCCGCGTCGGCAAAGCCGGTAGCAGACAAGCCCTCGGGCACAAGAAATTCGGCCTTTTTGCTCGGCGTCAGCCAGATCCGTTCCGCCGCCTTGTTGCCCTTCCAGAAACCGCCCGGCGTAAACAGCCGCTTATTGAACGCCGGGAAGATCGCCGGGTAGGTTTGTTCGATCGCGTCGCGGATCGTTCCGTAGTCCGCGACCCACGCGTCCCAATTCACCTTGGGATTGTCCGGCAGGATGCGCTTGGCGAGTTCGGCGACGATCGCCGGCTCCGAAAGGAGATGCTGACTGGCGGGAGTCGCCTTGCCGCGCGAGCCGTGAATGCAACTCGTCGAATCCTCGACTGACACGGCCTGGGGTCCGCTTGCCTGAACATCCTCCTCGATCCGGCCGAGGCATGGCAGCAGATAGGTCACCTTACCTGGAAAAAGGTGGTTGCGGTTGAGCTTCGTTGCGATCTGCACCGACAGGTCGAGCCGTGGCCAGGCCTCCTCCATCGCGGTCGTTTCGGGAACCGCGCGGAGAAAGTTGCCGCCGAGCGCGACGAACGCCTTGACCGATCCGTCGATTACGCCCCGGCAACTTTCGACCGTGTCGAGCCCTTTCTCGCGCGGCGCGGTGAAGCCGTACTGCTCCTCGAGCCTCGCGACGGGGACCAGTTCGGTTTTCTCGGTGATGCCGACGGTGCGCTGTCCCTGAACGTTGGAGTGGCCGCGAACCGGCGTCGGACCCGCGCCCGGTTTGCCGATATTGCCACGCAGCAGGAGCAGATTGACGAGCATGCGAACGTTCTCGACGCCCTTGACGTGCTGGGTCAGTCCCATGCCGTACATCGCCATGACCGCCTCGCCTTTGGCATAGATGCGCGCCGACACTTCGAGCTCGGCCCTCGGCAATCCCGACTCACGCTCGATATCGTCCCAGGACGCCGCGCGAACGGCGCTGACGAACGCGCCGAAGCCGTTGGTATGGGCCTTGATGAAATCGAGGTCGAGCACGGGTGGCTGGGCGTTAGCCACGGCCTGGTCGTTCCACTCGACGAGGAACTTGGCGATTCCCATCATCGCCGCGATATCGCCTCCGGCCTTGACCTGATGATATTGGGTCGAGATCGCCGTTTCTTTCAACGTCGCCATTTCGATCGGGTTTTGCGGGTCGGTGAACCGCTCGAGACCCCTCTCCTTGAGCGGATTGAAGGTTACGATCTCGACCCCGCGCTTGCGGCACCGGCGCAAGTCATGAAGCATGCGCGGCGCGTTCGACCCGACATTCTGACCGAAGAAGAAGATGGTGTCGCAGGCATCGAAGTCCGACAGCTGCGTGGTACCGACCGGAACGCCGATGGCGGCTTTCAAGCCGACCGACGTGGATTCATGACACATGTTCGAACTGTCGGGGAGATTCTGATTGCCGTACATGCGCGCCATCAGGCCGTACATGTAGGACGCCTCGAGGCTGGTCCGCCCCGACGAGTAGAAGACTACCGACTTCGGTGGCAGTGCTGCGAGGACGCTGCCGATCTCGTCGAACGCTTCCGTCCAGGAGCATCCGACATATCTGTCGGTGTCCGGATCGTAGCGCAGCGGATGCGTGAGCCGGCCTTGCTGCTCCAGATCATAGTCGCGCCATGACCGTAGTTCGCCAAGCGTATGCTCGGCGAAGAAGGCCGGCGTGGTGCGCAGCGACGTCAGCTCCCACGCGGTCGCCTTCGCACCTTCTTCGCAAAATTCGGCCGGATGATGATCGGCCGGCTTCGCCCAGGCGCGACTGACGCACGCGAAGCCGTCGGGTTTGTTCTGGCGCGACAATTCACGCAGCACCTCGGGGTGGATACGCTCGCGTGGTAGGATCTCGGCAAGCGATCGGACAGAGCCCCAGCCGCCCGCCGGCCCCTTGAACGGCTTGATTTGCGGATCGTCGGATTTCTGCCTGGCCATCTGGATCGTCTCCGCGAAACGGCTTGCCGCCCTTCCGGCTTAACGGGCCGTCGCGCTGTTGGTTCATGCGCCTGGAAAGACGGCGAATCCAGATCAATCGCCAGCGATCGCGACAACCTCGATCAACGTAGCGCCCCGAGGAACGGGGCGCCTGTCCATACGGCCGCAGATTCGTGTTAACTCAAATTAACTTCCGGATTTGGCGACGAAATTCGGGGAACGGTGGCCCCTCCCGATAGTCCTTCCTGCGGTTACGGGAGACAGCAGATGTTCATGCATAACAAGCGACTTCAATATACGGTGCGCGTGTCGGAACCCAATCCGGTGCTCGCCTCGCTCATCATCGAGCAATTCGGCGGCGCCGATGGCGAACTGGCCGCCGCGATGCGCTATTTCACGCAGGCACTTGGCGAGGTCGATTCCGGTCGGAAGGATCTGCTGCTCGATATCGCGACCGAAGAACTCAGCCATCTCGAGGTGGTCGGCTCGATCGTCGCGATGCTCAACAAGGGCGTTAAGGCGCAGATCTCGGAAGCCTCGATGAAGGAGGCCGATCTGATGATCGCGGTCAATGCCGGTGGCGCGAGCCAGAAGGAAAATTTGCTGTTCGGCGGCGGCCCGGCGCTGATCGATTCGACCGGCGTGCCGTGGACCGCGGCCTATGTCGACAGCAAAGGCGATCCGACCTGCGATCTGCGCTCCAACATCGCGGCCGAAAGCCGCGCCAAGATCGTCTACGAGCGGCTTATCAACGTCACCGACGATCCCGGCGTCAAGGATGCGCTCGGCTTTCTGATGACCCGCGAAATCGCACACCAGAAGTCGTTCGAGAAAGCGTTATACTCGATCGAGAACAATTTCCCGCCGGGCAAGCTCCCGGGCATCGCGCAATTCGCCAATGCCTATGTCAATACATCCCAAGGTGACGGCGACATGGACGGGCCGTGGAACAGTGGCGAGCAATGGGACCGCATCGACGATCTCGAGCAAGTCATGCCCTTCGACGAGGGCGACGGCACGGCCTCGGTCAATCTCACAAAGAAGGACGACGCCACCGTCACCGCCCTGGCGACGAGAACGATGTCGAACCCGCGCGCGAATGTCGCGACCGGGGCGGATCTCGGCGCGGGCCCGGGTGCCGGCCGCACGAGTGATGAGGATCTGGGCGGAGCCAAGGATATTGCCGAGGCCACGGCTATCGCCAAGAAGAAATAACTCAATTCGGGCGGTCATCCTGTTCGGCCGCCATTCGCCCGGTCAGCCCTTGGCGCGCTGATCGGGCGGATAATCTTCGGGACGGACCGTGCCGACGTTGGGGCGGTCCTCCACCTTCTCTACTGGCTGCCCCCCCGGCGTATCGACCACCGGCTTTCGCTCTGTCTTGTCGTTGGACAAAGCCGGCTTGCTTTCGTCCGAATTGCCCGGCGTCTGGGGGTCCGACATGGATCAAATCCTCCTGGCGATAGCCGACGCACCATGACGATGCGTCATTGCTCTAAAGTGATTCCGCGACCCCTCGGTTCCATCACCAGTGCAGGCTGACCTCGCCATTGGCGGGGATACGATACTCGACACGATCCGCGCGGCTGAGATGAGGAGCAACTTCGTCACCCGCGATAGTGCGCAGGGTGAAGGACGGAAGCGCCGAGCGTCCAGTGCGAACGAGCGCAAAGGTCGCCCGTCGGGCGTGGCCGCCTTCGATCCCGAAGGTGAGCGAACGCGCCGATGTGCGCTCGCTCGAGACGGGGAAATGATCGCAGAATATTCGGAACGGCGCGCCGCTGATGTTGTGAAACGAGCGCGTCGCGAACACGAAGGCGGCGCCGGCGCCGTAGATTTCCTGCCCGACCTGGCCGGCCGGCTTGCCGTCCACGTACAGGTCTTCGACGGGAAACGACAGCGAGCGGTCGATGTGGCCGTTCCGGATATCTTCCTTGGCGAGCGCGTCGGCGGGCAGCGCGTCGGGATAATAGAACCAGGCCCGGTCGAGCGCATATTTGCAATATTCGCTCACTAGCAGCCGCGCCGCCGGATCGAGGTCGGGTCCGGCGTCCTTCAAATATTGTTCGAACGCGGCAAAGCTGTCGAAGCACTCGAAGACAGCCATATAGGGCGCGTCGTGCAGGCAGGTAGCGCCGAGGAATACGTCATAGTTCTTAGCGTTTCCGATCTCCGATTCCCAGATCGCCGTGTTGTGGAAGAAGCTGGCGAGATAGACGTAGCCCTGCTGCAGATAATATTCCTCATCCGTGATCCGCCACAGCCGCATGCAGGCCGCCGCGCCCCAGGCAGTCAGATTTGCCTGGTAATTAAGCTCGAACCGCATATTCTTGGCGGCGTCGATCGCTCGGCGCGCTTCCGCCAAGTAGCGCTCCTCCCCGCACAACTCGTAAGCCTGGATCATGACATAGGCATAAAGTCCGCCGACGTCGGTCTGGCCCAGGCCGTCGTCGTTCCGCGCCTCGACGATGACATCGAAGCTGTCGACCTTGAACTGGATCGGCCAGACGTAATCGAAGTGACGTGCTGCCTTGATCGCATAGTCGAGCGACCCCTCGAACAGGCGACGCGCCCGCGTGTCCCCATCGAGCGCGAGGTGCCCGAGGTTGAGCAGGGGATGGTACAGATACCAGCTGTCGACCGCGAGCTTGTCCTTGTCCTTGCCGACATTCGGAAGATAGCGCCGCATCGTCTTGAGCTGGCGGTCGTGAAACTTCTCCAGCCCGGCTTCCAGCTTCTCGCAAAATGGCACGTCGCGCTGCGTCCAGGCGGCAAAGTTCCTGAGCGCCGAGATGACCGACATCTGGACCATGATGTCGGGATATTCCGCAGCGGTGTACGGATGGATGTAGGTGTGCCCGTAGTGGCGCACCGTCGCTTCCGGGGCATGCTCGAGATCGTGCAGCGTCCGGTCGCAACGCGACACCCAGTCGCGATAGGTCGTCGCCGGCGCGTCCAGTTGCCGATATGCCGTTCCGAGCATTTGCAGGAACCGCCGTGCTGAGTCCTGCTCGTCGGCCGCGGCTTCGTCGTGAAACACCAGAATGGCGTCCGACATCGTTACTTCCACCGCCGCGGGAAGCGGATTGGTCGGCGGCGTCCCGCTTTGTGGCGGCGTTGGCGGCAGATAGCCGAGCTCGGGCCACTCCCCGCCGACCGCGCTGTCCGGCGTGGTCCCTGTCGCCTGGAAATAGTCGTTGAGCGCAGTCAAGTTCTGGAAATAGAGAACGCTGCCAAAGGCCGGCTTGTCGAGGTGAAGATAGAGTAGGCCGCTGTTCAGACCGCGCTGCGCCGCCTCGACCCGGCCGCTCGCCGTCATCGGATCGTCGCCGGAACCGAGGGGATAAAGATCGCGCGGAAAATAGGGAATGAGGAGCGGCGTGCTTGGCGTTAACGTCGTCGTCACGCGCAAAACGGGTAACTGCAGATCGTCGCTGCGAAACGTCACGATCTGCTTGCCCGTGGGACTGTCGACACGAAGGCGGAGCAAGGTATCGGCCGGCGCGCGCAGCTTAGCCACTTTGGTGCAACCGCCCCAGCAATGCGCGACGCGAAGCGCCAAGCCGCCGCCGCCGCCGCGGCGAATGATCGCCCAGACCGAATCATGGCCGGCGGCGACCTCAATTGACCGCGTGCCGAACGCCAGGCGGGCGATCGGCCGCATGCCTTTCGCAAGTTCTACCCCAAGGCTGATTGTGGCCGCACTGGCCGCGCGCGCACGCCCCACGTCCCAATGACTCCTACAAGATTGCGACACTAGAACCACTCGTACATGCGCCGGGCGGTCGCCGACCAACGATCAAATAATCGCGTGGTTTCATGTACCGGCTACCAGTGAAGTCGGAGCGACCGAGGTGCGGCGGCGGACGCAGGCGGCGACCAGTAATTGGAGCGGGTAACCTGCGCACGCCAATGGCAAAACGGCGCGATGCTCGCGATCGGTCCGGTACCGAAATAGATCGAAGTTAACACGATTCTCCGCCCGTCGCGTGAGACCGGTCGTCGCTCCGCGCGTTGCGAGAACAGGACCTCAAATCGAAGGATCGGCCTTGGACTCTTTGACGCTTGTGCCGCGGGACGACATCGACACGGATGTCAGCTCCATCGGACCGGCGACGACGAACAGCAATGAGGTGCGCGTCCTCGAACGAAGCATCTATCGCGGGCCAAACATCTTCAGTCTGCGGCCGATGGTGCGCGTCCGCATCGACATCGGGTCACTCGAAACGTCGCCGTCCAACACGCTGCCGGGTTTTTCCGACCGCATGCTCGACCTTTTGCCGGGCCTGCGGGCGCATCATTGCAGCAAGGGGCACGCGGGTGGCTTCGTCGAACGGTTGGAAACCGGAACATGGTTTGGGCACATCGCCGAGCATGTCGCACTGGAGCTTCAGTCGCTTGCGGGCGCTGCCGTCACACGTGGCAAGACGCGGTCGGTGCGGGGCCGGCCGGGCACCTACGACTTGCTCGTCGAATATCGCGACGAACAGGCGGCCCTACTCTCCGTGCGGCACGCGCTCACCTTCCTCGTCGAATTGCTTCCGGGCAGAACGACGACAGTCAGGGACGACAAGATACTGCCGACGACCAGGCTTGGAACCGACGCTAGCGTGGACGATCGGGTCGCGGAGATCGCGTCGCTGGTTCGCGCCGGCGCGCTCGGCCCCAGCACCCAGGCCATCGTCGATGCCGCACGACGGCGCGGTATTCCTGTTTCCCGCCTCGACGAGCAAAGCCTGCTGCAGCTCGGCTATGGTCGCCGACAGCGCCGCGTGCGGGCCAGCATCACGGTATGACCTCGCACATCGCCGTCGAAACGGCCGGCAACAAGCAACTGACCCGCCAGCTCCTGCGCGACGCGGCGCTTCCCGCGCCGCGCGGTATCGTCGTCCGTACGCTCGCCGATGCCAAAGCGCAGGCGCCGCGACTGACGGCCCCGCTTGTCGTGAAACCGCTCAACGCCAATCACGGGCGCGGCGTCACGCTCAACGTCTCGAATGCGACCGACCTCGAAGCCGCCTTCGCCGCAGCGCGGCTGCACGGCCCGCGTGTGATCATCGAGGAACAGATTGCCGGTGACGACCATCGTTTCCTCGTCGTTGGCGGTAAGGTTGTCGCGGTCGCACGACGCCTGCCCGCGACGGTCACCGGGGACGGCATCACCGACGTGGACGCGCTGGTTCTTCGCGCAAACAAGGATCCGCGCCGCGGCGTTGGTCACGAAAATGTCCTTACCCGGCTGGTCATCGACGACGCAGCGGCGGCAGTCCTCGCCGCGCAGGGTCTGACGCGAGCGTCGGTACCCGCCGAGGGTCAGGTTGTGCGGCTGCGCGACACCGCCAATCTGTCGACCGGCGGGACCGCCGAGGACTGTACCGATCGCGTGCATCCCGACAATATCTTCGTTGCCGAGCAAGCGGCGGCGGCGATCGGCCTCGACGTGGCGGGAATCGATTTCCTGTCGCCGGACATCAGTCGCACGGTCGATCAAACCGGCGGCGGGATCGTCGAAATCAATGCAGCGCCGGGTCTTCGGATGCATCTCGCGCCGTCATCGGGTCAGGCGCGGGATGTCGCCGGCCCGATCGTTGACCATCTCTTTCCACGCGCTCGCGACAGCCGGATTCCGGTCATTGCCATTACCGGCACCAACGGAAAGTCGACGACGGCGCGCATGGTGGCCCGAATTTTCCGGGATGCGGGGATGACGGTCGGACTGACCAGCACCAGCGGTGTCTACATCAATGACCGCCTGATCCGCTCGGCCGATGCGAGCGGCCCGAAAAGCGCGAGGATGGTATTGGCCAATCCGACGGTCGATGTCGCTGTCCTCGAAACCGCGCGCGGCGGGATACTGCGCGAAGGGCTGGGCTTCGATCGGTGCGACGTCGGATGCGTACTCAATGTCACCGAGGATCATCTCGGGATAAAGGGTATCGATACCGTCGACGACCTGGCCAACGTGAAATCGGTGGTTGTCGAGGCGGTCAAGCGTCGCGGGGTGAGCGTCCTCAACGCCGATGACCGCAAGCCGCGACGGATGCAGCGTCATGCGCGTGGCAGGATATGCTGGTTTTCGATGAGGCCCATCAGCGAGGAGCTCGCGCGTCATATCGAGGCTGGCGGCCTCGCCGTCGTGCGCGAGCAACGCGGAGAAATGGAAAATCTGGTGCTTTACCGAGACGGCGAGCGGCATGTGGTGACCACCACGAACGATATACCGTCGACGCAATCCGGTGCCGCGGCCTTCAACACGGAGAATGCGCTTGCAGCTACCGCGATCGCAGCCGCACTCGCGATTGCGCCGGACGTGATCGCGCGTGGTCTCGCGAATTTCACGACGTCCTACGCCGACAGCCCGGGACGTCTCAACATCGTCGAGCGCCACGGAATTACGGTGATCGTCGATTACGCCCACAATCCTGCCGCTGTAACCGCGCTTGGCCGGTATCTCGCCACCCTGAGGCGGCCGGGCCGCCGGTTCATCGGCACCTATAGCGTGCCGGGCGATCGGCGCGACGAAGACTTGATCGGCATGGGCAAGCTTGCCGCGTCCCTGTTCGATGAGCTGGTGTTCCGTGAAACGCCGGATGGGCGGGGTCGTCCGCGTGGCGAGATCAATGCGCTTATGTCCAATGGCGCTATCGAAGGCGGTCTATCCGAGGACCGTATCCACCGCGTTGTCGAGGAGGGCGCCGCGACACTGTTCGCGCTGCGTCTGGCACGCCCCGGCGATGTGGTCGTGATCAGCCCGACCCAGATCGACATGGTCTGGCAGCTCGTGAATGATTTTGGCCCTGTCGAGCCAGCCGAGACGAACGCCGCTTATGAATGAGGCTGGGTGGGCCATCATTGTCCATGGCGGTGCCCGGACGATACCGACCGAGCGGCACGGGGCGAACCGGGACGGTTGCCGTGCCGCCGCCGCCGCTGGCGTCGATTTGTTGCGCGACGGTGCGAGCGCGCTCGACGCTGTTGAGCTGGCGGTCCGCTCGCTCGAGGATGATGTCGCCTTCAACGCCGGACGGGGGGCGGTGCCGACGGCAGCGGGGCATGTCGAACTCGATGCGGCCATCATGGACGGGTCGACCCTCGACATCGGTGCGGTGGCTGCGCTTCAGGATATCGCCAATCCAGTGCTCGTCGCGCGCATGCTCCTTGGCGAGCCTGCGGTGCTTCTGGTCGGCGAGGGCGCCCGGGCATTTGCGGTCGAGCGCGGCATCGCCGTCACCGACGTCTTCGCTGTGCACGCACCTGGTGGATGCGCGGATCACGATACGGTCGGGGCCGTGGCGATTGATCGCCAGGGCCGCATCGCGGTTGCCACGTCGACGGGTGGCCTGCCCGGTCAAATTCCGGGCCGCGTGGGGGATGCACCGATCCCCGGCTGCGGGTTCTATGCCGACGATCACGCCGGCGGTGTGGCAATTTCCGGTGACGGCGAGAAAATATTGCGTGTTACCCTGGCGAGCCGTGTCATCGAACAACTCTATCGCCATCCCGCCCAGTCGGCCGTAACCACCGCGCTCGGGGCGCTCGCTCGCGTCGGCGGCGAAGCCGGCCTTATCGCGCTCGATGTCGAAGGTCGCTTCGGCGTTGCGCATAACAGCGATCATTTTGCCGTCGCGATGGCGGCAGATTGGCTTCCCGAGCCGATCGCCGGCATCCATCGCGATGAGTTCAAGGATATCATTCATGGCTAACGGTAATGGGCCGCTCATCGTCATCGGCGGCCATGAGGATAAGGACGGCGACAAAATTATCCTCAGCGAAGTCGCCGGGCGGCTGGGTGATGGCAAGCTGGTGCTCGCGACCGTCGCAAGCCACGAGCCCGAGGGCTATTTTGACGCCTATCAAAAGGCGTTCGCGCCGCTCGGCGTCACGAACCTGGTCGAGCTCTACGTAAACGAGCGTGAGGAGACCCGGTCGTGCGAAAACCTCGATCTTCTCTCGGATGCCGCGGGCATCTTCTTCACCGGCGGCGACCAGCTGCGCATCTCATCGCAAATCGGCGACACCCCGATCGAAGACATGGTCCGCACGATCCACCGCCGCGGCGGCGTTGTGGCCGGAACGTCCGCCGGCGCGTCGGTCATGAGCGAGACCATGCTGGTGCGGGGACCGAGCGCGGAGTCGCATCGGATCGGCGACCTCCACATGGCGCCGGGCCTAGGGTTGATCAGGGACGTCATTATCGATCAGCATTTCGCGGAGCGCGGGCGGATCGGCCGGTTGCTGGGCGCGGTCGCGCAGAACCCGCGCGTGCTCGGGATCGGCATCGACGAGGACACCGCGATCGTCATCGAGGACGGCACCTTTGGCGTGATCGGTGCCGGTGCGGTCTATGTCGTCGACGGGTCTACCGTGAGCCACTCGAATATCGCCGAGGCCGATCGACAGGAGGCACTTTCGATGTTTGGCGTGAGTCTCAATGTGCTGTCGTCAGGCGACCGTTTCGACCTGGAAACGCGAAAGCCGGCTGCCCGCAGAACGAAGAGCTAGCCGAGCGGTTTCGCATCGCGCTCTGCCGCCGCTAGCGATGCGAAATCGGCATTCGTCAGCCGGGCCCCCGAGACCGCGCCGGCGAGCCAGATCACCGACGTACAATTGCTTACGCCGACAGCATTGTTCTCAGCCAGCGTCCGCACCGCGCGCATCGTCGCAATGAGTTCGGCCGGGCGCGCCTGCGGCGGTGTGTAAGCGCCCTTCTCGGGCCAGCGCGCGAACCGGACCAGGCCCCACGCTCCGACCGCCCGCAGGACATGACGGTCGGGTTTGCACAGGTCGAAACCGAGCAGCCGCAACGCTTCGGCCGCGAGCGCGATCCCGAAGCCAGGCAGCTTCCATTGCGCCGAGCCGCCGAGCAGGACGGCCGCCTGATCCGGCATGCCACCAGCGGCGTCGAACACGCGCTCGAGAAAACCGTGGGCGCCGCCTTCGGCAGTCGCAAGGATCGCTGCCGTGCCGCGCAATCGGAGCAGACCGGCAGGAAGTCCGGCGCTGCCTGCTCGCCGGTCGACGAACCAGCGAAGCACACGACGGTCGATATCTCGATCGTCGAGCGAAGCGAACCGCGCTGGATCGAAATCGACGAAAGGAACGCCGAGTTCGCCGCGGATGGTGGCGATCCGGTCCCACCGCGTATTGCCCGAGAGCAATGCGACCGCAAAGCTCTCGAACACGATCTCGTCAGGCAGTCGCGCTGCCTTCGCCGGAAAGCCTGCCCTCCAGCGCGGCGAGCCGGTATCGACCCTGTCACGCCAGGCCGGGTTCCAGCCGTCAAGCTTTTGCTGCAGCGACCGCCATAAATCCCTGGAACGGCGAGGGTCGCTCACAACCAACCCGTCAGATGTCGGCGGTGGCGGTGTACCGGTCATATTCCTCACGATATCGCGCCGTCACCATCGCCTGATCCTCGGGCGATAAGTCTTGCGCGAGTTCAAGGAACCACGTGCCCTCTTCCGAATAGACATGGTGCGCCACCGCACCTTCGATATGTTCGAGCTTGTCGAGATAGTCCTGGCTCATTGGATCGAGCCGTTCGAGCAGCCCCATTTCCATCTTGGCAGCGGACTGTTCCTGATAGGCCAATTCGGCATGTCCGACCTGCTTATCGGCCGCAAGCGCCGGATAGATCGCGGCTTCTTCCGCTATCGCGTGGCCTGTAAGCACGATCCCCAGGCGCCGCTGCGCGTCACGTCGCGCCTCGGGCGTCGTGGCCGACTTGACGGCCGCAAACAGCGCTTCGATGCGCTGATGGTGCTCAAGGATCTGAGTGAGCCAGTCGTTCGGCTTCGCAGCCGCCATGGCTTTCTCACGTGCCTCCCGCCGCGCCTCGGCGCTTTCCGGGGGCATGATCTTGGCGATAACCTTATCAAAAACTGACATCGTGGCTCTCCTGTCGTTGAACGACAAACCTCCGCCTGCCCTGCCGGTTCCTCGCGCCGGGCGCGTGATGCCACAAGCCCAACGCCCGTCCATTCTCCAACCGCAAACACGGCCTTGCCAGCATCGCCGCCACCCTCGTCGGCCGCTCAAAAATCGTATTGCGCTGGGTTAATCCGCGCGCGCGATCCGCAACTGCGCCGGGCGCTGATCGTTCATTTCACCAACTCAACGACCTGTAGCCGGGCGTCATTCCGCGCGTCGAAGAGCGATTGATCGGACCCAAATACCGGAGCCTTATGTTTCACTGGACGCACGATGCGCAAAGCAAACTCGAGCAAAAACTGTTTTCCCACATCGCCGACGCGGGTTTCCCGTGTGTCGGCGCAAAGTCGGCGCTCGCGCGCGGGACATTGAAGGTCCTCGCCTGCAATCGGATCGACAGCGCCTGGGACGATGTCAGGATACACGACCATTTGCTGCGCTTCGCGCAGAGCTATCGCGCGGATCCGGCATTGTTCCAATCGTTCGCGGTCGTGTTCGAAGGGCCTGCCGGTCTGGACGAAACCGCGTTTGAACGGGCGCTCTGGGAACGCGTGCAATCGCTCAGCGACAAGGATGTCTGGCGTGGACAGGATTATGATGCGCGCGTGAGCCCGGATCCCGGCAACCCGCATTTCTCCCTGAGTTTCGGCGGCGAGGCGTTCTTCATTGTCGGATTGCACCCCCAGGCCAGCAGGCCCGCGCGCCGGTTCGAAAAGCCATGTCTGGTGTTCAACCTTCACGACCAGTTCGAACGCTTGCGAGAGGCTGGCAAATACGAAGGCCTGCGTGAAAAGATACTCGTTCGCGACGATCGCTTGGCCGGTTCAAGGAACCCGATGCTCGCTCGTCACGGCGAGGCTAGCGAGGCCCGGCAATATTCCGGTCGCGCCGTCGACGATGCCTGGCGTGCGCCCTTCAACTACCGAGGCGGCGCCGAATGACCGCCGAGGTTTCGATCATTCCCGAGCGCAGCGGCACGGCCTTGCTGCTGCCCAAGGGTGCCACCCTCACCGTCATCGATCCGCGCGGTGAGCAAGTCGCCGATCTGCTTGCATTCAATGCGGCCGATGTCGACGAGGTCATCTCATCGGGACGAACTCTCGATTATGCCGAGACGATCCGGTTGACGCTGGGGCACAAACTCTATTCGAACCGATCACGGGCGATGCTGACGATCGTTGGCGATACGGTCGGCTGTCACGACTTCCTCCTGACGCCGTGCTCGGTCGATACGTTTCTGCATTTCTACCCCGACCTTCCGCCGCACCGCGGCTGTTTCGGCAATCTCGCCGAAGCGCTCGCGCCCTATGGTGTCCTTCCGGACCGCATCCCGATCGCCTTCAACTGCTTTATGAACGTGCCGGTCGACGGGCAAACCGGCAGGCTCAAGGTACTGCCGCCGATCAGCAAGGCGGGTGACTCGATAGCGTTGCGCGCCGAAATGGATCTCGTCATCGGCCTTACCGCTTGTTCGGCACCCGATTCCAACGGCGGCACCTTCAAGCCCATCCATTACAGGATCGACTAGTGGCGATTGAGATGCTGGCGGTAGGCTCGACCCGAGGTGGACATTGCCGCAACCCGCCCTTGAAGTCGTTCTATCCGGTCTCGCTCCCGCAATCGTGTCGGCGCCCCGTGCGATGACGACATCTGTCCAGAGCGCGCGACAGGAGCGACAAGAAATGGTCCATCCCTTTGATGCGATCGTTTTCGATCCTCGCGACGTAGACCTTTCCCGGGGACCGCTCGCGAGACAACTCGGTGTCGAGACATACTGCCTGGGAGCATTCAACCCCGGGATGACGCGACTGCCCAACGGCAATCTGTTGCTGATGGTGCGCATTGCCGAGGCGTTGCGGCAGCCGATCTTCGATCAGCACATTCATGCGATCCGGTGGGAAGGCGGGCGTTACCTCCTCGACGCCTGGCCATTGGAGATGGTCGACACGGCCGATCCGCGTAAATTCAGAATGCATAGTGGCGGGTGGAAGGTGATGGCGCTCACCAGCCTGTCCTGGTTGCTGCCCGTCGAGCTCGCTGCGGACGGAAAGCGCGTGATCGACGTTCATTACGATCAAGCCGTCGCACCCCGCGCACCGTATCAATGCTATGGCGTCGAGGATGCCCGTATCAGCCGGGTTGGCGGACGCTGGCTGATGACGACATGCTCGGTCAGTCCCGAACGCCATTCCACCACGCTGTACACATCCGACGACGCGCGCGACTGGCATCTCGAAGGTATCGTGCTCGATCACCAGAACAAGGATATGCTGATCTTCGAGGGGCGGCCCGGCGGAAAGTATTGGGCGCAGACCCGGCCGCTCGGCGATCTATATTTCGCTTACCCGCCCGGCAGCGAATGGCGGGCAGGACCGTCGATCAATCTCGCTACATCGCCGGATGCCTTGCATTGGAAGCCGTTCGAAAGCCCGGGCATCCGTCCGCACGCCGGCACCCTCGCAACGGCGCGCATGGGCGGAGGAACACCCCCCGTCCCGACTGATAGAGGGTGGTTGACGCTGTGGCATGGCGTCGAGCCGTCCGGAGTCGTCGGTGTCTACCGCACATATTGGTCGCTCTTGGACGCAGCAGACCCGTCGGTTGTGGTCGGCGGCAGCCATACGCCGGTTCTCGAGCCGTCAACAGCGCTGACCCAGCCGTTCAAGGATTTGATGTACGTCACCGACGTCGTGTTCACGACCGGCATCGCTGATGCGGGCGATCACTTTGTCGTCGCAAGCGGCGAAGCAGATTTGGCATGCCGGATCACGCATGTTTCGAAATCGGCGTTCGGCCTTGGCTGATCGCGCTGGTTTGGCGGGCTGGCACGACGGGAAGCCTGAAGCGCCTTGTTGTCATGCGGAACACGGCAGGAAGAGCGGATCGTCGACCTACTCCCGGCGGAGATTGCCGTTCGGGTGGGCTCCAGAAGTGACACGGCCGGCGCACGTCCTTCATTCTATTTAGGAGCGATTATGATCGATTTAGCCGGCTGGGTAGCGTTGGCGGCGACATGCATTGCCGCTGTCATGACCGCATCGAACCTCGGCGCGCGCGTAACCGGCTGGGGCTTTGTCATTTTCACGATCGGCGCAGCCGGCTGGATCGTTGTCGGCGCATCAACCCACCAGCCCCAACTACTCTATTCCAACATTTTTCTTGCGGTTGTTGATCTGCTTGGCGTCTGGCGTTGGCTAGGCCGCCGCGCCAAGATCAGCGACGCGGCCGAGGCGGAAGTGCGCCGCAGCAAGCAGCGAGACGGAGACGATCTGTTCTCACTCGGGTCGGTAGAGGGGTGGCCCGTCCTATCACAAGACGGCGCCGTCATGGCGCACGCGGTCGATGTGTTGGCATCGTGCGGCAGCGGACACATCGACTATATCGTTATCCGGACAGGGGGCGTTGGCGGCGTCGGTGAAACCTTGCGGAGACTACCTTGGTCGGAGGCGCATATCGCCGACAAGGCGGTCAAAACGCGGTTGGACGCCGCGGCGGTCGATCGTCTTCCGCAAACCGCGGACTGACCTTTGAGCAGATCGAGTTTAGTGCGCGATCATCAATGATGGTACACAATGCATTCGGCATTCTGACAGGGAGGATGCATGACCAACGATCACGACCCCGCTTATTTCACGCGGCGCGCTGCCAAGGAGCGCGCGATGGAAGAAAGCGCAATCGATCCCGCCGTTAAACGAATTCATCGCGAGTTGGCCGAACAATATGAGCAGAAAGCGAAAGCCCTGCTAAAACTGACCCAATGAGATAGGCGGACGGTCGACGACGGGCGCCATGACGACGACGATCGAACGTGCCCTTGAACTTGCCCGCGAAGGCGTGTGCCTGTCGGCAGAGGATATCCGTCGAAGGCTGGGCCGTGAGGGCTATGAAGGTGTGCATCAGCACTTGGCCGGTCAGTCGATCATCCGGCAACTGAGAGCCGAGCTCGCCAAACATCGCATCCCATGATTCAAACCCGATGTCGCTTGGCATCTGCTTCGTACTCGGCGGCGAGGTCGAGCAGCACTTGTTTGACCTCCGGCTGGGTTTGCCCTTCCGCCAGCCGCCGACACCGTGCCGCCAGCTCTTCGAGATCACGCTGCCTATGTGTCACTGATCATCAACGCATTCACCGATGAATAGTATCGCAGCCGGAACCTTTTTCATGGATCTCGGTAGCTGCGCCCGACGTGCCAGCCGCCTGACAGATCAGTCGTCGCAGGCCCTGCAGGCGATGCCGAGTGCCTGGAGCGTGGCGTTGAGCTGGCCAACCTTATATGGTTTGGCGATCACGGCGACGCATGGGTCGCCGGCGAATTGTTCTTCGAGCTTAGCGCGGATCTTGCGTGATGTCGTCCGACCGGACGATGCCTTCGCCTTTGAAGGTGGGAGCGAATACCTCGGTGTTGCGGGGCATCGGGAATTTCGCGAACGCTTCCGCGGGCGCGCCCGACAAGGTGTAGAGCATGTAGCTTTCACCGGCATCGTCGAGCACGTTATAGAAGAACGCCCCGAATTGCGCGCCGGTCAAATCGACGCCGGCATCCGTCACGATTTGGACCAGCTTGTGCAGATCGGTCTCGATCGCCAGCGCCGAGCCGGCGCGGTTCAAGATTTCCAGCGCCCGCCGCTCCTCGAGCAATGCTTCCTCGGCGGCGCGCTGGCTCGAGCGATCGCGCAACACCTTTGTGAAGCCGACTACCTCGCCGGCGTCATCACGGATCGGTGTCATCTCACCGGTAGCCCAGATATGACTGCCGTCCTTACGAACCCGCCAACCGTCTACGCCGCCGCCCCGTCCGATCGAGCGGGCATCGCCCACCTCCCGTTCAAGCGCGCCTGCGCCACTCTCGTCGGGAAATAGGCGTTCAAGCGTGCGGTCGAGCATCTCTTCCTCAGACCAGCCGAGGATGGCCTTCGCTCCCTGACTCCAGCTTGTAACCCGGCCGTGGACATCGGTTGTGATGATGGCGGTATCCACCGCGCTATCGACGATCTGCCGCCATTCTGACGCGTTTGGCGAGTGATGCGGTCGGCGCACGTCTCCTCCCATTTTTCTTCCCTGAGCGTTTCGGTTTTGCAGCAGAACGAGATAGCTACGACTTGGTTGCAGCAGCGCTTTCGGTCCGAAAACACCCGACCAAGTGAAGATCGTTGCCCTACCGGAACCAACTGCCGAGAGCAAAGTTTAACGCCGGTTCCGGCACGGTGGAGGGAGTAGATGGAACCAAAAATCCTGCAGAAATTACGTCGATTTGCCTACCTGTCCCGCGACGACATGAACGATGTCGAGCAGCTGCTCCATCACAGACGACATATTGGAGCGCGGACCGACGCAGTGGCATTGGGCAAGATCTCAAGGGATACGATTATCATCCTCGGGGGTTGGGCAGCGCGCTACGGGTTGGTCAAGGACGGACGGCGCCAGATAACGTCGTTCCTCCTGCCAGGCGATCACAGCCGACTCGATAATCCCGAGCAGGCGATCGCCGCGATCAACCATCTCGACGTCGCCTTCGTTCGAGCTGACGATCTCGCAGCGTTGGAGCGGGATCGACCGCAAGTCGGTGTAGCGCTGGCCCGGGCCCGCTTGGCCGAAGAAGCGCGCCTCTGCGCGCTCGCGACAAGCCTCGGGCGGCTCGACGCCGAGGACCGTATCGGTCGAACTCTGTGCGATCTTTGGCACCGTGCCGACGCGATCGGGCTGATAAGGGACGGAAGCCTGCATTTCCCCCTGACCCAACCGGACCTCGCGGACTACACCGGGCTCACGGCAGTGCACGTCAATCGGATGATGCGCCGGCTGCGGGTCGATGGCCTTGCCGAGCTCAAGGGCCATAGCCTCGTTATCCACGACTACGCCGAGCTCGCCGCGCGAGTTGAGTATCGATGCACCGATACCGGCGATACGGCTCGATCTTAGGCGAGCTTATCGGGACGCATCGGTTGGCGGGCCAACTTCGGACTCGTTTCGGCTTGATTTGGCTAAGCGACATTCCCAACGCCATCCACCGGGCGTTTACTGGTCGAGCGCGCCATTTGGGCCAGTGCCGCCTGTCGCTCCATTCGTAGATGTCGTGATCCCTCGCATGGATAATTGCGCCGTTGCTTCACCATCAGTCCGCGCCTCGCGCCAGTGTGCGGTACGTCCCCGGCTGGTCATTCGAACGCAACACTTTACACCTCTCTTCACTCCTCATATTCATTGCTGGCCACTGAGACGGGTACACTTGCTAAGCACACTTTTGTGGCGAGAGATGTAAAAAATCGGCGGAAAACCTCGTTGTTTCTGTGACCTTCACTCTTCCCGTAGGAGCCGCCGGCTACTCCAGCCTGCCGATCAAACATTAGCTTTTTCTTTGCGGGTTGGCTGACTTTGCGATCGGCCCGCAGGCGCACCAAAGGCTGTGGTAATCCGAGAAGAAAACACTCCTGTTTTTCGAAGTCAGTTCGTTGTTTCCCACTGGTTCCAGCGCTTTACGCAATCGGCAAGTATCGGATGTACGATCACGATCCGCCGCTCGTCGCGATCAAGCCCTTGGTCATCTGGGTGCTCCTGATAGATTAGCATGCTGGCATTAGCACCGCGCTCAAGCCGGGAGAGATGCGCCAGCGAGATGCCCGCAAGCGATGAGAGTTGCCGGAGCGTCATCCCCAAGTGGCGCCGCGCAAATCGGATGTCTTGGCCGAGATCAAATAGCCGATCGCGCCGTCGCGAACCTGCATCGGCTTCATCTTTGATTGCATCGTCGCTCACAATCGCAACCGCCCCCCAGTCGAGATTTAGCCGGACCAGCAGCGCATCGAGTGTATCCAGCCGCGGGATTACATGCCCATTTTCGATCCGCGAGAGCGCTGTCGCCGCGATTCCGATATCGGCGGCGACAACCGATTGCTTTCCATATCGCCCGACCTTGCGACGATCCCGCAGGATCGCGCCGTAATTTGCATTCAGCCCGACAAAGCCAGGCGGCACCGCGCGGTGTCGCGAGACCGCCAGTTTGATGTCGTCGGCAGCCATTTGTTGCTCTTGTTCCATTTGCGCTCTGTGGCCATCCCACAACGCAGGCCATGGAGCAAGGCCATCACCCCGAGAGCCATCTTGAAGGCTACCCGTGCAAGAGATCGATGCCGGTGTCGGACACCGTCTGCGCGCAGGCCAAGCAGATCGATGGTCATCGAGTGTTAGACGAACTCCTCGACAATCTTGTGCGGCTTATGGCCCGGCGTGTCGCCACGATCATCATTGAGAATGGGGAAGAGACATGAACGACCGGGCGGCCATATTTCAGCGCAACACGACGCCGTTGTGGGCAAGAGAAGCCGAAGAAACACGGCTCTGCTTGTACGCTAAGGGGCTAAATTTGAAGGTGGTATCGACCTATGTCGCATCGGGACAGCCGAACCTGTTGACGATCGAGATGCTGGTCGGTCATTGCATCACCCGAGAGCAGGCGGGCCATCTCGTTCTCTCCAGTCTTGATCTGCTGTGGGTCGGCGCGGGTCTGCAAGATGTACTGGAAAGGCTCGAGAAAGCCGATACGATCGTCCATGTGGTTCCTTCGGAGACGACATGACCCAGCGTGCGATCGGTTACGGCCGCAAGAGCTTCGATGATCCGGATCAACGCACCGCATCGGTCGCCGATCAGGAGACTTTCGCTCGGTCTTATGCCGAGCGCAACGGGCTGAAGTTCTTGGCTTGGTTCGGCGATAACGGCATAACCGGGGCGACGATGGAGCGTCACGGCCTTCAGCAGCTTCTCGCGATGGTCTTAGCCCGTCAGACGGACATCGTTATTATCGAGGACGTTGATCGCTTGGGCCGCGACCAGGAACATCTGCAGCATATGAGCAAGATCTTCCGGGTACATGGTGTGGTGCTGCACACGGTCGCAGCTGGAGTCATCGATCACCTAGTGCTCAGCGTAAAAGGAATGATCGGCGAGCAGCAGCGAATGCGCATCGCCTACACGACGCGCCGGGGCCTGGCCGGCAAGGCCAAACGCGGTGGCGTCACCGGCGGCAAAACTCTGGGATATGCGCGCGTGAAGACCGCAGAGGATGAGAGCGACGATCGGCTGGGGATCGTGGAGGGCGAAGCGGCGCTGGTTTATCGTATCTTCAAGCTCTACGCCGACGGCACCAGCCTGAAGAAGATCTGCAAGATCCTGAATGAGGAAGGCATTCCCTCCCCACGCGCGCGAGAACGCGGTAAATACAATGCCGGGATTTGGAACGCGTCGACTCTGTCCGGAAGCGTCGAGCTGGGCGAGGGCATCCTCAACAACAGCCTGTATATCGGCACTCGCATCTTCAACCGCCGTACCTGGATCGAGGTGCCGAACGACAAGCGTGGTTTCCGGCGGCAGCCGCAACTCAATCCCCAAGCCGAGTGGATCGTGCGCGACGAGCCCGACCTCAGAATTATCGACCAGCCGCTGTGGGACGCGGTAAAAACCCGGCAGCTGGAGGCTCGTGCGGAACGCGACATAAAGTTCAAGCTCACCGGCAATCCTCTGACGGGTGCAAAGCAACCGACCCATCTCCTGTCTGGTCTGGTAATGTGTGGTGCGTGTGGCTTGCCATTTCTGGCGACGGGCGCCGGGCGGTGGCGATGCAAGGGTCACCGGACGGGCACATGCGACAACGGCTCGGTCACCACGACCGAACTGGAAACGCGCGCGCTGGCTGGGGTCCGCGAGCAGTTGCTCACGCCTGAGATCATCGGCCGCTTCGCTACTGCACTTCAGCAAGAGTTGGCCGAAGAATCAGGCGCCGGCAACGCCGGCCATAACTGTGTCGAACGCGAACGCGACGACACACGCGCCCGGATCGCGAAGCTCGTGGCGCGGATCGAAGAAGATGATGATGCGCCGCGGTCGCTGACGGCACGATTGAAAGAGCTGGAAGCGATTGAGGTCAGACTTGATGAGGCGCTGGCTGTCGTTCCGAAACCCCGGGTGACCCGTCTACCGGCCAATTACGAAGCCTTGTATCGCCGTGCGATCGCCGAACTCGACACGCATTTGGCGTCCGGAGACGGCGCTGCCGCACGCAAGGCGATCCGCCCATTGATCGAGAAGATCGTCGTCCAGCCCGGCAGCGCCCGCGGCGGCAAGCGCCGGGCCATTCAGCTTCACGGCGACCTCTATCGAATGTTGGAGTTCGCAGCAGCAGCCTGTGCGCCAGACACAACAAAGCCCCGCCCGGTGAGGGGCGGGGCTGTTGTGACGCCGTTGGTTGCGGGGACAGGATTTGAACCTGTGACCTTCAGGTTATGAGCCTGACGAGCTACCGGGCTGCTCCACCCCGCGTCACCATGTTGCGGCATTTGAGCCGCGCCTTCCGCT
>NZ_SCNL01000013.1 GCF_005502745.1 Sphingomonas sp. 3P27F8
CTCATGGCCGAGCGTCGCGATGACGATTCCGATGGCGGCACCGGGATCGGGATCGCCACCCGCACGCGGACCCGCACCAAACAGCCCACGCCTTATCGCGTGCTGATGCTCAACGACGATTACACGCCGATGGAGTTCGTCGTGCTTTGCCTCCAGCGCTTCTTCCGCATGAACATGGAAGAGGCGACGCGGGTGATGCTGCACGTCCATCAGAAGGGCGTCGGTGTGTGCGGGGTGTTCAGCTATGAAGTGGCGGAAACCAAGGTCAGCCAGGTGACGGATTTCGCGCGGCAGAACCAGCATCCGCTGCAATGCACGCTCGAAAAAGCGTGATCGCCGATCTTCTCTGATCGCCGCTTGGCGCGGTGAACAGGGTTCGATAGACGCGGTCGGATGGACCGTATCCTCATCCGTGGCGGCAACCGCCTTTCCGGCACCCTCCCGATTTCCGGCGCGAAGAATGCCGCGCTCACGCTCCTGCCCTGCGCGTTGCTCACCGATGAGCCGCTGACGTTGCGCAATCTGCCGCGGCTCGCGGATGTCGACAGCTTCGGTCATCTGCTCAATCAGTTGGGCGCCTCCACCGCGATCGAAGGATCGAGGCCCGAGGATTTCGGCCGCGTGATGACGATCCGCGCCGGCAAGCTCACCTCGACCGAGGCGCCATACGACATCGTGCGCAAGATGCGCGCGTCGATCCTCGTCCTCGGCCCGATCCTCGCGCGTGCGGGCGAGGCGCGGGTGTCGCTACCGGGCGGCTGCGCGATCGGCAATCGCCCGATCGACCTGCATCTGAAGGCGCTGGAAGCGATCGGGGCCGATCTGGAAATGTCGGCCGGCTACGTCACCGCGCGCGCCCCCGGCGGACGATTGGCAGGCGGGCGCTATTCCTTCCCGATCGTGTCCGTGGGCGCGACCGAGAATGTCGTGATGGCCGCCGTCACCGCCAGAGGCTCCAGTCGCATCGAGAATGCCGCGCGCGAGCCGGAAATCGTCGATCTGTGCCGCTGCCTCGTCGCGATGGGCGCGCATATCGAGGGGATCGGCACCGAGACGCTCGAGATCGAGGGTGTGGAGCGGCTGCACGGCGCGACCTATGCGGTGATGCCGGATCGGATCGAGGCGGGCAGCTATGCCTGCGCCGCCGCGATCACCGGCGGCGATATCGAACTCACCAACGTGGACGCGAGCGACATGGGCGCGACGCTGGACGCACTGCGCGCGGCGGGCGTCACGGTGGCGGAGGGCAAGCGTTCGGTGCGCGTGTCGGCAACCGGCAAGCTCGCCCCGCTGACGCTTTCCACCGCTCCCTTCCCCGGCTTCGCCACCGACATGCAGGCGCAGTTCATGGCGATGCTGTGCAAGGCCGACGGCGCGAGCGTGCTGACCGAGACGATTTTCGAGAACCGCTACATGCACGTGCCCGAGCTGGCGCGGATGGGCGCAGACATCCAGGTGCATGGGCGGACGGCGGTGGTGCGCGGCGTCGATCGCCTCGTCGGCGCCCCCGTGATGGCGACGGACCTGCGCGCGTCGATGAGCCTGATCCTCGCCGGCCTCGCGGCCGAGGGGGAAACGGCGGTCAGCCGCGTCTATCACCTCGATCGCGGCTACGAGCGGCTGGAGGAGAAGCTGAGCGCCGTAGGGGCCGATATCGAGCGTGCCAGCGACGGTTGAGCCGGGCCGCCGCCGTCAGGCGATCCCGGCAAGCCCCCTCGCCTTGCCGTAATCGGCCTTGCCATTGGGCGCCCGCAGCGACTGATCCGTCGCGACGAAAAGCTTGGGCTGCTTGTATCCGGCGAGTCGCGCGCGCAGATCGTCGCGCACGGCATCCTCCGCATAGCCATCGCCCGCCTGAACGACCGCCGCCACGGCCTGCCCCCATTTCGGATCTGGGATGCCGAACACCAGCGCGTCCTCGACGCCGGGGCACAGCTTCAGCGCCTCCTCCACCTCCTCGGGGAAAATCTTCTCGCCGGCCGAATTGATGCAGGCGGAGCCGCGCCCGAGCAGGATCAGCGTGCCGTCTGCGGCCACCTCAGCGAAATCGCCGGGGATCGAATAGCGCACACCGTCGATCGTGCGGAAGGTACGCGCGCTCTTCTCCGGGTCCTTGTGATACTCGACCGGATTGGGGGGCCCGAGCGCCACGATCCCGCGCATCCCCGATCCCGGCACCACGTCGCGATCCTGCTCATCGAGCACCCGGCAGCGCGGGCCGACCATGAACTTGGCGGTTTCCACCGTGCCCTCGCGGGTGGTGATCGACACGCCCATGCCGATCGCCTCGGAAGAACTGAAGTTATCCTGGCACATCGCCTCGGGCATATGCTGGAGCAGCCCGTCCTTCACGCCCTGCGTCCACATCACGCCGGATGAAATGATCACCCGCATCGACGAAACGTCCCAGCGGCCGGGCGCGGCATCGAGCGCATCGACGATCGGCCGCGCGAAGGCATCGCCGACCACGACCAGCCGGTTCGCCTTCCAGCGGTCGATCGCGTCCAGGGCCTCCTCCGCGCGAAAGCTCTTGCCGGGCAGCGTCGCCACCATGCCACCGCCCAGCATGGCGCCATAAGCGGATAGCAGGCCGGTGCCGTGCATGATCGGCGGGCCAACCACCGTCCTGGGATAATCGGGATTGGCGGCGGCGAACGATGCGGCCTGCTCCACATCCTCGGGCAACGGCAGCCCCTGCGCAGCCGCCGCCGCCAGCCCGATCGCGTTGAGATCGGCATGGGTCCACACCACGCCCTTCGGCATTCCGGTCGTGCCGCCGGTGTAGATGAAGAAGCGATCGGCCGGATCGCGAATGATATCCAGCGATGCGCCGTCGCCCTCCGTCAGCGTCCGCTGCGATACGGCGAAGGCTGGCGGGGCATCGGCGGAACCACCCCATTCAACCCATGTACGCACGAGCGGGGCGCGATCGACCACCGCCGCCACCGCATCGCGCAGCCGCGCGTCATAGAACAGCACGGTCGCGTCGCTATCCGCCAGGATGTAGGCCAGTTCATCCGCGACATAGCGATAGTTGACGTTGACGTGGGCGCCGCGCGCCTTCCAGCAAGCCATCAGCGCGATCATGTAATCGGCACTGTTATAGGCATAGAAGGCCACGCGCTCGCCCGGCTGCAGGCCCCGTTCGATCAGCGCGCGGGCGAGATTGTTCGATCGGCGGCGAAACTCGCCCCAGTCGATCACCTCGTCTCCGTGCGCCAGCGCCACGCGATCGGCGGGAATCTTCCGCTCGACCGCCTCGATCATGTCGCCAAAGTTGAAACTCACGCGGCGGCGCCTTCGACGAGCGGCTTCTTCCCCCAATATTCGTCGCGAAGCAGCCGTTTATAGAGCTTGCCGGTGTCATGACGCGGCAGCTCGGCGCGAAAATCGATGCGGCGCGGCGTCTTGACGTGGCTGAGATGCTCCCGCGCGAACGCGGTCAGCTCGGCGGCAAGTCCCTCGCCGGCTTCCGCCATGTCGCGCGGCTGGATCACCGCGATCACCTCTTCGCCCATTTCCTCGTGCGGGGCACCGATCACCGCGACATCCGCCACCTTGGGATGCGTGACGAGCAGATTCTCGATCTCGGCAGGATAGATGTTCACGCCCCCCGAAATTATCATGAAGCTCTTGCGATCGGTGAGGTAGAGATACCCTTCCTCATCCACCCAGCCCACATCGCCCAGCGTGGTCCAGCCGTGGCTGTCGGTGGAGTCGGCCGTCTTCTCCGGGTCGTTGTGATAGGTGAAGGTGCGCTCACCGGTCGGGCTCTCGAAATAGATCGTCCCTTCGGTCCGCGGGGGCACCTCGTTACCGTCCTCGTCACAGATGTGGGTGATCGTGGTGAGGTTGCGTCCCACCGAGCCCTTGTGCGTCAGCCATTCCGCCGCCTGGATCGCGTGGAAGCCGTTGCCCTCGGTGCCGGCGTAATATTCGCCGACGATCGGCCCCCACCAGTCGATCATCGCCTGCTTCACCGGCACCGGGCAGGGCGCCGCCGCGTGCCACACCGCCTTGAGCGAGGACATGTCGTATTTCGCGCGCACCTCGGGGGGCAGTTTCAACATGCGGATAAAGTGCGTCGGCACCCACTGGGCGTGGGTGACCTTGTATTTCTCGATATATTCCAGCGCCTTTTCGGGATCGAACCGGTCCATGATGACGACCGTGCCGCCAAGCTGCTGCACCGCCATCGACCAGCGCAGCGGCGCGGCGTGGTACATCGGGGCCGGGCTGAGATAGACGATGTCGGGCGTCCAGCCGTAAAGTGCCTGCCCCAGCATGACGAGCGGCGACGGGTTCATCCCCAGCGGCTCTTGCGGCAGCGCGAACCGCACGCCCTTCGGCTTGCCCGTGGTGCCGGACGAATAGAGCATGATCTGGCCGGGAGAAGGGTCTGCGATCGGCGCGGCGGGCTGCGCGTCGCGCGCGGCCTCGTAGCTCTCATAGCCTTCGGCCGTGCCGCCGACCATGAAGCGCCGCAGATCCGCGATGCGCGGCAGCAGCGCGGCGGCGCACGCCTCGGTCGCCTTCGACACGATCAGCACGCGGCAGTCGCCGTCGCGAAGGATATAGTCCACCTCGTCGACCATCAGCTTCGACGACAGGCAGGTGACATACACCCCGGCCCGCTCCGCCGCCCACATCACCTCCAGATAGCGGGCGTTGTTGTCCATCATCACGGCGATCGCGTCGCCGCGCTTCAGGCCCAGCGAGCGGATCAGTTGCGCGCCCTGGTCGGCGCGGCGATCCAGCTCGGCATAGGTTACCGTCTCGCCCGTGGCGGCTATTACATAGGCGGCCTTGTCAGGCGTCGCCCGAGCATGAGCGACCGGATGCAGCATTTCTCACTCTCCAAAAGAAGGGCGCGGCGACATCTTGCGCGTCGTCCACGCCGGCATTTCTTCAGCTCTCGACGCGTTCGACGATGATCGCCGGCGCCATGCCGCCGGCGGCACACATCGTGACGAGGCCATAGCGCTTGTTCTGTCGCTCAAGCTCATCGACGACGGTACCGATAAGGATCGATCCGGTCGCGCCGATCGGGTGGCCCAGCGCGATCGAGCCGCCGTTGACGTTGACCTTGGAGCGGTCGAGATCGAGATCGCGGATGAACTTTTCCGCCACCACGGCAAACGCCTCGTTGATCTCCCATAGATCAATATCGTCCTTGGTGAGACCCGCCTTCGCGAGCACCTTCTTCGCCGCTGGGACTGGCGCGTTTAGCATTAGCGTGGGATCGTCGCCGATATTCGCCATCGCAACAATGCGTGCGCGCGGCTTCAGGCCATGCTTGTCAGCATATTCCTTTGAAGCGAGCAGCACCGCCGCCGCCCCGTCCACGACACCCGAAGAGTTGCCGGCGTGGTGGAAATGCTCGATCTTCAAATCGGGATATTTGCGATTGATCTGCGCACGGAATGTGTCGCCCTTCTTGTTATAGGGCATATCCGCGATCGCCGCGAACGAGGGCTTGAGACTGGCAAGCCCCTCCGCCGTGGTTTGCGGGCGCGGATATTCGTCCTTGGCGAGCACGACATTGCCAGAGTCGTCCGTCACTGGAACGATCGACTTGTCGAAACGCCCTTCGGCAATCGCCACCGCCGCCTTGCGTTGGCTTTCCAGGCCGAGCGCGTCGAGTTCCTCGCGAGTGATCCCTTCCATGCTGGCGATCGCATCGCCACAGATGCCCTGATGGCTCTGCGGATGCGCGGCATTGAGCCGCTCGTTTCCCGATCCCATGCCTAGCATTGGCTTGCCGGCTTCCATATCCTCCTGCGACATGGCGGCCGTGAGGCTCATCATCTCGGTGCCCCCCGCGATAACGAGGTCTTCCATCCCGGACATGATCTGCGCCGCCGCAAAGTTCACCGCGGTAATCCCGCCGCCGCAGAAACGATCGAGCGTCGTGCCACTAGCCTTAACGTCATAGCCGGCATCGAGCGCCGCCATACGGCCCATGTCCCCGCCCTGCTTCCCGCGCTGGGTGGAGGTGGACCAAATGATATCGTCCACCTCGGCGGTGTTGAGATTATTACGTTCCTTGATCGCCTTAAGCACGGTCGCCGCGAGATGCTGCGGATGCAGATCAGCCAGCGCACCCTTTCCCTGCTTGCCGATTCCACGCGGCGTGCGAACGGCGTCGATGATATAGGCGTCGGGCATTGCAACCTCTCCAGACCTGATGACGGCGCCGCCTCTTTACCGGCGCCAATTTCCAGCATAACCTTGGTTATGGTACAGGGGATGTCAAGCGTGTCGCCAGCAATTCAGACCGCAGCGCGGTCGCCGGACCTCACGCCGCGCGATTGGCTGGAAGCGGGCCAGTCTCTCTTGCGAAGGGGCGGCCTGAAGGCGCTCAAGCTACGGCCGCTCGCGGAGGAGCTGCGCGTTTCCACTGGCAGTTTCTATCATCATTTCAAGGATTTCGATGATTATCAAGGGCAGCTCGCGCGCTATTTTGCAGAAGATCAGGTAACTGACCTGATAGACGCGCTGGAGCGCGCTACCTCCGATCCGATCGCGCGCATACGCCTGCTGGGACAGACCGTTCGCCGGCGGGGCGCCTCCAGGCTGGCGATCGCTATGCGCGCGTGGGCGGAAAGCGATGCGCGCGCGCGCGCCGCGGTTGAACGCCACGATGAACTGATGCTCGATTTTCTGGCGCGCAGCCTCACCCAGGCGGGCTTCACCCGGCATGAGGCAGAGGTTCGCGCCTATGGGTTAATCACGCTGGGGCTGAGCAAGGTCCACGCGCCGCATCTCGACATGGCATCGTTGTTCGATTCGCTGCTCGATATCATGATCGCGCGCGCAGCCGCCTGATGAGGGCGCTAGTCGTCTCCGCTCTCTCGCCCGATCTGTCGGGCACCGCAATCGTGGATGTCACGGCGCCTCGCCCCGCGCCCGGCAAGGTGCTGGTGCGGGTGAAGGCCGCGTCGCTCAACTATCCTGATCTGCTGATGACGCGCGGCGAATATCAGCTCAAGCCTCCGCTTCCCTTTGTGCCCGGCATGGAAGTAGCGGGCGAAGTGATCGCGGGCGACGGATTTGCGCCGGGCGAGGCTGTGGTTTGCGGCACACGCCTTGGCGGCTTCGCAGAGATCGTTTCGGCCGACGCGGCGGGTATCCGCCGAAAGCCCGAGCACCTCTCGTTTGCCGAAGCCGCGTGTGTCGGCACCGCCTATCTCACCGCTTATGTCGCGCTGGTGCGGCTTGGCATGGCTCAGCCCGGCGAATGGGCGCTGATCCACGGCGCAACCGGCGGCGTCGGGTTGGCTGCGGTGGACCTCGCGAAATCCCTCGGCTGTCGCGTGATCGCCTCCTCCCGCTCCGCGGAAAAGCTTGCGCGGGTGGCGGCGGACTATGCACCCGAAGCCACCGTGATCGCGCCGGGCTTTCGCGAGAAGGTGAAGGAGATCACCGGTGGAGGCGCGAACCTGATCTATGATCCCGTCGGCGGCGACGTTTTCGACGAATCGACGCGCTGCATCGCGTTCGGCGGCCGTCTGTTGGTAGTGGGCTTCACATCAGGCCGGATCGCGACCGTCTCCACCAACATGCCGCTCATCAAGGGCTTCTCGGTCGTCGGCGTGCGCGCCGGAGAATATGGACGGCAATTCCCCGACAAGGGGCGCGAGAACATGGATGCGGTCTGGCAACTTGCCGAGCAGGGACAGATCCGGCCGCGCGTGCACGCCGAATATCCGCTCGCCGACTGGCGTGCCGCCTTCGAGGCGATGCGCGACAGCGCGATGGTCGGGAAGCTCGTTCTGGTGCCGTAGAATAGCGAGAACAAATCAGGAGAGAATGACGTGGCAGGCTATGACTATGTCGTTATCGGCGGCGGCTCCGCGGGATGTGCGCTCGCGGCACGACTTTCCGAGGATCCGGCGGCTAGCGTCTGCCTGCTGGAGGCGGGCGGCGCGAACAAGGAGATGCTGGTGCGGATGCCCGCTGGCGTCGGCAATCTTATCAAGGCCAAGGGCAAGCACAACTGGGGCTTCTGGACGGAGCCGGAGCCGCATCTAGACAACCGCCGTCTGTGGTGGCCGCGCGGCAAAGGGCTCGGCGGATCGTCCGCGATCAATGGCATGGTCTATATGCGCGGTCATCCGCAGGACTATGACGAGTGGCGACAGCTCGGTCTCACGGGCTGGTCGTGGGATGACGTGCTTCCCTATTTCCGCCGTCTCGAAGGCCATCATCGGGGTGAGAGCGACGGGCTGCACGGCGCGGGCGGCCCGCTGATCGTTTCCGGCGGCGAGAATGACAGCCCGTTTCATGATGCGCTGATCGAGGCAGGCCGACAGGCCGGCTATCCGCTCACCGGCGATTTCAATGGCGCGGCGATGGAGGGGTTCGGCCGCTACGATCTGACGATCGCCAACGGCCGGCGCTGGTCCACCGCCGAGGCATATCTGCGTCCGGCAATGGAACGACGCAACCTTACGGTCATCACGGGCGCGCGCACAACGCGAATCGTGATCGAGAGCGGTCGCGCGATTGCGGTGGAATACGTCGCTGGCAATCAGCCCGCGCGCGTCGCGGTTGCGGGCGAAGCTCTTTTGTGCGCGGGCGCGGTGCAAAGCCCGCAGATCCTCCAGCTTTCCGGCATCGGCGATCCCGCACGCCTGAAAGATGCCGGCGTCCGCGCAGTTCACGACCTGCCTGGCGTCGGCGAGAATCTGCAAGACCATCTTGATGTCATCATGAACTGGCGCTGCCACGGCCTGACCACCGCCTATTCTGCGACGAAGGGACTGCGGCAGATCCGGATCGGTCTCGAATATCTGCTCCGTGGCACCGGCTATGGGCGGCAACAATTCCTTGAATCCGGCGCCTTCGTGAATTCGCGCGCCGGCTTGTCGCGCCCGGATATACAGATCCATGGCGTGCTCGCGATCATGCAGGATCATGGCAAGGTGCGCGTGAAGCAGGACGGCTTCTCGATGCATCTGTGCCAGCTTCGCCCGGAAAGTCGCGGCCGCGTGACGATCGCATCGGGCGATCCGCTGGCGGATCCGTTGATCTTTGCCAATTACCTGAGTCAGCCCGAGGACGTGCGCGTTATGCGCGAATGCGTGAAGATCGGGCGCGACGTGGCCTCACAGGCCGCGTTTGATCCCTATCGCGACGACGAGATCGCACCCGGCGCAAGCGTGCGCAGCGATGCCGAAATCGATGCCTGGGTCCGTCAGAAGTCGGAAACGATCTACCACCCGGTCGGCACGTGCAAGATGGGCGTCGATGGCGATCGGATGGCCGTGGTCGACGCGCAGCTCAGGGTGCGTGGGGTGGAGGGGCTACGCGTCGTCGATGCCTCGGTGATGCCAACTCTGGTGGGATCGAATACCAACGCGCCGACTATCATGATCGCGGAAAAGGCGGCGGATATGATCCGTCGGCGGGTGGCGCTCGCGGCCTAGGGCTTGCGATCCTCATAAGCGCGCACGCCGGGCCCCAGCCTGTTCGCTCCCAGCGCCAGCCGATCTCCGCTGACGTTGGCGACGAACGCCGGGCTCTTGCTCTGCCCCGGCGCAAGCGTGGCGACATTACCGGCGATGCGCAGGCCGGTGGCGGGGTATTTCCGCGCCTCGGCCGATACGACGATCATGCCTGTCCAATTCTCCTTGTTCGGCCCCTGCACGAAGGTGTTGCGCAGAATTTCGCCCGTTCCTCCTTCGGGCAGGTCGATCGCGTAATTGGTCTTGCGTCCCGCGCTGTCGTCAAAACTGTTGTCGTCGATGCGCAAATGCGGGGTGCGCAGCTTGACGTAATGGCCGCCGCGCCCGCGTTCGAAGCGCGAGTTGGTGACCGATATCTCGCCGGTGTTGGCGAGATAGATGGAATGCGCGCAATCAGGCGTCTCGTCGCACTGGCCGAGGCCGGAGAAGGTGGAGTGATCGATCAGGATCTGCGTGGCGTCGCCGGTCGCGCCCAGAATACCCTCCTGGCTATCCACGAACATGGAGTTGCGTACCGTAAGGTCGCCGATCTCGATGCGGATGCCCGCGCCGTTGCCATCCGGCACGCGGATGTTGCGAAAGACCAGGCCGTCCACAATCGAGGCTTTCCCGCGCAGCACCAGCGCGGCCTTGCCCTCGCACGCATTCTCGAAGATCGCCTTGCCCGGCTCCGTCGCCTTGAAGGTGACGCGCCCGGCCTGTTGAATCGCACATTCACGATAGATGCCAGGGGCGATCAGCACGGTGAGATCCTGCCCCCGCCGCGCCATCAGCGCATCCTGCAGGTGTGGAAAGCCCTGGCCCGTCTCCGCAATCGTGAACGGCGCCTGCGCGGGCGTCGCGGCGGCCGGCAGCAGCGGCGACAGGGCGAGGAGAGCAGCGTGACGGCGCATGCCGGAAGGTTCCTTTCATCGTACCGCGCTTTCTTGCGCGCGCTCAGGTGACGACGGAAGAGGCTTTGTCAGGCAACACGCGAACGTCCCGTCGCGGTACGGTTGGCGGGCGTCGCGTTTCCTGTTGCAACCTAATCGACGACAACGCATGAGCATACCGGAATCCCCAAACTTTGCTGGAGAGGCTCGTCATGGAAAGCTACCTGAAGCACTATATCGATGGCGCATGGGTGGAGAGCGATGGCGGACGGCGCCATGAGGTGATCGACCCGGCCACCGAGCAGCCGTGCACCGAAATCACGCTCGGGACCGCCGCCGATGTCGACAAGGCTGTCGCCGCCGCGCGCAAGGCCTTCGAGACCTGGTCGCAGACCAGCGTCGACGAGCGTGCCGCGATCCTCGAAAAGATTATCGCGGGCTACAAGGCGCGCATCCCCGATCTCGCCGCCGCGACCAGTCGCGAGATGGGTGCGCCGATCTCCTTCGCGAACATGGCGCAGGCCCCCGCAGGCCTCGGGCATTTCATGGGCACGCTGGCCGCGCTGCGCGCGTTCCAGTTTTCCGAACAGATCGGCGCCTCGCGCGTAGTTCACGAGCCGGTCGGTGTCGTTGCGATGATTACGCCGTGGAACTGGCCACTCAACCAGATCTGCGCGAAGGTCGCTCCCGCGCTCGCGGCGGGCAACACGATGATCCTGAAGCCATCGGAAGAGGCCCCCGCCAACGCGCTGATCTTTGCCGAAATCCTGCATGACGCGGGCGTTCCGGCCGGCGTGTTCAATCTGGTCAACGGGGATGGCCCGGGCGTGGGCGCGGCACTGTCTGCACACAAGGGCGTCGATATGGTGAGTTTCACCGGATCGACCCGCGCGGGCGTTGCCGTCGCCACTGCGGCCGCCGCGACGGTGAAGCGCGTCCATCAGGAGCTCGGCGGCAAGGCCCCGAACCTCGTGCTCGAGGGCGCGAAGCTGGAGGAAGTGCTCCCGCCGACGCTGGCCGGCGTGATCGCCAATACCGGGCAGAGCTGCATCGCGCCCACCCGTCTGCTTGTCCACAAGAGCCAGGCCGACGCCGCGACCGAGGTGGTCAAGGCGATCATGGATGCGACACAGGTCGGCAACCCCGAGGAGCAGGGCGCGCATATCGGCCCGGTCGTCAACAAGGCGCAGTTCGAGAAGATCCAGGGGCTGATCCAGTCCGCGCTCGACGAAGGCGCACGGCTTGTCACCGGCGGCACCGGCCGCCCCGACGGCCGTAATGCGGGCTATTTCGTCAAACCAACCGTGCTCGCGGACGTAACGCCGGAAATGCGCATCTATCGCGAGGAAACCTTCGGCCCGATCGCGACGATCACCACCTACGACGATCGCGATCAGGCGGTGGAGATGGCCAATGACACCGAATACGGCCTCTCCGCCACGATCTCCGGCGATCCGGCAGAAGCGGCGAAGATCGCGGGCAAGCTGCGCGCGGGGCTGGTGACGATAAACACCTGGGGCCCAACCCCGGGAACCGCGTTTGGCGGCTACAAGCAATCGGGTAACGGGCGCGAGGGCGGCAAGTTCGGGCTCACCGATTTCATGGAAGTCAAAACGATCGTCGGCGAACCAGCCTGAGCCTTCATCCCCACGGGGCGCCGCAATAAACGGCGCCCTTCTTTTTTGCTCGAAGGAGAGCACGGCATGATCGTATCGGTCGTCTATCCCAATCACGAAGGCGCGCGGTTCGACAGCGCTTATTATCGCGATCACCACGCCCAGTTGGCGGACGAGATCTGGAGCCCCGAGCGGATCGAATTGATCGAGGGTCAGCCGATGGGCGGGGTGCCGAGCCCGTTCGCGCTCATCGCGCATTTCCACTTCGCGTCGCCCGAGGCGCTTGGCGAGGCGATGGCCACGCCGCGGCGCGGAGAACTGCAGGCCGATGTCGCGAAGTTCACGGACATCACGCCGCAGGTGATGATCGGTACTAAGCTGGCGTGAGATCGGGGGGGGGGCGGCTCGCAGCCGCCCTGCCACTCAATAATCCTTGGAGACGCGCACATTGGCGCTTTGCCGCCCGAGGGTCGAGATGCTGGACAACAGCGACAGCCAGCGCGTCACCTGATATTCGATCCGCGTCGCGGAATAGCCCTGCCCATCGGTGATGATCTCCGCATAGAGCTTGCGCGTCACATATTTGCCCGCAGCGATCGATGTCTGTTGTCCGGCCTGCGGATCGGCAGGAAGGATGCGCAGCCGGTCAAGCCCGGCCGCGCGCCGGACCGCGTTGATCGGATTCAGCCCCCCGCTGCCATCCTTCAGCGCCGCCACCGCCGCCGCGAGCTGCAACGCCTCCGGCGCGGACAGGCTTGTGATCGACGTGCCGAAGAGAAGGCGCGAGAGCAGCTCGTCCTGCGGCAGCGCGGGCGTGCTGGTGAAGCTGATTTCCGGCTTTTGCGCGACACCGGTCACACGGATGGTGGCGTTCAGGTTCGTCGAATCCGCATTCGCCTCGATATCGAGAGCTGGGTTGGCCGGTACTTCTCCGCCGAACCGGATCACCCCGCGCGCCAGCTGGAATTCGCGGCCCGCGAATTCATAATTGCCCCGCACGAGATCGGCGCGGCCGGTGATCGCCGGGTTGTCCGGTGCGCCGCCGATCTTGAGGTCGGCTGACCATTCGCTCGACAGACCAAGGCCGCTGACCATCAACTGGCCCGGCGCTCGGGCGTGCACATCGAGCCGCCATGGCGTAGGGCGCGCTTCATCTTCCTCGCCGCCGCCCGGCAGGTTGATCTCGCGTACCTTGAGCGCTGGCACCGCGCTGGCCGCCGTCGCCTGCCCAAGCCGGTAGCGGCTGCGATCGAGCACAACATCGCCGGAAATCAGCCCGCCCGCCCCGCTCGAATGAAAGCGCAGCGGGCCAGTGACGGTCGCGGCGATATCGTCGCGGTTGATGAGCATCGCGCGGCGCGCGTCGAGCACCAGATCGAGACCGATCCCCGCATCGGTCGAAAAATCGAACTGGCCGCTACCGGTCACGCGCCCGCCCTTGCCAGCATCGGCGGCGAATTGCTGGATCTGGAGGCGCGATCCCTGGAAGGCCCCCGCCGCCTGAACGTTGGTGAGCACGGTTCCGGTCGTCGCGCTTTCGATCCGCGCACCGTTGGCGCGCAGCATCCCCCGGATCGAGGGATCGGACACGCGACCCGACACGTCCGCGCCGATCGCCACCGGGCCGGAGATCGCAAGCATCTCGACGCCGCTCAGCCGCCATAACGTATCGGCCGGCCCGTTGTAGCGCAGTTGCGCGGAAAGGCCCGCGCCCATCAGTCGCTGCGCTATATCGCCCTGTCCCAGCGGCGACAGCAGCGCCTGCGCGCGACCGATCGTCTGCCCGCCCGATGCCATCACGGCGCGGACCCCTGCCTTTTCGGCGGAGAGGACGCCCGCAATGCCGATGTCGATCGGCTTGGAGGAGGCGAACAGGCCGGCGCGGGTGAGGCCGCGCACCGTTAGATCCGCCCGCCCGTTCGGCGCGCCATCGCCGCGGATCGCATAATGCACGCTGCCCGACGCGCTGCCGCCAAGCGCGAGACCCGGATAGCCGATGTCGAGGAGCGACAACGGCATACGCGCAAGTGTCGCCTCGATCTCAGTGGAATCGTCCCCGAACTGGCCAGATAACGTCGCCTCGCCGCCCGCAAAGCCAAGTCGCATCGGCGCAAGCCGCCACGCATTGCCCGCTCGCGTAACCACCGCCGGCTCGAGCAGCTTAAGTTGCCGGCGATCTACCGTTCCCGCGGCGGTGATACGATAGCTGTCAGGCGTTACGGCGATGACGCTGCTGATATCAAAGGCCCGCCCGCGCGCCGCCGATATCTGTGCGCGAATCTCGCCTGTACCGCCACGCAGATGCGCATTGCCCGCAAAGCGCCCGATCGACAGCCTGCCGCGCTGAAATCCTCCGCCATTGGCGCTTGCTTCGATCGATGACCCCGCGGGATCAAGCAGCGCGACTAGATCGAGATGCGCGACACGCACCGAGACGCGATCCCCGAGTTTCGCTCGGCGTGCATCGATATGCGCCTCCACGCGCTGCACCGCGCCGGCCGGTCGGAGTAGGAGCTCTCCGGAAAGACCGCCGCCATCCAGCGCCAGCCGGCCGGCGAGACCGCCCTCGACGATATCGAGAGCGCCTACCGCACGCGTCCCGCTCACGTCGATCCGGGCGAAAGCGATCTGCGCGTTTCTGCCGGGCGGTAACAGGATATTTCCCGCCGCCTCGAACGGGCCGAGCCGCGACCCGCCGGCGGCGACGAAAGCGAAGCCGCCGACGCTTGGATCGAGATGCGCGCGCACCTGCCTCAGCCCCATCGCCTCGTTCGGGGCAGCCAGCACCAGATCGATCGTTGGCTTCTCGATCTGGCCATCGAGCTTTAGCGTCAGCGGGCCATAGCTTTTCTGAGTCCCACGCCCCTCGAAGACGAACGTGCCATCGCGGCGACGAAGCCCGGTGCCGACAAGGCGCAGCGACGGGGCGGTAAGAACGAGGTTGGTGAAATGCATCACCCCATCGGGCGTCCGCTCCAGCGCGGTCTGGATGCGCGGCAGCCCGCCTGCGATACCGCGGAAGAAGCCGTTGTCGAGCCGCACCATCCGCGCCTCCCCGCGTCCGATGACGCGGGTGCCATGGCCACCCGGCCCCGGCGCGACGCGCAGCACGGAGGCTACGTCCACCACGCCGAGCCCGGGGATGAGATAGCGCCCCAGTGCGCCGTTGACGCCGATCTGATACTGGCCGTTCGCCAGATCCAGCAACAGATTGACCCGCCCGGACAGCTTGTCTGACCTCACACGCAGATCGTCGCCGGTGACGAGGCGACTGGTGACGCGCAGCACGCCATCGACGGAAAGATTGCGCAATATGCCCCCGGCTACATCTCCCACGCCCGTCACACGCGCGGCGGTGAAATGCACCGGCAGGCCGAGCGGCGATCGGGAGAACCGCCCCTTCCCCGCCGCCCGCGCCTGTTCGAAACCGGTATCGTCAAAGGCGAAGCGGGTGGCGATGAGGCGGTAATCGAACGCGGCGGTGGCGAACGCACCCTCAAGCACGGCGCGCAGTTCCATGTCACGCGCCGTCATGTTCGGAAACAATGCGGCAGGTTTGAGCAGCCGCGCGCGGATGCGGACGTAACGAAACGCGCTGGCGCCGAGATCGATCGTGCCGGCAGTGTCGATCGCCAGCGCCGCGGACCGGAGCGCCAGATTGCCCGCCAGGCGCCGGTCGGTGAGCGTCGCGCCGCCGTTCACGGTGACGCGCGGCGCGGTGAGCCGTTGCAGTTTGCCGCCAAAAACCACCGAGGGGACGAGATCGCCCGTGAGCGTGTATGCGCCCTTCCGATTGCCGAGCGAGAGATCGATCACCCGCTCGCCGCCCGCATCGGCGCGCGCCTCGCCGTCCCACCTCGCCCAGCTTCCCGAGCCTGACACGTCAAGCCGCAGCGGCTTGCGAATGTCGGTGAGCCGCGCGAGCAGACCATCTTTCACGCCGCGCGCGCGGACGGCGATATCGAACCTGTCGCGATCCGGCTCGGCATCGATATTCAGCCGAAGCGCGTCGCTGCCCTCGATCACCGCCGACAGATCGACCATTGCGCGACCGGCGTGAATATCCGCCCGCCCCAGGATGCGGCCATAGCGCGCCACCCCCGTCACCCGCCGATCGACGATCATCCGGTCGACCGTCAGCCGGCCGATGCGGATATCGAAATCGGGGAGCAGCGGCCCCTGCTTCGCGCTGGGGCGGGTGCGCGGCCATTTGGCGAGAGTGGCGACAGGCACATCGAGCGCGGTGATGTCGAGCCTGTTGTTGAACCAGCGCAGCGGCGACCAATCCAGCCGTGCGACAGGCGCGGAAAATACCAGCCCATCGAGATCATGGACGCGCACGTCGCGCAGTATCGCGCGACCGTAAAGCGAGCCGTCGATCCGCCCCACCGTGAAACGCAGCCCGCTGGGCGTGCGCACCGCGGCGATGCGATCGGCGACCCAGCGATGGCCCATGTCGGTGTCGACGACCAGTATCGCGGCGGCGAAGATCGCCAGCGCCGCCGCTGCGATCCCTGCGATCCACCGGGTCGCACGCCTCAAAATGCCTGCCCCAGCGAGACGTACACGGCGACGCGCGAATCGCCCTTCTGCGGGTTTAGCGGCGTGCCGACATCCAGGCGGATCGGGCCGAAATTGGAATAATAGCGCACGCCTAATCCGGCGCCGTATTGCAGCGCAGTGAACTTGGGCAGCGGCGAGGTGTAGATGTTGCCGGCATCGAAGAACGGCACGATGCCGAAGCTGCCGCCGACCTTCAACCGCGCTTCGATCGAGAATTCCGTTAGACTGCGCCCGCCGATCGGATCGTTGTTTGGATCACGTGGGCCGATCGCCTGATAGCCGTAGCCGCGCACCGATGCGCCGCCGCCGGCATAGAAGCGCCGCGACGGCGCGATCGCGTCACGCGGGGCGCCGACGATCGTGCCGAGCCGTACCCGTCCGGCGAGCACCAGCTTGTCGGCGAGCGGCGTATAGGCGCTGGCGTCGATCTGGGTGCGGGCATAGCCGAACGCCTGACCGAGCAGCGACAGCTCCGGGCTGAGCCGGCCACCGAGCCGGTAGCCGGTGGTTGGGTTGAGGAGATCGTCCGAGCCGTCATAAACGAGGCTCAGCGGCAGCGCGGCGATATAATAGGTGCGGCGGCGCGGCTGCCCGGTGGAGGCGATCACGTCGCGTTCGTCTGTGCTGACCAGCTCCGCACCGATCGACCATGTCCACGCCTTCTGAAAAAAGATATTGGTCTGCCGCTCCAACGAGCCGGAGATCGAGAAGGTATCGGCGATATAGGCCAGCCGCTCGGTGTGAGAGAGCGCGACCTGCCCGGTCAGCACGCGATCGCGCCCCTCGAAATTGTTGCGGCGATAGGTGATCTGCGCAAGCTGTTCCTGAGTCCCAAGTACGCCGCGCAGAATGATCGCGCCTTCGGGGGGGAAGAAGTTGCGATGCGTCCAGCTTACCTCCGCGCGCGCCCCCTCACCGGTGCCATAGCCGAGTTCGCCCGCGATCGTGCGAGGTGGAGCTGGCTGAAGCGTGACATCCACATCGACGATATCGGGCGCGGCGCCCGGCACCGGCTTCACTACGGCACTGGAAACCAGGCTTGTCTGGATCAGCGCGCGCTTCAGATCATCGAGGCCGGGGGCGTAATATTGCTCGCCGGGCTGGAAGCGCGCGATCTCCTGCACATGCTTGGCGTCGAACACGCGATTGTTCGCGTTGACCCGGAAGCGCCCGAATCTGCGCGCGCGGCCGGGATCGACTTTCAGATCGAGCGTCGCGGTGCGCGCAGTGCGATCAACGGTAACCTCGGGATCGCCGATCTTGGCGAACGGGAAACCCTGTTTGCCGGCCTGTTCGGTCAACCGCGCCTGTGCCGCGGCGATCGCGTCGGCGTTGACGGGATCGTTCTGCTTGACGCCGAACGCATCAGTAAGCGCGGCCGACCTGTCGCCCGCCGCCGCCATCCCATCGATCGTCACGGTAGCGAGGCGATAAAGCTGGCCCGGTGTGGCGGACAGCACCACCACCGGCTTGCCGGCGCCGGCATCCACGCTGGTTTGAACGCGCGCGTCATAATAGCCCTCGCCGCGCAGGAGCGCGACAAGCAACGTGGCGTCCTCCCGCGCGCGCCGATCGAGCTGGGCGGCATTGGCCGGCTCCCCGTCATGCTGATCGAGCACCGAAAGTTCGGCGAAGCGCTGCCGCAGCAAGGAGGACGCAACGTTATCGATCCCCTCGATGCGATAAGCGTAGCGCGTTTCGGCAACAACGTTTGCCGCCTCGGGCGCGGTATCTGCCGGCGCCTTGGCGAGATCGGGCCACGCCACGCCAATATCGGGCATCGGTGAAAGCGGTGCGTCCGGATCGAGCATGTCGCTCGCGCCGACAGGCGGCGTGACCGAAAGCGTTTCGGGCATGGGTGTTCGTTGCTGTGCCGCGGCGGGCGGCACGGCGAGGATCGCGACCAGTAATGCGGCGCCTCGCCGAACCATCTCAGCCTGATAGCGCGCGATCCCGCCGCGCGACAATGGTGTCGCCGCTAGGCCCTAGTGAATCGTGCCCACCACGCGGTCAGCCGCGAGCAGCTCAACCAGCCGCTCGATCTGGCGCCAGTGACAGAAGTGGATGTGATTGCCGATATCCCTGCTGCGATCGGCGCGCGCGGCGGCCTCGTCGGCAGCGGCGCGGCCATGGGTGACGAGCAGCGCCTCGGCATCGGCGAGCGTCGTACGCCCGGCTACATAAGGGAAGTTTTCCATGCGGCGCTCCCATTGCGCGCGCGCCGCCTAAGACTCCGTTCGGAAAGAGCCTTTCCAAAGCGTTTAGCGATCCGGGCACTGGCATCGTGACGCGCGACATGCCAAGGCGCGAGCCATGCCAGCCGAAAAACCCGCACGCCCTTCCGCCGCCGGCGGCTTCCTGATCGCCAGCGGCGTGCTCGGCGGCGCGATCCTCGGCTTCGCCGCAGGTCAGCCAACGATTGGGTTGCTGATCGGGCTGACAATTGGGATCGGCGTGTCGATCGCGCTGTGGCTGAGGGATCGCGGCTAGGCGACCGCGGGCGCCGCAGTGCGGTACCCAGCGCATCTTCACCACCGGAACCAACCAATCGCGGCGCCGATCTGAAGCGCGACGATCATTAAGAGCTGCGTGGAAGACGGCTCGTTGCGGGTCTTGTGCCGGAACAAATGCCGCGCGATCAGCGCTCAAGCAAGACGGCGCCATTGTGACTATCGAGCGTCTTATTGCGGCATCCGCAACAAGAGCTTGACCCGCCCGATCGGCTGCACCGCCTCGGCCGAAACAGTGACAGGCGCATAGGCTGGATTGTCGCTCATCAGCGTGAGCATCCCCTGCTGGGCGATAACCCGTTTGACGAGCAGGTCGCCGTCCCGGCGCAACACGAGGATCGCGCCGGTTCGCCCCACGTTGCGGTCGCCGCCGTCCACCACCAGCCGGTCACCATCCAGGATCGTCGGCGCCATCGAATCGCCCCGCGCGGTAATGATCGAGGCGGTGCGCGGAGCGATGCCGACTGCCATAAGCGTTTCCGGCGAGAAGCGCTCGGGGCGCAGGCGGCGCTCACTGCCGGGATCCGCCCCCGCGCCGGCCGCCGCCGACACTGCGATCCATGGCACCTCGATCATTGCCGCGCCCGCCGCCGTGCCGCCGAGAACGCTCTCCTCCACGCCGAAAAAGGCGGCGAGCGTGCGACGATCATCTTCCGCCAGCCGCTTCGGTGAGCCGCGCCCGACGAACTGCTGGAGATAGGCGACGTTGCGCCCGAGCATCGTCGATAACGCAGCGAGGCTTGTGCCGCGTGCCTCGGCAAGTCGCACCAGCGCTTCGCGTGGGTTTTTGCTCATTCCCGACATTAGTCGCAGGAAATTTCCTGGACAAGTTGGAAATCATGAGAGAACAAAAAAGGAACAGAGAATCGGGAGTCGAGAACGATATGTCGCTACTGGCCAAAATCGATCGCTATTTGCGCCGCACCGGCATGGCGCCAACCACGTTCGGCCGACGCGCTGTCCGCGATCCGCGTCTGGTGGGCGACTTAAGGCTGGGGCGCACGCCTGGTCCGGGTGTTTCAGCGCGGGTCGACGCATTCATCGCGAGCAGCCAGTGAAGCGGGGGCCGGGCGTGGTCGCCCTGCTGGAACGGGCGCTGAGCAACTCGGCCGGACGGAGCGGCGCGAGCATCGCCTTTACCGATAGTCACGCGACGGAGTGGCACAGCGCGACCTTCTCCGGCATGCGCCACGAGATCGCCGGTGGCGCGCCGACGAGTGCGGCGCTGGACCAATGGCTGGCGGGTCTGAGGGAAGACACGCTGCCGATCCTGGGGCATCTGGTCGCCGATATCGCGGTGGCGTCAGTGCACCGGGCGCCAGCCCGCACCAGCTTCCGGCTGGAGGCGCTTACCGTGGCGGAGAGTTGACCGCCGCTCAGATTCCGCCGGGCACCGATTCGCGCCCGACCGCGGCAAGCGCCTCGGCCAGATCGGCGATGCAGCGATCGACCTGCGCCGAATCCGGCGAGCGGACCACGAAATTGGCGCCGGTCCTGCCCTCACGGAAGAAGGGGTAGCTGCCGATCGCGACGCCCGCATGGCTGCGCTCGATCCGGCCGAGCAGCTCCGCGACCTCGCTCTCGGCCACCCAGCAACCGAGCGTACCGCTCACTACCGGGCGGCCACCTTGCAGCGTGCCCGTCAGGGCGTCGAGCATCCCGGCCGTGATGCTGGGAACCCCGGCCATGATAAAGATATTGCCGCAGCGGATGCCGGGCGCGCCCGACATGCGATTCTCGATGAGGTCCGCCCCCTCCGGCACGCGCGCCATACGCAGGCGTGCATCGGTAATGCCGCCACGAGTGGCATAATAATTCTCCAGCACCGCGACCGCCTTTGGATGATGGACGACGCCTACACCCAGCGCCGCCGCGATCGCATCGACGGTGATGTCGTCATGCGTCGGCCCGATGCCCCCGGTGGTGAAAAGATAATCGTTGCGCGCACGCAGGGTGTTCACCGCCTCGACAATCGCTTCCTCGCGATCGGCGACGACACGAACCTCGGCGAGCCGGATGCCCTGCACGTTTAGCCACAGCGCGATCTGCGCGACGTTCTTGTCCTGCGTTCTGCCGGAGAGAATCTCGTCGCCGATCACGACGAGTGCGGCGGTCCAGATGCGTTCGTCAACCATGTGTTTCGGGGCATAGCCTCGCCAATCGGCGTTCGCCACGCTATATCGACATGATGACTGAATATGTGACTGTCAGCAGCGATGCGCCGCTGGGGCGCGATGGCGCGATCAAACTCCACGGGCGCGACGCATTCGACGGGATGCACAGGGCCGGACGTCTGGCGGCCGAAACGCTCGACATGATCGTGCCGCACATGGTGCCCGGCGTGACCACCGCCGAAATCGACCGGCTGATCCATGACTTCATCGTCAGCCGCGGCGGGGTCCCCGCAACGCTGGGGTATCGCGGCTATACGCACAGCTCGTGCATCTCGATCAACCATGTCGTCTGTCACGGTATCCCGGGCGAGAAGCCATTTAAGTCGGGCGATATCGTCAACGTCGATGTCACGCCCATCCTGGACGGCTGGCACGGCGATTCAAGCCGTATGTATCTGATTGGTGAGGTGCCGCTGAAGGCGAAACGGCTCGTCGACGTGACCTATGAATGCCTCATGCTCGGGATCGAGCAGGCAAGGCCCGGCAATCATATGGGTGATGTGGCGCACGCGATCCAGCGTCACGCGGAGGCGCATCGCTACGGTGTGGTTCGTGATTTCTGCGGTCATGGGGTGGGCCGCCTGTTTCACGATGCGCCGGAGGTCGTTCATGTCGGGCGCCCCGGGACCGGGCCTGAACTGCGCCCCGGCATGATCTTCACGATCGAGCCGATGATCAACATCGGGCGACCGGACGTGAAGCTGCTCGACGACGGCTGGACGGCCGTGACGCGCGACCGTTCGCTTTCCGCGCAGTTCGAGCATTCCATCGGCATCACCGAGGATGGTTGCGAGATCTTTACGCAATCGCCCGGTGGCCTGGATCAACCACCTTACGCGTGAGCGCGCCCGGTGGCGGCGCTCAACATCCGCCCCCGCTCAATCGATAGACGTGGATCATCCCGTCGGTGAGGTATTTGTCCCCGCCGCCGTTGCGGTGCCAACCGGGGGTGATCCGCGACTGCCGGGCATCGGCAAGTTCGGCGCCGCTCGCGCGAAGCAGCGCGCCGGCAGCGTCACGCTCGTCGTCGACCTTCGGCCCGATATGATGCGTGATCTGTAGCGTGAACAGGCTCAAACCGACGCCGCGATCGAAGGTGGCGGCGGCCGCCCAATGATTCGGACCGATGCGCCAGAAGCGGATGTGGTGGCGCTTGTCCGCGCTCCTGCCTTCGTCGCGCTGGAAGGCAAAATCCTGCGTGCGATCCGCAAAATACAGCGGGCTGACGGGCGCCTCCGGATAGGGCCGGCCGAGCAGCACGCTGGCCGCGATGCCAAGGCCCGATCGCAGGTTTACCGGATCGGCAAGCGACCAGCCGCCGCGGCGGAACACGCATTCGATCGCGCGACGCTCGCCGTGTAACTCCAGGTTGATCGGGTCGCCAGGAATATCCTGTGCTGTATAGGAAACGATCTCCGCGCGCTTGCCGATCAGCTTGTGCTCATGATGGCTCCAGAGGCGCGGCAGACCGCCATAGGCAAGGGTGAACCACAACGCGGGCAGGCCAAGCAGCGCGATCGCCGCGATGGTCGCCCAGCTCCAGCCGTTGCGCCTGCGGCGACGTCGCAGGTCGGCGGCGGAGCGATCGGCCTCGTTCATGACGCTCAGGCTGCCGCGATATCCGCGCGCTGGCAATCGAATTGCGCGCAGGACGCTGCGATTAAGCGAATCGACTTACCCCCTTCCCTTTGCGTCAATCCTGCGCCACCATTGTCAGAACGACTCCACAACGGCGGAGCGGGGAGAGGGATATGCGGAAAGGTTTCGCGCTGACGGCGATCGTGGCGCTGCTGGCGTCGTGCACCAGCGGGGGCAACAACCAGCCGGCAAAAAGCGGCGCGTCCGGCGTGGGCAAGGTCGATGGCGCGCTGCTCACCACCGGCGGCGACGGCAGCGACTGGGCGATGACCGGCTTCAATTATGCCGAACAGCGCTTCTCCCCCCTTACCCAGATCAACGACGGCAATGTGGGGCAGCTCGGCGTCGCCTGGTTCGCGGACATGCCGGACGCGCGCGGGCAGGAAGCGACGCCGATCGTGATCGACGGCAAGCTTTTCGTGACCGGCCCGTGGTCCAAGGTGTTCGCCTTCGACGCGGCGACCGGGAAGGCGCTGTGGACATACGATCCGAAGATCGATCCGCAAAAAGGCGTGCAGGCGTGCTGCGATGTGGTGAATCGCGGCGTCGCGGCGTGGAAGGGCCGGCTCTATCTCGGCACGCTCGACGGGCGGCTGGTCGCGCTGGATGCGGCGACGGGCAAGGAGGACTGGTCCGTCCAGACCACCGACAAGGCCAGGCCCTATACGATCACCGGCGCGCCCCGCGTCGTAAAGGACATGGTGCTGATCGGCAACGGCGGCGCGGAGTTCGGCGTGCGCGGCTATGTCACCGCTTATGATGCCGCGAACGGCAGCAAGAAATGGCGTTTCTACACTGTCCCCAATCCGAACGGCGCGAAGGATGGTGAAGCCTCCGACGCGGCAATGGCGAAGGCTTCGCCCACCTGGTCCGCGAACGGGCAGTGGAAGCAATCCGGCGGCGGCGGGACGGTGTGGGATTCGATCGTTTATGACGCAGAGCTTGACCAGCTTTACCTCGGCGTCGGCAACGGATCGCCTTGGAACCACGGGCTGCGCTCGGAAGGACAGGGCGACAATCTGTTCCTGTCCTCGATCGTCGCGCTGAAGCCGGAAACGGGCGAATATCTCTGGCATTATCAGGAAACGCCCGCGGAAAGCTGGGATTTCACAGCGACACAGCCGATCAACCTCGCCACGCTTACGATTGACGGCAAGCCGCGCAAGGTTCTGATGCAGGCACCGAAGAACGGCTTCTTCTACGTCATCGACAGGACGGACGGAAAGCTCATCAATGCCGGCCAGTTCATTCCCGGCGTCAATTGGGCGACCGGCTATGACATGAAGACCGGGCGACCGATCGAGAACCCGGCATCGCGCTATTACAAAACAGGCAAGCCATTCCTCGCCGTGCCCTCGGCGATTGCGGCGCACAATTGGCAGCCGATGAGCTTCAACCCAAAGGCAGGGCTTGCATATATCCCGGCGCAGATCGTCGGCGCGGGTTATATGGCAGGCAACGCGCCGCTCGATCAGGCAAAGCCGATCGGCTTCAATGTCGGCGAGAATATGGGCGCGCTGATGTATCCGCGCGACGCCGCAGCGGTGAAGGGCGCGACGGCGGCGGCGACCGGCCTGCTCGTGGCCTGGGATCCGGTCGCGAACAAGCCGCGGTGGACGGTGAAATATCCGACGCCGTGGAATGGCGGCACGATGACCACCGCGGGCAATCTGGTATTCCAGGGCACGTCGCTGGGCGAATTCCGCGCTTATGCGGCCGATACGGGGAAACAGCTTCTCGCCTATCCGGTCGGCACCGGCGTGATGGCGGGGGCGGCGACCTATGTGGTCGGCGGCACGCAATATGTCGCGGTGCTCGCCGGCCGGGGCGGCGCACTGCCGCTGTCGCTCGGCTACGCTTATGGCAAGGGCGCGGAGGTGCCCAATCGTCCACGGCTGATCGTCTTCAAGCTGGGCGGCAAGACCGCACTCCCCACGACCACGCCGCCCGACAACAGCCCGGTGGCGCTGCCGGCCGCCACCGGCACGCCGGCGCAGGTTGCCCAAGGCCGCGATCTGTTCGGTCGCTTCTGCCAGGTGTGCCACGGCGCCTCGGCGGCGGGCGGCGGCGGCGTGTTGCCGAACCTGCAACGCTCGGGCGCGCTGGGCAATGCGGATGCGTGGAAATCGATCCTGATCGATGGTGCGCTCAAGGATCAGGGAATGGTCAGCTTCGCCAAGGTGCTGACACCCGAGCAGGCGCAACTGATCCGCCTGTATGTGATCGACGAAGCGCATTGGGCGCAGCAGAATCTGCGCGACGGCGGCGCGGTGCAGGCCAAGTCCGCCAGATAGTTCGAGGGCAGCGGCACGCGCTCATCCCTCGCGTGCGCCGCTGCCCTCGAAACCGGCACGGCTCGTCCGCGTGCCCGAAAAACGGGCAACGAATATCCCCGGTTTGAGACGAGTCGCCGCCTTGCCCTTCGCGCGCGCGACTGGCACGTTCGATGCAAAGCCGTTGGTATTCGGCATGGCTTCAAATGGGGACGGGCATCAACGCGTGAAGAAGATCGAAGCGATCATCAAGCCGTTCAAACTCGATGAGGTGAAGGAGGCGCTGCACGAAGTGGGCGTGTCCGGCATCACCGTAACCGAGGCGAAGGGCTTTGGCCGGCAGAAAGGCCATACCGAACTTTATCGTGGCGCCGAATATGTCGTCGACTTCCTACCGAAGGTTAAGCTGGAGGTAGTCGTCGAGGACGGGCTGGTCGATCGCGTGGTCGAAGCGGTCGCGCAGGCCGCACAGACCGGCCGGATCGGCGACGGCAAGATTTTCGTCATCCCGGTCGAGACCGCTCTGCGCATCCGCACCGGAGAGCGCGACGACGACGCGATCTGATCCGCGACCACAACTCAAACGAACCATCGCCGGCCTTCATGACCGGCGGCATCTCGAACACGAAGGGCATTAATCATGGCGACGACGGCCAGCGACGTTCTGAAGCGTATCAAGGACGAGGAGATCGAGTGGGTCGATCTTCGCTTCACCGATCCCAAGGGCAAATGGCAGCATCTCACGATGTGCGCCGGCGTGCTGGGCGAGGATGAACTGACCGACGGTTTGATGTTCGACGGATCGTCGATCGCCGGATGGAAGGCGATCAACGAGTCCGACATGACGCTGAAGCCTGATCTGGATGCGGTCTACACCGATCCGTTTTCGGCCACGCCGATGCTTATCCTGATCTGCGACATCGTCGAGCCGGCGACCGGCGAGCTCTACGCCCGCGATCCGCGCTCAACGGCGAAGCGCGCGGAAGCCTATCTCAAGACAACCGGAATCGGCGACACGGTGTACGTCGGCCCGGAAGCCGAATTCTTCATGTTCGACGACGTGCGCTTCGAAAACAGCTATTCCACCAGCTATTACAAGATCGACGACATCGAACTGCCCGGGAACAGCGGCCGCGAATATGAGGGCGGCAACCTGGGCCACCGTCCGCGCGCCAAGGGTGGCTATTTCCCCGTCGCCCCTGTGGACAGCGCTGTGGATATCCGTGGCGAGATGGTTTCGACCATGCTCGAAATGGGCCTGCCCTGCGACAAGCACCACCACGAGGTAGCGGCGGCACAGCATGAGCTGGGCCTTACTTTTGGCACGCTCACCACCACTGCGGACCGGATGCAGGTCTATAAATATGTCGTGCATCAGGTCGCCCATGCCTATGGTAAGTCGGCGACGTTCATGCCCAAGCCGATCAAGGAAGATAACGGCTCGGGCATGCACACCCACTTCTCGATCTGGGAAGGAAAGACCCCGCTGTTTGCCGGTAACGGTTATGCCGGGCTTTCCGATATGTGCCTGTATTTCATCGGCGGCATCATCAAGCACGCCAAGGCGGTGAACGCGTTCACCAACCCGTCCACCAACAGCTACAAGCGGCTTGTGCCGGGCTATGAAGCGCCCGTGCTGCTCGCTTATTCGAGCCGCAACCGCTCGGCCTCCTGCCGCATCCCTTATGGAGCCGGAGCAAAGGCAAAGCGCGTCGAAGTTCGTTTCCCGGATGCGCTCGCGAATCCGTATCTCGCCTATGCGGCGCTGATGATGGCTGGCCTCGACGGCATCCAGAACAAGATCCATCCGGGCGACGCGATGGACAAGAACCTGTACGATCTGCCACCGGCGGAGCTTTCGCAGGTACCGACCGTCTGCGCATCGCTGCGCGAGGCGCTCGAGTCGCTGACCGCCGACCATGACTTCCTGCTCAAGGGCGACGTTTTCTCGAAGGATCAGATCGAGGCCTATATCGAGCTGAAGTACGAAGAGGTCGCGCGCTGGGAGATGACGCCCAGCCCGGTAGAATATGATATGTATTATAGCGGATAAGCTTCGGTTGCGCCGGCTCGCTCAGCAGATTGCCGCTGTCGGCCGGCGCACCCATTCATGACGGTTAACGGCGCTGTGTCGCGGCGCCGTTGATATTCAAAGCGACACTTTACTGATAATCCGCCGGGTCGGGCGTAGGCGCGTTGCACGCCGCGTTGCTGCCGTGCTTGCAGGCATAAACCTGCCGTCGCCAATCGACCATCGCGTCAGCATAGGCGCGCTCCTGCCGCGCATAGCGCGCTTCGTCGCGCGCAATTTCCCGGTGATGCGCATGCATCGCCTGACGGTAGGCGGCCACATCCGCCGCGTACTGCGCTGAATCCGCCGCTTGCACGTCTGCCTGCGCCGCAGCCTGCGACGAGCTGTCAGCCAGCGCGGCGCGGTTTGCGGCGTTTACCGCAGGGCGCCCCGCGGCGTCGATCGCCTCGGTCCGCGGGCTGTCCTTGTCATAGCCGCGATCGTAAGGGAGCGGCGCGTGAGGCGCATCGGGGTCTTGCGCCTGCACGTTGGTCTGGGCAGCGGCGGGCGTGATCGCGGCTATAGCGGCGCCGACAAATATCATCGGGAAAACTCGCATCGAAAGCCTCCTTGGCATCGGAATGCGCGTTCAACCGATCGTGTTCGGACGAGGTTCCGTGGTCAGAAGGAGAAGCTGGCCCGCGCCGTCAGCCGATCGCCGCTGTTCCGCGCATCCGCATAGGGTGACGCCATCACGCGATCGATGCTGGTGCCCGAATAGTCCAGCCCAAGTGAAACCGGCCCGGTCACACGCCGGACACCGACCAGCCAGTCGCTATAATTGCCGCCGGGTCGCAGCCGCGCCGCCCGCAACGGATCATCGACGGCGCCGGAGGAACGGCCGATGCTGGCGGCGAAAGTATAGGGCGTCGCCGGAAGGCCAAGCTGGGCGCGGGCCGCGACATAAAGATTGTCGCCGCCGATCGCGCTCTGTGCCGGGGCGTAGCGCGCATCGGCACCGATCTGAGCCGGGCCGAGCTGATAAGTCAGGCCCAGCCCGCCCTCCAGGTAATCCATGCGCCCGCGTGCGCCGGTAAAGGCATGCGCGACGACGAACCCTTCCCCGCGAAACCCGAGCCCGAGATCGCCACCATATCCGATCGACGCATCGACCACCGCGTCCGCCCCGCCCGATCGAGGGCTGCCACGAAGGCCCGTGACACGCGCGCCGATGTCGAAACCCGACGGAAGCTGGAGCGACAGCGACGCGGCAGGGGCGGCCTTTCCCTCGCTCCAGCTGATTCCGCGTCGGCGCTCGTCGGTCGCAACCTCCACTGATCCGCCCAGAGAAACCTGCGCGGCGGCGGGCCAGGCGATCAGCACCAGCAAGGCGGCGGCGGCAAGTGTTTCGGCGTAACGCATCTCAACTCCGGGGGCGTGCACTGGCATCCAGCTCGGCCAGCAGAACCTCGCGATCACGCGCCGCGACGTCAATCACATGATCGCGCAACCTGTCGGCACGACGCGCCACCTCGTCCACGATCGCGCCGCGCTGACCTTCGCACCAGCCGGCACGGCTTCCGCTTAACGGCGCCTCGCTGGCGATGCTGCGGGAAAGCAGGTGGCCTGCGGGATGCCGCGCCTCCCGCTCCACCCGCACCATCGCCGACCAGTGGCACCGAAGAGTGCTCGCGCGGCCAGCACCGGCGACCGTACCAAGCTGACGATGCGCCACGTCCACCGCGCCGCGATAAACCGCCTCCACCGCACCTGCAGAATGATCGAGCGTCACGCGGTGCGCCTCGATGCCCTCCATCCCGCCGAGCAGCATGCCCGCCACCAGCAAAATCGTCATGCGTTCCTCCTGCGCCGCTTATGTACTGCCATCACCGAATGATCGGACGCGGGGAGCCGTTCAACGCCAGAGGTGCCCGGCAACAATTTCTAACACGCCGTTCACGCTGCCTCCACGTATCCCGCAGTCGACAAGGCCGTCCGCCGTCGTCAGGATCGCACGGACACTCAATGGAGTTCGCCATATGCTCATTCGCGTCGCCTTTGCCGGCTTAGCGCTGCTGCTCGCCACCGCCGCGAACAGCGCTCCAGAACAAACGATGCGGGCCACCGTCGGGGCCGAAACCGCCCGCAACGAGGCGCTGCTGGAGCGGCTGGTGAAGCAGAATTCCGGCACGCTCAACCTGGCTGGCGTGGCCACGGTGGGCGCGATGATGCGCGCGGAACTCACCCCGCTCGGCTTCGACGTAAAGTGGATCGACATGCGCGCCACCGGCCGCGCCGGGCATATTGTCGCGACACACATCGGCAACGGACGCGGCAAGCGCATCCTGCTTATCGGACACCTCGACACGGTGTTCGAGCCGTCCAGCCCGTTTATCGGCTTCAGGCGCGAGGGCGGTCGTGCGATCGGCCCTGGCGTGGGTGACGACAAGGGCGGGCTGGTGGTTATCGTTGCTGCGCTGCGCGCGATGCAGGCGGCCGGAACTTTGCGCGACGCCGATATCAAGGTGGTGCTGACCGGAGACGAGGAACGATCCGGCACACCGCAGGATGCCGCGCGGAGCGATCTGATAGCCGCGGGAAAATGGGCCGATGTGGCGCTCGAATATGAGAATGTGGCGACAGAGGACGGCGCGGACTACGCTACCATCGCGCGGCGCGGATCACTCACTTGGGACATCGTGGCCAAGGGCCGCACCGGCCATTCGAGCGCGGTGTTCGGGGCTGAGCTGGGATATGGCGCGATTTACGAACTCGCGCGCATCCTTGACACGTTCCGTCGCGAACTTCCCGAGCAGAACCTCACCTACAACGTAGGGGTGATGGCCGGCGGCACGCCCGCCGCGTTCGACACTGCAGGTTTTATCGCGACCGGCACCGGCAAGCCCAATATCGTCGCGTCCGACGCCGTCGCGCGCGGCGATCTGCGCGCGCTGACACCTGAGCAGGAAGCGCGGATACGCGGGCGGATGGAGGATATTGTCGCTCACCATCTGTCCGGAACGACGGCGACGATCGCTTTTTCTGAAGGGTATCCAACGATGCCGCCAACCATCGCCAATCGTGCGCTTCTGGCCGAGCTGAATCGCGTCAACCGCGATCTCGCGCTGCCCGAGATGCCGGAATATGATCCGGCAAAGCGTGGCGCCGCGGATTCAAGCTTCGTCGCGGCGGATGCGGTGACGATGGGTGGCATGGGCGCATCGACGGGGAACGCCCATGCCGATGGCGAATGGGTCGATCTCGCCAGCCTGCCGCGGCAGGCGCTGCGCAGCGCGGTGCTGATCAGCCGACTAGCCGCGCAGCCGCGTGGCGATCAGCCCTTGAAGCGATAGCCTACGATTACCCCGAGAACGAACGCCGCGAGCAGCGCGGTGCTGACGCGTCCGCCCGGGTCTTCCCATCCGAAATATTCACCGCCAAAAGCGAACAGGGCAATGAACAGAGCCGTTGCGATACCTGAGATCATACATCGATCCTCACCCCCGCAACTCTGATGATCGCAGATCAACGTCAACATCGCGTTAAGGTTGCGGGCCGGCGCGCGAAACGGCATAGGCGCGCGCATGAAGCTGCGCATCCATGTAACACTCAAGCCCGGCGTGCTCGACCCGCAGGGCAAGGCGATCGAACACGCCCTTGCCGGGCTCGGTTTTTCCGGGATCAACGACGCACGCGTCGGCAAGCTGATCGAACTGGACGTCGCCGATTCCACGGATGATGCCGCGATCGATTCGATGTGCCGCCAGTTGCTGGCCAACACCGTGATCGAGAATTATCGCATCGAGCGTCTGGAGCCGGCGAAGTGAAAACCGCGGTCATCGTCTTTCCGGGATCGAACTGCGACCGTGACATCGCGGTGGCACTGGAAGCGGTGACCGGGCGCAAGCCGGCCATGGTGTGGCATGGAGAGAGCGAACTGCCGGACGATGCACGCCTCGTCGCGCTGCCGGGGGGCTTCTCTTACGGCGATTACCTTCGCTCCGGCGCGATGGCGGCGCGCTCACCGATCATGCGCGCGGTTTCCGATGCGGCGGCGAAGGGGATGCCGGTACTGGGGATCTGCAACGGCTTCCAGGTATTGACCGAAGCGGGGCTGCTGCCCGGGGCGCTGATGCGCAACGCCGGCCTGAATTTCGTGTGTCGCGATGTCGCGTTGACGGTGGAGAACGCACAGTCGGCCTTCACGAGCCGTTATGCCGCCGGTGAGCGCATCAAAATTCCGGTCGCGCATCACGACGGCAATTACTTCGCGGATGCGGCGACGCTGGACCGGCTGGAAGGCGAAGGCCGCGTCGCTTTTCGATATGCCGAGGACGTCAATGGCAGCGCGCGCGCAATCGCGGGCGTACTCAACGACGCTGGCAACGTGCTGGGCATGATGCCGCACCCAGAGCGTCGGATCGAGCCCGCACACGGCGGCATCGAAGGACGGCGCCTGTTCGAGGGACTGATCGAGCTCGTTGCCTGAACGCGGTTCGCGCCGGCTGGCGCGGGATTCGCAACCGCCAGTTGCTCAGTCGCCCTTCACTTGCGCTGGGCCAAGATCGCCCTGCCCCACCGTCGCGCTTGCCATTGCCAGCATCGCGTCAAGGCTCTTTTTCGCACTCAGCCGCAGTTCTTCGTCCAGCTCGATACGCGGCTCCAGATCGCGCAGCGCGACATAAAGCTTCTCCATCGTGTTGAGCGCCATATACGGGCAGATGTTGCAATTGCAGTTTCCGTCCGCGCCAGGCGCGCCGATAAAGGCTTTGCCCGGCAGCGCCTTTTCCATCTGGTGGATGATGTGCGGCTCGGTCGCGACGATCAGCGTGTCGCCGGGAAACGACTTGGCATATTCGAGGATACCGCTGGTCGAGCCGACATAATCCGCATGATCTAGGATCACCGCCGGGCATTCGGGATGCGCGGCGACGGGCGCGCCGGGATGCTGCGCCTTCAGCTTCAGCAATTCCGTTTCGCTGAACGCCTCGTGCACGATGCACACGCCCGGCCACAGGATCAGCTCGCGGCCGGTCTTGCGCGCCAGATAGCCACCGAGATTGCGATCGGGGCCGAAGATGATCGGCTGGCCCTTCGGAATCTGCGACAGGATCCTTTCCGCCGAGGACGAGGTGACGATCACGTCGGACAGCGCCTTCACCGCGGCCGAGCAGTTGATATAGGTCAGCGCGATCGCATCCGGATGCTGCGCACGGAAGGCCGCGAACTCTTCCGGCTGGCAGCTGTCTTCCAGGCTGCACCCGGCATCCATGTCGGGCAGCACGACGATCTTGTCAGGCGACAGGATCTTCGCCGTCTCGGCCATGAACCGGACGCCGCAGAAGGCGATTACATCGGCGTCAGTCGCCTGCGCCTTGCGGCTCAGATCCAGGCTGTCGCCTACGAAATCGGCCAGATCCTGAATTTCCGGCTTCTGATAATAATGCGCCAGGATGACGGCGTTGCGCTCCTTGCGGAGGCGATCGATCTCGGCGCGCAGATCCAGGCCGCGCAGATTGGTGGGCTGCTCCATCCCGCCCAGATGGACCGGGCGGCCCGCGCAATCAAGGGAATGCGCGCGGGAGCACCTAGGTAAACGCCGCCGCTACAAACCACCGCCGGCGCGAAGACGGCGGCGCTCCGATCAAACGGCAGCGACGCGACGACCCCGAACGCGCAGCGCGCCGGCCACGAGGCCGAAGCCGGCGATCATCATCCCCCAGGTCGCCGGCTCCGGTACTCCGGCCGGAACAGTTCCCAGAAAGATGTTCGCCAGGTCACCGGTGACCGTGCCGCTATGAATATCATAGGGCGACTCTGAATAGCCGTTCGGATCCAGCCCTTCCCATCCGATGAAGCCGCCGGTCGCGTTTGTCTGCGGGCTGAATACCGAATAGACTGACTGCCCGTCATACTGGCCGCCGGAAACGGTCGCGGTGAACGTGACGCTAAAGTTGCCCGTGTGAGCATACCAATAGGGCCCGCCGCCCGCAACGCACCCTGCAGGCTGGCCGCAATCGTTTGTCGGGATCGCGTAAGCCGTTCCGCCAAACTCGTCGTCATAATCATACGCTGTCAAACTGAACGGCGTGGTTCCGCCAGGGACACCGGGCAGCGAACCCCACGCAAAGTTTGTCGTGCCGCTGCCTAGCGAACCAAGCGAAACGGTCGCAGTACGCCCATTATTCAGCCCCTGATAGCCATTCAACACTATCTGGGCGTTATTCAAAGTGCCGCCAGTAGTATTGTTGAAGAACAGCACCGGCGTATCGTAATTTCCCAGACAGTCGTAACAGCCGCCAATTGTCGCCACCTGGGTCTGCCCTGCGACAGCAGGCGACGCCGCCCCCGCCGAAACGGCTGTGACGGTGAGGATAAGTGATGCTGCGGCAATATTTAACTTTGGCATAACAGAACCCCTTCGAAAAAGCTCATGCTATGCGACCCTGCACCCCTCGAGCCGGTAAAACGACTCGGGCGTTAGCTTCGATACTAATATAAAATGCGATGAAAACAATATCGCTTGGCAAGGCATCGTTATATTATGATTTATACAGCCGAAAATAAGAAAGTGCTTTTGATCGCGGTAAAACTTGAAACGATCAATTCATTTTTGTCTAATCTGTGAATTAGGATCGGTTACCTAGCACATCGTCCAGACTGCGACTGATATCCCAGTGTTCATCGGTCCGCCGCGGATCATCGGCGAAGCGCACATTTACGGTCGCGTCGATGCCCGCCGCCTTGAGCGGCATCGCGAAGCTGCGCTCGACCGCGCGGCGCGTGGCATCCTTCGCCATGTTCATCATCGGCGCCGTGCGCGCTTGCTTCAGCAATTCCGCTTGCCCGGCGCTGCGGTTAGCGGAATCGAGCGTTTCGCGGGCATCGGTCAGCGTCATCAAGACGCCGCCTGAGCCATAGCTGCGGATCGCATTGAGATCTATCGCGGGCGGCGTCACATCCACCGCTGGCAAACGAACCGAGAGTGTTTTCGTCGTATCGTCCCACGCCACGTCGCGCTGCGACAGGCGGCCGAGATCAACCTCGTAACGCACCATTCCCGGCATGATCGTGGTGCGCTCCGCGCTCAGGCCAAACTGCGACTGCTTCGAGGTGACCACTGCGACGAAACGCGCAGCGAAGGCGGACAGGCGATTTTGCTCGCGCAGGCCGGAAAGGCTGGCATTAGCAATCGTCGTCGGATCAGGCGCGAGCCGCGCGGCGACGTAGCGTTGCGCCAGCCACAAGCCGCCCCCCGCGAGCAGCAGCAATATCGCCAATGCCGCGAGGAAATCGACGATGAACGGCCTTACGCGCGTCTTTTCCACGAATCCGCTTCCGACTGAACCAGCCTGCGCTGTTCAAGATCGATGAGATGCGCCAGCACCGACCGCTCTGCCGCACCGAACAACTGCCGATCGATCCCGGCATACATCTGCTCCACCATCGCGGGTACCGTGCCGACGCCCTTGTCGAGCAGCCGCAGTATCTGACCCTCCCGCTGCTTGCGGTGCCCGAGCAACCCGCGCACCAGCCGTTGTGGTCGCTCTATCGCTTCCCCATGGGCGGGATAATAAATGCGATCATCGCGACTGGCGAGTTTCTCCAGGCTCGACATGTACGCGCTCATGTTGCCATCGGGCGGCGAAACGACGCTGGTGGACCAGCCCATCACATGGTCGCCGGAGAAAAGCGCCTTCGTCTCCGGCAGCGCGAAGGCGAGGTGATTGGACGTATGGCCTGGCGTGGCGATCGCCTCCAGCGTCCAGCCCGCGCCCGCCACGCGATCGCCTTCGTCCAGGACCTGATCGGGCGCATAATCGACATCGAACGCCGCATCGGCGCGCGGCCCATCGTCCGATAGATGAAACGGAGCCGCGCCGACGATCGGCGCGCCCGTTTCCGCCTTCAGACGGATCGCGCCGGGGGAATGATCGCGGTGATGGTGTGTGATGACGATCGCCGTCACTGGGCGGCCCGCGATCGTTGCGAGCAGCGCGGCATGATGCGCCTCATCCGCCGGCCCCGGATCGATCACCGCAAGATCGCGCGTTCCGACGATATGGGTTTGCGTGCCGGTGAACGTATAGGGCGACGGATTAGGCGCCAGCACCCGCGTAACCAGCGGTTCGAGCGCGATCGCGATGCCGGTCGGTGGCTCGTCCATTGCCCGGAGATGGCGGCTGGAGAGATCGAAGGCAAGGGAAAGCGACGATAAATGGCCGGCCCCGCCACTGTCTTGGCGGTGACCGGCCACCGGCTTCCTCCCCGGAACCGATCATTGCTCGTCGGTGTCGTCCCGTGCCATCTCGGCAATGCTGCGATCCAGCTCGGCCAGCGTTTCGCGGCGCGCTTCCTCCGGCATGCTGCGATTGGCCGCGATCGAGGCGCGGGTGGCGCGGATGCCGGCGATCGCGCTGGCCATTGCCCGGCGCCTGATCGCCGTCGCGTCCACCGAAGCCAGCTCGGCGCGGCGTGCGCCATCCTCACCGGCGCGGGCGATGCGATCGGTGCATATCACGATCGCCCTGCGACCATTCTCGCTTGTGTTGAGCGTCATTCGCCCTTCGCCGCCACACGCTTTCGACAGGACCGTCGGGGCCGCCGCCATCGCGCGCGCCACCCTCCGATCGATTTCCGCGGACGATGGCGGCGCTGGCGGAACGGGCGGCCTCACCGCATCGCCCAAAGGCGGTACGGGAGGTTGCGGCGGAACGGGCAGGGCGTTGGCGGCGACATAGGCGTCGGCCTCGGCACCCTCACGGACTTGCGCCGCACCATCGCGCTGGACAACGGCGCGGTGCCTATCCTCGCCCGCCCCGGGCGCGACTGGCGCTTCGGGCACGGGTGGGACGAGTGGCGCACGAAGCAGCGCGACGGGCTCCAGCGCATCAATATCCACGCCGGTGGCGCGCTCCATCCCAGCGCGCACCTTCGCGGCAGCTGCGGTGCCGGAGGCGGTGAGGCCGAGTGCCGATATGCCGAGTGCAGCGATCGCGGCGGTGCCTGCGAAAATGCGCGTGCGGGTGGCGGGCGTCGAAAGCATGCGCAATCTCCCCTTCAGATCATTTACTGTATGCAGGTGACACGCGGCGGCGATCGCTCCGCCATGCGCCGCCTTGACGATAGCGCAGGCGTAAGCGTGCCGTTCCGCGGCGCTCCGCCCGGCAAGGACGCGCGCGTCGTTCGCCATCTCCTGATCGGCGCGATAGGCACGGAACGCGAACCAGGCGATCGGATTGAACCAGTGCAGCGCCAGCACCGCGAGCGCGATCCAGTTCGCGATCAGATCGCCGCGCGCATGGTGACCCAGCTCATGCTCCAGCGCCAGTGCCTGTTCGGCCTCATCATAGCGGCCGACGAAATCCCGCGGGAACGCGACAAAGCGCCGCGCGATGCCGAAGGCTAGCGGCCCGGAGGCGGCCGGGCTGGCGACAATCGTCACTCCGCCGATGCGGTCGAGCGGCGTCGCGGCGGCGAGCAGCCGGCGACGGAAACGGTCATAAGCGATCAGCTGCCAACCGATGAAACAGAGCGCGCCGATGCTCCACAGGATCACCAGCGCGCTGGCCGACAGCGCGATCAGGTCCGGCCCGGCGGGGACGGCATCGGGCACCGCGGCTGGCAGGATCATCCATGTAACCTGCTGCCCCACCTGCCGGAGCGGTGCCGCCATCGGAGCGGCCAAACCGTCCCGCAACGTCGTTGGCAGTGGGGGAAGCGTCAGCCGCAGCACGGGCAGCAACCACAAGGCATAAGCGACCGGCGCGCCGAACGCGCGGCGAACGGGAACGCGGATCGCCAGCACCAGCGCGATCAGTATCGCCGAAGCAAGCAGCGCCTCCACCGCCCAGCCGATCATTGTTTCAGCGCCTTCAGCAGCGCCTCGATTTCGGCAATGTCCTGCGCGGAAAGTTCATCGCGCTCAGCAAGATGGGCGACGAGCGGCGTCAGCTTGCCGCCGAACAGTCGATCGATAAGCCGTCGCGACTCGCCAGAGACGTAATCGTTGCGCTCGACTGTGGGGCGATACAGATACCGCCGCCCATCCTCTTCATGCGCGATCGCGCTCTTCGCGAGCAGCCGGCCGAGCAGGGTCTTGACGGTGTTCACGCTCCAGCCGCGCTCGGGGCCTACGCGTTCCGCAACTTCCTGCGCGGTGAGCGGGGAATCATCCCACAGCACTTCCATCACCGCATGCTCGGCATCACTGATACGTTCGGCCACGATTCGCGCCTCCTATCGATTACGGATGTAATTACATCGATTACACCTGTGGTCAATAGGCTGCGGGAAACAGCCCGCCGGCGCCGCGTCTGTCGGGGAAATTTACATTCGGCAACGAAGCCGAATTCGCGTTAACCTTCGTATCTGGCGTGGCTCCGTCCGTTGGCCGGATTGGCACGCGGGGTGCAGGGTATGTTGTGTACCGAGCGTGGAAACGCTTCAGCAGGGCGGGTGCGTCGCTTCTTCGATCTCGCGATGCCCCGCCCTCACCCGGTCAACCGACCTTCGCGGTGCCCGCGAACAGTTCTGCCAGTTCGCCCGATTCGTACATCTCCATCATGATGTCCGACCCCCCGACGAACTCGCCGCCAGCATAAAGCTGCGGAATAGTCGGCCAGTCCGAATACGCCTTGATACCTTGCCTGATGCCCTGATCCTGCAGCACATCGACGCTTTCGAACTCGACATTGAGATGCTGGAGAATCGCCACCGCGCGGCTGGAGAAGCCGCATTGCGGGAATAGCGGGCTGCCCTTCATGAACAGCACCACATCATTATTCTTCACGACCGCATCGATGCGGGCCTGTACGTCGTCGGTCATCGCCGGTTCCTCAACTATCGCTGGTCGCTATTTCGGGACTGCGGTGGTCAGCTGCAAGGCATGAAGCGCGCCCCCCATGCGACCGCCGAGCGCGGCGTACACCGCCTGATGTTGCTTCACGCGCGTCATGCCGGCGAAAGTACCGCTCACGACGCGCGCCGCATAGTGATCGCCATCGCCGGCAAGGTCGGTGATTTCCACCTCCGCGTCGGGAATGCCCTCCCGGATCAACGCGGCGATGTCGTCGGCCGCCATCGGCATTATTGGATTTCCATCAACTGGCGGCGCGCCTCGACGGTTTGTTCCTCCACGGCGCGACGGACGGCGGCCTCGTCGACATCCACGCCCGCCGCGGTGAGATCGCCGAGCAGCTTGCGCACCACATCGTCGTCGCCGGCCTCTTCCAGATCGGCATGGATCACTGTCTTGCCGTAGGAATCCGCCTCGGCCGGTGTCAGCTTCATCAGTTCGGCTGCCCATTGCCCAAGCAAACGGTTGCGGCGCGCGACGATGCGGAACGCCAGTTCCTCGTCACGCGCGAACTTTGTCTCAAAGGCACGTTCGCGATCGTCGAAGGTTGTCATGTCTGCTCCCAAAATATTCTTGGCAACGAGATAGGCAGGGAGCGGCGCGCGCGCAACGCCGCCAGGATTGCGCGCTCTGACGCACCTTAGTCAGCGACGCGCACCACCAGCTTGCCGATAGCGCTGCGCGAACCGAGTTTGGCGATCGCGTCGCCGCCCTTTTCCAACGGGAATACCTCGGTGATCTTCGGCGCGATCTTGCCCGCCGCCCACAGATCGAAGAGGCGCCCGATATTCTCGCGGTTGCGCGCCGGCTCGCGCGCGGCGAAGGCGCCCCAGAAAACGCCGCACACGTCGCAGCTCTTCAACAGCGTCAGGTTCAGCGGCAGCCGGGGAATGCCGGCGGGGAAGCCGATCACCAGATAGCGCCCTTCCCATGCCATCGAGCGGACCGCCGGCTCGGCATAGTCCCCGCCGACCGCATCATAGACGAGATCGAATCCGTCCGGGCCGGCCTTTGCCTTGAATGCGTCGGCGAGGGCCTTGGATTCGTCCTTCGAAAACGGCCCGCGGCCATATACGAGCACGTCGTCTGCGCCCGCCTCGCGCACCGCCTGCGCCTTTTCCTCGCTGGATACCGCGCCCACCACGCGCGCGCCGAACGCCTTGCCCAGCTCCACCGCCGCAAGGCCAACGCCCCCGGCCGCGCCTAGCACCAGCAACGTCTCGCCCGACCTGATATGGCCCCGATCGACCAGCGCATGGATCGTCGTGCCATAGGTGAGCAGCATCGAGGCCCCCTCCTCGAAGCTGCGCTCGGCCGGCAGCGGATAGAGCGCGTTTTCGCGCATGACGAGTTTTTCGCACAGGCCGCCCATGCCGGTGTTGCCCATCACGCGATCGCCGGGCCTGAACGCCGTGACGCCCTCGCCGATCGCCTCGACCACACCCGAAATCTCGCCGCCCGGGGCGAACGGGCGCGGCGGCTTGAACTGATATTTGTCCTCGATCACCAGCACATCGGGGAAATTGATCGCACATGCTTTTACGGCGACCAGCACTTCACCCGCACCGGGCGTGGGATCGGGCAACTCTCCGACCGTCAGCGTTTCAGGTCCGCCGATCGCGGTGGACAACAATGCGCGCATATCCGCTCCCTCTCTTGGCCAGCACGCGCCGTTTACCGGCGCGGGTGCGGCTTTTTCGAATTAACGGTATCCTCTTGCAGCGCGCGGCGCTGCGCGTCCAGAGGGTTTGCGCGGAAGGTTTTTTATGCCGCGCGCAAGTTCACCCACGGCCGGCCGGCGTCGATCTTGCCTTCGTAATGCGCGATCGCCGTGTCGCGCTCCAGTGTCAGCCCGATCTCGTCCAGCCCCTGCATCAGGCACTGGCGACGAAACGGATCGAGCGCGAATTCGAAGCGATCCTGAAACGGCGTCGTCACGGTCATATTTTCGAGATCGATCGTGATCGGATCGGTCCTCGCGACCTCCAGCAGACGATCGACAGCCTCCTGCGGCAGCACCACGGTGACGATGCCATTCTTGAAGGCATTGCCGGAGAAGATATCCGAGAAGCTGGGCGCGATCACCGCCGCGATACCGAGATCGCCAAGCGCCCAGGCGGCATGCTCGCGGCTCGAGCCGCAACCAAAATTATCGCCTGCGATCAGGATCGGGCTGCCGGCATAGGCCGGATCATCGAACACATTGCCCGGCACCGCGCGCACCGTTTCAAACGCGCCCCGACCGAGCCCGGCGCGGGTGATCGTCTTGAGCCAATGCGCCGGGATGATAACATCGGTATCGACGTTCTTCTGGCCCCATGGATAGGCGCGGCCGGAAACATGCGTCACGGCGTCCATTTCATCACTCCTCGCGCGCCGATCAGCGCGTCGTTCGAACCTTGGCGACAGTATTCGTATGCGCGATCGCCGCATACGCCGCGACGCCACTCAGCAGCGAGCCCGCAACCAGCAGAACCAGCACCTTCCTCATGCCTCTTCCCCTCTTTTTATCCCATCAGTTCACGGACGTCGGCAAGCCTGCCCCTCACCGCCGCCGCCGCCGCCATTGCCGGCGAGACGAGATGCGTGCGCGCGCCGGGCCCCTGCCGCCCGACGAAATTGCGGTTGCTGGTGGAGGCACAGCGTTCGCCCGGTGGCACCTTGTCCGGGTTCATCGCCAGGCACATCGAGCAGCCCGGCTCACGCCATTCGAACCCGGCGGCGGTGAAGATGCGATCGAGCCCCTCTTCCTCCGCCTGCCTTTTAACCAGGCCGGAGCCGGGGACGACCATCGCGCGCACCCCATCGGCCACGCTGCGCCCGTTCGCCACCGCCGCGGCTGCGCGAAGATCCTCGATCCGGCTGTTGGTGCAGCTTCCGATGAAGACGTGCTGGATCGCCACGTCTTCCATCCGCATACCGGGGGCCAGGCCCATGTAATCGAGCGACTTTTGTGCCGCCGCCTGCTTGGATGGATCGGCGAAGCTATCCGGGCTCGGCACGACGCCGGTGATCGCCACCACATCTTCCGGGCTCGTGCCCCAGGTGAGGCCAGGGGCGATATCGCTGGCCGCCAGCACGACGCGCTTGTCGTAACCTGCGCCCGAATCGGTGGCGAGCGAGCGCCACCACGCCACCGCGCGCTCCCAGTCCGCGCCGGTCGGCGCCATCGGGCGGCCTTTGAGATAGGCGAAGGTGGTGTCGTCCGGCGCGATCATCCCGGCGCGCGCGCCGCCCTCGATCGACATGTTCGCGACGGTGAGCCGGCCCTCGAGCGACATCGCACGGATCACATCCCCGGTATATTCGATGACATGGCCGGAGCCGCCCGACGCGCCGATCCGGCCGATGATCGCGAGGATCACGTCCTTCGGGCTGACGCCGAAGCCGAGCGTGCCGTCGACGCGGACCTCCATCGTCCTGGATTGCGACAGCAGCAGCGTCTGCGTGGCGAGCACATGCTCCACCTCGCTGGTGCCGATCCCGAACGCGAGCGCGCCCAGCGCGCCATGGGCGGAGGTGTGGCTGTCGCCGCACACCACGGTGGTTCCCGGCAGCGTGAAGCCCTGTTCCGGGCCAACGACGTGGACGATCCCCTGCTCGGCTGCGAGCGCATCGATATAGGGCACACCGAATTCCGCGACATTCTGGCGCAGCGCGGCAAGCTGCGTCGCGCTTTCGGGATCCGCGATCGGCAATTCCCGCCCCGCCGCATCGACGCGCGCGGTGGTCGGCAGGTTATGATCCGGCACCGCGAGAGTCAGATCGGGGCGGCGCACCTTGCGGCCAGCGGCTCGAAGCCCCTCGAACGCCTGCGGGCTGGTCACCTCATGGACGAGATGACGGTCGATATAGATCAGGCAGGTGCCATCGTCGCGGCGTTCCACGACATGCGCGTTCCAGACCTTCTCGTAAAGCGTGAGGGGGCGGCTTACCATGATGGCAGCGCATTAACCGGAAAGCAGGCTTTCGCGAAAGCCCGTTTCCGATGCTTTTTCCGTAAAGAAATTGCGTGAGACGGCTCAGGCCGCCACCGCCACCTCATAATGCGCGGTCGTCTTGGCGGCCAGTTCGTCGGCGGTGACTCCGGGCGCAAGCTCGATCAGCCTGAACGGCGAATTGTGATCTGGCCGCTGGAACACCGCCAGATCGGTGATGACCATGTCCACCACGTTCCTGCCGGTCAGCGGCAACGTGCAGGCGGGAATGAACTTCGGATCGCCGTTCTTGGAAGTATGCTCCATCACCACGATGATCTTCTTCACGCCGGCAACGAGATCCATCGCGCCGCCCATGCCCTTGATCATCTTGCCGGGAATCATCCAGTTCGCGATGTCACCGTTCTCGGCCACTTCCATCGCGCCGAGCACCGTAAGATCGATATGCCCGCCGCGAATCATGGCGAAGCTCTGTTCCGACCCGAAATACACCGATTGCGGCAGCTGGCTGATCGTCTGTTTGCCGGCGTTGATGAGATCGGGATCGACCTCGTCGTCATACGGAAACGGCCCGATTCCGAGCATCCCGTTCTCGGATTGGAGCGTCACCTCCACGCCCGCCGGAATATGGTTCGCCACGAGGGTGGGAATGCCGATGCCGAGGTTTACGTAGAAACCGTCGCGCAATTCCTTCGCCGCGCGTGCCGCCATCTCGTCACGTGTCCAGGCCATTATGCCGCCTCCCTCGCGCGCGTCGTGCGAAACTCGATCTTCTTGTCATAGGGCGCGCCGAGCACGAGCCGGTTCACGTAGATGCCGGGCAGATGGATCTGATCGGGATCGAGCGCGCCAACCGGCACGATCTCCTCCACCTCGGCGACGCACACCTTCCCGGCGGTCGCCATCGGCTGGTTGAAGTTGCGCGCGGTCTTGCGGAAGATCAAATTCCCCGCCTCGTCCGCCTTCCATCCCTTGATGATCGACAGGTCCGCGCGGATGCCGCGTTCAAGGATATATTCCTCGCCGTCGAATTCCTTCATCTCCTTGCCCTTGGCCACTTCGGTGCCCACCCCCGTCCGCGTGTAGAAACCGGGAATGCCCGCGCCGCCTGCCCGGCAACGCTCCGCCAACGTGCCCTGCGGGCAGAACTCCACCTCAAGCTCGCCAGACAGATACTGGCGCTCGAATTCCTTGTTCTCGCCGACATAGGAGGAGATCATCTTCTTCACCTGGCGCGTGCGCAGCAGCTTGCCCAGCCCCTCGCCGTCGATCCCGGCATTGTTGCTGGCGATCGTGAGCTCCTTCGTCCCAGCGGCCAGAAGCGCATCGATCAGCCGCTCGGGAATGCCGCACAGGCCGAAGCCGCCCGCGCAGATCGTCATACCGTCAAACAACACGCCTTCGAGCGCGGCGGCGGCATCGGGGTAGAGCTTCTTCATCGGCGCTTACTCTCCATCGTCCGGGCCGCCGATTACCGCCGGACTGAAGCCATCGCAAGTGAAGTTGAATGGCTATTCAGGTTTCGTCGCAAATCCGCAGCGACCTTTCAGAACAACCCCTTTTCCACTCCCAGCGCATCGGCAAGGTCGTCCAGCGCCTGCGCCTCGCCCGTCACCTTGATCGCGTGCATCCCGAGCCCTGCCGCCGGTTTGCAGTTGATGCCGAGATCATCGAGATAGACGCATGCCGCTGCCGGCTTCGCGAAATGATCGAGCATCATCTGATAGATGCGCGGATCGGGCTTGCGCACGCCGACCTTGCTCGATTCGAGCACGCAATCGAACCGCGCGAGCACCTCGGTCACCGCCTTCGCCCGCTCGCGGCTGCGCTCCATCCCGGCGCCTTCGCCCGCCGGCACATTATTGGTGATGCAGCCAAGGTGATAACCGTGGCGCTTCAGCCAGTCGAGCGCGTGGACCATACGCGGACGGATATCCCCGGCAAGGACCGCCAGCACATCCTCGCCGCGCAGTTCGTGGCCGAGCGCCTTCGCCTCCTGCGAGAAAGAGGCGTCGAACCCGGCCGAATCGATCTCCGCCCGCTCGAACCGCGCCCAGGCGTTGTCATCCGGTGACAGCGCGTTGACCTTGCGGATGAAATCCGTCGGCAGGTTGCGTTCCCGCTCCAGCCGGTTGAACGCCTCGAACGGAGATGACGTGATCACCCCGCCGAAATCGAAAATCACTGTGTCGCGCTGCATCGATCCGCCTCGTGCCGCGACGCGCGGCGGATCGCAAGCCCCGCCGCTATAAAGTCGTGCCGACCAGATGCCCGATCAGATAGGTGACAAGCATCGCCGCCGCCCCCCAGAAGGTCACGCGCAGCGCCCCCCTCGCCGGTGAAGCGCCGCCGGCATTCGCGCCGATCGCGCCCAGCACGCCCAGTAGCAACAGCGCCACCAGCGGGACCGCCCAGGCAAGCGCGCTCGCCGGCGCGATCAACACCGCGAGCATCGGCGCCGCGCCACCGGCGAAGAAGCTGGCCGCCGACGCGAACGCCGCCTGGACGGGCCGCGCGGCCACGGCGTCGCTCAGCCCCAGTTCGTCGCGCAGGTGCGCTGTCAGCGCGTCATGCCGGGCAAGCTGTCTCGCCACCTGTTCGGCCAGCGCCTCGTCCAGCCCCCGTGCGTGATAGATCGCGGCCAGTTCGCGATGCTCGCCTTCTGGATCAGCCGCGAGCTCGGCCGCTTCCTTGGCGCGGTCGGCGCTTTCCGCGTCGGCCTGGCTGCTGACCGAGACGAATTCGCCCGCCGCCATCGACATCGCCCCGGCAACCAGCGCGGCCACACCCGCGAGCAATATCGCCGCCGCACCGGGCTTCGCCGCCGCCACGCCGACGATGATGCTGGAAACGGAAAGGATGCCGTCGTTTGCCCCCAGCACGGCGGCACGCAGCCAGCCGATCCGGTCTACGACATGGGTTTCGCGATGGCGGGGGCGCACCGGTCAATATTCCAGTTTCAGGCCGGGGCGCTTCCAGCGCGTCCTGACCAGCCGGCCGGTGCCGGAAAGCGTGATCCAGGCATCCTGCATGTCATCGCCCCCGAAGCAGATATTGGTCGTGAAGATATCGTCGGTGGCGACGAACTCGACGAGTTCTCCGGCTGGCGATATCACGCTGATACCGCATTCGCCGATCGTGGCGACACAGATGTTGCCGGACGCCTCCACCGCCAGCGAATCAAAGAATTTATACCCCGCCGGGCGATAGAGCGGGATGCCCGGCCCGCCCGGGCCCGCGTCGGGCGCCACCTTGCCGGGGGCGGTGATGTTAAATTTCATCAGGCGGCAGGTGTAGGTTTCCGCCGCGTACAGCGTCTTGCCGTCGGGGGAGAGACCGCAGCCATTGGGGTTGTTCGACGGGAAGATCACCTCTTCGAGGTGGCTGCCGTCGGCCTTGGCGTAGAATATCCCAACGATGTCATGGGCACGCTTCGCATAATCGACCTTGCCGTGATCGGTGAACCAGAAGCCGCCATGGCTGTCGAACACGATATCGTTCGGGCCGCGCAGCACGCAGCCGAAGTCGCCGGAGCTGTAGAGCACCTCGACCTTTCCGGTGGCCGGATCGATCCGCTCGATACGACCGCCGGCATAGTCGCTCGCGATCCCGTGCGGGGCGAGATAGCCGCCGTTCTCGTTCCAGTCGAAGCCGCCGTTGTTGCAGCAATAAAGCATGCCGTCCGGCCCCATCGCCAGACCGTTCGGGCCGCCGCCCGGCTCCGCGACCGTCTCCTTGCGGCCGTCCGGCGTAACGCGGGTGATGCGCCCCGGCTCGATCTCGACCAGGATGATGCTGCCGTCAGGCATCGCCACCGGGCCTTCGGGGAAACGCAGCCCATCGGCCACAAGGGTGAAATCGCTCACGCGCTCGCTCTCCTTATCTGTCTTGAGAAAGGATCGTCCAAGGCGGGCGACTTAGCAATAGCCACCCTTCCACCGCCGCCGCCGCGCGGCTAGACGGCGTGGATGGAGAGCAATATCCGCACCGGGGGGCGCATCCTCGTCGATCAACTCGTGGCGCAAGGCTGCGATCGTATCTTCACCGTGCCGGGGGAGAGCTTCCTCGCGGTGCTCGATGCGCTGGTGGATGCCCCGGCGATCGAAGTCGTCACCTGCCGTCAGGAAGGCGGCGTCGCCTTCATGGCCTGCGCAGACGGCGCGCTGACGCACCGTCCCGGCATCGCCTTCGTCACGCGCGGACCGGGTGCGACCAATGCCTCGATCGGCGCGCATGTCGCGACGCAGGATAGCCAGCCGATGATCCTGTTCGTCGGGGATGTCGATCGTGGCACGCGCGATCGCGAGGCGTTTCAGGAAATCAATTTCGAGGCGATGTTCGGCCCGGTCGTCAAATGGGCGGCCCGGATCGACGATGCGCGGCGCATCCCGGAATATGTCGCGCGCGCCTATGCCGTCGCGATGAACGGGCGCCCCGGCCCGGTCGTACTCGCGCTGCCCGAGGACATGCTGCTCGACGAGGTGGAGGCAATCGATCGCCCACGCGTCGAGCGCATCGCGCAGGCGGCCGACAGCGCCGCGGTCGACCGGCTGGCGGCATTGCTCGCGGCGGCCGAACGCCCGGTCGCGATCATCGGCGGTGCGGGCTGGGACGCGGACGCAGCCCGCGATTTCGGCGCCTGGTCCGAACGCATCGGCATCCCGGTGGTCGCTGCTTTCCGGCGGCAGGATGCGGTGCCGAACGATTGCCCGGTCTACGCCGGCAACCTGGGCTATGGCCCGAACCCGGCGCTGGTCGCGCGGGTGAAGGAAGCGGATCTGCTGCTCGTCGCAGGCGCGCGGCTGGGGGAAGCGACCACCGACGGCTATACGCTCATTACGCCCGATCATCCCGGTCAGCGGCTGGTGCATGTTCATCCCGATGCCGACGAACTGGGCATGACCTATGCCACCGATCTGGCGATCTGCGCGTCGATGGCAGGGTTCGCCAGCGCCGTTGCGTCGATCGATGCCCCGGCCCGAACCGCGGGCGCGGCGGCACATGCCGATTATCTCGTCTGGTCGACGCCGCAGGCGCGCGCAGGCGTCGCCATGGATCTGGGTCCGTGCGTCGCCGCGATGCGGGAGCGGCTGCCGGCAGATACGATCATCTGCAATGGCGCGGGCAATTTCTCCGGCTGGTGGCACCGCTACTGGCGCTATGCCGGGCCGGGAACACAGCTCGCGCCCACCGCCGGCGCGATGGGCTATGGCGTGCCGGCGGCGGTGGCGGCATCGCTGCGCCATCCGGGCCGCGGCGTGGTGGCGCTGGCCGGCGACGGCGATTTCCTGATGAACGGACAGGAACTTGCAACCGCCGTGCAGCATGGCTGCGAGATGCTCGTCGTGCTGGTTGACAACGGCGCCTATGGAACGATCCGCATGCATCAGGAGCGCGAGTTTCCCGGGCGCGTCTCCGCCACCCGTCTCGCCAACCCCGATTTCGCGGCGCTCGCCCGCGCCTATGGCGGGTGGAGCGAAACGGTGACGCAAACGGAGGATTTCGCTCCGGCGCTGGAGCGCGCGATGGCGCAGCGCGGCGTACGCTTGCTGCATGTGAAGACGGACATCGAGCAGATCACCGCCGGCACCACCCTGTCCGCCATCGCGAGGCGGTGAACCGCTATTACTCCTGATGGACCGGTCCACGGAAAAGGGCCGCTCCGGCTTCCCGGAGCGGCCCTTCCATCAGCTCAAACTGTGCGCGTCGGTCAGATCTTGTTGCCGAACGCGCCCTTTACCGAGCCGGCCACCTGCTGGGCCTTGCCCTTCAGCTCCTGACCGGCACCTTCGGCTTCCAGCTTCGCATCCTTCTCGGTGCGGGTTGCCGGATCCTTGTCCGCAATGGCCTGCTTCGCCTTGCCGATGGCTTCGTTCACGTTGCCTTTGACCTTGTCGATCAGCTCGCCCATTGTCGATCTCCTTCTCAGATGCCGGCCACGCGGCCTGTCTGGGAAGAGAACGGGCAAGCCCGCGTGCGGTTCCTTAGATCAGCCCGGCGAGCGGGCTTGACGGATCGGCATAGCGGCGCTTGCCCATGCGGCCGGCGCGATAGCTGAGCCGCCCCGCCTCCACCGCCGCCTTCATCGCCGCCGCCATCACCAGCGGATCTTTCGCCTCTGCGATCGCGGTGTTCATCAGCACACCGTCGCAGCCCAGCTCCATCGCCCGCGCTGCATCGGACGCCTGCCCGACACCGGCATCGACCAGCACCGGCACGCCCGCGCCCTCCACGATCAGCCGGATCGTCACCTCGTTCTGGATGCCCAGCCCCGAGCCGATCGGCGCACCCAGCGGCATGATCGCCACCGCGCCGGCATCCTCCAGCCGCTTCGCCGCGATCGGATCGTCCACGCAATAGACCATCGGGAGGAAGCCCTCCCTGGCCAGCACCTCGGTCGCGCGGAGCGTTTCCACCATGTCGGGATAGAGCGTGCGCGCCTCGCCCAGCACTTCCAGCTTGACGAGATCCCAGCCGCCCGCCTCGCGCGCCAGCCGCAGCGTGCGGATGGCCTCCTCGGCGGTGAAGCAGCCGGCGGTATTGGGCAGGTAGGTGATCTTCTTCGGATCGATGAAATCGGTCAGCATCGGCGCGTTCGGATCGCTGACGTTGACGCGGCGCACCGCGACCGTGACGATTTCGGCGCCGGACGCCTCCAGTGCGGCGGCATTCTGCGCGAAATCCTTGTATTTGCCGGTGCCGACGATCAGCCGCGAGCGGAAGGTGCGCCCCGCCACCGTCCAGGTGTCGTCATGATCGCCGCCGCCGACGAAATGCACGATCTCCAGCTCGTCGCCGTCCTCGATCCGCACCTCGGCAAGCGTGGAGCGCGGCACCACGACCAGATTGCGCTCCACCGCCACCTTCTCGGGCGCGAGGCCGAGTTCGCTCGCGAGGGCAGCAAGCGTGAGGCCGGCCGCGACGCGGCGATGCTCGCCGTTAACGGTGATCGAGATGGTGCCGTCAGTGTGCGTCATGCCGCGCCATCTAGGGTTCAAAGCCCATGGGGGCAATGCGGCGCAGGGCGATGTTGCGCTCCTTCGCCCGCAATGCGAGAAGGCGCGCGATGACCGGCCTCGTCTACGTCCTTAATGGCCCGAACCTGAACCTGCTCGGCACGCGCGAGCCGGATATCTACGGCCATGATACGCTCGACGACATCGCCGGGCGGCTGGAGGATCGCGCCCGCGAACTGGGGCTGGAGATCGACATGCGCCAGTCGAACCACGAGGGCCATCTAGTCGACTGGCTCCACGAGGCGCAGGCACAGGGCGCGAAGGCCGTGCTCCTCAATGCCGGTGCCTTCACCCATTCCTCGATCGCGCTGTATGATGCGATCAAGGCGGTGCGGACGCCGGTGATCGAGGTGCACCTGTCCAATCCACACACGCGGGAGGAATTCCGCCACCATTCTTTCGTCGGGCGCGCCGCGAAGGGAACGATCGCCGGTTTCGGCGCGACCTCCTATATGCTTGCGCTTGAAGCGGCGGCGCGGTTCTGACAGAGCGCGCGCCCTGAATTCCCAGGGGAACATTGGTCACATGGCTGACAACGAAGACAACAAGGGCGCGATGAAGGTCGATGTCGGGCTGGTGCGCCAGCTTGCCGAGCTGCTCGACGTGACCAACCTCACCGAGATCGAGGTTGAGGAAGGCGATCGCAAGATCCGCGTCGCGCGCAAGGCCGCGGCCGCGCCGGCGATGCATTACGCCCCGGCGCCGGTGGCGGCCCCCGCGCCGGTCGCCGCGACGCCGCTCGTCACGGCAGAGGCGCCGGCTGCGCCGAGCAATGCGAATGCGGTGCGTTCGCCGATGGTCGGCACGGTCTATCTCTCGGCGGAGCCGGGCGCGGCGCCGTTCGTGTCGCCGGGCAAACAGGTGAAGGCCGGCGACACATTGCTGATCGTCGAGGCGATGAAGGTGATGAACCCGATCCTGGCCCCCACCGCCGGCACGGTGAAGGCCGTGCTGGTGGAAAATGGCCAGCCGGTCGAGTTCGATCAGCCGCTCGTCGTGGTCGAGTAAGGCGCACATGCCGCAGATCAAGAAACTGCTCATCGCCAATCGCGGCGAGATCGCGCTTCGCATCCATCGTGCCTGCCACGAAATGGGCATCAAGACGGTCGCGGTCCATTCCACCGCCGATGCCGATGCGATGCACGTCCGGCTCGCCGACGAGGCGATCTGTATCGGGCCGCCGGCGGCCGCCGACAGCTATCTCAATATCCCGAACATCATTTCGGCCGCCGAGATTTCCGGCGCGGAGGCGATCCATCCCGGGTACGGCTTCCTCTCCGAGAACGCCAAGTTCGCGGAGATCGTCGAAGCGCACGGTCTGATCTTCGTCGGGCCGAAGCCCGAACATATCCGCACGATGGGCGACAAGATCGAGGCGAAGCGCACTGCGGGTGCGCTTGGCCTGCCGCTCGTTCCCGGTTCGGACGGGCCGATTTCGGATCTTGCGGAGGCAAAGGCGATCGCGGCGGAGGCCGGCTATCCCGTCATCATCAAGGCTGCCTCCGGCGGCGGCGGGCGCGGCATGAAGGTCGTGACCGACGAGGCGGCGCTCGAAACGCAGATGGCGCAGGCCGGCACCGAGGCGAAGGCCGCGTTCGGGGACGCGACCGTCTATCTCGAAAAATATCTCGGCAACCCGCGCCACATCGAATTCCAGGTATTCGGTGACGGCAACGGCAACGCGATCCATCTCGGCGAGCGCGACTGCTCGCTCCAGCGCCGCCACCAGAAGGTGCTGGAGGAAGCGCCCTCCCCCGTCATTTCCGAGGCGGAGCGCGAGCGGATGGGCGGGATCGTCGCGAAAGCGATGGCCGACATGGGCTATCGCGGGGCGGGGACGATCGAGTTTCTGTGGGAAGACGGGGAATTCTATTTCATCGAAATGAACACCCGCCTTCAGGTTGAGCACCCGGTGACCGAGATGGTGACCGGCCTCGATCTGGTGCGCGAGCAGATCCGCATCGCCGAGGGCCATCCGCTGACGTTGCGGCAACAGGATGTGCACATCCGCGGCCACGCGATCGAATGCCGCATTAACGCCGAAGACCCGCGCACGTTCGCGCCCTCACCGGGGATGGTGAAACAGTATCACGCGCCGGGCGGGATGCACGTGCGCGTCGATTCGGGGCTTTACGCCGGCTACAAGGTGCCCCCCTATTACGACAGCATGATCGCCAAGCTGATCGTCTATGGAACCACCCGGCAGGGCGCACTGCGGCGGTTGCGCCGCGCGCTGGAGGAATTCGTGATCGAGGGGATGAAGACGACCATCCCGTTGCATCAGGCCCTGCTCGACGATCCCGATTTCCAGGAAGGCAAGTATACGATCAAGTGGCTGGAGGAGTGGCTGGCGAAGCAGCCATAGCGCCGGGCGCGCCACCAGCCGCTTTCGCTTGCGTCGCCCGCGCGCGTGGGCGACGCTCGCTCCCTGAGCGGGGACGGGGAGGCAGCGCATGTTCATCGGCCATTATGCACCGGCAATCGTCGCGGCGACCAGCCCGAAGGCACCGCGCCTGGGGCCGTTGTTCATCGCCGCGCAACTCGTCGACATCGCCTTTTTCTCGTTCGTGCTGCTCGGCGCGGAACATATGCGCGCGGTGCCCGGCTTCACCGTCATGAACGCGATGGACCTGTACAGCATGCCCTACACGCACAGCCTGATCGGCGCGCTTGGGTTCGCGGCGGCCTGGGCGGTGGGCACGCGCTTGCTGGGTGGTGGGTGGCCGGCGGCGGCGATCGGCGCGGCGGTGGTGGCGTCGCACTGGTTTCTTGACCTGCTGGTCCATGCGCCGGATCTGACGTTGCTGGGCGGCGGCGCGCGCTACGGGCTCGGCTTGTGGAATCATCCGGCGATCGAAATGCCGCTGGAAGTGGCGCTGACCGGCGGCGCGCTGCTTTTCTATGCCGGCCGTACGCGCGGCGCGCGGCTGCCGCTGGTGGTGCTGGCGGTCGCGCTGGCGGGGGTGCAGGCGTTCAACTGGCTGAGCCCGCAACCGACAATGGTGATCGACCCGGTCCCCGCCTCGCAACCTTTGACCGCGCTGGTCGCTTATGCGCTGCTCGCGGCGCTCGCCTTCTGGGTCGGGCGCACGCGCGTTCTGAAGGGTGGACCGCGCGTCCGGCTGGTCTAGAGGGAGGCGATGAAGGCTATTATCTGGCATAACCCCCGCTGCTCGAAATCCCGTGAGGCGCTTGCGTTGCTCAACGAAGCAGGCGTGGACGTCACCATCGTCGAGTATCTCAAGACGCCGCCGACGCGCGACGCGCTGGCACGGCTCTATGCGCGCGGCGGCATCGCCCCGCGTGCAGCGCTGCGCAAGGATGCGCCGGCGCTGGCCAGCGATGACGAGGCGCTGGATGCGATGGCCGCCGATCCGGCGCTGATCGAACGCCCGGTAGTCGAGACCGACAAGGGCGTCGTCATTGCCCGCCCACCCGAGCGGGTGCGCGACATACTGTGACGCTGCCTGCGAATACCCGCTGGCGCACCGCGCGCGCCAGTCGCGCTTCCGTCGTCATCGACGCGGACAATTACTTCCGTGCGGCATGGGAAGCGATGCAACGGGCGCGTCGGCAAATCCTGCTGGTCGGCTGGGATTTCGACGCGCGCATCTCTCTTGTATTCGACGACGAGGAGGTAGTCGCTCCGGTGACGGTGGGCGACTTCATCGGCTGGCTGGTGGATCGTACGCCCGGGCTGGAAGTATATATCCTGCGCTGGGACAAAGGCGCGCTGAAGACGCTGTTTCGAGGCAAGACGCTGTGGACGCTCACGAAATGGCGGTTCGCCCGGCGTCGGATCCACCTGAAGCTTGACGGTCACCATCCGATCGCCGCGTCGCAGCACCAGAAGATCGTGGTGATAGACGATTCGATCGCATTCTGCGGCGGCATCGACATGACCGACGCCCGTTGGGACACGCGCGACCATCGCGACGACGATGTGCACCGTGTTACCCCCCGAGGCAAACCATACAAACCGTGGCATGACGCAACCACCGCGCTCGAGGGCCCGGTCGCTGCGGCGCTTGGCGAGTTGTGCCGCGAGCGCTGGCGGATCGCGGGAGGCCGACCGATCCACCCGCCCGCGCGCCACGGCGAAGGCTGGCCGCCCAGCCTGACCCCCGACTTCACGGACATCGACGTCGCTATTTCCCGCACCCAGCCGCACTGCGGCGATCAGCCCGAAGTGCTGGAAATAGAGAACCTCTACGTCCACCTGATCGCCCGCGCGAGGCGGCGCATCTATGCCGAGAGCCAGTATTTCGCTTCACGCCGTGTTGCGGAGGCGATCGCGGCGCGCCTGACGGAGCCGGACGGGCCCGAGATTGTCATCATCAATCCCGTCGTCGCGCAGGGCTGGCTGGAGCCGATCGCGATGGATACTGCGCGCGCCCGGCTGTTTCAGGCGCTGAAACAGAACGATCCTCATGGTCGGCTGCGCATTTATCACCCGGTCACCACCTCCGGCCGCGCGATCTACGTCCATGCCAAAGTGCTGGTGATCGATGAGGAGGTGGTTCGCGTCGGCTCGTCGAACTTCAACAATCGCTCGCTAAGGCTCGATACCGAATGCGATGTCACCATCGTTGACGATGGCGCGCGCATCGCGGCGATCCGCGACGGGCTGGTGGCGGAGCATCTTGGCTGCGATCCGGCATCTATCGCCGCCGACATCGCCGAACACGGCCTGATCGCCACGATCGAGGCACGCCGGGGGGGCGGCCACACGCTGATCCCCTATGAGGTGCCCGATCTGGACGATGTCCAGAAATGGCTGGCGGACAATGAGGTTCTGGACCCGGAAGGACCGACCGAAATGTTCGAGCCGCTCTCGAAACGCGGCCTGCTCCGCCGGTTGAGAATCCGCGCCAGGGATTGATTGCAATGCGTCGATGCCATCCTGGTGTTGTTCCGATCGGCCTTGCCCCCTAAAGGCGCAGCCATGAGCCAGATCACGCCCGAGATCGTTGCCGAACACGGCCTCTCCCCGCAGGAATATGACCGACTTCTCCACGCGCTTGGCCGCGAGCCAAATCTGGTGGAGCTTGGAATCTTCTCGGTGATGTGGTCCGAGCATTGCAGCTACAAGTCCAGCCGTATCCACCTCAAGAAGCTGCCGACCGAAGCGCCCTGGGTGATCTGCGGCCCCGGCGAGAATGCCGGCGTGATCGATATTGGTGACGGGCAGGCGGCGATCTTCAAGATGGAGAGCCACAACCACCCGAGCTATATCGAGCCTTATCAGGGCGCGGCGACGGGCGTAGGGGGGATCCTGCGCGACGTGTTCACGATGGGCGCGCGGCCGGTGGCGAACATGAACGCGTTGCGCTTCGGCAGGCCCGATCATCCCAGGATGCGCCACCTGATTTCCGGCGTGGTGCACGGCATCGGGGGCTATGGCAATTGCGTCGGCGTGCCGACGGTGGGCGGCGAGGTGAATTTTCACCCCGCCTACGACGGCAATATCCTGGTCAATGCGATGACGGTGGGCGTCGCGGATACCGACAAGATCTTCTACTCGGCAGCATCCGGGATCGGCAATCCGATCGTCTACGTGGGCAGCAAGACCGGGCGTGACGGCATCCACGGCGCGACGATGGCCTCGGCCGATTTCTCCGAGGATTCGGAAGAGAAGCGCCCCACGGTGCAGGTCGGCGATCCGTTCACCGAAAAGCTGCTGATCGAGGCATGCCTGGAACTGATGGCGTCCGACGCGATCGTCGCGATCCAGGATATGGGCGCCGCGGGCCTGACCTCCTCCAGCGTCGAGATGGCATCCAAGGGTGGCGTCGGCATCGAACTCGTAATGGACGACGTGCCACAGCGCGAGAGCGGCATGACGCCGTATGAAATGATGCTGTCTGAAAGCCAGGAGCGGATGCTAATGGTGCTCAAGCCGGGGCGCGAGGCGTTCGCCGAGGCGATCTTCCGGAAGTGGGAGCTGGATTTCGCGGTGATCGGGCACGTCACCGATACCGGCCGGATGGTGCTGAAGTGGAAGGGCGATGTCGTGTGCGACATCCCGCTCGGGCCACTCGCGGACGAAGCCCCGCTCTATGATCGGCCGCACGTCCCCACCCCGCCCGCCAAGGCGCTGACCAACGTGCCGGAAAGCAGCGACATCGCCGCCGATCTGCTGACGCTGATGGGCTCGCCGGACATCGCCAGCCGCCGCTGGATTTGGGAACAATATGACCACATGGTCGGCGCGGACACCGCGCAGCGCCCGGGCGGCGACGCGGCGGTAGTGCGCGTCCACGGCACCGACAAAGCGCTCGCCATCACCACCGATTGCACCCCGCGTTATTGCTTCGCGGACCCGGTGGAGGGCGGCAAGCAGGCCGTCGCCGAAACATGGCGTAATCTGACCGCCGTGGGCGCCACGCCGCTGGCGATCACCAACTGCCTGAACTTCGCCAATCCGCAACGGCCCGAGATCATGGGCCAGATCGTCGGCTGTCTGGAGGGAATGGGGGACGCCTGTCGCGCGCTCGATTATCCGATCGTGTCCGGCAACGTCAGCCTCTACAATGAGAGCAAAGCGACCGGTGGCGGCTCCGCGATCCTGCCGACCCCGGCGATCGGCGGCGTCGGATTGCTGAAGGACTGGAGCAAATCCGCCACGATTGCCTTCAAGGGATCGGGCGACGTGATAATGGTGGTGGGCACGCGGCGCGGGCATCTCGGGCAGAGCCTGTGGTTGCGCGAAGTGCATGGTCGCGAGGAAGGCCCGCCGCCGCGCGTCGATCTGGCGGCGGAAAAGGCAACTGGTGATCTGATCCGGGGGGCGATCCAGTCCGGCCAGCTTTCCGCCGTGCATGACGTATCCGATGGTGGCATCGCGGTGACGCTCGCGGAAATGGCGCTGGCGGGCGATATCGGTGCGATGATCGATCGCAAGCAGCCGTTCGGTTGTGCCGAATCCTTTTTCGCAGAAGATCAGGGCGTCTATGTCGTAACCGTCCACGATCACGCGCTGGCGGATTTCCTCCAGGCCGCGCTGGAAGCCGGAGTCGAGGCGGAGCCGCTCGGGCGCACGGGCGGCAAGAGGCTGATCTTCGAACGCCCCAATCGCGACGATGTTGTAACGCTGGAGGCGCTGCGCGTCGCACATGAGGGGTTCTTCCCCAAGTTGATGGGCACTGCTGCGGCATGATCGCGCTCGCGCTGCTCGCATTCGCCGCCGCCGGCCCTGCCCCGGCGGCGGAGCCTGCCACGCCGGCGCCGGATTTCTTCGCCGCCGCGATCTGCCAGCCGCCTTATTCGTACGACGCGGCCACCAGGCTGTACAAAGAGGCGCAGAAGCTGGGTAAGCCCGATACGGCGCGGTTCGGCGCGGCCGTATATCGCCTGCCCGCCCCCGCCGGGCGCGACGGCTTCGAGACGCAGGAAGTGTTCTTCGCGGGATCGGCGCTGGGCGTCCTGATCGATGGGCAGGTCGCCGCGAAGCTGGCCGAAACCTATAATCTGGTGCCTGAGAAGATCAGATTACTGGGCGCATCCTCGCTCGGATTCTCGCGCGTCCTGCCCGATGCCGACCAGCCGATGAAGGACATGGGGCTTGTTTCCATCGTCGCGCGACAGGGCCCGGGTCTGAAGGGCAAAACGATGCTGGCGTGCGAGTTCGTCTCGAACGAGGATCGCGAGCGGCTGGAAATGTTCGAGAAGGCATCCGGCAACCGGTGATCCCCGCCCCGGCGCGTGGCCGGGGCAGGGAGGTGCGCAGGCGCGATCAGAGCCGCTGAGCGCCGGAATAGGCGAATAGCAAATCGCTGCCGGCCTCGGCGTGCAGTTCCTCGCTGCCCGAAATCAGCACGCATTCCCCCGCGTGCCACCTCACGCCGGCCACCGAGCCCGCGCCGGTGATCGGCACCAGCCAGCCCGATTTGCCCTCAGGCAGCGTGATCTTGCGCGTCCCGCCGCCCCAGCGCTCCAGGACGAACTTCGGCCCTTCCACCAGGATCGTCCGCCCCGGCGACACTTCTCCCGGCATTGGTGGCGGGGTCCACGGGTTCAGGTCGGCCACCGCGACGCCATCGTCAAGATGCAGTTCCCGCCCCCGGCCATAGTCGTAGAGACGATACGTCACGTCCGAATTCTGCTGTACCTCGATCACGGTCAGCCCCGCGCCGATCGCGTGAATCACGCCGGAATGCGAATAATAGAAATCGCCCGCCTTCACCGGCTTCCAGTCCAGCTTGTGCTCGATCGATCCGTCGAGCGCGCTCGCGCGCAATTCGTCGGCGGTCAGCGGTGCCTTCGGGCCGATCGCGATGGTCGAATCGGGCTCGGCATCAAGGATCACCCAGCATTCGTCCTTGCCGCGCGGCAGCCCGCGCGCGCGCGCCTCGGCGTCCGACGGGTGATCCTGTACCGACAGTTTCTCGCTGGTGAACAGATATTTGATGAGCAGTTCCGGCTCTTCCGGGTGCGGTGACTGAAACCACACCTCCCCGATCGGTTCGCCGCCAGGCACCGGATCGGGAAAGCCGGGATAAAGCCGGTGTCGCCCCCATGGTTTTTCCACACGCTTGGTCGCCAGCAAGGTCGCAGTCATGTCTTTCTCCGCATAGCCCGATCACCGGCATTCAACGCGCGGCGCGGCGAATGCGTTTCCCCGTTGTTCGCGGCGTCCGGCATAGGCTAAAGGCGTTCCAGATGCGTACCCCTTTCTCTCGTCCGCTGGCACTGGCGCTGGTCGCAGCGCTTGCCCTCCCGATCGCCGGCTGCGCGCGTAACCGCACCAAGGGCGACCTGCCGTATGTCGCGCGCGACGTGGGGACGCTGTATACGGCGGCGAAGACGCGGCTGGATCAGCATCGCTACAAGGAAGCGGCGGCCCTCTTCGACGAGGTGGAGCGGCAGCATCCCTATTCGGTATGGGCGCGCCGCGCGCAGTTGATGGGGGCATTCAGCCACTATCTTGCGCGTAGCTACACCGATTCGATCCAGTCGGCGCAGCGCTTCATCTCGGTCCATCCGGGCAACAAGGATGCGGCCTACGCCTATTACCTGATCGCCCTGTGTTACTATGAGCAGATCAGCGATGTGACCCGCGATCAGAAGATCAGCACGCAGGCGCAGGACGCGCTGGGTGAACTGATCCGCCGCTATCCCAACACGCGCTACGCCGGCGACGCACGGCTGAAGGTCGATCTTGTCCGAGATCATCTGGCCGGCAAGGAAATGGAGATCGGCCGCTTTTATGAACGGCGCGGTCAGTGGCTCGCCGCGACGCTGCGCTTCCGCAAGGTGATCGACGACTATCAGACGACCACGCACACGCCCGAGGCGCTGATGCGCCTTACCGAAACCTATCTGGCGCTCGGCGTGCGCGGCGAGGCGGAAAAGTCGGCCGCCGTACTTGGCGCGAACTATCCCGGCACAGACTGGTATGAGCGGGCGTACAAGCTGGTGAAGGAATATCCGCCGACGGCGATCGCGCCGCTCGCGCCCGGCCAGCCGGTGGTCACGCAAGCGACCACCCCGGTCGCGACTCCCGGCACCGCGGCGCCGTCCGCCGCTCCTGCACTGGAAGCGCCCGGCAAGCCGACTCCTGCCTCCCCGTCTTCGACCACGCCGGGAAACTGATGGCATGATCCGGGCGCGGATCACTGCCGCCCGGTCCGGCGTCAGCGCGTGCGAACGATGCTGACCGCGCTGTCGATCCGCGATGTCGTGCTGATCGAGGCGCTCGATCTCGAATTCGGCCCCGGCCTTGGCGTGCTGACGGGTGAGACGGGCGCGGGCAAGTCGATCCTGCTGGACTCGCTCGGGCTGGCACTCGGCCAGCGCGCGGACAGCGGGCTGGTACGGCACGGCGCGACCCAGGCATCCGTCACCGCTACGTTCGATGCGCCGGCCGATGCCGCGCGCCTGCTCGACATCAACGGTTTCGAGGTAGAGCCGGGCGAGCCGCTGATCATTCGCCGCATCGTCAAGGCGGACGGGGGCAGCCGCGCCTTCATCAACGATCAGCCCGCTTCGGCTGGTCTCCTGCGTGAGATCGGCGCGTTACTTGTCGAAATCCACGGCCAGCATGATGAGCGCGGGCTGCTGGCGCCGGCCGGCCATCGCGCCTTGCTCGACATGTTCGGACGAATCGACCTTCACGCCACAACTGCCGCCTGGACCGCGCACAGCGCCGCCCAGGATGCGCTGGCGGCAGCGCGGGCCGAAGTCGATACGGCGGCACGTGATCGCGAATGGCTGGAGCATGCCGTCACCGAACTTGACACGCTCGCACCCGAACCCGGCGAGGAACAGGCGCTCGCCGACAAGCGGCGCTCGATGCAGCGCGCCGCCAAGGTGGCAGAAGATCTAGGCGCGGTCGCCGACCATCTCGAAGGCTCGGAGGGCGCGCTGGCGCGTTTGCGGCAGGCGGCGCGCGTGCTGGAGCGTATTGCCCCCGATCACGCCGCGCTTGCAGAGGCGCTCGATGCGATCGATCGCGCACTTGCCGAGGCCGGCACCGCCGAGGAGCGCCTGCACGACGCCCGCCTCGCGCTGGCTTACGACCCGCGCGAGCTTGAGCATGACGAGGCGCGGCTGTTCGAACTGCGCGGGCTGGCGCGCAAGCATCGCGTCCAGCCTGACGATCTTGCGGCGCTTGCGGACGATCTGCGCGGGCGATTGTCCCGGCTCAATGCCGGCGAGGAAGGCATCGCGGCGCTGGAGAAGCGCGTGGCGGAAACGGCGCACGCCTACGACGTAGCCGCATCGGCGCTGAGCGCGTCGCGCGCCGCCACCGCCGGGCGGCTGGATGCGGCGGTGGCGGCGGAACTTGCGCCGCTCAAGCTTGATGCCGCGCGCTTTCGCACCAGCATCGCGCCCGCGGGACAGGAGGGCTGGGGGGCGGCGGGCAAGGACCGCGTCGAATTCGAGATATCGACCAATCCGGGCGCGCCATTCGCGCCGCTGATCCGCATCGCCAGCGGCGGCGAATTGTCGCGCTTCATCCTCGCGCTGAAAGTGGCGCTGGCGGCGGAGGGCGGCGCGGAAACGATGGTTTTCGACGAGATCGACCGCGGCGTCGGGGGCGCGGTCGCATCCGCGATCGGCGAGCGGCTGGCGCGCCTGTCTGGTCATGCGCAATTGCTCGTCGTCACGCACAGCCCGCAGGTGGCCGCGCGCGCGGACGCGCATCTGCTGATCGCCAAGCGCCACGACGGGATCGTCACCCGCACGGGCGTTACAGCGCTTGACGCGCCAGCCCGCCGCGAGGAGATCGCGCGGATGCTGTCGGGCGCGATCATAACTGACGAAGCCCGCGCGCAGGCGGAAAGATTGCTGGAGGTCGCCTGATGGGATCGCATCATCACGGACATGCCGGGCATGGCCACGGGCACGGGCACGGGCACGGGCATCACCATCATGCCGCCCCCGCCCGCTGGGACCGCGCCTTCGCGATCGGTATCGGGCTTAACCTCGTCTATGTCGTGGCCGAAAGCGCGGCGGGCTTCCTGTTCAACTCGGTCGCGCTGCTCGCAGACGCCGGTCACAACCTTTCCGATGTACTGGGCCTCGCCGTGGCGTGGGGCGGGGCGGCGCTGGCGCGGACGGCGCCCTCAAAGCGCTTCACCTATGGCTTGAAGGGGTCGACGATCCTCGCCGCGCTGGCCAATGCGCTGCTGCTTCTGGTCGCGCTCGGAGCGATCGCGCTGGAGGCGATACAGCGCTTCGGCGAGCCAACACCGGTGCCGGGGCTGACAGTATCTCTAGTCGCGGGCGTGGGTATCGCGGTCAACGCCGGGACGGCGTTGCTGTTCGCGTCCGGCCGCAAGGGTGATGTCAACATTCGCGGCGCCTATCTGCACATGGCGGCGGATGCGCTGGTGTCTGCCGGGGTGGTGGTGGCAGGGATCGTAATCTGGGCGACCGGCGCAACCTGGATCGACGCAGCCGTCAGCCTCATCATCGCCGCGCTGATCTTCTGGCAGACCTGGGGGCTGCTGCGCGAGACCGTGGAGATGGCGCTAGCCGCCGTGCCGCGCGGGATCGACTATGACGGGGTGGAAGAGGCGCTCGCCGCGCTCCCCGGCGTCAGCGAGGTACACGATCTTCACATCTGGCCGATGTCCACCACCGAGCCGGGCCTGACCGCCCACCTGCGGCTTCCCGCCGGCCACCCCGGCGACGACTTCCTCCACGGCGCGCAGGCGATGCTTCACGATCGTTTCGGCATCGGCCATGCGACAATCCAGATCGAGACCGGCGAGGCCACATGCCGGCTCGCTAGCGCGGCGACGGTTTAAGGCGTGTGCCCCGATTCGTTACCCAGTGACGGGGCGCGCTGAACTCGTTTGGCGGACAGATCACGGACGAACCGCCGCACAATGCCGTCGCGATTGTTCTTCCGCCCTCACCACGGTTATGCCCATCGGGATAACCGGCAACTGGATCGCATCCCATGCAGCAGCCCTCATCCTTTTCAGCAACCGGGCGGATCGCTCGGGCGACGCTGGTCGCGGGTACGCTCGATATCCTGGCGGCGATCGGGCTGACGCTGTTCTACGGCAAACGCACCGTTTCGGAGATGCTCGCCTATGTCGCCTCCGGCCCGTTTCCGGGCGTGCCGGTGCGCGGACTGCCGGTCGCGCTGCTCGGGCTGGCGGTGCATTATGCGCTGATAGCGTTGATGGCGGCGGTGTTCGTGATCGCGGCTGAGCGCTCGTCAGGGTTGCGACGACAGCCGATGGCGGGCGGCATCGGCTATGGCCTCATCACCTTCGCGGCGATGAACCTGATCGTCGTGCCGCTGCGCTTCGGGGTGATGCCATCGGTCGCCGGGATGGTGACGCAATTGTTCTGCCACATCGTGCTTGTCGGCCTGCCGATCGCCTTCATCGCCCGCCGGTGACGCCCGCAACCGATCGGATAGCGACGCTGGACGCGGTGCGTGGCGTCGCGGTGATGGGCATCCTGTTGCTCAACATCGTCTCATTCGCGCTCCCTGCCTATGCCTATGTCGATCCGACGTTCGCCGGCGGCGCGGCGGGGGCGAACTGGTGGACATGGGCGATCGTGTTCGTGCTGGCGGACGGGAAAATGCGCGCGCTTTTCACGATGCTGTTCGGCGCGTCCACCGTGCTGGTTGCAGAGCGCGCGCTGGCGGGCGGCGAGAATGCGGCGCGGGTACATTATGCCCGCATGGCAAGTCTTTTCGCGATCGGCCTGGTCCACGCCTATCTGATCTGGGCGGGCGACATATTGACGCTCTACGCCGTCTGCGGCGCGCTGGTGTTTGCGTTGTGGCGCTGGCCGCCGCGCCTGCTTGCGGGCGTGGCGGGGGCGCTGCTGCTGTGGCAACTCGCGACAGGGGTGATCGGTTATGTCGATACCCGGCGGTTCGAGGCGGCTGCGACCGCGCCGGATGCAGGCGCAGCGCTGCGCATCCGATGGGCAGACTACCGTGCCGCGCTCCTGCCGCCAGTTCAGCCGGCGGCGGAGGATATCGCCACCTATCGTGGCAGCTGGCGCGAGATCGCAATCGCCCGCGCGCATGAGGCTTTCCAGCTCGAAACGCAGGTAATGCCGCTGATGCTGCCGGAAACGGTGGCGCTGATGCTGCTCGGCATGGCCCTTTTTCGCACCGGGTTTTTCTCCGGCGGATGGGAGCGCCGGGCATATTGGCGTGTAGCGATCGGCGGATATGCATTGACGATACCCGGTTACATCGCGCTTACCGTGTGGCTGACCCGCGCGCATTTCGACCCGATCGTGATGATCCTGAGCGAGCCGCTGCATCTCGTGCTGCTGCGCCCGTGGATGGCGATGGCGCATGCCGCAATCGTGATCCTGTGCGTAACATCGGGCCGGGCGCGATGGCTGACGGCGCGCATTGCCGCCGTCGGGCGGATGGCGTTCAGCAATTATCTCGGCACCAGCATTCTGTGTACGCTGATATTCTACGGCTATGGCCTGGGCTGGTATGGCCGACTGGAGCGGTGGCAACTTTACGCCGTCGTCATGCTCGTCTGGGCCGCGATGCTCCTCTGGTCGAGGCCGTGGCTGGAACGATTCGCCTACGAGCCGGCGGAATGGTTGTGGCGCAGCATCGCGCGCGGGCGCGTGCAAACGATGCGGCGCGACGATTGACACGCGATTGCGAACCAAACGCAAAAAGTCTTGCGAGCGCGTCGCAATAACGGTAGATCATGTCTGGAGCGAGGGAGTGCCGCATGGTCGTCTGCGTTTGTAATGCCATTCGGGAATGCGAGGTGCGCGAGGCTGCGCGCGCCGGATCGAGAACGGCCTGCCAGGCCTATCGCTCGCTTGGCCGGCAGCCGAAGTGCGGCCAATGCGTCACGTTCGCGCGATCCATTATCGATCAGGAGCGCGCTGCTGCGTAACAGTCGCAGCAATATAAGCCGCGGAAATCCGCCATTTTCCCGTTGCCGCAACCCCTTGTCGCGGGGTAAAACACGCGCTGCAACGGGAGTAATAGTGGCATGAAGGGCGACGCGCGCGTCATCGAATTTCTGAACGAGACGCTCAAGAACGAGCTGACCGCGATCAATCAATATTGGCTGCACCACCGCATGCTCGATCATTGGGGCGTGAAGAAGCTCGCCGAGTTCGAACGTCACGAATCAATCGACGAGATGAAGCACGCCGACTGGCTGGCCGAGCGCATCCTGTTCCTCGATGGGCTGCCCAATTTTCAGCTTCTCGGCCGGTTGCGCATCGGCGAATCGGTGGAGGAGGTGCTCAAGGCCGATCTCGCGCTGGAAATAGAGGCGGTCGCGCAGTTGAAGGGCGCGATCGCCTATTGCGAAGAAGTGAAGGATTACGTCAGCCGCGATCTTTTCGCGAAGATCCTCGAAAGCGAGGAGGAGCATGTCGATACGCTCGAGCGTCAGTTTGAAATGATCGAGCGTATGGGCCTGCAGAACTACGTTCAGCTAAACGCCAAGAGCGAGCACGATAGCTGAAGCCCGGTGGCCGCCGGCTAAGCTGGCGGCTCAACCGTTGCCGAAGCCGCTCTGCCCCGGCCGGCGCCCGAAGCCTGACGAGCGGCGCTGGGCGAGTGGGTTTGCCTCGCGTTCGAGGAGCGCAAGCGTCTGGTCGAACAATGGACGGAGCTTGACGATATCCTCGATCATTGCGGTCGGCGTATCGCGCGTCTCTACGCAAAAACGCGCGGCAAGTTCGATCGATTCGGCCAGCGCCGCCAGCGGTTCCGCGCCGAACTGAAGCGCTTCGCCCTTCAGCGTATGCGCGGGTATCACCATCGCGGCGGCGTTCTGATCCTGCGCCGCTTTTTCGATCGCGGCGAGCGATTTGACTCCATCCTCACGGAAATAGCCCAGAATGCGGATAAAGCCCGCGCCCAGCTCGGTGCGGGCGCGTGCAAACGTATTCCAGTCGATCAGCGTTGAGCCTTCGAACGACACTTGTCCCTCCGTGCTCGGGGATCGATCACGACGTCTGCCACTGTCCATAATCGCCGAACGTAAACACGGAGTAAGCATGAGTTACGGCGCGTATACTTCCGTCGCCCGCGGCGACTTCGCTCGCCGCATTATTTCTGATGATCGAACGGGTTGCGCGGCGCACGCAGCGTCAGCCGGATCGGAACAGCGCCGAAATCGAGATCGCGGCGCATGCTGTTCATCAGATAGCGCTCATAGCTCGCCGGTAACTGATCGACGCGCGTGCCGAAAATGACGAAGCTCGGCGGCCGCGTCTTCACTTGCGTCACATACCGCATCTTGATGCGCTTGCCGCCGGGCGCGGGCGGCGGGTTCGCCTCGATCGCGCGCTCAAACCAGCGATTGAGTTCGCCGGTGCCGACCCGCCGGGACCATGCGGCGCGGGTGGCAAAAGCGGCACCGATCAACTGATCGATCCCCTTTCCCGTGGCTGCCGAGACGGTGAGCAACGGCACGCCTTTCACCTGACTGAGCCCGTCCTCCAGCGCTTTTCGTACGCCGTTGAACAGCGACGACGGATCGGCCGCGACATCCCATTTGTTAAGCGCGATCACCAGCGCGCGGCCTTCCGACAATACTTTGTCCGCGATGCGCAGATCCTGCGCCTCCAGCCCGAGCGTCGCATCGAGCAACAGCACCACCACTTCGGCGAAATCGACCGCGTGCAACGCATCCGCGACCGACAGTTTCTCCAGCTTGTCCTGCACTTTGGCGCGCTTGCGCATGCCGGCGGTGTCGATCAGGCGAACCGCGCGCGGCCCGTTCGGCCCCTGCCATTCCCAGTCGATCGCGATCGAATCGCGGGTGATGCCCGCTTCGGGGCCGGTAATCATACGATCCTCGCCGAGCATCCGGTTCACCAGCGTCGATTTGCCGGCGTTTGGGCGACCGACGATCGCGAGCTGCAGCGGCGCGTCGAGGCGATCATGCTCGGCCTCCTCTGCCAGAAAGGGCTGATCTTCCTCTTCGCGTTCGAGATGCGGCAGCAGCGCCTCGAACAGATCGGCGAGGCCTTCGCCGTGTTCGGCGGAAAGCTGCACCGGATCGCCGAACCCGAGTGCAAGCGATTCGAGCACGCCCTGATCGCCCGCGCGCCCCTCAGCCTTGTTGGCGACGAGGACGATCGGCGTGGACGATCCGCGCAGCCAGCGCGCTATTTCCTCATCGAGCGGCACGATCCCCGCCCGCGCGTCCACCACGAACAGCGCTACATCCGCCATCCGCACCGCCGATTCTGTTTGCCGACGCATTCGGCCCGGCAGCGTTTCCGGGTCCTCGTCCTCATAACCCGCCGTATCTACGATGCGGAAGTCCAGCCCCAGCAGATGCGCATCACCCTCGCGCCGGTCACGCGTGACGCCCGGGCGATCGTCGACAAGCGCTAGCTTCTTTCCGACAAGACGGTTGAACAGGGTCGATTTGCCAACATTAGGTCGGCCGACGATCGCGACGATGGGAAGCGGCATCGCGGCGCAATAGCGGCAACAGACGCCGCCGTCACCTGTAGGCGGTCAAACGCCCCTTCTGATCGAGCACGTAAAGCGTCGAATTGGCGACGACCGGCGGCAAACCAAGCTCGGCACCCTGCTGAATCGTGGTGACGACGCTGCCGTCGGCGGGCGAAACGCCGACAATCTCGCCACGCGTGTTGGTCAACCACAATTTGTTGCCCGCCAGCACCGGCCCGAACCACACGTAGGCGCCCGATTTCTTCTTCACATTCTTGTAGCCGCGAAGCTGCGAAATCCATCGCACCTTCCCGTTCGCGCGCGAAAGGCAGATCAGTCGCGCATCATCGGTGACAACAAACAGCCACTCGCCCGCCAGCACCGGTGTAGATGTGCCGGCGAGATTTTGCTCCCAAAGCCGCTGGCCGGTGGAAATCTCAAGCGCAACCATGCGTCCGCCCTGCCCGACCGCATAGACGCGGCCATCGGCGATAACCGGATCGGCATCGATATCCGCAAGGCTGGATACCGAGGTGGAGATTGACGTGCGCGAAAGCGCATCCTGCCACAAGGTGCGTCCGTTCTCGTAGCGATAGGCATTGAGCTCGCCCGAAGAGAAACCTGCGACTACCGTGCCCGCGTCGACCGCGGGCGCGGCGACACCGAACACACCCTGCGTTTCCAGGCTGCCGGATTCCGCCCACACGACCTTGCCGTCGGCCTCGCTAAGCGCGAAGAGCTGATTGTCCTGGCTGAGCACATAAACCTGGCCGCCGGCCACAGTCGGCGCACCACGCAACGGGCCACCCGGCTTGGCGCGCCAGACGATCGCGCCGTCGGCTGCGTTCATCGCCACTACATCGCCAAGACCGTCGGTGGCGAAAACCTTACCATCTTCGTACGATACGCCGCCGCCAAAGCGCGCGGCGCTGTTCTTCTTCTCCGTCGCCATCGGCGTCGTCCACAATGCAGCGCCGCTATCCGCGCGGAAAGCATGAACGACGGCATCGACATCCACGACGAAGAGCTTGCCGTCCGCCACCACTGGCGCGGCGCCGAGCCGCTGGCGGTTCGATCCGCCATCGATCCGCGCGCTCCACGCGCGCGTCGGGGTCGCGGCGAGCGCGAGGTTGCCCATATTCTTCGCGGCATTGCCGCCGGGCTGAGCCCAGGCGTCATTCGCCGCGGCGGGCGGCAGCGTTACCGCGATGCCAGAAAGTGACGGCTCTACCGCCGCGCCATTCTCTGAAACAAGGATCGGTATCCGTTCGCCCAGCGTAGGCGTCTTTTTGGGACCATGTCCCTTGAAGATGCCGCATCCGCTCAACCCTATCAACGCGGCGATCACCAGCGGCGCAGCCAAAACCTTCTTCATTACTGTTTGGCCTTCTCGTTGCCGCTCGCGTTGTTCGCGTCACCCGTGCTCAATACCCCGGCCATCTGAACCGCGCGTTGACGAAGCGATGGTGGCACCTGTTCGGAGGCGGCGATCTGCCCGAAAAGCTGGCTGGCGAGATCGCGTCGCCCCTGCTTTAGATAGGCGATCGCCACCAGCTCGCCGGCGCTGCCGAAATAGGGCTGTCCAGCAATCGCAAGTCCGCGCAGCCGGCCGACCACGACATCGGGCTTAAGCGTATCGAATTCCGCGCTGGTCTGGCGGATCAACGCGAGATCGCGGAACGGCTTTGCCATGGACTGATCACCCGCAATCGTGGCGAACTGCTGCGCTGCGCCCTTCAGATCGTTCTTCTGAAGCGCGATATCCGCCTGCGTGAAGCGCGCAGCGGCGCGATAGCCATCCGATTTCGACTGCGCGAGCTCGGCAAGTGTCGTGGATGCCGCATCGACCTTGCCCGATCCCATGTTATCGAACGCCACCTGCAGCCGTTCGCCTTCACGATCGGCCGTCTTCTGCTGCTGGTTCTGCCAGAACAGGAAGCCGCCGAAAAGCGCGAGGCCGCCGACGATCGCAACGATCATCAACCGGCCATAACGCCGCCAAAAATCGAGCGCTTGATCTTTGCGCAACTCCTCGTCGACTTCGCGCAGGAAAGCTTCGTTATTTTGCGGCGTCAGGGCCAAGGTTAACTCCGGGACAGGAAAAGCGCGCCTGTTTAGCGGCGCGGCGCGCGAAACGGAAGCGGCTTGCTATTTCGGCTGGTAAGTCTGTTCCACACCCGGAAAAGAGCGCGCACGCACCTCGCCGGCATAAGCCGCCGCGCGCTCCGAAATGAAGCTTGCCATATCGCCGTAACGCTTCACGAAGCGCGGCGTCCGCTCGAACAGGCCGAGCATGTCCTCGCTCACCAGCACTTGGCCATCGCAATGGGCCGATGCACCGATCCCGATCGTGGGGCAGTCGATCGAGCGCGTCAGCTCGATCGCGATCGACTCGATGACGCCTTCCACGACGATCGAGAAAGCGCCCGCGTGCGCGATTGCTTGGCCATCGTCGATGATCTTGGTTGCTTCCTCCTGCGTTCGCCCGCGCGCGCCATAACCGCCAAGCGTGTTGACCGCCTGCGGCGTCAGCCCGACATGCCCCATAACCGGGATGCCGCGTTCTACGAGGAACTTGACTGTCGGCGCCATCGTCACGCCGCCTTCCAGCTTCACCCCAGCCGCGCCGGTCTGCTTTAGCAGCCAGGATGCGCTTTCGAACGCTTTCTCGGGAGACGCCTCATAGCTGCCGAACGGCATGTCCACGACGACCATCGCGTGATAGCTGCCGCGCACGACCGCCGCGCCATGCGCCGCCATCATCTCCAAGGTGACTGGCACAGTGGAAGGAAGGCCATAGACCACCTGCCCGAGGCTGTCGCCGACCAGCAAAAGATCGCAATACGGATCGAGCAATTGCGCCGTGCGCACCGTATAGGCTGTCAGCATCACGAGCGGCTCACCGCCCTTGCGCTTGCGAACGGCCGGCACTGTGACGCGCTTCATTGGCGCAGAGACCGGCGTGGCGCGGCTGGTGGAAGTGTCTATGGTGAAGGTGGTGGACATAGGCGCGGACTTATCGCGTGGCGCAAGCGGATGCCAGTCCGTACCTTTTACTGAAGCCGATCCGCCCGCCGCATGGCAAAACCGTCAATGCAAGCGGGGCGACTGGGAGATGGCGGAGAGGGTGGGATTCGAACCCACGGTACCCGTAAAGGCACAACGGTTTTCGAGACCGTCCCAATCGACCACTCTGGCACCTCTCCGCGAGGTCGTCCGCAGCGTACGCGGGGCGATCGAGGGCGCGCCTCTAACCGCATTGCAGGGCGTGCGCAACCCACCCATTGCCACGCGTTACGGAGCCACTAGATAGTTGGCATGACGAACGAACACGCACCCTCCTCCAATAAAGAATCCGTTGCCCCGCCGCTTGTTTCGCACGCGCGTTTCTCGATTGGGGAGATTGTGCGTCACCGCATGCTAGATTTCCGCGGCGTGATCTTTGACGTCGATCCGGTCTTCAACAACAGCGACGAATGGTATGAGGCGATCCCGGAAAAGATCCGGCCCCGCAAGGATCAGCCGTTCTATCATCTTCTCGCCGAGAACGCGGAATCGACCTATGTCGCCTATGTCAGCCAGCAAAACCTGGTGTCAGACGACAGTGACGATCCGATCGAACATCCCGCTATCGCAGGGCTGTTCACAGATTACACGGACGGGCGGTATACTCTTCGGCGCGAGCATCGACACTGAGTTGATGCGGCGACACCGGCCCGTTTGATTGCCGGGAATCGGTTGACAGAATCGCGCAGCCGGCTTAACCGCCCCGCTTCTCCCGACGGGTGCGCCTGTTCGGGCAATAGCATTTGGAAAGTGACAAGGGCCATGTTCGCAGTCGTGCGCACTGGCGGCAAGCAGTATCGCGTAGCCGCCGGAGACAAGATCGTCGTTGAAAAGATCGAGGGTGATGCAGGCGCCTCGGTGACGCTTGGCGACGTGCTGCTCGCTGGCGAAGGTTCTGAGCTGAAGCCGACTGACGGCCTGACCGTCGCTGCCGAAATCGTCGCGCAGGCTAAAGGCGATAAGGTCATCGTCTTCAAGAAGCGCCGTCGTCACAACTACCGTCGCCGCAACGGCCACCGCCAGCAGCACACGATCCTGAAGATCGTCGCCATCGGCGCCGCCGATAAGAAGAAGGCTGCCCCCAAGGCCGCCAAGAAGACCGAGGGCGACGCCGCCCAGGCCGCCGAAGCGTAAGGAGTAGATCGCAATGGCACATAAAAAGGCAGGCGGTTCGTCGCGTAACGGTCGTGATTCGGCCGGCCGTCGTCTCGGTGTGAAGAAGTTCGGTGGGCAGGAAGCCGTGGCCGGCAACATCCTCGTCCGCCAGCGCGGGACCAAATTCTATCCGGGCCGCAATGTGGGTATCGGCAAGGACCATACCCTGTTTGCGCTCGTCGATGGCCGTGTCGTGTTTCACGACGGCAAGCTTGGCCGCAAATTCTGTTCGGTCGAGATTATGCAGGCAGCAGCCGAATAACATCGGGCAACCAGCCGGGTTGCCCACCAGGGCGACCCGGGTTCCGATCGCGGAACCAGCCAGATCAAGGGAGACGGGTCCGCCCCGGCTCCCTTTTTTTCATGCTCCCGGAACCACTTGTGTCGCGAGTCCTTAACAAGGGCGGCGTAGCGGCGCGGGCAGCCGAGGAGAGCGATGATGTTCGCGCGGACGAAGAGATTGACGTTGCGGCCATGGTGGCCCGAGGATGCCGAGATATTGACGCGAGCGATTGCGCACGAGGCGATCGCCAAGAAGCTGGCGCGGATGCCGTGGCCATACGCGGCGACGGATGCGGAATCGTTCCTGTCGCGACCCCGCGGCGCCGCGGAGCCGGTTTTTGCCATTCTGGCGCACGACAGCGCATATCCGAATCTGATCGGTGGCATCGGGCTGCGCTGCGAAAACGGTGTGCATGAGCTAGGCTATTGGCTCACGCCCCAAAGTTGGGGTTACGGCTACGCTACCGAGGCAGCACGGATCGTGATCGAACAGGCGCGCCACGCGCTTGGCGTCAAGCGGATTGAAGCGAGCCACCACCTGGACAACACCGCATCGCGCCGGGTACTGACCAAGCTCGGTTTCCGCGAGATATGCCGCGAGCCGCATTATTCGCTTGCCCATCGCGAGGAGATCGACTGCGCCGTGCTGGCGCTCGATTTCGAGAACGATGGCCAGTTGGCCCCGCTCCAGATCGCGGCCTGAATGATCCTGCCCGGCGCATCAGCCGCGCCGGGAAGGATTGTATTTCTACTGTAAAGCGTCGACAGCCAGCGAATGTCCGTAACCCCCCTTTCCACCCGCCGGCGGCTGAGCCCGGAGGAATCGCGCGAAGCCGCGCTGGAGGCTGCGCGCGCTCTTCTGGTCGAGGTCGGGCCGCAGGCGGTTACGCTTAAGGCAGTGGCGGCGCGCATCGGGCGCACCCACGCCAATCTGCTGCACCATTTTGGTTCGGCCGACGGGTTGCAGAAGGCGCTTATCGCGCGAATGGCCGGCTTCATCACCGGCACGATCCGCGATGCCGTACTTCGCCAGCGGGAAACCGACCAGGAACCGGCTGAGATTGTCGATCTTGCCTTCGATGCATTCGATACGGGCGGCGCGGGTGCGCTGGCAAGCTGGATGATCCTCAACGGCAATGAGGATGCGCTCGACCCGATCTTCGAGGCGATCCACGATCTCGTCGATGATCTTGCCGTCGATCATCTGAAAGATGGACGGCCGCTACAGGACGAAACGCTGCAACTCGTTTTGATGGCGCTGGGCGATGCGCTGTTCGGTGCACCACTTACCCGTGCGCTTGGGCTGCCGCGCAACCGCGCGCGCCATCTCGCCCGCGCCATGCTTATTCAGGACCGGATCAACTGACGTGCATTTTCTAGACCAAGCCAAGATTTTCGCCCGTTCTGGTGCCGGTGGGCCTGGCGCGGTCAGCTTCCGGCGCGAAAAGTTCATCGAATATGGCGGCCCTGATGGCGGCAACGGTGGCAAGGGCGGCGACATCGTGTTCGAGGCGGTCGCAGGGCTGAACACGCTGATCGATTTCCGTTACACGCAGCATTTCCGGGCCCCGCGCGGCAATGGCGGAGCGGGGTCGAACCGCACTGGTGCGGGCGGCGACGATCTGGTCATCAAGGTTCCGGTCGGAACGCAGATTCTCGCTGACGACGAAGAACGCACCCTGCTTCTCGATATGGTGAAAGTCGGCCAGCGCGAAATATTCCTGCGCGGCGGCGATGGCGGGCGCGGCAACGCCAGTTACAAGACCTCTACCAATCGCGCCCCGCGCCAGCATGGCACGGGCTGGCCTTCGGAGGAGGCGTGGGTTTGGCTTCGGCTGAAGCTGCTGGCCGATGCCGGGCTGGTCGGGCTACCCAATGCGGGCAAGTCGACCTTCATTAACGCGGTCACCAATGCTCAGGCGAAAGTGGGCGCCTACGCCTTTACCACCACGCGACCGCAACTGGGCGTGGTGCGTCATCGGGCACGCGAATTCGTGATCGCCGACATTCCAGGCCTGATCGAGGGCGCGGCGGAAGGCGCGGGGGTCGGCGATCGTTTCCTTGGCCATATCGAACGATGTCGTGTGCTGCTGCATCTGGTCGATGCCAACGATCCGGACGTGGCGGAAAGCTATCGCATCGTTCGTGACGAACTCATCGCTTATGGCGCCGGGCTGGACGAGAAGCCGGTGGTGGTCGCGCTCAACAAGATCGACACGCTTGATGACGAGTTGGTCGCGGCGCTTTCGGCCGAGCTTGAAACGGCAAGCGGCGCGCCGGTGATCCCCATTTCCGGCGCGAGCGGGGTGGGGGTCGACTGGGCGCTAGATCAACTGATGGAACAAATCGGCCCCGAGGCAGGCGCCGTCAGCGAGGACGACGAGGGCGAGGACGCGATCGAATGGTCGCCTGTGTGATCCGGCGCGCGCTTGGTTCTTAGGCGGCGGCGCGGCGCGCCTGACCGCCACGGCGACGCAACGCCCCGGCGATGCCGCCGAAGCCCAGGATCATCAGCGCCCATGTGGCCGGCTCGGGCACGCTGACGGTCGGGGGAGTGAAGCCGCCGTTATACGTGGCGAGGTGGATTTCGCCGTTCTGCACCAGGCTGCTGAATACTGCCGAGCCCTGGATGTAATTGCCAATCGTGCCCGCTGCATGCGGCGCCAACACCGATCCGCCCCACGCTGTCGTCAGGTTCAGCGTAGCCGCATCGGCGAAGTTCCAGATCACCTTCTGGCCAAGGTTCTGGGTGCCGCCAAGGAAATTGTCGTTCAACAGGACGTTCGAGCCGATCACGTTCACGATCGCGGTGCTCGCCCCATTCAGATTGAACTGGATTTCGCCGAACGAACTGAAATCCGCTGCCGTCAGTGTGAAAACCGCGACGCCGTTGCCCCCGGGCGCCGCATTGAACGTGGCGCGGTTGCTGGCGATCGAGATCAGGCTGTTGGACGTAAGACCGGCATAGGCGGACGACAGATCGGACAGGCTGTTGATAAGCGCTGCCTTTTGATCCGTAAGCGCGGACGTGAATCCCGGCACCGCCGCTTGCCCTGAAAGCACCGTATTGCCGTTGATATTGGTATTCTGGATCGTGCCGCCGACCTTAACCGTCTGGAGCGGGCCGTTGAGGTTGAAACCGCTCACCACATTGCCGCCGACGATCGCGCCGGCGCCATTGTTGAGGTTTTTCGTACCTCCGGTGACGTTACCGACCACCGTAAGCCCCGGCCAGCCATAGCTGGACGCGGCTGGCGTCTTGATCTGGTAGTTCGAGGAATTGCCGGAAAGATTGCCACCGACGAAGGTACGCCCCTCCACTTCCGAACTGGATGAGAGATCGCCGAACACGATCAAATTCCACTCCTTGAGCGCATCGACACCAACGACGGTGGCCGCAGTTGCTGGGAGCGGCAGCGCGGCGATCGCGCAAAGAAGGGCGAATCGGAATGCGGTTTTCATGGCCGCATCCGATAACCCTTTCAGCAATCAGCGTCATCAGCCCGGAAACGGCAGCCCGTGCCATGATGGCACAACAGTCAGCGTCGCCGCGGCGTGCGCACCAGCGGGCCCTGCGAAGCGGCGAAAAGACGTTCTACAAACGCCAGCCGCCGCCGCGACAGCTCCTGGTCCGTCGCCTTCGGCCATGCGCTGACGATCGCGATCACCGTCTTGCTCGCAGGATCGACGGTGATGCTCTGCCCAAAAATGCCGACCCCACCAAAGCGCTGTTTCGGATAGGTCCACCATTGATAGCCATAGCCGAACCCGGCGCCGGCACCGGTTTCTGCCTGCGCGCGCGTGGCCTGAGCGAACCAGCCGGGGGCGACGATGCCGTGGCCGCCCTCCAGCGCCAATTGGCCCATGCGCGCATAGTCACGCAGTGAGACGGACAGGCAGCAGCCCGCGACCTCGTGCCCGCTCGGGTCGGTCATCCAGAACGCGTCCTGCTCCATGCCGTAACGCTGCCACACGCGCTCGCTTAGGTAAGTCGCGAGCGGCTTCTTCACCGCATTGCCCACGAGCACGCCGATCAGATTGGTTTCACCGGTCTTGTAGACCCATTTGCTGTCGGGCGCGGAGTCTCGCGGAAGGGTGCGCATGTAGGCGACGGTCGCGTCCATCCCCGGCGGGACGGGAATCGAGAACATTCGCGCCACATCGGATGCCGGATCGGTATAATCCTCGTTCCATTTCACCCCCGACGTCATCGTCAGAAGTTGCGCGATCGTCACCCCGTCATACGCGCTGCCGGCAAGATCCGGGATGTATCTGGTCACCGGCTCGTCGACCGACTTGATGAAGCCATCCCGGATCGCCGCGCCCACCAGCGTCGATGTGAAGGACTTTGCGACCGAGAAGCTCGTCCACCGTCCCTCGCGGGTCAGCCCACGGGCATAGCGTTCGAGCCGCACGGCGCCCTGCTGAACCACGATCAGCCCGGCGACATTCTGCGCCGCCATGAAAGCGTCAACATCCGCTGCCGATATCGGCAGCGGCGGACCAGGCGGCAACGCCAGCACCTTTTTTCCTGCTTTCACCACGTGGCCGGGGAACATCTTCTCCATGTGCGGGAAATTCCCGTCGCGCTGCGCCTGTGACCAGAACAGGATTTCCGCGCCGATTTGTTGCAGATGCGCGCGGTTCTGATCGGTGATGGCTACACCACCGTCTACCGGGGCGGTGGCCTGTGGCGCGCTCTGTGCTGTAGCCCCGCCGGCCAGCGCCAGCATCGCGATCAGTCCCGTCCAACGCATTCCCTGCTCCTCGATTATCTTTTGATAAGCGTAACCTGCGCGACGTCGATTCCACCACCGCGAAAGCCGCCTTCGCAGTACATCAGATAATAGCGCCAGAGGTCGATGAATTTCTCGTCGAAGCGCCGCGGCAGCCGCCCGTCCGCCACCGCGGCATCGAAACGCAGGCGCCACAGCCGCAGGGTTTCTGCATAATCGAGCCCAAAGCCTGTGCGATCATGCCATGCCAGCCCTCGCGCCTCGGCCAGCGCGCCAAAACGGCTCTCCGAAATCAGCATCCCGCCGGGGAAGATATGCCGCTGGATGAAGTCAACGTTGCGGGCATATCCTTCCCAGATATCGTCCGCGATCGAGATAAGCTGGATCGCGGCGCGCCCGCCCGGCTTCAGCACACGCGCGATCGTGGCGAGGTAGTCCGGCCAGTATCGCTCCCCCACCGCCTCGACCATCTCGATGCTCGCGACCGCGTCATAGCTGCCGGCGACGTCGCGATAATCAGTGAGCGAGACGGAGACGGGAAGCCCCGCCGCGCGGCGCTCGACCACCGCCTTCTGCTCCGCCGACAGGGTGATCGCATGGACGTGCACGCCACGCTCCGCGGCCGCGAGCGCGAACGATCCCCAGCCGCAGCCGATCTCCAGTATCGTATCTCCCGCCCTGGCGGCCGTACGCGCAAGGATCGCGGCGAGCTTGCGGTGCTGCGCCTGTTCCAGCGTGTCGCCGGGAGTGAAGATCGCGCTGGAATAGGTGAGCGTCGGATCGAGCCATTCGCTGTAGAAATCATTCCCCAGATCGTAATGCGCCGCGATGTTGCGCCGCGCGCCGGCGCGATCGTTGCGACGAAGCGCGTGGATCACACGGCGGGCGATCCGTGCGCCGTTCTTGGCGCGCGCGACATTCCCCAGCGTAACCCGGTTGCGCATGAACAGATCGAACAGCGGCACCGGGTCGGGGCTGGACCAGTCGCCCGCCGCCCAACCTTCATACCAGCCGATCGATCCGCCGAGGATCAGCCGCCCCAGCGCATGCCAGCGATGGACCGTAACGATCGCCAGCGGCCCGTCCGCCCGCCCGCCGAGCAGTCGTCGCGTGCCATCCGGCAACACCGCCTCGATCGCGCCTACCGCAAGCCCGGCATCGATCCGGTCCAGAACGATGTGGAAGAGCGGCGCGGCAAGGCGCGCCATGCGGCCCCCCTCGCGCCGCGCTTCGCTGTCTGCCCCTCGATTCACGCGCGCGCCTTTGGCATATCGGGCGGCGCGGGCGATAGCGTAAAAGTGGGGTCAGCGGAGCATGGAATAGGCCGCGAGTGCGCGCTCGCGCGCCGCGCGATGCTCGATGATCTTGGCGGGATAATCGTCCGGCCGGCAACCGGCCGAATCGGGATCGTGGATCGCCGCGTCGGGCAGGTCCGCCAGTTCCGGCACCCAGCGGCGGATATAGGCCGCCGCATCGAATTTCTCCGATTGCACCAGCGGCGCCATGATCCGCACGAACATGTTGGAATCCACCCCCGTCCCGGCGATCCATTGCCAGTTTACCGCATTGCTTCCGTAATCGGCATCGACCAGGCAATCCCAGAACCAGCGCTCGCCCGCGCGCCAATCAATCAGCAGATGCTTGATGAGGAACGAGGCGGCGATCATCCGCACGCGATTATGCATCCAGCCGGTCGCCCACAATTCGCGCATTCCGGCATCGACGATCGGATATCCGGTTCGGCCCCGCTGCCAGGCGGCGAGATCCGCGCGCGACTGTCGCCACGGGAATTTGTCGAACACCTCGCGCCCGTTGCGCAGCGCATAATAGGGCAGCGCGCGGACCACTCCGGCGGCGAAATCGCGCCATGCCAGTTCACGGCGAAACGCCGCGAGGCCCTCGCCGCGGCCCGGCAACGCGTGCCACACCTGCCGTGGCGATATCTCCCCGAAATGCAGATGGGCGGACAGGCGCGACGTGCCCTCGATCGATGGCATGTCGCGGGCGGGATGATAGGTTGCGACCCGATCGGCGAAATCATCCAGCGCCGCCGCAGCCCCGGCCTCGCCCGGGGTCCATACGGTAAACCCTCCGGCCCAGTCCGGCTTGGTCGGCAACAGTTTCCATGAAGCAAGCGTGTCGCTTGCGGGCCACCGCGCAGGCGCCGCTATCGTCGCCGGCGGCGGCAGCGGTTCGGGCGGCGGCAGGAAGCGCCCCAGCGCCTTGTAGAATGCGCCGAACACGCGAAACTGGCCGCCCGATCCGGTCGTGACGTCTTCTATCGGCGCGAGATGATTGCCGTCGTAAAGCGACAGGACATCGCCCAGCTTTTCTTCGGCGCGCCGCCACCACGGCTCCTGATGCCGGATCGCGTGAATATGATCCGCGCCGGTTTCCTCTCGCAAGCTGGCCAGCACCTCGGCCACCGGCCCGCGCCGGAGGACCAGCCGACTGCCGCGCTCTCGCAGCGCAGCGTCGAGCGCCGCAAGGCTGTGGTGTAGCCACCAGCGCTGCGCCGCGCCGATCCGCCAGCGCCCCGGCCCCTCGTCATCGAGGATATAGACCGGGACGACCGCGCCATCGTGCGTGGCCGCAACCAGCGCCGGGTGATCCGACAGGCGCAGATCCTGACGGAACCACAGGATCGAGGGCTCGGCCATTGCCTGGTCGGGGCGCGATCGGGATCAGCGCTTCGGCTTGGTGGCCGGCGTACGCTGCTGCTGCGGGGCGGATACGGCAAGCTGCGCCAGCACCGCGCGATCGGCCGGAGACAGCGCCCGCATCTGTTCGTTGGCCACCTCCGCCGCCTCGCGCTGGAGCGCCGACGCCGCTTCCGCCCGCACGCTGTTTGCTGCGATGAAACCCTCGGCATCCACCGGGCGCTTGTCCAGCGCGGCGCGGATGTTGTTCTGCGCCGCCTGCCCGCGCTCCGCGATCGAACGCAGCGCGGCTCCATGTTTCTTCTCGGTATCGATCATCGTGTTGATGCCGGCCTGAGACATGCCGCGCGATGCGAGCGCCAGACGCGTGCGCTGCTCCGGCGTCGCCTGAGGAGCTGCGGCCGGCGCCGCCGCCTGCAGTGTGGCGGCTAGGATAAACGTCAGCATCATTCGGCCCTCGGCTGTTTGTCGACCATCCAGGTCTGACCCTTGGACAGCAATTTCTGGAGATCGGGTTTCTTGCCTTCGCTCGCCTTGCGATTCTGCTCGACGACCGCGCTCTCGAAGGTCGGCGCGGGATCGTCAAAGATGACGCCGAGCGCGACCGGGAAAGCCCCCGCCGGCATTTCCACCAGCATGTGCGCCAGCCCGCGATTGGTCTGATCGTGGACGATGACCCCGGCGCCCTGCCAGTCGCCGTCGGTCACTTCCACCACCTTGAGCACGAGCCGATCGGTGTCCATCACCAGTCCCTTGGTGCCGTTGTCGTACAACAGCGGCTTGCCATGCTCGACCCAGAGCTGGTTTGGCGCGGCATTGGGCTTGGCGGTGAACGGCGCGAATACATCGTCGTTATAAACGATGCAGTTCTGGAATATCTCCACGAAGCCGGTGCCTTTGTGGGCATAGGCGGCCTTCAGCACCGTCGGCAGGCTCTTGTGCACGTCTATTCCGCGCCCGACGAAGCGCGCGCCAGCGCCGAGCGCGAAGGCGCACGGGTTGGCGGGACGATCGACCGAACCGAACGGCGTGGAGGGCGATTGCGTGCCGACGCGGCTGGTGGGCGAATATTGCCCCTTGGTCAGCCCGTAGATCTCATTGTTGAACAGCAGCACCTGGCAATCGAGGTTGCGGCGGATCAGGTGCATCGTGTGGTTGCCGCCGATCGACAGCGCATCGCCGTCGCCGGTGATGATCCACACGTCGAGTTCGGGATTGGCGAGCTTCACCCCGGTCGCCACCGCCGGCGCGCGGCCGTGGATCGTGTGGAAGCCGTATGTTTCCATGTAATAGGGAAAGCGCGAGGAGCAGCCGATGCCGCTGACGAACACGGTATTCTCCGGCCGCGCGCCGATCTCCGGCATGGTGCGCTGCACCGCCTTGAGGATCGCGTAATCGCCGCAGCCCGGGCACCAGCGAACTTCCTGATCCGTCTCCCAATCCTTGGGCGACGATTTGGCGATGGTGGTCATCTCGTTCATTGCTTGAATCCCTGGATACCGTCCGCGCTCACGCCAGCGCCTGCTCGATCGCCGCCTCGATCTCGGCGATGCGGAAGGGTTGGCCGGATACCTTGTTGAGCGGCTTCGCATCGACCAGGAACTGATCGCGCAGCACCGTCTTGAGTTGCCCGGTGTTCATCTCCGGCACCAGGATCCGCTCATAGCTCCTGAGCAGCGACCCCAGGTTCGCGGGCATCGGCCAGATGTGGCGCAGGTGAATGTGGCTCACGTCCAGCGCCCGGCGACGCGCGCGGCGCACCGCCTGGTGGATCGGGCCGAAGGTGCTGCCCCAGCCGACCACCGCGAGCCTGCCGCTCGTTTCGCCGGCCTCGACCGTCTGGTCGGGCACCTTGATCGACGCCACCTTATTACGGCGCGCGTCGGTCATGAGCTGATGATTGGCGGGCGAGTAATCGATGTTGCCGGTTCCGGCCGCCTTCTCGATCCCGCCGATCCGGTGCAGCAGGCCCGGCGTGCCCGGCTTCACCCACGGACGCGCGCCGTTGCCGTCCCGCGCATAGGGCAGGAAGCCGCCGTCGGGCGCTTCGCGCAGGAACGATACCGGGAATGGCGCCAGCGCGCTGGTGTCCGGCACCTTCCATGGCTCGGCGGCGTTGGCGATATAGCCGTCGGTCAGCAGCATCACCGGCGTCATGTATTGCGTCGCGATCCGCACCGCCTCGATCGCGACCTCGAAGCAATCGGCGGCGGACCGCGCGGAGATCACCGGCATCGGCGCATCGCCGTTGCGGCCATAGACCGCCTGGTACAGATCCGATTGCTCGGTCTTGGTCGGCAGGCCGGTCGAGGGGCCGCCGCGCTGCGAATTGACGATGACGAGCGGAAGCTCGGTCATGATCGCAAGCCCGATCGCCTCGGTCTTCAACGCGATGCCCGGGCCGGACGACGAGGTAACGCCGAGCTGCCCCGCATAGGACGCGCCGATCGCACTGGCGATCGCGGCGATCTCGTCCTCCGCCTGGAAGGTGGTGACGCCGAACTCCTTGAGGCGCGACAGGTGGTGCAGGATCGCCGACGCGGGCGTGATCGGATAGCCGCCGAAGAACATCGGCACGTCGGCAAGCTGTGATCCGGCGACGAGCCCCAGGCTGATCGATTCGGCCCCAGTGATCGTGCGATACAGCCCCGGTTCGGCAGGCGCGGCCGGCACGTGATGCTGCCTCATCGGGCCCGCAATTTCCGCCGTCTCGCCATAAGCGTGGCCGGCATTGAGGGCGGCGATGTTCGCTTCGGCCAGCGTCGGCGCCTTGGCAAACTTCGCCTTCAGCCAGTCGATCAGCGGCGCGCGATCACGATCGAACATCCACAGCGCCAGCCCGAGCGTCCACATGTTCTTGCAGCGCAGCGCCTCCTTGTTGCCAAGGCCGAACGGCTTCACCGCGTCGAGCGTCAACTGCGAGATGTTGAGCTTCATCAGCTGCCATCGCGCAAGGCTCTCGTCTTCCAGCGGGTTCGCGTCGTATTTCGCCTTGGCGAGGTTGCGATCGTTGAACTCGCCCTCGTCGGCGATGATGAGCCCGCCGCGCTTCAGCGCCTCGACATTGGTTTTCAGCGCCGCCGGGTTCATCGCGACCAGCACGTCCAGTTCGTCGCCCGCCGTCTCCACCTCGGTCGAGCCGAAGTTGATCTGGAAGGCGGATACGCCGAACAGCGTGCCGAGCGGCGCGCGGATCTCCGCCGGGAAATCGGGGAAGGTGGCCAGATCGTTGCCCGCGAGCGCGGTGGACAGGGTGAACTGCCCCCCGGTGAGCTGCATGCCATCGCCCGAATCGCCCGCGAAACGGACGACGATGGATTCGGCGGGTGGATTTGCGGATGCTTCCTGCGGGGTCACTTCGTGGGCGGCGGTCGCCATGCGGCAGTTTCCTGTGGCACTCGGTTATCGTGCGGGGGCCTTACGCCCTCATCTCTCCATGATCCAACCTAGAATGATATGGAGGCGTGACAAGCCGCACTATCACGAAAGGTGGCGCGAAAGGTGGACGCGGCGGCCGCGATACGGCAAACCTGGTTGCAAAAGCGAACCGAAGAGGAGAGTTGACGCGATGACCGACACGCTGATCGATCGCCCTGCCGCCGGTACCGATGCCGGCCCCTATGTGCGCCCCGACGTGCGCGCCTTCCTCGATTACCTCAACAACGTGCCCGGCCCCAAGATGCAGGAGCAGCAGCCGGCGGAGGCGCGCGCCGTCTATCACGCCATGAAGGACATCGCCGATCCGCCCGTCGGCGAGCTTGCCGTCATCAAGGATCTCGAGATTCCCGGCCCGGCCGGCACGATCAGGGCGCGGCTGTTCGACCCACGCGCCACGCGCGCGCGCGGTCCGGTCGTTCTGTTCTATCACGGCGGCGGCTTCGTGATCGGCGATATCGAGACGCATGCCAGCTTCACCGCGGAGATGGCGCGCCAGCTTGATCTGCCGGTCGTCTCGGTCGATTATCGCCTTGCGCCCGAGGCGAAATGGCCAGCGGCACCAGACGATTGCGAGGCGGCGGCGCGCTGGGTGGCGAGCAATCCGGCCGAACTGGGCCGGACGGCGACCGGGCTTGTCCTGTCCGGCGACAGCGCGGGTGGCAACCTGACGATCGTCGTGGCGATGACACTGCGCGACGATCCGGCCGCCGTTCCCGTGATCGTGCAGGCACCGATGTATCCCGCCGCGGACATGACCCGGGAATATCCCTCGTTCAACGAATATGCCGAAGGCTTCCTGCTGACGCGCGACGGGATGATCTGGTTCGGCGAACATTACGCCGCCGATCCGCTGCATGTGAAGGGCTCGCCGCTGGCGGGCGATCTCGCCGGGCTGCCGCCTGCGGTGATCGTCACCGCCAGCCTCGATCCGATCCGCGATCAGGGGCGCGCCTATGCCGCCGCGCTGATCCAGGTGGGCGTGCCGGTCACGTTCCGAGAGGCGAAAGGCAATATCCACGGCTTTATCACGCTGCGTCAGGCGATCCCGTCCAGCCAGGGCGATGTCGCCGGTTATCTCTCGGCGGTGAAGGAGGCGATCGTCGAGGCGGAAGGCGCCAGGGTGATGAGGCAGGCGGCGGGCGGCTGACGGCGTTCGCCGCTTCGGGCTTGTCAGCACCGACGGGGAAGGTGCAGGGCGCTGCGATCTCCAGCATGGATGCCGCTCATGACCGACCCCGCCACGCTTCCCTATCGCCCGTGCGCGGGCGCGATGATGATGAACCGCGACGGGCTGGTGTTCGTCGGCCAGCGGATCGATACCACGCTCGAGGCATGGCAGATGCCGCAGGGGGGTATCGATCCCGGCGAGGATGCGCGCACCGCCGCGATCCGCGAACTGGGCGAAGAAACCGGCGTCGCGCCCGGGCATCTCGAATTCGTCGCGGAAGCGCCTGAAGAGCTTACCTATGATCTGCCAGCCGAGCTGATCGGCAAGGTATGGAAGGGGCGCTATCGTGGCCAGCGGCAGCGCTGGTTCCTGTTCCGCTTCACCGGCAGCGACGACCTTATCGACATCGGGACCGCCCATCCCGAATTCCGCGCATGGCGCTGGGCGGCGCCCTCCGAACTCCCCGACATCATCGTGCCGTTCAAACGCAAACTCTACGAAGAGGTGCTCGCCGCTTTCTCCGATCATCTCGGCTGAGCACCGCTGCGTCGACGGCGGGCCGTGGCGAGGCTGCAAAATCGCCGCAAACAGGTTTAGAGTCCGCGGGATGCGCGCGCTTCTTCTCACTTTCCCGCTGCTGCTGGCCAACACCGCGATCGCCGGTGTCGATCATCCCCCCGCGGACGATAATCCACAGGCGGAGGGGGAAGTCGTGATACCCGCGCCGATCCGCGCGATGCTGGATGCCGCGATCGCCGCCGGCAACGACGCTGAAGTCGCGACGATCGTCAAATATGCCCGCACCGCCGATCCGGCGAGCGGCGATGCGGTCGCGAAGGTAGCAGCGGCGTGGCGTGACGAGCGCGCACGGGCGCACGACACGCGCGTGCGCGAAGCCGGCCTGTTCGATCTGTGGCGCGGTCGGGCAGAGCTTGGCGGCTATCTCACCACCGGCAACAGCGAGACAGTCGGCGCGACCGGCGTGCTCGATCTGACGCGCGAGGGCATCCAGTGGCGCAACAAGGTGCGTCTGCAGGCGGATTACCAGCGCAGCCTGGGGATCACGACGCGCGAGCATTATCTCGCGAGCTACGAGCCGAACTACAAGATCGATTCGCGCCGCTACATCTATGGCGCGGCTCAGTTCGAGGCGGATCGCTTCCTGGGTTATACGCAGCGTTATTCCTCGTCGGTCGGCGCCGGCTACAGCGCGATCCAGACGCCGGCGGTGAAGCTCGATCTGGAGCTGGGGCCTGCCTATCGCTACACCGCGTTCACTGATCAGACCGCGCAGAGCAGCCTCGCCGCGCGTGGCAGCATGGATTTCCGCTGGAAGTTCGCGCCGGGGCTGAAGCTCACGCAGGTCGCGTCCGCCTACCTTCAGCAATATAATTCCACCGTCAGCGGCACCACTGCCGTCGCCGCGCGGCTGCTCGGGCCGCTCTCGGCGCAGCTTTCCTATGTCGTGCAATATGAAAGCATGCCGCCCGCCGGGCGACGCACCACCGATACGACGAGCAGGGCCTCACTGGTCTATACGTTCTGACCGCGCTAACACTCGCGGATGAAGCAATTGTCGGTTGACGAGAGGATAGCGATCGAGCGGGCCACCGCTTCGCCGATGCTGGCGCGGGTGCGGCAATGGTCGGCGGTGAACAGCGGCACCGGCAATCTCGGCGGGCTGGCGACCGTCGCGGATATGCTGGCGGATGCCTTCTCCGCGCTTCCCGGTGAGGTGCGGCTGATCGATCCCGCCGCCGCCGAGCGCATTACCCCGGCGGGCATCGTAGAGCCGATCGAGCATGGCCGTCATCTGCATCTGGCGGTACGCCCCGATGCGCCGATCCGGCTGCTGCTCACGGGCCATATGGACACCGTCTATCCAGCCGACCACCCGTTTCAGGCGCTCATCGATCGCGCGGATGGCACGATCAACGGTCCGGGGGTGGCCGATATGAAGGGTGGCCTCGCGGTGATGCTCGCCGCCCTCGAGGGCATCGAAGCGGCCGGGAGCCCGATCGGCTATGACGTGCTCATCAATTCCGATGAGGAAACCGGCTCCTTTTCTTCGGCGGCGCTGATCGCCGAACTGGCGCAGGGCAAAGAAGCCGCCCTCACCTATGAACCCGCGCTGCCCGACGGCACGCTCGCGGGCGCGCGCGGCGGCACGGGCAATTTCTCGATCGTCGTGCGCGGGCGCGCCGCCCATGCCGGGCGCAATCCCGATGACGGGCGCAATGCGATTGTCGCGGCAGCGGATATCGCGCTGCGCCTCGCCGCCGCGCGATCCCCCCGCCTCGCGGTGAACCCCGCGCGGATCGATGGCGGCGGCCCGAACAATGTCGTGCCCGATCTCGCCGTGCTGCGGGTCAACTTCCGCCCTGGCGACCTCGCCGAAATTGTCCGCGTCGGCGCTCACATCGAGGTAACCGTGGCAGAAGTGGCCGCCGCGCGCGACGTGCATATCGAGGTGCACGGCGGGTTCAACCGGCCACCCAAGCCGATCGACGCTGGCGCCGCGCGGCTTTTCGATCTGGTGCGCGACGCCGGCGCCGATCTCGGGCTGAACATCGGCTGGCGCGCGACGGGCGGGGTATGCGACGGCAACAATATCGCTGCCTGTGGCGTGCCGGTCGTCGATACGATGGGGGTACGCGGGGGCGCGATCCATTCGGGGGAGGAATTTCTGATCGTGGACAGTCTGGCCGAGCGCGCGGCGCTCTCCGCCATCACCATGCTGCGCATCGCGGGGGGACGGCTGTGAGCTTCGTCGTCCGCGCCGCGCGCGACGAGGATCTCGCGCATCTCTATGAGATGGCCAAGCTCACCGGCGGCGGCTTCACCAATTTGCCGCCCGATCGCCCTGCACTCAAGGCGAAGCTTGACCGCAGCCACGCCGCATTCTCCCAGACGAGCGACGCGAATGGCGACGAACTGTTCGTGCTGATCCTGGAAAACGTGGAAACCGGCGAGGTGCGCGGCACCTGCCAGCTTTTCACCCACGTCGGCCAACGACACCCCTTCTACAGCTACCGTCTTAGCACCATGACGCAGAACAGCGAGAAGCTGGGGCGCACCTTCCGTGCGGAGATGCTGTCGCTCACCACCGATCTCGAAGGATCGAGCGAGGTCGGCGGGCTGTTCCTCCACCCCGGCGAACGCGCGGGCGGCCTGGGGATGCTGCTCGCCCGCAGCCGCTATCTGTTCATCAGGATGCACCGCCAGCGGTTCGCCGATCGTATCCTGGCGGAATTGCGCGGGATCATCGATGAGGCGGGCGGATCGCCGTTCTGGGATGGGCTGGCCGGGCGCTTCTTCGGCATGAACTTCCAGGATGCGGATCACTACAATGCGATCCACGGCCATCAGTTCATCGCCGATCTGATGCCCAAGCACCCGATCTACACCGCGATGCTATCGGAAAGCGCGCGCGCCGCGATCGGCCTGCCGCATCCGTCCGGCCGCGCGGCGATGCGCATGCTGGAGAACGAAGGCTTCGCGTTCGAAAGCTATGTCGACATCTTCGATGGTGGCCCGACGATGACAGCGCGCACGGATAATGTGCGCTCGATCCGCGACGCGCGCGATGCACCGGTCGTGGCGATAGACCGCGAGGGCGGAACGCAGGCGCTGATCGCGCATGGCAAGCTGGCGAACTTCCGCTGCACGCTCGGCGAGGTGCGCGAGGTGAGTGACACCGTCGTTATAAGCAGCGAGAGCGCGAACGCGATCCACGCGCAGGAAGACAGCATCGTCACCTATATGGCGCGGGCGTGATGCGGGAGATAAACTTCGACGGCATAGTCGGACCGAGCCACAATTATGCCGGACTCAGCCCCGGCAATCTCGCCGCGACGCGCAACGCCGGCAATGTCGCCCACCCGCGCGCGGCGGCGTTGCAGGGTATCGCCAAGATGCGCGCCAATCTTGCGCTGGGGCTGGCGCAGGGCATCCTGCTTCCGCATCCGCGCCCGGATCATCGCTGGCTGGCGGCGCTGGCCACCAATTACGCCGACGCCGCACCGCATTTGCAGGCGCGCGCGCTGTCCGCCTCGGCGATGTGGGCGGCCAATGCCGCCACCGTTTCTCCCTCGGCCGATACGCGGGATGGGCGCTGCCACCTCACCGTCGCGAATCTGATGACCATGCCGCATCGCAGCCATGAATGGCCTGCGACGCTGGCGCAGCTGCGCATCGCCTTCGCGAACCCAGCCTTCGCGGTGCACGGCCCGGTGCCCGCGCCTTTCGGCGACGAGGGCGCGGCGAACCACATGCGCTTGTGCGCCAGCCATGGCGCGCCCGGCATCGAGATATTCGTCTATGGCGAAGCGGGCGGCCGCTTCCCGGCGCGTCAGCATCGCGAAGCGAGCGAGGCGATCGCGCGGGCGCATGGTCTCGACCCGGCCCGCACGATCTTCGTCGAACAATCCCCCGCCGCGATCGCCGCCGGCGCGTTTCATAATGACGTGGTGGCAGTCGCCAATGAGCGTACCCTGTTCGCGCATGAGGAGGCGTTTGCGGACAAGGATGGCTTTTACGAACGACTTCGCGCGCTGATGCCCGAGGTGGAGATCGTCGAGGTGCCGGCCGATCGCGTCAGCCTTGCGGATGCGATCCAATCCTATCTGTTCAACGCCCAGCTGGCTTCTCCGGCATCAGGGCAACAAACGCTGATCGTCCCTGGCGAGACGCGGGAAAACGCGCGCGTGTGGCGATGGTTGTCTGAGCATATCGCGGGCAACGGGCCGATTCGTGCGGCGCAGGTGGTCGACGTGCGCGAATCGATGGCCAACGGCGGCGGCCCTGCCTGCCTGCGGCTGCGCGTCGTCGCCGATCCCGCGACTGTCGATCCCCGCTTCATGGTCGATAGCGCAAAACTCGATCAGCTCGCGGGCGTCATCGAGGCGCATTGGCCCGAGGCGATTGCCGTTGAAGCGATCGGCGATCCCGCGCTGATCCGCCGGATCGAGGGCGCCCGCCGCGCGCTGCTGGAGGCGCTCGATCTCGTCGGATTAATTGACAGTCAACCATAAGCGGCCACCCACGAAGCCCGGAAATCTGCGACTGGCCCGATCTTTGCGTGTTGTACGCGCATGTGGTCGCGTATCGCTCGCCTGTTCGTCATCAAGACGAAGTTCGACGCCTTTCTCGTGATTTACGCGCTTGGCGCGGGCGCGATAGAGCGAGGGTTTCATTACGTGCATCAGTTTCCGGGCTATGGTGGCTGGCTGCTGTTCGCAGCCTCGCCGGTCGCCGTGTTCATGGCCGGCGCGCGAATCCTGGAATCCGTCGAGCGCGATCCCTGACGCTGCCGGCCGGGACGAACCGAACGCGTGAGACGATAAATCGAAATTGATATGATGTAACATTCCGTATAGCTCCGCCTCATGATACGAACAAACAACGTCGCCCTCGGCTCTTTGGCCGGTGTCATCGCTGCGCTTGCCGCCAGCCCAGCCCTCGCCGACAGCACATCCGCACCTGCGCAAGACGTCACCGCGCATGACGTGATCGTTTCTGCGCCGGTCGCGCGCAGCGAAATGGATGTTCTGCAAGGCACTTCCGTCCTGTCGGGCGACCATCTCGCCCGCGAACTGCGCCAGACGATCGGGGAAACGCTGGCGCGGCTGCCGGGCGTGTCGGCAACGTCATTCGGCCCCAGCGCCTCGCGCCCGATCCTGCGAGGCTTTCAGGGCGATCGCATCCGCGTGCTGACCGACGGGATCGGCTCGGTCGACGTATCGAACACCTCTGTCGATCATGCTGTGGTGATCGATCCGCTGCTGGCCGACCGGGTCGAGGTGCTGCGCGGGCCTGCTGCACTGCTCTATGGATCGTCGGCGGTCGGCGGCGTCGTCAACGTGATCGATTCTCGTATCCCGCGCGCGGTGCCGGAGAACGGTTACCGCCTCAATGCGATCGGCGGCTATGGCAGCGCGGCGAGCGAGCGTTCGGCTGGCGCGGCCGGCGATGTGGCGGTGACGAACAACCTGGTGATTCATGCCGACGGCTCGTATCTGAAGGCCGACGACCTGCGCGTCGGGGGCTATGTCCTGTCGCCAACCGCGCGCGCGGCGGCGCTGGCCGCCGCTCAGGCAGCGCCGGAAGACCCGGTCGATTTCGCCGCGTCCGCGCGTTTCAAGGGGCGCTTGCCGAATACGGCTGCGGAAACCTGGACGGCCGGTCTGGGCGCCGCGCTTATCACCGATCGCGGCTCGCTGGGCGTATCATACAGCCATTATGACAGTCTGTATGGCGTGCCGGTCCGCTATGCCACCCAGCCCGGTCAGGAGCAGGAGGCGCCGCGCCTCTCGGTCGTCCAGAACCGGTTCGACCTGCGCGGCGAGATCAAGACCGGCGGCGGCTTCCTCGATCGCATCCGCGCGCGCGTCGCCTACGCGAGCTACCGGCATTTCGAGCTGCAAGAGGATGGCGCGGTCGGCACCGCATTCTACAATAAGGGACTCGAAGGCCGCGTCGAGTTCCTCCAGGCCGATCGCGGCGGCTGGAGCGGGGCGAGCGGCGCGCAATATTTCAGCCGGCAGTTCAACGTCGTTGGCGACGAAGCCTTCCTGCCGCGCAACAATACCGAGCAGACCGGCCTCTTCACGCTCCAGCAATATGAGGATGGCGCGTTCAAGGCGGAGGGCGGCCTGCGCTACGAACATACGAACCTTGCTGCACAAACCCCGCTGGACGACGCCCGCTTCTTTCGCGGCGGGCGCAGCTTCGATACGTTCTCGGGCTCGCTTGGCGCATCCTATGCGATCGCAACCGGCATGCGCATCGGCCTGAACGCCTCGCGCACCGAGCGCGCGCCATCGGCCGAAGAGCTTTTCGCCAACGGCGGCCACGCCGGCACGCAGGCATATGAGCTCGGCAATCCGAACTTCAGGACAGAAAAGTCGTGGGGACTCGAGGCGACCTTCCACGCCCATGGCGACGGATTCAGCCTGGATGCATCGGCGTATTACAACTGGTTCGACGATTACATCTACGAGAACCAGACGGCGCAGGCGGTATGTGAAGCCGCGGCCGCACCATCCGGTCGCGGCGTCGATTTTCCTTGCTTCCAATATAGCCAGGCGAAGGCCCGGTATTACGGGTTCGAGATCGACGCGTCGAAGCGACTAGTGACGATTGGCGGCCATACGATCAACGCGGATATCCTCGGCGATTATGTCCGCGCGACGGTGGTGGACGTCAGCCATGTGCCGCGCATCCCACCGTTGCGTGTGCTCGGCGGGCTGGAAGCGCAGGGCGACCGCACCAGCGCGCGAGTCGAGCTCGAGCATGTGTTCCGCCAGAATCGCGTCGCCGATTTCGAAACGACCACCGCGCCCTACACGATGGTCAACGCCTCTTTCTCGTTCAAGCCGTTCCCGGGTAACGGCAAGACCAGCATAACGATCGCGGCTAACAATATCTTCGATGTGGATGCGCGCCGCGCGGCCAGCGTGCTGAAGGATTTTGCGCCGCTTGCGGGGCGGGATATCCGCGCGACTCTTCGGATCGGCATCTGATCGGCCTTCCGGTTCCCGCCAACGCGGCAGGAGCCGGAAGCAGCCTCAGCGTGGTCCGCGCCAGATCCGCAGCCGTGCTTCGGGCGAGAGGCCGCCCTGATGCGCGGGGCACGTCGCGAAGGCGAACTTTTTGTCGACGCACAGCCAGATTTCGTCGAGCCAGCCCTCGCGGTTCGCGGTGACGCGCATCATTTCCGCGCGCATCCCCGGATTGACGCGCGCGAAGGCGGCGGCGAACTGCCCTGCGGTAAGCGGGCGCCGCGACAGCGCGTTCATGTCCGGATATCGCAGCCGGTCATACATGCCGGTCGAGCGCCGGAAATAGCTCGCCGGGGTTTCGCCCGGCATGCACGTGCCGTGTTTCGCCCATTCGTGCTGGAGCAATTGTGCGGACGGTGTTGCGCACAGGTTCGCCGTGATCACCGCGCGCGGCAGGATATCGGTGGCGGCACAATATTGCGGCCATTCCTTGCCCTCGCCGTCGGGCCACAAGCCGTGCAGTACGAAGCCGAAGCGGTTCGCCCCGCACTGCATCCGCGCCTTGGGATCGTGCACCCGCGTGCGACAATATTGCGGGGACCAGCTTATCGAGAGGGTGTAGCCGCCCGTCGGTAACAGGCGCTGCGGCTCGCGCTCGTTGGGCAGGTCGGGGTGCGGGGCGGTGATGTCGCCCGGCACCGCGCAACGATAGGCCTGCGCCGCGGCGGCGCCCGGAAGCGCGACAGCGGCTGCAACAGCCAGCAACGCGTGGTTACGAATCATGCCGCATCATTTCCGTTGATCGTTTCGCCGAACCATAATCTGGCGTCCGGCCTGAACAGCAGCGCCGCCGCCGCGATGTAAAGCGCGGATACGACAATACCGAGGAGCACCGCGAACAGTGGCCCCCCCTTCAACAGCGTGAAAACATTGCCGGCGATGCCCAGCACCGAAAGCGCCGCGAACACCACGACCACCCACTTCGCGGCGAGGCTGGGGCTGCGTGCGGTGAAATACCACAGGGTCAGCGAGATCACGATGCCCACCGCGAGTGATGCCGGCGCCAGCCATTGCAGGTTCGCCAGCGCCGGGCTTGCCGAAAGTTGCGCCGTCCTGCCCTTCCAGTTGACCGCGGAGGCGGCCAGGCCGAGCACGAAAGAGGCAAGATACAATTGCTCGTACCGGAGGATCGATGGTGGACGGCGCATGATTGTTCCCCTTTTTCGCGGCGGAGGTTAGCGGCGGCAATCCCCCGCGCAAGCCATTCACGCCAGTGCGAAATCCAGCCCGATGTCCGCCGCCGGGGCCGATTGGGTGATCCGCCCGACACTGACATAGGTGACGCCGGTTTCCGCGATCGCGCGGATCGTCTCCAGCGTGACGCCGCCTGACGCTTCCACCGGCACGCGGCCGCCGATGAGCGTCACCGCGCCGCGCAGCATCGGCGGTGCCATATTATCCAGCAACAGATAGGTGGCACCAGCCGCGAGGGCCGGCTCGATCTGATCGATCCGATCGACCTCCACGATGATCTCCGCGATCGCCGCCGCCCTGGCGCGCGCCACCGCTTCGGCCACGCCGCCAGCCACCGCGACGTGATTATCCTTGATCATCGCCGCATCCCACAGGCCCATGCGGTGGTTCTTCGCGCCGCCCATGCGCGTCGCATATTTTTCCAGCCGCCTTAGGCCCGGGATCGTCTTGCGCGTGTCTAGCAGGGTCGCGCCGGTGCCGGCAATGCGGTCGACATAGGCGCGCGTCAGCGTCGCTATTCCCGAAAGATGCTGCGCGGTGTTGAGCGCCGAGCGCTCCGCCGTGAGCATCGCGCGGGCGGCGCCCGCCAGCCGCATCAGCGGCGTGCCGCGCGCCACCTTCGTGCCATCGGCCACCAGCAACTCGATCGTGACCCCCGGATCGAGCGTGCGGAAGAAGGCCGCGGCGATTTCCAGCCCGGCGACGGTGATCGCATCGCGCGTGGCCATCACCGCGCGAAAACGCGCCTCGGCCGGGATCACCGCATCGGAGGTGACATCGCCGTCGTGGCCCAGATCCTCCGCCAGTGTCGCGCGGACGAACGCATCGAGATCGAAGCCGTCGAGCGCGAAGGTCACGGCAACGTCTCCTCGGGCGATACCCCCCACAGATGCCCGGTCTCGACGAAGCCCGCGCGTCCGGTCACGTCGAAGCGACACCAGCCGCCGCCGCACTGGCTGATGCGCCCCACGACGCCCGGCTCGGCCCGCCACACCACCTTTGCGCCAGCCGCCGGCTTCTCGCGCAGATCGGCGACCTCGCCTTGCACCAGCGCAGTTCGACGCTGGCTGACCATCTTGCCCTGCATCCAGCCCTGCACGCCCGCCGGATCCTCCACCTTGCGCCAGTCCTGGAAGCTATCCACGACCCGCACCGGCAGATCCGCGCGCACATAGAGCCATGTGGCGGGATAGGTGCGCCCCGGCCCGCTCCGCATCCGCGCACGTGACGGCGCGAGCGACGCGAAATACGGCCCCTTCTTCGGCGGATCGGCCGCGATCGCCTCGCCCGCGATCAGCACACCCGCCATCATCATGGCCAAGAACACCATCGGCGCCCGCATCTCATTCCCCTTTTGCCGAAGCGATCCGACCTTTCACGCTTCGCTCGATCGATCAATCCCGTTGACGACAGCCAAGCCGTTCGCCAAGCCCCTTTCATGGTCGAAACGCGTCGCTGCGCCAATCCGAAGGTGATCGTTACCCGCGAGCTGCCGGACGCGGTAATGGATCGGCTGGAGGCGCTGTTCGACACCGCCAACAATCGCAGCGATCGCGCGATGACCCGCGCGCAACTGGCCACAGCAATGGCCGACTGCGACGTGCTGGTGCCGACGATGACCGACACGATCGATGCCGATCTGATCGCGGGCGCGGGTGAGCGGCTCAAGCTGATCGCGAATTTCGGCGCGGGCGTGAACCATATCGATCTGAAGGCAGCGCGCGCGCGCGGCATCATCGTCACCAACACTCCCGGCGTGCTGACCGAGGACACCGCCGACATGACGCTGGCACTGATTCTCTCGGTGCCCCGCCGGCTGGCGGAAGGCGAGAAGCTGGTGCGATCCGGCCAGTGGACGGGCTGGAGCCCCGGCGGAATGCTCGGCCACCGCATCGGCGGCAAGGCGCTGGGCATCGTCGGCATGGGGCGGATCGGCCAGGCGGTGGCGCGGCGCGCCCGCGCCTTCGGCCTCTCGATCCACTATCATAACCGTCACCGCTTGCCGAAGGTGGTGGAGGCCGAATTCGGCGCGCAATGGCACCCCAATCTCGATGAGATGCTCGGCGCGATCGATGTTCTGACGATCCACACGCCGCTCAACGACGACAGCCGCGATCTGCTCGACGCACGCCGCATCGCGCTGATGCAGCCGCACGTCTATCTCATCAATACCAGTCGCGGCGGCGTGGTGGATGAGGATGCGATGGTCGCGGCGCTGGAACAGGGCCTGCTTGCCGGCGCCGGGCTGGACGTGTGGCGACACGAGCCGGAGATCGATCCGCGCCTGCTCGCCCTGTCCAATGTCGTGATGACCCCGCACATGGGTTCGGCCACCTATGAGGGGCGCGCGGCGACCGGTGAGAAGGTAATCGCGAATATACGCATGTGGGCGGATGGTCACCGCCCGCCCGATCAGGTGCTGGAGGGCTGGGCCTAAGCCGCCGCCGCCCGGTTCTCGCCATTCATCGCGGCGACGAAGCGACGGCAATGCAGCCGGCAGAGCTCGTCATGGCTGGCCGAGGCGTCGGCGCTTGGCGTGCGAATGGCGTGAACCGCCTCCTGATAGGCGCGGCGGCTGTGATAGGTGCGATCCGGGCTCAGGTGCGGGCTCATCTCGAATTTCCTTTCGATGACCCCTCGGTGCATAGTTGCCGATTGCTGCACCAGCATGTCCGCGCTGTTACGTTGCGGAACAATCTCCCTCGGCGTGGCCGCAGATCCTGCAGCTCCGCCGCATGTGAGAAACTCAATCCCCCGTCAGGATGCGATCGACGAGTTGCTTCACCGTCGGCACGAAACCGTTCGAATAGAACGGGTCACGCCTGAAATTGAACGCGGCGTGGCCGGCGAACATCAGATTCTGCTCGGTATCGCCGCCGTGCGCGATCTCCTGCAACGTCTTCTGGATGCAGAAACTGCGCGGATCGGCCAGGCGCCCGGTGGAATTGGTGTCTGTATCGGCCCAGCTCGAGAACAGGCACTGGCTGAGGCAGCCCATACAATCGGCCTGATCCTTGCGGATCTCGGTTTTCTCGCCCGGCGTCACGAAGACGAGCGTATTGTCCGGCGTCTTCAGCGCGTCGGTGAAGCCAGCGCCGAACCATTCGCGTGCGCGCAGCAGATCGTTGCGCGTCACCCAGAAATTCCTGCCCTTCACGCCAACGTCGAGCTGGAAGACGTGATCCCCGGCTTCCTGCGTGGAAAAGGCGATCTGCCGGTCGGAGCGCGCCTCGAGGTGGCGCAGGAACGGATTGCGCACGGCGGACGAATAGAAGCCGGTCGGGGAAAAGCGATGCAGGAGGACATCGCCCTCCTCGATCGTCATCAGCCGTTCCTTCCAGCCTTCCGGGATCGGGCTTTCCTTGGTCAACAGCGGGCGCGTGCCATATTGAAAGGCGATCTGGCCTAGCTCGGGATTGTCGATCCAGTCACTCCAGTCGCGCAGATACCAGACGCCGCCGGCCATCACGATCGGCGTCGAATCCGGGATGCCGCCCTCGCGCATCGTTTCGCGCAGCGCCTTCACACGGGGATAGGGATCTTCCGGCTTCAGCGGATCTTCGGCGTTCGACAGACCGTTGTGCCCGCCGGCGAGCCACGGATCCTCGTACACCACCGCACCCAGGAGATGCGCGACCTTTGAATAGGCGCGCTTCCACAATGCGCGAAAGGCACGCGCGGAGGAGACGATCGGCAGATAATTCACATCGTACGACGCCGCGATCTCACTCAGCTTGTACGGCATGCCCGCGCCGCAGGTGACGCCCGCCACCATGCCGCGCGTCCGTTCGAGCACACCGGTCAGCACGCGTTGCGCGCCGCCCATTTCCCATAATACGTTGATGTTGATCGCGCCCTTGCCGCCGGCGATCTCGAACGCGCGGCGCACCTGCTGCACGGCGCCTTCCACGGCATAAGCGATCAGTTCCTCGTGCCGCTCGCGCCGGGTGAGCGCCTTGTAGACCTGCGGAATGATCTTTCCCTCAGGATCATAGCTGTCGGCGTTGACGGCCGAGACGGTGCCGATGCCGCCGGCCGCCGCCCACGCGCCGGCCGAAGCGTGATTGGTTGCCGCAACGCCTTTTCCGCCCTCGACGAGCGGCCACACCTCGCGGCCGTTGTAGACGATCGGCTTCAGACCCTTGAACACGGCTATTCGACACCTTTCGGACGTATTTTCATTCGCTATAACGCAAGAGCGCGGGGATGCGAGTAAATTGCGTTGCGCGTCGCTCAGCCGCCAAGCGCGCCCGGCCGGCCGATCGCTTCCTCATAGAGCGCGGTATAGCGCGCGATCATCACGCTTTCATCATATTGGGCGCGCGCCTTCGCCTGATTCGCCGCGCCCACCGCCGCGCGCAACGCCGCGTCCCGCAGCAGCGGCTGCATCGCGTCGCGCAGTTGCACCTCGGTCGCCTGCGCGGCGATGAAGGGCAGATTTTCGGCCGCCACCATCCGCGCCACATCGCCCACCGGGGTCGAGACAATTGGCAAACCGGCGGCCATCGCCTCCATCACCGAGATCGGAAGCTGCTCGGAACGCGAGGAAAGCGCGAGCAGATCGAAATGCCGCATATACCGATACGGGCGATCCACGAACCCCGGCATCACCAGCCGGTCGTCGATCCCCATCGCCAGCGCCTGCCGCTCGATCGCGGCCCGTTCCGGCCCCTCGCCAACGATCACGAGCCGGTATTTGCCTGCCAGCCCGCCGACCGCGCGGACGAGCGCCGGCAAATCCTTCACCGCGCGCAGGCCCGCGACGGTGCCGATCACCACCTCCTTCGGCTTGCGGGTGAAGCCGGGGATCGCGTTCGGCTCGGGCGCGCGGGAATAGGCCATGGTGGCGATCCCGTTGACGATACGGTGCACCTTGCCGCGCGGCTGCTTCCACGCCTCCAGCGCGATCCGCTCCAGCGTTTCCGAAGGCACCGCCAGCGCATGCGCGGCACCAAGCGCGAGGCGGCGGTAGAGGTTGCGCTCTCGCTTCAGCCCGCCCGCCTCATCCTCGTTGAAGCCATCCTCGTGGTGGACAAGCGGCGGCACGCCCCTGCCGAACACGCGCCGCGCCATCGATCCGTCGATCGCGCCCCAGTTATAGCTTAGCACCAGATCGAACCCGCGCATGTAGCGCGCAATCGCCTCGTAGCGCTTTACCGATGGCTTGCCCGTCAGCGGTGGCGGGCTCTGCGCGATCTCATAGGCGACGCCCGTTTCGATCTGGTCGCGTGCGCCGTAATGCCCGTCCATCGACGACACGATCACATGGCGCGCGCGATCCCCGAAGGCGTTCATCAGCCGCACCGCGCGCGCCTCCTTTCCGCCGAGATCGAAGGTGGAATGGAGGTGGAGAATGCGGATCGGCCCAGCCATGCTCGCGCCCCTACCCCATCCACTCCGCAAACGGGAGAGGCCTGCGCCTAGCCGATCACCCCCTTCGGCACATGCGTGATCCGGCACGCGAGGTCAGCCTCGCCGCTCGCCACCACCCAATGATCGCCACCATCGGCGATGCCCGTCGTGAAGACGATGTTGTCGAGATACATCTGGTCGCTGATCGGATCGGTGAGCGCGGAATTCGGCTCGATCAGCGGCGCGCTGCCGCTGGCGATGATCCGCCAGGGCTCGTCCCGGTCCAGCAGCGTCCAATACGTCCGATAGATGCCGACCATGCCGTGCGGCTCCACGCCATGCCACAGCGTGAGCCAGCCGGCGTCCGTCCTGATCGGTGGCGCCCCGCCCCCCATTCGCGCGCTGGCGACGGTGGCGGCATGCGGGCGGATGCCGGGATGCTCGCTCGGCTTCCAGTGCAGCGCATCGGGCGAACTGGCGAGGTTTATCGATGGCCCCGCGCGCCATTCGCTATCGGGCGGATAGGCGAAGTAGAGTTCGCCCAGCGGCCGGGTCTGCGCCCAGTATTTTCCGTGGATCAGCCCCTCGAAGATCAGCATGTCCTTATTCTGGTGATCGAGCACGATGCCCTCCAGCGTCCAGTCCAGTGCATCGTCGCTGGTGTAGAGCGCGGTCGCCAGCCGCTCCGGGCTGACGGAGCAGGCGGTCATCAGATATCGATCGCCCACGCGGCTGATGCGCGGATCCTCCACGCCATAGCATTGCCACGGCGCGCGCGGGGCGATCGCGCGATCGTAGTGCACGGCCAAGACGCGCCGCCCGTCCGCATCCAGCTCGACCGGCAACAGCCATGAGAGCGAGGTCAGCGCGATCACCCGCCACCCGCCGCCGCGCATCGCCACGACGCGGGGATCGGCGATGTCGACCAGTTGCAGCGGCCAGTGATCGAGCCGGCAACCCGCACCGTCCCATCGCATCGAACGGACCTGGCCGTTCACGATCGGCTCTTTCAGCGCCTCCGCCACGCGCACCATCAGCAACAGATTGCCGTTGGCAAGCCGCGTCATCCCCGGATTGAACGCCCCCAGCACATAGGTTTCCGCGTCGACCCGCCCCGCGAGCGGCGAACGCGCGAGATCGACGTCGGCGGGGGCGAATATCAGATGGTCGAGCGGAAAGGTCATGATGGCTCCGGCAATGCACCGGAACGACGCCTCACGCCCGTGCCGGTTCCCGATCGGCTTGGGCAAGCAGCCGGAGGATCGCGTCATCCACCCCCGCCTCGTCGAGCGTCGGCGCATGGCCGATGCCCGGCACCGTCAGCAGCGCCGCCCCCGGCATCGTCTCGATCATCCGCGCCGCCGTGGCTTCGGAAAGGATATCGGAAGTGCCGCCACGCACCACCAGCACCGGCACGTCGCCCAGCGCGGCAAGCGCACGCCACATGTCCGGCCCCGCTTCCGCGCCCGGCACACGAAACGGCTCGGCGATCTTCAGATCATAGTCGAGCACGATCCGCCCGGCGTTGTTCAGGCGATACAGCCGCTTGGCCATCGCGAGCCACGCCTCGATCGGCCAGGCGGGATAGACATCGGCATTCGATTCCGCGAGCGCGCGCGCCGCGTGCATCCACGTCGGGAACACGCTCGGCTTGCCGACATAGCTGCGGATACGCGCCAGCCCGTCGGCATCGATCTCCGGCCCGACATCGTTGAGCACCGCGCCGGCGATGCGCCCGGGCAGCATGGCGGCGAGCAGCATCGTCACGATCCCGCCCAGGGACGTGCCGATCGAAACGAAACGCCCGATGCCCGCTTCGTCGATCAGCGCGGCAACGTCCTGCGCATAGGTGAGCGGGCCATAGCTCATCGGATCCTTGGCGTAGGCACTCTCGCCGCGCCCGCGAAACTCGATCGCGATCACGCGCCGCGTTCCGCAAAGCCGCTCCGCCAGCGCCGCATAATCGCGCGCGTTGCGGGTAAGGCCCGGCATGCACAGCACCGGCAGCGCAGCCGGATCGCCCGGATAATCGCGCGCATGAAGGCGGAGGCCATCCTTCGACCACCAATACAGATCCTGATAGGCGGCCATGCTTGAACCTTTGCTGCGATGCACCCCATATCGCCGGATGCCCTTCGACCCGCAAGCGTATCGACCGGAAGCCGCGCTCCTTTCGCTGGGAGATGCCTTTTACGATCCCGTCGCGGCGGCGGATTTTCCCGAAACACGGCTGCGCTTCCGCAACGATCGCGCCGCGCGCGAGGTGGGGCTGGGCATGCTCACCGACGCCGAATGGATCGCCCATTTCGGCAGATTCGCGCCGCTGCCCGGCTCGCTGCCGCAGCCGCTCGCGCTGCGCTATCACGGCCATCAGTTCCGCGTTTACAACCCGGAGATCGGCGACGGGCGGGGCTTCACCTTCGCGCAGCTTCGCGATGGCACGGGCAGGCTTCTCGACCTCGGCACCAAAGGGTCGGGGCAGACGCCGTGGAGCCGCTTCGGAGACGGGCGCCTGACGCTGAAGGGCGGCGTGCGCGAAATCCTGGCGAGCGAGATGCTGGAGGCGCTGAACGTCCCCACGTCGCGCACCTTCTCGCTGATCGAGACGGGCGAGGCGCTCCAGCGCAACGACGAGCCTTCCCCCACCCGCTCGGCGGTGCTGGTCCGGCTGAGCCACAGTCATATCCGCATCGGCACGTTCCAGCGGCTCGCCTATCAGCGCGACGAGGGCGCGATGCGGCGGCTGGTCAGCTACGTCCTGCGCGAGCTTTACGGCGAGGACAGCGACGATCCCCTTCGCCTGCTCGACCTGGTCATCACGCGCACCGCGACGCTCGCCGCGCGCTATATGGCCGCGGGCTTCGTCCATGGCGTGCTCAATTCGGACAATATCAACCTCACGGGCGAAAGCTTCGATTACGGCCCATGGCGGTTCGCGGAGACCTGGGATCCCGGCTTCACCGCCGCTTATTTCGATCACGCCAATCTATACGCCTTCGGCCGCCAGCCGGAGGCGATCCACTGGGACGTGATGCAGCTGGCGATCTCGCTGCGGCTGCTGGTGGAGGCGGAGCCGATGATCGCGCTGCTCGACAAGTTCGGTGATCGCTACCAGCCCGCTATTACCGCAGCGATGCTATGGCGACTTGGCCGCACATCGATCGACCCGGCGACTGATCGCGCCCTCGTTCAGTCAATCGAACGCGCCCTGCGCACCAGCCGCACCGCGGTCGATCGTTTCTTCTTTGACGCTTTCGCACAGGAACTGCCCCCCGAATATGGCCCGGAATGGGACGATTCACGCGCCTTGCTGGCGCGCCATGCGTTTCGTTCGTCGCGCACGCATGGCTATTGGCGCGGCGGGCCATGCGCGATGCTGATCGACGAAGTGGAGGCGATCTGGTCACGCATCGCCGAAGCGGATGACTGGTCGGCGCTCGACGCCAAGGTGTCGCACATAAGGGAAATGGGGGAAGCGCTGGCGTAGCTTGTCGAATGCCGCAGATATTCTCTACACTCGATGGCGGGATCGCGCGCGATCGCTGGGGGGATGATTACGATGGCCACCGAACTCGTCTCATACGAGCCGGCAACCGGCAGCGAACTGTGGCGCGCGCCGATCAGCGACGTCGATGCCGAGGTGGCAGCCGCGCGCAGTGGATGGGCGAACTGGGCGGCCCGCGCGCTGACTGTCCGCATCGAAACGCTGCGCCGCTTTGCCAACGTGGTCCGCGCGCGCGCCGATGCCTTTGCCGAACTGATCGCGCGTGAGACCGGCAAGCCGTTGTGGGAAGCGCGGACCGAAGTGGACACGGTCATCGCGAAGGTCGACATCTCGGTCAGCGCCTATGCCGAGCGCACCGCGCAGCGCCGGCTCGATTCCCCGATGGGCAGCCGCATGGCGCTGCGCCACAAGCCGCACGGCGTGCTCGCGGTGCTGGGGCCATATAATTTTCCGGCGCACCTGCCCAATGGCCACATCGTCCCCGCCCTGCTCGCGGGCAATGCCGTCGTATTCAAGCCATCCGAAAAAACGCCGGCGACCGGCGTGTTCCTGGCCGACTGCCTGATCGAGGCGGGCGTTCCCGAGGCGTGCATCCGCGTCGTGATCGGCGGCCCGGACGAAGGCCGCGCGCTCGCCGCGCATGACGGGATCGACGGGCTGTTGTTCACAGGTTCCGCTCGCACGGGCCTCGCGCTCAATCGCGCGTTCGCGGAGAAGCCGGAGAAGATCCTCGCGCTCGAAATGGGCGGCAACAATCCGATCGTGGTGTGGGACACACCCGATCTCTGGCAGGCAGCCGTCCTTATCGCTCAATCCGCCTTCACCACCTCGGGCCAGCGCTGTACCGCGGCGCGCCGGCTGATCGTGGACGACAATCTGTACGAGCCGCTGATGGAGCAGCTCAACAAGCTGGTCGCGCGCCTCATCGTTGACGAACCGTTCGCCAATCCCGCCCCGTTCATGGGCCCGGTCATCGACAATGACGCGGCGGATCAGCTCAGCGACAGCTTTCTCGAGTTGTTGATGAAGGGCGGCCGGCCAATCCGCCATCTGGAGCGACCGATCGCGGGCAGGCCCTTCCTGCTGCCGGCTCTGATCGATGTAACGGGCGTAGAGGGTCTTCCCGACGCCGAATTGTTCGGCCCGGTATTGCAGATCACCCGCTGCAATGATTTCGACGCGGCGATCACCGAGGCGAACAATACGCGCTACGGCCTGTCAGCGTCGCTCATCAGCCAGACACCGCAATTGTTCGATCGTTTCTGGGCCCGGGCGCGCGCCGGCATCGTGAACTGGAACAAGCCGACAAACGGCGCCTCGTCCGGCGCACCGTTCGGCGGCATCGGCTGGTCAGGCAACCATCGTCCGAGCGCCTTCTACGCGGCGGACTATTGCGCCTATCCTGTAGTAAGCAACGAGGCGGACGCCGCTCGCGCCACGATCGGCATCGGCCTCAACGAAGGCTGATGCCCTCCGTCACCCGGCGGCGGCGGAGGGCATGACGGTGGCCTACTTTCCGCCCGCCGTCACCCAGGCGTGGATTTTCTCCTCAAGCACCGGCATCGGCAGCGCGCCCGTATCCAGCACTTGCGCATGGAAGGCGCGCGGATCGAATTTGGCGCCCAGCTCCGTCTTGGCCGTTGCCTTCAGCCGCGAGATGGTGAGCTGGCCGATCTTGTAAGCCAGTGCTTGCCCGGGAATTGCGATATAGCGTTCGACCTCCGCGGTAGCGTCGGTCTTTCCCATCGGCGAATTTTCGAGCATGTAGGTGATCGACTGATCGCGCGTCCAGCCCTTGGCGTGGATGCCGGTGTCGACCACCAGCCGCATCGCGCGCAGCATCTCGTCGTTCAGCCCGCCCATCCGCTGATAGGGATCGGTTTCCACGCCCAGATCGTGCCACAGCGTTTCCGCGTACAAGCCCCAGCCCTCGGCATAGGCGGTGTTGCCGCCGAAGCGCATGAACGCCGGCAGCGCCGCATTCTCCTGCGCGATACTGATCTGGAAGTGATGCCCCGGCACCGCCTCGTGCAGGTACAGCGTCTCCATTTCCCACATGTAGCGTGAGGGCAGATCATAGGTATTGTAATAGAAAACGCCCGGCCGTGATCCGTCCGGCGTGCCGCCTTGATAGGAGCCCCCGGCCTCGGTCTTTTCCTTGTAGGCCGGCACCGCGCGTATCTCGAGCGGGGTCTTGGGAATGAGCGAGAACTGCTCGCGCACCCGCGCGTCGACACGCTTGCCGATCGCCTCATAACCTTCGCGGAGCTGTTCGGCCGAGCTTGGCTGGAATTTCTTGTCGGTGCGCAATTCCGTGAAGAATTCCGCCAGCGTCCCCTTGAAACCGACCGCCTTCTTCTGCGCCTCCATCTCGGTGCGGATGCGTGCGACCTCCCGGAGCCCGAGCTGGTGAACATCCTCCGCCTTCAACGGCAGCGTGGTGTTGCTCTCGATCAGATATTCGTAGAGCTTCACGCCGCCCGGCATCCCTGAAAGGCCAACGCTGTCGCGCGCATGGGCGAGATAATCGTTGGCGAGATAGTCGCGCATCCGCTTGTGCGCGGGGATCAGCACGTCGCGGATCTGCGTCGCATAGGCCGCGCGGAGCCGGGCCTGATCGGCGGCGGAAATGCCGTCCGGGAATTTCTTCACCGGGCCGTAGAACACCGATCCCTCGACACCCTGGTTGATGAGATTGTCGAACTGCTCGATCATGTTGCGCACGACGAGCTTGGGTTGGACGATATTCTCCTTTACCCCCTGCCTGAACAGCCCGATCGCGCGATCGAGGATCTGGGCATATTCGGCGTTGCGGGTCAGGTTGTTCTCGTAATCCACCAGCGTCTTGAATGGCGCTGCCCCCTGCCCGGAGGCGAAATCGGGGTAGAAAGTCTGGAAGCCGAAGAAGTGATCGATCGGGCGCAGGTTCGTCGCCTTCAGGATATCCGGGGCGAACCCGCGCAGCGTGATCTCGGTCTGGTTCTTGAACACGTCATAGGCGATCTGGTCGATATGCGTGAGCTTCGCGCGATCGATCCGCTTCAGCCCCGCCAGATCGTCCTCACTCGCCTTCTTCTCGGCCGCGAGATACGCATCGGTCAGGTAATTGCCCAGATGCGCGGCATAGCGCAGGTCGCCGCGAAAGATGCCGCTGACCGGATTACGCTTCAGGCTCGCCTCGTCGCTGTCGTGGAACAGCTTCTTCAGCCTGGCATCTTCCGGGCCATCCCCCGGCTGCGCGGCGGGTGGCGGCACCGCCTGGGCAGCGGCGATCGCTGGCGCGGCGAAGGCGGTGCCCGTTAGCAACAGGGCGGCGAACAAATTACGCAACGGCGTTATCCTCATCCATCAAGTGTTGCAGATGAATATAACACTTATCGGGTGGAGAAAAGCTGGTCTAGGCCGTGGCCAAGCAAGCCTCCGTTGCCGCCGCGCTCGCCGCGGCCCATCTGCGCATCACTATGGCGAGCCTTCTCGATCCCGACGCGCGCGGCCGCGTCATCCTTGTCGGCGCCGGCCCCGGCGATCCGGGCCTGCTCACGCTGCGCGCGGCGGAGGCGCTGCGCCAGGCGGACGTGGTGGTGCACGATGGCTTGATCGACCTGCGCGTACTCGATCTCGCCCCTCCGGCCGCACAGCGCATCTCGGTCGCCAAGCGCCGCGCCCGGCACACGCTGCCGCAGGAAGCGATCAACGCGCTCATCATCGCGCATGTGAAGGCCGGCAGCGTCGTTGTCCGCCTCAAGGGCGGGGATCCGTTCATCTTCGGTCGCGGTGGCGAGGAAGTGGAGGCGGTGCGCGCCGCGGGCCTGCCGGTCGAGGTGATCCCGGGCGTCTCGGCGGCGCTTGGTTGCGCGGCGGAGGCGATGCTGCCGCTGACCCACCGCGATCATTCGAGCGCGGTCAGCTTTGTGGCCGGCCAGTGCAAGGGCCTGTCCGAGCAGGATTGGGCCGGCCTCGCCGGGCAGGGCCGCACGCTCGTGATCTACATGGGCGTCGCCACTGCCGAGCAGATCGCCGACAAGCTCATGGCGGATGGCGTCGCACCCGACATGCCGGTTGCGGTACTGGAAAAGGGCACGCTGGCCGGGCATCGCGCGATCAAGACTTTATTGGCCGATCTCGGCGCGATGGTCGAACGTGAAGGGGTTGGCAGCCCTGCGATCATCGTTGTCGGCGAGGTGGTGGAACTCAGCGACGCCGAGGACAAACTGGCCCGGTGGGCGAAGGTTGCGGAGAATATCGCGTGAAGCTGCTGACCGGGAATGATCTGCCCACCGGCGATGTCGTCTGGTGGACGGGCACGGGCTGGTCGCGCCATGTCGAGGATGCGGTTGACGTCGGCGATCGGGGCGAGGCGATCGCGCAGGCCGAGGATGGCGCGCGACGCGTCAATGCCGCTTATGTGATCGACGCGACGGCAACCCCCGCCGGCCCGCGCCCCGCGCACATCAAGGATCGCGTCCGTGCACTCGGCCCCACGGTGCGCCCTGATCTGACACTCAAACCCGCCGATCCTAACGCTGGGAGCTGGGTCATCTGATGTATAAGTACGACCAATATGATCAGGCGATCGTCGACGCGCGCGTCGATGAATTCCGCGATCAGGTGAAGCGCCGCCTCGCCGGCCAGATCACCGAGGATCAGTTCAAGCCGCTTCGGCTGATGAACGGTCTCTATCTACAGCTTCACGCCTATATGCTGCGGGTCGCGATTCCCTATGGCACGCTGGACGGCCGACAGATGCGCATGCTTGGCCATATCGCGCGCAAATACGATCGCGGCTATGGCCATTTCACCACGCGCCAGAACATCCAGTACAACTGGATCAAGCTGGAGGATGCGCCGGATATCCTCGCCGATCTCGCCTCGGTTGAGATGCATGCGATCCAGACCAGCGGCAATTGCATCCGCAACATCAGCTCGGATCAATATGCCGGCGCCGCCGCCGACGAGGTCGCGGATCCGCGCCCTTGGGCCGAACTGTTGCGGCAGTGGAGCACCTTCCACCCCGAATTCAGTTTCCTGCCGCGCAAGTTCAAGATCGCGGTGATCGCCGCGCCGGAGGATCGCGCCGCGATGCGGCTCCACGATATCGGCATCGAGCTGGTGAAGCGCGATGGCATGCTCGGCGCGCGCATTTTCGTCGGCGGCGGCATGGGCCGCACCCCGATGATCGCGCCCGAAATCAAGGAATTCGTGCCCGCCGCCGATCTGCTCAGCTATCTCGAGGCGGCGCTGCGCGTGTACAATCGCTACGGCCGGCGGGACAATATCTACAAGGCGCGGATCAAGATTCTCATCCACGAGCTTGGCGCGGACGAGTATCGCCGGCAGGTGGAGGAGGAATTCGCGCTGGTCAAAACGCTGGGGATCGATCCCCCGGCCGCCGAGCTTGAACGCATCACCGCCTTCTTCGCGCCGCCCGCGTTCGAGACCGGGCTGGGCGATGCGGTCGATCGCAGCGATCCGGATTTCGCGGTCTGGCTCGATCAGAATGTGAAGCCGCACAAGCAGCCGGGCTATGCGATCGTCAACGTGTCGCTGAAGCCGGTCGCTGGGATTCCCGGTGACGCCTCGGCCGACCAGATTGACGTGCTCGCGGATCTCGCCGAGCGCTTCAGTTTCGATGAGCTGCGCGTCACCCATGCGCAGAACATCGTCCTGCCGCATGTCGCGCGCCGCGATCTGCCGGCGCTCTGGGCCGCGCTGTCCGACGCGGGGCTGGCCGAGGCGAACCTCGATCTCATCACCGATATCATCGCCTGCCCCGGGCTCGATTATTGCAGCCTCGCCAATGCGCGCTCGATCCCGGTCGCGCAGAAGATCGCGGCGCGCTTCGCCGATCTCGGGCGGCAGCGCGAGCTGGGCGAACTGAAGCTCAAGATATCCGGCTGCATCAACGCGTGCGGCCATCATCATGCCGGTCACATCGGCATCCTTGGCGTGGACCGTAAGGGCACGGAGAATTACCAGCTTCTGCTTGGCGGATCGGGGGCGCAGGATGCCAGCCTCGGCAAGATCACCGGCCCCGGCTTCAGCGAAGATGGCGTGGTCGATGCGATCGAGCGTGTGACCGACAAGTATCTGGCCGTGCGCGAGGATGGCGAACGCTTCCTCGATACGTATCGTCGCGTCGGCTTCGAGCCGTTCAAGGAAGCGATCTATGGCTGATGGCGATAACCTGCTGCGCTTCCGCGACGACGAGGCGCATGACGAGCCGGCCATTACGCTGGACAGTTTCCTCGCGGGGCAGACCAATGCCGGCGCAGTGCGGCTTGAGGCTGGCGACGACGCGCGCGCGCTGCTGCCGCATCTCGGCCAGATCGCACTGGTCGAGGTAAGCTTCCCCACGTTTCGGGACGGGCGCGGCTATTCGGCGGCGCGAATCCTTCGCGAGGCAGGGTATGCTGGCGAACTGCGCGCTTCGGGCGATTTGCTGGTCGATCAGGTGACCTTCATGCGCCGTTGCGGTTTTGACAGTTTCGCCCCGCAGGCGCCGATCGATGCAGCAGCGCTAGATCGCAGCCTCGCTCGCTATGCGCATCACTATCAGGCCGCCGCCGATGCCGCCGTGCCGGTGTGGAAGCTGCGTCATGGGTAAACCCGCCCGCATACTGGATACGATCGACGTGACGCCGGCCTTCGCTGCTGGAGACGCGGCGCTCTATGAGGCGCGGTTCGCCGGCATCTCGACGCAGGATATGCTCGCGGATTTGCTGAGGGGCGAGCTCAAGGGTCGGATCGCGGCGGTATCGTCGTTCGGCGCGGAATCCGCCGTGCTGCTGCACATGATCGCGGAAATCGATCGCGACGTGCCGGTGATCTTCACCAACACGCAGAAGATGTTCGGGGAAACGCTGGAATATCGCGACGAGCTGGCCGAGCGGCTGGGCTTCACCGATTTGCGCGTCTATCGCCCCGATCCACGCCTTCTCGCGACGAAGGATGCCAACGGCCTGCGCTGGTCATATGACCCGGACGGCTGCTGCGAGATCCGTAAGGTGGAGCCGTTGCGGCGCGCGCTTGCGCCGTTCGACGCATGGATATCCGGTCGTAAGGGCTTCCAGTCCAAGACCCGCGCGGGCATTCCCCGCTTCGAGATCGATGAGGGGCGACTTAAACTAAATCCGCTGGCGAACTGGGATCGCGCACGCCTCCAGGAATATTTCGATCAGCATGAACTGCCGCATCATCCGCTGGAGGCGGACGGTTATCCTTCGATCGGCTGCAAGCCCTGCACCTCTAAAGTGCAGCCAGGCGAAGATCCACGCGCCGGGCGGTGGCGCGGGTGGGACAAGGTGGAATGCGGCATCCATCTGCCAACAAGGCCGGGCGAAGAGCCGGCATTCTGACGACCGCGCGCACGATGCGATGAAGTGCGCGGGTTCGCGCTTGCCGCGGCGCTCAAGAACACCCCACGGATAGAGACGCGGCGTGCGCCGCCTTCTCAATAGCCGGCGTAATCGCTGAAACGCGTGATCGTCGGATCGAAGCGCAGCATGACCTTGCCGGTGGCGCCGTGCCGCTGCTTGGCGACGATCAGCTCGGCCAGCCCGAACACGCGCTCCATATTGGTCGCCCATTGCGCGTGTTCCTCGAACACCTTGCTGTCGTCGCCTTCCATCGGCCGCTTCGGCTCTTTCTGGCCAACATAATAATCCTCGCGGAACACGAACCACACCATGTCCGCGTCCTGCTCGATCGAGCCGGATTCGCGCAGATCCGAGAGCTGAGGACGCTTGTCCTCGCGCTGCTCGACCGCGCGGCTGAGCTGGGAAAGCGCCAGCACCGGCACGTTCATGTCCTTCGCGAGCGTCTTTAGCCCACGCGAAATCTCGGAGATTTCCTGCACACGATTGCCGTCGCTCGATTTGCCGCTGCCGGTGAGAAGCTGGAGGTAATCGACCACCACTAGCCCGATTTCGTTGTTGTGCCTCCGCTGGAGCCGGCGCACGCGGGTATGGAGGGCGCTGATCGAGAGACCGCCGGTGTCGTCGATGAAGAACGGGAGATTTTCAAGCTCGGCCGCCGCCGTCGCGAGCTTCTCGAATTCGGCGCGGCTGATCTTTCCCATGCGCAATGCTTCGGAACTGATGCCCGATTGCTCGGCCAGGATACGCGTTGCGAGCTGATCGGCGGACATTTCGAGGCTGAAAAACGCCACCTTCGCGCCTACCGACTGCGATGGCGGGATACCGTCCGCCATATCGCGCATCCAGCGCCGCGCCGCGTTGAAGGCGATGTTGGTAGCAAGCGAGGTTTTGCCCATGCCGGGGCGACCGGCGAGGATCATGAGATCCGAATGATGCATGCCGCCGATCTTGGCGTTGACCGAATCCAGCCCGGTGGTGACGCCCGACAGATTGCCGCCGGAATTGAGCGCGCGCTCTGCCATCTTCACGGCCATGGTGGTGGCCTGGACGAAGGTCTTGACGCTGTTCTCCGCTCCGCCATCGGCGGCGACCTTGAACAGTTCTTCCTCGGCCGCCTCGATCTGCGCGCGCGGGTTCACCTCCTCCGACGTATCCATGGCGCGATCGACCAGCGTGCGGCCAACCGAAACCAGCGCCCGCAACATCGACAGATCATAAATCTGCTGCGCGAACTGCCGCGCGCCGATCAGGCCAGCACCGGATCCGGTGAGGCTGGCGAGATAGGCGGGGCCACCCAGCTCCTTCATCCCCTCGTCCGCATCGAACATCGGGCGCAAAGTGACGGGGGTGGCGAGCATGTCGCTGCCGCGCAGCGTCTTGATCGCGGCGAAGATCCGTCCGTGCAACGGTTCGTAGAAATGCGCCGGCTCAAGCCGGTCGGCGATATCGTCGGCAAGCCGGTTGTCGATCATCATCGCGCCGAGCAGCGCGGCCTCCGCCTCCACGTTGCGTGGCAGGTGGATCGGCTCGGCGGAATTTGCGGCGGGGTGGGTGAATGCGAGCGTGGCCATCGCACCGGCTTCTACGCTCGCGTCCCCCGGCGGCTCAACCGTCTTGCGTCAAATGATGTGGATAATGCGGGTGGATTGTCGCGCGCGCCGTTCACCTCTATCGCAACGCTAATGGCCGATCCCCGGATCATCGATGTCGAGCTGGACGAGCACACAATATTGTGGCGTTCGGCGGATATCGAGCAGGAAAGGCGGATTGCGATATTCGATCTGATCGAGGGCAATCACTTCGCGCCGCAAAAGGTCCACCCTGACGGTTACGCCGGGCCATATCGGCTCGCGTTGTCGGTGGAGGAGGGGCGGCTGTCGATGGCGATCCGGCGCGAGGATGGCGCACCGCTTGAGACGCACATCATCGCGATGGGTCGGTTCCGCCGGCCGATTCGCGACTATTTCGCGATCTGCGACAGCTATTTCCAGGCAATCCGCCAATCGACACCGCAGCAGATCGAGACGGTGGATATGGCTCGCCGGGGAATACACAACGAAGCGGCGGAAATGCTCAAGGAGCGGCTGGCGGGCAAGATCGAGATCGACTTCGATACCGCGCGGCGCCTGTTCACGCTCATCTGCGTCCTGCATATCAAAGGCTGACGTCGATGTGGGGGTTGGGACGTTTCGCGTTGATCGTCGCCGCGCTAGCCTTGTCGGGCGTGGCCGCGTGGCAATATGCGACGCACTGGCGCCCCTCGACCGAGCGCTATCCGGTGCAGGGCGTCGACGTAAGCGCAAGCGACGGCGCGATCGAATGGAACAACGTATCCGCCGCCGGCGCCGATTTCGCCTATGCCGTCGCAACCCGCGGCGCACGCGAGCGCGACCCGGCGTTCGAGACGAACTGGCATGGCATGGAAGCGGTCGGCATGCGGCGCGGCGCTGTGCACCTCTATTCCTTCTGCCAGCCGGCGCGAGAGCAGGCTAATGCGTTCAATACGTTCGTCCCGGCCGATGCGGACGCGCTGCCGGTGGCGATCGACATCAGCTACGATCCAGGCTGCACCACCCGGCCGGAGCGCGACACGCTGGTGAGCGAGCTGAAGCTGCTCGCCGGAACGATCGAGGCGCATATGCGCAAGCCGGTGTTGCTGCGAATATCGCGCGCGGTGGAAATGGATTACGACATCAGCGCCGCGCTGCCGCGCAACCTGTGGGCCAGCGGCAATTTCATCGCGCCATCTTATGCCGCGCGCCCGTGGCGGCTGTGGCGCGCCAACGATATGCGCCGCGTCGACGGGATCGACGGCCCGGCCAATTGGGACGTCGCCGCACCATGACCGATCGCGCCACACTCATCGCCGCCGCTCGCGCGGCCGCGCTCCACGCCCATGCGCCCTATTCGCGCTTCGCGGTGGGGGCGGCGCTGCTGATGCGTGACGGATCGATCGTGACTGGCGCCAATGTCGAGAATGCCAGCTATGGCCTGTCGCTGTGCGCCGAAACGGTCGCGGTGGCCAGCGCAAGTGCGGCGGGCTTTCTCGCCGAGATCGTCGAAGTTGCCGTGATCGGCGGCCTGATGGATACGCACGGCGTCCCCATCGGCACGACGACGGTGAACCCCTGCGGCCGGTGCCGACAAGTGTTGAACGAGGCGGCACAGATGGGCGGACGCGATCTGATTGTCCATTGTGGCGCGGCGGAGGGCGGGGCGGTCATCACCTATCGCCTTTCCGAGTTGCTTCCGGACGCGTTCGGGCCAGCCGATCTGGGCATAACCCCGCGCCCGGCGGCGTGAGCGCGAACCGTCCGCTCACGCTGCAAAAGCTGTTCGCTTTTCAGGTCGGGGTGACGATTTACCGAAGGCGGGATGGCGTGATCGCGGTCGGTCGCTCAGCCGGCAGCGTGCTCGCGTTCGCCCCACAAGATCGAGCGATGTTCGTCGGTAAAGCCGGTCAAGCCACCCTCGACGGTCTCTGCCCGAGCGACGCCGACGGCGAAAGCCGGCCGCGACCGCGCGGGCTCTTCCTGCATCGCGGCCGCCCAGCGCTCAATCGCCACTGGCGATGCGGATCTAGGTCGAGCGGGCCTTGGAACCACTCCCACCGACGCTTCAGAACGTCGGGGCGGTTCTGCTCCGGGGCATGCCCGGACTTTGTTGAGCGTGATCCGGCGACGCGCGAAGAAGCGCAACAGACCTGCGACGTTGATCCCGACGCCATGTGCGCCGCGCTCGGTGCGCAGGTCGGTATGCGAGATGGCCGGCTGCGGTTCGATCGCGCAGCGGATCAGGAGCAACATGCGCCTCGATCCGACCCGAGCCGCGGTCGCCGCCTTGGCGCCTGGGCGTGGCATCGCCCTTCATCGGCCCAACGCATTCGAGCGCGACGATCTGCGCGTCATATACGACAAGGCCCCGTCTGGTTAGGGGCGGGGCCATGTGGCACGGTTGGTTGCGGGGACCCGCAGCGGATTGAAACATACATTTGCGATGGCAAGGGCATGAATCGCTCTTCGAGCGGGCGCCGCGCGTCGGACCGGCAGTCCAGACCGCAATTGGACGACGACGCTCCGGGTTGCGCTGGCGCACCTTCACCCTCCGGCGAGGAAATCGTGGCGGGGATGACCGCCGGGCGGGACTGGTGGCAGCTGCGCGCTTTCGACGTCGCGCCCTGGATACGCAGCCTGCCCGTCTCCATCAGGACGGACAAGCATAACCGGCTCGGCTGGTTAGGGCGTCCCTGGGACGGCCACAACGACCTGCCGGTCGGCGAATGGGCATGGGATGGCGAGCGGGAGCTAGACGAGGCCGAGCCGCTGGTCGACGACATCGACGCCTGGGATGGCACGATCGTCCCCGGCCACGAGCTGAAGAAGCTGATAGCGGAGCTCCGGCGGCTAATAGCGGCCAAACCCGGTCTGGGTGTCGCCTTGCCGGACTATCGCGACGTCCGGGCAACCCTCGTCGGCGAGGAGGGCGATGTGTCGGAACCGACCTCCGCAATGGCCGTCGTGGACTTTGACATCGGCGAGATGATCCTGCCGATCGGGATCGACGACTGGCAGCTGCGCCCCGACACGTGGAGGCCGGTGGAGGAAGTCGCTGCGCTCATGGTCTCGATGCTGGTCGACACCTTATCGAGCCGTCGCAAGCTGCTTCGAAGGGAACGGAAGATGCGCGAAGGCTTCGAGCGCGACGTCGCCCGGTTCGGAGGCGGTGCCTCCCCGCTCTGGCTGCGAATGGAGCCCGTGCGCTTCACCAGCCGTCGATCCAAACTCTTCCGCCAGCCCTACGTGGCGCTCGACGTTGAACTTGGTATCTACCAGGTCTGGGCTCCGTCCGGATTAGAACAAGTGAGCTCGGCACCAAGGCTCAGGAAGGTCTATTCGCGGAGGGGCTCCGGTCACTGCCGCAACGTCGAGCGCCTCAAAGTCTTGCGCGCGACGGGATCGATCGGCTGGATCAGCGACGTAGCGCTGGCCCTGATAGAACAGGCGGGCCGCAACCCGGCAGCGGTGTTCAAGCAGGAGCTCGATGCTGCGCTCCATGACGGGAGCCATGACCACTACGGCTGCGACGGACACTTCGGCGCCCTGTTCTGCCACTACGGCGTGCTCAATCCATTCTTCACGTTCGATGGCGGCTGCTACAGCGACGGCACCCTCACCCTCGACGGCAGGTATCCCGAAGTGTTGGCTCTCGGAGCGCCGGGGCGGCTCTTGGCCCAATACGTGGACCATCCCGCATTCGTGGCCGCTGGAGCGGTAATCGAGCGATCAGAGTGGAGCGAGGAACGACTGAAACTTTACCACACGCCAAGGCTGTTCACCGTGGAGGAGGCGGAGCGCAGGTGGTCTGGAGGCCGAACCTCTGAATAAACGTGAAGACGCTGAGCGGCCTCGTTGAACCGGCTGACGCGGATGGCCGTGACCTCGCCGGAGGCGCTGCGGTCGCGTGAAGCGACGCCGTCTTTCATCGCCATTATGCACGGCATTCACTTTCGCGCCCGTCACGATCCAAACCGTCCGGCAGCATCAGGAAGTGCCAACGTGCACTTGGACCGAACCCATCCGTAACTCACGCTAGGCGATACGGTCGCCGGCGATCGTGAGGTCTGCGTACGGAGGCTCTTTCCTCAACGAAAGTAGTTCGAGCGCGTAGCCGTGTTGACTGGGCACCGCAAAGCGGGAGCGTCGGCGACGTTGGCGCTGCTCTAGATTACGCCACTGACCTACCCGAACAAGTTAGCGCCATGCCGGCGCCTGCATATCGACCTCACGCGCCCGTTTGAAGGCTGATCTATCGCACGCACGCTCGAGATAGGCTCTCACATTCGGTCCGTACCCCGGTCCTAGACCGACGATCGTATCGCCCAAATAGAGCGCGTATACAATCGCGATGTCAGCGATGGTGAAACGATCGCCGCACAACCATTCGCGACCCGACAACTCGGCCTCTACCGACTTGAGACGACCATAGAACCATTTTTCGTAATCGAGCGCCGTACGGCCGTCCGGATCTGGCTCGAATTGACGATAGCGAAGCACGATGGTCTGCGGAAACGTCAGCGTCGCGTCACTGAAAAACAACCAGTTCAAGAAGTTCGCGTACCCTGATTCAGCGGCACTAATGGCCAATGGGGTCGGGCCGTATTTTTCTGTCAGGTAAAGACACATCGCCGTGGACTCGCTCATCCGCACGTCGCCGTCGATCAGGTAGGGCACGGTTCCCAAGGGGTTGGTCGCTAAATAAGTTTTTTCGCGCAGGCGGGGCGGGAAAGATAGGAAAACCGGCCGATATGGTAGGCCAAGTTCCTCCAACGCCCACAGGGGTCGCAGGGAGCGGCTCTCCCGGCAGTGATAAAGTTCGATCACCGGCCTAGTACCTTATTCCGAAGTTAAACTTCTCATAAACTGGTAAGGTTGATCGCCGGTCGCAGTCGCGCGTCGGCGATTGTGTGATGATGCTTCGAGCTACCAACCCTGACGGACCCCTGATCAAAGTAGAGCTCTCACGATTTGCCTGCGCGCTTCGCGCCCCTCACGAGTTGGCAGGGCAGGCGACGGGTGTATCAAACCCTCGCCCTCGCGATAATCGACCTCGACTCCCGCTTCCCTAGCCTTGGCAACCAGCAACCTGGTGTCCGGATTGGTGATATCGCGCGTTCCGCTGATAACCGTCATAGGTCCAAGCCCAGACATCATCCCATGCAGCGGACTCACAATCGGATTTGTTAGATCGAGGCCGCCACGCCACTGCTCGAAAATCGGTCGAAGGGCATCGCTCCGCAATAGTGGGTCCATTCGTTCGACCGCATTGAGCTCAGGATTAGACAGAGTGAGATCGAGCGCTGGATGGATGAGAACCGTCCGCCTGAGCTGCACGCCCTCGTCGCGCAGTTGCATCGCCACTGCCAAAGCAATGCTACCTCCTGCTGAGTCACCGCATATGCTGACCCCCCGGGCAGGACGTTCCCTCAGCTCATCCCGTGCGAGCTGGGAAATAAATTCTACCGCCTCCAGGGCCGTGCCCCAGGGCACCAACGGATAGATCGGAACGATCGCACAAGTATGAGCTTCGGCGGAAATCCGCGCGATCAACCTCCAGTGAAACGGGTTGATTTCCCCATAGTAGGCTCCGCCGTGAACGTAGATGACCGACTTGTCCGCCTCCATTCCCACCGGCTTCACCGAGTAGACCGGCCACCGATGCTGGTCGACGCGATCGATGAAGACATCGCGTCGAATGCGCTTCGGGGGGCCGAACCTCGCAGGTCGGAGTGCGGCAGCACGCACCGCGTCTTTGCCCGCTTCCGCGGTCGATGGCGGCTTCAGCGTTAACCGCAAAAGCGTCTCGAAGAATAGGCTCCCGAAGCTCGGCATCAATGCGCTCCAACCATGGTCGGGTCTTAATCCGTACCCAGAAGGCCCGTTGGCCGCGCTGTCCGAGTCGAGCGCCGCTGATTGAGTTCAACGATGATCTCCTGATGTCGCGCGCGCCCAAGCCGATAGGTCAGGATCAGCGGCAAAACTACAAGGAAGGCCAAGCCATGGCCGGCGCCCCACAACAGGCCGAGGAATGTCGCTGAGCGTTCTGGCAGGACAGCGACAGTGTTTGCGGTCGCCTTCAATCCGACCGAGGACAGCACTAGCCCAGCGACGAGTGAACCAATGCCGGTGGCTGCCTTCGCTGAAAAAACAAGCGCGCTGAAGTACAGACCTTCGCAGCGCTGCCCGAACTTCAATTCGTGCTCGTCCACGGCGTCTGCGATCATCGACTGGAAACCGATGAAAAAGAGCGAGTTGCATGCGCCGAACGAGACGCTCGCGACGACCAAAACTGCGGTCGCCGCGGGGGTCGGCAGTGGTCCGAGCCACTGATACGCCGTAAGCACCGATGATGCCTGACCGACCGCCACAACGATGATGCCAAGAACGATCACATCCCGCTTTTCCATGCGCTGCAGTATGAGAGCCGTGAGCGGGATCCCAAGCAGCAGTCCCACTTGGAAACCGACGATGGGAAATTGGTTCTGGGCAGCCGGCAGCTTCCAGAAGTGATTATAGGCGTACAGGTTTAGTGCGTTCATGCTGCCCGCGATGATCAACACGATCAGGGCCGACGTGAAGAGGACCATAAAGGACCGATTCCGCGCAAGATCCTTAAGGTCTTCAAGGAAGGACTTGGAGGTTGCGCTTGGCGGTAGGTGCTCAGCCGCACTGGAAGCGACAGCGCGTCGGACACCGATGATGCACGCCAAGCCCATCGTCAGCACGACGACGGTCAATAATAGGCCCAATTGGACGTATGCACTTCGGGACGCATAGTCCTCCTTGGTCGTGAATATCACGCCGAAAGCCGGCGCGATCGTGAGCACCGTTCCCACGAATCCGAAGATCATCCTGTAGACCGTGACACTAGACCTCTCGTCGTAATCGGTCGTCAACTCGGCGGTGAGCGCCGCGTAAGGCAGTGCGTAAATCGATGTCCCGACACGGAGGAGAATGTTCGAAAGCAAGGCAAGGCCGATGGCCGACACCGTGCCCCCCGAGATCGGGATTCCGAACAGAGCGAGAGATGCAATGCAAATGACCGGCAGTCCGCCGATCATGAATGGCAACCTGCGACCCCACCTGCTCTGCGACCTATCGGACCACGATCCGATCAGCGGATCCGCCACGGCGTCCACTAGCAGCGACAGGAAAATGACCGTTCCGGCTACAGCCGGTGAAATGCCGACCACGCTGGTGAGATAGAACAGGAGAAAGGTGTTCGCGACGAACGTCGCCGAGACCTCGACACCTTGGCCTACGCCAAAAAGTAATTTCGTTCGCACCGGCAGTCGACGAGCAGCCCGGGTCCCCATATCGCTCTTTCCCATCGCCACCCGCTCCAGACTGCCAACTAACTACTAATCATGCAATGCATTGCATAAACCGACTCGTCGCTGCTATGCAAGTTCGATCAAACGCGGAAGCGTTGAGGAGGACGGAGGGGATATGACTATCTCGACTCACATCGGCGGGCACGTTGCACCGGATTTCGAGCGCTGCCGTGAAGCATTCGAAACTGGATTTCGGAGCGGCTCCGAGGTGGGCGCGGCATGCGCCATAAGGGTCGGGGGGGAAACCGTCGTAGACATCTGGGGTGGCGCAGCAGACGGGATCACTGGTCGCGCGTGGGAGCGAGACACGATCGTACCGGTGTTCTCGGTATCGAAAGGCGTCGCCGCGGTGTGCGTGCTGCATCTCGTGTCGCAGGGGCTGCTGGACCTTGACGAACCAGTCTCCACGTACTGGCCCGAATTCGCTGTGTCCGGTAAATCGAGAGTCACGGTCCGCCAGGCTTTGGCCCATCGTGCCGGCGTCCCCTTCGTGGACGGCGAGGTCACGATTCAGGACCTCCAGAACGTTCCAGGCATGGCCGCCCGGCTGGCAGCGCAAAAGCCTATATTCGACCCTGGTGCAACCCATATCTATCATCCGGTATCGATCGGCTGGATCACGAGCGAGCTTGTTCGTCGGGTGACGGGCAATTGTCTCGGCGATTGGCTTCGGACTGAGATCTGCGAACCGCTCGGACTTTCCATCTTCATGGGATTGCCAGCCCAGGAAGGCGAGCGAGTTGCTCGTCTCGTCTACCGCGACCCCGAGACGGCCGCGAAAGTAGTCGCCGAAACCATGATGGAAGATACGCTGCCGTGGCATGCGCTCACGCTCAACGGTCTCCTGTCCTTCGCGCCCGACCTCGGGAAAGGCAGTCTGAATGACCCTGCTGTCCAGCGGCTGGAACTCGCAGGCGCCGGTGGCATCGCCGACGCAAGGTCGCTGGCAACCTTCTATGGCGCTTGCATCGCGCCGGTAGACGGCGTCCGGTTGATGTCGGACGAAGTCATCGCCGACAGCATCAAACCTGTGTCAACGGGGCGTCAGTTCGGCCTTGAAGAAGACGGTCCATCCTGGGCCGCAGGAGTGATGACCCCCTGGCGGGTGCAGCCGATGCTCGGAGGATCGAGCTTCGGCCATGACGGCATGGGTGGGAGCCTCGCCTTCGCGGAACCGCGGCGACAGGTCGCTTTCGCCTATGTCCGTAACGGCATGGCGGCCGGCGGCTTTGAAGATCCCGAGGTGTACGCGGTCGTAGCCGCTCTCCAATCAATTCTTGAGGAAACAGAATGATGCTCGATCCTGTGCTCTCGCAGTTACTCGCGTCCGTGCCGCTCGAAGTTTCGCTGCCGATAGATTGGCCTGCACAGCGGGCGACCGCTGCAACCCTGCTACCTCTCATTCGGGGAGACGGACCGACGACCGAGGTCGCATCGGTCGAAGAGCGGCTGGTCGACGGCCCGAACGGACCTGTTGAACTGCGCGTTTATCGGCCGACCAGGCCAACAGCGACTACGCTCCATTACATCCACGGTGGAGGCTGGGCGGTCGGTGATCTCGAAACGGTCGATCATACCATTCGGCACATCTGCGAAGCGCTCCCGGCAGTGGTCGTTTCGAGCACCTACCGTCTAGCGCCAGAACAACCCTTCCCGGCGGCCTACGAGGACACATTGGCAGCCGTCAGCTGGACGGTCGACCACCTAGCCGAGCTTGGTGGCGATTTCGCTCGACTGGGGATCGCGGGTGACAGCGCAGGGGGAAACCTCGCAGCGGCTGTGGCAATCGGACTGCGTCCGGTCACAGACGACGGTGTCCACCCACTGGCGGCTCAGCTGCTGTTGTATCCATCTGTCGACCTGCGCGATTCCTCCTGGACGGCGAAGTCGAGAATTGCGGATGCAGATCCCAGCCTACGGTGTGACGTGATGCGTGCCACGGCCGCTGCATACATCGGCACGAGCGATCCCGACGACTGGCGACTGTCGCCGAGCGCAGCCGATGACCATTCCGGCTTGCCGCCGGCGCTGATCGTCGTGACCACAGTCGATCCGCTCCGGGATGAGGCGGTCGCCTATGGCGAACGACTAAGACAGTCAGGGGTCCATACCGAGGTGATGGAATTTGCCAACATGACCCATGGCTTCACGCACCTTAGGCGGATCGTACCAGCCGCAGCGGAGGCGTCGGAGCAGGTGATCGACGAATTTCGAAAGCTGCTCGACCGGCCAAAATAAATTGTTGCCACGGTCTACCATGGTCAGAGGTCGCTCGTCGCCCATGATCAAACGGGAAAATCATTGCCATCGTTTGCAAGGTTGGTGAAAACCTTCTCGTGCCTACCAAACCCCCACCGAATAAAGTACGACCGGAGAGCACGGTCGCGTCAAACGGCGAAGCGTCTCCCCGCGAGCCTAGGACGCTGCAGGAGATGGCGCAGCTTTCTGGCGTCTCCGCGGCGACCGTCTCGCGCGCATTAGCGGACAGTCCGCTGATCGCGCCAAAGACCCGCAAGCGCATTCAGGACCTCGCCACTAAGGTCGGGTTCAGCGTTAACCCCGCCGCGAGGATGCTCAGAACCCGGCAGTCAAACACGATCGCGCTAATTCTCCCGCTTGGTCACGAGAAGGGGCAGCACCTCAGCGACCCCTTCTTCATGGCGATGCTGGCCTACCTCGCAGATGCCGTTTCGCAACGAGGCTACGACCTTCTACTTCGCCGGATAGAACCGGATACAACCGATTGGCTGCGCAAGATCATCGATCGAAGCAGGGTCGATGGAGTCCTGGTCATCGGTCAGTCGGATCAGACCGAAGTCCTGCAAGAGGTCGGCAAGACCTATCTCCCGATGGTCGTGTGGGGACAATGGACGCCGCATCAGAGCTACGTCTCCGTAGGGGTGGACAACATTGAGGGCGGCCGTCTCGCCGCGATGCGACTACTCGACGAGGGGCGTGGTCGACTAGCCTTCCTCGGCAACATCGCAGTGCCTGAGTTCGCGGCCCGTCATGAAGGTTTCATGTCTACACTGCCAGCGAAGCAGCGGTCCGAGGCAATCCTGTTTCCCGTTCATCTTACCGCACAAGACGCATTTGCGGCGGCCGAGCAGCTGTTCCGAGACCATCCCGACATCGACGGAGTGTTCGCAGCGTCCGACGTCGTCGCCATGAGCGTCATCCGCGCTGCGGCCCAAGCCGGAAGGTCTGTTCCGGAGAATCTCTCGGTCATAGGTTTTGACGACGTACCCATCGCAGCTCAGAGCAATCCGCCCCTGACGACGATCCGTCAGGATCTCGAGCAGGGGTCGCAGTTAATGTGCGATCTCCTTTTCATGCGCATGCGCGGCGAGCAGGGCCAATCCGTTCAATTGTCGCCCGAATTGGTCATCCGCGCATCCGCCTGAGAGTATCTTGCCGATCAAGGGACTTGGCTGCCATTCTAGCCAGCGCGAGCGCACCGAACAGACCCGCATCGTCGCCCAGCATGGGCGGGTGTATGAGTGTCAGCGCTTCTCCCGGTGCGACGATGTATCCACCGGCCATACGGTCCGCGCACCGGCGAACCCCATCGAGCAGTCCACGCGTCCCCATAACTCCGCCGCCGAAAACGATCCGCGCCGGAGACAACGTCGCAAGAAGGGAAGACGCGAGCCAGCCGAGGTACCAGGCGACAATGTCATGCGCGGGATGGGCGCTGTCGAGTTCCGACAATGAACGGCCCCATTGCGCTGTGATGGCGGGTCCGCTCGCCAGACCTTCCAGGCAGGCACCGTGGTACGGGCAGCAGCCTGGAAAGTCTTGGTCGAGCCGATGCCTCGGCGGCACAAGATGACCCATCTCTGAATGACGTGCGCCGATCAAGGATTTGCCGCCCACCACCGCACCGCCGCCGATGCCCGTTCCCACCGTGACGTAAACCAAGGCAGAGGGGTCCAGATCTGGGGTTGCACCCACCTCAGCTAGGGCTGCGGCGTTTACGTCCGTGTCGATCTCGAGCGGTAGGTCGAACGCCTCGAGGAGCGGCCCAACTATCGACACGCCGCTCCATTTCGGTTTGGGCGTCGAGAGCAGCCTCCCCCAGTCGGGTCGCGAACGATTGAGACTGATCGGGCCAAAGCTCGCAACCCCGAGAGAAGTGATCCTGCCGTGTGATTCCTCTGAAGCGAGAAGGAAGCTGACTACCTCTGCTAATGTGATGGCTGGCTCTTGGGTCGGTATGCGCAGACGGCACAGCCACCGACCTTCCTCGTCGGCCAGCCCGCAGACGAACTTGGTGCCACCGGCTTCCACGCAGCCGTAGAGCTTGGTTCCAGCATTCACGGCACCGGCGCTCCGGTCACGACTGGCAGCACCGTCTCGCCATCGAAGCGCAGATGGAAGTTTGGAGCGACAGTCCCGCCGAACAAGGCGCGCCGCTTTGCTGGATCCTTCGGTGGCTCGTGACCGGTCGCCCCGGGATAGTCGACGAAGCTGAGAACGGCGCCCTCCGCCGTCACCCACCAACAATATGCCTGGAATGGTGATTCGACCGGGTTGGCCGCCACGAGCCCGCTGCCATTGACCGGTCGCCAGGGGCCCGAGAAGCGTTCAGCCACCATCCCGTACAAGCCGGTCGGCGCACCCAACATTGGCGCATGCCGACGGCCGTGACTCGACCAGAACAGATAGTAGCGACCGTCACGATGGATAACGTGCGGACGCTCGAGTTCGCTGTTGACGCCGATCGCCTCCACGAGCGGCGGTCTCAGCTGCCACCTCCCGTCAGTGCGGGTCGCGACGCCGATAACGCCATCTAGGTCGTCGTCGGTCCAACCTGCGGAGCCTGAAAACAACAGGTGCTCTTCGCCGTCAGTTGGATCGATGAAAAAACTCGGATCACGGAAGGCCCAGATCCCGCGCCGCGGCGCAACTGCCTGATCGGCGACCTTGTAGTATACGCCGTCGGCGGCGACAGATTCGACTGGGGGCGTCCAGCCGCTCAGGACCGGCTCCCCGTTGGCGAAGTCTAGCGAACCACGCGTTTCGAAGAGTCGCTGCTCGAAGGTGAGATGTCCGCCGCGCCGGCCTGTCGCCGTGAAATAGATTGTTACCGTTCGTCCGTCGTCGTCCAAGACCGAGCAGCCCGACCATTCGCGGCTGCCCGGCGTCCAGCCGACGGGGAAGACCCAGCCGTGGTCGCGCCAGCCATCGAAGCCCAGGCTCGCCATCCGGATACGCGCGATGTCATGTCGATCTTCCGGGTCTGCCAGTATTGGCGTCGCGAGGAAGAACCATAACTGACGCCCGTGGGCCTCGAACGTCACGCCGTCACTCCACGCTAGCTGCCACATGTCCCAGACGTCGCCGTAGGCCACGACCCTAGAAAGGGAGAGATCGCTAATGAGGGGAAGTCGCAATTCGAGTTGGTGGTTCGCCAGCCGAAGCGCGCCAGCGTCTAAGTGTGTAGTGCTGGTGCACTCGGCCCCAGCCCTTGAGACATTGGCTGACGCATCGGACATTCCATTCCCCAATCTGAACCAGATGACAGGCCAGACCCGTCACTTTTCTGTTGCAATGCATTGCAGAAGTATGCATTTTGCAATGCATTGCAAGACCGAATCATACGGTCGTGACGTTGGAAGGGGAGGATGCATCGCCATGAAGAAACTGTCGTTAGCCGCCTGTGTATCGCTTATCGCAATCAGCGCTCAAGCGGATGCGCAGACCGCTGCCGCGCCCCGCAACGCGACCACAACCGCCCCAGACAGCCCTGCCGACAATCAATCCGCAGACATCGTCGTCACCGCATCGAAATCGGGCGCCGCGACTCTGATCGCAAGCCCGCTCGCTATCCAGGCGATCGGCGGCGCTGAACTCGAGAGGAAGCAGATCACCAACCTCGACTCTCTCGTAACGGCCGTACCCGGTGCATCGCAAAGTGAACAGGTCGGCGAGTTCCTCAGGAGTTACTCCATTCGCGGGTCGGGTAGCGGTGGCGGCATTGGCGATCCCCTCGTTGGCTTCTACGTCGACGAGATCCCTTACGCCACGCCGAACGCGCAGTTCGCGCCCACCGTGCGCGTCTCAGACCTCGACCGCGTCGAAGTCCTGCGTGGTCCCTATGGCACGCTTTACGGTCAGGGCGCGATGGGTGGGACCATAATCTTCCACACCAAGGATCCCAGCCTGACCCGCTTTACCGGCGGCGGCGAAGCCTACATCGCGGGGATGCGAGATGCTGGCGACCCGAACTACGGCGTGTCCGGGGCGATGTCCGTTCCGTTAATCGACGGCAAGCTAGGCCTGCGCGTCAGCGGTGGATACGATTATCGCGCGGGATACGCCGATGTCTATTCGGGTGCTCCGACGGGCACCCCCCGTGCGCGAGACGCGAACGATTCCCGTCGCGGTGACGTGCGCGCTGTGCTGCTGTTCAGGCCGGACGACAACTTCAGCGTCCGTCTCCAGTACATGCACAATGCAGGCAAGCAGGATTACAGCCAGCAAATGTCGTCGGTGTCGCCGCCGTACCTCGCCGACTGGGGGAACGTGGTGGGCTACGAGAGGGGCAGCAACGACCAGTTCGGTGCGACGATTTCCTACGATCTTGGATTTGCGAAACTTACCAGCGCAACGTCGTTCCTCAAATTTCAGTATTCGTATCTCTACGGGTATACGTTTGTCGCCCCTCCGTTGGGCCAAGGCGCTCTGTTCAACGGATACGACGGCGAGAGCTTCTCGGAGGAACTAAGGCTTAGATCCACTGGCACCGGCCCGCTCCACTGGGTCGTCGGCGGGTATTACAACAACGCGAACAACTTCATCACACAGGGCATTAACTTCGCGGTGCCGGTATTCAACGGGAACGTATATACGAATACGAAGACCAAGAACTATTCTGGCTTCGGCGAAGTCAGTTACGACCTATTCGACGGGAAGGTCGTGCCTCTAGGCGGCCTCCGTGTTTATCACGATGACCGTACGTTCGAAGGTAGTGGGAACAGTCCGCTGGCCATTCCGACAAACGGCGGCGCAAATCCGACGGTGGTCACGTGGCGTGCAAACCTCAGCGTCCACCCCAACAAGGACATGACGATCTTCTTCAACGCGGGCACCGGGTTCCGAAGCGGGATCATCCAATCGCCGTTCCAGGTGAGTTTTCTCGCGATCGACGGAATCACAGGCAAGACGGCGCTCGATCCTGACCGGGTCCGCAACTACGAGCTTGGCTGGAAGGGCTACGTCCGAAGCGCCCGATTGCGCTACGACCTTAGCCTTTACAGCCTTACCTATGACGGCCTTCAGACTGGTCTCACAACGTCGTCGGGGATCGCGGCCTTCGCCTCATTGGGCCAGGGTCAGATCCGCGGTATCGATCTTTCGCTAGACTGGCAGCCGATCAAGGGGCTGACGCTGGGCTTCTCGGGTGACCTGAACGACTCGAAGTACGTCAGCGTCGATCCGCAGGTGGCAGCGTTGCTGGGCGGCATCGCGCCCGGCAAGCAGCTGTTGAACACGCCATCCTACACGTTGCGCTTCGACGTCGGATACACCGGCGAGATCGCGCGCAACCTGACTCTCTACACTAACGCGTCCGCAAGCCCGACCGGATCGCGGACGAACCAGGCGAACCAGAAGACGCCGGAATTCACTTTGGTGGACGCAATGGTCGGCCTACGCCGGGGTCCGTATTCGCTGGAACTGTTCGGGCAAAACCTGACCGATGAGCGTGGACCGTGGTTCATTCGCCCGCCAGCGTTCGTTGCCGGTCCTCTACCTCGCACGATCGGTCTGCGCTTCCGCGCGTCGTTCGACTGAGCCGATGGTACTCGTTACCATCTGGTACTAGGAGGGCGCGATCCATGAATGTCCAGCGTCCCGACCGGGCCATTTCGTGCATCGACGCTGCCAAGACGTTGACGGCGGAGGGGGCGGCAGCGCTCGTGCCGAACGGTGCGAAGATCGTCATGGGTCTCGGGATCGCGCAACCGCCGGCTATCCTCGCAGCGTTAGCGGCGCGGGCGGAGGCCGGTAAGGTGGACAGCCTCGCGGTCTACTATCTGCTCTCGACGTCCACGGCACGCGACAGCGTATTACGCCGTGGACTGCGGAACAGGATTACGCCTGTAAGCCTCTTTCACAGCGCCACCGAACGCGAGATGAATCGTTTGGCGGCCGCCGAAGGCTTCCCCAGCGTATCGTTTATTCCCACCGCGTTCAGCCAAGTCCCCAGACTGCTTACCGAACAGGTTCGCGCTGACGCCCTCATTACGACCGTGTCGCCGATGGATGACGATGGCAACTTCAGCCTTGGTACGAACTGCGACTACGCTCTATCGGTCGCTCGATCTGCCTCGACCGTGATCCTAGAGGTCAACTGCAACATGCCGCGCACGCTCGGCGACTGCCTTATCAACATAGCCGACGTCACGGCCGTCGTGAAGAACGACACGCCGCTTTTAGAGGTTCCGGATGCCACCCTCCGAGCTGAGGACAAGGCGATCGGTCAGATCATCGCCGGCCTGATCGACGATGGTGCCTGCCTGCAGATGGGCATAGGGGCGGTCCCACAAGCGGTATGTGCGGCGCTGCGCGGACACCGGAACCTCGGCATACATACGGAGCTTCTGACGCCTGGGCTCGCGGCGCTGATGCGCGCCGGCGTGGCCGACAATAGCCAAAAGAACCTTCATCCGGGCAAATCGATCTTCACATTCGCTATGGGCGACCGCGAGCTCTATGATTTCCTCGATGGCAACGAGGCGCTGGAGACTTATCCCGTCGACTACGTCAACGACCCATGCGTCATCGCCCGGAACGATCGCATGGTGTCGGTCAATGCCACCCTTCAGGTCGACCTGCACGGCGCCTGCAACTCGGAATGCGTCGGCGCCGCGCAATACAGCGCGTCCGGCGGCCAGCTCGACTTCGTGCGCGGCGCCTTTGCCTCGCGGGGCGGGAAATCGATAATCGCATGCCACTCGACCGCGGCGAAAGGGACTGTGTCGAGGATCGTCGCTCACCTCGACGGGCCGGTCACAACGCCCCGCAACGACACCCACATCGTCGTCACCGAACACGGGTGGACAGACCTGAAGGGCAAGACGCTCGAGGAGCGGTCGTTAGCTCTCATCTCAATCGCGCATCCGGATTTCCGCGAGCAGCTTGAGCGGCGCCACCGCGACGGCCTTTAATTGCCGGCTTCCAGCTTTGAGTACGGTCGGCAGCGGTGAGACCAGTACAGCGGCTTTGCTCCCCAGGAAAGCGGCGGCAGAGTCATCAACAAGGCCGACAGCCGTTGTCCGCCGTCAGCACCAATGGCACAGATTTGAGGTTGTGATTTAAGGAGGATCTGGGCTTCGTCGTAGTGACGAAGGAACGAAGATGAAGCCCAGATCCTCCAATGTAAAAT
>NZ_SCNL01000014.1 GCF_005502745.1 Sphingomonas sp. 3P27F8
CCCCTCGGTCATGACCGAGGCCATGGACGTGCTCAATCAGCATTTTGCCAATGCTGCCTGATCCCCAGACGGGGTGACGCTGCCCGGCCGTCACCAATGTTTGCAACAGAGCCCCTTACATCACTTACCTGTATCAATTCTGCAACATAGATACCCTCAAGCGCGCAGACGCGAAAGATTCTGTTTGTCAGTCTAGTGCCGACGCGGCCATTGTTGCTTCAGGCGATGCGAGCAAACGACACCGCCACATTTGCAGGGCTGATCATCAAGCGTTCCGGCGCGCCGAGCTCAATCGGCGGTCGGGAACGGGAACATGGGGAAGGACGCCTGAGAGCCACTCATCAAGGGAGCATCAGATGATCAGACATACCACGTCAGCTGGCGCGATCGCGTTCGCGCTGCTTGCTGCCGGTACCGCGCACGCGGCGGAGCCTGTCGCGACGACAACTGCGGCGACAACGACCCTGCCGCAAGCGGAGGCGGCGCAGGACGCGTCGGCATCGGCCGGCACTGCCGCCTCCGCGGATCCCAGCGACGACATCGTCGTGCTCGGTACGCGACGCACCGATCGCACGCTGGCCAACTCGCCATCACCGGTCGACGTCATCAGCGCGGCCGAACTGACGACACAGCCGTCGGCGAACATGATCGACCAGCTGAAGAACATCGTGCCCTCGTTCTACGCCGGGCAGAACTCGATCTCCGACGCGTCCACCTTCGTGCGCTCGCCGTCGCTGCGCGGGTTGGCGGGCGATCAGGTGCTCGTCATGCTGAACGGCAAGCGCTACAATCGCGCGGCGCTGGTGCAGGTCTACGGCGGCAGCGATACCGGGCTCGGGCGCGGTGCGCAGGGTCCGGACATCTCCGCCATCCCCTCGCTCGCGATCGGCAGCCTGCAGGTGCTGCGCGAAGGTGCCACCGCGCAATATGGCTCTGACGCGATCGCCGGCGTGCTGAACTACGGTCTGCGCGAAGATCAGGGGATCGAGATCGTCGGCCGGGCGGGCCAGTACTACGCGGGTGACGGCGAGAGCTACCAGATCGCCGGCAACGCCGGCCTCAAAGGCACTTGGGGCTTCATCAGCGCAACCGCCGAATACGTCGACGAGGGCCAGACCAGCCGCGGTGTCACGCGACCGTCGGCGGCCAATTTCGCGCAGAACTTCCCCGCGCTCGCGTCGCAACTGCCGAACTTTCCCGGACCGGTGCAGATCTGGGGCAATTCGCCCATGCACGGGTTCAAATCGGTGGTGAACGCCGCGATCAACGTCACCGACAACAGCAAGCTCTACGCGTTCGGCAATTACGCCGAGAGTAAGGGCAACCAGAGCTTCAACTACCGCGCTCCCGTATCGAGCACCGCGGTCGACACCAATGGCGTGGTGCGCAACCAGGGCGCGAACGGCGCCTTCAACAACACCTTCTTCCTGACGCCGTGTCCAACCGGCAACGCTACTTGCCCTGCAGGCGGCTTCGTGCGCGACACCAACACCTTCCGTTTCGCCAACCTCTATCCGGCAGGCTTCACGCCGCGCTTCGTCGGCAAGTCGCAAGAGATCTACGGCGTAGTCGGCTACAAGGGGACGAGCGGCGACTTCAGCTACGACTTGTCGGGCACCTGGGCGCGAAACAAGCTGGCGCTGTCGATGTACAGCTCGGCCAACTTCTCCTTCGGTCCCGCGACCCAGACCAGTTTCGACTTCGGCGATCTGATCCAGAAGGAAGTGAACGCCAACGCCGACTTCACCTATGCCGCTGACCTCGGGCTCGCAGCGCCACTGACGATCTCGTTCGGTGGTGAATTCCGCAAGGAAACCTACGAGCAGACTGCCGGAGACGAGCAATCCTATGCCGCCGGTCCTTACGCGGTCGCGCAGCGGCTCTACACGCAGACCGCGCCCGGCGTGTACGCCTTCTCCGGCACGACCGCCGCGCAGGGTGTCGGTGCGAGCGGCTATGCCGGCACCAGCCCGCAGACAGCGGGCAAGTTCAGCCAGAAAGCCTATGGCCTGTACGTCGGGCTCGAGACCGATCTGACCGAAGCGCTGACGGTCGGTGCAGCCGGCCGCTACGAGCATTATAACACCTTCGGCGACGCCTGGGTCGGTAAGGTCAACGCGCTCTACAAATTCGCTGACGCCTTCTCTGTCCGCGGCAGCATCGGCACCGGCTTCCACGCGCCTTCGCCCGGTCAATCCAACGTCTCGATTGTGACGACCTCGTTCAACAACGGCGTCGCATTCCAGAGCGGCACCTACCCGACCAACACCGCAGTGGCGCAATATTACGGCGCGAGCGATCTGACGCCGGAGAAGTCGACCAACTACGGCGCTGGCTTCATCCTGGAACCGGTCGCCAACATGACGATCACGGTTGACGGCTATCAGATCGATCTGCGCAACCGCATCGGCCTCACCTCGCCGTTCATCGTCACCGCGGCCGATCTCGCCGCGCAGCCCGCTCTGCTCCCAGTCGGCGTCGGCGGGCAGGTGCAATATTTCACCAACGGGTTCAAGACGCGCACCCGCGGCATCGATGTCGTCGGCACCTGGCGCACGACGCTGAGCGAAGCACTGCTCAACTTTTCGATCGCGTACAATTACAATGATACCAAGGTCGTCGACTACAACACGCGGATCATCAGCGCGGCGCAGCTGATCGATGCCGAGAATTTAGCACCCAAGCACCGTGTGGTATTCAATGGCAATTGGTCGCTCGACAACCTGAGCTTCAACGTGCGCGAGAACTATTATAGCTCGTTCACCAGTGCGCAGGATTACGGTCAGACCAACGGCGTGCCTAATCAGCGTTTCGGCGGCAAGTTCACCACCGACCTCGAGCTGAGCTATACCTTTGCCGACCATTTCACGCTGGCAGTCGGTGCGCAGAATTTCACCGACGAACGGCCCGATCGGCTCGCTCCGACCGCGACCGTGCAGATCTATCCGCTAACCGGCGGGACCTCTGATGGTCAGGTATACCCGCGAAATGGCGGCCCCTTCGGATTCAACGGCGGCTTCTACTATACGCGTCTGCGCGTGAAGTACTGACAAGCAGCGGTGAGGCGGATCGGTCCGTCTCACCGCTTCTCATGGGACAAGACGTGAAGCTTACTCCACGCACCGCCACGATCGACGATCTGGACGCCCTCAAGATCACGATCCGCCGCGCCATCGACCAGCTGCAATCAGGTTTTCTGACACCTGATCAGATCCGTGCCAGCCATCAGGTAATGGGTTTGGACACGCAACTGCTGCGGGATGGTACCTACTTCATGCTGCTCGACGGGGACACGATCGCGGGCTGTGGCGGGTGGAGTTACCGCAAGACGCTGTTCGGAGGAGACGCGAGCATCGTGGCCCGAGAGCCCGAACGCCTCGATCCGGCGATCGATGCGGCGCGGATCCGTGCGATGTACACTGACCCTGGCTATGTTCGGCGCGGCCTCGGCCGCATGATCTTAGACTTGTGCGAGAGCGCCGCGCGCACCGCCGGTTTCGTTCGCTCAGAGATGATGGCTACGCTGGCGGGGGAGCCGCTCTACACGGCGTGCGGATACCGGCGACTGGAGGCGCCGATCGCTGCAGCAGCAGCAGATGGCGTGTCGGTACCGCTAGTCCGGATGGGCAAGTCACTGCAGTGATGTCGCAAAATAGCGACATACGAGACGCTCGGAACTCAGGACTTTGGCGACACGACCCCAGTCCCATAACCCCGTCGCCAGGTGTCCATTTCGAGAAAGCGCAATCGGGAACAGGTTTTGGGAAATGGTGCCGCCCGAGAGGTGAAGTGCCCTCCCTCACCTTCTGTGATCCTGGCTGGGGTTCGCAATCGGGAACGGCACGGGGGCCTCCCGCTCGCCGCATTAGATGGTCAGGGCGGGTTGCTTGGTGGCCGATACCGCGCTGCCTGAAGACGCTGCCATGATGAGCAGAATAGCGAACCATTGAAGTGGCGTCAGCACCTCCCCCAGAACGACAAAGCCGGCCAGCGCCGCAACAGCTGGTGCAGCGCTGAGCAGAATGCCGAAGACGTGGGACGGCAACCGGCGCATCGCCTCCATTTCCAGCGAGTAGGGCAAGGCGCTCGACAGGATCGCCACGGCGAAACCGACAGCTAGGACCAACGGTGCCAGTAAGGCAGAGCCTGCCGTTGCCGCGCCAATCGGCACGGAAATGGCGGCTGCGACTATCATTCCCCAAGCGACCGCATCCCCACCGAGTGCGCCGGAAACGCGCTTCCCATAAACAATGTAGAGCGCCCAGCAGGTCGCCGCGCCGCCTGCAAAAACCAATCCAATCGGATCGAGCGCCGCGCCCGAGCGAAGCGGCAACAGCAGCACAAGGCCGATCACCGCCGCGACGAACCAGACAATGTCTCGCCGCGATCGTGACCCGCAGAGCACCACCATCAGCGGTCCAAGCACCTCGATTCCGGTCGCGATGCCAATGGGGAGGCGAGCGAAGGCCTGATAGATCAGCAGGTTCATCGACCCGAGCATCGCCCCATAGGCAATGAGCGCCGACAGCATGGCGCGAGAGGGCCGCCTCCGCCACGGTCGCCGCAGTGCAAAAAGCAGCAACGCCGCCAGAGCGATGCGCAGGCCTGTGGTGCCGTAAGCGCCGACCAGCGGGAACAGGTGCTTGGCAAAGGCAGCGCCAACATTCTGCGCGACCAAGGACACCAAGACGGCGCTTGCGCCGATCATTGGGGCAGACGGACGATTGGAGGTGGCGGGTGCTGCATCAATCATCTTGTGGGTTATAGTCTCATTTGGGTGAGGCGAGCGCTTAACTTCGGCTTACCGCACGAGACATCCACTCACGGGGGGCTTGATGAGCGAGACAAATTATCGGACTAATCCACTCGACCGCTTCGATCGGGCGATCCTCGACATCCTTCGGCGTGACAATCGCACGCCTCAAAGAACGATTGCCGAGCGGGTGAACCTCTCGCCGGCCGCAGTGCAGCGGCGCATCGCCGCAATGGAAGCTAATGGCACGATCATCGCTAACGTGGCGATTGTTTCGCCGACGCTTGAAGGACCTCGGATCGCCATCGTGGTCGAAGTTCATCTCGTAAATGATCGCTCCGAGCTGGTCGAACCAATCAAGGCGCTGTTCCGCCAGACCGTCGAAGTACAGCAATGCTATTACGTCACTGGCAATGGCGGGTTCGTCCTGATTGTCAGCGTGCCGGACATGGCGAGCTATGAAGTGCTCGCACGTTCCTTATTCGCCGACAACGATGCGGTATCGACCTACCGGACGCTTGTCGTCCTTGATGCGGTAAAGGCACCTGCCGCTCCATGAACCGCGACCGGCCTAAGCTGAGCCTGAGCTTTCCCAATTAGCCATCCCATGCGAGACGGGATCGCTACGCGTTGGGGTGTCATTCCGCCCCCAACCGGACCCAGCCACCAGCGGCGCATTTTTCAACAGCCCCGGTCGTTTTTCTGATTACTTTGTAGCGTGCCACAAGCCTGATGGACGCCTTTCCCGGAACGGCCTCCTCACAGGTCATTTTGGTTGCGGCAACTCGTCGGCAAGTTTTGGGGCTGCCGCTATATACTCATGCGTGGGCGGGCCTTAATAGCGCGCCGCTTCCTCGCCTATCGAGAAAGCGGCGCCAGTCTCCGCCTGTTTAATCTTTCAACGACGGCTCAATTTGGAGCGTCAGCAGTAGCAGGTAACACCGACCGTCACGTTGTTCGGTGCCCAAGCCGTCAGCGGGGTGAAATACATGTTAGTGACAGGGCCGGGCGTCGGATTTCCCCCGTCACGTCCGTGAACCTGTCCGAGCGCAATCGACCCGGTGAAGACCGGGCCACCACTATCGCCTTCAAGGCTCTGCCGCGGATAGGTCGAGTTACTGTTCATTCTATAGAAGGCACCGTAACTATCCGTATAGGTGTATGGGTCGGTGTAACCGCATGTCTGACCTGTCGATCGGCCATACTTGCAAATATACTGCCCTTGCGCGACACCTTGCGCTCCAGTGACGGTAACGACCCCAGCACCGTTATAGAACTTCGGAACAACCAGATAGTTGTTTCCGCCGGAGAATGTGTGCCACTGGCTATCCACGCCGTTTGACACCCATTCTTGGCGAAATGCGAGTGAAACCCCGGTGGTTTCATCCCTGCCATTATTCTCGCAGTGGCCTGCGGTCGTCACGCCATAGAGCGAGCCGTTGGTTTGTTTGACGTTAAAGCCTCGCGTACATTCATTGATGTCGCCGTTAGAGAACGTGCCGCGATAGTTCTGGCCGCCCGGAACCTCCGTTGCCGTGAGAGCAATGCCGTCGAATTGCTCTATCTGCGTTCCAGGCGCCGCACGAAATCGTCCGCCAACAATCGCCGCGAGGGCGGAAGTGGGATCTTTCACCAATAATTTGATTTGCCCCGTTCGCGCATTGGTGGCGATCGTAGCGTTTGAGCCGAGCGATGAGAGATATCCCCGCGCCTGCGCCCCTATCTCAGACTCTGATACTGGTGCAGTGCGAACATCGAGAACGCTGGCGAGTTCACCTTTGCCGGCGAACTGACGTGCGGCGTTACCGATCGCTTCGAGGTCCGCAGCTACACCATAGATAGCAACACGGAAGTCGGATCCCGTAGTCGCTTCGGCCCCAGCGAAGCCTTTGGGAAAACGTGCCGAGAGCGCGGGCGCCAGACGCCCCAACTCTCCCATGATCCGCAAACGTCGCGACGCCTCTGCAACAGTAAGGCCCTCCGTCTTCGAGAGCTGTTTGGCAGTCGCATCGTCAGGATCGTTGAACGGTTCGTCAAACGTTGCAAGTCGAATGGTTTTCGTGTTCGATACGGCATGCGCTGCCGAAATCGCGACCGAGGCGAGGACGCAGGCTGCGCCAAGCCGAAAAGCACGCTTCTTCATCACCCTTCTCCTTCAACATAGCTACTGGTTACGTACGGACCTCCACATGCTTGGAGCTGCTGATATGCCTCTGGATCGCCTTGCAGGAACTCGATCGACCCATCACCGCCGCGGATCGTAACCTGCATTCCACTTTTGAAGAGGCGGCCATCGGGTGCCTTCACTGCCTTCGCGGTGCTGTCCCACACATGACCATGAGGCCAGATCAGCGTCCGCTTTGATCCAGAAACCATAAGGTAGGTACAGTTGCCGCGGTACGACAGCCGGCCATTTAAATGTTCCGGGATCACGATATCGGTAGGTGGAGATGCCGCTACGTACGGCGCTACAGCTGAGCATGCAGAAAGTTGAATGCAGCCGGTAAATACAAACAATCCCTTGAGAGCCACGGATCGTATGATAAAGCGAAACGGCATCTCTTATCGCTCCACCTGAGCGATATCACGCGAGACGACTCTGCTAAACGATACCCTCACCGGGTCGTTTGAAATAATGCTGTATGTTGGACTTTTGTCTGGCGTCAAGCCGCTTGCGCGCAAAGCTTTGTTGACTGGTTCGCCAGCGATCCGATTTAACACTTGCGGCAAGTTTGAGCTGCTAAGGCCCGAAAGCTCACCCTTGATTTCGCATCCGGCTGATCGACAATCTACGGAAATTTGCGTGGGAGCGCCAGCCGAGGCAAATACTTCTCTGATCTTGCCTTCGGTACCCGGTGCCCATGCGAGATCGCGGCTTTGGCTGTGAAGGGAACGCCGGACCCGTTCCGGATCGCCTGAAATATCGAATGCGCTACTCTTCTCCTCTGTGGTATCGGCCACGCGTGAGGAGATAGCGCTGGGGGTCAGGGAAGGCAATGCAGAGGAGCCGGTGACCACCTGGACCTCGCCGCGCTTATCGCTATAGGATCCAGATTGACGAAGAACCAGGGAACTGACAACGCCAAGCGCCGCCAAGGCAATAGCCAAAACGCCTAGTAGCCGAGGTGACTTGCGCCTTTCCATCACCGCAGGCTCCGATTAGCTTTGATATTAATTCCAGGCTTTAACATGCGATGTGTACAGCACGTTTGCTTCAAATTGATGTCACAGCAGTTGAAGATCGCTGAAAAAGGCCTTGGTGGAGGTTGACCCGATTTGGTTTACACCAAGCTCGCCGAGCTCCGAAAGCTGCTGCATGGTGGCCTCGACCCGGTGCGGACCCGTGAACTCACCGACGAGATGAGGGCGGCAGGGTTGCCGCTGTGATGGCGCCAAACCGGCATCCTGCGTCAGCGTATCAGCATTGTGCGTCCGTCTCACCGATCGTGCGCTGCGTCTCACGCAATGTGCGTCGAGCAACGCCATCCGTCTCAACTAATCTGCGCCGAAAACTCCCCTCTATTGCGCGTTTGGTCGAGCATCATTGCAGGCCGCTATAGATAGCGTTCTGCCAGCGTGCCTCCGAGGGAAAGGGCGTCATCCCATAGCCGGCTGGCATTGCCGGAAGAGACGGCAGGAGTATCGGTATAGCTGAAATGGTCGCGAATGGGCACGCGTCGGAGTTCACGCAGAACGTCTTCCCGGTCGCATCCGGCGAAGCAGGTCACTAGAATTCCGCGATTGCCCTGGCGGATCGACAGGCTTGGGGTGCTGTCGGAATGCGCCGGGCAAAGGCACATGGCGGTTCTGCCGTGCCATGTGCCGCCAAGTGCGCCAACAAGATCGATGAGTTGCTGCGAAGGTCGTTCGGCTGTGAGGGCCATGATCGGCTCCTTTCACAACCTCGGCCCCCCTCCCCTTCTCCACGAACACCGTTTTAGTGGTTATCGGAGAAGCAAGACGGAACAGATCGCGCGATGGGTCGTGCGAGACGCGACTCTTTTCATGTCTCGAAAGCAGTTGTTGGAGCGAATAGTCCCGGCTCGAGCCGAATCGCCGTGGACTGAGAGGTTCCATCTCTGACGCTGTGCCCGCCAATCATCTTTGAGATGATTCGCGTTGCTGTGAATGCCCGTTGTCTGAGCTTCAAAGTCGGACAAGACTTGAGGATAAGTCCTCAAGCGGCGCGTGCTGGCGAGTGACTCATCTTGATTTTCGTCCGGGTTTATAGGCGAAATGATACACACGCGGATGGTCCGGGACTCGGGGGCAATAAGAGGGCTTGTCCCTGCGCACGCCGGGTCAGGTCACCCTATTTGACTAACCACCCTGCATTTGGCATATCTGTCCGGGATTAGGGGCCATTATGCGGTGCTTTTCACGAACCGTGGCCGGTTTGGGTTCAAAAAGGGGACATGCCCATGCTGTCGGGTCAGATTCTCGATGCGATGATTACCTCGTGCGAGAATGCCAAGACCGTGCTGCGACAGGCGGCCATTGATCCATCCGATCGCAAAACGCTGAACATTTCAATGGGGGCGACAGTCGCCGCTGAATTGCTCGGCCGAACGCCGGAAGCGCTTTCCAAGGCTGAGGCGCGCGGACGCTTGCCCGCCCCCAAGACGGCCACCAACGGACGCCGATTCTACACGGTCGAAGATTTGATCGCCATTCGCGAGAAGCTCGGCATCAAGATGGGTAAATTGCCCTCCGAGCGCGCGGTCGTCATCGCCGTGCAGAACTTCAAGGGCGGCGTCAGCAAATCGACGACGGGCAAGCATCTTGCAGATTACCTTGCGCTGCGGGGATATCGCGTTCTTGTTGTCGATTGCGATCCCCAGGCGTCGATGAGTGTTATGTTCGACGTCAATCTAGAGGCATTGGTGGACGAGACGCACACGCTCTCGAACTTCCTCTCCCCCAGAATCGACGAAGCCGATTCGCTGCGAAAGACGATCCAAAAGACCGCGTGGCCGAATATCGATATCTGCCCCGCCAACCTGGGCCTCCAGGACACCGAGTGGGAACTGACAGCAACCATCGAGGAGGGCCCTACCGCCATTGCCGGCGCGTTCCGCATGCTGAGAATTGGCCTGGAAGAGGTCCGGCACGACTATGACGTCGTTATCCTCGATCCTCCCCCTGCCATGGGCTTTTTGGGCGTGAACACGTTGACGGCCGCGGACGGCTTGCTGATCCCCGTGCCGGCTCGGCAACTCGATTATCTTTCGACAATCCACTTCATGCAGACCTGTCGCGAAGCGATGGACCTCGTCTCGAAGTTCGACACTTCGATCGACTACGGGTTCATTCGCGTCGTCTGCACCATGTTCCAGCCCAACAGGACCAACGAGGCTCAAATGCTTCAGGTCATGGAGAAGACCTACGCTGGCCAGATGCTGTCGACGCCGATACTCCTGTCGGAAGAGATCAAGAATGCCGGGTTGTCGATGTCGTCGATCTACGAAATCAACAAACCATATGGGTCGCACCAGACGTACACGCGGTGCCGTGACAACCTCAACATGGTGTTTCGCGAGATCGAAAAGGATATTTGCAAGCAGTGGCCGTCGCGTATGGCGCAGGTCGGCACCGACAGACTGACGGAGGCGGCATGAGCAGCGCAGGGGGCCGGCGTCGCAGCCTACTGGCGAATGCCATCGAAAGCATCGGCACGACCCCTGCCCCCACGTCCGTGGCCGAAGTCGCGGATGCCGAGGCGCTGGTCGATCGCGATAAGCCGGTCGACGAACCTTCGACGCCCTCATTCCTGGAGCGGCGTGGTATTGCGTTCGATGAAATCGCCCGCACGGTCAAACGTCCGACTATCCGTCTGAAGCCCTCGGAATGCTCCATCTGGCCGGGCAATGCTCGCGATCATGCGGCGCTGAGCCACGAACGCTGTGCCTCGCTCATTGATTCCATCCGCGAGGAGGGGACGAACCGCGAGCCGGTTGTGGTGCGGCGGACGCCGAACGCCGAGACCCCCTACGAGTTGATCGTCGGCACCCGCCGGCATTTCTCGGTTTCCTGGCTGAATGCCAACAACCATAGCGAAATCGAGCTCGTAGCGCGTATCGAGACGCTCGATGACGAGGCCGCTTTCCGGCTCGCCGATTTGGAAAATCGAGAGCGCGAGGACGTCACCGATTTGGAGCGTGCGCGCAATTACAGGCACGCTGTCGACGCATATTACAACGGGGTTCGCACGCAGATGGCCGATCGCTTGGCCATCGCCAAGCAGAACCTCCACAACCTCCTCCAGCTCGCGGAGTTGCCGGACGAGGTCGTGGCAGCGTTCGCCGAGCCCGGAGACCTCAAGGTCCGACACGGCATGCGGCTCTCGCCCCTGCTGAAGAACGAACAGCACCGCGACGCGATCATCGCCGCAGCTATAGCCCTCGGTGCCGAGCAACAGGCGCTGAAGGACGCTGGAAGCGACAAGATTGAGGGTATCAAGGTCTGTGAGCGCCTGGCCGCAGCCGCAGTGGCTCCCGCGGCGTCGAAGAAGCCTGTACCCCGTGCCAAGCCGGCCCTCACCGCCGCCTCGGGTCGCGAGATCGGACAGGTTCTTGCTGATACACGGGCCAAGGGAATTACGATCAACATCAACCCCAAGGGCACAGCGTCGGTCGACGAGATCCTCGAAGCGCTCCGCCCTGCCCTTGAGAGTGCGAAGTTCAGTCGAAATTGAGTAAAATCTAGTTTAACGCTTTATTTTCAATTAGTTGGCTCCCGGTAAAATGCGTTTTACCGATGCCACGGGACACGAGATGCAACAGGATCACCGCGAAGACGGTCAAGTAGACCTCTTTCTCCCTCAGCTGACTGCGCTTCCTCTTCGGGATCAGCGCGAAACGATGGAGCGGCCCTTTTTCTCGCTGTCGAAGCGCAAGCGACTCAAGCCGATCGACTATGTCAGTCCGGATCGTAAGATCACCGTCCATGTCTCCGCTAATTCGGAATATGGTCTGGCGACTATCTACGACCTCGACATACTGATTTACTGCGCGTCAGTTTTGATCGAGCACAAGCGGCGAGGTGCCAACGACATCCCGCAGACGCTCCACGTCGTCCCATACGACATGCTGAAGACTCTGAAGCGCGAGGTTGGTGGACGCGCTTACGATCTTCTGGGCAATGCCCTCGACAGGCTCCAATCGACCACGGTGAAGACGAACATCCGCTCAGGAGATGCCGTCGAGACCACCTTCTCCTGGATCGACAGTCACAGCCAGCTTAAGGATCGGTCCGGAAACGTGCGGGGAATGAGAATTACCCTCGCGAAATGGTTCTACGACGGGGTGTTGATGGACGGCGGCGTGCTCGCCATCGATCCGGCTTATTTCTCGCTCACAGGCGGGCGCGAACGCTGGCTCTATCGGGTCGCGCGCAAACATGCGGGTGGGGCCGGAAGCGACGGTTTCGCCATCTCGATGCCAACGCTCTTCGAGAAATCCGGCGCGGAAGGCGATTATCGGCGCTTCAAGTTCGAGATGACCAAGATCGCTCGGGAGAACGATCTGCCAGGCTACTCCCTGGACATCGAACAGCGTGACGATGCCGAACCGCTGCTGCGCATGACCAGGCGCGATCGCGAGCCGTCCGAGGAGGGCAAGCCCTCCCCTGCCCTCGCCCAAGCCTCGCCTGCGGCCGTCAAGGAAAAGGCGCCCGAGGAACCGGCTATCTCCTTCCCCTCGAGCGGGCATATCTCGCATTCGGCATTCGGTGCGATCGCCCGCGCCAACCTGCCCAGCCCCCAACGCGACCACGGTCTCGTTGGAGACGATTTCCGGAACTTCCTCCGGCAGCGCGAGATAGCGTTCGACGCGAAGAACATCACACAGATATTCGCGACCTTTTGCGCGAAGCAGCGTCCGGTCAACTGATCGACGCCGTAGGCGCAATCCGCCAAAACGGTCTTTCAGGAACAGGGTCGAGAATGGCTCGCGCGCGCACGTCAACTTATCCGTGTGGACCGTTCCCGAAGTAGCGAGCCGGGCCCCGGACCCGTCTGTATGGCGCCCCATCAAATGTGCGTGGGCTGCGAAGATCCAACCACGCGCGATCCTTTGCCAGCCTTCTTCTCGGATGAGCTTTGCCGGGCACAGCTGCGCCAGCGGGAGGATCGCCCGTTCCACCTCTCCAGGCAGCCGTCACGGTACTTAGAGAACGGCGCTTATAGGGTGGGATTTGTGATCAGATTGCCCGGATCTGATAGCTGAATCACTGACCGGCTGACGCCGGTAGGATCAAGCGGTGGGGCTGAAGCCGTCCTTGTGGGTATGTCGGTCGAGGTAACGCATGATGATGTCATCGGTGATGTTGCCGGATGTGGTCGAGAAGTAGCCGCGCTGCCAGAAGCGTTGGCCCCAATATCGTTTGCGGATGTGCTCGAATTCCTGTTGGATCTTGCGGGATGAGCGCCCCTTGGCCCGGCGCACGAAGTCGCTGACCGAGACGTGCGGCGGGATTTCGACGAACATGTGTACGTGGTCCTTCGACAGCGCGCCGTTGATGATCTTCACGCCCATCTCGGCACAGACCTGACGGATGATCTCGCGCACCCGTAGCCGAACATCGCCGATCAGCACCTTGTACCGATACTTCGGCGCCCAAACGAGATGGTAGCGATGATGGAATGTGGTGTGACAACCGGACCGATACGCCATAGCCTGTAACCTCGGGAAAAGCGGAAGCTTCACGCCTTCGGCGGCTTCCGCTTTTCCCGAGGTTACAGGCTAGCACGCGAGTCTGTGGCTGAAGCCAGTATCCGACTGAAGTCGGAGGGGTTCCTCCTTGCTAGAGGACTCTAAAGGTCAAACTGTCGACGCTCCAAAGAGGCTGGGGAGGGGAGGGGGAGTCATCCTCGCTGCTTCGATGCCGTTCCTGAAATACCGTGAATGCTTCGACTGCAAACGCCTCCGGGAGCGCTAGACATCCACAATCGGCGCCCATCGCCTGGCCAAGCCCCGTTCTCAATGTACCGTCGAGATCACTGGCCGGCTCCCGAGAAACCTCGAAACTTCGCGGTCCAGGCAGCCGAGCGGGATGCGCTCAAGGCAACAAAACGTCGAGATCATCGCCGTTTTAGGTCAGTTCCGCAGGGTCCCGTTCCTAAAAGACCGTCAATGATTCGCCCAAGGACTCGGGAGGGCCGCGGAAATGCCGCTCGACTCCTCCGAACACAGGGCGGCCTCGCCTGACGCCTATAGTTCGACAACGAGCGCTGCCGGGTGTAACATGCCTGAAAGGCACGGAAAACAGCCACTTTGCGGACGAGTAAAACGCGTTTTACTCCCTTGGAGACGTCCTGTGGCCCGCGCCGTGCCCACGGTATTTCAGGAACGGGGCACGGTACATGAGGAACCGAATCACGGTTCAATGGGAACGCCCCGCAGGGTATTTCAGGAACGGCCAAACGGTATAATGGGAACGGCGCTGAACTCCCGACTCGCGCTGAATCGGCGAGTCGCGAAAGATCCATCCACAGCTTAACTTTTTATCCTATTCTCTAAAGAGATTAACACGCCTGCGGCGCTCCCTTCTTTTGAAGAATTGATTGGAAAGAAGGGGAAGGGACGATCGCCGCGCACTAAGCACGTCGTCCACCCAAAAAGCTCCGTCGCGTGCGTCGCCTCACACACCCGACCGCAGATCGACGTCGATTATCGCGGCGCCTAGACTCCTTGCAAGCCAGCCATCGCGGAGCACCTCACTACGCTCAGGTCGCCGAGGGCACCGTGACAGGAGCCATTTTCCAAGACCCGAACGAAGTCCGACCTGCACTGAGCGCCGCCAGCAGCCCGCACAGCGTGTTTCCGCTCTCGGCTATCCCCACGGCAAGCAAAGCGCCCAGAAGGCCGCTGTGGGGCCTTCCTGCCAAGCCTGATCACGAGAAGCATGCCGTTGTGGGTCAGAGAACCCGTGGACTGGACATTGCAGCTACCGCCTTCAACTATCGATAGACGATAGCCGCCGACTGCAGAGCTCGTGTTTCACCACTGGGACAAGGGGAACGAGACCGCGCTCGCCGGCAAATCAGTTCTTGCTGCATCCAGCGCTATGAATTGCGAACAGGGGAGGGGAGGCAGCTACCCCTTTGGTGAAAGGTTTGCCGGCGCACCTCGGTAGAGAGGCCCCGGCCAGCCGACGACATTCCAATCGTTCGACAGAAGGATGCTCCGGTTGATAGACCGGTTCATCAGACCGGGCGGCAAGCGAAAGATCCTCCTGCGGACTGTCGTTCACAAACTCTCGGCGCGATGCTGGAGAAGCTTGTCGATGTTCTCCATCTCGCGATCGAAGGCATCGAAGACCTCCGACAGCTCGCGGCTCGCTGGCGGGGGAGGGACCACGTTGCGCGGCCGTCCACGCTTGGGCGCTGCAAAGCCAAACTCGATGGCAAGGTCCGTGCTCAGGAACACGCGCCAGGTCCGCCGCTGGGTGATCTCCACGAGCAAGCCGCAGTCGACGGCACGGCCCAGCAGTTTGCTCGCGCCGGCAACGCTCATGCTGAGCAGCTCCGCCAGCGACTGAGGCGAGAGCAGTGGCCGGTGATGGAGGAGGGCCGCGAGCCCCGGGAGGTGGCCAGGTCGATATTCCGCGACGATCGCATGCTGGGCCGCGCGATGGAGCTTTTCCAGCTCGTGCAACCGTGCGAGGTTTGCGGTGGCGCTTGCCTCAAGGCTGCGCATGGCCGCATACCAGTCCTCGTCTCCGACAGTTCGCTTCAGCCTAAACGCCTTCACGCCGCCCACGAGGCAGGGCAGGGGAGTGGTCACCATCCCCTTGTCGCGCAGAGCGAAGGGCAGCGAGAGCCAGGGCAGGGCGGTGCTGTCGAGACGCGCATGCTGGCGGACCCGATCGAGCGCGCGGATCAGCGGCGAATGGTCCGCGGCTATCTCGATCTCGCCGATCGCGGTCGGGAGCGCGTCGCGCCAGGCGAGGGGGTCGGGATCGCGCAGCGCCGCTTCCCAGGCGGGAAAGCGATCGAACAGGTCGAGGTTGGTCGACCGCAGCGGCCGGCCGGGGATTTGCAGCCCGCAGCCCCAGGAAAATACGTCAATTTCGTCGATCTCGGCCGATTGCAGTTGCAGGGCCCGGGTGTAGCCACTCCAGGCGGCGCGGCGTGCCCAGGCCGATGCCACCGAACTAACGCAAAACCGGGCATCGAGACGCGTAATGGCGGCCGTGCAGGAGGCGATCGCGGAGACCATCTTCGCGCTGTAGGCGGGGCCGTAGCGGCTGTTCGAGAGAGGCGCGTCCACGCCGTCTTTTAACCCAGAGCTGCTCTCAGTCAAATTGGCTCGTATGCGTAGTCGTGATAATGGGAGATTATCACGACCCTATTATTATGAGAAGGACCGGGCTATGTCTCGCCGTCATGGCGAAAACGGCCCTCACCCGCAGGCAAAGCACGCCGCCCGCCGGCGCCGACGACGTCGTGGGCGAGGTCCGCGCGCTGGCTATCGACAAGGCGGCGGTCGATCCGCAGGTCATCGCGGCCGCGGCGCGGGCCTGGTCGCCGAACACGATCCGCGCGTTCCTTTCCGACATGAAGCTCTGGGATGCTTGGTGCCGGCGCACCCGAGTGCGGGCAGGGGAGGCGACCGCCGAGACCGTCGCGGCCTATGTCCGCGCGCTGTCGGGTCAGGATCATGATGAGGCGACGCGGGCGACGCCGCAGAGGGCGGCCGCGACGATCGCGCGCTATCTCGTCAATATCGGCTGGGCCTATCGCATGGCGGGGCTGGACGATCCGACCGCAGCCCCGCTCGTGCAGCTCGAGCACAAGGCGGCGCGCAAGCTTCTCGGCACCCGCCAGACGCAGGCGCGGGGTATCCGCTACAAGGGCGATGTCAGCGATCTCGACGCGCCGGCGAGCGGCGTGAGCCTCGCGGTCCTCCTCAAGGCCACGCGCCGCGATCTCCTGGGCGCGCGCGATCGCGCGCTACTGCAGGTCAACTATGATACCGGCTGCCGGCGCTCCGAACTCGCGGCGATGCGTATCGAGCATATCGACGGGCCCGACGTCGACGGGGCAGGGGTGGTCGAGATCGGCCGCAGCAAGACCGATCAGGAAGGGCAGGGGGCTCTCGCCTATCTCTCGCCCGCGACCATGCGCGCGATCGCTGAATGGTGCGACAAGGCCGGGATTGCGCGCGGGGCCCTGTTCCGGCGCGTCGAAACCTGGTTCGATGGCTCGATCCGCGGTGTGGGAGAGGAGGCGCTCAACCCCGGCACGATCACGCTCATCTACAAGCGGTTGATCCGCCAGGCATTCGACAAGAAACTGCTGGGGGCGATGAGCGAGGCCGAGCTCGAGCGCTGGGTCGCGGCCGTGTCGAGCCATTCGATCCGGGTTGGCGTGGCGCAAGACAATTTTGCGGCAGGAGAGAGCCTGCCCGCCATCATGCAGGCCTATCGCTGGCGCGATCCCAAGACGGTCATGCGCTATGGCGCGAAGCTGGCGGCCAAGAGCGGAGCGAGTGCGCGTCTCGCGAAGCGTTTCGGCGGTGAATGACAGGTTTTAGCTGTCCGCGTTTGGACAGTCGCAAACCGATGACCTGGCGCGGTTGGGCAGTGAGCGACACCGACATGCCTCAACGACCGAAGAAGCGAGCTCGCCGTCGGGCCGGCCCTAGCGCGCACCGATGGGGGCGAAGCCGCCGACCGGCGGGAACGCCTGTGCGCACTGCGACGTTCTTCTCGTCAGCGCGAGCATGCGTGACTGAACCTCTCCGGCTCGAAACCAAATCCCAAAGTGGAGGGCGGCATGGCCCGCATGTCGAGCGATTTCTTCGTCCAGCGCCTCAAGGATTGGGGCGTGAGCCGAATCTACGGCTATTCTGGCGATGGCATCAATGGCGTGCTGGGGGCGCTCCAGCGCGCCGAGAAGGAAGGCTCGGGCATCGAGTTCATCCAGGTCCGCCACGAGGAGATGGCGGCCTTCATGGCGACGGCGCATGCGAAATTCACCGGCGAGCTCGGCGTCTGCCTGTCGACCGGCGGTCCGGGCGCGACCCACCTGATCACCGGGCTCTATGACGCCAAGCTCGACCATGTCCCGGTCCTCGCGATCGCGGGCCAGGCCGAGAGCACCGTGCGCGGTGCAAGCTATCAGCAGGAGCTCAATCTCGACCGACTGTTTGCCGACGTCGCCGCCTATGTGCAGGAGGCGAGCGCGCCGGCGCAGGTCCGCCATGTGACCGATCGCGCGATCCGGATCGCGGTCGCGGGCAACGCGGTCTCAACCATCGTGCTGCCCAAGGACATACAGGATACGAAATATGAGGAGCCGGGCCAGGCGCACGTCTTCACCCGCTCGGGCACCGGCTATGCACATCCGATCGTCGTCCCGCAGCCCGCCGATCTCGCGCGCGCGGCGGAGGTACTGAATGCAGGCGCCAAGGTCGCTATCCTGATTGGGGCGGGAGCCCGCGGCGCGTCGGCCGTGGTGACCGAGGTCGCCGACCTGCTTGGCGCCGGCGTCGCCAAAGCGTTGCTCGGCAAGGATGTCCTGCCTGATCGAGCAGATCGAGGTGATGCGCCTCTGGCGCTCCCCGCGCCAGGTTGTCGCCGAGGAGATCGAAGACGCCGGCTTGCGACAAGTGCTGGACAGCCTTGCCATCGCTATCGAGAAGCAAGAGTCTCAAAAAAATGGTCAACCGCTCCTAGATTCATATGATCTGAGAACGAATGGAGTTGGCCTAGTCGGCCAACGCCCTAACGCCTGACGGCGAGTACAGTCCCAACCGACCGGACCGCACAAACCACAAACGGCAAGACCAAGCGGCAAGGTTGGACGCGCCGCTTCGCGTCGCGATGCTCCCGAGGGGAGCAAGCGTTTACCGTTGCGCTGAAATTGCCGCCTTTGTGCCCGGTGCAGCCGTTTTTCGTGCGTCATCGCGACCGTAGCGCCATGCTGAGCACCAACTTGCGATTGAAAACGCAGCCCACCTGGTAACTAATGCGCGATTCAGCGGTTAATGGACCGTCAGCATCTTGCTGCTAGGTGGTCGGCATGCCCCAAGCGACACTTCAGGCCTGGCTTTCACTCTATGCCGCGGTCGGCGTCATGGTGGCGCTGTGCGCTGTCCTCGCGATGATAAAGACCGCCTACGATTATCGTCTGGGAACTAGGAAACTCCCAACTGCGACCGTCCTCGATAAGGTACTCGTTGCACCCCGGTTGTGGATACGTTGGCAGATCAACTATCTGCTCGGCGCGCCGGCGATCCTCGGAATTGCGATCTATTACGCGCACTACCTCGGGTTCGATACTCTTGTAGATGTGTAAGCGAGTAACTGGACCCCCCTGCCCCGGAATTCCTGTCGACCCACTGCCAAACCGGCGGTCTGAATCGATGCTGTCCTGAACGATCCGGTGCTCCACCCTCGAGTGATCGCTGCGACATAGTCCATCGTCTCGCGAAACGGCGGAATACGGCGCATCGATCGAACGCGTCCTGGACCTGCATTGTACGCGGCCAAGGCTAGATCGACCCGCTTGAACTCATCCAGATGCGCGCGGAGGTATCTGGCCCCTCCCCTCAGGTTCGACAACGGATCTCTCGAATTGAAAACCCCAAGTCCACGCGCTGTACCGGGCATCAATTGGGTAAGGCCAACGGCGCCCTTCGGTGATACGATCAATGGGTCATAGCGGCTTTCCTGGGCCACCAGTGCATCGAAAAGCCCGACTGGCACACCAGCTTCGCACGCCACGGCCTGGATCAAGGGGTAATATTGAGCCCGCCGAGCTTCGAGCCAGCCTGGAAAATCGCCGCGTGGACGGTAGGGTGTGATTGAGCAAGCCTGTGGGGTGTAGAGATAACTTGCCATATCGGACATCGCTGCCCGGCCAGCTCCCCCCGAAACCTGGCCAGTCTGCATCCAAAGGGGCACCGATATATGCGACGTGCTTATTGCCTCCTCTTGGGGTTCCATTACGGGGCTGCCGAATGATCTGAAGTCATTGCCTAAAACGGCTTCCATGCTTGGTACTGGCGGCGTTCCGTCTGTTGGCATACCCCGCATTCTCGGGCCCACATCGATGACGGCTTCAACTGCCTGCCCATCAAATGTCATTACCTCGGCCTGCTTAGCTGCCGATGTTTGCGCCCATAGCAGTGCCATAACACTACCCACTACGCATAAGCTCGAGTTCGATCGCGTGTTCATCGATCATTGAACATCATGTTTCGATCAACCGCACAACGTGGAAAAAAATTCCACTATCTCCCAGTGCTTGATCCAGACTAGGTCAGGCAAACCCCCGTGGGTAGCAGCTAGCTCACAGATATCTGCTGGTTGGGTATCAGCTAGCTATCACATAGGTAGCGGTTGCCAAACTGCTAGAGAGCGGCTAGCTATCCAGTTGTTCGAACTATCACAGGATCGGTCATGGCTGCTGTCGTAGCATTCGTCTCACAAAAAGGCGGTGTAGGAAAAAGCACCTTGGCAAGAGCCCTTGCTCGCGAGGCGGCGGCAGGCGAACTGCGGGTTAAAATCGCCGATCTCGATACTCAACAGGGCACTTCGGTCGATTGGCACCGAGCACGCCTTGGCATCTCCATCGAGCCGATTGTGTCGGTTGAGGCATTCAAAACCGCGTCTCAGGCCCTGGCCGCTGCAGACGGCTTCGATCTGCTTATCATCGACGGCCCCGCTCGGACCAGCAAAGCTACACTTGAAATTGCACGGTCATCGTCACTCGTGGTTCAACCCACCGGCGCATCCTTGGACGATCCCAGGCCTGCCGTCCGCGAATACCATGCCCTTGTTAAGGAGGGTATCCCGACTGGACGGCTCGTTTTTGCGCTCAACCGCATTGGAACTTCGGCTGAAGAAAATGACGCGCGGGCGTATTTGACCGAAGCTGGGTATAATGTCCTCGACGGTTCGATCGTGGAACGACCAGCATACCGGCAAGCGCAGAACCAAGGCCTGTCAATTACCGAAACCAAATTCTCCGGCCTTAACCAGCGTGCTGATACTCTGATCCAATCCCTAATCGACAAAGTAGCGGGGTGAATGATGGCCGATATCTCGAAGCTAAAGAAGGCTACTCGATTGGGTTCACCCCCACCAATCAGTGAGGCGAGCCAGAATTTGGATGCACCCGAAGTAGCCCCCGCCCCTCCGGCTGCACCGCTGATAACCGCAACCCGCATTGATGCCCGCAGTTCGCGCAAGACTAACCGCACTCAACAATTTGCGACTAGGGTCACACCCGAATGGGACAATCGAATCCGCGAAATAGCTCAACGTGAGGGTCTGCTTCTTACAGAAGTGCTCGAGAAGGCACTCGACGCTTATGAGAAACTGCTAGCTCAAAGGTAGCTAGCCGCTAGATACCAGCCATCTCAACGCTAGATAGCGGAGGTCTAACTGCTAACACGGGGATCTTCCGCTAGCTGCTAGCCAGCAGCTACTGAGTCACCTAGGAAGGGAGAGAAGGGGGTCAGAGGCAGCGAGAAAGGATCGGTCATGCCCCTCGTTGCGCTGAAACCCACCCAGACCATCGTGGACATCGTCGGCGCCCTCGGCGGCACCTGGCACGGCTACAACGCCATGTGCCGTTGCCCGGCCCACGCCGACAGCGATCCCAGCCTCTCGATCCGGCAGGGCCATGACGGCATCCTCGTTCACTGCTTCGCCGGCTGCACCGCCGAGGACGTGCTCCGCGAGATCGCGCGCATCAGACCCGGACGCACCTACGACCCACCCGCTGAACAGCGCACCGGCAGACCCGCCAACATCGAACGGCTGTGGAACGAGGGGTTGCCGATCGCCGGAACGCCCGCGGAAGCCTATCTCCGCTTTCGCGGCATCACCGGCGCCTTCGACGACCTGAGCTACCACCCGCGCTGTCCGTGGGGACCGAAACCGCATACCCGGTTCCTCCCGGCGCTGCTGATCGCGGCGCGGGAGGGGCGCACGCTGCGCTCGATTCAGCGCATCTTCCTCGACCTCGCGCATGGCGGCTATCTCGACAAGGCGACGCTCGGCACGCCGGGAGGTGCGACCTGGCAGGGCATGCGCGTCACCGACACATTGGCGCTTGGTGAGGGGTTCGAGACCTCGGCCGCCTTCACCCAGATCCACGGCATCCCGTGCTGGGCGACGCTCGGCGCGGCGCGGCTCGACCGTGTCCACATCCCCGATAGCGTCACCACGCTGATCTTCGCCGAGGACAATGACTTCGAGGGCCGACGCGCACGACGCAAGGCGTGGGCCGCCTATCGGCCGCGCGGGCTGACGCTGAAGCGGATGCCGCCACCCTCACGTTATGGCGACTGGGCCGACGTCGTGAAACCCGGAGCCTGAGAGGGAAGGGGGGTCGGGGTCGTGAGCTGCACGAGCAGCCACAGACCCGGAGACCCCCATGACCGACCTGTTCGACCCTGCGCCCGCGCGCGCCGACCATGCCACCGCTGCCGCCCGCCTGCTGCTCCCCGCGATCGCCGGCGACGCGAAGATCACCCGAGCGATGCTCAACGACGCGATGATCCGCGCCTATGGCGGCACCGACGCCGATGGTCACTGGACCCAGCGCGAGAGCTTCGAGGTGCTGGAGCATGCGACCGCGCTGGCGGTATGCGCAGCAGGCACCACGCCGGCGGTCGACGCCGCGATCGGGCTTATGGCGCGCCTTCCTACCCAGACCGTGCGCAGCGAGGAGCAGATCGACTGGCAGCAATTCTCGACCCCGCTCGATCTCGCCACGATCACGGTCATGCTCGCGAACGCACGCGCGGATGACATCGTACTCGAACCGAGCGCCGGCAACGGTCTCCTGGTAGCGGGCCTCCCGCCGATCGCGGCGCTCCAGCTCAACGAGATCGATCCCGCGCGCCGCGAGCGGCTGTCGGCCACCTTCCCGAAAGCCAGCGTTACCGGCCACGACGGCGCGCAGATCGCCAGCGTCATGGCATCCGCGGAGCGCCCCAGCCTCATCCTGATGAACCCGCCCTTCTCGCGCTCGCTCGGCCGCGGTGCCGACGCGCTCGCTGCGGTCCGCCACCTGCAGGCGGCGATCAAGCGTGTGCGGCCTGGCGGGCGCGTCGTCGCGATCATGCCCGACTGGTTCTTCAACTCCGCGCGCATGGGCACGATCTGGTCGACGACGCTGGCGAGCGTCGCGCTGCGCACCTCGATCCGGCTGACCCATGCCTATGGCAAGCACGGCACCGGAGTCGCGGTGCGACTCTATGTCATCGACAAGACGGTGGGTGATACCACGACGGTCACGCTCCAGCGCGGCGCCGTAAGCGACCTGGTCGAGGCGCTGGTCATCCCGCCCCGGCAGGATCTGATCCCGGAGGCCGCCACTCCGGCGCCGGTCAAGCGGGGCGGGGGGCTGTCCCTCCTGCGCAGCGTGAGATCGAAGCCCGCTGCCACCCCGCGCATCTTCCGCGCTCTCGCCAGGAACGAGGTTCTCCCGGTCGGCTACCAGGTACTCGAGACGCCGGCGCCACTCGCCGAGCAGTCCGGCGTCTATCTGCCCTATCGGCCGAGCCGTATCGTGTTCGACGCTGCCGGCGAGCATCCGACCGCGCTGGTGGAATCGATCGCGATGGGCTCGATCCCCGCGCCGATCCCCGTCCATGTTCCGTCGCTGCCCGAACGCACCGTCACCGAACGCCTCCTGTCCTCCTCGCAGCTCGAGACCGTCGTTTACGCCGGCCATGCCTGGACCCAGTATATCCCGGGCCTGAGCAAGCCAGACAAGGAGGGCGTGGGGCTGGTGCTCTCCGACGACGGACGCGCGTACCGCAAGGGCTATTTCCTGGGCGACGGCACCGGGGCAGGGAAGGGGCGGCAGGTCGCGGCCGTCATCCTCGACAACTGGCTGGCGGGTCGTCGCAAGAACATCTGGATCAGCAAGAACGAGGCGCTCCATGCCGACGCGATCCGCGACTGGACCGCGCTCGGCGGTCTCGCGGCCGACGTGCAGCCGCTCTCGCGCTGGAAGATCGACGAGCCCGTCACGATGGACGAGGGCGTCCTGTTCGTGACCTATCCGACGCTGCGCTCCAACCGCGGCGACGCCACCCGGCTCGATCAAATCATCGCCTGGGCCGGTGCCGACTTCGACGGCGTCATCGCGTTCGACGAGGCGCATGAGATGGGCGGCGTCGCGGGTGGCGAAGGGTCGATGGGCACCAAGAAGGGCTCGCAGCAGGGCATCGCCGGCGTTCTCCTGCAGAACCACCTGCCCGACGCCCGCGTGCTCTACGCCTCGGCGACCGGCGCGTCGGAGGTGAACAACCTCGCCTATGCCGTGCGGCTCGGCCTGTGGGGGCCGGAGACCGCCTTCGCCAACCGCGAGGCGTTCATCACCCAGATCCGGCAGGGCGGGATCGCGGCGATGGAACTGGTCGCGCGCGATCTCAAGGCGACCGGCCTCTACACCGCGCGCGCGCTGAGCTTCGCCGGGGTCGAATATGACATCCTCCGCCACGAGCTGACGCCTGAACAGATCGCGGTGTACGACACCTATGCCGATGCCTGGGCGATCATCCATCGCGGCCTTGAAAAGGCGCTCGAACTCACCGGCGTCGTCGACGGCAACGAGGGCAAGACGCTCAACTCGGGCGCGAAGGCCGCGGCGCGCTCGCGGTTCGAAAGCTGCAAGCAGCGGTTCTTCGGGGCGCTCCTCCTGTCAGCGAAGCTCCCGACCGTCATCGCGGCGATCGAACAGCATCTGGCGGCCGATCAGTCGGTCGTGCTGCAGCTGGTCAGCACCGCCGAGGCGATCCTCGACCGCCGCCTGGGCGAACTGTCGCCCGACGAGCGCGCCGACCTCGACATCGATCTCTCCCCGCGCGAGGCCGTGATCGACTATCTGACGCGGGCATTCCCGGTCCAGCAGATGACCTTCTTCCGCGATGACACCGGCGAGGTGCGCTCGCGACCGCTGTTCGACGAGAGCGGCCACCCGGTCACCAACCCCGAAGCCGAAGCCGAGCGCGACAATCTGGTCGAGCAGCTTTGCGCGCTGCCGCCGATCGCGGCCGTGCTCGATGCCATCATCACCCGGTTCGGCACCGAGATGGTCGCCGAGGTGACGGGGCGCACCAAGCGCCTCATCACGGTGAGCGGGGGAGGGCAGAAGCTCGAATCGCGCTCGGCCCGCGCCACGCAGGCCGATTCCGCCGCCTTCATGGAAGGCACCAAGCGCATCCTGGTCTTCTCCGACGCCGGCGGGACCGGGCGGTCTTATCATGCCAGCCTCGATGCGAAGAACCAGCAGCAACGCGCGCATCTGCTCCTGGAGCCGGGCTGGAGGGCCGATCGCGCGATCCAGGGCCTGGGACGTACCCACCGCACGCATCAGGCCTGCTCGCCCCTGTTCCGGCCCGTCACGACCGACTGCAAGGGCGAACTCAGGTTCACCTCGACCATCGCGCGGCGTCTAGACAGCCTCGGCGCTCTGACGCGCGGCCAGCGCCAGACCGGGGGGCAGAATCTGTTCGACCCGGCCGATAATCTCGAAAGCGACTACGCCAAGGCGGCGCTCATCAGCTGGTATCACCTGCTCGTCGCGGGGAAGCTGACCAGCACCAACCTCACCGATTTCCAGCATCGCACCGGCCTGGAACTGCTCGATACCGACGGCGTGTTGAAGGAGGATCTCCCGCCCATCCAGCGCTGGCTCAACCGGTTGCTGGCGCTGCCGATCGGGCTCCAGAACTGCATCTTTGACGAATTCCTGGCGCTGGTCGAGGCACGGGTCGCGGCCGCGCGCGAGGCGGGGACACTCGATGTCGGCGTCGAGACGATGACGGTCGAGACCGCGACCGTGCTCGACGATACGATCCTGCGCACCGACCCGGTCAGCAAGGCGACCTCGCACCTGCTGACGATCGAGGTGACCCGGCGCCGCAACCCCATGTCGCTCGAGCGCGTGCTGCGCATCGCCGATACCGACCAGACCGCCGTGTTCGTGCGCAACGGCAAGTCGGGCAAGGTCGCGCTGCGCACCAACGCGCGCTCCTGGCTGACCGAGGACGGGGTGGCGGTGTCGCGCATCGAACTGATGCGTCCGACCCGGCACGAATATCTCGCACTCGACGATCTCTACGAGACGGCCTGGGAGGAATGCAGCCGCGCACGGTTCGAGGCGGAATGGTCGGCCGAGGTCGACGAGATCCGCGGCAAGCTCGACGTCGAGACGATCCGGCTCGCGACCGGCCTTCTGCTGCCGATCTGGTCGGCGCTGCCGAGCGACCATCTCGTGGTCAACCGCGTGGTCGATGCCGAGGGTCGCTCCTGGCTCGGGCGCATGGTGTTCCCGGGCGACGTGCCGGCGCTGTTCTCGAAGATGGGCCTCGACAGCAACGACGTGCTCAGCCCGGCCGAGGTCGCGCGCGCCGCGATGGAGGGCGGGACGGTCACGATCCGGCGACCGTTCGTGTGCGAGGTGAAGCGCGTACGCGTCAACGCCAAGCCGCGCATCGAGATCAGCGGCGCACCGGCCGACCAGCTCGCGTGGCTCAAGTCGATCGGCTGCTTCACAGAGATCATCGCCTACAAGACGCGCGTCTTCATCCCCGTCGAGACGGCCGATGCGGTTCTCGCAAAGCTGATGGCCTGACCGGCACGATAACAGCCAGCTAGCAGCAAGGTAGCCGCTTGTCGGCGAGCCCCAGTCGCCCTCCCGCCCAAGCGGGAAACGAGAGGGGAGAAGGAGCGGGGAGGGTGTCCGGGTCGGGGGAAACACCCGTGCACCGGACACTTTCCCGCTCATGGAGACGATAGATGACCCAGACCGTCAAACTCGCGAAGCTGAAGCGTTCCGAGAAGAACGTGCGCACCACCCCGCCCAAGAATATCGAGGCGATGGCCGCCAGCATCCGCGCTCGCGGCATCATGCAGAACCTGCTGGTGACCGCCGCCCGCCCGAAGGGCATGTTCGAGATAATCGCCGGCGATCGCCGCTATCTCGGTGCGATGATGCTGGCCGAAGCCGGCGAGATCGTTGCCGCCGACTATGACGTGCCGGTCAAGATCATCACCGGCGACGAGGCGGACCTGCGCGAGGTGTCGCTGACCGAGAATTTCCAGCGCGAGCAGATGACCGTCGCCGAGGAATGCGTCGCGTTCCAGCACTTCCTCAAGACCGACGGTGACGTCGACGCGGTCGCCAAACGGTTTGGCCAGACCCGCCGCTTCATCGAGGGACGGCTGCGCCTCGCCGATCTTGCCGAACCGATCTTCGAAGCCCTGGCCGCGGGCAAGATCTCCTACGAGATGGCCAAGGCCTACGGCTCGACGGCCGACAAGGCCAAGCAGGAGCGCGTGTTCGAGCAGTATGGTCACTCGTCCTACGTCAACGCCGACCAGATCCGTCGCGCGATCGCCAACGACACGATGAAGGCGACGGATCCGATCGCGATCCTGGTCGGTGCCGATGCCTATGTCGCCGCGGGCGGCCGCATCGAGCGCGAACTGTTCAGCGAGGACGGTGACCGCTGGACCGACCCGGAACTCGCGCAGACGCTCGCTGCCTCGCTGATGGAGGCCGAGGCCAAGCGGCTCGGCGAGGAACTGGGCGTCGCATGGGTGCGCCCCGTCGCCACGACCAGCCTCTACGGCATCACGTCCGACCTCCACCGCGTGACGCTGCCGGCAGCGCCGCTGACGGACGAGGAACAGACGCGCTGCGACAAGATCGAGGAGCGCGTGCAGGTCATCGAGAGCGATATGGAGGACGAGGGTATCGATGACGACACCTATGCCGCGCTCGATGCGGAATCGGATCGGCTGCGCGAGGAATATCAGGCGATCCACGACAAGGCGCCCGAGCTGACCGACGAGGTCAAGGGCCAGGTCGGCGTCTTCCTGACGCTCGGCCGCGACGGCAAGATGACGCTCGACACGACCTATTACAGCGAAACGCCGATCCGCCTGCCCGGGGACGATCGGCCGCTGCCGTCGTCGCCGTCGTCGCGTCGCACCGCCGACCTGCCGCCCGAGGCGGTCGCTCCTGGCGGCAAGCCGCTCAGCGCGCGGCTCCATGACGAACTGGCGGTCCAGCGCCGCGACATCCTCGCCGCCTCGATCCTCGGCGATCCGGGGCTCGCGCTCGACTATATGCTGTTCTGCCTCGCCGACCCCAGCCACGGCTACGGCCGCTACGGGACGACGGTTCGGGCAGGGCGTCCGCAGGACCCGCAGATGCCCAAGGATCAGCCCGCCACGCAGGCGCAGGTCGCGATCGCCGAAGCCCGCGAGGGTCTCGACACGTCGTGGACGGAAGGGTCGAACCCGGTCGAGCGGTTCGAGGCGTTCCGCGCGCTCAGCGACGACGCCAAGGCGGCCTGGCTCGCGGTCGTGGTGGCGACCTCGCTCGAGGCCAAGCCCGATTACAGCTCGGTCACCACCAACCCGCTCCATGCGCGGCTCGCCTCGATCCTCGAGATCGAACCCGCCAAATGGTGGCGCCCTACCTCGGCGAACTTCTTCGACCGCGTGTCGAAGGGTACGCTGCTGGCGCTGCTCACCAACGTCGGGGGCGCGCCGCTCGCGGCCCGCTACATGGCCTCGAAGAAGGGCGAGATCTCGACCAGCTGCGAGAAGCTGTTCGCCGGCGAAGCGATCACCGAGGCGGAGACCAAGGACGCGGCGCTGGCCTGGGTGCCCGACGCGATGCGGTTCGATCTCGTGTCGGTCGCCGGTGCCGACGAGGCAATCGACGACGAGCCCGGCGATGAGGGCTTCGACGACGACGACTACGGCGACACCGATGATCTCGGTGCCGACGATGCCGGGATCGACAGCGACGAGGCGCTGATCGCGGCCGAATAGCCCCCCGATACCCCCGGCCCGTTCGTCTCCCGGGCACACCTTGGCGGCTGTCCCTCACCGGGGCGGCCGCCTTCTTTTTACCCGCGGACCGTCACGCGTGGCCCGCGCATCGAGGGAGCTTTCCCATGACCTTTCACCGCAAATCGACTGCGCCACGCCGCGATGTCGCGGCCGAGATCACCAACCTCATAATCGCCAAGCTTGAAGCCGGCGTCCTGCCCTGGTCGCGCCCCTGGGGACTGACCGGGGCAGGGGGGCGACCGCTGCGGCATTGCGGCACGCCCTACACCGGCATCAACGCGCTCTATCTCTGGGCGATCGGCGACGCCCAGGGGTTCTCTGGCCGCAACTGGATGACCTACCGACAGGCGACCGAGTTGGGCGGACAGGTACGGCGCGGCGAGCATGGCGCGCACAGCGTCTATTATTCGACCTTCTCGAAAACCGAGGCGGACCGCGTCACCGGCGAGGCGGCGACGAAGAATATCCGGTTCCTGCGCTCGTACACGGTGTTCAACGTCGATCAGATCGACGGTCTCCCGGCGTATTATTATCCGGTGCCCGCACCGCCCGAACCGCGCATCGAGAGCCGGCACCGCGCCGCGATCGATGCCTTCTTCGGAGGCCTGCCGGCGACCGTGCGGCATGGCGGCGATCAGGCATTCTATTCGCCGATCGGCGACTATATCCAGCTGCCGCAGCGCGGGGCATTCCGCTCGGACGATCATTACGCCAGCACGCTCGCCCACGAATATGTCCATTATTCGGGTGCGCCGCAGCGTTTGAACCGCGAGTTCGGCAAGAAGTTCGGCGACAACGCCTATGCGTTCGAGGAGCTGGTCGCCTGCATCGGCCAGTGCCTGGTCTGCGCCGACCTCAATCTGCCCGGCGAGCTGCACGACAACCACGCCAGCTACGTCGATCATTGGCTGAAGATCCTGAAGGGCGATTCAAGCGCGATCATCAAGGCCGCGGCGAAAGCCGAGCAGGCGGTGACCTGGCTCCATAACGCCGCCGCGGGTGGCGCGCCCGGGATCGACCAACCCGAAGCCCTCGCAGCATGACCTGGAGATCGCACCATGCACATCGAATTGCGCAAGCTGAAGGTGGTCGACGCTTTGTCCGAGGAAACGACCTGCTACTCGGCCGAGATCTGGATCGATGGGCAGCGCGCCTTCCTCGCCTCGAACCGCGGTCATGGCGCCGCGGACGATTACCATGCCGTCGGCAGCGTCACCGAACAGGCGGTCGATGCCTGGCTCGCCGCCAACCGGCCCGTCTCGCGGCTCGGCGACAGCGTCATGCCGCACTGCCTCGAATTCGAGGTGGCGGCGCTCATCACCCGGATCGAGGAGGCGAAGCGGCTGCGCCGGCAATGCCGGACGAAGCTGGTGACGATCGAGGGCGACCAGGTGTTCTGCTATCGGCTCAAGGGCAGGACACCCGCCATCGTGTTCGCCGGCGTGCAACGCCTCACCCCGTCGGCGCGCATGGTCAACGGCGATGACGCCGCGCTCGACGAGGCGGTCGCCGTGATGATCGCCCAGGCCGGGAAGCACGCCCCATCCTGATCGCATGACAGCTTCCACCCGATAGGACAGGATACGCACCATGCAACCGCAACGCCGCCCCCTCATCCGCGCACTCGCCTTCGACGAGGTCGGCGCCGCGATCGGCCGCCTCGTGGATGTCGCCTCGTCCGATACCGGGCAGGCCGCGCGCGTCGCGGACTTCCTGCTGGCGTGGTGGAATGGTGACGACAACGGCCACTTCCCCATCCTCCACCTCAGCAACTGCGACGCGATCATTTCCGAGGACATGCTAATTGTCATGGCCTGGCTCGCGCAGGAGCCTGCGATCTATCCCGATGCGTGGGGCTATCGTGACGCAATGGTCGACCTTGTCGGCCGATGGAGGCTGCGATGAGCGCACGGCCGTTACAACCATTATGGGCCTGCTTTCGTTTGCCCCGAACGCAATCATGGCGGCAGACCGTAGTGGGAGACTGGCATGAGCGATAATATACGGCTCGCGCTAATGCGGCAGGCGCTCGCGCTTTATGACGCGACCGACGACGGAGCGACCGTTGCCGCCTGTCATCTGCAGGCCGCGGTCGATGCGGAGCAGGGTCTGCGGCCTATGCAACCGGGCGAGGACATCGATCCTGAAATACCGGAGCAATTACGTAACTGGTTATCGTGAAGGGGAGGGGGAGCGAATTTCTGAGCGCGTGAGGCGCTCGGGAGATCGCTCATGCCCTACGATGTCGCCTTCCGCCACCAGCAGGCGCTCGACCCGAGCGCGCTGGTCACGATTGGAGCAAGCCTTCACGCCATCACCCGCGCGATCGACGACTGCCGCAACGCCGGCATCGCCTTCGAGACCGATCCCGCGGTCATCCTGCTCGCCCGCCATCTCGCAAGCGTCACCGCGCGGCAGTCCGAAGACGCGCTCCTCAAGCGGCGCTGCATGGACCGTATCGCCGAGCTGCGACAGCACCCGGCGCTGCTGACGCTCGCGGTGCGCGGCGTCGCGCACGATGCGGCCGCCAAGGATCGCTTCCACAGCGACGGACGCAAGGCGCTGCGCCGGCTCGCCGAAACGCTGGGGCTCGACCCCGCGCACTACGACCTTCGCTCGAACCGCAGCCACGCCTCCCGGTCCGGCGAGATCACCCTCCACGGCGAGGAGCTGTGGATGCAGCTATCGCTCCACGGCACCATGGCCGACCGCGAGGTCATCTACCGCCGCGTCAGCGGTCGTCACGATCACCTCGGGGAGCGCGACTGCTACGCCTCGATCCGCGACCTGCTCGCGCCCGAGCGGTTCGCCGTGCGGCTGCGCAAGGAATTGCGGCTCACACCGCCGGTCGCCGAGCCGGTCAGCCTGTTCGGCTGATCGATCACCCGTCCACACACGCGAAAGGACCGCCATCATGGGCTGGCTAAGCATGCCGCTGTCGTCGATGTTCCCGCACACAGGCCCCAAAGCCTATCTCGACGCGCAATTCACCTACGACAACCGCGATGCCGACGGGAAGGGCAAGGCGCTGCGCGTCATCGCCTCTTCCTGCCTGCGCAACAAGGTCTGGTACGCGGCCGTGGTGCCGTCGACCGACGGCACCGACGAACCCGCCTTCGCGGCCGTCTGCCTGGTCAGCTGGAATCCGCGGGCCAAGGACGGATTCGTGTTCGCCTACAAGGATATGACCGAACACGCCGGGCCTTGCGAGGCCGAATGCCCCGAGCGCATCCTCTCGCTGCTCGGCGATACCGACGATCCCGGTGCGCTCGACTGGCGCCGACGCTGCCTCGAGCGGCTCGCGACCCCGGTACGCCCGCTCGAACACGGCATGCACATCCGCTTGCCGAGCAAGGTCACCTTCGTTGACGGCTATGAGGGAGACGAGTTCATCGTCCACAAGCGCGGCCGCAAGATCTCGCTCGCGATCCCCGGCAACAGCTACCCGAAATATCGGATCGGTAACCTTCGCAAATGGGCGTGGACACTCGTGCCGCCCAAGCCCGAAACTCGCGTCCACAAGACGGTGTTCGGTTGATCGCCGACATCCCCCACGTCAGGATCATCGCCATGTCCGCCCCGTATCCGCCCGTCACACCCAGCCCGAAGCGGTCGCAGCTCTGCAGCCGAGCCCATGCCCAGCGCGTCGCCATGCGGATGTTCGATGCCGGCGCACGCCAGGTCTCGATCGTGCGCACCGGCGATCCGCTGCAACCCTTCCGCGTCCTCCCGGTCATCGTCGACGGGCCGAACGTCGAAGTCGAATTGCGCTACGCATGAGGGGCGCCCTGCTCCTCGGCATCGCCGCGCTCGCCGCCTGCGGGGCAGGGGAACCCCAAGGCCGCGACGGGGCGACGATCACCGGCGAGGGGCGGGCGATCGACGGCGACACGGTCTCGGTCGATTTCCGCCTGTCGGGGGCCGACGCCTTCGAGCGCAAGCAGATGTGCTCGAAGGACGGTGCCTGCTATCCGTGCGGCAAGTTCGCGCAGGATTCCGCCTCGCGTATCCTCAAGAGCAGTGTCGCCACGATCCGCATGACCGGCGCGAGCAGCTACGGCCGTCCGATCGCCATCGTCACGGTCGACGGCTACGACCTGGGCGAGCAACTGATCCTGCAGGGTCTGGCGGTGCCGGCGACGCAATATCTGCGCGGCGATCCGCAGCGCGCCGCGCGCTATGTCGCTGCGGCCGAACAGGCGCGATCAGCGGGCCGCGGCGCCTATGCGGGAGAATTCATCGATCCGGCGCGCTGGCGGCGCGGGGAACGGCTCGCGTGCGAGGCGCGTTACTGATATCCCCCCCTGGAAGAGGCGGTCCGGCATGCTCCCTTGCCGAACCGCCTTTTCTTTTTGTCGTCAGCCCTTGAGCTTCGGACCGGGGCCACGATCGTCGGAATCGTAATCGGGTCCCGGGTCATGCGACCAGGACGCGCCGATCGCGAACGCGGGGTCGAAGCGGCCCAACGGACCATCCGGCTCGGCCGCGACATACGGATTGACCAGCGGCTTCACCGGCAGCTTGTTGCGATAGATGTGCCCGGCGATGCGACCGCGCGCCTCCAGCAGCTTCTCCAGCCAGACGAGATCGTCGAGCATGGTCACGACGCCCTTGCCGGCGACGCAATAATAGAGGCACCGCTGGAAATCGTCGCACGCGGTGCTGAGGATCGTGGTCAGCTTGACCTTGCCCTCGTTCTCGCCCTCGTGGATCCATTCGAGCGATTCCCGCAACTCGCGCGCCGAGAGATACGCATCCTCCGGATTGCTGCCGATGCACGCCCCCGCGAGCATGCGCCGGGTAACGCGAATATCCAGATCGACCGACAATTCGGTGAGCACCGCATCGAGGTCGAACTCTCCGATAAATTCCGAACGCTTCATGGCCAGCTCCTTTGTTCATTGAACGTAACGTGAACAAAGGCGACAAGGCAAGCATTATGGAGTAGCTTCACCACCATGTGGCTCGTCCCACGCGATACCCGGGGTCTTACCCTGCGCTCGCCCGTACCCGACGTGGTGCGCGAGGCGCTGGTGCGCTGGTACACAGGCGAAGGCGAGGACAGCGATCACCGCGCCTCGGTCATCATGGTGGTCAAGGCACGCGATCATCACCAGTGGATAGCCTGCGACTGCCTGGGGGAGGGGACGGACCCGCCGCTACTCTCGCCGGCCTATCTCTCCGAAGCCGAAACCTATTACCTGCGCCGGCTCACCAGCATCCGCCAGCGTCGCCCCGAACATGACGTCGACTGCCCGTTCTTCCGGGAGCAGGCGCCGCCCCGCATCCGCGAGAAGGCGACCACCACCCCGCGCACGATCAACGAGCCCGACGGGCTGTTCTCGGCGCACCGGCTCGCCCCCGAGAAGCTGGCGCAGCTCCCTGATGACAGCGAACCCGACGATCGCACCCGCGGCGTCGCGATCCCGCGCCTCGCGCGCCTGCTGTGGCAGTTGATGGAAATGGCGCAGGTCAACGTCGTCGAACCACTCGAGGTCGGCGAGCCGCGCACGACATCGATGGCGAGCGAGTTCGCGGCGATGCGCGCCGCGGCCGAGCGGGTCCAGATCGCACCGGGCATCCCGCTCGCGCGCCATCTCTACACCCATATCGACCCCTATGAACGCGGCGTCGTGTTCGCGAAACTGCGCGAGGCGGCGAAGAAATGGCCGAGCGAGCACGCCCCGCAGGCCTTCCTCCTCCTGTATGCGATCGACGTCTCCGGCTCGACCATCACGCTTGCCGAAGGGCGCGAGCTGATCGTCAAGAACCGCATCCGCCACATCGGCGTCCACCAGCGCCACATCGGACCGCCGTATCTGGTCCTGGCCGTCGTCGGCGAGCACAACCCGCGCGAGGGCTATGCGTGCCTGCGCGCCTATGCGCAGCCGATCGCGCGCCCCGCCAATTTCGTCGCGATCCACAATCTCGCCGAACGCAAGACGATCGTCGGCCTGCTCGATCTCCAGTACCGGCTTCGCCGGCGCGGCATCGGCGTCGGGTTCAAGCGGCTCCTGTTCGATATCGCGACGTCGATCGGCGAGATGCGTCCAGACCTCCTTCTCGACCTGCGTGATTTCACCACCGGCGAGGTGATCGAGGCGGCGCTCGAGGTCGTCACCGGCGACGACGCCGATGCGCTCGGGCTGAAGCTGCGCCAGGTCGAGAAACTTCGCGAGATCGCCCCCGTCGTGACGATCCATGCCGAGGATCTCGAAGGCGACAGTCTCGAAACCGCCGTGCTTGACCAGCTGCACATCGGATGACGTCGTTGGCAGGAATTTAATCCAGGGCCACCATTCTCGCATCATGGCATCGACCACCCAAGCCAGAAACCAGCGGCGGATCCTGCGCTGGGCGCAGTCGTCGCTGTGCGCCGGATGCGGGATGCCCCTGCCGAGCCCGCGGCGCCTCGCCCGCCATCATCCCGATTACCCGACGTTCGACCATGTCACGCTGCGCAGCGCGGGTGGACGGCGATCGCTGTCGAACGGCCTGCTGAAGCATCTGCGCTGCAATCAGGCGCGCGGCGCGAGGCCGTCCACGGGGTGCGATGCGATCTGGATGACCGTGGTCGCGGCACGGCTAGCCGAGCGCCCGCGCAGCCTCAAGTCGATCTTCAAAGGTGGCGCTCGAAATCCCGGATTCCCGGCGCGCAAGGAAAAGGCCGCCCCGGTTGCCCGAAGCGGCCCGATCGTGTCATCGAAGGTCGGGGGGGTCAGATATCGTCGCCGAGCGCGCCCTTGACCGATCCCTTGACGTCCTGACCGGCGCCCTTGACCTTCTGCGCCTTGCCCTCGGCTTCGAGACTGGCGTTATCGGTCGCCTTGCCGATGCTTTCCTTGACGTTGCCGGCCAGCTTGTTGCCTGCCGCCTTCAGCTTGTCGGTTGCTTCACCCATGATCGATCTCCTGTCGTGAAATATCAGGACTGAGAACACTTTGCGCGTGAGCGCGATCCGTGCGGCCAGTCACGGCTGCACCATGAACGACCCTGCCTGCCGCCATCATCCCGGTCTGCCGAGGGGGAGGAGAGAGAGAGGGAATCTGTCGAATCCATTGAGGGAGACGACAGATGACCCGGTTCCAGCCCAGCCCACGCCCTGAGACGACACCCTGGGACGCACCCGACCGCGCTGACCAGGTCCTGCCCGGCATCTGGCGCGTATCGACACCCAGTCATGGCGGATATGTCCTGTCGGACGAACGCCAGGCCGCGATGCCCGAGGCGCTGCGCCGCGACGATCCTTACTATGAGGAAGACGTCGATTACGCGCTGGTGCTCTACGCCTTCGGCAGCGAGTTTCGCCGCCTGCCCATTCCGGGCATCGCCCTGCAGGTCGAGAACGCGCGCCGTTCGGTGCGCTGCTGGCATCCCGACCGCTGGACCGCGCTGACCGGCGAGGAAGTGTCGATCCACGACAGCCACGTCGTCCGCCGCCGCGCCGCCTATCAGGTGATCATCGGCCAGTACGAGAGCGTCTCGGCGTCGGGTTCCTGGGCGGACTGGGTGCCCGAGGGCAAGGTCGGCTGCGTCTTCCGCCGTGTCGTCAGCGTCGATGCGCTCGGCTTCGCGCGCCACGAGGGCGCGCCGATCCACGGTCTCGTCGACAAGGACCGTTACGAACGCCGCCAGATGCCCGAGACGTTCGAGAGCCTCGACGCGGTCCGCGTCGAAAGCACCGCCCCGATCTCCAAACAGGTCGACGCGAGCGCGCTCGCGCACCTCCTCCCCAGCGCCTGAAAGGACCGCCACGATGAGCGTCTATCTCTATCTGTTCCACGGCCGCGCCACGCCCGACGAGGACGTCGAAGACTGGGGCTGCGAAGGCCCCGCGATCGGACCGCTCGACTATGTCCACACCACCTATGGCAGCGAGGTGAAGATCCGCGGCGCGAAGGCGGTCCTGGAAAAGTTCTTCCCGAATTCGGAAATTCATTTCCACGACGGCTACGGCGAACACGCCATTCAGCTCGCCGGCGACTGCTTGCCCTACGACGGCAAATTCTACGGTGACTGGTCGATCTGCACCGGGGATCGCTTGTGCTCGCCTGCCGCCTCCCGGGTCAAGCCGGTGTGCGACGACTGCGGCAGCGACAACGTCACCAAGGACGCCGTCGCGGCCTGGGATGAGCCCGAACAGGCCTGGGTGCTGCTCAGCACCTACGATTCCACCACCTGCCAGGACTGCGAGCGCGAAAGCGACGACATGCTCGAATGGCGGACGCTCGATGGTGCGCCCGCTCCCGATCCCGACGCTCCCGCCATCCCAGCCAACGATCCGGCGCCCCCTGATGCCGACGCCGCCTGACCCGGAGGACCACGCCATGACCTGTGTCACCCCGATTCGCGCGCCCGAGGCCGCGGACAATCGCGTACCGCTCGGCCATCATTCGACCGGCACGCTCAGCCTCGACCTCGATCGCCTGCTTGCCGGACGCCTGCTCATCCAGGGCAGCTCCGGGGCGGGCAAGAGCAGGACCTTGCGCCGGATCATCGAGGAGGCGTTCGACTATACGACGCTTGCGATCGTCGACCCCGAGGGGGAATTCGAGAACCTCGCCCGCCATATCGGCGCGACCACGATCCGCGCGGTCGAACTCACCGCCGACGGGCTGACGGCCGCGGCGACGCGCAGCCGGCGACATCGGCTGTCGATGCACATCGACCTCACCGACCTCGATCCCGACCAGCGGATCATCAAGGCAGCCGCGTTCTTTGCCGGCCTGGTCGGCGCACCGCGCGAGGACTGGGCGCATACCATGCTGGTGTGCATCGACGAGGGCCATCTGCTCGCACCGCATGTCGCCGGTTCCGCGCTCGATGCCGATGCCCGCCGGCTCGGCGTCGCCACCCTGACCGACCTGTGCGCGCGCGGCCGCAAGCGCGGTCTCGCCCCCGTCATCGCCACCCAGCGCCTCGCGAAGCTCTCCACCTCGGTCGTGTCCGAGCTGCAGAACGTGCTGGTCGGGCTCAACGTCTTCGACCGCGACATCGCGCGCGCGGCCGACCTGCTCGGCTTTCCCGCGCGTGACGCCGACCTGCTGCGCAACCTCGCCCCCGGCGATTTCTTCGCGATGGGTCCGGCGCTGTCGGCAACCCCGGTGCTGGCGCATATCGATCCCACCATCACCGAACATCTCGGCAAGACCCCGGAACTGCGTGCCGCCGCGTCCGTCGATGCCGACGAGGCGGCGAAGCTGCTCGATCTCGCGGGCCTGGCCGAGGTCGCGGACCACGGCCCCGCCATCGCCCTCAAGGGCACGCGCGCGCTCGACGCGTTCCTGCTCGATCCCGCTGCGACCGACGCGGCCGCGATCATGGACGCGCTGAAGCGCATCTCCCCCAACGCCAGCACCGCGCGCGACCTCGCACGGCACCTGTCGCTCGACGCCGAGCGCACCGACCGCGCGCTCAACCTCCTGTCGGCGATCGCCGCGGTCGACACCATGCCCAAGGGCGACGACCGCATCGCCCGCCTGCATGCACGGCTGCGCGCGCGGCTGAGCGACGTCGCCGTGGTGTCGCTGTGACCGACCTCGCGCCCGATATCGTCGAGCTGGTCGCGTGTCCGAAGCTGCCCGAGCCGTGCGGGCGCCTGCGCGAGATGCCGTTCCGGCACGATGCCTGGACCCCCGACGAGATCGCCACGGTCGAACGCATGTTCTGCGACGACGCTGCGATCGACGACATCGTCGCCGCGCTCGGTCGCGGCCGCGCCGGCGTGCGCGACAAGATCGCCAAACTGGGCCTGCGCCGCAATTCGTCGCGTCCGTGGTCGACCGACGAAGACGCATGGCTCACCCGCGAATATGGCCTTCGCCCCACGGCCGATCTCGCTGGAGATCTCGGCCGCGCCTGCACCAGCGTCTATGCCCGCGCGGGCGTGCTCGGGCTGACCGAAGGAAATCCTCCAAAATGGAGCGACTGGGAGGATGCCCAGCTGCGCGCCGGCTACGCGCAGGCGATCCCGATCGCACAGATCGCCACGCTGATCGGACGCCCGCTGTCCGGCACCGCGACCCGTGCCAACGCGCTCGGTTTGCGCCATCCCAACAAGCCCGCTGACTGGACCGAGGCCGAGGCGACGCGGGCGCTGACGCTGGCCGGGGAGGGGCTTCGTTATATCGCGATCATCGACATTCTCGCCACAGAGGGCTTTCCGCGCAGGACCAAGGCTGGCTTCGGGCCGCACCTGCGCAAGCTCGGCTATGGCCGGGGATGGGGCCGCAACTGGACCCCTGACGAAGACACACTGCTCATCCGCGCCTATGCCGACGGGGCAAGCCTGACCCCGCTCACGACCAGGCTCGGCCGCACGAAATGCTCTATCCGCTGGCGCGCCGACTATCTCGGGTTGCGCGGCACACATGCCAACCGCGACGGGTTCCGGGGCGGGCCGGTGTGGAGCGACAATGATCTGGAAAGGCTGCGCGACCTTTACGGCACGATGCCGATGGACGCCCTGGCGACGAAGATGGGTCGCACCAAGGCTTCGCTGTTCACGCGCGCGAACATCCTCGGCCTTGTCCACGGCTATCACCGGAAATGGACCGAAGAGGAGATCCGGGCGCTGCGCATCGCGCACGACTTCGGCGTCGCGCTGCCTGATGTTGCGGCAGCGATCGGCCGCAAATATCCAGCGGTCCACAAATATGCCGAAAAGCACGAGCTTCGCTTCTCGCGTCGCCCGCGCCGCGCAGCCCCCTGGACGCTCGCCGAAATTATCGCGCTCGATCCTTCGGGAACGGGCGTCACCGACCATGTTGCCATCCCCGGCACAATCGATGAGGAAAAGCCATGACGCCGCTTCGCCTCGCCCGCGATATCGCAACCGGCGCGCCGATCGACCGCGACACCCGGCGTGCCCGCCTCCTCGCGGCGCGGCGCTATGCGATCAACTCGGTCCCGCGTCGCGGTATCCTCAGCGGTCACTGGGACGCGGGCACCGTGGTCGGCGCGTTCCGCGACGGCAAGGCAGGCTGACCAGGGCTCGGCCCGATGCGCCGATGAAGGAGAGAGGGAGCGGGGAGGGAAGGCGTGACGGACGCCTGAGCCCTTTTCCAGGAGCGCACTCCCATGATTCCCGCCACCATCGCGACCGCGGTCGCCCCCGAGACGATCGCCAAGGTCACGCGCCTGTTCAACAATACCGCGTTCGACGTCATCTGCGAACTCCTCCAGAACGCGCGCCGCGCCGGTGCGACCGGCGTCGCGCTCGCGCTGAACGGCGCCGGCGCCGAGCACTTCCTGCACATCACCGATGACGGCCACGGCATCGCCGATCCGGTGAGCATCGTCACGCTCGGCCGCTCGGGCTGGTCCGACGAGACGCGCCGCGCCGAAGATCCCGCCGGCATGGGCGTGTTCAGCCTCGCAGGCCGCGACGTCATCATCCGCTCCTTCTCGAAACCCGACCGCCAGGGCTGGATGGCGCATATCCCGGCCTCGGCGTGGGAGACGAGCCGCCCGATCGCGATCGAACCCGATCCGATCATGCGCGGCACCGCGATCACCGTGCGCGTGCCCGACGAGTGGCTGAAGACGCTCGAGCGCGACGTGGCCCGCGCCGCCAAACATTATCCGGTTCCCGTGACCTGGAACGGCGCGGTCCTTCCGCAGGAGGACTGGCTGAAGGACGCGGTCCATGTCGAGGAATGGTACGGCGTGCGCATCGGCGTGTTCCAGAAACACCCCTCGCATTATTCCTCGCGCGACGGACGCCTCAACTTCCACGGGCTGACCATCCCGTGCGACCTGCCGTATGTTCAGGAAGTCGACCGGGGCGGCCACTGGATCGCGCGGGTCGACATCTTCGACGCGCCGCAAATCCAGCTCGTCCTCCCGGCGCGCAAGGAAGTGGTCGAGAACACCGGCATCGCCGCCCTGCGCGATGCGGTCCGGCTCGCGATCTACCGCGCGATCGAGGCCGCGGGGACGCACCGGCTGTCGGCGCATGACTGGCGCGAGGCGCGCTCGCTCGGTATCGCACTACCCGAAGCCGAGCCCTATCTGTTCGCATGGACCGCCTATGCGGCCGACAGCTCGCGCAACTACGAGAGCGGCGCACGCGTGACCGACACCGGCATGGTGCTGATGCCCGACTTCGATGCGCTGATCGGCCAACCCGCGCAGGCGGCGATCGCGAAGCATAATCCGTTCGGTGGTCCGCTGGTCGAGGCCCAGGACGCGTTCAAGGGCTATGGCTGGTACGATATCCTCGCCCGTGTCGAGGATATGCGGTTCCGCGTCACCCAGGGCGACCGCACCTTCATCGTCTCCGACAGCCGCGAAGCCCCCGCCGAGGCGGAAAACGGTTGGGTCGAGGCTATCACGCTCGAGGCGACGATGAGCCACGCCGGCGCATTCATCGAGGTATCGACCGACGCGGATGTCGCCTTCGCACCCGACCAATGGTCGTGCAACTCGGTCGACGAGACGTCCGTCTTCGTCCGCCGGGGCAGCGAAATCACCGCGCTCGGCGTCGCCGACATCCTCGAAAGCGCGATCTTCTATGCCAGCGACGACAGCGATGCCGACAGCTACGATACGCAGCTCGAGCGCTTCCAGGCCGATGCCGCCGAACGAATCATCGGCCTGCTCGAAGGCGACGATGCCGCGCTTGAGAACCGCATTCGCGACAAGCTGGCGGGGCATTATTTCCTCGTCCCCGAGGACCGGACGGTCACCGTCGTCATCAATCGCGACCGGCTCGACGTGACGATCACGCCCCGCGCGGTTCCCGCCGCGCCCAAGGCCGCGGCGGAGGACGCGTGACATGGCGCGCTACAACCACGCCTACACGCTCGCCTTCAGCCTCGTCTCGAACGACGACAAGGGCCACGACGTCGATGCGCGCCAGCTGAAGGCGGCGCTGCTCGCACGGATCGAGAATCTCGACGAGGAGGGTAGCTGGATCGAGTCTGCCGGTGCGCCCTATGACACCTATCTAGAACCGGAGGAGGCGCCATGACCGGCGCGCCAGTTCCGGTCGTGCCGCTGGCGCCGCCGCCACCAGTGGTGCTGGCCTACGGCATCGGCGTCGACAGCACCGCGCTGCTGATCGAGAAGCACGCGCGCGGCGAAGCGCCTGACCTCGTGCTGACCGCCGATACCTCGGTCGAGAAACCGGCGACCTACGAATATCTCGACGTGATCCGGCCCTGGATGCGCGACCGCGGTATCCGTTTCGAGCTGGTCAGCTATGTCCCGAAGCGATTCAAGCACTGGCCGCCCTATTACGGCATCCTCGAGATGTGCCTGACCAATGCCACGCTGCCGAGCAAGTCGCTCGGCGGGTCGAGTTGCAGCCTCAAATACAAGAAGGCGCCGCAGGACAAATTCCTGTCGACCTGGCAACCAGCGGTCGACGCTTGGGCGCGCGGGCAGCGCGTCGTTCGCCTGATCGGCTATGACGCCGGACCGCGCGACACCGCGCGCGCCAACCATGCGCTGTCGATCGACGATCCGCTGTACGACTGCGAGTACCCCTTGCGCGAATGGCGATGGGACCGGCCCGACTGCGTCGCCCGCATCCAGGCCGAGGGTCTGCCGGTGCCACCCAAATCGGCGTGCTGGCTGTGCATCGCCAACCATCCGAGCGAAATCCGCGGCCTCCCGCAATGGTGCCTGCGACTCATCGTGCTGGTCGAGGCACGCGCCGCCCCGCGACTGCACACGGTCGAGGGCCTGTGGCGCAGATCGACCCGCGCGCGCCCGGGATCGATGACCGCCTTCATCCGCGACGAGCACCTCCTGCCGGCTGACGAGATCGACCGGATCATCCGCGATGCGCCGCTCGACCTCATCCGGTTCCAGGATGTCGCGGCCGTCATCCCGCTCGGCGAGCGCCCGACGATGGGCGACTGGCTCGACCGCTTCCATGCGGCCTTTCCCGAACGAGGCCGGGGACGAAGCGACGCGCTCGCCGCCTGAAGTCCCCGCCACCATCGCTATCGACCAAACGGAGGATCATCACATGATTTCGACCGCCACCGAAACGCGCCTCGAAGCCGTGGCCAGGCTCAACGACCGTTGCCGCCAGGGGTTCGACCGCACCGCGAAGATCGTCATGACGCGCGCGTGCCTCGGCGCGCTGTCGAACGGCACGCTCGCCTCGGAAGCCGTCGCCCAGGCGCATGTCCTGCAGGCGCTGCGCCGCTACACTTTCCCCGCCGACTGTCCCGAGCGCGATCGCGGCCAGTTCGAGCTGTCAGGCGAGACGATACACTTCCGTATCGATTATTATGACGTGGCGCTGGAATGGGGATCGGAAGACCCCGCCGACGCCAGCATCACGCGCCGTGTTCTCACGCTCATGCTGCGCGAGGATCTGTGATGCGTATTGTCGGAATGGCCGACAGCTATCAGCTAGCTGGCCGCTAGACGATGACGATCGAGATCATCCTCGGCCTGCCGCATCTCGCAAACGGGCCTATCCTTCAGCGCGCGGTCGCGCTGCAAGCACCGGTGCTGATCTCGGCCAATTGTCTGTCGCGCTGGCGCAAGGCCGATGGCTGGCGCGAGTGGTCGGGATGGCGCACCGGAACGCTCGCCAACGCGCGACCGCTCGCCAGCGTCGACCTCGATTCCGCCGGTTACACCATGATGGTCCGCTATGGCGGGCTTCCCTGGAGCATCGCCGATTACATGGCGCTCGCCGCGTCATGGCCGTTCCGACGCATCTCGTCGGTCGATTACTGCTGCGAAGAGGGCGTTGCCCACGACCGCGAGGAAGTGCTCGACCGCATCGCGCGCACCACCGCCACCAACCGAGAATGCTTTGCCCGCGCCGACGACTTGGCCATCCGCGACCGGCTGATGCCCGTGCTGCAGGGCCGCGTGCCCGACGACTACGTCCGTTCACACGACGCGATCGGCGGTCTGATCCTGCCCGGCACCGTCGTCGGCATCGGCAGCATGTGCCGGCGACCGATCCACGGTCCCGAAGGGCTGATCGCCGTCGTCGAGCGGCTGACCCGCATCCTGCCGATCGGCGTCAAGGCGCACCTCTTCGGGGTGAAAGGCGATGCCCTGCCGTACCTCACGCCGTTCGCACGCTGGATCGCCTCGATAGACAGCCAGGGATGGGGCGTAGGCGTGCGACAGCACGCGCTCAGGCATCGCATCGCCAAGACCGACGCGCTCGGCGCCGACTTCATGGAACGCTGGTATCGCACGCAATGCGCGCGAACGCTCGAAACACCGCGACACCTGCCCGAGGCCGCGGCGTCTGCTCCACCGCCACCAACCGCCGACCCCTGGGAACGCGCGATCGCGCAGGCTCGCGCCGAGATCCGCGCCCTGATCGAGAGCGGCGATCTCGATCACGATGAGATCACCACCGGATGGATCGAGACCTGGGCGGCCGAGATCTACGCCGACGCGGCCTGACGGAGGTAACCATGCTCACCGACCGCTCCCAGCGCTGGCGCGACCGGCGCAGCTTGTTCGTTGCCGGCGACAGCGTGATCGACCCGCGCCGCTACGCCGTCGATGTCGTCGCCCATGATACTGCCCGCGCATTCCTCGCCGACCATCATTACCTCCCGCGCTATCCCGCCGCCCAGCTCGCCTGCGGGCTGTTCGGTCCGGGCGACCCGGGCAGATCCACGTTGGTCGGTCTCATCGTGTTCGGCGTGCCGGCGACCGGCGCGGTCATCACCCGGCACACCGGCTATGCCGATCCCGCTCGGGGCTGCGTACTGCAACGGCTCATCTGCCTGCCCTCGGTCGCCGCGAACGGCGAAAGCTTCTTCACGTCGCGCGCCTTCCGCCTCCTGCGCCTCGCCAAGCCCCGGATCGACGCTGTCGTCAGCTTCTCCGATCCCGCCTTCGGCCATTGCGGCGTCGTCTATGCCGCGCTGTCGGGCGCCTATCGCGGCCGCACGAGGCCGCGGACGGTGCTGCGCATCGCCGGCGAGACGATCTCGGAGAGAACGCTGTCGAAGATCCGCAACCTCGAATCCGGCCATGCCGGGGCGATCGACCAGCTGGTGCGGCTCGGTGCGCCGAGGCCGGAGGCGCACGAACACCCCGCCGACTGGCTCGCGCGGCTCCGTGCCGACAATCTGCTCCGCCCGCACCGGCAAAGCCCGCTATTCACCTATTGCTTCGAGCTGACGCGCGACGCCCGGCGCACCGCGCGCGATCTGCCCCGGCTTGCCTATCCGCGCCGGAGCGACGCGATCCGCGAAATCCTCGCGGCATGATCCCCGCGCCAGCGGCGCGAGGGAAGGGGAGCGGGAGCGGGCGGCATGTCACCGACATGCCGGAAGGAGCACCGCCCGTGGATATCCATCTCGCCATCGCCAGCGTCCAGGCCGACGCTGCCCGCATCGCGCGCTACACCGATCGACGCGACCGTTTCCTCGATGCGCTGGACTGGTCCGCGCTCGACGAACAGACCGCGCGCGAGGCCGCGATGCTCGACGATCTGCTCGCCGGCGATCTCGCCGACGCCGCGCTCTACATCCTCTGGCTGGAAGAACGCCTCGCCAGCGGCGAAACCGATGTTCCAGGCGTTCTTCGCTTCTACCCGCACCCGCGCCCCTGGCACGGCGAGTGGATCTCGCTGCACTGACCCTGAAAGGATCGCCATGAGCCGCCACCAGTTTCCCGGTATCGAACCCGGCACCAGCGTCAGCATCGGGTGGGACCGCCCGCTTGGCACCTTCTTCGTCCAGGTGCTGCGCCCGCACCCGCATCTCACGGGTGAGGACGAAACCGTCGCATGGCATGGCGCGCACCCCGGCGAGCTGACCACAGCGGCCGCCGCGGTCACCATCGCCTCACGCTGGGCCGATCTTCCCGCCGATCTCGCGATCACGCTCGAGACCGACCGGCTGATGACCCTCGGCCAGTCCGATGGCGAGGCGCAGATCGCCATCAAGCGCCGCTTCTTCGGCGACTGAGTACCCGACAAGAAAGGGGAGGGGGATGGGGCGCGTCGATCAATGACGATCGACGGAGAGCCCCATGCCATATTTTATCGATCTCGGTGCCGGTCCCGCCGAGGAGGATTGCGCGCAACTCGGCCAGTCGCCCAACTTCGACAGCCTCAACCGCCTCGAAATCGCGGTCTACAAGTCCGCGCTGATCGCACGCTACGGCCCGCCGCCCCCGGGATGCCGCCTCGCCGGCCTGTCCAACCGACACGATTTCGGTCGCTATGTCGAACTCGTCCTCCATATCGAGAACGAGCTCGACGAGGCCGTCGCCGACTATGCGACACGCGTCGAGGAGGGACTCGCCACCTGGCGCGAGGCGGGCTTCACCGCGCCGGTCGAGTATAACGGCGAGACGCCCACCATCGTCCATGCCGATCCGGCCGATGCCGTCATCAGCGCGCTGCTGATTACCCGGCCCGGGCCGAACGGTCTTTTCCCGATCCCGGATTTCGCGGTCCTGCACGGCAATCTCACGCAGGCTTACCCCGCCGAGGCCGCGGCCGCCAACGCGCGTCTCGCCGAGGCCGCGGACGCCTGAGCGCGACCGCACAGAGCGATTTCCCATCATTTCGGAGCATTCCCATGGCGAACACCTACACCAAGGCCGCGTTCACGCTGACCATGAGCCACGCCGACGCGGCGTTGCTAACCATTGCCGAACAGGCAGTCGATATCCTCGACACCAACGGCGACGATGCCGACCTCGCCCACGAATATGACGCGCTCGATCCCGCGTTTCACGCCGTGTTCCCGGCGAAGGGGCCGATGAAGTTCGAAAGCTTCCTCGAGATATTCGACGATTGGCATTTCCCTTATCTCGACTGCGCGATCGACATCGACTGGAAAGGCGAAGACGGGAACGCGCGCGTATTCTTCAGCGGCGATCAATTCGGCGTCGAACAGGTCGCCCAGCTCATCTTCCGCGCTTGCAAGTCCGCGCTCCCCTGCGGGTTCGCATGGATCTCCGACTGCGACCGGCTGCGCCCCGGCGAGTTCGGAAGCGGCTGCGTCATCATTACCGACGCGGGGCTGACGTTCCACAGCACCCAGGACATCCTCGATCGCGCCGCGCGCAGCGCCGCAGCCGATCCCGACACCCATGGTCACGAGGGTCGCTTCGGTTTCGTGCTCGCCTCGCGCGACCAGGACGGCCACGCCGTCTTCTGGAACAACGACGACGGCTTCGGGGCACTCGCCAGCGCGACCGTGTTCTCGAAAGCCGAGGCCCGCGCACACGATCCGGTCATCGCCAACGACGAACCCGAGTGGCTGGCGCTGCCAGCGCCGCTCGCGGCCTGAACGGCCATGTTCATCGACATCGGACGCGGCCTGGTCGCCGGCCTTCCGGCCCTCGCCCTGCCGCCCGCCATCCTCGACGCGGTCGAACGCGGCGCATGGATCGTCTTCAACCTCTCGGGCGGCAAGGACAGCTCGGCCGCGATGTTCGCGGTCAACCTGATCCTCGATGCGCTCGGCCATCCGCGCGAGCGGCGTATCGCCATTCACGCCGACCTCGGCCGTGCCGAATGGGACGAAACGCCCGCGACGGTCGAGGATCTCGCGGCCCACGCCGGCGTCCCGCTGACGATCGTCCGGCGCAACGCCGGCGACCTGTTCGACCGCTGGGCCACGCGCTTTGCCAACGGCAAGGCGCGCTACGAGGCACTCGAAACCTATAATCTGATCGGTCCCTGGTCATCCTCGGCGCTGCGCTTCTGCACCTCAGAGATGAAGGCCCATGTCATCGGGCCGCACCTCGCCAGACTGCTGCGCGGCCAGACTATCATCAACGTGCTGGGACTGCGCCGCGACGAGAGCATCGCTCGGTCACGCACACCCGAATGGAAAGCAGACGCGCGCTACGCCGCTGCCGGCAATCCGCACGGCACCGCGATGATGCTGTGGAACCCGATCGCGCACTGGACGACACCACAGGTCTTCGCCGCGCACGATACGCTCGGCATCCCGCTGCACGTCGCCTACACCTGTTACCAGTCGTCACGACTGTCGTGCCGCTTTTGCGTCCTTCAATCGCTCGGCGACGCCCAGGCATCGGCTTCGGCACCGGCGAACCGTCCCGCGCTGCTCCACCTGGTCGGCCTCGAGGCGACCTCAACCTTCTCGTTCCAGCCCGCACGCTGGCTCGCCGACGTCGCACCGCGTCACATACCGGGTAATTTGAGGAACCGGATTTCCCTCGCCAAGGCCGATGCCGCCGAGCGGCGACGGCTCGAAGCCGCGATGCCGCCCGACCTGCGCTACGTCAAAGGCTGGCCGCCGCGCATTCCCACCATCGAGGAGGCCGGCATCATCGCCGCGTCCCGCGCACCGATCCTCTCGCGGCACGGTCTCGCCGATCTCTATCCCAATGCCGGCGCGGTGCGAGACCGCTTTTCCGACCTGATCGCGCTGAAGCGTGCCGCCTGATCCAGAGCAAGGAGCTTTCATCATGCCCGATATCACCGATCTCCCCGTCATGACGCGCGCCGACGCGATCGCCGCGGGCTTCGCCGGCTACAACGACGTGCCGCACAAACCAATCGACGTGCCCGACGGCGCGTTCACGATCACGGCGAAGACCAGCGAGGGTCGCCGCGTCACCTTCTGCTTTCTCGAATCCACTTATGGTGGCCCGCCCCGCTTCATCGACATCCAGTTCCACGACCGCGGCACCACGATCCCCAACGCCGATAACGGGGTATCACCCACCTTCAACGCGTTCGCGATCACGCGTGGCGGCAAGTTCGTCGCCGACAGTCGACCGCTCGACGAAGAGATCAAGCCCTCGATCCTCGTGCTGATGCTCGACAAGGCCGGGGAAGAACCCGCGCGATCCGCGACCAACCCGGCGCCGATGTCGGACATTGACCTCGCTGCGCTGCTGACACGCGCGGCCGAAGTCGTGGCTGCGCCCGACAGCCGGATCGCGTCGCATCGCAACACGCTTGCCGGCCAGCTCATCGCCGAGGCCGCGATCAGGCGGGCGCGCCCGTCATGACCACCCCCTCGCGCAGCGACGGGATGCACGTCGCCCATACCGCAACGGGCTGGGTCGTGTTCGACAACAGCTTGTCACACCCCTCTCGCCTCTCGGGCGCCTATCCGTCGCGCGCCGCGGCGACCGCCCGCAAGCGGGCGCTCGCGCGTGCGCTGCGCCACCAGCGTCCCGACGAAGCACCGGACGTCTGAGGAAGGGGAAGGGGGACCGGCTGTTATGAACCGGGAGGATCATCCGACCCGGTGACAACCGGAGCTGACCCCATGCGCAGCATCCTCGCCTTCTACGAAATCGACCGTGCCTGGGGCGGCCCCGAGGAAGGGGGATGGTGTGCGCCGTTGTGGCGCGAGAAAGGAGTGCGTCTGATGACGTGATGCTTGTTGGCAATGGCATCTGCCCACCGAGCTTACCGGTGCCCTCGGGCTGAAACTTCGAAAGGAGAACGGGACCATAGCATGCTCGGAAAAGGCCCAAAGTGAATAGTCGCATTGAAGCAACGGGTCAGGGCAAGACGGTTATGGTGAACGCTACACTGCGTGAAGCCCAATCTCTCGCGGCCTAAACCCTTGGCGGCGAGGAAAGCGACTGAAACCCCGCACCGACGCGTCGGGTCCACTCTACCAGCTCGGACCCGAGAAGCGGCCAAGTCCGTACCATCGACTTGACCGGCCAACCTTGTCGGCGTGACCTCCTTCGGAGGACTAGAGATGAAAAGGCCACCTAAGACCGTTAGCTTATCTCCTTTCACGCGTAACTACGGGACCGCCTGTAGCTGGTCGAGTTATCGACCTGTATGGCGGCGGAGCCGCAATATTACCCGAACACCCGGCGTAATTGCCGGGACAGCCCTTGCCTCGGTGAGGGACGGTCGGCCGTATAAGTTCGGGGTGACCCGAGCGAAAGCGCAACCGAGCGGGGGAAGTGCGGCAGCTTCGATCCAGCATCGAACCAGGGCGGAGGTCTGCTGATGCAACCCTGTGCCGCCTTGAAAAGGCTGGAATCACTTGGAACGATTGCCTTGACCGGCAAACGTGTGAACGGTGTGTTCCGACTGCTGCTATCCCGCTCCTTGTGGGTGGAAGCTTTGGGCCGCATCCAACAGAACCGTGGGGCAGAGACCCCCGGCATCGACCGTGAGGCCGTAACCGATCTCGACGAAAGCCGGATCGATGCGGTGATCGCGCAACTCTCGGCGGGCACGTATCGCCCGCAGCCGGTCAGGCGCGTCCACATCCCCAAGACCAACGGTAAAACAAGACCGCTCGGCATCCCGACTGCAACCGACCGACTGGTGCAGGAAGTGGTCAGGATGATCCTGAACGAAGTCTATGAACCGATCTTCTCTGATCGGTCACACGGCTTTCGACGGGGGCGGTCGTGTCACACGGCGCTCGACCATGTCCGCAAGACATGGAAGGGCGTGAAGTGGCTGATCGAAGTCGATGTCGAAGGATACTTCGACAACATCTCTCACGAGAAATTGTTGAGCCTGCTTGAACGTCGCATTGATGATAGGCGGTTTACCGCTCTCATCAGTGCGATGCTGAAGGCAGGGTATCTGGAGCAGCAGCGTTTCCACGAAACCTATAGTGGCACGCCGCAAGGAGGCATCGTCTCGCCTCTGCTCGCGAACGTCTACCTGCACGAGCTTGACCATTATGTGGAAGGGCTCGTCGCTGGCTTCGACAAGGGTGCCCAACGTCGCAAATCGGCGGAATACAGGCACCTTCAGCGCCGTTCCGAGTACGCCCGGAAGCGCGTGGCTGCGCTGCGTGACAAAGGGCAGGTTGATGAAATCCAACCATGGCTGGACCGAATAAAGGAGACGCTCGCGGCGATGCGCAAGCTACCCGCGACGGACCCGTTCGATCCAGACTTTCGACGCCTTCGCTACGTCCGGTACGCCGACGACTTCCTTCTGGGGGTTATCGGCAGCCGGGCCGAGGCCGAAGAGATCAAGGCCGCCATCGAGGGCTTCCTCGCGAGCGAGCTTGAGCTCCGAACGTCCCCGTTGAAAAGCGGGATCCGCGAGGCTCGGAAGGGAGCAAGGTTCCTTGGCTACGACGTGCGCACTCGCACGGCGTCCGACCGGCTCGTCAAACAACGGGCACGGACGGGCATCGTCGCAGTCAAGCGGACGGTGACGGATCAAATTCAGTTGCTGGTCCCGCGCGACAAGGTGCAATCGTTCAGCCAGAGGCACGGCTATGGTCAGTTCGACTTGGGACGGGCTGTGCACCGTCCGGGCCTGCTTCACATGGATGATGCGGAGATCGTCAAGGTCTACAACGCCGAACTTCGCGGCTTTGCAAATTACTATGCCTTGGCCGTGGATGTGAAAGGCGCACTCAACAAGCTCGAGTTTCTCTGGCGCGGTAGTCTGTTCAAGACGCTCGCGCACAAGCATCGGACAAGCCTAATGGCTTCGCTCCGGCGCCTCAGGGTTGGCCCGGGCAGGTACGTAGTGCGTATCGGCGTTGGGAGGGATGAGAGGAGGATCGCGGTTTGGCGACTGGCGGAACTCGATCGTAGGCCGGTGTTCTGGCCGTCGGTCGACAACACGCCTCGCACGGAAGCTCTTCGGTTAAGCAGGACCAACCTGACTGACCGAGTGCTCGCCCAAGCATGCTCCGCATGTGGCGGCACCGATGGACCGTTCCATCTTCACCACAGCAACCCCGTGCGTCGCATGAGGGATGGGCCGGTGTTCCGGAGGCTTCACGCCGAACGGGCCCGGAAGACGAGGCCGCTTTGCGCGCCCTGTCATCAACTCCTTCATGCAGGGAAGCTGCCGGACTTTCGTTCTACAGTGCCCGGAGCGGAGAGCCGGATGCAGTGAAAGTTGCACGTCCGGTTCGGAGGGGGGCAGTGGGGTGTTCTCTCGTAGACGCCACCCTGCCTACCCTACGGTACGACACCGGCACCTTCGTCCGCGTGATCGCCCTCCATTACCACGACGAGGCCGCGGTCGCGGCGATGCGCCGCGCCAACCGGCTGCTCGAGCGCCTGCAGCGGCATCGCCCGCCGGTGGATTCGGCTGCCTACACCGGCGGACGCTTCCGCGCCTTCAGCTTCTCCGGCCTCCCGCCCACGCGGTTTCCCGCACGTCGCCCGGAATATTCCTGACCCAGCAGAAAGGGACCAGCCCATGTATCGCGTCCATTATTTCGACACCAGCGAAGCCGCGCATGACGCCTGTCTCGATGACGGTCCCTGCATCGAGGAAGGCGACGTTCTCGCCATCCTGTCGGAGGGCGTCATCGGTCTCGCCTCGACCGATCCGATCGCCGTCACCCTCGACCCCGGCGCACTGCGCATCGTCCGCCCGATGGCGATGGACGTGCTGCTAGCAGAACTCGTCCACGGCGCCTCCCAGATCCGCCGCGCGGTCGCGACCGCCCTCCTGCACCATTTGCCCGTGCAGCCCCATTTCCTCGCCTTCGTCGCGCCGGCGCTGCCCTATCCCTATCCGCAGACCGTCGTCGCGCTCTCGTTCGACGATATCATGCTGACGATCGATGCGATCCACCACCGTATCACGGCGCTCGAACGCCGGTTGGGGACACTCGAATCCGACAGCGCGCACGCCTTCTTCCTGCAACGCTCGATCGATCATCTGTCGGCCGCCCGGAAGCGCCTCATGCGACATCCGCGACCGCCTCGCTGAACGGCACGGCATCGCCTCGCGACGATGCCGGCACCGGCTGCGCCGGAAGGAGAGAGGGACCGGATCGGCATCCTGGACATGGGGTCCGGGCATTTTGCCGAAAGGTCACGATCATGTGCATCGATCCCAACGCCGAGCCCGTCGCCTTCGCGCTCGACACCAAACTCTGCCACCTCCTGCCCACGCTGACCGAGCCGCACCGCGAAGCCATCGCCCAGGATCTCGCGCGCACCGCCATCTTCATGGCGACCGCAATGGCGGCCGACATGGCGCAGGACGCGGTGAACGGCCTCGTGCCGATCCCGAAGATGCCGACGCTCGGCAAGCCGCCCGCACCCGCGCTGGTCCCACAGGCGCAAACGCCGCGCGATACCGTGCTGCTGACCCCCGCGGTCGCGCCCGTCGTCACGATCAAGGCCAAAACGACCGACGTCACCGTCGCCGGCTTCGACCAGCGTCAAGGCTACACGTTCGGGATCGACAACAAGTCCGACCGGCTGATCGACATCCGCCACGCCGGCAAATGCTGGTGCATCGATCCGAGCGACGAGGCGACCGACGTCGTCAGCCGCGCGATCGGCGCGCTCGCCGCGGCGCACGCCGATATCGGCACCGCGCTCACCGACCAGCTCGCCCACTGAGCACCGACATCGTCCGCCTGCCGCACGATCCACCGTCCGCGTGAAGACGCGGTCGGTGAGGGGCGCTCATCGCGCCCTGCCCGGCCGAAGGGCCGGGGAGGGGAGGAGGATTGAAGATCGGTGTCGAGGACATGGGGTCCAGCACGACATCACAGGAGACACGTCATGAACATCGGTCAGATCAAGCAGAACGACGCGGGCATTTTCATGGGCCGCATTTCCACCCTCGCCGTCGCGATGACGATCGCGCTCAAGCCGGTCCAGTCGTCCAACCCGCGCGCGCCGCGCTACGAGATCCACGCGCTCACCCCGGGCCGGACGTGGGTGCAGGTCGGGGCGTTCTTCGAACTCACCTCGAACAACACCGGCGAGGCGTTCCTGAACGGCCGCATCGACGATCCGTCGCTCGCCGCGCCGCTGCAGGTCTCGGCCTTCCGCCAGGACGACGGCTCGTACAACGTCGTGTGGCAGCGCGCCCAGAAGCGCCGCGATGTCGGTGCCGCGCTCGGCGTCAAGGCGGATGACGATCTGTCGCCGCCGTTCGGCGCCGATGGCGGCCCGGTCGGCAACGGCCCCGATCACGATGCGGGCACCACCGACAACGGCCTGGGCGAAACCACCGCCCCGGTCGAGGAGCCGGTCGGCAAGGGCCGCGGTCGCCGCCAGCGCGTCGCCGAGGACGCCTGATCCACCCCCGGTGCCGTGCACTCCCTCACGGCACCGCATGGCGCACGGGCGCGCCCCCTTTCGCTCCCGCACGCCGAAACTCGGGGCAACGCCGGCACACGGCGTCGCCCTTTTTTTGCTTCATGGGCTCCAGTCCCGATTCAACACCGTATCGGATCGATAATTTAGCTATTCCTTCGCTTTATCGCCGTATAAGCACAGGATATCGCAGTTCGAACCTGGGCCACGCTCAAGGGAAGGGGGTGATGAATGGATAGCCGGGCGAATGGTGATGACACCGCTCGCGGGACCGGCACGTCCACTTCATCACGAGGTCCCGACATGGCCGACCGCGTCTCCGTCTCCATTACGATCGGGGGGAAACTTCCCGCCGATCGACTGCCCGAACTGTACAAACTCGCCGATTTCTACGGCCTCTCGACCGAATGGGGGGGAGAACCGCTTGAATCCGTTACATCCGGCGAACCCCTGCGCCTCCATGCTCACGAGGTCCAGAACGGCAATATCGAGGATATCGAGGACTTCTGCTGCACCAACGACCTTCCGTTCAGGACGTGGTCGGGAGGCTCGCCCGGGTCGTTCTCGCCCGAGGTTCGGGTCTGGCCAGGTCATGGTCCGCGCGCGATATTCTCGGCCGACGACAACGAAAGCGTCGTGCTGACGCTTCAGGAATACAATGCTCTAGGTGACCTCGCCGCGATCGGTGAGCACTTCCGGTTGGGTGGCTTCAAACCGCCTGCGCTCTCCATCGTCCCGGGAAAGCCTGAGACCGATAGCTAACAGCGCCATCGGCACATCCTCCTGACCTAGCCCGATCCGCGTCCCGCACGCACCACCGTCCGCGTGAAGAACGCGGTCGGTGAGGGGCGCTCATCGCGCCCTGCCCGGCCGAAGGGCCGGGGAGGGGAGGAGGATTGAAGATCGGTGTCGAGGACATGGGGTCCAGCACGACATCAGGAGACACGTCATGAACATCGGTCAGATCAAGCAGAACGACGCGGGCATCTTCATGGGCCGCATTTCCACCCTCGCGGTCGCGATGACGATCGCGCTGAAGCCGGTCCAGTCGTCCAATCCGCGCGCCCCGCGCTACGAGATCCATGCGCTCACCCCGGGCCGGACGTGGGTGCAGGTCGGCGCGTTCTTTGAACTCACCTCCAACAACACCGGCGAGGCGTTCCTCAACGGCCGCATCGACGATCCGTCGCTCGCCGCGCCGCTCCAGGTCTCGGCCTTCCGCCAGGACGACGGCTCGTACAACGTCGTGTGGCAGCGCGCCCAGAAGCGCCGCGACGTCGGTGCCGCGCTCGGGGTCAAGGCGGACGATGGCGAACCCGCGCTGCCTTTCACCGCCGATGGCCGTGACGTGGCGACCTCGGGCGCAGGCGATGACACCGGAGACGGGCTGGGTGCCAGCACCGCGCCGGTCGACGAGAGGGTCTGACCGGCATCGGGCGGCGCTGACGCGTCGCCCGTATCGCCACCTCGACGGGGATCGCTTCATCGCCGAAGCGGTCCCTGTTGCCGTTAGTGCCTGTTGCAGCCGCGCGGTCCGTGGTGTACGGATTGTCTTCCGTTTTACGGAAGATACGGATTCCCATGTAACAGAAAGATGGCCGTTACAACATTGGCAGGACCAGATGAGGGTCCCATCCTGGAGGGACGCAGGGCTTAATCGATCCCCGGCCGCGTAACGAAAGATGAGGGAAACCATGACCCCTACAATCGAAAAGGCCAGATCGACCGACGTGTCGAAGCGGTTCGGCTTCTATTACGACGAGGCGATGACGCATCCGATCGCAATCGAGCGCAACGGCGCTGCCCGCGTGGTCATGCTACCCGCCTCCGAGTTCGAACGCTTGTCCCGCCTCGATCACCTCGCGCTCTCGCCGCAGGAGTTGAGCGATGAAGCCATCCACGCCATCAGGACCGCGACGCCCAGCGCCGGGTCCGTCCAGAACGATCAGTACGTCGATTGAACCGCAAGCCGGTGACCTGATCTGGTATTTCTACCTCTGGCGGCATGAACATAACCGGGGCGACGAGGACGGCTCGAAACTCCGCCCCTGCATGGTGGTTGGCAGCTATCGCTCAGCCGGAAGGCTCCGTGTCCTGATGGTGCCACTGACGACGCGCGATTATTCACCGGCTGCATCCATCCCTCTGCCGCCGCGATTCATTGAGGCCTTCGGCCTCGATGACCGATCACGCATCGTGTGGGACGACGTGAACGATTTCGCATGGGTCGGACCCGACGTTCGCGCCGGTAACGACGGTAGCACCATCATCGCCGAGGTGCCGAGCCGCATCGTACAACGTGTCGCGGCGCTGATCGTCGAGCATCGGATCACCCCCACCCGGCGAACCGAGTAGGCGATCGATCCTCGCCAACCCGAAGGGCGGCGCCCGCAGACACAGCCCGGTTCGCTGGCCGAGTGGAAAGATCATCACGATCGGCGATGATCCCGCAGCCGGGCGGCGCGTAAAGCCGTCGCTGTTCTGCCAGCGGGTATCGGCAGGCGTTTGCCCCCTATGGCGATGAGGACGCCCAGGTCCGATGCGGTTGCCGGCGATCGCCCTGGCGAGGGTCGGCCGTCGGGCGACCTTGCGGCATCCGGTCTCCTTGCCGGTGCGTCGTCGCCCGGGCGCGGCCGTCCTTGTCGAGCTTCGGAGCGGCACCACGTCGGTCAGCGAGCGACGCTGGCGGCACGCCTGCCTTCGCGCCGGGTCGTTCGGGGGTACGGGTCAGGCGACCGACATGAGCGGTTCACGAGGTTTGTCCATGGCAATGCCTGCGGGAACCTTGGGCTGATCGACGGCCCATCCGCCGTTTCGTGTCACCTGCGCCGCGCCCCGGGGCCTCGCAACCCCTTTGGCAGGGCCGTGTTGCCGCGCTTCGCGCGGCTGCCCGCACCACCCCTGCAAAAGGGGTTCCCCTCCGGTCGACCAGGCCCGCCGCCTGCGCGCCGGCCCAGCTCGCCCTCCGGTGCGACGCCCCGAACCGCGACGCCCTTCAGGTGACACCGGCGGACGGACCGCCGACCAACCCAAGGAGGCAATGCCATGAACAACGTGAACCTCGTCGGCCGCCTGACCCGCACCCCCGAACTGCGCGAAGTCAATCGCGCCACCAGCGTCGCGACCATCTTCGTGGCGACCGATCGCCCGAAGCTCAACAAGGACGGCCACACCTACAAAGGCGACGACGGCTTCACCGTCAAGGAGACCGAATACCACAAGGTCACCTGCTTCAACGGCCTCGCCAAGGCGATCGCCGGCAACCGCAAGAAGGGCGACCTCATCGCCATCGAGGGACGCCTGCACTACACCCGCTGGCAGGACAGCGACGGCAACGACCGCTACGGCTGCGAGATCATCGCCGATCGCGCCGAGTTCTACTGACCGGCCAGCGAACCGGGCGGCGCCTGCGGGCGTCGCCCTTCGCGCATGCTTCATCATCGCCCGCGCAGGACGCCTCGCCCACGGTGCTTCGCACCGCGGCCTTGCGCCAGCGCGCGCTCACCTGAAAGGTCCGGCACCATGACCGTCCAGCGCGACATGTTCGACGGCGACCCGTTCGCGCCCGAGCCGATACCTGCGGCACCGGACCCGGTCGCTCGGGTCGACGAGCCGGCACCCGCCGGCGGCGACCACGACGGCAATGCCGTCGCGCTCGCCCCGCTGGCGGTGCCGTGCGGCTTCCGCAACCGTCGCAATGAACCCTGCCGGCGTCTCGCCGAGCGACCCATCCTGATGAACGGCCAGCCCTTCGTCCATCGTGGTCACCAGCTGCTCCAGTGTCCGCGTTCCTGCTGGCTAGACGATGACAGCGCGGTCGAGCCGGACATTGCTGACCGGATCGGTGAAGATATCCGGTTCGCAACCGAACCGGATATCCAGACCGACCCGCACGGCGAGGACCCCGATGCCAACCGCGATCCAGACGACCCGGGAATCCAGGAGATGCCGGATTACGATGCCGGGGATGACGGTGGCGAGTATGAATGGGACTGATCCTGCTGATCCTGCTGTGCTGGCTGTGGGACGGCCGTAGAGGGGCAGGGCGGGGCGTCCCGCCTTGTGGGCGGGACCGGGCTCTATTCGGCCCTGGCGGGCCTCACGGAGCCCCCTGGCGGGGTCTCCGCCCTGCGGGTGACGATCCCTATGCCGGCGCCGGGCGTCCTGCGCGCGGGCGGCGGCAGCTGGCTCGCCCTCCCGGGCTCACTGGCGCTGCCTTTGCGGCGCTGCGCCGTGCCGGCGCATCACCGCCGCCCGTGCTCGGTCCGACCCGGCGTGCCCACCACAACATAATATTTTCTCTCTCTGTGATGAGGAAGTCTGGCATGCGGGGTTGGCGGGCCGTCAAGGACGCGCGGTCCCCCCAATTTTCACGCACCCTTCCGTCTCCGCTTCGCTCCGCCTCCAGGGCACGAGAAAATCGGCTCCCCCGCGCGCGAGCGTTAACCGGGGTCCGCGACCCTGCGGGCCGCGGCTTCCCGGTTAACGTCCCTGACCGCCCTGACCGCCGCATGCCGGATGAGATTCCTCACCGAGAGAAGGTGAGATTTTCAACTCATGGAGGCTATCATGACCAAGTACAGCAACTTCAACGACATGGGCCGCGCGATCAACGAGCGCCGCGCCGACGAGCACACCACCGAGACCTATCAGGGGGCGTTCATCGAGGCGAGCGAGATGGCGAAGCTTTCCATCGTCAGCGAAGCCGAGAAGCTGGACATGCCCGACCCGGAGCAGGCCGCACACGCCGTCGAGCAGATGCTGGCGACGATGTTCGACGTGTTCCGCGACACTCGCATGGAGGAGTTCGCCGCCGACCTCGCATGGGGCTTCGTCAACAGCTTCCACATGGTGGCCAAGCGCATCGAGGGCCGTGAGGATGACGCCGCCAAGAAACTTGGCGACCTGGTGCGCAGCTACGACCCCTCGGAGATCTACGCGGTGGAGCTCGAAGAGACCCAGCTGCTCTGCCAGACCCTCGAGAATTGCGCCGAGGCGATGCGCTGCATGCGGGACCACGCCGGGAACGTGTATCGCGTCGAGACCGGACGGCCCTTCTCGACCGTCCGCGGCAGCAGGGTGTCGTCCAAGCTGACCGCCTCGATGATCGACGGTGCCGACTATCTGGCGGCACGCGCGGCAAAGCGTCGGGACGAGCACAACCCGAGCGGCCCGATTGTCGCCTTCTCGGGCGGCATGGAATGGCACGACCACGAGCAGCTCTTCGAACGCCTCGACCAGATCAAGCGTCGCATCCCGTCGATGGTCCTGATGACCACCGCCATGAACAAGGGTGCCGACGCCATCGCAGCGTCGTGGGCGGCCTCGCGCGAGGTCAAGCTGGTGCGCATGTTCCTCGACAAGCGCCACGGCAACCGGGGCGGGTTCCTCCGCAACGACCGCATCGCCTCGCTGCGTCCCGTCGAAGCGATCGTCTGCGAAGGATCGGGCGTCCAGATCGACTTCGCTCGCAAGTTGCGTACCGCCGGCGTACCGCTCCACGTCTTCCGCAAGGACGGACAGGCACCGGTGCAGCCGAGCCAGCGCAGCCGCCGCGCCTGACGCACCCACGGAAGGGCTCCGGGCAACCGGAGTCCTTCCCCTTTTTTACGTCGCCCTGGGCGGCGCTCCGGGGCATCGAGCCCCATCGCGCCGCGTGGGACTGACCTATCGGTCGATCACGCCACGTTGCCCGCTCGGCACGGCTCGCTCGCGGCAGGGCAATGCCGTCGCATTGCCACTGCCAGCTACGCCTCGCCGGTGCCGGGGTCGATACCGACACCCGTCGCATCGCCTCGCTCGCTTTGCGGTCATCGCTGAATGCGATGACCAGCGCGCTACGCCTCGGCCGATACGACTGGCGATCGTCGTTGAACACCAATCGGCACGCCTCGCTTGCTTCACGGCGATCCCTTCGGATCGCCGGTTCGCTACGCATCGCCGTGCCGATCGCGTTGGCTTATCGACCGCGCCGTCTCGCTCGCATCGCGGCCACGCCTGCGCGTGTCACGCTCGCTACGCATCGACCGGCGCGGTTCAACCGGCGTCACGCTTGCGGCATCAGCACGGCTCGCTGGCGGGCGCGGCGATGCCGTCGCATCGCCTGCACTGCCGCTGCGCATCGCGCCGTGCCGATCGCACCCATTGATCGGCCACGCCGTCTCGCTCGCATCGCGGCCACGCCTGCGCATGTCGCGCTCGCTACGCATCGACCGGCGCGTCTCACCCGGCATGTCGCTTGCCGCATCGGCACGGCTCGCTGGCGGGCGCGGCGATGCCGTCGCATCGCCTGCGCTGCCGCTGCGCATCGCACCGTGCCGATGCCATCGCGCAGGAGCTGACCGGCACGGCTCGCTCGCTTCACGGCGATCCCTTCGGATCGCCGGTTCGCTACGCCTCGCTCGTGCCGATCGCACCCGCTTATCGACCGCGCCCGTCTCGCTCGCATCGCGGCCACGCCTGCGCGTGTCGCGCTCGCTACGCATCGACCGGCGCAGTCCGACCGAAGCCCGGCTCGCTCGCGGTGCCGCAATGCCTGCGCATTGCGAGCACCAGCTACGCATCGCTCGGGCACCCGGTCCTGCGGACCGACCCATGACCCCGTGATCGGCCATGCCGATCCTGACGGATCGGAAGGGGAGGGGAACCGGAGATGATGGTTCCAATGGGAGACAGACCATGTCGATCACCTTCTTCCTCAGCGTCGATCGCAAAGCCGACGCCGCGCCCGCCGTCATCACCGCCCGCCAGCTTGCCGCGTTCCGCGCCTTCGCCCGCGAACGTGGCCAGCTGCTCGAAGACGAGGATGATGACCCGCTCGTGTCGTGCTCGTTCGAAGCTCGCGTCTGCCCCTGGTCGCTCGCGTCGATCTGCGCGATCTTCGATCACGATGTGGGTGTCATCGCCGTGGTCGAGGAAGCCCAGTTCCGTGGCCTCAACGTGCGCTTCTGGCACGATGACGCGACCCGCACGATCACGATGCGCGTCGCCAGCACCCCGGACGGCGCAGCGGAGATCAATCTCGCGAACGGCAACGCCTTCCACGTCCTCGACGCGCTACGACTTTCGGACGATAATTGCGGCAGCATGCCCATCGGGCAACTACGCGAAACACTCGGCCAGCCCTATGTTCGCCGCGACCTTGGTCGCCTCGATGGTCGTTACCTCGAACGCTTCGACACCCTCGCTGCTCAGGCCGACACCAGTGAAGGGATACGCATGGTCTGGGGATAGCCTCCCTCCAGTCGCCATCGCGTCGGGGAGCATCGGGCTTCGCCTCGATGCTCCCCATTCTTATGCCTGAATGGACCGAAGCTTCGCCAACTCGGCCCAAGCATTGAAAAGGGGAGCGCCTAACGGCAGCTCCCCTTCTATTTGCATGATGGGCTTGAGCCCGCTTTCGCGCTGACCCGCTTACGCGGTCAGGCGCTTCACGGTCTCGGCGATCCCGAGTTTCTTGATCGCTCCAATGATCGCGCTGAACTGGGCAGGATCGGCCTTCATCAACCCCGACCGTTCCACCTCCTTCAGCAGCTCCGAACGCTCACGATCGGCCAGTTGCTTGCGGCGTTCGTTGAGCCGCTGTTCGTCCGCCTCAAGCTGTGCCCGTTCCTGCTCGATACTCCGTGCCATATGACCTGCCTTTTCTGATCGTGGATCGGCCTCCATTTCCCACGATGCCAGCACCGCTCCACCGGCACAATAGCGACACTCATAATCGCTCGCTGGTCCGGCTTTACCGGACCAGCATGAGGCGACGGACACTGACCTTCGGCCAGGTCCGTCGTCGGGCGGGATTGCTCCGCCCAATACCCTTCGGTCCAGTCCGGTGGTCGCCTGCCTGCGGCGCTTACTCTCCCGGAACCCAGTCCAATGATCGGACATCCAGCCATGATGCCACCACCACCGCGACAGTCCCTAAGGATTTGCACACCGTACGCGGCACGCCGCAGGTTAAGTGTCTGTAATTGCCGGTGTTTGCAGGGGCAAACATGTTTGCCCCTGCAAACGCCTTGGTGGTTCTCCCCTAAGCGCTTGAGAACGCGCGAAAATCCCTGTTTGCAGGGTGAATGCGTTTTCACTCTATACCTCGGGACCAGGCTGTAGTATTTTCCACTCTCCGAAAACCCCACCAGCCACTTTCAAGTGGGTGGTGAATGTCTAACTCGACGATAGCTTTCAGACTTTCGTCTGAAGAGATTGCGGCACTTGATCGTGTAGCCGCGAAACGGTCGTGCTCCCGGTCTGAGGCCGCGCGCACTGCGCTTATGTTCGGTATCCGTTTCGCTGAGGCCGAGCATACTTTCAACATCACCCGTGCGGTCCTCGTTCTCGAGTACATGCAGGCGGCGATCGACGTGATTATCACACGCGATCACGGCGACGTCGTACCCCAGCTTCGCGAAGCCGCGAAGGAGCGCCTGGCGACGTTCCATGCGTAGCGGCGACATCCGGTTCAACGGTCAGGCGGCGACCGTAAAGCACCATTCCGCGCGGGGGCGGATCACCCGCAACTCGGGCAATTTCACCCGCGGTTCGCAGCTTCTCGCCAGTCAGTACAAGATGACCTGGGCGGGCCTCCAGGTGCCCATCTGGATATGGCTGGGGACGTTCATCGTCCTGTTCAATATCTTCGTCTGGCTGGGCCTCGCCGAGCATGAATTCCAGCTCGACCTGATGAAGCTCTATTCCGCCATCTGGACGTGGGTCGGCGGGGACAAATTCCACCTCATCAACCTGACCTTGCCAAACGGCATCGTGACCAAGGTTCCGATCGGCTACGTCCCCTACGAACCCCATGTCGTTCATGCCTGGGCGAAGACGGTCAAGATCTTCCTGACGACACTCGTCATGTCGGCCTTCATCGCAGCACCGATCATCATGTGGTTCATCATGTGGGCAAACAAGCGCGGCAGCGACATGCTCCAGGAACGCCACAACCGCGGCGCCCTGTTGGTCGAGCGTGACGTGCTCGTCAAAACTGTCAGCGGCCACAACCGACGCAAGTTCCGCACCGAGTGCGCCGAACACGATCCGCCGTACGTCCCCGAACTCGTCGCCAAGGCTCCGATCCTCGATCGGATCGACCGGGGCATCCACGTTCCATACACGATCGCCGGCATCCCCTATCCGTGGCGGCTCGAACAGAGCCATACCATGCTCATCGGCACCACCGGCACCGGCAAGACGACCCAGCTGCGCAGCCACGTCTCGCAGCTTCGCGCGCGCGGTCATCGCGCGGTCATCTTTGACCTGACCGGCGTGTTCGTGGAGACGTTCTACAACCCAGAAACCGACGTCATTCTCAACCCTATGGACGAGCGTTGCGCGCCGTGGACGCTGTTCGACGAATGCCGCAACTATGCCGACTTCGTTTCGGCCGCATCGGCCCTCATTCCCTCGCATCCCGACGACAAGGAACCGTTCTGGCAGAACGCCGCGCGGATGCTCTTCATCGAGATGTGCCTGAAGCTTCAAGAGATGGGTGAGGCGAACAACGCCGCGATCGCGCACCACCTGATGCAGGCCGATCTGAAGTCGATCAACGCCAAGCTCGATGACACCATCGCCGCCCCGCTGACGACCGAGAAAGCCGCCCGCATGGCGGAATCGATCCGCTCGGTTCTGAACGTCAACGGACAGGCGCTACGCTTCATGCCGGACCCTGTCCCGGGCGGCCCGCCCGCCTTCTCGATCCGCGACTGGATCGCGACCGACAATCGCGACGGCTCGATCATGTTCATCACCGGCTCGTACAACGACCTCGAGATGACCCGCGGTCTGTTCACGCTGTGGATCGATCTGGCCGTCAACAACCTCATGCGCCTGCCCAAGACCCGTGACCTGCGGACCTGGTATCTGTTTGACGAAGTCCATGCGCTTCACGCGCTTCCTGGTATCGAGCATGGCCTCCAGTCGGCCCGCAACTTCGGCGGTGCGTTCGTCCTTGGGATCCACTCGTTCGACAAGCTGGTCGCGACCTATGGCTTGCAGAACGCGACCGCGCTCACCGGACTTGCGCGCACCAAGCTGATCCTCGCCACCGCCGATCGAACCACAGCCGAAAAGTGCTCCGAGTTCATCGGCAGCCGCGAGGTCCGCCAGATGGATGAGGCCTACAGCTACGGCTACAACAACACCCGCGACGCCTCGACCCTCACGCCTCGCACGGCGATCGAGCCGCTGGTCATCCCCGACGACATCAACAACCTGCCGTCGCTCCACGGCTTCGTGAAGTTTCCCGATGGATTTCCCGCTGCGCGGATCGAACTCAAATACCGCTCCTATGCCGAGGTCGCGCCGGGGGCGGTGCCCCGCAAGAACTTCAAGCCTACCGAATACGTCTCGCCGGAAGACCGGCGTCGTCAGAACACCCGGAACAATGGCGCGGATGAGGGGGGTGAGGGTGGCCGCGAGCATACCCCCACACGGCCTGTGGGGGGCGTGGAGGCGAAGGAAAGGCAAGAGCCGGACCTGACCGCCTCGCAGCCCGAGAAGCCGCGTAGCGAGGCTGAAAAGGCGGCTGCGGCGATGGAGGTCACCGGGTCGCTGCCGGTGGTGATCGATCAGATAACCGGCAAGGGCGTCGCCAGCAGCCCGACCGGCGTCGATGCCGTCCGCGCGTCGGATGCCGCAACGAGGGTCGGGGGCGAACCTTCCAAGCCTGTGACGGGAGGTTCATCCAGTCTGGATGCCCAACTCGGCGGCATGGGCATGTCCCTGATCGAGAACCGTGCGGGTCCGCAGAGCGGGGTGGATCCGACGCGCGGCGAGGCGTCACGCCATGCCCCGGAAAGCCGGTCCGATCGCGGTGATGCCGATCGCCACGAGGACCAGGCGACCCGCGAATTGCGCGATGGGTTTGCGACGCAGCGCGACCCCGATCACCACCATCGTCATCACGGCCCGGATCATTCGCCGGAGATCGATGACGACATGGACATGGGGATGTAGCCGATGCTGTCGGTCGCTTCCGTCAAGTCCGCCTCCGGCGCGGCGCAGTATTTCGCCAAGGACGATTACTACACCGCCGAGCATTCGTCCGAGGCGACCGCCTGGGGCGGGGTGGGCGCGGCCGACCTTGGCCTCAAGGGCGAGGTGACCAAGGAAGACTTCGAGAAGATCCTCAACGGCGAGATGCCCGATGGCGAAAAGGTCGGGCAGGTCGAGGGTCGCAGGCTCGGTGTCGACCTGACCTTCTCGATGCCGAAGTCCGCCAGCGTAATGGCCTATGTCGCTTGCGACACCCGTGTCCTCACCGCGCATATGAACGCCGTAAAGGCGACGATGGGATGGGTCGAGAAGACCTTCGCCGAAGGCCGCACCTACGATCAGTCCAGGTCAGGGGATGCGGTGCGAACCGGCAACCTCGTCTATGCGCTGTTCCAGCACGACACGAGCCGCGCTCTCGATCCGCAGGGCCACATCCACGTCCTTATCGCCAACATGACCAAGATGGCGAACGGGGCATGGCAGGCGCTCCACAACCAGCAGCTCTGGAAGAACAACACCACGATCGGCGCGGCCTATCACGCCCAGTTTCGCGCCGAGCTGGCAAAGATCGGCTACGAAACAAGCGTCACCGGCAAGCACGGCCAGTTCGAGATCGCCGGCGTGCCTAAGGAGGTGATCGACACCTTCAGCCAGCGGCGCGCCGATATCCTGGCGAAAGCCGGCGAGCTCGGTGTCACCTCCGCCGAGGCGTTGCGCAAGGTGACCAACAATACCCGCGACGCCAAGCTGAACGTCGAGGATCGCGATGCCCTGCGCCAGGAATGGCGTGACCGGGCGGCCGCGCTCGGATTCGACGGCAAGGCACTGGTCGATGCCGCGCGCGAGCGTGCTGGCGCCAGCGGCCTCGATGCCCAGCCACGACCGATGGAGCGCCTCGGTGACGTCCTGGCCAATCTCCGCGAAAGCCTGGGCGAGTTATTCCGACCCGCCGATCCGCTCGTCGCCAGCGGCCTCGACCGGCTGCGCATCGCGCCGGTGGATCTGCGCGCCCAGCACGCCGTCGCCTCCGCGATCCGCATCCATGCCCAACGCGAAGCCGCGTTCGCGGTGCCGGACATCACCAGGACCGCGCTCGACCTCGGGCTGAAGGGTGTCACCGCCGCGCATGTCGACGCGCGCGTCTCCGAGCTCATCCGCAACGAGAAGCTGATTCCGGGCAAGGATGACCGGATCGACAGCGTCGTCACCCATGTCACGACGCCCGAGGCGCTCGCGACGGAGCGCGGCATCCTTGCAGAGATCGAGCGCGGCAAGGGGGAGGGGCGGGTGATCGTCTCCGCCGACACCGTTATCGAGCGGATCAACGCCGCATCGGGCGACAAGGAACTCAATGCAGGGCAGATGGCGGCCGCGACGATGGCGCTCACTTCCGCCGATCGCATCGTCGCGGTCCAGGGCGTCTCGGGCGCCGGCAAGTCGACCATGCTGGCGAGCGTCGCGCGCAATGTCGAGCAGGAAGGCGGCAAGGTGGTCGGTCTCGCGCTCATGAAGGCGACCGCCGATCGTCTCGGCGCCGAAGCCGGCATCGAGAGCCGCACCGTGTCCTCGTTCGTCCACAGCTATGCCCGCCACGCGCTCGCTGGGAAGGGCGCGGGCTATGACGGCGCGCGAGACGCGCTCGCCGGCACCACGCTCATCCTCGACGAAGCCTCGATGGTCGGCTCGGAGCAGATGAAGCACCTGGTCGGCATCGCCAATGCGCTCGGCGTCGATCGCTTCCTGATGATCGGCGATCGCCAGCAGATCACCGCGGTCGACGCCGGCAAGGCGTTCGCGCTCGCGCAGGCCGGCGGGATCACGCTGGCGCGGATGGACGAGAATCTGCGCCAGCGCACCGAGCAGCTGCGCACCGTCGCCGCGCTGACCAACCGCGGCGAGGTGCGCGAGGCGATGGCGATGCTCGGCGACAAGGTCACCGCCAACCCCGAGCATGTGAAGGCCGCGGCCGAACACTGGCTGGGCCTAACCCCCGAACAGCGCGAGACCACCGCGATGTTCTCGTCGGGCCGCGTCGCGCGCGCAGAGCTCAACGTGCGCATCCAGGACGGCCTCGCCGCGGAGGGCACGTTGAAAGGGGACGGCGTCGTCACCCCGGTCCTCGACAAGGTCAACGTCACGCGCGAGGAACTCCGCTACGCGCATACCTATAAGCCCGGCCAGGTGATCGACCTGCGCCATGCCATGCGCGAGCTCGGCCTCAGCCCCGGCACCTATGACGTGCTCGGCGTCGACGCGAAGGGGCGCGTTCAGGTCCAGATCGGCAACCGGGTACGGACCTTCGATCCGCAGAAGATATCGCCGGTCGACAAGACCGACGCGATGCAGCTCGCCCAGCGCGAGCAGATCAAGCTGCATGAGGGCGACAAGATCCGCTGGACCCAGAACGACAAGGACCGCGGCCTCAACAACAACGATATCGCCCGCGTCGTCTCGGCCGACCCGTCGGGGATCAAGGTGGAGGCGAGCGACGGCACCCTCCACGAGCTGAAGGCGGGCGATCCGATGATGGAGCGGATCAGCCTCGCCTACGCGCTCAACATGCACGCGGCGCAGGGCATCACCACCGACACCGCGATCGCGGTGATGAGCCACAGGGAATCGAACCTCTCCAACCAGCGGCTGTTCAACGTCACCGTCACGCGCGTCCGCGACGACATCCAGCTGTTCACCGACGACCGCGAGAAGCTGACCGCCGCGATCGAGCGCAACGAGGGCAACAAGACCTCGGCGCTCGAGACCACCGGCGCGCTGTCGATCGACCCCGATCGCGGCGCTGCCGGCGCAGCCACGAAAGCCGGCGCGGGCGAGACGTTCAACCCTTCGCTGCCGCCCGACCTCGATCGCGGACCGGAGAAAGTCGGAGGCGAGCCGAGCGCAGATACAGCCCGCCCCTCGACCGGCGGCAAGATCGACATCCGTACCGATCCCTCGCTCGACCTCTCCCGGTTCAGCGTCCCGGTCGAGCCCAAAGGGCCTGAACTTCCCTACCCCGAAAAGGACATCGGACTGGAGCTATGAGCATGACCACATCACCACCGACCTGGGACCAGGTGATCGCCACCAAGCACTGGCACGCCTGCGACCTCGACACTCATACGCTCACGCAATGCAGCCAGCTCGCGCGGCGCGACGATGCGCTCGACTGGGGCGGCGAAACGCTTGCGATGGCCGCGATTTTCGGCCTGACCTACGTCTTACTCCTGCCGCTCACCCGCGCGCTGCGTGCCCTCCGGGTCCGGTCCGAGCCAGCACGATGAGCCTCGCCGACCGCGACTATATGCACGGGCCTCCCCGCATCGGTCGGACCTCGCGGCTCGACACGCCGCCCTGCGACGCGATCGAGGGAACGGCCGAGTATGGCCATCAGGCCCGCAGGAAGCCCGTGGAGCCACGGTCAACCGCACCACGCATGATCGTCCCGCTGACGCGCCGGTTGCGTCAGGCGGGACTCCTGGCGGCCGCGGTGGCGGCTTTCACCTTCGCCTGGGCGGTCGGATGCGGAATCGTCAGCGCGTCGCTTCACACCGATGGTGGAATTTTCGTTCCGCCCGCAACCCAAGGTACGCCCGGTGGACGGTAGTTTCCCTTTTCGCTTCCGGCGCCAACCCGAGCCGACGCACGCGACCCTCACGATCGCCGAAACCGCGGATCTGACGGAAGCGGCGCTTGAAGCGGTCCGCGCCGGTGACGGGGGCCGGCTCGCGGTATTCGGCGATGGCGACGCGATCGCCGAACTCGCCGACCAGGTCCGCGACCAGCTGATCGACCCCGCGCGCGGCAACTGGGACTTCTTCGCAGACCATCCGAGCGACTATGCACGCTCGTCCGCGATCGAAGCGTTCCTTCCCGACGATCCTGACGTTTGCTCGGGCTACACCTGCGCTTCGCGCTATGTGCTGCTCCGCGCGATCCAGCATGCCGGCGATGAACCTGGTGCGACCCTTTCGGCCGTCCGCGATCTGATACGGGATCTCCCGCCGGAAGCCGTCGCAGAGGCGGCGGGACACGATTCTGGAAACGGTCACGCCCTGCGTTGGGGAATGACCGTGCTGGCCGGCGTGCGACGAGCGACCCACGCTTTCGCCGACCACGACCGGCTGATGCCCAGGATCTCCATCGCGCGCTGGCTGGCAGGATCGGCGTCGACCATCCTGTTCGTACGACGCGAACCTGGACTGACTTCGAGCGAGGTTGTCGCCGTCGAGGCCTCGCTGCGCGATCACGCGATGCTGTCCAGAATGGACGTGTTTCCCCTGGCTCTCCCCTCGCAGTCGATGGAGGTGGTCGATGGGCATCGATGATCGCGACTATATGCGCGATCGCTACCGCAAGCGGCAGGGGCTCGATCCCGGTGCGACGCAATGGAACGATCGCAAGGCACGGGTCGAGCTGAACCGCTTCGGGTTCAGGAAATCGGTGCCGCTGGGGAGCGCGAGCTGGATATCTGGCGGATCGAAAGGGTCGTGGTTCGAAGCCAGGAACAGGGGCCACGATTATCAGCGCGGTCGATGGCGGCCCCGCCCGCGCTTCACGCCGGCCCCTTACTGGCAGGCGCTGGGCGTCGGTGTTGCCATCGCACTGGTCCTTGCGGCCTGGGCCGGGCAGGGCCAGATCAAGCGCGCAACCTCCAGCCTGTTCGCGTCAATCGTGGGGACGAACACCGGTTTTCCGGAATCGGGAACGGTCGCCGTCTCCTCCAGCGTCGACCTGCGAACCGTCAGAAGCCACCTGACCATTCAGGGTGCGGCAGACAATAGCATCGTCCAGCTGCTCGATCCGGCGACGGCGAAGAACCGGCTGTCGGTCTATGTCCGCGCCTTCGAGCGTGTCACCGTGCCAGCCCCGCTCGGCCAATATCGCGTCCGCTTCATCCACGGCCGCGAATGGGCAGATTCTCGGACCTTCTTCGGCAAGGGCACGCTGCACGACGAGGTTGCCGGCGTGATGCTGTTCACGCGACGGGTCGGGCACACGCTCGATCTTCGTCTGGGGGCCGACAGCAATCTCGTGGTCCGGCGCATCGCCGCCAAACCGGCCTCGATCCAGTGACACTGTCCTTCATCCACGCGCGGGGATTTCGCATCGCACCGCCAGGACCGGCCCCCGCGCGCCGGCACGGCGATCAACCGGGACAGGAGACATGAGCAACTGGGATTTCGAGGAAATGGGCGAGTTCGGCTCGGATGCCGACGCAGACCGCTGGGCGAAGCGCAACAACATCGCCCCGCAGGATGTCCGCATTCGCCGCAAGGGGGACGGGGTTGAGCTGGAGGTCCGGCGCTCGGCGCTGGGCGACAGCAGCGCCCGCCACGATGACCGTCGCGACGGCCGACGCAACGGTTTCTTCTGAAAACGGCCAGGGAAGGAGTACACACGATGAAACTGAAGATGATCGCCGCGCTGGGGCTTGCCGCCCTCTCCGTGGCCTTGCCGTCGGCCGCCAGCGCGCAGTCGTCGGCGCCGGTCCTGCTCGCGATGGCGAGCTTCGCCGGAAGTCATGCCGGCACCGATGCCGCGCGCGAGGTCGAGGCGAAGAAGGCGCGCTATCGCGCGCACGCGCTTCACAACGGCAAATGCAAGGACTGCGCGGACTGTCCCGACTGCAAGGACTGTGACGAAGCCGCGAAGAAAGTTGCGGCGGACGAGGAGCGTGCCGGGATCTGCGATCCCGCAGCGCATGCGAAGAAGGCGGGCGCCGGTGCTTGATCGCACCCGCATGCTCGTCGTGACGGCCGCGCTCGCGGCCGTCACACCTTCAATGGCCCACGCCCAGAAGCTGGGGCAGGGCGGCACCGGCGTCGACGAGACGACCGCCGTGCCGCAATGCCAGGTGCCGCTCGGCGTTGCCGCGCTGGTTGAGGAGAAGGCCGCCAACCCGGCCGATGGCCTGTCGCCGCAACTGCAGGCGCTCATGCGCATGGCGGAGATGCAGAACGGCGGTTCGACCGCGCGCGTCGACGCGCTGCCACTGGTCAAGCTGATGATCGCGCGATCCAATTGCTTCCGCGTCGCCGATCGCGGCGAGGCGTTCAGCGCGCTCGAACGCGAACGCGCGATCAATGGCGGGACTGCCACAACCCGGCCTGTCACCAAGGCGGATTATCTGATCGAGGTGAAGGTGGTCTATTCCGACGCCAAGTCGCGTGAGAGCGGGGGCGGGGTCGGCGGTGTGTTCGGCGGGGCGGTCGGGCTCAAGTCGAAGACACTCGAAAGCCAGGTGCTGATGACGCTGGTCGACGTGAACACCGGCATCCAGGAAGCGGTCGCCAGCGGGTCGGCGCGCAAGAAGGATATCGGCGTCGTGGGCGGTGGGCTGTTGCTCGGCCTTGGCGTGGGTGCGCTCGGTGGAAGCTACGCCTCGACCGACATCGGCAAGATCACCACGCTGGCGACGCTCGATGCGTTCCGCAAGCTGATCGAGGATGCACGGCCACGGCTCGAGGCGAGGCTGGTGCCGGCCAAGCCGCCCGCAATGGTGCCTCCCGCCTCCGCGCCGCTACCGGCGCAGGCGGTTCAACCGCTGCCGCAGCCAAATCCGGGAACGCCGAAACGATGATCCGCAAGAAATCGACCCGCGCGGCCGAGATCGCATTTGCCGACGAAGTGATGGCGTCCGACGAGTTCGCGGCTCTCCCCGAGCGCGTGCGATCGACGGTGCGGAACCATCGCCAGGGGATGCGGGGCGAGCGCGAGACCGCCTATATGCTCGATCACCAATTCGGGCCTGACAACGACCGCAACCTGCTTATCCACGATCTGCGCCTGCCGGACGGGCAGGGCGGGTTCGCGCAGTTCGATCATATCCTGCTGTCGCGGGCGTCGCGCACCGCCTCGATCTTCGAATCCAAGAACTACTCTGGCCGGATCTCGAAGAACGAGCATGGCGAATGGATGGTCTGGTATCGCTCGCAACGTCAGCCGCAGAACATCCCCAATCCGGTCGAACAGGCCAAACGACAACGCAAGGTGCTGCAGGCGTGGCTGAAGCGAAAAGGGCATGACAGGGCGTTCGCGGAGGTCGGCGTATTCGTGTCCGTTCCGCCCACCGCGATGATCGACCGTTCCAAAATCGGCAGCGACGAGCCGATCTACAAATGCGACAACCTTTACAAAGCCTGGGTGCCGTTCGGCGGGTCATCGCCCCTGGGACGAATGTTTTCGACCGGCGTCACCGCCGCGCAGATGGTCGAGATCGCCGACCAGCTCATCGCCGACCATGTCCAGGAGGGCGATATCTATACCCGCCTCGGCATCGTTCCTGACAGCACGGACGCCGCCGATACGTCTCATACCGGCGACCCGTCTGGGCCGATCAACATGCCCATCGTCCAGGCCGCGTCTGTGCCGGAATTGCCGCCGTACGTCGAGGCAGAGCCTGTCACTGTTCATCCGGCGCAAAGTCCCTCCACATCGGTAGCGGTTGAATGCACCGTTTTGGAGGTATCGCCCCCTGCCAAGGCGGTTCCCGTCAAGGCGGGCGCACCTATCGAGGTATGCGCCGGGATCGTCGAGCGGACACTGCCAGATGGCCGCATCGCATTCAGGGCCGCGCGCGACGATGAGATCGGCAGGGAGGTTCTTTCCGCGTTGTGCAAGGGCAAGGCGATCTGGAACCCGAGATTCTCCAACTGGATCTGCGTGCCCGACGTCGCCGACGTGATCCGGGCTGCACTTCCCGATGCGATCAGGGTCGGCCACGTCGCATGAATATGATCAGCCTGCCCCGGCCCGAATGCCCGTATTGCCATGAGGCGATGCGCCGCTGGCCGCTGGGGCAGCACATGCTGGTCTGCGACACCTGCCGCCGTCCGATCGTGCGCTACCTCGCTGCGCCCTCGCGTCGGATCTTTCGGCTGCGCCCGCTCTACAGCGTCATCAACGCCATCGCGCTGTTCATTCTGGTCGCGACCTTTCTCGCCATCGTGATCGCCCGCGCCGACATCCGGCATATCATGCTGGCCGTCGCGATCCCCATCGCGATGTTCGGCGCGAGCGATATCGGCGATGGCTGGCTGTCCTGGCGTACCTCGCTCGATCGAGGGTGGAACCACCTTCGCAAGGGTCGCAAGGCGCGGCTGATCGGGCTGGCACGCGCAGCGTTCGGCATCGCCGGCTGTGCTGTCGCCATCTTCGGGCTACTTGCCTACGGCGACATGACCACTCCACGAAAACCGCTTGCCCATCAGGCTGGTCGGCCATGATTCCCTTCTGCCTGATCCTGGGCGACAGCACCGCGGTCGGCACGGCGCAGGCATTGGCAGCACAGGGCATACGCTGCGAGGTTCATGCGCGCGTGGGTGCCGGTTCGGCCGAGATCGAGCGGCGGGTGAGGGGCGCTTCGGCCGCCACCGTCGCCCTCATCGCACTCGGGTCGAACGATGCCGCCAGTCCGGCGCTCCCAACCAACCTTCTTGCGCTCAGGCGGCGAACCACCGCCGTCAAGGTGGCCTGGCTTGCCCCCTACGACCTGCGCGCGTCATCCATTGTCACGTCGATCGCGGCACGTTTCGGCGACACCGTCATCCCGCTGCGGGCGCAACCGAGCCGGGATGGCATCCATCCGGTCAGCTATCGCCCCGTCGCCAAGTCGCTGCGGTGGGGGGCGGTCGCCCCCTTCAGAGCCGGCGTAGCGCCGGCGCCGATCGCGCGCGCGACCGTGCTGGTGATGAGCAGCCCACTCGGGTCGTGATCGCCATCTTCATGCCGCGAGCATCGGTCGCCGGAACCGAACGGCTCGACTCAATCCCGCTGGAACAAATCCGGCCCATATGACAGGCTGAACGTCATGGACCATCGCATCACCCACACCTGCGGCCATGAGCAAACCCATTTCATTGCCGGGTTCGCGTCGCAGCAGGAGCGCAAGGCCACCTGGCTGCGCACGACGGTCTGCGGCGCGTGCTACCGCAAGCAGCGCCAGGAAGAGAACGAGCGCGACGCCGCGGCCTCGCAACAAGCCGTTGCCCATCTGTCGCTGGCGCCGCTCAACGGCTCGGAACGACAGGTCAGCTGGGCAACGACCATTCGCGCGAAACGGATCGCCTTGCTGCGCAAGGATCAACCTCTCGATAGCGTCGAAACCGGCGCGGCGCTGCTCGGCATCGCGGACGCCAAATGGTGGATCGACAACCGCGACGCGACCGACGCGCAGTTGCTCGCCTCGGCAGGGGTGGCTCAGGCTCCCGGCTGAACCGGCGTCGTCACCGCATTCTTCAGCGGCGCGGGCTTCTTGCCGTCAGGCAGCGTCCTGCGGAGGTGCTCGTGGACGATCGCAGCCGAGAAGGGCTTCGGGATGAACGTCGCCTTCTCGGGCATGTCACCCGGATTGGGACGGATATTGCCGCTGGCGATCACGATCTCGATCCAGGGCCAGTGCTGTGCGACATGACGCGCCAGCGCAAAGCCGTTGATCGATCCCGGCATCTCGACATCGGAGAACAGCAGGATGGTGTTGTCGGCCTGCTCCTCCAGCAGCACGATCGCGGTATCGCCGTCCATCGCCTCATGACAGCGAAAGCCGGCGTCCTCCAGGATCAGCGTCATGTCCATCAGGATGATCGGGACGTCATCGACCGCGAGCGCGAAAGGTACGGTCGAAGTGTTCATCACCTCTACAACCGCCTGTATCTGTAGGCGCTTGCAATCGTAACTGGCGCAGTAGATGTCGATCATCGCGGACATCATCCTGGCCAACTCGCGTGTGGTCGGCGCATTTTCCCACCGGCTCATCGTTGGTTGGCTGGCCAGCCCCGCGCCCGATCCCGGCAGCTTGCCCAGCGCCAGGCGGAAGCCCGGATCGTCACGCAGAGCGTCGAGATCATCGGCGTCCTCGTAGCCGCACGCGATCGCGAACACGCGGGCACGCAGTATGTCATCAAGGCGATGGATCACCCGCGCAGGATCGCGCGGATCGGCAATGCAAGCCGCAAGCCGCCGGCAAAGCCCCATCGCGCGCTCGGCCTGTGCCAGCAGCAGAACACCGCCATCCGAGGTGAGCCGACCTCCGTCGAACGCGGCTGTGATCTTCTTGCGCCCGATCGCTGGAAACGAAAATCCCGGCGCGCTATCATCGCTCCCGGCGGGTGTGGTCCGTGGCATAAATTGCCTCGCTGCAGGAATGGCCTAGACACCCATTTTCCTACATCAAAGCAATCGCTTAAACCACTCCCGCCAACCCTTCTGACCGAACCCGATGAATAAGCCGGGCTAGAGGCGGCCGAGTGATGAAACGGCATCGCTCCACCTTTCGCCGTCAATGGTCGTGGCCGATCGCCCTCGCGGCGCTGACCCTGTTCGGCTTGCTCTCGGCGCTGTTCGGCGAAGGCGGCATCTGGTGGTGCCTGTCGTGGGCGGCGCTGGCGATCCCGCTGCTGGTGATCGCGCGCCACGTCCTGCGACCGACAGGGAGGCCGCAACATGCTCGCCACCATGCGCCCTGACGGCGACGACGCGCGCCAGGCGCGCGACGATGCCGAAACGCTGCCGATCGTGCTGCCGCTCCCGGTCGAGCGGCATCCCTATGCCCCGCCGCCCGAACACAAGATATTCGGCTTTCTCGGCACATGCCTGGTCTTTGCCGTGGCCTTCGCCGGCCTGCTCCTGACGTTCGAGCATCATTTCAACCCGCCGCCGCCCTCGGCGCCGCTGGTGGTGAGCCTGCTTCCGCTCGCCTCGCCGCCCGAGACGCCGCCCAAACCGAAAGAGGCGCCCAAGCCGGTCGAGAAGCACCAGCGCCAGCCCACGCCGCAAAAGGTCGTGCCGGTCGAGCGTCCGATCATCCCGGTCCCGACGATCGCGCCGCCCCCACCCGCGCCAGCGGTGAAGCCCGTCGATCCGACGCCCCCGCAACCGGAAACCGCCGCGCCCAAGACGGCGCCGGCGCCCCCCGCGCCGCAGGTATCGAGCAACGCGCCCGATACGTGGGAGGGCCGCGTTCTCGCCCGCTTGCAGAAATACCAGCGCTATCCCGGCGCGGCGAAGAGCGCCCGCCAGCAAGGCGTCGCCTATATCCGGTTCCGGATGAACCGCGACGGCCATGTGCTATCCTCGTCGCTGGTGCGGAGTTCCGGCTTCCCGGCGCTCGATCAGGCCGCGCTCGACACGCTGCGCCGCGCTGATCCGCTCCCCAAGATTCCGCCCGAACGGCCCGACGAAATCGAGCTGGTAGTGCCTGTGGAGTTCCTATTACGTTGAGCGCGCCCTTCTCCCCGATCGCGCTGCGTCGCCGCCCCGCGCTCGAACGCCGCGCCCTCGCCATGCTGCGCGGCGACGAACAGCATTTCCATGCCGATGAAGATGCCCGCGCCTCGGAGCCGTCGCGCCAGGCCGCGAAGTCGCAAGCGCTGTTCTTCGCCGAGCTGCGCCGCGTGGCGGCCCGCCACGGCATCACCGTGCTGCCGCCCGGTTCCCGCCTCGTCGGCGAGGGCGAAATGCTGCTGCTGACGTGGCTCGCGCAGGAACAGCGTATCACCAGCCACGGCCGCGCCATCCCGGCCGATCCGCTGCTGATCGCGGCCGTCGCCCGCTGCGCAGGCCTGCTCGATGCGCTCGGCATCCATCTCGGCCCGAATACCCTCTATGGGGCGCGGCTGCGCGGAAATCACGCGAGCGGGGCCGGGTCCGCCCTATAGCGGCCGATAGGCGACGCCGATCCGGTTCTCGGCCGAGTTGCGCCGGCGCAAGGTCGCGGCGATATGGCGCTCGGCCGCCTCGCGATCGGCGAAGGCGTGGGAACGGGCCTGACCGCGCGCGCCGATCCGGCCCCAGCGGGTTTCCACCAAGATCATGCCGAACAGGTCGAGGCTCGCGGTGATGCTGTAGCCGCGCCGGACGTTGCGGGCCGGGTCAAGCGCCACCAGCTCGATCGGATCACAAAGCGGGAGAGCTGCGCCATTCATGGCGCAAAGCCTACAAAATCAGGCCCGCGAAGTCCGGCGACATTCCTGAATCAGTGCGGGGGCGGTGATTCACAAAAGCGATCAGCGCGCCCGTGGTGCAGATTTCGATACACCGTGTTCAGCCGTTGAACACCGCCCGATCGGCTTGCCCATGACCGAGATGGCGAAGCCTGCTAGAAGATCGATGAAGCTGCGCGAACGGAGGGCGGCACATGGTTCAGGGCATCGTCATCGTCGCCATCCTGGCCGGCGCCGTTTGGTTCCTGATCCGGCATTTCAAGCGCGGCTGCTGCGACTGAGGTTCGGCCTCGCTATTGGGCGGCCTTCAGCTCCGTCGTACAATACACCGGATTCTTGGCCTTGGCCGCCCTCCATTCGTCATCAGCGCAACTGGCTGTCCTTGCTGCCCCGGCGATTGATGCCGGTGAAGGTGGGGCGCTTATCGCGTTCGCTTTGACAGGCGACACAGGTTCTTACGCCGGGTATGGCCGTGCGGCGTTTCGCGGGGATTTCGTCGCCGCACACCTCGCAGTCGGTGCTACCCTCGCCGGAAGGCAGACGCGATCGGGCGGCGAAAACCGCGTCCATGATCGTTGCATCAATCTGGTCCTGCACCGCACTATCGGGTGCCCATCCATTTGCCATCGCCGCAAGCTCCTCGATTTTGACCTTGGGGGTCAGATAGTCGGGGGCGCATGGGCCAAGCACGCGACTATCCAGCACAGCACCCGAATATAGGGTACTCCCTGCCAGTATCAAGGAGTGCGCAAATTTAGCTCAGGACGGATTTATGGGGTTCCAGTGGAGCGGGTAGATCTTCTTCGCCAAGCAGCGACAACATATCCCGCTCGATTGTCCGCTTCATCGCATAAAGCGGCAGACAGTTGGGCTCGACGCCGAACGGGTCTTCCAGCTCGTGTCCCAGCGCGTCGAGGCCGAAAAAGGTATAGGCGGTAAGGAGCACCGGCAGGAGCGTCCACCAGTCGAGTGATCCTGCGAGCGCGAAGGGAAGCATCACGCAAAAGATAATTGCGGTGCGATGAAGCAGCAGAGAATATGCGAACGGCACGGGCGTCGTGGATATCCGCTCGCAAGCGCCCTGAACCTTGCCGAAGGATCGCATGTCTTCTGCCACGACGGCATAGTGAATCGGCGTAATGACGCCAGTCTGCTTCAGGTGGAGCAGCCTACGCCCCATACGATCGAGCACGAGGTTGGTGACGTTCGGGCTCTTTGTCGCCGGGCCGATTTCGACCCACGGCGCAATAGCGGCGATTTCGTCCTCGCCGCGAAGGCGTGCGGTGAGGCCGCAGGCAAAGCCACATATGCTGTGGAGCAACGCTCGCCGATCCTCGTCAGGGAGAAGCGATGTCTCGCGCGCGAACGAACGGGCCGAGATAATCAGCTCGCCCCATAGCTGCCGCCCCTCCCACCATCGCGCATAGCAGGCATTGTTGCGAAAGCTCATGAAGATCGAGAGCGCGATGCCGATCAGGGTGAAAGGGATCGTCGAGATACGCGCGAAAATGCCGGGATGGGCTTGGGCGGCCAGGATGGCGATCACACTGACGATCGCTATCGCCGCCAGCCTCCGCGCGATGCGCGGCAAGATCGAGCCATGCACGGTGAAAATGATATCTTGGAAGCTCGGTTGCGATCGAACGATCATGGTCCGTGGAATGTCCTTCGCCTGTTTGCCGGCATTTCCCTCGGCAGCTCGTCGAAACGAGCTGCCGTCAGGGTTTGAGGATGAGGCGAATGACCTGCGCGACAGCCCCCAGCGCCAAAACGCTGGCCGCCCAGATTAAGACCATCCAGGCGAGCCGTCGACCGAGCGGTTTTTGCTCATCCATCAGTGATAGCCGTGGGCGCCGACCTTACCGCGGAACACCCAATAGGCCCACGCGGTATAGCCGAGAATGATCGGAATGATGATGGCCGCACCCGCCAGCATGAAGAGCTGGCTTTGCGGGGGAGCGGCTGCATCCCAGATCGTGACGGCGCGGGGAACGACATAGGGATAGATGCTGATCCCCAGCCCAACGAAACCGAGAAAGAACAGGCCAAGCGCCATAATGAAGGGCAGACGCTCCGCGCCGCGCTTCAGACTCCAGAAGAAGGTTGCAGCGCAGATTGCCACCAGCAGAGGAACCTGCGCGGTGAGAAGCACGCCGGGCATCGCAAACCAGCGTCGCCAATAGTCATAGGTCAGGAACGGCGTCGCCGCACTGACGGCGAAAAGCGCGAGTAGCGTCGCACCGCCGAGCCAAAATGCCAGTCGACGGGCGCGTTCCTGGCCCGGCCCTTCGGTTTTCCAGACCAGCCAGGCCGCGCCGAGAAGCGCATATCCGATTACGACTGCCGCGCCGGTCAAGAGGCTGAACGCGCTCAGCCAATCCAGCCATCCCCCGGCATAGGCATCGGCCTCGACCCGCACGCCTTGCAGGATCGCGCCCAGCGTGATCCCCTGCGAGAACGCCGCGAGAACGGACCCAAAGCTGAAGGCGACATCCCAGAAGGGACGATGGCGTGGATCTCGCCAACGAAACTCGAATGCCACCCCGCGGAACACGAGACCGAGCAACATCGCGATGATGAGCGGGTAGGTCGCGGGAAGGATGATGGCGTAGGCAAGGGGAAAGGCCGCGAAGAGACCGCCTCCGCCCAGCACCAGCCATGTTTCGTTGCCATCCCAGACCGGCGCGATCGAGTTCATCGCCTGATCGCGCTCCCCTCCGACCGAAAGGCTCGGGAAGAGGATGCCGATCCCCAGATCGAACCCGTCCATCACGACATAGGCGAAGACAGCAAAACCGATGATACCGGCCCAGATTATGGTGAGATCGAGGTGCTCCATGTTCATGCCTCCCGTCCGGTCGATGCCACGACGCCGCTCGCCGGCGTAATGCCCGCCGCGCGTTGCGGCACCTTGGACGGTTCCGGCTCACCGGCTGCGGGCGGCTTTGCCATCATCCGGAGCAGATAATAGGTGCCGGCCCCGAAGGCGCCGAAATAGACGAGGATGAAAGCGACGAGGGACGCCGCGACGGCGGGTGCGGCCAAGGGGGAATGGGACTCTGCGGTTCGCAGCAGGCCGTAAACGGTGAAGGGCTGTCGCCCAACCTCCGTCGTGACCCATCCTGCTATGACCGCGACGAAACCTGACGGACCAAGCGCGACAGCGGCGCGGTGAAGCCAGTGCCAGTCATAGAGCTTGCCGCGCCAGCGGGCGAGCAGGCTCCAAAGTCCCAGCCCCAGCATGGCGAGGCCCATCGCCACCATGATCCGAAACGACCAGAAGACGATCGGCGTGGGCGGCCAGCGATCGCGCGGGAAGTCGTTGAGGCCGGGGAGGGGCGCTTTGGGATCGTGCTTGAGGATAAGCGATCCCAGATAGGGGATTTCGACCTTGCCGTGGACCACCGCATCCTTGTTGCTCGGGAGGCCGAAAAGGATGAGCGAAGCGCCGTCGGGGCTGGCCTCATAATGACCTTCCATCGCGAGAACCTTCGCCGGCTGATGCTCCAGCGTGTTGAGGCCGTGCTGATCGCCCGCGAGAATCTGGATCGGAGCGACGAGCGCCGCCATCCACATCGCCATCGAGAACATCTTGCGCGCGCCGGGATTCGCGCGGTCGCGCAGAAGGTGCCATCCCCCGACCGCACCGACGACCATCGCCGTCGTCAGATAGGCCCCGATGACCGTGTGAACGAGGCGGTATGGAAAGCTCGCGTTGAAGATGATCGGAAGCCACGAACCTGCGGGCACGAACTGGCCCTTGGCATTGATCGCATAGCCTGCCGGCGTCTGCATCCAGCTATTCACGGAAATGATCCAGGTCGCCGAGATGAGCGTCCCGACGGCGACCATGCAGGTCGCGAAAAAGTGCGGCCCTTTGCCCACCTTGTTGATTCCGAACAGCATGACACCGAGGAAGCCCGCCTCAAGGAAGAACGCGGTGAGAACCTCATAGGCCATCAACGGGCCGATGACGGGGCCGGCTTTGGCCGAGAAGACCGACCAGTTCGTCCCAAACTGATAGGACATGACCACGCCCGAGACCACGCCCATGCCGAAGGCTACGGCGAAGATCTTGAGCCAATAGCGGTAGAGGTTGGCGTAAACGCCGCTCCCCGTTTTCAGCCACAACCCTTCAAGCACCATCAGGTAGCTTGCCGTGCCGATGGAGAAGGCCGGAAAAATGAAGTGGAAGGAGACCGTGAACGCGAATTGCGCGCGCGCCAGGATTACCGGATCGAGATTCGCAAGCACCAGATTTTCTCCCTGACTTTCGGCCTCCTCAACTGCGACCAGCGTTGTGGTGCTGCGGCGCGTGCTCGGCGAAAGGTGGAACAGCCTTGCGCACTTTAATACCATACTCCCCACCAGTATCAAGGGGGCAGGGAACCATAGATCAGCTCCTGATGTTTGGAGGGGGAAAGCGGGCCGTTGCAGCTATGAATCGGCAGAGGCCGTCGACGAGCCGCGACCCTTAATTCACAAGCGGCTTGAAACTCCCCCCCTGTATAGTATGTAGTGGTGATCTTTCAGGAAAGCGCGATGCCACATTCACCAGAGGACAAGAAGCGGGCCATCACACGCCTTCGCCGTATCAAAGGGCAGGCGGAAGCGCTGGAAAGGGCGATCGAGGCAGGTACGGACTGCGCACCCCTGCTCCAACAGATCGTGGCAATGCGGGGAGCGACCAACGGATTGATGGCGGAGGTGATGGAGAGCCATCTTAAAGAGACGTTCGGACCCTCAAGCAAGGCGATTGGGGGGCAGGACGGTGACTCTTACGATAATGACATGGAGGGGGTCATGAAGATATTGAGAACATATCTCAAATGAGCGCGGCCAAGATCATCCCGTATAGGTAATTATCTGGATATCTGATGCGTATGTATCGGTAATGTGGTGGTAATAATGAAGATACGACCAATCTTCGCTTGGTACGATTTGTGGGTTGGCGTTTTCATAGATCGTCCGAAGAGGCGGATATATATTTTTCCGGTTCCGTGTCTTGGATTGATGATTCAGCTTCAACACGCCGCCGCATCCTGACCGATCTATCTTCCAAGGGTCTCAGTGCAGGATTGCCGCCGCCATGCCCGAGCGAGTCGAGCGCAATTGCGAATTGTCGCTGCGCCGGATGCCGCAGGCAGATGGGATAGCATATGATCGTCAAGAATTTCGAATATCTCATAGCGCTCGATCGCGAGGGTCACTTCGGGCGGGCCGCCAAGAGCTGCAACGTGTCGCAGCCGACGCTTTCGGCGGGGATCAAGCAGCTAGAGGAAGATCTGGGCGTCGAGATCGTGCGGCATGGCCGGCGATATGACGGTCTCACATTGGAAGGCGGGACAGTGCTCGCCTGGGCCAAGAAGATCGAACGGGACTGTGACGGGCTGGAGAGTGACCTGTCGGCCCTCAAGCGAGGGCTGGAGGGCCTGTTCCGCTTGGGCATGGTATCAGGCACTTCGGCTGTCGGCGCGATCGTCAGCGCCGCTCTTGCGGATCAAATCCCCTTGCTGGGGCAAACCGTGACGGCGAGTGGCACTGCTTCGCTGTTGAGATCCTTGCTGGATCACGAAATGGACATGGCGCTGACCTATCTCGGCGAGGTTCCGAAGGACGAGTTCGAGACCCATCATCTCTACCGGGAACATACGACCCTGTTCCAGATGAGCAAAGAGCCGCAGCCCAAGCGAGTCGCGTGGGATCATGTCGTGAGCCTGCCGCTTTGCATTCTGGCAGGCGCGCTCCCCAGCGAGGCACAGTTGCAGCTCGCGCACTGCTCGGCCGCGACGATCAACACGGACACGATCGACATTCTGGCGGCGCATCTGGCCACAGGGCGTTACGCGGCAGTCTTGCCCCAATCGCTTGCGACCCGCCTCGCCCACATTCCAAACCTTCAGGCTTCAGCACTGACGGGTGCGGGCGCGCACGCAGATGTTGGATTCGTCAGCGTCAAGGGGGAGGCAAAGTCGCCGCCCTCGGCAGCCCTTCTTGAGCTGGTCCACACTCCCAAAGTCGTGTCTCCTTTGCAGGAAATCCTTGCATTGCATCGCCAATTTCAGCCTCGAAAGGGCTGAACCGGCAATGTTGCGGTGCGAAAAACGCTCATAGGAATTTCCTATCTCAAGATAGAAACTTCGAGTTTGCTGTCACATGCAGCCAAAGCCATTCTGCATGGACGATAATGAAGAGGTCTGGATCGCCAAAGGCGTATTGTGTTGATTTAATTCAGCGCAGCTCCTTTGGCGCGTCCGGTAGAAACTTCAACATTATTGAGGGGTGGCGGACGAGAGCTAGGAGATAATTCGATGGCTACCGGAAACAGGATCGTCACATTCGAGAAGCCGATGGAGATGAAGGTCAACACCTTCAAATTCCCGGAGCTGATTACGCCGCAGGGCAAGAAAGCCCCCCACGGCGCCATTCTCAAGATCGTCACCACCAACATCTGCGGCAGCGACCTTCACATCTACCGCGGTTCGTTCGAAGTCCCCAAGGGGATGACGATGGGCCACGAGATGACCGGCGAGGTGATCGAGGTCGGCTCCGACGTCGAATATATCAAGGTCGGCGATATCGTGTCCGTTCCCTTCAACGTCGGCTGCGGACGCTGCTACAACTGCAAGCACATGCGCTCGGACGTGTGCGAGCACACCAACCCCGAAGTCGATTGCGGCGCCTACGGCTTCAACCTGGGCGGATGGACCGGCGGTCAGGGGGATTACCTGTTCGTGCCCTATGCAGACTTCAATCTGCTGGCCTTCCCCGACAAGGACGCGGCCATGGCGAAGATCCGTGATCTGACGCTGCTTTCGGACGTGCTGCCGACCGCGTTCCACGGGTTCGCCGCGCCCGACTGGCCGGCGCAGCCTGCGTATATCGTCGGCGAGAACGTGCTGATCTTCGGCGCGGGGCCTGTCGGTCGCGCGGGCGCAGCCTGCGCGAAGCTCCTCGGTGCCGGCGCCATCATCGTCGCCGACTTCATTCAGGAGCGGCTCGATCTGCTCAAGCCGCACGGCGTCGAGACCATCAACCTGTCGGACGGCATTCCGATCGAGGATCATCTGGAACGGATCACCGGCAAGCGCGAGGCCGATCGCGTCATCGACTATGTGGGCCTCGACTGTCGCGGGTTCGGGGCGGAGTCCGACCAGATCGTCGAGAACGCCGTCACCAACGCGCTGCTGAAATATGTCCGCTTCGGTGGGATGACCAGCACGGTCGGCGTTTACTGCCCCAATCCGATCTCCAAGAATAGGGACAACAAGAAGGGCAGCATGGAAGTCGATTGGGCCAGTGGCTGGATCAAGTCGCCGCGGATGTCGGCAGGCCAGTCGCCGACGGCGAATTACAACCACGCCCTCATGCGGGCGATCCTGAACGATCGGATGCCCTATCTGACCCCGATGATGAACACGAAGATCATCAAGCTGGAGGATGCGCCGGCGGCCTACAAGGAGTTCGATGACGGATCGGCGTTCAAGTACGTCATCGATCCGCACGGCTCCGTAGCGGCCTGATCTTCTTCTAACCCGGAATATCCCCCGGTCATGACCGGGGGATATTCTGAGTCGTAGGGGGCGGACTGCTTTCCGCACGAACACCCCCTTCCGGCTTGTCGATCTAACTCCCCCCCGGATCGGCAAGCCGCCCCTTTCCGGAAACGCAGCATCAACGATCGCGCTGCGCTTTCCCAAGCCATGACGTCCTGTCAGGCGCCTCCATCCCTCAGTCGATATCCCTCTTGCATACTGGCTAGGAGTATATTAGACATACTCCCGCCAGTATGTGTTTGTCCGAGAGTCGCGCTTCGCCGGGCTTCACAACCGGCGGTCCGATTCAACCAACGAGGGAAATCAAAATGAAATCTCGCGCCGCCGTAGCCTTCGAGGCAGGCAAGCCGCTCGAAATCGTCGAGATCGATGTCGCACCGCCCCAGAAAGGCGAAGTGCTCATCAAGGTCACGCATACCGGGGTATGCCACACCGACGCTTTCACGCTGTCCGGCAACGATCCGGAGGGCATTTTCCCGGTCGTTCTCGGTCACGAGGGCGCGGGCATCGTCGTCGAGGTCGGCGAGGGCGTCACCAGCGTCAAGCCGGGCGATCACGTCATTCCGCTCTACACCGCCGAGTGCGGCAAGTGCGAGTTCTGTCTGTCCGGCAAGACCAACCTGTGCGTCGCGGTCCGCGAAACGCAGGGCAAGGGCCTGATGCCTGATGGCACCACGCGCTTCTCCTACAACGGCCAGCCCCTCTATCACTACATGGGCTGCTCGACGTTCAGCGAATACACCGTCGTCGCCGAAGTCTCGCTCGCCAAGATCAACCCGGAAGCGAACCCCGAGCATGTCTGCCTTCTGGGCTGCGGCGTCACCACCGGCATCGGCGCGGTCCACAACACCGCCAAGGTGCAGCCGGGTGACTCGGTTGCCGTGTTCGGTCTGGGCGGCATCGGTCTCGCCGCGATCCAGGGCGCGCGTCAGGCCAAGGCAGGCCGCATCATCGCGATCGACACCAACCCGACGAAGTTCGAGCTGGCACGTCAGTTCGGCGCGACCGACTGCATCAACCCCAAGGACTATGACAAGCCGATCCAGCAAGTGCTGATCGAGATGACCGGATGGGGCATCGACCACACGTTCGAGTGCATCGGCAACGTCCATGTCATGCGGGCCGCGCTGGAATCCGCGCATCGTGGCTGGGGCCAGTCGATCGTCATCGGCGTTGCCGGCGCGGGCCAGGAAATCTCCACCCGTCCGTTCCAGCTCGTCACGGGCCGCGTCTGGAAGGGGTCGGCCTTTGGCGGCGTCAAGGGGCGCACCCAGCTTCCCGGCATGGTCGAGGACGCCATGAAGGGCGAGATCGATCTGGCGCCCTTCGTCACCCACACCATGGGTCTCGATGAGATCAACGAGGCGTTCGACCTGATGCACGAAGGCAAGTCGATCCGCACCGTGATCCACTACTGATCCGACAGATTACGCCGTTTAGTTTCAAACACTAACCTCAAGGAAGAATATCATGGCTGACCCCGTTATCTCCGGCAACGGCGTGTTCTCGCACGTCTTCATCGGCGCTGCCGACGTCGAGCAGTCGTCGGCGTTCTATGACGCCGCTCTGGGCGCCCTGGGCGTCAAGAACCTCGGCCCCTTCGGCAATGGCTGGGTGCTGTACGGTCGCGACAAGCCCGCCTTCATCATTGCCCGTCCCGGCAATGGCGAAGCGCCCTCCAGCAACGGCGTGACGGTTGGCTTTGCCGCCGCGACGCCCGCCGAAGTGGACGCTTTCCACGCGGCCGGCCTCGCGGCCGGTGGCACCGACGAGGGCCAGCCCGGCCCGCGTGGCCATCTGCCGGGTGCCTATGCGGCCTATCTGCGTGATCCGGCGGGCAACAAGGTCTGCTCGTACACCTTCATCTGAAGCCGGAAGGTGAGGGCGATACCCGCAACCCTATGACTGGCTGTCGCCGGCGCTGAAACAGGCGCCGGCGCTTCCCCCCGCACAACAGCCAGCAAAAGGGCTCCTATCGCCACACCGTCCACCAACCGTCGAAGCAAGGAAACAAAAATGGAACGTGTCGAACATCACGCCAGCTTCGGCGGTTGGCAGGACGTCTATCAGCATGACTCGATCAGCCTCGGTTGTCCGATGAAGGTCGGCGTCTATCTGCCTCCCCAGGTGAAGGACGGTCGCGTGCCGGTGCTGTATTGGCTGTCCGGCCTGACCTGCACCGAGCAGAATTTCATCACCAAGGCTGTCGCGCAGCGTTTCGCGGCCGAGCACGGGATCATCCTCGTCGTGCCGGACACCAGCCCGCGAGGCGAAGGCGTGGCCGACGATCCCGGCTATGATCTGGGGCAGGGCGCCGGCTTCTACGTCAACGCGACGCAGGAACCTTGGGCCGCACACTACCGCATGTACGATTATGTCGTCGAGGAATTGCCGGCGCTGATCGAAGCCACATTCCCGGCCGATGATCGCCGGGCTATCGCGGGCCATTCCATGGGCGGGCATGGCGCCCTTGTTGCCGCCCTGCGCAACCCCGGACGCTATCGCAGCGTATCGGCCTTCTCGCCGATCGTAGCGCCGAGCCAGGTGCCTTGGGGCGAGCGTGCCTTCACGGCCTATCTGGGTGACGATCGCGAGGCGTGGAAGCAATATGACGCCATCGAACTTATCAAGGCCGCCCGCGAGCGTCTGCCGTTGCTCGTCCATCAGGGTCTGGATGACGAGTTTGTCGAGCGCGAGCTGCGCCCCGACTTGCTGGAGGCGGCGTGCAAGGCTGCCGAGCACCCGCTGACGCTCCATCGGCTGCCTGGATACGACCACAGCTATTATTTCATCGCGAGTTTCATCGGCGAACATATCGCCCACCATGCCGCGGCGTTGTCCCAATGACCGGGCCGTCACCTTCAACCATGCGCGAAATCGCGCCCAGCCATGAGCCGGCTCACGGCCGCCATCGCGTGGTGGTCGTGGGGGCGGGCTTCGGCGGCCTTGAAACCGTGCAGCGGCTCGCCGGGAGCGGCGTGGACATCACGCTCGTCGATCGCCGCAACCACCATCTCTTTCAGCCGCTGCTCTATCAGGTGGCGGGCGCCTCGCTGTCGCCATCGGAGATCGCATGGCCGATCCGTTCGCTCTTCGCCAAGCGGAAGGACGTGCGGACCCTGCTCGGCGAGGTTGAAGGTGTCGATACAGGCGGTCGGCGCGTCATTCTGGAGGACGGCTCGACGGTTGCCTATGACACGCTCGTCATCGCGACGGGCGCGCGGCACTCCTATTTCGGCCACGATCAATGGGAACCGTTTGCTCCCGGCCTGAAATCGCTGGAGGATGCAACCACCATTCGCCGGCGCCTTCTGGTCGCCTTCGAGGAAGCCGAGCGTGAGACGGACCCCGCGCGCCGTGCCGCTTTGCAGACCTTCGTCATCATCGGTGGTGGCCCGACCGGCGTGGAGCTGGCCGGCACGATCGCGGAGCTTGCCCGCCTGACGCTGGTGCGGGATTTCCGGTCGATCGACCCGCGTGCGACCCGCGTCGTGCTGATCGAAGCCGGGCAACGGCTCTTGCAGGCTTTCCCGGAAGACCTCTCCGCCTATACCCGGCAGGCGCTCGAAAAGCTCGGCGTCGAAATCAAGCTCGGCACGCCGGTCACGGAATGCTCCGCCGATGGCGTCGTCGTGGATGGGAAGCAGATTCCCGCCGAAACGATCCTGTGGGCAGCAGGCGTCCAGGCATCGCCCGCCGCGCATTGGCTGAACGCTGAAGCCGATCGCGCTGGCCGCGTGATTGTCGGACCGGACCTGACGGTGCCGGGTCATCGCGACATTTTCGTGATCGGCGACACCGCGGCCTCGAACGGGTTCGATGGCAAGCCTGTCCCCGGTCTTGCGCCGGCTGCGAAGCAGGCGGGTCAATATGTCGCCCGGCTTATCCGCCAGCGCCTGAAGGGGCAGAACGAGGTCGCGCCCTTCCATTACCGGCATCAGGGCAATTTGGCGACTATAGGCCGCAGCCTTGCCGTCGTCGACATGGGTCGGTTTAAGTTGCGCGGGGCCCTGGCGTGGTGGATGTGGAAGCTCATCCACATTTATTTCCTGATCGGGGCGCAGAACCGGCTTAGTGTGGCACTAAGCTGGCTGTGGACCCATGGCATAGGATATCGTGGCTCTCGGCTGATTACTTATGGCGATCTAGATCATCGCGACGTGGGGGAGAAGGATGACAAGGGGGGAAAGCCGATTGAGTGAAGCGGGCAGCGCTCCGAATGGCGGTTCGACTGTCTATGGTATGCCGACCTATGAAAATAGGCGGGTTGCCATCGACGAGGTACATGCGCGCCCATATCTCCTGATCGAGTCACCGCGCGCCCTGGTGCAGCTCGCCTTCATGAATGAAGGCAATCTGGCCAAGGATAAGGCGACGCTCGCGGAAATATCGAGCCGAATGGGCGCGTCGCTGCCCGATCAGAACTCCCCCCTTCATGGCCTGACCTGGGATCAGGGCAAATTGCATTGTGAGAAGCATACGGAGTTTTCGACCTACCTGTGGAGCGCGCCTGTTGATCCCGACACCGGGGATCTGGCGGGCGAAGACCCGTTCAAGCACGGCTTCACCCCGCCTGGGCCGGTCATTTGCGGCATCCGGTTGGACGTGGTGGCGTGGACGGAAGAGACCGCGACCTACATTGACCGCTTCGATCCGATCAGCCGCTGCCATTCGCTCGTCGAGGACGGCATGGCGGATATCGTTACCGATTTCCGTCAGGATGCAGATGGGCTGACCCGCATCCTCATCCTCGATCGCGGCCTGACGCCGATCCGGCTTGGCGCGCTGGCGCAGCGGCTCCTTGAAATCGAGACCTATCGGACGTTGGCCCTGCTCGGTATTCCCCTGACCCAATCGCTGGGTCCGCATCTACGCAATATAGAAAAGCGCCTCGCCGCGATCACGGATGAGATGCGCAAGTCGGCTCGGCGCAACAGCGAGGCGCTGCTTTCCAGATTGACGGATCTCTCGGCCGAGCTGGAGGCGGACACGGCGTCCAGCCTCTACCGCTTCGGCGCGAGCCGCGCTTATTACGAGATCGTCGAGGAACGGCTTGCCGCACTCGGCGAAACCTTCGTCCCCGGCTGCTATCGCTGGCGCAGCTTCCTGCATCGCAGGATCGCCCCCGCCATGCGGACCTGTCGCGTGATCGAGGAGCGGCAGGCCAATCTCTCGGACAAGCTGGCGCGCGCGACCACCTTGCTGCGATCCTGGATCGATGTGCAGCTCGAACGCCAGAATAGCGACCTGCTCGCCTCGATGAACAACCGGGCGAAGCTGCAATTGCAGCTTCAGCAGACGGTGGAGGGCCTGTCTGTCGCCGCAATCTCCTATTATGTGATCGGCCTGCTCTCCTATTTCATCAAGGGCATACCGGGCATTCACGACGCAGTGGCGCCTGAGCTGGTGATCGCAGCTTTGGTTCCCCTTGTCCTCCTTGGTGTCTGGTGGACCGTTCGGCGGATCAGGCACGCACACAAGGACCATGGACAGCCGCCCGCGAAGGGGCAGATGTGACCCGACAATCGTTTTTGGGCACGCTTGAGGCGTTCATGGCCTGGCCCTGGCAGGAGGATATCTGATGTCGACTGGCATATTCATTTTGCACTCCGACTATACCCCGGCGGGCGATCAGCCCGAAGCGATCGCGCGGCTCATATCCGGCATCGAGGAGGGGGCGCACCATCAGACCCTCAAGGGCATCACGGGGTCGGGCAAGACGTTCACGATGGCCAACGTGATCCATCGCCTGAAGCGTCCCACGCTGATCCTGGCCCCCAACAAGACGCTAACGTCGCAGCTCTATGACGAAATGCGGCGATTTTTCCCTGAAAACGCCGTGGAGTATTTCGTCTCCTACTACGACTATTTCCAGCCAGAGGTGTATTTGCCGGGCCGCGATGAGTTCATTCCGAAAGATTCCTCGATCAACGAGCATCTGGAACGGTTGCGCCTTTCGACGACAAAATCCCTGATTGAGCGCCGCGATACGATCGTCGTTGCCTCGGTATCGTCGATCTATGGCATGGGCGATCCCGACAATTATCGCGCGCTCCAGGTTCCGCTGACCGAGGGCGCGCGGTTGGGACAGGAAGAGCTTCTTCGCGGCCTGGCGCGTCTGCAATATGATCGGGCCGAGCACAAGCTGAAGCGCGGCACCTATCGCGCTGATGGCGACGCTGTTGAGGTTTACCCGGCGGATTCGGAATATAAGGCCCTGCGGGTCGGATTGGCGAACGGCCTGATCGCGTCCCTCCAGTGGTTCGATGCGGCGACCGGAAGGCAGCTAGAGAGCACCGATCACTATCTCGTATCGCCCAAGACCGTTCTGGCGGCGACCGCCGATCAGGCCCGCAAGGCCGCAACGGCGATCCTCGCAGAGATGGAGACGCAGGTCGAGCGGCTGACCAGCGAAAATCGCCTGACGGAAGCGGCGCGCCTCTATGATCGCATCACCAACGATGCCGAGATGTTGCGCGAGGTCGGATATTGCTCGGGCATGGAAAATTACGCCTGCTATCTGAGCGGCCGTGACCCAGCGCTCCCGCCCATAACCCTGCTCGACTATCTGCCCAAGGATGGGCTGCTGTTCGTCGACGAATCGCATGTGATGATCCCGCAGATCTCGGCGATGTTCCGGGGCGACCAGGCCCGCAAGGATACGCTGATCGATTATGGCTTCCGCCTGCCATCCTCGAAGGACAGCCACCCCTTGAGCTTCCACGAGTTCGAACAGGTCAAGCCGCAGACGATCTTCGTGTCCGCCACCCCCGGCGCCTATGAGGTAAGGGCCTCGCAAGGCAGGGTGGTCGAACAGATCGTTCGGCCGACCGGCCTGCTCGATCCGAAAGTGGAAATCCGCCCGTCCCAAGGCGCGCGGGATGATTTGCTACGCGAGATCGCGCAGCGCACGAAGCGCGATGAGCGCGTGCTGGTCACGACGCTGACCAAGGTCGCGACCGAGGAGCTGCACGCATTCCTCGAAAGCCAGGGCGTGCGCGCGCGCTACATGCACTCTGACGTCAAGGTCGAGGATCGGGTCGCGATCATCGAGGGCCTGCGCGCGGGCGAGTTCGACGTGCTGATCGGTATCAGCCTGCTACGCGAAGGGCTCGATATCCCCGAAGCGTCGCTGATCGCGATCTTCGATGCGGACCGCGCGGGCTTCCTGCGCTCGGCCCAGGCGCTGATCCAGATGATCGGCCGCGTCGCGCGCAACGTGAACGGCACCGCAGTTCTCTACGCCGATACCGTGACGCCGGCGATGAGGGCCGCGATCGACGAGACCGAGAGTCGGCGACAGCGCCAGATCGCCTTCAACGAAGAGAACGATGTCACCCCGCTCTCGTCGGTTCGCGGCCTGGCGTCGGCGCAGCCCGACCGGGAAGAGCCGTCGGTCCATTCGGAGGCTTTCTGCGAAAATCTGTACGAGCTGTGCGACCGGATCACCGCGAAGGAACAGGCGCTGCTGACGGCAGTAGATAACGATGACGAGGATCGGGCGGAGACGATCCGGGGCGAGTTGGACGGCCTGTACCGTCAGTTCATCTATCTGTGATGCGCCGAGTGAAAGTGACCGTATGAGCAAGGATCAGGAGCCTCAAACCACCCCCGGCAAGGAACGCGCGCCGCGCTCCGGCTTCGTTCAGGTACGCGGCGCGCGGCAGAACAATCTCAAGAATGTCGACGTGGACGTGCCGCGCGACGCCTTCGTGGTGTTCACCGGCATATCCGGATCGGGCAAATCGAGCCTCGCTTTCGGCACCCTCTATGCCGAGGCACAGCGCCGCTATCTGGAATCGGTCGCGCCCTACGCCCGCCGCCTGATCGATCAGGCCGGTGTGCCGGAGGTTGACGCTATCGACGGGTTGCCTCCCGCAGTCGCGTTGCAGCAGCAGCGCGGCTCGGCCAATGCGCGGTCCTCGGTTGGGAGCGTGACGACGCTCTCCAGCCTGGTACGGATGCTCTACTCGCGCGTCGGCGAATATCCGCGCAATCAGCCCATGCTCTATGCGGAGGACTTCTCGCCAAACACAGTCGCGGGCGCCTGCCCGACCTGCCACGGCATCGGGCGCGTCTATGACGCGACCGAAGAGACGATGGTGCCCGACGACACGCTGACGATCCGGGAACGCGCCATCGCCGCATGGCCGCCCGCGTGGCACGGCCAGAACCTGCGCGATATCCTCGTCTCGCTCGGCTATGATGTCGACACCCCATGGCGGGATCTTCCGAAGAAGGATCGCGACTGGATACTCTTCACCGACGAGACGCCGACGGTGCCGGTCTATGCGGGTCTGACGCCCGAGCAGACGCGCGTCGCCCTCAAGCGCCGCATGGAGCCGAGCTATCAGGGCACCTTCACCGGCGCCCGTCGCTATGTGCTGGAGACGTTCGCCAACACCAAAAGCGCGCTGATGAAGAAGCGCGTCTCGCAATATATCATAGGCCGCGATTGCCCGACCTGCGACGGCAAGCGGCTGAAGCGCGAGGCTCTGTCGGTGAAGTTCGCGGGCCTCGACATCGCCGAGTTTGGCGACCTGACGGTGCTGAAGCTCCGGGACTTGCTCACGCCTGTCGCGCATGGCGAGTATGGGGGCGCCGCGGCGGCCCCGAAGGGCCATGTTCTTGGCAAGGCGGCCCGCGATGCGGCAGTTGAACGCAGGGTCGCGGCGGGAGGCTCGGCGCACAAGGCAGCGCCCGACGTGCGCCGCACGCCCAACCTCTCCGATGAGAAGCGGGTCGCCGCGCAGCGTCTCGCATCCGAGCTGCTCGAACGGCTCGGCCCGCTGATCGATCTTGGCCTTGGCTACATCTCGCTCGACCGAAGCACGCCGACGCTTTCCTCCGGCGAGCTGCAACGCCTGCGCCTTGCCACTCAATTGTCCTCGCAGCTTTTCGGCGTGGTCTATGTGCTGGACGAGCCCTCGGCGGGGCTGCACCCGGCAGACGGCGAAGCTTTGCTCACCATCCTTGAGCGGCTGAAAGCGGCGGGCAACTCGCTGTTCGTCGTCGAGCATGATCTTGACGTGATCCGCCATGCCGAATGGCTGGTCGATGTAGGGCCAGGAGCAGGCGAAAAGGGCGGTGAAGTGCTCTACAGCGGGCCGATCGCGGGACTGGCCGACGTCGAGGCGTCGATCACGCGCCGCTATCTGTTCGCAGAGCCCGTCGCCCATGACCGGACCCCGCGCGAAGCAAAGGCTTGGCTCCGTCTAGAGGGGGTGACGCGCAACAACCTGCGCGGCCTCGACGTCGAGCTTCCGATCGGTTGCTTCACCGCTGTCACCGGGGTTTCGGGATCGGGCAAGTCCAGTCTGGTCAGCCAGGCGCTGCCGGAGCTTGTCGCGGAACAGCTCGGCGGCTCGCCGGCTGCCGAGGAAGAGGATGCCGATCCGCTGCTTGATGTTGCGCAGGAAGAGACCGAAGGCCGCATCGTTGCGGGCATGGAGCATGTGCGCAGACTGGTGCGGGTCGATCAGAAGCCGATCGGCCGCACCCCACGCTCGAACCTCTCCACCTACAGCGGCCTGTTCGATCATGTGCGCAAGATCTTTGCCGGCACTCCGTTGGCCAAGAAGCGCCGTTACAGCCCCGGCCGCTTCTCGTTCAACGTCGCCGAAGGCCGCTGCCCGGTATGTGAGGGCGAGGGGTTCGTGATGGTGGAGCTGCTGTTCCTGCCAAGCGTCTATGCGCCGTGCTCGACCTGCCACGGCAGCCGCTACAACCCGCAAACGCTCGAAGTCGAATGGAACGGCCGCAACATCGCCCAGGTGCTGGAGCTGACGGTGGACGAGGCGTGCGACTTCTTCGCGGGTGAGGCGTCCGTCATGCGCTCGCTGGATGTGCTGCGGGAGATCGGCCTTGGATATCTGAGGCTCGGGCAGCCGGCGACGGAACTGTCGGGCGGCGAGGCGCAGCGCATCAAGCTTGCGACCGAGCTGCAACGCGCCCAGCGCGGCAACACCATCTACATCCTCGACGAGCCTACTTCGGGGCTTCACCCGTCCGACGCGGACCGGCTGATGCGGCACCTGCAGGGCCTTGTCGACGTGGGCAATACGGTTGTTGTCGTCGAGCATGACATGCGCGCCATCGCACAGGTGGATTGGGTCATCGATCTCGGACCGGGAGCCGGGGAGGAAGGTGGCCTAATCATCGCCAGCGGCGTCCCTAGCGACGTTGCAGAGGCGGAAGGCAGTCTGACCGCGCCCTATCTCAAGGCGGCGCTTTAGCCGCCTCTTGGGTGTGTGCCATAACGATGGGCCGGGTCCGGCCATAGGAGACGAGCTTGCCTTCCACTGTCGCTCAGGATGTTACCGCACGTTCCCAGGCCGTCGATGCCCGGCTCACTCGTGCAGCCATCTTCCTCGTGGTGTCGATGGGCGCGGGTGCAAAGCCCGAGATGGCGGTGCGAAATCTCTGCGCAATCCTTTCCTCGCTGGTGCGTGGCGTCGGCTTTAGGGCAGCGGATGGAGGGCTTTCCTGCATCATGGGGATCGGCTCCGATGCCTGGGACCGACTGTTCGGGGCACCGCGGCCGAAGGAGCTGCATCCGTTCCGGGAAATTCATGGCGTCCATCATGCGCCTTGGACACCCGGCGACCTGCTGTTCCACATTCGCGCCGCACGGCAGGACCTGTGCTTCGAGATGGCCGCGCAGATCGTGAAGCGCCTCGCCGGCGTCGCCTCGGTCACGGACGAGGTGCATGGCTTCCGCTACTTCGATGATCGCGACTTACTGGGCTTCGTCGATGGGACGGAAAACCCCGTCGAGCAGGGGGCGAGAGATGCCACGGTGATCGGGGCGGCGGACGATCCGGTCTTCGCTGGCGGCAGCTATGTGATCGTCCAGAAATACCTCCATGACCTCGACAAGTGGAACGCGATTCCCGTCGAGCAACAGGAGAAGATCGTCGGGCGCGAGAAACTGTCGGACATCGAGCTGGACGAGGCAGCGAAGCCGAGCTTCGCGCACAACGTCCTCACCAACATCGAGGAGGACGGCGAGCAACTCCAGATCCTGCGCGACAACATGCCGTTCGGCGATGTCGGCAAGGGGGAGTTCGGCACCTATTTCATCGGTTACGCCCGCTCACCCACGCGGATCGAGCGGATGCTCGACAATATGTTCATCGGCCTGCCGCCCGGCAACTACGATCGCCTGCTCGATGTCAGCCGGGCCGTGACCGGCTCGCTCTATTTCGTGCCGTCGGCCGACTTTCTGGACGCCGTGACGCCGGGGCCGCCTGCGGCCGATGGCGACGATAGCAATGGCGATGAAGCGGTGGCTGCGCCGGCACCCACGGCTCCGACCCCGGAGGCTCCAACGGCATTGGACGGATCGCTCCGCATTGGATCACTCAAAGACGAGGCCGGACATGAATAACCTCCATCGCGAACTCGCCCCGATCTCAGACGCCGCCTGGGCACAGATCGAACAAGAGGCGACCCGAACCCTCAAGCGCTATCTGGCCGCGCGCCGCGTCGTGGACGTGCCGGACCCGAAGGGGGCTACGCTCGCGGCCGTGGGCACGGGCCACACCAAGCCGATCGATGCGCCGAGCGATGGCGTCCAGGCCGTGCGGCGTGCGGCCAATGCCGTAGTCGAACTGCGCGTGCCCTTCACGCTGACCCGCGCTGCGATCGACGATGTGGAGCGTGGCTCCGAAGATTCCGACTGGCAGCCGCTCAAGGAAGCTGCCCGCACGATCGCCTTTGCCGAAAATCGTGCGATCTTTGATGGCTATGCCGCTGCCGATATCGGCGGCATCCGTCCCGGCGCGAGCAACGAGCCGGTGCCGCTGCCCACGGCCGTCGCCGGATATCCCGCCATCGTCGCCCAAGCCGTCGACCGGTTGCGCCTTGCCGGGGTCGAGGGGCCTTATCGACTGGTGCTGGGCGATGATCCGTTCACCGCGATCAGCGGCGGCAGCGAGGAGGGCTATCCGGTGCTCCAGCACATCAATCGTCTGGTGGATGGCGATATCATCTGGGCGCCGGGCATCACGGGCGGCGTCGTCCTGACAACACGGGGCGGCGATTTCGAACTCGATCTCGGACAGGACTTGTCGATTGGCTATCTCAGCCACACCGCCGAGGTGGTTGAGCTGTACCTGCAAGAGAGCTTCACCTTCCGGCTGCTGACGAGCGAGGCGGCTGTTTCGCTCCCGACAGCGGAAGCGTCGGCGCAGCCGGCGTGAAGGCGTTGCCGGTTGCGCCGCCCCCACGCGGGCCGCAGCGAGGGGTGGGACGATGATAAGTCTCGTCGGTTGGCTCGCCACGATCGCGACGATGATCGCGGCGATGATGACGGCTTCCAACCTGGGCGCGCGCGTGACGGGCTGGGGCTTCGTGGTGTTCAGCATCAGCTCGGTTTGCTGGACCACATTGGGCTACGCCACAGGACAGACAGCCTTGGTTGCCACCAATGGATTCCTGATGCTGACGAACCTCGTCGGTATCTGGCGATGGTTGGGGCAGCAGACCAAATATGAGGATGGCGGCCGATCGGCCGAAACAGCCAGCCAAAGATCCGATACGCCGAACCTGTTCACCGCGACCGGCCTGATCGGCATGGCGGTTGATGACAAGAGCGGGATGAATCTGGGCCGGGTTGTCGAGGCCCTGATCGAATGTTCGACCGGCAGGATAAACTATGTGGTGATCTCGGACGAGCGATATGCCGGTCTTGAAGAGACATTGCGAGCGGTGCCGCTCGAATCCCTCAGGATCGGCTACACGCGCATGACGCTGTTGCTGGACGGCCCGAGCTTCCTGTCACAGCCCGGCCTCAAAAGTCGTGACTGGCCCGCCTTCGCTCCGATCAATCCCTAGCAAGCGATCGCTCAAACCAATTGGAGCGCGCGATCATGATCTTGACCGGGGCCAAGAAAGCGCAGGATCAGGATACGGTGGGCTTCTGGCCGGTAGAGGATGCCATAGCGGCGATAGGAACGGCGACGGATACCGTAGCGCTCATAGCGAGGCACCAGAGGATAGCCCTGGGGCAGATCGGCAAGGCGACGGGCCGCCTCACGCAATTCCTCGACAAAGCTGATGGCTCTCGCGGGATTGTCCTTTTCGATATGTTCGGCGATGTGATCGAGGTCGGCCAGCGCATCCGGCGTCAGGATGACTTTCATTGCGGCTGAGCGCTTGCCCGTGTCCGAATCCTGTCGATGATAGCATCGCAGGCGTCGTCGAGGTCGTGGGTGCGCCCCGCCTCCGCATCGGCAAGGCCGCGTTCGATCGAGGCGTCAAGATCATGCAGCCACCGTTCGACATCCTGCGTCTCACCCTGATCGCGCCGAATGAGATCGCGAACATAATCACTCACGCTGGCATAATGCCCGCTGTCGATGCGGCGCTGGACGTAATCCCGCATGGGGTCTGGAAGGGAGACGTTCATCGAAGCCATAAATCACCTCACTACCATTATGGCAAAAACTGCCATTGGTTTCAAGGCGCCTGCCTCTCTTGTGCAGCCGTTCCCCCTTCGGGTCATCCCACCGGCGAGGGCAAGATCACATAACGCTAAGCGACCTTTGCCTCGCCCACCATAACAATATGTTGGAAAAGCTTGCTGGTGCGTTCCCCGGCAGGGGCGGCCATGGCGGCGGCGATCGCGGCTTGGTTCAAGCGGTGGTGGGTCGGGGCCGTGCCGCCGCCTCCGGATTGCGGCCCAGGACCATGAGCAGGCGGGGCCGAGCCAGGGGCGCCATTATCATCCGCCTCGGCCGCGGCGATCACCCGCAGGCTGTTTATCGGTGCGGTGGGGTCGGGTCGAATGTTCGGCATTTGCGGTGCGGGGATCTTGGTCAGTGCGACCATGGCCTTCTCCGTATAATAGCGGATTTTCTTGCCATAGACGGGCGGGATGCCGAGGCGCAGGACGATCATGTCCTTTTCGGGGAGCTGCATCAGCTCTTGAGGAAGCATCAGGGGCCGGCGCTGATCGGATTCCGATACCGAGCCGCCCCCACGGCCCCACATGCCGAAGGAGCGCGATTTGGCGCGAAACGTATAAGTGCCAAGCCGCTCGGAAATATCCTTCGCATCATCGTTGGTCGCGGGGCGCATGACCATCTGGACGCCGCAGTTGGATTCAATCTCCGTGGCGACTTTCGGCCCATAGACGTTCTCGAGCTGCGCTCCGCTCTGGATGACGGGGAGGAGGCGAATGCCATAGCCGGCGACGTAGCTGAAGCCATTGGCGATCACCGATGCGCGGCCGAGGCGCGAGAACTCGTCCAGCAAGAGCAGCAAGCGGACCTGGTGCTTGTTACCCGAGGGCAACTCGCGGACATTGAGGTCAATGAGCTGCTGGAAAAGCAGGCCATAGATCGGTGCCACGCGATCCAGATCATCCGGCGAGACGCCGAGATAGAGCGAGATCCGCTTGTCGCGGAACTCGCGCAGATCGAAATCGCTGACAGCCGTTGCCGCATCGACATAGGGGTTCAGCCACAGATTGATCTTGGCGGTGACGGACTGGCGGGTTGACGTGAAGGTATTGGCCGAGGCCATGATCCAATCCCGCAGCGCCGACACGCACGCACCTGATAGCGGTTTGCCCTCCCGCTCGCGCTGCGAGATGATTTTGGGAAATCGCTTCTGTGCATCGCCGGCGGCGAATTGGCGGTAGATTTCGCCGATGGTGAAGGGGAGCGCATCGTCGCCATCATCCGCCGTGGCGGCGACATAGGCCGCGACACCGAGAAACGCCGTCCTTGCGCTTTCCGCCCAAAACGTCTCGCCCTGCAGGGGCAGGGGAAAAAGCATGACGCTGATTTTTTGCAGCTCGTTGACGACTTCGACCTGATCGCGTCGATTGATGTAGGCGAGCGGGTTGTAGCGGCATGTGCGACCGTGGGCATCGAGCGGGTTGAACAAGAGGGTTTGCTTGTCCGCCGTCAGCACCAATGGCACAGATTTGAGGTTGTGATTTAAGGAGGATCTGGGCTTCGTCGTAGTGACGAAGGAACGAAGATGAAGCCCAGATCCTCCAATGTAAAA
>NZ_SCNL01000015.1 GCF_005502745.1 Sphingomonas sp. 3P27F8
CCGCCCACAGGATCACATCACCCTGGAAATGGCGCCACTTGAAATCCGTCATCGTTCCGTCCGTCCAATCTCCGCCAAGCATGCTCAAGCTTCACGATTTTTGCAACAGAGCCAATGCGGCAACGATCGCCCAAGCCGATCGAGTTTCCACACGATCAGCGTATCGCCCGCACTCAGATAATCGAGGCAGTCCTTCAGGCCCGGTCGATCGTCGCGTGCTCCCGATGCCTTATCAGTATGCAAATTACGCGGATCGACACCCGCCGCGACCAGAGCGTCGCGCTGAAGATCGACAGTTTGGCGATCATCGGCCGATGACACCCGCATATATCCGACCAGCATGTACGACAAACCCTCAAAACCACTTTGTCGTACACTACATCAAAGCGACAGGGTTTGTCGACTATTCAGGCGCAGGATTGCCGACCAAAGCCGAGGGATCACCCAAGGGTGTCCGAAAACATGTGTTTTCCGACAGTCTCAAGACGCTGCGGCAACCTATACCGGCGTCATGACCAAGATACTGGATACGGACAGGAGATCGCAGGGTTCACCTGAACCCTCATTTCTGCACCTGAACGACAGCGCTCGGCATCATCGGGTCGCCTGACGCAATGACGAGGTACCGGCGCATGTCGCCCTTCGCGTCGCTGACGATCTGGCGGAGCGGTCCGAGCGTGTTGACGATCGCGCCGCCAGCCGGATTGGTCATGAACTTTGCCAGAGGCTGGATCACGCCGCCACCATCAGCGCGGGAGGATAGCCCAAGGACATAGGGCATCTTTGGGCTGAGGCCCGCAACCGCCGCCTGCAGGATCTGGACTTGGCCTTGATCGAACAGCGTGACCTGGCTGCGGCCAGTCCCGGCGAGGGTCAGCTGGATCTTCATGCCGGCCTGTGCGAGCGGTATCAGGTTTGCACGGCCTTCGCCTACCGGCACCGCGCCGGGAACATAGGCCACGCCTTGCGGCCCCTGACCGATCGGAATCGTCGCGATGACGGTGTTGCTGGCGGTGTCGATCGCCGCAACAGCGTCGGCGTTCTCCAGCCCGACATAGATCCGCGAGCCGTCGCCCGACGGCCACAGACCGTGCGGCAGCGCGCCGACCGGGATGCTCGCGACCTGCACGAAGTCGGTGGTGCGGAACACCTTCACGACATTCTCGGTGCCGACCGTCACATAGGCGAACTGGCCGGCCTTGGTGCGGGCGATGTTGACGTGGTTGGTGATCGCGCCGGTGTCGAACGTCTTCAGCACTGCGAAGGGTGGCTTGGCGTCGAACACCATGACCTTGCCGACGTCCTTCAGCGTCAGCCAGACCTGCTTGCCGTCGGGCGTCGCGGCGATGTCGGGGCAGAACGGGCTTGCCTGCTTGACGCGACCGACGATCTTCTTCGAGGCGGTGTCGATCACCACGGTCTCGGGTGAGAAGCTCGAACAGACATAGCCGTATTTCCCGTTCGGCGAGAAAATCGTCATGCCGGGGCCGTTGGGGACGGGGATGCGCGTGGTCGGCGCGAAGGTCTTGCCGTCGAGCACCTGGATATAATCCTCGCCGCGCACCGCGACCCAGACTTCGCGACCGTCGGGGCGGAAAAACGCCTCATGCGGCGAGCGCCCGACATAGGTCGTGTGCTTCACGGCATTGGTCGCGGTATCGATGAACGTCACCGAGTTCGAACCGATCGAGATCGCCGCCAGCGTCTTACGATCGGGCGAGAAGCCCATGCCGTGGACAAGCAGCTGCCCCTTGTAGAGCGGGCTGAGGTTGGCGGGGGTCTGGTCGCCGAGCTTGATGACGCCGAGCAGCGTGTTGGTTGATGGGTCGATCACCGACACGGTGTTGGAGAACTGGTCCGACGTGTAGAACCGGTCCTGCGCGCTGACAGGGATGTCGGGGGTCGCATTGGGCACTTGCTGGGCAAACGCAGGGCCTGAAAAGCACAAGGCGGTGCAGGCGGTTAGGGTGAAACGCTTCATGGACGGTCTCCGTGATGGGGGTGACCAGTCGCGGTCGGTCCGGTGTGACGTGGCAACGCGCCGCCTTCGGATAGGATGCCCTGCATCACCGCGATTTCCTGACGCTGTTCGACGATGATCCCTTGCGCAAGCCGGCGCAGGCGTTCGTCCTTGCCGTAACGCAGCTCGATCTCAGCCATGTCGATCGCACCTTGATGATGCGGGATCATCATCCTTGCGAAGTCGCGATCGGGATCGTTTGAATAGCCGGTCATCATCGCGCCGTGCATCCGCGTCATCGCCGCATCCATCGCGGACGCGAAGCCGTCCGTTTGCGCGATAGCAGCGGTCGATACGGACAAGCCTATCGCCATCAGCAAGGTCATGCGTGATCTCATCGTCCTGTCCCTAGTTTTCCTGTTTACGACACGCGAGCGATGATGCCGATAATCGTTGCTAGCACGGCCATGCAGGCCGGGAGAAAGAGCATCTGTATAGCCGCTTCGCGCCCTGTGATCGTGCCCGTCAAGATATCGACCGGGCCCTTGATGAACTCCGAGAACGAACGGAGGGGTTCGCCGGGGGCGGGAGTATCGCTGAGTACGATGCCGCCAGCAATCAGACCGAAATACAGGATCATGAAGACCGACACGACCGTCAGGACGAGCGCCGTAGCTGCATCACGTGCGAAGAAGGTCCAGAAAGTCAGCAACATTGCTGCATACACGCCGACGAGCAAGCCCAACGTGGCAGGATGGACGCCGCGCGATGCGATGCCTGGAGCCGTTCTTTCCAGCTCGTCATAATTGCCTGCATCCGGCACGATTGCGAGATGTCGACGCACAGGCTTAGGAGCAACGAGTGTCTCGGTAGCGAGATCGTAGATCGGCTGTGTTGCCATGAGGAAGTCTCCGCGCGTCTCGATGAATGCCGAGCGTGACAGGATAGATGATTGCGGCGGGGCGGTCGGTCCAACGCATAACCACGGTCATTCCAATCATTTAACAGGAACGGTCGGCGATCTATAATCGCGTTTTCGTATTGAAATCATCGCGACCATGCGTTGGACGCGAGGGACATATCGGTCGATCTAGCGGCATCGGACCGGCACGATCACCCGCCGGGTCCGTGATAAGGATCAAACGATGAAAGCTGCGATCGTTCTGGTTGCCGCGATGTTGGCCTCCGTAGCGCCAGTCCCGGCGATCGCTCAGGCCTATTGGGCTGCACCTGCGGCGGACGACTTTCCCTACGATATCAAGGCGGTTCAGGCACCGTGGTCGAAGGCTGATATCGACCTCAGCCATCATGACCGGATCTATGTGTCTGACCCTACATCGACGAAGATCGTTGTCATCGATCCTGCAGCGGGCAACGAACTGGGACGGATCGACCTCGCCAAAAGCGCGATAGCTGAGCCCAGCTTTTCCAGCCCCAAAGTCCAGCACCTGGCTGCAACGCGTGACGGGCGGACCCTGGCGGTATCGGCATTAGCGCAGCACAGTGTGACGCTCGTAGATCTGGCCACGAACACGGAACGAGGCCGGACCGTGTTCCAGACGTCGCCTACCGCCGTCGCGTTTACGCCCAATGGGCACGAACTCTGGGTTTCGCTCGGCGATGAACATGCCATCGCGGTCGTGGATCCTAAGACAGCGCGGGAGATCACCCGCGTACCAGCAAGTGGCGGAGCGGGCGCGACCATCCTGTCGCCAAACGGACGCTATGCCTTTGTATCGCTTACTGAAAGGCCGTCCATCCTGGTTGTCGACGTCGAGCATCGGCGCGTCGTCGGACACGTTGCCAGCAACGGTGCAGGTGCGGGAGCAATCGCGGTCTCGCCAGATGGCAAACAGATCTGGGCAACACGCCGCGAGAGCGGCACGACCACGGTCTTTGCTGCCAAACCGCCGTTTGCGGTACGCGAAGTGATAAACACTGGTCCAGCAACGGGCGCGGTCAACTTCGCCCAGCGCGCAGACGATTCCTTTGCCTATGTCAGCGTTGGCGGCGATCAACCTGCAATCAAGGTCTATAGAACCGACAGCCTGGAGGCTGTGGCAACCGTCCCGCTACAAGCGGCTCCGAGTGCGGTTTGGCCGTCGGGCGATGGTACGAGGATCTATGCCAGCCTGGCCGGAACCAACAAGGTCGCTGGGATCGACACGCTGACGTACACCACCGTGTCGACGATCCCGATCAGTACGGATGCGCAGAGCCTGATCTACGTTCCTGGTGCCGTAAGATCAGGAAAAGGTCTCGCCAATCTGGTGCCATCCGGGCGCGATGCGGCGCTTGCCCTGACGGCGCGTTGATCGGTCTCACACCGTCTGTAATCTCCCAACGAAAGCCCTTTCCAAAATGACCAAGCCCCCCGTCAGGATCGCGATCAGCGGTGCCGCAGGACAAATTTGCTATTCGCTGCTCTTCCGGGTCGCGCAGGGTGACGTGTTCGGACCGGACCAGCCCGTTATCCTTCAACTGCTCGACGTGCCGCAGGCGCTGGACGCAGTACGCGGCGTGGTCATGGAACTGGAGGATTGCGCGTTCCCGCTGCTGGCAGATGTGATCATTACTGATGATCCGATGGTGGCTTTCAAGGACATCGATGCGGCCATGCTGGTCGGGTCTCGTCCCCGCTCGAAGGGCATGGAGCGCCGTGATTTGCTCGCTGCCAACGCAGCGATCTTCAAGACGCAGGGCGCAGCGCTGGACGCAGTGGCCAAACGCGACGCCAAGATCCTGGTCGTCGGTAATCCCGCCAACACAAATGCCTGGATCATTGCGCAAAGCGCACCGGGTTTCCCTGCCGAAAACATCACGTCGATGATCCGCCTCGATCACAACCGCGCGCAGGGACAGCTTGCGGCCAAGGCGGGTGTCGGTGTCGATGCGATTACAAAGCTCGTCGTCTGGGGAAACCATTCGCCGACGAAGTTTGCCGACTGGGGGAATGCCGAACTCGATGGCCAAAAGCTTGCCGACCGTATCGGAAACGAGGCCTGGTACCGCGAGACCCTGATCCCCACCGTTGCGCAGCGCGGAACCGCGATCATCGAAGCACGGGGTGCGTCCTCGGCCGCGTCGGCAGCAAATGCGGCGATCGACCATCTGCGCGATTGGGTGCACGGCGCAGGCGACAATTGGGTGTCGATGGGCGTGGTGTCAGATGGCTCCTACGGTATCCCGCAAGGGCTGGTGTGCGGCGTGCCGGTGCACTGCAAAAGCGGTGGGTATGCGCGTATCGAAGGACTGATCCTCGATCCATTCCAGCGAACGATGCTTGATCGCACGATTGCCGAACTGGTCGATGAACGTGAGGCGGTTATCGACATTCTGAAATGACCGATCGGTATATCTGATTGGAATGACCGTAATCTTTGGTTGGTGCGATTGATCTCCTTTCCCTATCATTGGGGCAAGGAGATCGGGCATGACCCTGGAACAACTCAGGATTTTCGTCGGTGTCGCTGAGCGCGAGCACATGACGCGCGCGGCCGAAGCGCTCAATGTGACGCAGTCAGCCGCAAGCGCTGCCATCGCCGCGCTGGAAGCCCGGCACGGCGTGCCGCTGTTCCACCGGGTCGGCCGTGGGATCGAACTGTCCGAAGCGGGCCGCATGTTTCTGGTCGACGCACGCGCAGTGCTTGGCCGTGCCGCCAGCGCGGAACTTGCACTGGCCGAATATGCAGGACTGGAGCGCGGCACTCTGCGGCTAGTCGCAAGCCAGACGATCGCGGGCTATTGGCTGCCCCGCCAGCTGGCCGCGTTCCATGCGCGCTACCCCGCGATCTCAATCGAACTGGCGATCGACAACACCGAGGGGGCCGCGGCGCGCGTGCTCGACGGTGCGGTCGAGCTCGGCTTCGTCGAGGGTGTGATCGACGAGCCCGCGCTCGCGCATTGGACGGTCGCGAACGACCGCATGGTGCTGGTAAGCGACCGCGCAGCCGACACGATCGACGAGGACTGGATCCGCGCCGCACGCTGGATCGTCCGCGAGCAGGGATCGGGCACGCGCTGGTCGTTCGAGGAGGTGCTGCGCCAGCGCGGCGTCGATCCGTCGGACCTCACCGTGGCGCTGATGCTACCATCGAACGAGGCGGTACGTAGCGCGGTCGAGGCCGGGGCGGGCGTCGCGGTGCTGTCGCAGCATGTCGTCGCACCTGCAATCGCGGCCGGCACGTTGCACGATCTACCGCTCGGTCTGCCGCGGCGTCCGTTCTACGCGCTGCGCCATAAAGAGCGGTATCGAACGCGGGCGGCCGATGCGCTGACCGATCTCATCAAGGAGACTGGCAAGTGACCGCCGATCTGAAACCCGTTTTCGATGGCCTGAAGCCCCTCAGCCGGCTCGACTCCCCGCGCGAGATGATCCGGCAGTTCACCCCCAACTGGTTCGCCGCTACGATGGGCACCGGCATTCTCGCGCTCGCCTTGCCGCAGGTGCCGGGCGTCGGCGCATCGCTGCACCCGGTCGGCGAGGTGTTGTGGTATTTCAACATCGCGCTCTTCACGCTGTTCGCCGGGCTCTACACCGCGCGCTGGACGATTTTCGGGCACGAGGCGCGGCGGATCTTCGGGCACAACACCGTATCGATGTTCATCGGTACGATCCCGATGGGCCTCGCGACGATCATCAACGGGTTCCTGGCGTTCGGCCTGCCGCGGTTCGGCGCCGGCGTGATCCCGATCGCCGAGACATTGTGGTGGATCGACGTCGCGATGTCGCTCGCCTGCGGTGTGGCGATCCCCTACCTCATGTTCACGCGGCACGAACATTCGCTCGACGGCATGACCGCGGTGTGGCTGCTGCCGGTGGTCGCGGCGGAGGTCGCAGGTGCGAGCGGCGGCCTGCTCGCCCCGCATCTGGCGGACGCGCATCACCAGTTCGTCGTGCTCGCAACGTCGTATGTGCTCTGGGCTTATTCAGTGCCGGTCGCGTTCGGCATCCTCGCGATCCTGATCCTGCGGATGGCACTGCACAAGCTGCCGCACGAGAGCATGGCCGCCTCGAGCTGGCTCGCGCTCGGTCCGATTGGCACCGGCGCGCTTGGGATGCTGGTGCTCGGCAGCAACGCGCCCGCGATCCTCGCCGCCAACGGCCTGGGGCAGATCGGCGCGGTAGCGCAGGGGATTGGCACGATTGCCGGGCTGCTGCTCTGGGGTTTCGGTCTGTGGTGGCTGGCGCTCGCGACGCTGATCACGATCCGCTACTGGCGCGCGGGCATTCCGTTCAACCTCGGCTGGTGGGGCTATACCTTCCCGCTTGGCGTCTCCACGGTCGCCACCTTCAAGCTCGGCACGACGCTTCAGCTCGGCTTTTTCGGGATCGTCGGCACTGTCCTCACAGTGGCGCTCGCAGCAATGTGGCTGCTGGTCGGCGCCAAGACGGTCGCGGGCGGCTGGCGCGGGAACCTGTTCGTGTCGCCCTGCATCGCCCAAGCCAATTGATGGGCCGAACTGATCGTCCTGTCGGATCGAACCGTCGCATCCGATCGACCCGTACCGGGTAGACCGGCGGACGGGTCGCGCATAAAAGCATGACATCGAAGGGAGAATGCTGGTGGACAGCCTGGATATGAAATTGGCGCAGGCGATGAACCGCCGTCGCTTTCTCTCAGAAGCCGCGATCGGTAGCGGCGCGCTGATCGCCGCACCCGCGCTGGCGCAGAGCATGGTCGATCTGCATCTGCCAGGTGGCCCATCGGAACGGCCCATGACCAACGCGTTCCCCGGCAAGGGCAACATGATCCTCCAGCGTATCCACCCGCCGTTGCTGGAAACGCCGATGAGCGTGTTCAATGGCGACGTCTTCACGCCGAACGACCAGTTCTTCGTCCGCTGGCACTGGGCCGACATCCCGACCGCGATCGATGTCGAGGCGTTCCGGATCAAGGTGTACGGCGCGGTCACGCGTCCGCTGTCGATCTCGCTCGCGCAACTGCTGAAGCTGCCGCGCGTCGAGTTGGCGGCAATCAACCAATGCTCGGGCAATTCGCGGGCGTTGTTCCAGCCTCCGGTGGCGGGTGCGCAGTGGCGTCACGGGGCGATGGGCAACGCCAAATGGCTCGGCGTTCGCTTACGCGACGTGCTCGACATCGCCGGCGTGAAGCCGGGCGCGGTCGCGGTACGGTTCGGTGCGCTCGACCAGCCGGTGGTCACGGGCGCACCGGATTTCGCCAAGTCGCTGTCGATCGACCACGCACGCGACGGCGAAGTGATGCTGGCGTTCGGAATGAACGGCGAGCAGATGCCGCTCCTCAATGGCTTCCCGGTCCGGCTGATCGTACCCGGCTGGTATTCGACCTATTGGGTCAAGATGCTGAACGACATCGAGGTGCTCGCCGCACCCGACGACGGTTACTGGATGGCCAAGGCTTACAAAATCCCTGACACTCCAGGCGCGAACGTGCGGCCGGGCCAGAAGGATTTCCCGGCCGTTCCGATCAACAAGATGATCCCGCGCAGTTGGGTCACGAGCCTCGACGAAGGGCAGGCGATCGCGTTCGACCGCTCGATCCCGCTGGGCGGCATTGCGATGGGGGGCGATTGCGGCGTCGCCAAGGTCGATGTGTCGACCGACAACGGCAAGACCTGGTACAAGACGACGCTCGGCCCCGATCACGGCAAATACAGTTTCCGCCGCTGGGATGCGCAGGTTCCGCTCACCCATGCGGGCCCGACCAGGCTGATGTCGCGCTGCTGGAACACCGCCGGCCTCGCGCAGCCGATGACGCCGATCTGGAACCCGGGCGGTTTCATGCGCGGCAACATCGAAACCACCAACATCGTCGTCGGCTGAGGAGCAACGCCTGTGAAAACGCCTTCCATCGGCACGCTGTCGTTCGGGTTCGTCGGCGCGACCGTCGTTCTGCTGCTTGCGATCGGTTCCCCGAACAGCCGTGTCGCCCCGCCGCCTGCGGCCCCGACTGCACCACCGCCGCCAAGCGTCTCGGCGCGCGGCTTTTCGCTGGCGTCCACCTCGGTCGATCTTCCGACCGACGAAGGTCAATATCCCGCCGGCCCGCATGCCGATGTCATCAATGCCAACTGCACGTCGTGTCATTCGGCGAGCATGGCGCTGAACCAGCCACCACTCTCTGGCGACCAGTGGACCGCGGAGGTCACCAAGATGCGCGAGGTCTACAAGGCACCCGTCGCCGCAGCCGACGTACCGGCGATCGTCGCCTATCTGACTGCCATGAGCACGAAGCAGCCGGGCTCCGCGAAGGGCAAGGCACAGGACCCCGATCCGAAGGCTGCGCCCGACGTATCTGGAGGATCAGGTTAAGCCATCAACTCACGACACGCGGTTTTGCGCGCGAAGTGCTGTGCGGCGTGTACGTGTCTCGCGCAGTGTCGCATCGGGCGCCAGACCGTCTGCCGGCACCTTGGGTATCGCAACGCGCTGCGACAGGTAGATGCCGTTGTGGCCCGAGCAGAGATAGGCCACGAAACAGGCGACGGCGATCGGCACCGCATAGGCGGCGCCGAACAGTTCGATTCCCATGAAGGTGCAGGCGAGCGGGGTATTGGCGGCCCCGGCAAACACCGCGACAAAGCCGATCGCGGCGAACAGGCCCGTCGGCACGCCCAAGAAAGGCGCCAGCGCGTTACCGAGCGCTGCGCCGATGAAGAACAACGGCGTGACTTCACCGCCTTTGAAACCCGCGCCGAGCGTGACGACGGTAAACAGCAGCTTGATCGCCCAACTCCACGGATGCGTGTCCGGTCCGAAGAAGCTGGCGATGGTAAGGCTGTCGGGCCCCGCTGCCAGGACACCCAGGCCCAGATAGTCGCGCGTGCCGAATAGGAAGACGAGCGCGATAACGACGGCCCCGCCGATCACTGGACGTAGTGGACCATAGGGAACGATCCGCTTGAGCCATCCCCCGACCACGTGGTTGGCTTCGGCGAAGGCCAGACCGACCAGTCCGAATATGATCCCCGCAACACCTGCCTTCGTCACGAGCAGCGCATCGACGGGTATCAACGCACCGATCGGGTAGACACCGTGATGGATACCCCAGGCGAGGCACGTCCAATCGCCGACCAGCGCTGCAACAAGGCAAGGCACCAGCGCGGAATATTCAACGCGGCCGATCGCCAGCACTTCGAGCGCGAAGACCGCTCCTGCGATCGGCGTGCCGAAGACCGCGCCGAACCCGGCTGCGATCCCCGTCTTCAACAGGATGCGCGTGCCGCCCGCATCGAGGTGGAGCGCGCGGCCGAAACCGCTGGCAAGGCTTCCGCCTAATTGGACGGCGGTGCCTTCACGTCCGGCCGAGCCACCGAAAAGATGCGTCACCACTGTGCCGAAGAAGATGAGCGGCGCCATCCGCAGCGGCACACCGCCGCCCGGCTCGTGGATCTGCTCGACGATCAGGTTGTTGCCGCCCTCCACCGAGCGCCCGGTGAGATGGTAGAGCAATCCGACCACGAACCCGCCCACCGGCAGCAGATAGAGCAGCCAGGGCGATGCGAACCGCAGTCGCGTAACGGTATCGAGGCTCAACAGGAACGCCGCACATAGCGTCCCGACGAGTGCCGCCATGGGCAGCAGGATCAGCGCCCAGCGCAGGACAGAGATCGCATGGTCGTGACGATCGCGCACAAATGCCGCAACGTTCAGCGTGTCGACCAGATTGCGAAAGGTAGCGCGCACAATTCCTCCTTGCTGCCTGACGGCGCCAAGTAGGAATCATCAGCTCATGTCAGAGCGGTTCGGCCAAATTGCCCGGCAGAAATCCATTGCCGAGGTCGATGTATGAGACGTTGGCCCCAACCGTCAATGGGCATGTTGGTCGGGCAAATGCTCGGACCTGTCAGTCGCCAGGGTCTATCTGAGCCCGTTATATGGACCGACCCGGGTACGCTACATGCGGGACCGATCGGTTTCGACCCGCGCGTCGTTTTCGGGCTGCGTCACAAGGGGCGATACCGCACGAAAGCCGCCGATGCGCTGCCGGGTCTGATCGGCCCGTAGCGTGGTTAGCGCTGCTGCGCTACGAGCGCGCCGTCCAGATGCCGACGAGCGCGGCCAGCGACACGAGCATAAGAAACCCGTTCATTACCAGGAGCAACGCCGCTGGCAGGCGCTTGATGTCGGGTCGTGGCGGCGGGGCGCCGGCACCCATCTCGCGCCACACCGCGGCGACAAAGCAAAAGGCGCTGAACAGGATCAGCATGGTCCCGGTCGCCGTCGCCAGCCACGGGAACACGACGTCCTTGAGCAGCGCGCGCGCGCCGATCCCGGAAGCGAGCGCCGCCAGTCCGGTACGCACCCAGGCGGCATAGGTGCGTTCACCGGCGAGGATTGTGCGGTCTGCGGCAAGCTCCGTGCGACGATCAGCGCTGTCCACCTGCTGGACTGCGCTGTCCTTCAGCGCGCTCGCGCTCTCCGCCAGCTTCGCATGGGCCCGATCGGCGTCGTGCGGCGCGTCCATCAGCCGGCGGTGACGGTGATGCGATGCCAAGCCGTCGAGAGATAGCCGGCGAAGTTCCAGATCGCTTCGGGCCGTTCGGGCTGCATCTGCCCGGCACCGTCGACGGCGCGCACGACCAGGACGTGGAGCCCGGGCGAGAGATCGACCGTGACGTGCCACTGCGTCCAGCTCCAGGGTGAATCCGGTTGGCTGGTCAGTTCCGCCTGCAGCCAGTCGGTGCCGTCATTGACGGAGACCTCGACGCGCGAGACCGCTCGGCCGAAGGCGACCGCATAGCCCGCGATTTCGCATGCGCCGGCGCCGATATGCGCGCCGTCCACGGGGGCGCAGATCGCAGCGTTGAGCGGCATCTCCTCGATCGTCAGGCCCCGGTCCCAATCCGCGTCCTCCTTCGCTACCGACGCCGGAAAGAGCTTGTAGTCCTTGGCCTGGATCGGCGCATCGGACGGGCGATCGCGCACCTCGATGCGCGTCAGCCACTTGGCGCTACGAACGCCCGCATAGCCCGGCACGACGAGCCGCAGCGGTGCGCCATGTTCGGGGGCCAGCACCTCGCCGTTCATGCCCCAGGCGATGAGCACGTCCGGCTCTAGCGCCTTGGCGATCGAGATCGAGGCACCGAACGGCGCCGTCTCACCATCGACATCCACGTCGTCGGCCCCCGTAGTGCCGACGAACGACGCGCCATCTTGGATGCCGGCCGCGGCGAGTACGTCGCACAGTGCGACGCCGGTCCAAGCCGCATTGCCGATCGCGCCCACGTCCCAGGGATCGCCCGAAGTCTTTTCCACGTCTTGAAGATGTGCCCGACGATTGCCGGCGCACTGCATGGTCGCGGTCACTGTCCGGGTCGCAAATGCCGTTTGAAGTTCGGCGACCGTGTAGGAGCGCGGGCGGTCGACCAAGCCGTCCAGCGCTATACGATGATCGTCGGCCAGCTCCGGCGTAGGTCCGTGACTGCGGATGTAGAAATTCGCCTGCGGCGTCAGGAAGGACGTGATCAGTTTATCCGGAGGCGTTTCCGCATTGAGCGGCTCCGGACAGCGGAGGATTAGATTCTGTTCGGCGCGATCGGATGCGGTCATGCAAGCGGCCTACCATGATGAAATCAATAGCGAAATTGATCGTTTGGCTGGACGATGTCACCCAGACTCTTTCGATAGCCTATCCCTTTCTAGACGGGGGGAGCGATCGCCATGCCGTCGCGCAAGAGGCGCCGAGTGCAAGACAGCCTTTCCCGTAGATCGACTCAATGTGGCTGAGCTTGCTACGACGGCTTTGTCCCAAAAGTCGTCGCTAGGCACCAGGGATGACGGAAAACCCTATCGCCATCGCAGATGCGCGACAAACGGGTGTTTCCCGACACCCGGAGCGGGGCTGTCGGCGCTTAGCGTATATTTGGGTCTGTTCTATGTACCGACCCCATGGTCGTGCGTAAAGGCATCAATGTCGCGGGTCGTCGTCAATATCTGAGCCTTATTTGGCGTAGCGGCGTATGACCGCGATCAATTCTTCTGCGCCGGCAGAGCGATCCTCGGGAGAGAGGTCAGGGTCCGCTACATGAGCTCGGACATGCTCTTCAATAATCTCGTCCATGAGACCGTTCATGGCGCCCCGTGTCGCTGCGACGAGATGCAGCGTCGTCGAGCAATCCGTGCCTGCCGCCAGCGCTTTCTCGATCGCTTTGACCTGGCCTGCGATCCGGCGGACCCGCTTCAGAAGTTCGTCATTGCTAATTACCAGATGTCCCATAGGATACCTACCTACCCTATCTATACCACGAACAAAAGGATGCTTTAATATCGCTTTGACCGCGGCCTAAGTGTCACTGCAGCCTCCAATATGCATGGCATCCTGCCAGTGGTGCTGCGGATCGCAGAATGAAAGCGCTACCTCCCACCCGCACCACTGCGTGAACTCGCACATGGCAACGGAAACCGATTCCCTGTGATCTGCCGGTCATGCGCATGCTTGAGAATGAGGAGGGACATCGTACCACGGCGACTTCAGCATCGTCGGATGGCGTACACCGGAGAGCGGGCACCCACGCTGGGATGCGTGCCCAAACACCACCAGGATTTGTCCAGTAGCGCCCCGCACCAGGGGCCCCTGTCATTCAGGTCGCGCTGTGACAGGCTCGATGCTGATTGTCGCTATTGCCGATGGATCACTGACTCTCAAAAACGCCGAGAAATATGCCAACCGAAAACGGCGGGTCATGAATTCTCCCCAAGTCGCTTTCACGGCCGCGATGATGCTCCCGGATCGGTCACGTGCTATTACTTCAAGATGACCGGGCACCGCTCCCGCATAACCATTTGTCCTGCGCACGTCTCCGCCAATTAGAATGCCGTCCTTTTTGCGGTGAGCGGTCGCGCGCACGACTACTATATCTGCATTTGATACCAACCGGATGGCGTCATCATGAGCCGCTGCTGTAACGCACCCTGTAAGAGTCATCGCAAGTATTGAAATCACAAAAAAGTCTCGAATTTCGTACGGCCTGATCATGATTAGAACTCCAATTGGGAGCAATAGCGCCAGCACTATGGGAAACGACACCGCCTCTTGAAGGTGAGCTTCCAGGCCAAGTGTTGCCACCGATGGACTGGGCAGCGAAGTGCTTACGAGCCTGTCTTTCGCTCTTCGCCGGGGTGGCGCCCCGCCCTTTGCGGGAGCAGCAGGATACACCCGACAATGACAATGGCGAGGACAGCTGACGCGAGCGGACGACTGAACGCAAGCCCGCCTTGGTTGAGGGGCTTATCGAGCAAATCACCCACGGTCGCGCCAAGCGGCCGGGTAAGAATGAACGCTGCCCAGAAGAGAAAAACCCGAGACACGGTTGTCCAATAATTGGCGGCAACGAGCAGCAGCAGCCCGGCGGCAAACACCACCGCCCCACCCTCGTAACCGAGCCCGGCGTCAGCGATCCAGTCGCCCAGAGCGGTGCCGAGCGTCTGGGAGAAGGTGATGGTGACCCAGTAGAAAATCTCCGCCTTCGGCGTCCGAACCGTGTCCACCGAGACCGATCCGAGCGTGAAATGCCAGACCGCGAGCGAGCCCAACACACAGATGAGGAGCAGAGTCGCACCACCGGGATAGCCGATGCCCAGAGACCGATCGGCAAAGTCGGCCATCGTCGTTCCCGCAGTGGTGGAGGTTATGATGGTCGCCCAATAAAGAGCGGGATGGAAACGTGTCGCCTTGATCTGCCACACGACAAAGACAACCAAAAGCGTCGCGAATATCGCAGTCCCGACCAGATAGCCGAGCTTCATGGTCATGCTCACCGTGTCGCCGCCGGTCTCACCAAGCGTCGTTGCCAAGATTTTGATCATCCAGAAAGTCAGTGTGACTTCTGGTACCTTGCTCAAGGCAATTTGCGCGTCGGTTTGGTTCGCCATGCCATGTGGCTCCTTCGTGGCAGGCTGATCCATGCTTACTTAACTGGATCATAGATGAGCGCGCGAACGGTTCCCGGCCGCACATGCGGGCGGCCACCCGGTGTCGCGCTGGGATCGGTCTCGGCGGCGATAACGAACAGCCGTCCTGTCGCCGGGTCGAGGGTCATCGTCCTGCCGCTCACTGCCGTATGTATCGGCGCGCGCGCAGTATATTCGTCAGCGGAGGTTTGCTGGTAGATAGTGACCGTCCCATCGCGTCCGTTTGAACTGAACACCCGCATCCGTACGGGATCGAAGGCAACCGCGTCGCTTCCTGCGCCAATAGCAAGATCCGCAACGACATGCCCGGTATGCGCATCGACCACCATCATCCGGGCGTTAGCGCACCCCATGAACAGGCGCTGCCCTGCCTTGTCCAGCGCAAGACCATGCGGGCTCTTGCAATTCGGCGTCGGCCAGCGCGCCGCGATCTTATTGGTGCGCGCATCAATCTCAAGAACGTCGCTGTTGGCTTCGCCCGCCACGAAGACGTGACCTTGATCGTCCGCAGCGGCATATTCCATCTTTTCGCCTGCGTTAATCGTCGCAATCGCTTTCTGCTGCACCGGATCGATCACGGTTACGGTACCTGGGTCGCCCTCGATCACGAATATATGCCCGGTAGCGGGATCACGGACCATGCCATCGGCATCCGCCCCCGCGGGGATACGGCCAATTACCTTCAACGTTTTGAGGTTGAACGCGACAGCCTCCCCCTTCTCGCCGTCGTCCGTAAAGCCGAAGCCATCGCGCGCCGATATAGCGGTGCCATGGGTGCCGCCCGCTATCCCCTCAACCTGTCCGATAACCACTCCTGTCTGCGCATCGAGAACGGTGAGCCAATCGCCGTGCGCCACGTAGACCCGCTTCGTAGGACCATCGAACACGGCATAATCCCACCGGTCTGGAGACCCGAGCGCGATGCTGTTCGTCAACGAATAGTCCAAAACCGCATCGGCATGGGCGGCCCCAGCCAGCGCGGTTGCGGCAAACACGACGGCGATGATCGAAGATTTCACGCAATGGCTCCTTGTACCCTGACAGTCGAATTTACTTGTATGGTCACGCGACGGCGGCGAACCGTAGCCGAACCCGCAACCCGGGTTCGTTGTCCTCGATCATCAGCTCTGCGCCGTGCAACGCGGCGATTGAAGCGACCAACGCCAGTCCCAGGCCCGCGCCAGGCGTATGCCTGCTTTGGTCGAGGCGATAGAATCGCCGGAGAATCTTGCCACGCTGATCGGCAGGTACGCCCGGCCCATTGTCCGCGACGGTAACAACCGCACACGCAGCCTCCTGGTGAAGAGCGATCGTGATATTCGTGCCTTGGGGCGTGTGGACAAGCGCGTTGTCGATCAGGTTGGTGAGCAGCTGGGCAAGCAATTCGGCGTCACCGAGGACCGCAACACCCTCATCAATCGAGGCTCGCAACGACTTGCCTGCGTCCTCGGCGACGGGCTGGTACGCTTCAGATATTCGACCCAACAATTCGGAAAGATCAATATGAGCAAGGTCGCGTCGCTCACCGCCTTCAATCTGGCCAATTCGAAGCAAGGCCCTGAATATGACATGTATCTCGTCGATCTGAGCTAAAGCCCCCGCGATGCCAGCCTCGTAGGCAGCCTCGGAATTATTGCCCTGCATCGCCTCCAGGCGCTGTTGAAGGCGGGTAAGCGGCGTCCGCAGGTCATGGGCGACATCAGTCGATACCTGCTGAAGCCCTTCCATCAACGCGGCGATCCGGTCCAGCATCGCATTGAGGTTCGTGGACAAGTGATCGAACTCGGCACTCATGCCGATCGCGGGCAAGCGTTCGGCCATGTCTCCCGACATGATCCGGGCCACCGCGCCGTTAACGCGATCAAGCCGGCGCAGGAACATCAGCCCGATAAAATAGCCGCCGATCAGCGCCAGGACGGTCAAGGCGATGCTCGATCCGATCGTGAATGCAACAAGGCGCTGCCGAACCCGCTGTACGTCGAATGTATCGGTTGCCACCACCAGCAGCGAACCGTCCGACAGCCGCGTCCCTAGGGTCTGGAACGTCTCGGGATCGCCCGACTCACCAGGTTGAGGCTTGTCGTCCACAAAAGTCACCTGCCCCCAACCCTTCCGGGCGGCCGTCAAAGGCAAATCCCCCGCCAGATGCTTGTTGCCCGCGTCTAGAAGCAGAAAGTGAAACGGTTGCTCGAAAGCTGATCGCTGGCGACGGCGGATGCTATCGATCACCTCCTGCTTGCCACCATCTGGCCAATCCTCGGTCAGAATGGCTGTTTCAGATCGAAGCCCAACTGCCGTCGCCTCGGCCGCATAGGCGCGAAGCGAATGTTCGACGATCGTCAGCAAGACGATCGACCCCACAGCGAACAGGCCTGCAATCAGCAAAGCAAAGCGAAAAGCGGCGCTGTTGAAGGAGCTTGATTTTTTCATGGCGGCGACGCTTCGATCCGGTAACCGGAGCCGCGAACCGTGTGAATGAGGTCCGCGCCAAACCCGCGATCGATCTTCGCCCGCAAACGGCTCATGTGGCTCTCGATAAGATTCGTCTGTGGGTCGAAGTGAAACGACCACACATTTTCAAGCATCATCGTTCGGGTCACGACTTCGCCCTTGTGGCGTAAGAGATATTCGAGGAGCTTCATCTCCTGGGCCTGTAACTCGATGCGGCGTCCCGCGCGGCTTACCGTCCTTTTCAGGAGGTCCAGCTCCAGGTCTCCCACCCTCAGCATCGTGATGGCATCGACAGAGGGCGGGCGCCGGGCGAGCGCCGCCACGCGGGCGACAAGTTCGGTGGTCGCAAAGGGCTTCACCAGATAATCATCAGCTCCGCCCTCGAGGCCTTCGACCCGATCCCTGATGCCGTCCATTCCGGTCAGCAGGATGGCAGGCGTGGAGACGCCTTGAGCGCGCAGCTGCTTCAACGCGGAGAGGCCATCAAGTTCTGGCACCATGCGGTCAAGAATGATGACCGAGTATTCGTTGCTACTCGCAAGAAATACTGCATCCAGTCCGGTCAAACATATATCGACGACATGGCCGGCCGCGGTCAGAGCCTTCTCAATATGCGAACGTGTCGCATCGTCATCCTCGAGTAACAGCAGCTTCATCGTCAGGGCCGCCTTCCTTAAGCGAGTGCGCCTATGGTGCTAATGAATCTTCGCCGCACAAGTTAGGAATTCCTAATGTCCAATTGAGCTTCCGCGAATGTAGAAGGGTGTAGTCCGGATCACAGAGGCAATGAAGCCTCAGGAGAATGACGATGCGTAACTATCTCATCGCGCTGGCCGCTACCACGCTGGTTGCGAGCGGCGCGCAGGCGGCGCCCAGGCACATGGCAGGGTCCGAGCTTATGTCGACGGCGAAGGTGTCCTTGGCGACGGCGCGGGCAACAGCGCTCCACGCGCGGCCCGGCAGGATCACGGACCAGGAGCTGGAAAAGGAAGCGGGCGGCACGGGTCTGCGTTACTCCTTCGATGTGGTGAGCCATGGCAAGACCTATGAAGTCGGCGTCGATGCGACAACCGGCAGGGTCCTGGAGAACCAGGCCGAAGGTGCGCACCCCGACTGAGCACACCTTATAGCTGATCGCAGCATTGCACGCTGCGAGGCCCGGGTCGAAGGCACGGCGCTGAACGGGAGGACCAATGTCACTGCCACTGCCGACGAACCGGGCCGCTCTAGCGCGCTCCCTGCTAGTATTTGCCCCATTGGTGGTGGCGGGCTGCGCGCATTATTCCTCCCTCCCGTTGGTGCAGACGCCCCCTCTGGCGCCTTCGGTAGCGGCGCTCCCCGGTTTCGTGCCGGGAGCGCCGCTTAGTGTCGCTAAAGTCACCGCGCTCGCGCTTCAAAACAATCCTGATCTGCGCGCAGCGCGCGCACGGCACGGCCTCGCGCAAGCACAACTCCTGCAATCCGGCATCCTGCCGAACCCTTCGTTTGCCGGCGCGTTACTCCCGCTGATCTCGGGAGCCGGCACCGTGACGGCGTGGAATGTCGGCCTGACCCAGGATATCAAATCGCTCATCACCTACCGGGCGCGGCGGCGGGCTGCCGGCTTTGCTGCCCAACAAATCGATGCCGAAATCATCTGGCAGGAATGGCAGATCGCCGGGCAGGCGCGGCAACTCGCGGTAGAGTTAATCGCAGGTGAGCAAAGTCGGCCCATGTTGACCGAGGCTTTCGACCTGCTCTCCCGCCGCAATGCCGTTCTCCAGCAAGCGCTCGCTGCCGGCAACGTCACTCTGGTCACGGCGGCACCCACACTCGTCGCCTTGCAATCGGCGCGGACCGCCTTGCAAACGCTCGATCAGCGGCAACTCTCGCTCCGGCATCAGCTCAATGCACTGCTCGGCCTCGTGCCCGATGCCGTTGTTCCGCTGGAGGCCACGATCGATCTGCCTCCGTTCAATCCCGCCACGATCCGTGTCGATCTGACAACATTGGCCGATCGCCGACCCGACCTGGTCGCGCTCCGGCTTGGCTATGATGCCCAGGACGCCAATGTCCGGGTTGCAATCCTGTCGCAGTTTCCCGATCTGATTCTCGGGGCGACCGCCAGCAGCGACAACAGCAGCGTCATCAATGGCGGGCCGCAAGCGACGATCGGATTGCCGATCTTCGATCGCAATCAAGGCAATGTCGCCATCGCCAATGCGACCCGGGCGCAGCTCCATGCGGATTATTCGGCGCGTCTGGCGGCAGCCGCCGGTCAGGTCGGCGCTCTCCTCTCCGAAATGGATCTCTTGTCTCATCAACTTGTAATCCTGCGGCGTGATCTTCCGGCGGCACGGCTCGCCGCGAAGCGCGCGGCCACTGCCTTCGGCGCCTCCAATCTCGACGAGCGCAGCTATGTCGATCTCGTCGTCAATCGCTACACCAAGGAGCAGGAAGTGGTAACTTTGGAGTTGGGACTGCTCGACCGGCAGGTGGCGCTACAAACTCTGGTGGGAGCCGGGCTACCGCCGGTTGAAATCTTGCCAGGTCTGGACAACGCCAAGGTGCGGCAATGAAGACGCTCGCCCTCCTACCTCTGGTACTGCTGACTGGGTGCGGTAGTTCATCCCCGTCCGATCCGCCTCCAACGCCTTCGGTGCTCGTGAGCCTGCAAAAGATCGAGCGGGGCTCCACACCCGAGTGGGTGACGGCCTATGGCAGCGCCGCGCCGGGGGTCAGCGGCTCGGACACCATCAGCGTTCCCCAACCAGGCCAAGTCTCGCGCCTCGCGGTGACGCCAGGTTCGACGGTGCGCGCGGGACAAGTGCTCGTGGTGTTCACCACCGACCCTTCGTCGGTAAGTGCCTATCAGCAGGCGGTGACGACGCTCTCCGCAGCCCAGAAACAGCGGGCAACTACCGCTCAGCTGCTCACGCAGCAACTCGCAACGCGCGATCAACTTGTTCAGGCGGAGAAGGCCGTCAGCGATGCTCAAGCCGCCATTGCGGCCTTGCGCCAATCGGGTGCGGGACAGCCGACACGAATCCTTACCGCGCCGTTCGGCGGCGTTGTCACCACAGTCTCGGTCGCGCAAGGTGATCGAACCCAGAGCGGCGCACCGTTGGTAACGTTGGCGCGAACGGGAAGCATCGTTGCGACCGTCGGGCTTGATCCCGCCAGAGCGGGCCGCGTCCAAGTGGGCCAACGCGCCAAGGTTGTTCGCCTGAATGGTGGCCCTCCAATACCTGCTCGCGTGGTCCGGGTAGACGGAGTGCTCAATCCGAAGACGCACATGATCAATGTGGACCTCTCGTTACCGGCAGGCGCAGTGCTTCCGAATGAGGCACTGCGCGGCGATATCGCCGTGGGCGATGTCGCCGGATGGATCGTACCCCACCGTGCTGTCGTCACCGCCAACGGACCAACGAGCGTCTTCCAGCTCGTCGCCGGCAAAGCGCACCTCATCAAGGTCAATCTGCTTTTGGCGGGCGAGCAGATCGATGTGGTCGAAGGGCCAATCCTTCGTAACCGTCCCCTGATCGTGGACGGAGCCTATCAAGTGCAGGACGGCCAAGCCGTCCGCTCGATCGCGCGCTGATGTTTGAAAGGCTACTTGGCCGGCAAGCCCGCGCGTTTGTCTTGATCGCTATGGCTATGGCGCTGGCCGGCATTGCTGCTGCGCTATCGCTGCCGCTCGGCCTGTTCCCGCAAGTATCGTTCCCGCGCGTGCTCGTCGATCTCGATGCTGGCAGCCGGCCCGCCGATCAGATGGCGCTTATCGTCACCCGCCCCGTTGAGGAGGCAATCCGCAGCATCCCTGGCGTTCGCGACGTTCGCTCGGAAACGACCCGCGGTTCAGCCCAGATCTCGATCGATTTCGGTTGGGGTCGCGACATGGTGGCCAGTACGCTCCTGGTCGACACGGCCATTGCGCGCACGATCGGCTCGCTTCCGCCTGGGACCAACTACAATGTGCGAAGGATGGACCCCACGGTCTTCCCGGTCATCTCCTACGCGCTCGTTTCAAAGTCCATCTCGCCGGTCGCGTTGCAAGATCTGGCCCGGTACGAAATCACCCCGCTTCTGTCATCTATACCTGGGCTGGCCCGCGTCGAGGTTCAGGGTGGGGACAAGGCGGAAGTACAAGTGCTGGCCGATCCAAACCGGCTCGCCAGCTACGGTCTGGCGATGAGTGACCTAACGAAAGCGATCAGCTCCGGGAACGTGCTGAGCGCCGTTGGCAAGATTCAGGATCGCGGTCGGCTTTCGCTGGTTCTAGCCGATCGCAGCATCATCAGCGCATCGGCGGTCGGCGATATCGTCGTTCGATCCGATCCCGCCGGCATCGTTCGCGTACGCGACCTTGCGACTGTTCAAGATGGAGTGGTGCCGCAATGGATACGCGTCGTTGAGGACGGACGCCCAGCGGTGCTTTTCAACATCTACCAGCAACCGGACGGCAACTCGGTCCAGATCGCCAAGACCGTGTCGCAGACACTTGCAAACTATCACCTGCCCCCGGGGGTGAAGCTCATCAACTGGTACGATCAGAGCGAGCTCGTCACACAATCGGTGTCGAGCGTGCGCGACGCGGTATTGATCGGCCTGGTGCTCGCGGCCGGCGTGCTGCTGATGTTCCTGCGCAGCTGGCGTGTGACTTTAGTCGCCGTAATCGTCGTTCCTGCGACCCTGGCAGCAACCGTTCTCGTACTCAGCATGATGAAAATGAGCTTCAACCTGATGACGCTTGGCGGGATCGCTGCGGCAGTGGGGCTGCTCATTGATGACGTGATCGTGATGGTTGAGCACATTGCCCGACGAGCGGGCGCAAACGAAGAACACAGGGAGACCGGAGAGGCCGCCGTGCTGCCCGCGGCGCGCGAGTTCATGGTTCCTCTCGCGGGCTCCAGCCTCGCCACGTTAATCGTCTTCCTACCACTATCTTTCCTGAGCGGCGTGACCGGCGCCTTTTCCAAGGCCTTGTCGATCACGATGGCGGCGGCCCTGGGCATTTCCTGGGCGATGACGGCGTTCGTGGTGCCGGTGCTGACCCGCCGGATCGTCGATTTTAGCAAATGGCGCGACCCCGGCGGTGCCGGTCAAGGCTGGCTGGCCCGGCAACACGATCGGGCTCTCGATGGGCTCGCACGCCGGCCGTGGGTGCTCGCGATCGCGCTCGTTCCCCTGCTGGCGCTTGGGTATCTGAGCTACTCGAAGGTCCCGACTGGGTTCATGCCCAAGGTCGATCAGGGCAGCTTCAACATGGACTATTATACCGTCCCCGGCACTTCGCTCGACGAGTCGAGCCGACAGATCGCGCAGGTCGACGCAATCGTCAGCCACCACCCCCAGGTCCTCACCTTTTCGCGGCGGTTGGGCACCGATCTCGGCGGAGGTCTCGGTCAAAGCTACCATGGTGATTATTTTGTGCGCCTCAAACCCGGGCACACCGAAACCACCGATGATGTGATGAGCGACGTTCGATCCGCCATCGAGGTCAAGGTGCCCGGCGTACAGGTCGAGCTCGGCCAGCTGATGGAAGACCTGATCGGCGATCTGACCTCGGTCCCGCAGCCGATCGAAATCAAGCTTTTCTCGTCCGACCCGACCGCGCTTCGTGCTCAGGCAGAGAAAACCGCCGCACAAATTTCCAAGCTGAATGGCGTGGTCGAGGTCAAGAGCGGCGTCCAGCTTGCAGGCGATGCGCTCAACATCCGTGTCGATCCAATTCGCGCTGGCGTAGAAGGTATGGCTCCCGCCGATATCGAAGCGGCGCTCAACACCGCGCTCACGGGTTCAATCGCCACGTCGCTGCCGCAGGCGACAAAGGTGGTGGACGTGCGGGTGCGACTTCCGAACATGATGACGATCACCGAGGCCGAACTCGCGCAACTGCCGATCCGTGCGCCTGACGGTCACGTCTTCCCGCTCAGCCGCGTAGCTAATGTGAAGAGGGAAACCGGGCAACCGCAGATCACACGCGAAAATCTGGAACCGATGGTGGCCGTCACCGGCCGAATCGAAGGCCGCGGGCTTGGCGCGGCGGTCAGCGACGTGAAGGCGCTGCTCGACACGCCTGGTTCGCTGACGCCCGGGATACGCTATGAGCTGGGCGGCCTCTACCAACAGCAGCAGATCGCGTTCGCTGGCCTCGCCAAGGTCTTCATCGCGGCCCTGATCGCGGAGTTCGTGTTGCTCCTGATCCTCTACCGCCAGTTCTGGCGGCCGACGATCATCATCGTGTGCTCGCTGCTGTCCACCACCGCCGTGTTCACGGCATTGTGGGCAACCGGCGTGGAGCTGAACATCACCGCATTGATGGGAATGACAATGATCATCGGCATCGGCACCGAGATGGCGATCTTTTACATGTCCGAAGTCGAAGAGCTGTCCCACGAGATGCCAGCCCGCGACGCCGCGCGCGAGGCGAGCCGCAACAGGCTGCGGCCGATCACGATGACGACGCTGGCGGCGATCCTGACCCTGCTTCCGCTCGCGCTCGCGATCGGCCAAGGATCAGGCATTCAGCAACCGCTGGCGATCGCAATCATTGCCGGCTTGCTGCTCCAATACCCTTTGGTTCTGATTGCGATGCCTATTCTTACAAAGCTTGCGCTCCCACGCGCGTGACCTTCAAACCTCCCAACGCATTAAGCGAGGACAGCGATGCCCCTATTCTCTGCCCCTTTCTTCGCACGCCACCGCATCGACAGCCGCATCTTGATCGTTTTCTTGGGTGCAGCGGTCGGCGCCTTCATCTTTCTGCGCCTCGGATCAGAAATCCGGGAAGGGGACAGTTTCGCGCTCGACAAGCTAATCCTTCAAGCGTTCCGCGAGCCAACCAATACCGCGGTCCCCATTGGACCGGTATGGTTGCGTACAGCCATAATCGATCTCACCGCTTTGGGCGGCGTGACGATTCTCACGCTCCTGACGGTGCTGACCGCTGGATATTTGCTTGCCTCGAGGAAGACTGGAACGGCTATTTTTCTGGTCTTGGCTATCTCCGGCGGCGCCCTTTTGAGCAAGTTACTGAAATTTGGTTATGCGCGGCCCAGACCTGACGTCGTTGCACATTTGGTCGACGTTCACAGCCTGAGCTTTCCAAGCGGCCACGCGATGAACTCCGCGATCACCTATTTGACGATTGGCGCGCTCCTCGCGCGAGCGGAAGCCGACCGAACCGTGAGAATATTCCTGATGGCCGTGGCCATCCTTCTCACCCTGACGGTCGGCTTCTCGCGCGTATATCTGGGCGTACATTGGCCAAGCGATGTCGTTGGCGGATGGTGCGTCGGTGCCAGCTGGGCAGCACTTTGTTCGCTGGTGGCTCGGACTCTGCAGCGGCCTAAAGCCAACGAGGCTGCGACCATCTCCGCCGTGTAAACCCCAGGCCATTCACTATCATGCGACGTATCAAAGAACGCCGAATTCACCAGATCTTCGAAGGCAGTGTGCTGCTCAAGGGGGCGCATGCGGCCGTCGAGTGTTTCAGCGCGGCTGCTCTCGTCATCACAAGTAACGCGGCGATCACCAGGCGAGTCACGGCACTCGGCCTGCTTCCGCTCGCGGTCGGCATGGGCGACCCGGGACGCGAGGTCGAAGGCCCGATGGCGGTCGTTATCCTTGGCGGCCTGATGACATCGATGGTGCTCAACTTGCTGGTGCTGCCGACGCTGGCGCTCGCGTTCGGGCAGTTCGATCGTGACCTTGAGGGAGCAGCTGCATGAAGCCGAGCCCGCCCGCGGTGCCGCGCGCTGTCTGGGTGCTCGGGTTCGTCAGCCTGTTCATGGACCTGTCGTCGGAGATCATCCACGCGCTGCTGCCGCTGTTCCTCACGACGACGCTCGGCGTGAGTGTCGCGGTCGTTGGGGCGATAGACGGCGTTGCGGAAGCGACCGCGTCGATCACCAAGGTATTCTCTGGCTATATTTCGGATCGCATGGGCAAACGCCGTCCGCTTATCCTTATAGGCTATGGGATGGCCGCGCTGACCAAGCCGCTGTTCGCGCTCGCCGGGAGCGCGCCTGTGGTGCTTGGCGCGCGCTTCGCCGATCGCATCGGCAAGGGGTTACGGGGGGCACCTCGAGACGCACTGGTAGCAGATGTCACGTCTTCCGAAATCCGCGGGAAGGCATTCGGACTGCGCCAGTCACTGGATACAATCGGTGCATTCGCGGGACCGCTACTGGCCATTGGCCTTATGTACGTCTTTGCCAACAACATCCGATCGGTATTCTGGTTCGCCATTATCCCGGCGATGATCGCTGTGTTGCTGGTTGTGATCGGAGTTAAAGATAATCCGACCTCTCATACCGAGGTCGCCGCGCGACCGCCAATCCGTGTCGTAGATCTGAAGCGTTTTACGCGCCCCTTCTGGGAAACGACTATCATCGGCGTGGTCTTCACGCTCGCTCGTTTCAGCGAAGCGTTCCTGATCCTTAAAGCCAGCGCCGAAGGGCTTCCATTTGCGCTCGCGCCGCTGGTTCTGGTTGTGATGAACCTGGTCTATGCACTGGGAGCCTATCGTGCCGGCAAATTATCGGATCGGGTTCCCGCACGAACGCTCCTGGCAGCTGGAATGACCTGCCTCGTCCTCGCCGACCTTACATTGGCGCTCTTGCCGGGCATCGCTGGCACCTTCGCCGGAATCGCGCTCTGGGGTGCCCATATGGCACTGACGCAGGGGCTTCTAGCCAAGCTCGTCGCTGACCATTCTCCCTTCGACCTGCGCGGTTCCGCTTACGGCCTCTTTAATCTGGCCACCGGAATCACTTTGCTTCTGGCGAGTGTGATCGCGGGGCTGGTTTGGGATCGTGTTGGCGCGGACGCGACGTTTCTCGTCGGAGCGGGGTTTTCGCTAACGGCGGTATTGCTGCTCTACGCTTTGCCGCGTCCGCAAGAGTGACCTTACATCAACGCCTTTCCCTTTTTTCATCGATCGTCTTAGGTTGATCACATCGCAGGTCCACCCGGGAAATCGATGCCGCGGGCGCACTATCGGCAATCTATCAATCAACAGAGTTTTGCCATCAGCCGACCGGCGGCCCCCTGCTCCGCGGCCAGATTACGATTATAGGCGAGCGGCATCCGTGGCGATTTCCACCGCAACGCATCCATGATCCCGGCGAGATCCTCGCCGCTCGCGAACAGGTCCTGGTTCAGCCCGATCCGCGTCGAGTGCGCACTGATCCCCATGAGCAGCCGCGCTAGGTCCTCCGCCATCAGGTCGGGCAATGCCCCAAGATTGAACGCCCGCTGGATGATCGACCGGAAGATCGGCCCGATCGATCCCGGATGCAGCGCCACGTTGCCGATGTCATATTCAATCCGCGCCTTCACGGCGGGCCTGGAAAGCGTCTTGCGCAAATCCCACGTCTCGCGGCCTGAGATGCTGTCGATCGGCCGACCGCGCACGGCGGCGCGGGCCTTGTAGCGCCGCACCTGCACCCGCCGGAACAGCGGCCCCGCCGTGATCTCGGCTGCCTCGGTCCAGGCTGCGATCGCCGCGACGGTGCGCGGGCTGAGATAGGCGGTGGCCCCCTCCCCGTCCTGGTCGCCCTTGCTGCGCAGGATCTGCAGTAGCCGCGCCTCGGGGTCGATCGCCTCCTCGATATGCTCGGCCGCGACTGCGACCAGCTCGGAAGCCCGCAGTCCTGTGTCATAGGCGGCCGACAGGAGGGCGCGATCGCGCAGCCCCGGCAGATCCTCGGCGCAGCTCTCGAGCAGCGCCCGCACGTTGAGCCCGCGCGGGGCGTCGCGCTCGACATTGCGCACCGGCCCCTTGAATCGTAATGGCCGTGCCTGCTTCTGCGCCGCCCCCTTATCGCGCCGGACCGCCTGCAGGCGCAGCTTGACCAGCGGAGCCGGCGTCGGATCCTTGAGATCGAGCAGCTGGTGGATCTTCGCGATTGACGCCTTGTAGCGGGACAATGATGCGGGCCGGCTCCCCTTCCCTGCCCGCGCATCGAGATAATCGGCCACCGTCTCGGCCGTCGCCGGCAGGGCGATCCGGTTGGTGCGCCGGCACCAGGCGTCGAACGCCTCGACGTCGGATTTGAGCGCGCGGATGCTGTGGGGCGACGAAGCAGCCTGATAGGCGACGATCAGCGCCTCGTCGACGGTGATGCGCTCGCCGACGCGCATCTGCACGATCGTCCAGGCAAGGTCGGTCGGGGCTCTGACGGCAGCCAGGGTCGCGTCAGGCAGCGCTACAGCGGTTTTAAGCCCTTCCCGGGCGGTTTGGGTGCCCATGATGCGCCACGCTCCTCGGCGCCATCTGTACCGCACCTTATAAAGAGGCGTCAATTCCGCTTATGTGATAACTGCAATTATCAACTATCCACTCTCAGGGAACACGAGAGACCACAACCAACCGATGACTTTGGTTGTGATACGAGATAGGCAAACACCATGGCTCGCCCTGCCCCAGCACCTCCCCTTTTGCTTATTGGTCGGCTCGACGGCCGCCTTCTAGGAAGCCCGGCGCGCGATATCTGGCTCGCCCGCGCCCGCGTGAAGGCCGCGGCGACGGTCGCCGGCATCGCCGGTGTCCCGGTCGATACAGCGGCCCTCCTCGATTGGATTTGCAGTCGAACCCCTCCACCCCGCCATAGCGAGGGCCTCAACGATCCACTCTCTATCGCCGCGCTCATGCACTTCTTGTTGCTCGCCGACGATTCCAGCGATCCCGTCGCCCGCGCCTCGCTCAATGTGCTGCGCACCTTGCTCGATGATCGCGCGCAGGCCGAGATGTGGGGCGGAGATGATCTGGTCCGGTTCGGACAGACGTTCAGAGAGGCCCGGAAGAGACTTTGCGTCCCATACCCCTCCCCTACCCTTCTATCAGTCGCTGAGCGCCTCCTGGCAGTCCACAAGGAGCTGGAAATCAGTCCGACGGAGGGTCGCAGCGTCACGACCATCGACGGGCGCACGCTCCACGTCGATCCGAGAAGCTTCGGAACGGTCTGGCTTCTCGCCTGCATGCTCCCCAGCGCGCTGGCTGCCGCTGGCTTCACGCTCCAGCATATTCCGTCCTTTGTGTGGCTCCCAAAGTTTCTGTCGAGCGGCCCTGCCGAGCTAGCGGAGGAACTCGAAGCCGCGCTCGGGCGCACAGCCGCGTTGGGGCTCACAGAGCTCGACAGGCTTGAGCGCATTGTAGCCACCCTGCCCTCAGACCTTGGCGTTACGCGGCGGAGCAAGTTGCCCACACTCATGCGCCTGGAGGCATCATACCCCGGGCTGCGCGTGCCCGCGATCGCCCGCTTGCTCGGCATATCTCCACAAGGCGCGGCGAAACTGGCCGCGCAGGCTCGATCGGCGGTTACAGTCCGCTATTGAGGCCAATGCTGGTCCAGGAGGGATCGGATGGCCTCCTCAGCATCCTGGCGTGTCGCTCCGCCCCTGTTCAGCAAGGTTAGACGGACGCCCTTGCGGTCGGCACTCTCGATCCGGAGCACCGGCTTGCCGGCCGCGGTCGAGACCGTCTCGGCCTTTCCTGTCTTCTTGGGGGATCCTGTCTTCTTGGGGGCGTCGACCGCCAGGCTTAGCGCCTTGATAACATCAAGGATCGATTGGGCTGGAGCGCCGGCTTCCCGAGCATCCGCGATCCGGCCTGCTTCGGCGAACGCCCTCGCCTTCCGCTCATCCGGCTTTAGCAGGCCCTTTAGCGCTATGGCATTGCGGACTCCGAGGTCCTGTGGATTGGAAAATGCCCGCGTCAGTTCGGTAGGCAGTCGGGCAAGATCGAGATATCGGGTGAGCCAGCTTTCGCTCACCTTCAATCGCTCCGCCATCGTCCGCTGTCGCCCATCATAATAGAGGTCCAGCGCCCGGAGATAGTCCCTCGCCCGCTCAAGATCGGTAAGATCGTCGCGCGCCCGATTCTCGATGTCGGCCAGGCGAAATGCTTCCTCGTCGCCGATCTCCCGGATATCGACGAGGAACTTGAAGTCCGGATAATTGTGCGAGCGCAGCCAGCTAATCGTCCAATGCCGCCTCGCCCCGCAGATTACCTCGAAGTCATAGTCCGCGTGGCCGGACACGCGCCGCACGATCGCGGGCATTTCCTGGCGCCCTTGCGCCTTCATACTCTCGATGAGATCGGCGCAGCGTTCTTCAGTGAGGAGCGCATAGTCGCGATTATGACCGATCCACATGCGACAGCGCGCAGGGTCCACCAACTCGTGGGTTCGGGTTACAATCGCCCCTGACGCGAGGTCTGACAGCCGGTTCGATCGGCCGGTCAGGACGTTTGATGCGATCCCGGTCCGGCGCTGCGGCGCAGGTTCATCCGACAGATCGATCCCTGCCGCCAGATCGGCCGCAAAGCCACTGTTTTTCCTGCTCAAGCGAGCCTCCCTTCACCGAAATTGCACGCGTGCAATTTTCTCCGTTCTTCCGATCTTGCACGCGTGCAATTCGGTATTTTCATGCCAGCGCAGCCCTTCGCAGAGCCGGTTGGTGGCTCGGCCACATCGACCGAATATCGACTTCGATTTCACTGTTTACGCCGTCGAGATAACCCAAGCATCGGTTACGAACGGCCGAACTGGTGGCCGGTCCGTCGAGCTCATAAACAGTCATGAGCCGTGCGGTCGCATTGTCAATCTCGGCCGAATCCTTGAGCGGCGTGCGGACCATCGCGTGGCCGAACAAGGTCCGCATCAACTGTAACAGCTCCTTCTGCATCGACTTGTTTTCGTCGACCTTCGAGGCAACAAATCGGAGGAACTGGAGCTGCGGCGCCATACCTCGCTCTGCAAGCTGTTCGATCGTCTCGTCGAGCATCGAAAGGAAGGCGGCGGTCGAGGAGAAGTCCATGACCGTCGGCGGGACCGGCACCACCAGCGCGTTCGCGGCGCGAAGCACGGACAGGGAGATCGCCCCGAGCGCGGGCGGTGGATCCATCACGATGACGTCGAAGCGATCGGCAATACTGTCGATACCGACCTTGAGGCGGTTCAACAGCGCATCGAACCCTCCCCTCGCCATCCTCGCAGCAAGCTCATACTCGGAATTGAACAGCCTCAGATTGGCCGGGATCAGCTCCAAACCGTCAAAATGAGTCTTGCGGAGCGCGTAATCGAGTGAGGTCCGTTCATCCTCCCGGAGGAACGGATAAAGCGTGTCATCTTCAGTCAGATCGAGGTCAGGCACATAGCCGAACAAAGTCGTCGCGGAGGCCTGGCTGTCACAGTCGACGAGCGCCACCCGATAGCCTCTGATCGCGAGATACTGGGCGAGATGGACAGCAACGGTCGACTTCCCGACGCCGCCCTTGAAGTTCTGGACTGCGATGACGCAGGCCGGATCTCCTGGTGCCCGATATGGCCGGGTCCCGAAGACCCCCCGCATGTCATTCAGCTGTGCCAGCGTATAGCGTTCACGCCGGTTATTATCGCCGCGCGACGGCTCTGGCAGGCGACCGTCCTTCTCTGCGTCGCGAATCGCAGCCGGTGTGCGGCCCACCAGTTCCGCAGCCTTGCTGATAGTGAAAGTCGGTTCACGCCGGTCATCAGCTCGAGCGCTACGCGCTGAATCCCTCAGCTTTTCCAGCACCGACGACGTTCGCGCGGCAAGCGTCGCAACCGAGACGAGACGTTCGGCTTCCTCAATATCGAGTCCGTTAGACACATGCCCACCTTTCGCAATCAAGCAGATGGTACTTCAACTTGCGCTTTTCGGTCAAGAAAATCGCGAATTGCGAAAGTGAGCATCCGCTATTCGTGTATTTTCGCCCTCCTGCGGCCCTATCCTGACTCGGTGGGGGCTACGGGAAAATTGCACGCGTGCAATTTCCTAGCTCGGCCGTCCCCGGCGCGTAAGGAAGGCCTCGCAGAATCCCTTCCAAGACTTCTCGAGTTTCGACCCCGAGAGCGTGTTGAGACGATCCCCCATATGCTCACGGTATGCGTCTGCGATCAGGTCGACGTCCCATCCACCGCCGTGGCGCAACCCTATCTCGCGCGCCGCATTCTCGGTCACGCCGAAGTGCAGCTTACCCCGCGGGAAACGCGCCCATGGCTCAGCGTTCACCCCAGCGGAACTTTCTGGGGTGGCAAGAGACGCGGTCACGCGCTTGAGGACGTCAGCCACCGCCGCACTATCTACTGCGTCGCTGCGGGGGAGGGCGCTCTCAATGGCAACGACTTCTTCGACCGCATCCTCCCGGCGCGCCTTCCGCCCGGTTGAGTGCCGACCAAGTTCATCGACCGTCGCGATCTGCGCAGGCGCGTCCTTGGGCGCGAAACGGAACTCAATCTCGGTTACCGCGCGGCCGCGTCGGATCTCCTGCCACTCCACCGTGTAATGGGCGAGCTGATCGATTTCTGTCTTGGCAACGGTCAGGACCTTTCGCCGTAACTGGGCGAAGTCGCCGTATTTATCCGGATCGATCCCAAGCGCCGCACGCAGGCCGACCATATCGACCTTCCACACCGGCTGACGCCGATGCAGACGAAGCGCACCCTCCTCGTAAAGCTTGAGCGCATAGGCCGACCGGAAACCCAGAACGGCCTGACGGTTCATCACCGCATAGGTTTCGGACTCCTGGATCAGGCGGCGAGCATCCGGCGTGAACTGCCATTCGATCCAGCCCGTCTCCTTACCGCCGTCTCCCACCTCCTCGACTTCTTCCCAGGAAGCCTGGATCAGGTTGAAACGCTTGGTTGTCCGCTTCCCGCGCCAAGACTTGTCGTCCTCGGCAAACAGCGTGCGATGAAGCTCCTCAAGCATATCGCCGATGCGTTCGTTGCCCTTGTGGCCGCGGCGGATATCCGCCTTTCGCATCCGGTGGGTTATGTCTTGCCACGCATCGCCGCCCGCCGTCAGGATCATCAGCGCCAGCAGGCGCGAGGAGGTGAGACTGAGAGACTGGCCCTTGACGAATCGAACCTCGACGAGCCTACCGGGTTTGACGAACTCGTCGCCGCCTTTGTGGGCGAGGGCAGCGGCCACGCGCATAGACCGGGCGGTCGAAACTTCATCGCCGCCAACGTCTTGCTCGTTTTCCGCTGGTTCTCCCATGCGATTCACCCCAATCTGCGGGGAAAGTTGCCTGTCCTGACCTCGCTCGTCAAGTCAGGACAGGCTAATTGGCGGAAATCGCCCCCAGGAGGTCAGGATAGAATCGCTGTCAGACTCGGTCGAAATTCCAGCGATTCTGCTGAGTCGCACAATCCGAAGGGCACGCCCCAATTGGACAGGTCAAACAGCAAGAAAATACCCACATTACCGTGCCTGGAAAGGCCTCCCCCAAGAGGACAGGATAGCCCCCAAGGGGACAGGATAAGTCCCCCATGCCGACAGGATAAAGCCCCCAAGAAGGCAGCCAATTGCCCCCATCAGGTCAGGAATGACGTCAATTCCCTTAACAAATACAATCAGTTGCTCTCCCTGAATCTATGAATCATTAGAATCTGAGAATCACCCCGCCGCTGGCGCGCCGGGCGTTTTTCAAAATGTGATTTGAAAGAAGTGAGTCGGCGAACGCCTCCCCGACTCGCCCCACCTCCACGATCGCGCCTCAGGATAGGCCATGATGACCCCATGGCTCCAGATGGAAGAGAGGAGGGGGGCTGCCGTGGGCGAGCAAGGAGGATGAACCATGCCCCTCACAGCAAAGCGCCCGACCCAAGAACTCGTCGACCTTGTCGGAACCCTCGGCGGCAAATGGTCCGGCTATGTCGCTATGTGCCGATGCCCCGCGCATAACGACAGCGACCCAAGCCTCTCGATCAGACAGGGTGATCGCGGAATCCTCGTGACCTGTTTCGCAGGCTGCGCCCGTGAAGATGTGCTCCGCGAACTCAGGCGTGTACGATCAGGCCATCACTATCCGATTCCCGATGAAGGCCAGTACCACCGACCCTCGACCGGCGCGCGCATCTGGGACCAGGCTCTCGAGATTACCGGAACGCTTGCTGAGCGCTATCTGGATCGACGCAATCTGCTTCCGGCGCCGCCCGACGTCCGCTATCACCCGCGATGCCCCTATATGCCGAAGCCGAGAACGGTCTATCAACCGGCTCTGCTCGTCGCGGTGCGCGAAATCAGCCAGCTCGTCGCCATTCAGCGGATCTTCCTCGACCCCGCGTCCGCCGACTATGTGCGCAAGGTCATGCTTGGCGTCCCGGGCAGCGGCGCGTGGCGGGGCAGGGCAGGGGGTTCGATCCTCGCCATCGCCGAGGGCTTCGAAACGGCGGACGCCTTCAGCCGAATGCACGACATCCCGTGCTGGGCATCGCTCGGGGCCCGCCGCCTCGACCAACTGATTATTCCTCCCAGCGTCACCACGCTCCTGATTGCCGAAGACAACGATCTGGAGGGACGGCGAGCCGCGGCCAACGCTCAACAGCGCTACATCCGGCCAGGTCTCTCGATCGAACGTGCGCCGCCACCATCCATCTACAAGGATTGGGCCAAGGCGCTTGATGCTAACGAGCGGCTTCGCCGCATCTAGGCGCCGAGCGCCGGAAAAGGGGAGGGGGACCGGGAATGTGTCGCTGCCGAAGGTGCAGCCACGCAGGAGCCTCTAAAAATGTCCAATCTCTTCGACACGGCCGCCCAGGCTGATCGCGAGGCTGTCCGCCTCCTCCTTCCTCATCTCCAGTCCGGCGATCCCGTCCACCGCCGGGTACTAAACCAAGCGATGTCGGCGGCTTTCGGTGGGTCCGATGCCGATGGTCACTGGACCCAGCGCGATAGCTTTGAACTCCTCGAGCACGCGCTTTCCATCCATCTGCAGGCAAGCGGGTCAATTCTCTCCGGAATGGCGGATATCCGTCCCCTGATCGCCCTCTCCGAGCGCTTGCCGACCCAGACCGTCCGCAGCGAAAATCAGATCGAATGGCAGCAATTCTCGACCCCGATTGATATCGCGGGCATCCTCACTTTGCTGGCCGACGTGCAGCCGGAGGATGTCATCCTCGAACCGAGCGCCGGTAACGGGCTCCTGGTCGCGCAGCTCCCGACCCACAAGGCGCTCCATCTCAACGAACTGGACCCGCTTCGTCGAGGCAGGCTTCACGCCGCTTTCCCCTCGGCAATCGTCACAGGCCACGATGGAGCAACGATCAACTCGACACTCGCTTCGTTTGATCGGCCAACGCTGATCCTTATGAATCCGCCGTTCTCACGGTCCATCGGCCGCGGAGCTGACGACTATGCCGCTGTTCGCCATCTGCAGGCGGCACTGCGTCGCCTGGTCCCGGGTGGCCGACTGGTTGCGATCATGCCCGACTGGTTTGGCCCGGGCGCCCGGATGCGCGACCAGTACGAAACCGTTTTGCGCGACGTGACCGTCCGAAGCGCCATTCGCCTGGAAAAATGCTACCAGAAGCACGGGACCTCGATCGCGGTTCGCATCTTCGTCATCGACAAGGTCCCGGGCAAATCGCCGCCCGCGGTCATCCAGCGCGCGTCGATCGCCGATCTCATCGATGTCCTCGTCATTCCCGAACGATCGTCCGCACGGCCCAATGTGGCGGTGCCCGCTCCGAAGCGATCGACGGGGGTGGCCCTCTTCCGCGCGGTCAAGAGCAGCCGACCAGGGCCTCGTGCCTATCACGCCCCGACACGCAACAACGTCCTACCGGTCGAATATTCGAAGCTCGAGGTTGCTGCTCCGCTGCTCGAGCAGACCGGCGTCTATCTACCCTACCGCCCGAGCCGCATTAGCTTCGCCAAGGCTGGTGAGCATCCGACAGCCCTCGTCGAATCCGTTGCGATGGGGTCGATCCCGGCACCGATCCCGGACTACGTGCCATCTCTCCCCGAACGGACCGTCAGCGAACGTCTTCTATCGGCCTCGCAGCTCGAGACCGTTGTCTATGCGGGCCACGCCTGGGCTCAATGGATCCCCGGAAACTTCAAACCCGACAAAGAGGGCGTCGGCCTGATCCTCGCCGAGGACGGTCATACTTATCGCAAAGGATTCTTTCTTGGCGACGGCACCGGCGCCGGCAAGGGACGCCAGATTGCGGCCTGCATACTCGACAACTGGCTGCAGGGCCGTCGCCGCAATATCTGGGTCTCCAAGAACGCCCCTCTCCTCGAAGATGCGCGCCGCGATTGGACGGCGTTGGGTGGGCTCAGCGGTGACATTCAGCCACTTTCCAACTGGAAAATCGATGAGCCGATCGCCCTCGATCAGGGTGTGTTGTTCGTAAGCTATCCGACCCTGCGCTCCATGCGGGGCGATTCGACGCGGTTGAAGCAGATCATCGATTGGGCCGGCGCTGACTTCGAGGGTGTCATTGCTTTCGACGAAGCTCATGAGATGGGCGGCGTCGCAGGCGGGGAGGGGGCTCTTGGCGCCAAGGACGGATCCCAGCAGGGCATCTGCGGGGTGCTGCTACAGAACCATCTACCGGCGGCACGGATTCTCTATGCCTCGGCCACCGGCGCGTCGGTCGTCAACAATCTCGCCTATGCCGTGCGCCTCGGGCTATGGGGACCGGGCACGGCCTTTCCCGATCGCGAGCAATTCATCAGCGGGATCAGCAAAGGCGGTATCGCAGCGATGGAGCTTGTCGCGCGCGACCTCAAGGCGACGGGTCTCTATGTGGCCCGGGCCCTCAGCTTCGCTGGCGTCGAGTATGAGATCCTGCGGCACGAGCTGACCCCCGCCCAGATCGAGATCTACGACACCTACGCCGACGCCTGGTCGATCATCCATCAGAACATGGAGCGGGCGCTCGAACTGACGGGCGTGGTCGACGGACTGGAAAATGCGACACTTAATAGCGGGGCCAAAGCCTCCGCCCGCTCGCGCTTCGAGTCCACCAAGCAGCGCTTCTTCGGCCAAGTGCTGCTCTCGATGAAGCTGCCAACCGTGATTGCCGCCGTCCGGGAGCACCTGAAGGCGAACCAGTCGGTCGTGATGCAACTCGTCACCACCGCCGAATCCATCCTCGACCGGCGCCTGGGTTCGCTCAGTCCGGATGAACGCGCCGAACTGGAGATCGATCTGTCTCCCCGCGAATATGTGATCGACTATCTCGAACGCGCCTTTCCGACACGGCAGATGCGGGTGTTCACGGACGATACCGGCGCGCAGCGCTCGCTCCCGATGGAGGATGACGCGGGCAATCCTGTCTACAATCCCGAGGCCGAGGCCGCGCGAGCTCGCCTTATCGAACATCTCTGCGCTTTGCCGCCGATTACCTCCGCGCTCGATGGCATCCTCGAGCAGTTCGGACACGACGACGTCGCCGAGGTGACTGGACGAACCAAGCGTCTCGTCTCGACCGCTGACGGGCGGCAGAAGCTCGAAAACCGCTCAGCCAGGACCAGCCAGGCCGAAGCTGCCGCGTTCATGCAGGGCCGCAAGCGGATCCTCGTCTTTTCGGATGCCGGTGGGACGGGGCGCTCATATCACGCCTCGCGCGATGTCCCCAATCAGGAGCAGCGTGTTCATCTGCTGCTCGAGCCGGGGTGGCGTGCCGATCGCGCGATCCAGGGCCTGGGGCGTACCCATCGCACCCACCAGGCGAGCACACCGCTGTTCAGGCCGGTGACTACCGACTGCAAGGGTGAGCTGCGATTCACAAGCACGATCGCCCGCCGCCTCGACAGTTTGGGCGCATTGACGCGCGGGCAGCGCCAGACCGGCGGTCAGAACCTCTTCGATCCCGCCGACAACCTTGAAAGCGAATATGCCTGCGCGGCCTTGGTGAGCTGGTTCCATCTGCTTGTCGGTGGAAAGCTGACCAGCATCTCCCACGCTGAGTTCGAGCGTCGCACCGGCCTTGAGCTCTGTGACAAGGATGGCGTCATGAAGGACGATCTCCCGCCCATCCAGCGGTGGCTCAACCGGATACTCGCGCTGCCGATCGCTTTGCAGAACAGGATCTTCGACGAGTTCCTCTCGCTCGTCGAGACCCGTGTCTCCACCGCGCGCGAGGCCGGTCGCCTGGATGTCGGCGTTGAGACCATCCTCGTCGACACGGCAACCCTGATCGACGACACCTTGCTGCGGACCGATCCGGTAAGCGGCGCGACCTCCCATCTCCTTACGATCGAGATCGCCCGGCGCCGGACGCCCGTTTCACTGGACCGGATACTCAGGATCGGAGACTGCGACGGCACGGCCGAGTTCATGGTCAACGCCAAGTCCGGAAAGGTGGCACTACAAACGCGGGCCCGCGCGCTCATGGAAGAAAAGGAGGGCACGCCCATTCCGCGCATCGAGCTCACGCGTCCGACTCGCCGGGAATATATGCGCGAGGACGACCTCTATGAGAGCGCCTGGGCGCCGATCGACCGCGAGGCCTTCTGTGCGAAATGGCTCGAAGAAACTGAAGAGGCCGCGAACACGGTCGACACCGAAACCATCCGCCTTGCTACCGGTCTTCTCCTTCCAATCTGGTCCGCGCTTCCGAGCGATCATCTCGTGGTCAACAGGATCGCCGACAAGGCTGGCAATTCCTGGCTTGGACGTCTCGTCTTCGACGAGCACGTCGTTCAGCTCTTCACGAAACTCGGCATCGGTCAGGCCGAGACCCTGCCGGCACCCAATATCGTCAAATCGGCCATGTCTGGTCGAAGCGTCGATCTGACGCGCCCGTTCCCGATGACCATCAAGCGTGCGCTCGTGAATGGTTCGTCGCGCATCGAACTGGTCGGCGCGCCGCCCAGCCAGCTTGCTTGGCTCAAGTCGCTCGGCTGTTTCACCGAGGTGATCCAGTATCGCACACGGGTATTCCTGCCCGTTCCGAGCGCGGCCGACGTCGTCGAGCGGCTTATTGCCGGGACCGGCTAGTCCGGTCTCCAGGTTTGACGGTTCGAGCCGCCCTACGCGGGGCGTGAGCATCGTCGTCCTCAGGCAGGCCTGAGAGAAAGGGAAGGGGGAGCTGGGATGGTGTCCGGGATTTGCCGGACGCTAGAAGGAGTGACCCCAGTGATCCGGACTATCAAGCTCAACAAACTGCGTCTCTCGCCCGTCAACGTCCGCACCGCGCCGGACGAGCAGCTTCAGATCGAACCGATGGCGGCGAGCATCGAAGCCGAAGGCGTTCTGCAGAACCTTCTCATCACGCCGGCCAAAAAGCCGCGCGGCATGTTCGAGGTGTTCGACGGCGGCCGCCGGTGGCGGGCTCTGCGCCTCCTTGCCGATCGCGGCACGATTTCGGACGCCGACTTTGACGTCCCGGTCATGGTGCTGACGGGCAACGATGCGGAGCTCTCCGAGAAGTCGACCGCGACCAACTTCCACCAGCTCAAGATGACACCCGCCGAGGAATGCCGTGCGTTCCAACATTTCATCGGCGCGACCGGTGATCTCGATGCCGTCGCCAAGCGCTTCGGCGTCACGCGTCGGTTCGTCGAGGGTCGCTTGCGTCTGGCGTCGCTCGCCGAGCCGATCTTCGAAGCGCTCAGTCGCGGCGAGATCACCCTCGACATCGCCAAGGCCTATGCTTCGACGGAGAACCAGGAGAAGCAGCTCCTCGTCTGGAATGGGTATCACACGAACTATGTCACGGCCGACACGATCCGCCGCGTCATCGCGAACGAGACGATGAAGGCCAGCGATCCGATCGCAGTCCTGGTCGGCGAGGCGCGCTATCGGGAGGCCGGCGGCAAGATCGATGGCGATCTGTTCACCGACGGCAACGACCGCTGGATTGATCCGGAGATCGCGCATCGTCTTGCCGGCGAGATCATGGAAGCCGAAGCGAAGCGTATCGGCGAGGAGACCGGTCTCGCCTGGATCCGGCCCATCGCCAGCAACTATGCCCACAACGCCGCACATGGGCTGTACCGAGCGATCCTGCAGCAGCCTCCCCTTACGGAGGAGCAGGCAGCGCGCCTGGCCGAGATCGAGGAGCGGCGGACCATGCTCGAAGCCGAGATGGAGGAGGGCGACCTCTCCGACGAGGCGTTCAAGCTGTTGGATCAGGAAGATGATCGCCTCATCGCCGAGGCGGAAACGATCGAAAACCGTCCTCCGGTCCTTCCTGAAGCCATGAAGGGCCATGTCGGCGCCTTCCTGCTCCTCACGCCGCAGGGCGAAATGCGGCTCGATACCCAGTATTACAGCGAGCAGGAGCTGGTGATCGACGAACCTGACGGCGAGGACGACGACGATCAGGGGGACGGTGAGGGCGAGGGCGCCCGCGAGCGGGGCAACAGCAGTTCCGAGCCGAAATACCGACCCGAGGCCGTCGCGCCCGGTGGCAAGCCGCTCAGCGCCCGGCTCTACGACGAGCTCTCGGTCCAGCGCCGCGACATCCTCGCGTCCTGTATCCTCGCCCAACCGGCGCTCGCGCTCGACTATGCGCTGTTCGTCATGGTCGACGCGCGAACGAACTCGGCGTCGCGCTATCTCAGCTCGGTCAAATATGGGACCACCATCCGCGCGAGCAGCCCTCAGGATCCGGTCTCGGGCGACCTGCCGGCGTCCCGCGCCCGCGATTATCTCGCCGAGGCTCGGGACGGGCTGGACGCAGCATGGACGGAGCCCGAGTGCGAGGTCGAGCGGTTCGAGGCGTTCCGGGCGCTCGACGATGACAGCAAGGCTAATTGGCTCGCATACATCGTCGCGCTCTCGCTCGAGGCAAAACCCGGTTACTCGAACGAGCAGATCGCGCTGCACAACCGCCTCGCTTCGATCCTCGAGATTGACGTCGCGAGCTGGTGGCGGCCGACCTCGGAGAACTTCTTCGACCGGGTCAACAAGGGCAGCATCCTCAGCCTGCTCACGGAGATCGGCGGTCCAGCGCTGACCGTTCGTCACACCTCTCTCAAGAAAACCGAGATCTCGGAGAGCTGTCAGAAGCTGTTCGCCGGTGAGGTGATCGTCGAGCCCGAGGTCAAGGAAGCCGCTCTTGCCTGGGTGCCCAATGCGATGAGGTTCCTCGATCGGACGTCGGAAACCCCCGTCGATCCGACCGCAGAACGAGCTGACGAGGCTCCCGAGGCCGAGGACGAGGCGGCCACTGACGGGGCGGCAACTGACGAGGTAGCGCCCATCGCCGACGAAGAGCTCGGGGAATCTGTGGCCGCCTGATCCGCGATCATGGTGCCGACCCGGCGGGCCGTCCGGTTTCGCCGCCGGCCATTTCCCCACTGAGTGACAGACCGCCGGTGCTCCCCAGCGTCGGCGGTCCTCCTTTCCAGCCATGGGATCGACCGACATGCCCACGAAGCAGAAGCCGAGCCGCGATGTCGCGGCCGAAATCACCAACCTGATTATCCGCAAGCTCGAAGAGGGCGTTGCACCTTGGAGTCGCCCATGGCGGGTGAGCGGTGCCGGCGGCCGTCCGCTCCGTCATTGCGGCACGCCCTACACCGGCATCAATGTCCTCTATCTCTGGGCGATTGCGGACGCGCAGGGCTACCGCTCGCGCTACTGGATGACATATCGCCAGGCGGAAACCTTGGGCGGGAACGTCCGTCGAGGCGAGCAAGGCTCCCTCTCGGTCTACTATTCCAGCTTCAAGAAGACCGAAGCTGACCCCATTACTGGCGCCGAGACCGAGCGAAGCATCCGCTTCCTGCGCCATTACATCGTCTTCAACGCCGATCAGATCGACGGTCTGCCGGCCTATTTCTATCCCGCTGACGAAGATCCGGCACCGACCGATCCTTCTGCCCGCCAGGCTGAGATTGATGACTTCTTCCACGCGATCCCTGCGGACGTGCGCCATGGCGGAGACCGGGCATTTTTCCACCCCACCTTCGACTATGTCCAGATGCCGCATCAACGGTCGTTCAAAACCATGGACCACTATGCCTCGACCCGGGCTCATGAGACCGTCCACTGGTCGGGCGGGACGGCCCGTCTGGCCCGAACCTTCGGAAGGCGGTTCGGAGACAGGGCCTATAGCTTCGAGGAGCTGGTCGCCGAGATCGGGAGCGGCCTCGTCTGCGCCCATCTCGGGCTACCGAACGAGCTGCATGACAATCATGCCAGCTATGTTGCCCACTGGCTCGGCATCCTGCGCGCCGACAAGACCGCGATCATCCACGCCGCTTCCAAAGCCGAGCAGGCCTTCAACTATCTGCGCGCCTTCCGGGCGACCGGGGTCGGAACCGTTTCCGCGGACGTTCGGCCCGGGGCCGCTGAGCAACTCGTAGAGGCCGCCTGACGCGGCGCCTTCCTTCATCCGATCGACAAGGAGTTCAGCCATGGGATGGCTCACCATGCCTTTCGCCTCGATGGGCGGACACCCCACCGCCAAGGCTTATCTCGATGCCCAATTCACCTACACGCGCGAGGTCGATGGCGGCTCCAAAGGACTGCGGGTTCTGGCTTCATCCTGTCCCCAGAACCGCACCTATTATGCGGCCACCCAGGTCATGACCAATGGCGTCGGCGGCGAGATCTTTGCTATCGTCTGCAAGATCCACTGGTGCCCCGGCAGCAAGAGCGGCGAACAGTTCGGCTATAAGGACAGTGCGCCGTTGCGGCGCTGAAATGGAGTATCAGTGATGATGAGGTAAGTTGAGAATGCCTCTGCTCGCCGGACTAACCTCGGGCCTCACAAGGTCTGAAATCCCGAAAGGGACGGGGAACAATAGCATGTTCGGAAAAGGCCAGATGCGTCTTAGTCGCAAATGGAGGCGATGACGGTCAGGGCAAGGTGCGTATGGTGAAGGCTACACTGCTTAAATCCCAGTCTGCAGCAATCTATATAGCGATACTGGCGAAAGCGACTGTCACGCCAGGTCCGGATGATGACAGCGGTCTCATGTCTTGGCCGCCTGTTTCTCAGCCCATCCGGTGCGCCTCTCGTCGAGGGGTTTAGTGGACGAACGGGACACCTAACCGCGCCGCATCTCCATTCAGCGTAACTACGGGATGCCCTAAACAGGCGGCTTCTGCCGGCCTGCATGGGTACGGAGCCGCCATATTACTCAAATGCCCGGGGTAATGCCCGGGACATCGACCTCTTCGGAGGCGGCGGTGCAACTGTATAAGGTCTCGAGCGATCGGGCCGAAAGCGGGGAAGACCGGGGGAAGGGCGGCAGCTGTGATTCTTCAACCACCGATCATGGGGTGTGCTGATGCTGCCAGAAACTGTGAAAGGCCGGTTGGAGGCCATTCCGGCGCTCGTTGCGTCGGGCAAAAGGGTGAATGGACTCTATCGTCTGATGGGGTCTCGCCTCCTTTGGGAGGAGGGGCTCCAGAAGATCGGATCCAACAAGGGTGCGATGACGCCGGGTATTGACGGCGAGACCTTCGCGGACTTCGGACCGGAAGACCTCGACCCGATTATCGCCAGCGTGACGGCAGGGACCTATGATCCCAAACCAGTGCGTCGGGTGTTTATCCCGAAAGGCAAGGGCAAACGGCGTCCGCTGGGCATTCCCACGCGCGACGACCGCCTCGTTCAGGAAGTGGCGCGGCAACTGCTCGAACGGATCTATGAACCGGTGTTCTCGAACGCCTCCCATGGATTCCGGCCGGGCCGGTCGTGTCATACGGCGCTTGAACACGTCAAAGCCGTATGGACGGGGGTGAAATGGCTCGTAGATGTGGATGTCGCGGGGTTCTTCGAGAACATCGACCACGACATCCTCCTGCGGCTGTTGCGGAAAAGGATCGATGACGAGAAATTCATCGGCTTGATCGGCAGCATGCTTAAGGCGGGTGTTATGGAAGACCGGGTTCACACCCGGACCTACAGCGGCACTCCGCAGGGCGGTATCGTCTCTCCAATCTTGGCCAACATCTACCTCCATGAACTCGATATGTTCATGGCGGAACGGATCGCGGCTTTCGAGAGGGGGAAGGTCCGTGCCACGAACCCGGAATATGGGCGACTGGCTGGGCGCATCCAGAAACAACGGAAGCGCGTCACCATGCTGCGGGCCAAAGACAATGTCGACGAGGTGAAGGTTGCGGCCTCCTTGGCCAAAATCCAAACCTTACTGCCGCAAAAGCGGTCCATCCCGTCGAGAGACGCGATGGACCCCGGTTATCGCCGACTTCGTTACTGTCGCTACGCGGACGACTTCATGATTGGGGTTATCGGTAGCAAGGAGGATGCACGAAGCGTGTTCGCCGAAGTCAGGGCATTCCTGACCGAGGCGCTGGCGCTCACGGTGTCCGAGGAGAAAAGCGGTATCCGCAAGGCGAGCGATGGAGCCGCCTTCCTTGGATATGAGGTCCGCACATATACGACACGCCAACGGGTTGTCCGGAGCCGACAAGGTTCCGTCAGCTTCCTTCGTAGGCCGCCGTCGGAAGTGATGCAGCTGCATGTCCCTTGGGAGAAGGTCCACGCGTTCGCTTCTGCAAAAGGTTATGGTGATCTGTCGGTGTTGAAGCCGCGTCATCGTAGCCTGCTGCTCAGCTGCAGCGACGTTGAGATCGTCCTAGCTTACAACGCCGAATTGCGGGGTTTTGCGAACTACTATGCTCTCGCCAAGGATGTGAGCTTCAAGCTGAACAGGCTTGAGTTTCTCCAGCGGTGGAGCTTGTTCAAGACCTTGGCCAGCAAGCACAAAACCAATGTGCGAGCGGTCGTGGCCCGCATGAGGACGGGGCAGGAATTCACCATCGGCTACGACGTCGATGGCCAGCCCCGATCGGTCAAAGTCTGGAAACTGGCTCATCTGAAACGTGATCCGGCCACCTCGTCCAGGATTGATATCCAGCCTTGGACGCAGGTGTTCACCCACTCACGTACGGACTGGGTTGATCGTCAGAATGCCAAGCAATGCGAGGCTTGCGGTCGATCCGATGTTCCGTGTCAGGTGCACCATATCCGGGGGATGGCCGATGTTTCGCACCGCGGTTTTGTCGTGAGAATGAAGGTGGCACGCGCCCGCAGGACGGTGGTCCTGTGCGAGCAATGCCACTGGGATACTCACAGAGGCCGCCTGCCCGATCTACGGCAAAGTGATGGTTCGTCACAGTGGAGAGCCGCATGCGGTGAAAGCTGCACGTGCGGTTCGGCGGGGGGATCAGGGCTGACTCCATGAGCAGCACCAATCCTACCCGACTGGAGGAATCCATGGGCCCTTGTGAGGACGATTGTCCGCGGAGCATCCTCGATCTCCTGACCCCGACCGAGAATGACCACGCCCAGGACTGGCGTCGCCGTTGCCGCGCCCGGCTCGAGCGCCGCTCCCGCAAGATCGAGGATGGCGACCGGATCAGGCTCGAAACGCCGCTCAAGTTCGTCGACGGACATACCGGGTCGGAGTTCATCGTCGAGAAGCGCGGCCGACGGCTCAGCTTCCGTGATCCCGAGACCTGCCAACGCTACCGGATCACGGGCTTCCGTGACCTGGCATGGCAGTTGGTCCCGGTGACCAAGGTCCATAAGACCATCTTTGCCTGAGGCGCCTAGCCTGTATCAGGCGTCCATCGACGAGGAGCACCCATGTTCGCCCAGACTGACGGCTTGTCACCCAAGCGTTTCCTGCTCTGCAGCCGAGAGAACGCCAACCGCGTGGCGTCGCGATTGTTCGACGAGCGGTGCGAGCCGCTGAGCATCGTGCGCACGGTCAATCCGCTCCAACCCTTCCGCGTCTGCAGCTCGCCGTCGGCCACCGACATGGTCGAGGTGGAGTTGATTTCGTGATGCGGCACACGACCGGCCTCATGCTTGCAGTGCTTGCAATGTCCGCCGCGGGCTCGCCGGCGAGGCCGCAAACTTTCGATGCGCAGGCTCGAGCCCTCGACGGCGATACGGTCGCGGTCGATTTCAGGCTGCTTGGGGTTGATGCGTTCGAGCGCCGGCAGCTCTGTCAGAAGGTCGCCGGCTGCTGGCAATGCGGCAAGTCCGCACAGGATTTCGCGGCAATTGCGCTCCGCTCGAAGAAAGCAACGATCCAGCTGACGCCCTCATCCAGCTACGGCCGCCCAGTCGCGATCGTGACCGTCGATGGACAGGATCTTGGCGAGCGGATGATCCGTGCCGGCCTCGCCGTGCCCGAGACCCAATATCTGCGCGGCGATTCGGCCCGGGCGGCGCGATATCAGTCGGCATTCACCCAGGCGAAAGCCCGCAGGGCAGGCGCCTTTGCCGGGACGTGGCTCGAACCGTCCCGTTGGCGGCATGGCGAAAGGCTGCGCTGCGAGCGCTGACGATTCAGTCGATCAGCGCGGGATCCGCCCACCAGGACGGGCCCTGCTCGAAATCGGCATCCAACTTGACCATCGGCCCGTCTGGCGAATCGCCCACATAGGGATTGGTCAGCGGCATCCGCGAACCTTTCCGCCGCTTCTGCTCGCCCGCGACCCGGCCACGGCGCTCAAGAAGGTCTTCAAGCCATTCGAGATCGTCGAGCATCGCGACGACGCCCCGTCCCGCGAGGCAAAAATAGACGCAGCGCTGGAAATCGTCCGCCCCGTCGTTCGCGAGGATCGCAGTCAGCTTTGCCTTGCCCGAGGGCTCGCCCTCATGGACCCAGGCCACCGCCTGCCGCAGCTCGCGCACTGAATAATAGGCGTCCTCTACGTCCATGCCAATCGACGCGTTTGCGATCATCCGGCGCGTCGGCCGGTTCTCGGCATCCAGCGCCGCGTCACGCAGCGTGATGTCGAGGTCGAAGCGGTCGCGAAATTTGTCTGTCCTCATGGCGAATCTCCTGCGCGATGGAACGTAACGTGAACAGACGAGGCCGTCAACCGCGACCGCCATTCCATGGAGCACCCCATGTCGATCGAGATCATCGTCGGACTTCCGCATCTCGGTGAGGGCCCAATCCTTGCGCGGACACGGTCGTTGCGCCAAGCCGCTCTCATTTCCGCAAACTGCCTCTCGCGCTGGTCCGAGAAACGGGGCTGGCGGGAATGGATCGGATGGCGGCTGCGCGACCTCGCCAACGCTGATGGTCTCGCGGCACTCTGTCTCGATTCCGCCGGCTTCGTCGCCACCGCCCGCTATGGCGGGTTTCCCTGGTCGCTTCGCGACTATGTCGCGCTGGCCGCGGCCTACCCGTTCCGCTGGTGGGCCAGCGCCGATTATTGCGTGGAGGCCGAGATCGCACGCGATCGCGATGAAGTCATCGACCGCATTTCGCGGACCATCCGTGCCAATCGCGATTGTCGCAGACTCGCCGAAGATCATGGTATCGGCGCGACCTTGATGCCTGTCATCCAAGGCCGTCTGCCCGAGGACTATGGGCGTTGTGTCGACGCTCTATGGATGGCGATGAAACCCGGCGCCCTTATCGGGGTCGGCAGCATGTGCCGCCGGCCCGTTCACGGACCCGAAGGGTTGATCGCCGTTATCGATCATCTCGACCAGATCCTGCCGGTGGGCGTGCGTCTTCATGTCTTCGGCGCCAAGGGCGAGGTTCTGCCCTTCCTTCTCCCGTTCAGCCACAGGGTCGCTTCGATCGACAGCCAAGCTTACGGCATCAGCGCCCGCCAGTCGGCACGCAAGGCCGGAGTCTCGAAGACCGACCGCTTTGTCGCCCAACACCTGGAAGACTGGGTCGGCGCCCAGCACAACCGGCTCTCACGGCGGCCGCGACGCCTTCCGTCGATCGGGCATCTGTCGATCGACGTGACGCCGAGCGATCCGTGGGAAGCGGCGATTGCCCAAGCCCGCGCAGAAATCCGCGCCCTGATCGAGTCCGGCGATCTCGACCATGATGAGCTGACCTTCCCGTGGATCGAGCAATGGGCGGCCGACATCTACCGGGACGGCTTCGCCGGCTGACCGGGGAGAAAGGAGAGAGGGGGAGGGGCGGTTGAGCCGATTTGTGCTCGAGACCGGAGATCCTCCCCATGACCTACGACGTTGCCATGCGCCACCAGCAAGCGCTTGATCCTAGCTCGCTGATCACGGTCGGCACCACTCTCCACGCCATCGGCGCCGCGATCAAGGACTGCCGCAACGCTGGCAAGGATGCCGAAACCGATCCTGCCGTGATCCTGCTCGTTCGCCATCTCAATGCGGTGTGCGAGGATCGGCCGTCCAGCCTGGAGCTTCGCCGCACCTGCATCGACCAGATCGCCGAAATTCGCCGGACCCCGTTACTACGAAACCTGGCCTATCGCGGTGTCAGCTATGACGAGGCTGCCAAGCGGCTTTTCCATTCCGAAGGCCGCTCCGCGATGCGGCGCCTGGCCGACGCCCTGGGTCTTTCTGACGGAAGCTACGACATTCGCTCCAACAAGGGCGGCCCCGCGGTCTCCGGCGAAATCACGCTCCATGGCGAGGAGGCCTGGGTGCAGCTCTCGCTGGGCTGTTCGGGCCAAGGCCGGGAAGTCCTCTATCGCCGGGTTCGCGGCCGCGACGACCACTGCGGCGATCGCAATCATTGGGCATCGGTCAATGACCTCATGGCGCCCGACCGTTTCGCCGCCCGCCTGGTGCGCGACCTGCGCCTCACCTCGCCGGTCGAACAGCCCATGCGCCTCTTTGCCTGACGTCGAAGGAGGCCGAGCATACGATCCGTGCCGAGAATATTTCGCCCTTCGATCCCTGCTCGACTGACACCTGGCTAGCCCGTGGAGGCCTGGATCGACACCTTCAATGCCGGCTCAAGGAGGCAGCATGACCGACCAGACGACCCGCATCGCCGAGCTCAACGATCTTTGTCGGCTCGGCCTTGACCGCACGGCGAGGACCGTCATCACCGCCACCTGTCTCGCGGCACTGACCGATGCCGAAGGGCGCGAAGCAGAGGTCCTCGCCCAGGCCGAGGTGCTTGGGGCCGTTCGCCGCTACGCTTTCGCGCCTCAGGACGGCCCCGAGCGCGCGCGCGGCGAGCTGATCCTTCGAGGCCGAACCGTCCGCTTCACGATCAACTATTACGATCGGGCGCTCGAATGGGGGTCCGAAAACCCGGCCGACCCCAGCGTCACCACACGGGTCATGACGATCATGCTTCCCGGCGACGACTAGGTTGCCTCGTTTCCCCCTTCCAACAGATTATCAGGAGAAATCCAATGCGTCGGATCACGCCGGCGACGCCCGAGCATGGGCAAGCCATAGCGATTGCAGTTGAGCGTTTGCGCGAAGCCCGTACCTTGTTGCGCCAGGCCGGTGCCCGTCAGGCTGCGTCGGCCGCAGGCAAGGCGATCAGCAGCGCCGAGGGCGCTGCGCGTCATGTTCAGCTTCGTATTCGGAGGACATGTGGATGAGCCGTCACCATCTCCAGCCCAAGGCCGATCAGCCCCATGTCGTGCGCGCCATCATCGGTTGGGACCGGCCATTGCAGACGTTTTTCGCGCAGGTCTTCTTCGTCACGGAGGACGAGCCCGAGGAAGGGGAGGCTCTCATCTGGATCGGCACCGAGCCTGGCGAGCTGCTGACACCAGAGGCCGCGATCGCGATTGTCGAGCCGCATGCCATCGTCCCGGAAAATCTCGCCGTCAGGCTAGGGGCCGAGATGCGCGAGACGATCGGCGTCAAGGACGGATCCCACCAGGCCGCGGCGAAGCGTAGCCTCTTCGGATCGGTCCACTAGCGAGACGTCTTGCCGGTTGAACGATGGTCAGTCCCATGTCGCCGATTACAATGGACTCGCAATCTCTGCTATTTATGCTATATGGATTACACGATATAGCGAAACTAGGATTTCACCGATGGTAGCCGCATCCACTCTCGATACACAGGCCCGTGTCGGCACGCCGCGCCGGGCGCGCGGCAAGAAGCGCGCCTTCTACGCGTCGCCGCGCATCGCCGCGGCAGCCGACAATGGTCACGTCGTGGTCGATTTCTCGATTGGACAGGATCCAGACAATCTCGTCGTTCTCAGGGAAGCACTCGCTTTGAGTGCGTCCGAGGCCGCGCCCAAAGCGAGCGGCGCCAAGTTGCCTGCAGCTGCGGTCAAGCTTCTTGTCACAGCATTCGAGAATGTTGCCACACGCTATCTCCAGGACAAATTCTCCACCGAGTTCGAAAAACTCATCTCGGAATATCGGCTGATGCTCCGCGAGAATCTCGCGACGGGTGACGACGCGCAACTCAAGGCCGCGCTCAATCGGGCTCGCCTTCAGGAGCGGATCCTCGCGAGCACGCAGATGGCGGATCAGGCCCAGGCCTGTGAGCTGCTCGGTCTCTCCGGCGCTAATCCCTCGGCCACGATGAAGCGCAAGGAGGAGAAGAACGAGCTGCTCCGCTTCACAATCGATGGTCGAGCTGCCTATCCGCTGCTGCAGTTCGATGTCGAGGGTCGCCGGATCTATCCGGCTCTGAGCGAAATCATCGCCAGGAAGCCCGACCATTGGACCAACTTTCGGCTGCTCCATTGGCTAACCCGGCCTCATCTCGATTTCGAGGACTCGCCTGGCGCGTCGCTTGGTAGTGAACCCGAGGCCGTGATCGCAGCCTTCGAGCGTGAGATCGAGCCCGAGGTCCATGGCTGATGAGGATCAGCCTGAAAATCCCCAACCCAGCCACGATGAAGGTTGGGAAGGAGGACTATCATCTCTTGAAGGCCGGGACCGAATTGCATCGCGTTCATCTCGATGAATTCGGCTCGGCCGAGTTCAACGGCACGAACAAGGGGAATGCGCGCTTCTCGCCGATCCGCGATGCTGGCGGCGCCATCATCCCGACCATCTATGCGGCGCAATCGTTCGAATGTGCTGCATGTGAGATCATCCTGCGCTGCCCTGACAGCCCGCAGCGCAATCGCACGAAGGTCGCGCCCCCCGAGATCGTCTATCCCCATGACTATCGGCTACACGCCCACAGTCATGTGCGCACGAAGCATGACCTCAACCTGGTCAGCATCACGACGACGGGTCAACGCAAGATCGGCGTAAATGGCAACGCCCTCCTGGCTGGTCCAAGGAGCACTTATCCGGTCACGCGGGGCTGGGCGGAAAAGATTCACGCCGCCTGTCCGTCCGCCCAAGGGCTCTATTACACGTCCTACCAATATGGTCCCGAGTTCGCGGTGCTCCTGTTCGGCGATCGTGTGCCGGACAATATCCTGGATGGCTTGAGCAAGCGCGCTATCGCCGATCCCGTCTGCCATGACGAGATCCAGAAGCTCGCGGCCAGTCTCTCGATCGACTACGAAGATGTCTGAGCCACAGCGGGGAGACCGTCGATGACGACCGTTGCGACCGATTATGATTCAGCGCGGGCCGCGCTGACCCGGCTGATCCCGATCGCGATGAGCGACACCGGGCAGTCGAAGCGCGTCGCCGATTTTCTCGTGGCCTGGTGGAATGGACCCGACCTCGGCCACTTCCAGATAGCCGATATCTTTGGGCTCGACGTCGCGATCGCCAACGACATCACGACCGTCATCGGCTTCCTGGGCCAGAACGATCGCGGTGCGGTCTATATCGATAGCCTCGGATTTGCCGAGGAGATGCAGGACATCATCGCCTTGTGGCGCTCGCCGGCATCGCGGCCAGGGACCTGAGACCCGGGACAGCTCGTAGGTGACCTGAAACAACCCGATGGCGCCGCAGTGGCGCCAATCGGAGCGGCGCTGGCGCGCCTTGCTCGGCCGAACGGCCGAGGAGAGGAGGGGGGTGAGAGAAGGTGTTCGGACAAGGGGTTCGAGCGAACTTTCTCAGGAGACGACCCATGAACATCGGCACCATCACGCAGAACGCCAGCGGCACCTACACTGGCAAGATTTCGACCCTCACTCTCGCCATCGTGATCGCGCTGCGCACCGTCCAGTCCGCCAATCCGCGCGCTCCCAAATTCGAGATTCTCGCGCTCTCGGCCGCCCGTCAGTGGGTCCAGGTCGGATCGCTGTTCGAACTGTCGTCCAACTCGACCGGCGAGAGCTTCCTCAACGGCAAGATCGAGGATCCCAGCCTCGACAAGCCGCTCTACATCTCGGCCTTCCGCCAGGAGGACGGCTCGTACAACGTCGTCTGGTCCCGTCCCACCCGCCGGCGCGACGCGCCCACCGACACGGTTGCCGCCGACGACGGTCTGCCGCCGCTGCCGGGTGCCGGCGAAACCGCTCCGCCCGCCTCCGGTGACGGTCTGGGCGAGTCCTCGGCCGAAGGCGCTTTCGGCGGCGAGGCACCGGCTGGCGGCGGTCGTCGCCGTGGTCGCACGCCTGAAATGGCTGACTGACCCTCGCCAACCGCTCCTCTCTCGGGCCCGCTTCGCCTTCCTCGCGAAGCGGGCCCTTTTTTCGTTTGATTGGCCCGATCCCGGTAAATCTCCGGGAATTTCTATGCGTGTCCCCAACACCTGGCTAAGTACGAACCAAATAGAGCAGGGGTACAGGGCGGGGCATGCAAATCGCATTATTGGACGCAAAGAAGATCGCGCGCCGTCTGACCGCGCTCATCGAAAAGCATGAACGGATCTCCATTGCCGTCGCGTGGGGCGACCTGACCGATGTCGCCGAGAGCCTGCTCGCCGCCAAGGCCAAGTTCGAGTCCGTCCTTCTTGGCGCCGACTTCTCGGCCACCGATCCCGATTTGATCGACCGCCTTGTCGATGTTCCGGGCGCCTTCGTCGCCAAGAACCGGCCAGGCTGCTTCCATCCGAAGATCTTCTACTTTCAATCCGGCGCCAAGGCCGAGGCGATCGTCGGCAGCGCCAATTTCACCAAAGGAGGTCTCGGACCGAACCATGAGGCCAGCGTCCATGTGAAGGGCCCGGCCGACGATGCCTTCTTCGAACAGGTGCGTGACCAGCTCGCGGGCTATGCGCCGCTTCATCTGCCGATCACCCGCAAGCTCGCGGATAGCTATCGCCTTCAGGCCGAGGCCGCGCGCAAAGCGCCGAGGCCGAAGAACCCGGTCCTGCCCGCCGAGGCCAAGGACTGGGCACGTATCACCTCGCCGCTCGCGATCATGTCCTGGCGGGACTTCGTCAAGCTCGCCCGCAAGGACACGCACCACGACTTCAAAAAACGCATGAAGCTCGTTCGCGAGATCCAGCAGATGTTCGCCAAGAGTGCGTCCTTCGCCGATCTTTCCGTCTCCGAATGGAAGGGGATCGCCGGCGTACTTGGCGGGATCGAAGCCGAGGCCGCCGGTCTCGACGACTTCGATTGGGGCTGGTTCGGATCCATGGGCGGCGCCGGCACATTCGCCGAGCGGATCGGCCAGCAGAACGCGGCCCTCGCCGCGGCGCTGGATTCGATCCCCAAGCGCGGAGCCGTCACGCAAACCCAGTTCAGCGACTATGTCCAGGCGTTCACCGACGCCTTTTCCGGCTCGTCCCGGACCGCCCGGCTCGGGCCCGCGACCCGTCTGCTTGCCATGAAACGCCCGGACGTCTTCGTTTGCGTCAACGGCGGCAACAAGCCCGGCCTGGCCGTGGCGCTCGATTTTCGTCCCACGATGCTGACGCTCGACAATTATTGGGACTGGGTGATCGAGCCGATCCGCCAAGCGCCCTGGTACAATGCCGCCCGGCCCACGGGCCGCGACATGGAGCTGTGGGACGCGCGCGTCGCCATGCTCGATGCAATCTACTACGCGCCCACCACATAACCGGCATTGCTACCATCCCAGAAACCGAGAAACGTGCATGGCTGACGATCCCTATCCCTGGTCCGGCGACTTCAACGCTCTCGATCCGATGGATCAGCGCGCGGTCGCCGAGCTTGTCGTGAAAGGGAAAGCCGTCACTGGCACGGTCGATGACCTTCTCATGCGCCTAAAGCGGACCCGCTGTGTGGCGCTGCTACGGGAGACGGACACCAACCGCATCGTCGCTGCCGCCGCATGGAAGACCCCGGCCGCGACCTATCGGCGCAAGAGCTTCGCCGCGGCCGCCGTGCCGATCGCGGGGTTCGAGGCTGCGCCCGAACTCGGCTATGTCGTGATCGCGTCCGATATGCGCGGCAGGCACCTTTCGGGCGGGCTCGTGGACGCCATTGTCGCGCAGATCGCCGAACCGACCTTCGCGACGACCTCCAGCAACACCATGAGGAACAACCTCCAGCGCGCCGGCTTCACCCGGGTCGGTAGCGACTGGGAGGGCAAGGACGGCATATTGTCCTTGTGGACGATCGTCCCCGGCTGAGCCGGGGTTCTCCTCGGGAGGCCAGTCACCATCCTCGTCCACCCGGCGTCATGACCGGGGTCTGAAGCGCAGCCAGGTTCCAGGTTGGTCATGCGCTGCCGGCGATCGATGCGTCGTGGGCCGGTGCCCCATTGAGTCCAGCGTCCTTCCTTCGCCTGTTCCCGACACCTGCGGCGAACGGTCCCGGCCCGCAACCCCGTCCGGTCGCCCGTGTTGCCGCTACGCGGCTGCCCGCGCCAGCTCCCTCCAGGGGTTCCCCTTCGCTTGCGCTGCGGTGCGCGCCGATCCCGCACGCCGCTCTTCGGTGTCACCGGCGGGAAGGCCGCTGGACCAATAAGGAGCACAACCATGAACAACGTCAATCTCGCCGGCCGTGTCGCCAAGGATCCCGAGACCCGCGGCAGCGTCACCACCCTCATCGTCGCAACCGACCGCGTGAAGCTCAAGGACGGCAAAACCTATGTCGACGAGGCCACCGGCTACACCGCCAAGGAGACCGAATTCCACAAGGTCACCTGCTTCAACGGCCTCGCCCGGTCCGGCGCCTCCCGCAAGAAGGGTGACGTTGTCGCGATCAGCGGCAGCCTGCATTATTCGAGCTGGGAGGATCGCGAAGGCATCACCCGCTACGGCTGCGAGATCCGGGCCGACAAGATCGACTTCTTCTGACCAGTAAGGGCGGCGCTCCGGCGCCGCCCATCCACCTTTTCGTCAGGAAGCGGGCTCGTCCAGCATCTGCACCGCGGGCGCATAGACCCAGCCTTCGGAGAGCTGGTCGGTCAGAAGATCTCGGTAGACCACGAGGCGCCATTTCCCGCGGGCTTCCTTGACCGCCAGTTGCGTTCCCTCGACCCCGCGCATCAGCACCGGGGCCTTTCCTTGCGGCTCGCGGCGGATCGCCGCGTCGCGCTTCAGTTCGGCCCGCGGCAGGCCCTCGACATAGGATGCGTCGGCCGCCTCGTTGGCCGTCACGATCTTGTCGAGCTTGTCCTGCACCGCTTCGATCTTGACGTTCATCTCCGTGAACGCCTTTTGCTCGGCCGGCGACAAGTCGGCAGGCACCATCAAGTGCCAGATCGTTATCGCGATCAGCACCAGTTCGATCAGCTTGATCGCGCCGACACCCTTGATCTCCTTGAGCGTATTCTCCTGCAGCCCCGAGAAGATCGTGCCGACCAGCGACAGGAGCTGTGCGAACAGGCCGATGCTTTGCGCCTGGCTGTCGGCATGGCCGATCGCCTCGATCAGTCCGTGCGCCTCAAGCACCTGTTCGGCGACGATCACCACCGTGCTCCTGGCGACGACCTCCGCGCTGGCACGCAATGTCATCATATCGAGCATGCGGGCCTGCTCGGCGGCCAGCTTGATGCCGGCGAGGTTCGGCGCAAACCGATCCGAGAGAGCGCGGAACTGCTCGGTCCATTTCGAGCCCGCCATCATCTTCTCGATAAAGGTCCGGTTGGTGTCGACCAGACCGGCGAGCTTGAGGATATCGGCGCCCGTCGACGCGGCCAGGAGCTGCTGGGTCTTGAGGATGGCGAGATCCTTGCGCGCCACGCTCAGCGCGGTGCTCTGAAGCGCCAGCATCCAGGAGGGCGTCGAGCGGGCCTGCAGCGCGGCCATATTGGCCGCATGAAAGGTACTGTTCGAAAGCAGGTTGCTCAGCACTCCGCTGTTCTGAATGCTGGCGATCTGCGCCAGCACACCCGTTTTCTCCAGGTCGCGATAGGCCGCCAACGGTCCTTCGAGCGCCTTCATGCGCTGTTCCAGCTCATAGCCTGGCCCCCGCGCGAGCTTGAGCAAATCGGCCATTTCGCGCTGGCGCTTGTAGAGATCGTTGAGAGGGCTTCCTGGCCCAAAGGGATTGTTCGTCGTCATGTCCGCCACTTGCCAGATTCGTGGGCAGGGTTCGACCAACATTCGCTGCACCAGCGTGAACCGGGGAAGAGGCGGGGCATCCCGTCCGCTGGACGGGCCCGGCGCTCTACTCGCCTGCGGCTCCCGGAGCCCCGGTTTCCGGGTCTCCGCCCTGCCGGGTGACGATCACCTTGCGGGGTCCGGGGGCGAGGGGAGTGCCCTAAAAAATCTCTCTCTTATGACTTCCTAGATATGACGTGCGGAATCCGAGCCCGTCAAGGATGAGCGGTCCCCCCAATTTTCACGCGCCCGGTCCTCCGCTTCGCTTCGCACCAGACCCGAGAAAATCGGCTCCCCCGCTCCCCGCTGGCGCGGCGTTAACCGGGGTCCGGCTGCGCCGGCTTCCCGGTGAACGTCCCTGACTGCCCCGACCACCGCACGTCCTGAGGAGAGCCTCATCGAGTGGATGAGATCCAACGGAGGCTATCATGACCAATTTCACGAACTTCGCAGACCTTGCCAGCCACATCGCAGCGAGCCGCGGCAACGATGCCCAGGTTGAAACTTACGAGGGTGCGTTCCTCGAGCATGATGAAATGGCGAAGATGACCATCGTCGATCCGGCAGAAAAGGCTGAGATGCCCGATCCGGATCAGGTTCGCGTCGCCGTCGAAATGATGATGGCCACGATGTTCGATGTGCTGCGTGACACCCGGATGGAAGAGTTCGCCCGCGATCTCGCCTGGGGGTTCGCCAACAGCTTCCATGTCGTCGCCAAGCGGATCGAAGGCCGCGAGGATGACGCCGCCAAGAAGCTCGGTGACCTGGCGCGTAACTACGACCCCTCGGAAAGCTACGCCTTCGAACTCGAAGACACGCAGCTTCTCTGCCAGACGCTGCAGGGGTGCCGCGAGGCGATGGAGTGCATGCGCGACCATGCCGCCGAGGTCTACCGCGTCGAAACCGGCAAGCCCTTCTCGCCGGTCCGGGGAAGCCGGGTCTCGTCCGCTCTGACCGCCTCGATGGTCGACGCCCGCGACTATCTGGCTTCACGCGCACGGGAACGCCGCGAGCAGTTCGCGCCCGAAGGCCCGGTGGTTGCCTTCTCGGGAGGTCAGGTCTGGGAAGATGTCGACCTGCTCTGGGACGGTCTCGACAGCATCAAGGCACGCGTTCCGGAGATGATCCTTGCCACAACCGCACAGGCCAAGGGCTGCGATGCGGTGGCCCACGCATGGGCGGCATCGCGCGGCGTCAAGGTCATCCAGTTCCGCCTCGACAAGAGCCAGGGGAACCGTGCGGCCTTCGTACGCAACGACCGCATCCTGGGTCTGAAGCCGGTCGAAGCCGTCGTCTGCGAAGGCTCGGGTATCCAGCAGAACCTCGCCCAGAAGCTGCGGCAGGCTGGCGTGCCGCTGCACATCGTCCGCCTCGCGCACCAGCGCACCAAGCAGGGCGCGTGAGCCCCGTTGGGAGAGGTCCTGGCTTCGGCCGGGGCCTCTCCTGCTTTTTCTTTTATCGCTATGCGGCGCTCAGGGGCATCGAGCCCCCTCGCGCCGCCGGGGGACTGACCTTCGGTCGTGGATGAAACTTTCGTTTCGTCGCAGGTGTGGCCGGGTTAGGACGGCTGATGTTCACTGTTCATCACAACGAGATCAAAGACTTTACCGGCGGCGAACTGGTCGAGCTGCTGCGCCGCCTCCTTTATGCCGAAGCCCGCAAGGCCGGTGTTCCGCTGCGCAGCGTCCATGTGCCGCTTCAGATCACCGTTGCCGACGGCGGCCAGGATGCCAGCATCCTTTGGACGGGTGGCGAGGCCTCGACCGATTTCTTCCCCGGGCGCGATATCATCTTCCAATGCAAGGCGAAGGACCGCGGCAACGTCCAGTGGGAACATGAGGTCTGGACGAAGCCCACACAGCCAAAGACGGTCGCGGCCAAGGTCCTCAGCGATGCGGTCCGCGATGTCCTCGCCCGCGGCGGCAGCTATATCGGGATCACCACGACCGCGCTGGTCGGCGACAAGCCCGCCGATCGCGTCCAGGCGATCAAGAAGGGCATCAAGACGGCGGGAGGAGATCCCGCCAAGCTCGCCGCCGTCGACGTTTATGGCGGCAACAAGCTTGCTGCTTGGGCCAGCGCGCACCCGGCTGTGGCGGTTTGGATCAAGCAACGCAACGCGACCATTGAACTCGCCGGCTTCTCCACTCTCGATCAATGGAGCAAGCGCGCCGAAATCGCGGCGCCGGCCTTTGTCGACAGCCCGGATCGGAAGTTCTCGCTTGGCCCCCACGATGCCGACGCGATCGACTTCTCCCAGCTTGCCGCACGCCTTGCCGATGAACTGGACGAGCCGCGCACCTCCGCCCGCATCTGGGGTGCGTCCGGTATCGGCAAGACTCGCGCGCTCTATCATGCGCTCTCGGCCAGCACTGGCCTGCTCGGCGGGCTGACGGCCGCCAACTTCATCTTCTGCGACTATAATGAGGTCGCCTCGCGCCTCTGGGACGTCGCCAACCAGGTGGTGAAAGACGGCGCCGATACGGTGCTCGTGGTCGACGGATGCCCGCTGCGCGAGGCTCGCCGGCTGAACGACATTGCGCGGGGCGAGGGGAGCGCGCTGCGTATCATCACGATCGGCGCCGATGGCATCGACCATGACGACCATTGCGTTATGATCCGCCCGACACCGGCGGACCGGTCGACCATTCGCGGTATTCTCAAGGCCGGACTGCCCAAGGCAAAGGCCGACGAACTCGATTATCTCGCCGAGTTCTGTGACGGCTTCCCACGCATCGCGGTGTCCTTCACCAGGAGTTACGGAAAAACGGGCATCCTCAAGTCGGCCGACGCCGTCGCCCAGCAGATTCTCGATGGTGTCGGCGCCGAGCGCGAAACGGTCCGTGCGCTCGAGTGCCTTTCGCTCTTCAGCCAGCTCTCGCCCGACGAAGATCCCGGCGCGTTCGACAAGATCGCAGAGATGTTGGTTCAGATGAAGGGCGAGCTGATGTACGAAAACCTCGTCATCGCCGCCGGGCAGCACCTGGTCGGTCGCAACTATGGCGCGATGAACGCACAGCCCCGGCCGATCGCCGACTTCCTCGCGCTCCGCCGGCTTGACTATCTGCGGCCATCTACCGTGATAGGCTTTCTTGGCGACGCTCTTCCTCATCACCGTAAGGCGATGCTCGCGCGCTGGCGCTATCTCACCCGATCGCGCACCTTGAGCGACGTGATCCATAGCCTCCTGCGCGGTTCCTTTGCGGACGAGGCCATCGTCCATCCCGACGTGGCGCAATATCTTCCCGCCTTCGCGCACGTCGAACCCGACCGTGTCGGCACTGCCCTCTATTTCGTCATCGGCCGTATGCCGCTCGATGATCTGGCTGCGATCGAGGTCACGGAGGAACTGGTCGATACGCTGCGACTGCTCGCCGGACGCCAGGACAGTTTCCGGCCCGCCGCGCAGATGATCCTGCGTCTGGCAGCCGTCGCAGACACCGAGGGAACGCAACCCATCGTCAGCCTTTTGCGCCAGCTCTTCCAGGTCGCGCTCGCTGGAACACAAGCCGATGATCGGCGGCGCCGCGAAGCGTTGGAGCAGGCACTCGAGGAAGACGATCCGCGCATCCGCCGCGCCGGCGTCGAAGCGCTCGGCGCCATGATCCAGACCTATCTTTCCCGTTCGGAAGATTTCGAGCAGGTCGGCGCCGAACCCTATCAGCCCGAATGGGCACCGCCAGACAACGGCACGATCCATGCCTATTTCAACTGGGCTCTCGACCGCCTGCGCGAGGTCTGGACCAAGGATTCCGCGCTTCGTCCCGCGATCGAGGAACACGTCGCAGGCGACCTGCGCAATCTCATCATGCCCGAGCTGCTCCCCACGATCGAGGCGTTCATCGGCGACGTCGTCGCGGTCTCCGGTCACTATCTCGCCGCGACCAAGAGCATCGGCGATTGGCTCTATTTCGACAGCCCTGAGACGCCGACGAACTTCTCTGGCGCCGTCCGAGGTCTTTATGATGTTACCCTGCCCAAAGACCCCGTCGATCAGGCGCTGCTCTACAGCCGTTTCTGGGTATCGGATATCCACGACCCGGATCGGCGATATGCCCAGGACCATGACAATCCCGACTTCGAATATGGCGCGCGGCGCGCCGCTGCGCTCGCAGCCGGCATCGCCGCAGACCCCGACCAGCGCGCGCGAGCCATTCGGGTCATGTCGAGCCAGGAGCTTAATTCTCCGCATCCCTTCGCACACGCCCTGGCGCAACATCTGCCGGACCCGCTCGATGCCATTGAACAGGCTGTCACCGCGCTCGATTCCAGCGGAAATCGGGCGGGCGCCAACTTCGTCGGTGCCCTCCTGTCAGCACTCGATCGCCGCCTCGCCGACAAGCCGGACGAGGTTGCCAAGCTCGAGGCGATCGCCAAGCAGTCGACGGTACTCACCGCCAACCGAATGTATATTCCGACGTTTCTGCGCGTCACCGACCAGCGTCTCGACAAGCTGACCGACGATGTCCGTCAGCAGCGGGTCACGCCGCCGCAGACCGTCGTCATCTCCTACGGCAAGGGCCTCGCCGAGGTGTCGCCTGACGCGCTCGGACGTTTCATCCACGCCCTGGTTGATCGCGGTGAAGACGGCGGCGCCTGGGCCGCCCTCGAAATCCTCTCCATGGTCACCCACGGCGACAAGGCGCTGGCACCTGAGATGATCGCACTGGTGAAGGTCGCGCTTCTCTCGCCATCGATCGCCGACGGCGCCGAAGGCAACGCATCGAATGCCGATTACAACTATGATCGCATGCTCCGGCTGCTCGATGCCGCCGGCGCGATCGATCGGACGTTTGCGTACGCGTTCGCAGTTCAGATCGAGCAGGCCTGCCGAACCGCCGGCGGGCGCAACGGTCGTAGCTCAGACGCGCTGCGCAGCGCGCTTCCGATCGTGATCCAGCGCGCCCCGACCGAGGTCTGGCCCGTGATCGCGGGCTTTTACGAGATCGCCACCCGCGTCGAGCGGGAGCGTCTGAACGCCATCATCTCGGCGACCAAGCTCTTTGCCTATGACGTCTCGCGCACCGGTCCGGGCGCGCTCTTCGGAACGCCGCTCAACCTCATGCTCGATTGGGTGAAGGTCGACCCGGATGCCCGGATCGCCTTCCTCCTCAGCTTCTTCCCCATCCTCGAACAGAAGGGCGGGACATTCGCCTGGCACCCGGCCTTGCAACAGCTCGCCAAGCTCTATGGCGGCCGCAAGCGTTTCCGCGATGCGCTTCGCCAGCGCATCTATCCCAGTTCCTGGGGCGGATCGCTTAACGCGCATCTTACTAGCTTCAAGGCGCCGCTGGCGGCGTGGGCGAATGACCGAGTTCTCGGCGATTGGGCGAGCGGGATGCTCGACACCGTAGAACGGTCTCTGGCGGACAATTTCTACGGGCGCTGACGCGCCCATACCCCGGAAACGGATCGAGGAGAGGAGGAGCGAGGGAGCGGTTCCAACGAGGGAGGACGTCCATGTCCATCACGTTCCGCATCGCTACCGCTTCCGACGATCAACCCGGTCCTGTCGCTACCATCAATGCGCGCCAGCTCGCTGCCTTCCGCGCCTATCTGCGGGAGGAGGGCGAACGTCTCGGTCTTGCCCTGCTCGATCCCGACAGCGACGAGGACCGCGTGCTCGCGCTCAACTTCGAAGCACGCGTGTGTCCGCTTGCGCTCGCCTCGGTCGCGCGCGTTTTCGACCACGATGCCGCGGTCATCGCGGTGCTTGACGAAGCCCAGTTCCGGGCTCGGCGGATCGCGGTCTGGTGGTACGAAAGTGATCGCGCGATCCGTATGCGCCCATCGCTCACATCCGATCATGGCGATGAGCTCGATCTCGCCGAGAGCGATGCCAATGCGCTGCTCGAAGGCCTCGGGCTCAACCCCGACCTCGTTGGCGAAATCCCGATCGATACGATCCGGGATCGGCTTGCCAATCCGGCGATACGGCACCGCGCGGAAGCCGATGGAATTTCCACCATGCTCGAGCGGCTCGAGCGTCTTCTCGCGATCGCTGATGCCGACGACAGTTTGCGCCTCGAATGGGCATAGCCTCCGCCCGATCGACGGCATGAAGAAGGGCGCGTCACATGCTGGCGCGCCCTTTTCTTGGGCCCATGGCTAAAGCTCATTAGCGTCCCGCGCGCGGCATCCTTGAAATCCGAAAGCTCGCGTCCAATCTCTCCTGGGAGGGTGTGGCCACGCCCTCACTTGGATAGCGAAACAGACCAGCAAAACCAAAAAATCAGAACCAAGACAGCCAAACAGCAAACCGAAAAACAGCCAGCAAAAGCTTAGATCCAAACAGCGAACCCGAAAAAGCCAGCAAACAGCGAACCAGGACAATAGGGGTCGGCCCCTCAAAACACCGGACAAGCGCGTTGCAACGTATTCCCCTTCAATCTGGGGGCGCGTCCCCATCGCTGAAAGTCAGAGCGATGGAATGGCACAATTTCGCAGAGATCCTGTTTGGACTCGCGGCTGTGATCACCGCCCTAAAGCAGGGCGGCAAGAAGAAGTGAAAGAGGGCGGTAGGCGAGAGCCTGCCGCCCTTTCGCGTTTAGCTCCGGGCTCGATCGGCGATCAGGCGGCCGGGGTACTTTCCCGGCCATTCTTCGGCTTCAACAGCGCGTCGATCGCGCAACTGAGATGACTTGACGCCTCGTCCTCGCCGACCGTGGATAAATACTCCAGCGCCTGCCGCATGAGCGCCAGGCCGAGCGCCCGCTGCACGGTCGGCGCATTGGCATTGAGTTCCATAGCATCACCCCGGGCGCGAAGCCTTCAAGGGAGATGTCGGCACGCCCCGACCACATCAACTCCCGCGCACTGGGCGCGGGAGCCGGGGCTGGTAACACGTCGAGACATGCGCCTACGCTTTTAGTACCGAAGCACCTGGACATATGCGCAGGCACCCCGGCGTGAAAGCTCACCCCGAGTTGCCGTTCTCGACGGGATTACCAGTCCCGGCGCTGCCCGTTCTGCAGCGCACCAGGGGCCTAACACAGGCGCACGATTGAACCAACCCGACGGATAACAACCGCCCGAAAGACGCACCTGCTATGCGCGGGCTGATGGACCTGTCCAGCGGGTCGACCGCCGCCGCGCGGGATCATGCTTTGTTGATCCTTGGGGCGACGTTGGCGCACCCTTCAGAGGATAAAATCTCTCACAGAATTCCGAGGATGTCGTTGAGGGAACCGCCGCGTCAAGGATGAGCGGTGCCCCCAATTTTGCCGTGACCTCCGCTCCGCTTCGCTGCGCTCCAGCCACGACAAAATCGGCACCCCCACTCCCCGCTTCGCGGCGCCGGCTGTGCCGGCGTCCCTGACCCGGCGGTTCCCTCAACGACGGCCATTTCCCTGTCATTCAAGACGACAGGAGCACCACCATGCAGATCATATCGACCGCCGCCCACGCTGACGCCGCTGCCTATCTCGCCGCTCTCGCCTTTGCCGAGCGCCGCGCCCTACACAGCTTCTTCGACCAGCATGTCATCGAGGAGGAACCCGGCCGCTACGTCGCCATCGACGAGGGCGACTATCACGCGCTGCCGACACGGCTCATCGACCGGGTGGTCTACACGGTCCCGGGCCGCATGTCGGATGAGTTCTAAGGGTCAGGGGAGGGGCTACGGCCTCCCCCTTTTTTTGCTGGGAGAGATACGGCCATGGGGGGCATCGAACCCCCCATGGCCGTGCCGCGGCGTTGCCGCGGCAGGTTAGGTCAGGCCGTCAATCGCTTCTCGACTGCCTCGATTCCGAGGGTCTTGAACCGATCCATGAGCGCCGAGAGACGCTTGGCTTCGAGCTTCAACAAGCCCGATCTTTCGATCGTAGCAATTGCCTGTTGCCGCTCTCTCTCTTCGAGCAACTTGCGTCGGCTCTCCAGCTTCCGCGCGTCCTCTTCGAGCGCCAACCGCTCCTGTTCCAACGTCTTTGCCATAGGTGCCTCTTGTGAAGGCTAATCGGGCTATGAACGGACCGACTATAGCGGCAGCTTGAGACGGCCGGAAGAAGAAGAATTGAGACACTGGGCGCATCGGGCCTTGGCCCGATGACGGCTCTATTCGCTAGGCGGCCGACGCCCCTTGCGGGACGCCGCCGACCAAGCTCACGGAGCCAAGGCAAAGCCTTGTCTCCGCCCGTTCGGGTCACGATCCTCGCCTGCCAATGGGGCCTGACGGCCGCCATTGGTCCCGCGCCTCGGAACTGCGTCCGAGCGCGGTGAGGATCCGTCTGCCTCGCTTTCGCGATGCGACCGGCCGCGCCGCGACGACATGAGCGTCGCTTCCGCCTCACGGCGGACCCTGCCTGGCCGGACCTGGCTACAGGCCCCTTCCGACCATCATCAGACAGGCCCGGGACCTGGGATCGGTCTCTTAGGATTAGCACACCCTACGCACCTGAAGGTGCAGGGTTTCCGTTGTTACACAACGGGTTAGCGCGGAAGGAAGGGAGAGTATGTTGTAGTACGGCAATGGCGGCGCATGAAATCGGCGGAAATCGGCTATTTCGGCGTAGTATGCGAGACTACGAGGGGAGGGGGCATGACGATCAACTTGCCCGTGACCGGCCCGAGCGCTATAAATAGAGCCGTTCTTCAGTCCCCACCAGCCTCCCTGCTAGGAGGTTGGTCTTGGCTACCAGTTACAGGCACTACAATATTCGCCTCGAGCGCTCCCAGTGGGACCGCCTCAGCGCGATTGCCGCCGAGCAGAAACTGAGCGTCGCCGACATCATCCGGTCGGCCCTCAACGTCTTCCTTTCATCCTCCGATGTCCTGACCGCCAGCCAGCGCCGGCTCGCCCGGATCAGCGAGTTCCAGCAGCTCGCCCTGGACGTCATCATCCGCGAGCAATATCCCGAACTGCGCGACCGTCTCGTCGCCGAAACCGACAAGCGCCTGGTGCAATATCATGGCGCGTGAGGACATCCGCTCGAACGGGAAAAACATCCCGCTGACCCATCATAGCGCGCGCGGCCGCGTGCAGCGAAACTCGGGCAATTTCACGCGCGGCTCCCAGCTTCTCACCCACGAGATGCTGATGTGGTTCTCAGGGGCCAAGCTGCCGATCTTGGCGTGGTTCTTCGCCTTCCTCCTGGCGTGGTTCATCATCCTCTCGATCCGCCTCGATGAGCACGGATTCCAGCTCGTCTGCATGAAGGTCTATGCGGGCCTCTGGAACTGGGTCGACCTCAATCCGAACAAGCGCGTCAACGTCACGCTGCCGAGCGGCGAGATCTACAAAACCATCATGCCGGCGGTGCCCTATATCCCCGCCGTCCAAAAGGCCTGGGCCACCACGGTCCACGCGTTGATCGGCTCGCTCCTTGTCTCGATCTTCGTCGTGACGCCCCTCGCGATCTGGTTCGTCGACATCTCCCGCAGGCGCGGCAAGACGATCCTTCAGGAACGCCACGAGCGGGGCGCCATGCTGGTCGACTACGCCGTCCTCGTCTCCGAAATCGCCCAGCACAATGCCGCCAAATTCGCCGAAGATGCGCGCCAGTTCTTCCCCCGGCTGAGCCAGGCTGCCGTGCTCCGTCTGCCTTTTTCCGAGCGAAAGGCAGGCGGGATCCATCATCCCTATTCCCTCGCCGGCGTCCCCTATCCGCACCGCCTCGAGCAGTCCCACACGATGCTCATCGGCACGACCGGCGCGGGGAAGACGACGGAACTCAGAAGCCTCGTCACCCAGATGCGCCAGCGCCAGGACAATGCGGTCATCTTCGACCTCACCGGCGCCTATGTCGAAGCCTTCTACGATCCGGCCCGTGATACAATCCTCAACCCCATGGACCAGCGCTGCCCGGCCTGGTCGATCTTCAACGACTGCTCGACCTACAGCCATTTCACATCCGCCGCCGCGGCGCTGATCCCGTCCGATGGTGGCTCTTCCGAACCCTTCTGGGCCCTTGCTGCGCGCACGCTCTTCATCGAGATGTGCGTCCGCTTGGCTGAGCGCGGCCAGACCAGCAATCTCGCTCTTTCCGAAAACCTGATGACGGCCGACCTGAAGCGCGTTCACCGGTTCCTTGCCAACACCATCGCCGACCCGTTGACCGCCCCGGAAGCCGCCCGCATGGCGGAATCGATCCGCGCCGTGTTCAACACCAACGCGCAGGTTCTTCGCTTCCTCCCCGACGAGGGCGAGCAGTTCTCGATCCGCCAGTGGATGACCGTCGACCGGGCGCCCGGATCGATCCTCTTCGTCACCTCCGACTACGACGATCTGGAGATGAACAAGCCGCTGCTGACCTTGTGGATGAACCTCGCCATCACCAGCCTCATGACGCTGCCGCGCACGCGCTCGCTGCGCACCTGGTTCATGTTCGACGAGGTCGGCGCGCTCCACCGGCTGCCCGCGATCGAGAAGGGCCTTCAGACCGCACGCAATTTCGGCGGCGCGATGATCCTGGGGCTCCACAGTTTCCAGAAGCTGGTCGAGGTTTACGGCGAAGAAGGCGCCCGCAATCTCGCTTCGCTCGCACGCACCAAGCTCATCCTTGCGACCAGCGAATTGAAGACCGCCGAGGAGTGCTCGCAATATATCGGCAACCGCGAAGTGCGGCAGATGGATGAGGCCTACAGCTACGGCTACAACAACAACCGCGACGCCTCGACGCTAACTCCGCGCAAGCAGGTGGAGCCTCTCGTCATTGCCGACGACATCACGAACCTGCCCTCGATGCACGGCTTCGTGAAATTCCCGGACGGCTTTCCGGCTGCGCGGATCCTGCTCGAGTGGAAGGACTATCCCGAGGTCGCGCGCGGCTTCATGCCGCGCCCCTCGATGCAGCCCGTTCGCTCCAGGCGCGGCGAGGAAGCATTTAGCGAAGAAGGTGACGAGGCGGGCGGCCGCGACGGTGCCGCGCAGATCATCGACGAGGTGGCCGAGGCGAGCAATGTCGCCAAGGAAATGGCGGCGCGGATCCTCCAGACACCATCCGAGGAAGAGAGCGCCGACCCGGCTCGTGCCACCCAGCGCAATGACGACAAGAACGAGCAATCGACCCCTGCAACCCGGGCGGGCGACAAGGCGCTCGGGAAGGATGGCGAGCAGGCTGCGACGACGCGGGGCGAGGGTGATCGTCGCGATGCCCGCGGCGCCGTCTCACCGGCGCCCCAAGTCGAAGATCAGACCCTCATCGAGCTGCGCCAGGGGTTTGCGGCCGGGCGCGACGGCGACGATCTCGACATGGGGATCTGACCCATGCACTCGATCGCCTCAGTCCGCTCCGCAGCCGGTGCCGCGAACTATTTCGCGAAGGACGATTTCAAGGATAATTACTATACGGCCGACGGCTCGGCCGAGGTCAGCGCCTGGAGCGGGGAAGGGGCGGCCAGTCTCGGGCTCACCGGCGAGGTCGCACGCGACGATTTCGAGAAAACGCTGAGCGGCTTTCTGCCCAGCGGGGAGGGCGTCGCCCAGGTCGAGAACCGCCGCAATGGCATCGATCTCACCTTCTCGGTGCCCAAGTCGGTGTCGGTCATGGCCTATGTTGCCGACGACAAGCGCGTGCTCGCCGCGAACATGAGCGCGGTCCAGAAGACCATGGCCTGGGTCGAGAAGAATCTCGCGGAGGGTCGTAAAGACGTGGAGGGCCGCAAGGTGCCCGTGCGTACCGGCAATCTCGTCTATGCGCTCTTCCAGCACGATACGAGCCGGGCCCTCGATCCGCAGGCCCACGTCCATGCCGTCGTCGCCAATTTGACGCGCATGCCCGACGGCAAATGGCAGGCGCTCCATGCCGACAAGATCTGGAGCAACAACACGACGATCGGTGCCATCTACCACGCGTTCCTGCGCGCGGGGCTCGAGCAGCTTGGCTACCAGGTCGAAATGAAGGGCAAGCACGGCACCTTTGAAATCGCGGGCGTGCCCCAGGCGGTGATCGAGGCCTTCAGTCAGCGGCGTGAGGCCATCCTTGAAAAGGCCGCCGAGCTCGGCATCGTCTCCGCCAAGGGGCGCGACGGCGTCACCACCACGACCCGTGATCCCAAGCTCAATGTCGACGACCGGGGAAGCCTGATCCAGGGCTGGATCGACAAGGCGGTGGCGCTCGGGTTCGACGGCAAGACCATACGCGCTTCAGCCGAGGCGAAGGCGGGCCAGGGCGCTGCGGACAGCCGGCTCGAGCGCGGCTTCCGCGCGGTCACCGACGCGATCGCCGGCGCGCGCGTGCTGATCGGGGGCTTCCTTCATTCGCCCGATCCGTTGGTAGACAGCGGCCTTGCCCGCGCGACGAAATCCCCGGCGGTTGCGCGATCGCAGCTCGCGGTCGCGTCTGCCGTGCGGATCCTCGCCGAGCGAGAGGCGGCGTTTGATGTCAACAAGCTCGCAAAGACCGCGCTGGATCTTGGACTGAAGGGCGTCACGATCGACACGGTCGAGCACCGCATCGGACAGCTTTTCGACAGCCGCCAGCTCATCCCCGGCGCGCCCCGCCTCGAGGACAAGGGCGTCCAGATGGTGACGACGCAGGACGCGTTGCGCATCGAAGTATCGATCCTGAAGGCGGTTGAGGCCGGAGCGGGCAGGGCGGCTCCGGTCCTGCCCGCACAGGAGGCGCCCACGCGCCTGCAGGAGATCACGGAACGACCACTCAATCCCGGCCAACTTGCTGCAGCCACGTTGATCCTTGCCTCCGAGGATCGGACCGTCACCGTCCAGGGCGTCGCCGGCGCTGGCAAGTCGACCATGCTGCAGGCGGTCGCCCGTATCGCCGAAGCCGAAGGCCGCGATATTCTCGGGCTCGCCTTCCAGAACAAGATGGTCGCGGACCTCGCCAAGGGAGCCGGGATCAAGAGCCAGACCATTGCCTCGTTCGTGCTTGCCAATGAGCGCTATGTGAGCGAGCGCGATACGCCAAGGTTCGAGGACGCGCGGGCGCGGTTCGCTGGCGCCATGCTGGTGGTCGACGAGACGTCGATGGTCTCGAGCACCGACATGCTGAAGCTTCACGGCATCGTCGAGGCGCTCGGCATCGACAAGCTCGTGCTTGTCGGCGATCGCCAGCAACTCTCCTCGATCGATGCCGGCAAGTCGTTCGCCATGATCCAGGCGGCCGGCGGCACGATGGCCCGGATGGATGAGAATATCCGCCAACGCACCGATACGCTGCGCACCGTCGCCGCGCTCGCCAATGTCGGCAAGGCGGGTGAAGCGATGAAAGTGCTCGGCGACAAGGTTCATGAAAGCGCGAACCCACCTGACGCGGCCGCGGAGATGTGGCTGGCGCTCTCGGCCGAGGACCGCGCCGCGACCCAGGTATTCGCCTCGGGCCGGGAATCCCGCGCGATCATCAACCAGCGCATTCAGGATGGTCTCGCGGCGGAAGGCAGCGTGCGCGGCGAGGGGGTCCATCTCATCGTCTATGATCGCGTGAATCTGACCCGCGAGGAACTGCGTTATGCGTCGAGTTACCGTCCGGGCTTGACCCTCGACGTCGGGCGCGGCGGCGCTCAAGACGTTGGTCTCGCGCAGGGCCGCTATGACGTGACCAGGGTGCTGCCGTCGGGCAAGGTCGAGCTCAGCGACGGACGGCGCAAGCTGCGCTTCGATCCGCAGCGTCTGTCGCCCACCGAAAAGCGCGATCGGCTCGAACTTACCGAAAAGAAAGACCTCCACATCCGCGAGGGCGATCGCATCCGCTGGACCGCGAACGACAAGCCGCGCGACCTGCACAATGCCGCGCTCGCCCGCATTGTCTCAGCCGATGCGAGCGGGGTCACCTTCGAAACGGCGGGCAATCAGACCATCACGCTGGCCCGCGGCGATTCGATGCTGTCGCGTCTCGACCTCGCCTACGCGCTCAATATGCACATGGCGCAGGGCATCACCACCGACAAGGCGATCACGGTTATGGACAGCCGCGAGCGCAATCTGTCGAACCAGCGCCTGTTCAATGTCGGCGTGACCCGCGTGCGAGACGAGTTGGTCATGCTCGTGGACGACAAGGAGAAGCTGGGGCGTCAGCTCGATCACAATGCCGGAAACAAGACTTCCGCGCTGGAGACGGTCGGCCGCCTCGATATCGACGGGAAGAGGGGCGGCGCCGTACCGCCCAAGTTCGATCCCGGCCCGATCGTCGGGATCAACCTTGCCGACCAGCCCGATATCCTGGCGGATCTTCCCCCGATCCCGGACGGGCCGCTCGGGCCGCCCGTCCAGTCCAAGGGCGACGACCTCAAGGCGCCCCCCGACCTCAAGCCTGAAAAGACCGATCTGCTGCCCCCGCTGCCCGAGCGCAGCCTGGGTCTCGACCTGTGACGATGAACCGCCGGCGCGGTGCCGGCATATGCAAGTAGAGCAACGATGGCGTGGGAATTTGACGAAGGTGGCAAGTTCGGCAGCGAAAAGGCCGCCGAGGACTATGCGCGGCGCAATGGCCTCAGCAACGCGGACTTCCGCACACGGCGCAACGGCGACCAGGTCGAACTGGAGATCCGCCGCTCCGCGCTGGACGGGCGCCAGCTTCGCGATGGCAATGAAGGCCGCAAAGACGGCTGGTTCTGACCGAGATCAAGGACGGCAATAGCCGTGCTCGGGGAAATATCCAGCCGCGACCTGAACGATCGCGTCGCGGCGGCTCTGCCGCTGCGCTACCCTTCGATTAGGGACATTGAATGCATCGGCTTCTATCTGGCGCACTCCCTTATGTCTGATGCCGACGAGCGCCATCAGACATAGTATTTGAAGGGCTGCTTCTCCTGTCCTTTCGCAGATCCCATCGTCAAAACGTCACCTACCATTCGCGCAAATCGCACCGTCACCGGCAGGCCGTCATTAAAGTTGCAACTGTTGTAGTTGATTTTGGTGAGGCCCATGATGTCCGCAAGGACCGTGCGAATGTCGGGCTTCGCATTTTTGCTCCTCATCACCGTGACATGAAGCGGATTGGGCGTCTCAGGTCCGATGTAGGTGTCGAGCTGCGGCACGTAGCCGGTCGTCCAAAGGTAGGCGGTCTGCTGGTCAAGCAGCAGCGCGGTGCCGCGGAGGACGGGATAGTCGCCGTCGCGGAACAGCTTGGTCTCGCCGCCCGTCGTCCGGATACGCACGCCTACGACGTTGGTGCCCTTTGGTGCCGCCGCGCAGAAGGCATCCCACTCCTCGTCGTTGAAATAGGTCTGGCCATGAATGAATAGCTCCTTCGGAGGCTCACCATGCATCTCGATGTAGGTTTCGAGGACCATGTTCAGGAGGCGCTTCGCAGCGTCTTTCTTGAGATGATATTCGTAGTCGCCGGTCTTCCACGGACCGTTCGCGCCGCGGAAGACGACGCCGTCGCCTTCATTCAAGAACATCTGAGCAGCGCAGCAAGCGTGACCCTCAGGATCTTGGGGCAGGCTTTTATAGACCATACCGATGTAGCAGACACCGGGTCGAACCGTCGCCAAGCGCCAAGGCGGTTTCGGCTGGGTCTTGTAATAGAGACCGGTCGCGAGGTTCCACGCCACCGTGGCGGCGTCCTGCGTCTTGCGCACCGGATACCCGGCTTTGTTCAAGAACGCGTCAGGCGCCAGGGTTGTCTCGCGGACGAGCTGGGTGGGCGCGATCGTCAGGAACTCGGCCTTGATACGCCGATGGAAGTCTGGGACGTCGCTGAAGATATCCTCATTGCTCTGGTCGATAACGCCGGCGGCGGCGAGTAGTGGGAGGCTCTCCTTCACCTTCTGTCGGCGTTTGAAGTCGCCCACCTCCATCGCAACGCCCGCGCGCTTCGAACCAGGCCGGCAGCGCTCGTAGACGATCTCGGGCAGGACAAGGACCCACACGTCGACCGCCTGTTCCTCGTTCCGGAGATGCTTGCGCACCCGATCGATGTAGAGTTTGGCCACCTTGTCGACGGCCTCATGCAGGTTGAGGATGCTGGTCGCCTTGTCGATGTCAGCCAGCGGGATCGAGAGAGTGCTCACCTCGTCCGGTTCGAATGTGATGCCAAACGTCTCTTCTAGACCGGGGAAGTTGGCGAGATGCAGTCGGTCCTGTTTTTCGCCTTTGCCGGGCGGCGGGACCGCAACCACCTGCTGCAACTTGCGCGCCCAGCCACGGAAATGGCTGATGCCGTCTGTCGTGCCAACAACACCGACGCGAATTTCGCGCGTTTTCTTGGCGCGGGCATGCGGCCCATAGAGAAAGAGCCCGTCCTTCGGGTGCGGACTTGGCTGGCCATAAGCAAACTCAAGCTCGGGTTCGTGGAGGTGCTCGACAATCAGCGATGTCTCGGCGAACTTCATGCTGCCACCTCTTCTTCGTCGGCTTCGGGGCGGCCAAGCGTGCTGATATCCGTTTCCTCCTCATCGGCGTCCAGGGCGTCGGGAAGGTCGGTGCTAACAGGCGACGAAAACAAGATGGGGGCAGCTTCCAACACCGCGTCCGCCGTCGCGGAAAGGCGTAGCCTGATGTAAGCGGATTCGCCCGAGATAAGCTCCAGAAATGCCAGCATCCGGCCATACCATTGCTTGTTCCTCCAGCCCTTGCAGATCGTCCGCCTGAGCCGATGCAACTTCTTGGCATCCTCGATCTCGAGGCCCGCCGGCGTGCCATTGTCACCTGCAAAGAGCACCCGCGACTTGAGCTTAAAGTGCCAAAACGGCCAAAAAGCGGGGAGGGCAGTCACGCCAAACTGCCAGATATGGCCCTTCGCGACGTTGCGCAGCATCGACGACCTGCGCGCACCTTGTTTGCCCCATGGAATGCGCTGGCCCGTGGCGGCGAGATCCGGCGAAGCATGAAATCCGACACCTCCCGAATATTGATATTCCAGGAGTCCGCGCTCTTTGCAGAACTCGTACCAAGCCCTCTTCAGCATCACGTTGATGATGTTCTGGGCCGGCTGCTTCTCAAGCCGCAGCTTGTCGTCGCCGTTCTCGACGAACGTCTTGAGGGGTATGCTGCGTTTGAGCTTGAAGCGCCCGACCGATGCAAAGCCGTCGTCGATTTCGTCTTGGTCCGCGAATGACAGGAGGCCGCGGCCCTGCACCGCGATGGGGTAAGCGTGGGTTGCGGCAGCGCGCTTCAGGCGATCGGCATCGATCACGCCAGTCGCCTCGTAAAAATGGATTGCATCCGGCGCTTCAACGACGCGAAGCCAGTTTGACGTCAACCGTTCGGGCTCATTTTTGAGCGGAATCGCACCCCGCCGCCGGAACAGCTCCCAGTTCGGGTCAATCACGGCCCCTTCCGTGCGGCGAGGAGCTTTCTGGCGCTTGAGAGCCTCAGAAAGCGTGCTCAGACCCTCTCCCCATCCGCGAACGAAATCGACTGCGATCGCGTCGCCCAGACCCTTCATCTTGCGGCCCTGCTCAAGCTTTAGCTGGATGATGAAGCGCGTGTCGCCGATCGCCTTCGCAACATCGAGCGCGATGTCCAGGTCGTCCTGTATCGCTTGGTCGTCGGCCGTGGCATTGCGGCAGACGAGCAAGACCTTGGCGGCGCGGTGCTCAATGGCGCGGTTGATTTCGCGCCGCCAGCGATCACCTGGCTGCAATGTCAGGATGTCGGCAAACACCTGGTAGCCCTCCGCTTCGAGTTTCGGCGCGAGCCACAATGCGAACTCGTCATCGGCTGGGGAAGACTTGAGGAGGAATAGCGTGTCTCGAGCCGGAGGCTCTGCTGAAGAGTCAGCGTCGCCCGGCACGGGCAGCAGGTTGGCGAGCGCCGGCGGGATCGGTGCTGGCTTCGGGAGGGCGTCGGCGACCGCCGCGGTGACGATCGTTTTGAGGACGGCCGTGTTCTGACCCCAAAGCTTCTGGTGCGCCGTCTCGATATCGGGATATTTTCGCAGCAGGGCGTTCAGGTCGCTCGGGCCAAATATGTCGCCGGTGCTTTGGAGCGCGGGCCCGATTGTCGCCACCAGGGTTGCCTTGTTCTTCGGAGTGAGCGGCGCCGACGTGGCGAGGACGTAGCGCGCGGGCTGAAGCGCATCGATACTGGTGCGCTCGCTCTTCATCTTCGAGTTCAGCTTCGAAGCGCCGGACCCGATGTAATGCTTTGCCTGCAGAATGATGTTGCCGTCGGCCGCCGCATGGCGGCCATCCATGCCGTCATCTGGCCCTTCGGGAAACGCCTCAAACCGGACGCCCAACTCCCGCCCGATCAGGTCACGCGCGAGATCCTCGAAATCGGAGTGGGAGAGTGACGAGAAATCATAATCCATTCGAGCTGTTTGTGGGATCAATTGGTACGGGGTCAAGGAACTCGAAGATAAGATCACCCACGGTGTGCCATCCGTGACACTTTACCCAGAAACGCTTGGTAAAGTGTCATTGATGACAATCACTTGGCTGAAGGAGGGGGCTTTCCTGTAACTGCTGCCCGAACGATGAAGGCATGTTAGCTAGGGGGCCTGGGCCAATAACGAGAATCGTCACCTGAATGCCGCACCACATCTTCTACTCCTGGCAGAGCGACACCGATAATCGAATTGGCCGCGGCTTTATCCAGCACGCGTTGGATCGTGCCATCCGCGCTGTGAACGCGGACGCGGACGTCGATCCTGCCGATCGCAATGTGCAGGCCGACCGCGATACGGTCGGGGTATCGGGCATGCCGCCTCTGGCCGAAACGATTTTCGGCAAGATCGACCGCGCTGTCGCCTTTCTCTCCGACCTCACGCATGTCGCGACGCGGGCAAAAGGGCAGCTTTCGCCCAATCCCAATGTCCTGCTCGAGCATGGTTGGGCGCTGAAGTCGCGCGGGTGGGCCAGGATGATCGGCGTGATGAACACGGCCATGGGTCACCCGGACGAGCATCCCCTCCCGTTCGACCTGACCCATTTCAAGCGGCCGATCCTGTTCTACTGCCCGCCGGATGCGACGGACGAGGATCGCCAAGCGGCCCGGCTCGGGCTGCAGAAGGATCTGGAGACCGCGCTTCGCCTGATCCTCGATGACGAGGTCCTGCGCGCGGCGCAGCCGCCGGAACAGCCACATCCTCACGATGTCGAATTGCTCCAGCGGTTCCGGACCCAGATCCCGGAGCGGCTACGCCAGTTCCTGCGCGAGCATAACTTCGGCGAACCCTATCCGCGAAAGGCGCTCGATCCGCTCGGCGATATCGCTGCCACATGGGCCGGGGCTGAGTTCGATTTCGAGGATCAAGTCCTGCAGGAGGCGGGCACGGCGCTGCGTGCGGCCAATAGCTCGCTGATGGAGCTGGTCTACGAACGCACCCATGTCATGGACCGCAATCCGAATATGGCGTGGCCGAGAACCGACTATAACGTGAAGCACGGCACCCAGCAGGGCACGCACGATGCCATCAGGGAATTGAATGCGCGATCTACGACCCTGATCGAAGCGATCGACGCTTTCGAGAAGGCCGGCCGCTCGCGGGTCCGTATCGCGGCGCCGGCACCGGCAGCGCCGCAGGTCGATCCCCGGTGGGAAGCCGCGAGGCAGGCAGCAGGGGAGCTTGCCGCCGACCGCATGCGGGGCGGGCTCCCTGAGATCGTCGCCGTTCCCAGCATGATCCTCCGCCTCGTTCCTCTTGCCGCGATGGATCGGCCTTCCCTTGACCCGAAGGTCGTGCTGGCCGCCGCATCGCGTTTTCCGCCTGACACGCAGGTCAGGGTCCAGTCGGATTCCGACGAGCGTCAGTGGTGGAGTTTCGGGCTGCCGCTGATCCGCACGGACAACAATCCCGAAACCAGATGGCGGACCCGCTTCGTGCGCCCTGGTGTCATCGAATATGAAGCGACCATTGGTGGTCGTGTCGATGATGCGGACGAGCAAATCCTCGTTGATGGCCGAGCGCTTGAAGGATCGATCGTGGCGCATGTTGAACGGCTAGCCGGCGTCCTCGCGGCGATCGGCCTAGCCGGACCAGGTCTGGTTTCCATCGCCTTGCGCGGCGTTGAGGATGTTGAGCTCACGCGGTCCCGTGGGGGCGGCAGGACGATACGAAAGCCGGAGCTGTTCCTACCCGAGTTGCAGGCGGAGGATCTTTCCGCCGCCATGCAGCCTCAGCTGCGCGACCAGTTCAATATCCTGTGGCAGGCGTCCGGATGGGCCGATGGCTCGCCGTCGTTCGGCTGACGAGCGACACCATGATCCTCAAGCCTCCTCCGCCTGAAACGGGAGACATCGGACTCGCGGGTTTTCGCGCGGCGGCCAAGCTTTACGAGGACACGCTGCGCAACAGGACCTACCGCGAGCTCTACCGAAAGGATCTCGCGAAGTGGCAGAAACTCTATGGGACGCTTGCGGGAAAGCGCGCGCCGGGCTCGGCCGCGGCGACGCACTTTGCGCGGCTGTCGGCGCTCTGTGGTGAGCTGCTCTCGGAATATGGCCCGGAGGCTCCACCGAAGAAGCGACCGTCCAAGGCAGTCGCCCCGGTTTCGCTGACCTACCCCGATTTCCCTGAGGAGATCACCCACCGGATCCACTTCCTGGAAGGACCGGGTATCCGCCGGCAACGCGCCGTTGAGCTGGCTACCTATGCGCCGGCCGTGTCGCGACAAACCTCTCCGCGCGGGCGCGCGCTCATCTCGATCGGGGTGCGCAAGGATCAGGTCCGGTTGTTCGAGCGCATTGTGGAATCGATCGGTGATCTCGCCACGGGCGACTATTCCGTCGCCGGCTTCGATATCGGCTATGTCATGCGGCCCGACGGAATTCCGCAGGGCCAATCCTGGACGTCCAATCCGCTCGATCCGACGTTGCCGATTGCGCGCATTTGGAACGAGAATGAAAAGGCGAGGGGTTACGGCTTTCAGGCCCGACTGCTTGGCCCCCAATGGCGGGGCGTCGACGGCAAGGGTCTTCCCGAAGACTTGCCCGACCTGACCGCAGGACCATGGGATCCAGATCCGCACTGGCAGCGTGTGCTCGAGCTTACGGAGGCTGATCGCCTCGACGAAGCGCTGGCCCTGGTGGAAGCCATTCCCGGCCGTGACCGCGAGCCGTTGTTCGACGAGGTCATCTATCTGCGGTTTCTCACCAAGACGCCGCTGCAGGCCCAGGATATCCGCGTCCTGGCCCGCAAACATGCCGAGAACTCGCTTATCGCCGGGCGACTGCTCGAGGAATTCGATGCTTTCCTCGACCATCTCGACGCCCAGTTCGCCTTGGAACCGCCGGTCCTTGAGGAGATGACCCGGTTGCGACCGGATTTTGGATCGTCGATGATCCCGCCGCTGCCACAGGCTGCCGATTGGGCGACATACCGGCGCCACATGGCGCAATTCTCCAACCCGAGCGGTCAGCGCGGCCGAATCTTCTCGAGGAATATCGGCGTCGCCGACACCGGCGCTTCGGAGTTTTTCGCGAACTCCATGGTGGCGGCCGAGGAAGCGTTTCGCCGGGAGCGTTCCATCCCTGAGATAGGGCGTGGCTGGGTGTCCGAGGTCGCGCTTTTCGATCTGGTTCGCTCGATTTGGCCCTCAGCGGTCCACCAATGGCGGCCGGCGTTCCTCGGTATGCAGTCCATCGACATCCATGTGCCGGAACTGGGCCTCGCAATCGAATATCAGGGACAGCAGCATTATGAACCGATCGCGCTCTTCGGCGGACAAGAAGGCTTCGAGCTTACCTGCGCGCGGGACGCGAAGAAGCGGTTGCTGCTCGCGCGTCACGGCACGCGTTTGCTCGAATGGCGCTTCGACGTGCCTGTAACCAGGGCCGCCTTGGTCAGTCAGCTCGCCGCAATGGCGATCGTCCTTCCAGATTAGAGCGCGAGCGCCTTTTGCCGCGGACCGCTCGTGATCTCTTCGACAACGAAGGTCCGCGCCGGGGGCGTTTCCAGCAGCTCGATTTCGGGGATCGTGTAATCGAGCCACTGCATCCGCTGTCGGCGCAGGATGATCGCGCCATGGCGATCCTGATACCGGCTGACCTCTGGATTGGCGGCGACCGTGATGACCCGGAACGACAACGGCCACTCGGCCAGCGCCGGCTCCCAGACCGCCGCCAGGTAGAAGAAGTTGCCGTCGTCGAGCTTCACTCGATACTGCTTGTCGCCCACGGTCATGTGAAATTCGGACGCCGGCACGAGGCAGCGCTGGTTGGGAAAGGTCTTCCCCTCCGATCGCGCGAACCGATACGACGTGCCGTCGCTAAAGCGGGGATTGGAGCCCCACCGCGCCTCGACCATTTCCACTTCTTGCATATCGTCCGGATTTCGCCGGATGATGGGCAAGAGCTTCTCGAGGGGAGCCTCGGAGTCGAAGGCTGTTGGCGTCGCCATACAAAGAACATATACGGAACGAACTTGAGTCGCAAGGGCGAGCGGAACGGATGATCGATGTGCAATGACTATCGTTTGGAGGTCGACATAGCCTCGATTGTCGAGGATTTCGACGACCTCAAGATCAAGATCAAAATGCCCGAGGGTACGCCGAATGTCGCGGCCCGCGAGGATATCAAGATCAGCGATATCGCGCCGATCGTCCGCAGCGGCGAGGGCAGGGGTGTGGGCGAACTCGTCAATCGACGATGGAGCTGGCCGGGGCACAACGGCAAGCCGGTCTACAATTATCAGTCGGAAGGGCGCGAGTTCTCCTCGCATCGCTGCCTGATCCTTGCCGACGGATTCTACGAGTTTACGCAGCCCGAGGATCCCAAACAGAAGCGCAAGACAAAGTGGCTCTTCACGATGCGAGACCATGATTGGTTCTGCATCGCGGGAATCTGGCGGTCGACGGCGGAGGGCGAGGCCTTCACATTGCTGACCACCGAGCCGGGCGAGGACATCAAGCCCTATCACCGGCGGCAGATAATCCCGCTTCCGCGCGATTCCTGGGCCGACTGGCTCGATCCGTCCGTACCGGCGAACGAGGTGCTGCGCGTCCTTCCGAAGGGTAGCCTCATCCCCACCCAGGTCTATCCGCCGCCGAGCCAGCAACAGGCGCTCTTGTGAGCCAGCGCCGGGAAGCTGCCGGAGATCCGGCTTGAGCGATCCAGATCGTCACCATTTCCTGCCGCAGTTCTATCTGTCCCGATGGGCGAACGGTCAGGGGCAGCTCTCGACCTATTCGCGCCAGCGCGGGAAACTCTTTGTGCGCGAATACGCGCCCAAGTCGATCGGGGCAGAGAAGGGCCTCTACGCCCTGAACGGTGTGGCGCCGGAGCATCGAAACGCGATCGAGCGTGAGTTCATGGGGCCGGAGGTGGATGACCCGGCTTCGCGGGCGCTGCGTATTCTGCTGAGCGAAACCCGGCCGGTCCTGCCGATGGATCTGCGCATGGCGTGGGTTCGTTTCCTAATGTCCTTGCTTATCCGCCTGCCAAACCTTCTCAGGAAACTAAAGGCCGATGCGTCAGAGATGCTGGCGCAGGAAATCATCAAGCGGCCCGAGGAATATGAAGCGCTGCGGCGGGCTATCGATCCGCCAACCCTCATGGAGTTTTTGCGCGAGCGTGGCATTGATGGCCTGGTCGAGGATTTCGGCACCACCCTCATCCCCGGCCTGGTCGAGCTTCCGCAGATGAAAGCCGACATTGCGCGGATGGACTGGCGCGTCTTTCATTTTCGCGACGGGCCCTACGGACTCGTTACCAGCGACTTCCCGATCTGCATGCTGCCCGGGCTCGCGTCACCGGACTGCCTGATCTCGCTGCCGTTGTCGCCGACGGCGATCTTCCTTGCCAGCTACAGCAGTGATCTCCTGAATCAGCTTGATGCCCTTCAGCCGCCAGCGCTGATCGACAGCGCGAACCGCATATCGATCCAGAGCGCGCAGCAATATGTCTATGCCGACAACAGGCAGTATTATGATCTCGTAGATCGCTTCCTCGAGCCCGTTTCTCGCGGGCCCGAATAGCCTTTCTGACTTTCCGATGCCGCGGCTGCTCGTCGAGCCTTGAACCCTCTCCCATTGTGATAGAAGAAGCCGATGAACCTCGAAGAAGACGCCAACATCTTTTTCCGGATTTCGGCCGATTTCCCGCGAGAGGATGTCGAGGCGATTGCGTCGAGGCTCGCCGGTTCTAACAGCCTCATCCCAGGGTTCATTGCGCCAGCGGCGGGCTTGGTGTCGATCGAAGCTCTTCTCTATGCGGAGCTCATTGACCGGTCGAGCACCGTCGTGCTGGTCGATCGCAATGTAGCGTCGCGGATGGCGAAGATTGCGAAGGAAGGGGTGCGCAGGCCGCTCGATGGTCCCACCCAGGTTGCCGTCGACCTCATGGCCTTGTCTCAATCCATGAATTTGGACCTGGAGCCGGTGATTGCTTTTCGTGAATTGGCGCACGCGCACGGAAACGAAGCCGCGCTTGAGGAACTGCAGTGGTTTCGTTCCGCCGATGTTGGGCAGGCGCATGCTTGGATCGATGTGGCTCTCGGCAGGGCTGACGCCCTTCCGTCGACCGGCCCGGCTGACCGCGAAGAGTATGACCTCGCGCAGCCATTCCATCGTTGGCGCTGCAATTACGTGGTGCTGCTCAAGGCTGCTGAACTCGAACTCTCACCGATGAGTCCGCGCGAGCGTGCCGAGAGGCTCTATCAGTGGATGGCCAGCGATTTCATCATCGCCGGACCCGCAGCGCTCTATAGCTCGATGTTCTTCTCGCCGTTCGCCGCCAAGGCGGGGCTGTTCAAGCAGCTCCGGTCGCCGGATCGGCAGCGAGCGCTAACCGGAATCCGCAATGCCGCCTGGGATGTCACGTATCTGAGTGATCTGTCACGGAGAGCGATGACGGAGCCTTACGAGACCAAACGGTTCCTGCTGGCAACAGCCGACAGAGCGCTCGCTGAGATCGCGCCGCTCCTCTTTATCGACGCCGAGGACATGGCAGGCTTCGAGACAGCGCTCGCTGCGAGAGTGGAGCCATGGTGGCGAGGTGATGCCGCAGCGGTTGCACGCTTCGCGACCGACGCCATGGCAGAGGCAGAAAGCCGGCCGCCTCCGGAAGGTCCCGAGGGTGTAGACGACTATGTTGGCTATCTCATGGGGCTCGGCGAGCAGAAGATTCTCGGCGGCTAGCGGAAGTCGCGCGGCTTGACCTTGATCCCCTCGGTCTGCCGTCCCGGAACGATGCCCGAGCCTAGCCGCAGATCAGGAATGAAGATGTCGCGCGGCTGCCGGCCGAGCGGCGATTCCGGGTCGCGTGGATCAGGGCGCATCGGGCTTTTGACCACGTCGGCACGGCTTAGCCGGTAGATATCGGCGACATCTGCCCGGTTGCCGACGCTCGCGAGCAGCGGCGACAGGTCTTCGAGCCGCTGCGCGATCACATGGATCACCTCGCCCTCGCGCTGGACCTGACCCCGCACACCCATCATCGACGAACCCAGCACGATGCGTCGATGTTTCTCAAAGACATTCGTCCAGACGACGAGGTTGGCGACATTCGTTTCGTCTTCGAGGGTGATGAACATGACCCCTTTCGCCGAGCCCGGCTTCTGTCTGACCAGCACGATCCCGGCGAGATTGATCCAACGGCCGTCCTTCACGGATTGAAGTTCCTCGCATGTGATTATCTTGCGGCTGCGCAGCTCGTCGCGCAGGAAGGCGAGGGGATGGGCACGTAGCGACAGACCGGACGCGCGATAGTCCTCGACGACTTCAGCGCCGGCGCCCATCGGCGCAAGAATGACCGTCGGTTCGATCGCTTCCTCTCGCAGCTTGCCCTCTCGCTCGTCGGCCGCGGCGAACAGCGGCAGCGCCGCGTTGCCGAGTCCCTTCACGCTCCATAGTCCCTGGCGCCGGGTGCTCCCCAGCGATCCAAATCCGTCGGCCTCGCCGATACGGTCGAGAGCGCCCCGGCCTACGCCCGATCGGCGCTGGATTTCTTCGACGCTCTCAAAGGCTTGATCGGCGCGCGCGGTGACGATGGCTGCGGCGTCCTTATTGGCAAGATCAGTCACCATGCGCAGACCCAGACGCACGGCGAGGTAGCGGCCGCCCGTGGGCTCCAGCGTGCAATCCCAGCGGCTGTGGTTCACGTCGATCGGGCGAACCTCAACCCCGTGCTGCCGCGCGTCGCGCACGATCTGAGCGGGCGCATAGAAGCCCATGGGCTGGGCGTTCAGGAGGGCCGCGCAGAATATGTCGGGGTGATGGCACTTCACCCAACTGCTGGCATAGGCGATCAGCGCGAAGCTCGCTGCGTGGCTTTCAGGGAACCCATAGGAGCCGAATCCCTCAATCTGCTTGAAAGTACGCTCCGCGAAATCCTGATCGTAGCCGCGTGAAACCATGCCATCGATCAGCTTGTCCCGAAAATGGGAGACGCCGCCGGTGAGCTTGAAGGTAGCCATTGCCCGGCGGAGGAGGTCGGCTTCGCTCGCGGTGAAGCCGGCGCACTCGATCGCCACGCGCATCGCCTGCTCCTGGAACAGCGGTACGCCCAAGGTCTTCTCGAGCACCCGTCGGAGCTCTTCGGTGGGGTAGGTAACCTCCTCCTCGCCGTTTCGACGCCGGCGGTAAGGGTGGACCATATCGCCCTGAATCGGTCCCGGGCGGACGATCGCCACCTGAATTACCAAATCATAGAAGGTACGCGGCGCCATCAGCGGAATGGAAGCCATCTGCGCGCGACTCTCGATCTGGAAAACGCCCAAAGTGTCTGCTTTGCGGATCATCGCGTAGGTCGCCGGATCCTCTGCCGGTATCGTGGCGAGATCGAGTTTCACCCCTTTGTCGGCCTCTAGGAATTCAAACGCTCTCCGCATGCACGATAACATGCCGAGGGCTAGGACATCGACCTTCATGAACCCCAATAGGTCGATATCGTCCTTGTCCCACTCGATGACTTGTCGGTCCTCCATTGCCGCTGGCTCGATCGGAACGAGCTCGTCGAGCCGATCGCGGGTGAGCACGAACCCGCCTGGGTGCTGCGATAGATGCCGCGGCGTATTGATGAGCTGCCGCGCCAGCTCCAGCGTCAGCGCGAGCCGCCGATCGCTGAGGTCCATGTTGAGCTCTTCGGCATGCTTTTCCTCGACGCCCTCGCGACTCCAGCTCCAGACCGCACCGGAGAGGCCGGCCGTCATGTCCTCGCTGAGACCCAGCGCCTTGCCGACGTCGCGGACCGCGCCGCGTGCACGATAGCGGGTCACGACCGCCGTCAACGCAGACCGCGTCCGGCCATAGGTCTCATAAATCCACTGGATCACTTCCTCGCGGCGCTCATGCTCGAAATCGACATCGATATCGGGCGGCTCGCGCCGCTCGGCCGAAACGAAGCGCTCGAACAGAAGCTCAGATCGGACAGGATCGATCGACGTGATGCCGAGTACGTAGCAAACCGCGCTGTTCGCCGCTGACCCTCGCCCCTGACAAATGATCTCACGCCGCCGCGCCTCGGCGACGATCGAATGGACCGTCAGAAAATACGGTGCGTATTCCAGATCGGCGATTAGCTTCAATTCGTGCTCGAGCTGGGTACGGACCTTGCCCTCGATTCCTTCAGGATAGCGCTCGGGCGCCTTTTCCCAGGTGAGCCGCTCCAGCTCTTCCTGCGGCGTTCGACCAGGAACGCTGATCTCGTCCGGATATTGGTAGCGCAGCTCTTCAAGACTGAACGTGCAGCGTTTTGCTACCTCCAGTGTGCGCGAGACCGGGGTGGCGTCGTTGAGATAACGGCGGAAGAGCCGGTCCATTTCCTCGCCGGTCTTCAGGTGGCGGTCTGCAAATCGTTCGCGCCGATCGCCAAGCTCGTCGATCGTGCATCGCTCTCGGACGCAGGTCACGACATCCTGCAGCATCCGCCGATCTGGCGAATGGTAGAGAACATCATTGGTGGCGACGGTCGGCACGCGGGCGGCGGCCGCCATGTTCGCGAGATCGCGCAGTCGGATCGCGTCCTTCGGCCGGCGGCGAATGGATAGCGCTAGATATAGGCGATCACGGAAGATCCTCCTGGCGCGCGAGAGCGCCCCTTCGGCCACCGTATCCGCGCGGTCCGGAACAAGGATCGCAATGAGACCCTCATGCCACTGCTCGAGGTCGGGCCAGTCAAGGTGGCAGGCACCCTTTCCAGCGCGCTCTTTGCCGATGCTCAGCAAGCGGCACATATGCCCATAGGCGGCGCGATCAGTCGGGTAGACGAGAAAGGCCGTGCCATCCACGAGATCCAGGCGGCAACCGATGATCGAACGTACGCCTGTCGTCTTCTCGGCGTCCCAAGCCCGCACGACGCCCGCCACGGAACTGCGATCGACGATACCGAGCGCGGGCAGTCCCAGCAGAGCCGCGGCAGCAAACAGCTCTTCGGGCGATGACGCGCCGCGCAGGAAGCTGAAATGCGTCGTGACCTGCAGCTCGACATAGCGGGCATCGCTTGTCATGCGAATGCGCCATGGATGAACCAGCGCATGTTGCCGGTGGCATGGCTGGTCCCGTCGCCTAAGCGAAACAGCCAGTAGCGGCCACCCGTTTGGGTCTCGACCTGATAATAGTCGCGGACAGTGAGGGCCTTTTCAGCTTCAATCCCGCTCTCACGCCACCATTCGCCATGGAGGCGTTCCGGGCCGTCCCCCTGGGTCACACGGTATCGTTTGCGCCGCCAGATGAACATGCGCGGAGCATCGTCCGGCAGAAGCGCAATCACTTCGATCGGCTCGGGCCGATGCAGCAACCGAGCGGGGCGGGGCAGGGCATCATCCCATCCCGCATCGGTGATTTTGCTCAGGGCCGGCAGCATGGTCGTGGAGCGCTCTGGCATCGCGCTCGCTTGTGGACTGACCCGGTGAAGGCTGCGTTGGCCGAACCGATTGGCTAGAGCATCGACCAGAGCCGCGAGGTCTGGACCCTGACGCCCGAGGCTATCGAGCCCTTCGCCCTGTGTTGAACCCAGAGCTTCGACGAGCGGGGTGACCAACGTCATGGCTTCGATGCCTTCGCCCGGCTCGATCGTCTCGATTTTGGCGCAGAGCAGCTTGGCGAGATGACGCGCATCACGAGACGCGGCGGCTGTTCCGACCCGGACCGCCTGATTGTGTCCGTCGACCCTATGGAAATAGCAATCGAGCCGGCGTGCGCCCTTGCCGATGTGGCTGAGCTGGTCGACGACATCGGACACGAGGTCGCCAATTACCAAGGCGAAGGCTTCCGGTGTCGCGATAGGCTCCATGAAACCCCGCCGAGCCTTTGGAAGGTGTTCGGGGAAGATCGGATCAATCGGCTCATGGAGCGTCCCCAACGCCTGGTCGAGACGTCGATGCAGCTCACGACCAAACCGCTTGGCAAGCGGTGGCCGCGGCGCGTCGATGAGCTGCTCAATGCGCTCGAACCCCAATTTTCGCAGGGCTTCGACATCACCTCCGGGAAGTCGGAGCGCCGATATCGGCAGAATCGCGATCGCCTTGCGGTGATCTCCGGGCTCGATTGTGACGGGCCGACCCGCAGGGACATGCCGTGCAACGGCGTGAGCACAGCCCGCAGTGTCGGCAACCGCGATTTGCACCGAGAGCCCGGACGCCGCGATGCGACGATGAAGATCCTTTAGGAGCGCCTTCTCCGTCCCGAACAGCGACGCGCAACCCGTGATGTCGAGCCAGAGCCCGTCCGGTGCATCGGGGGACACAAACGGTGAGTAGCGCCGACCTGCCCAGAGCGCGAGACGGCGCAGGCCCTCAAGATCCGCATCGGGCTCCGCGTCGACCACCCGGAGTTCTGGCGCCAGCGAGCGCGCTTTTGTGACTGTCATTCCTGGTTTGATGCCGAGAGCGCGAGCGCCAGCATCGATCGCTGCGATGACGCGGCGACCGTGGTCCGGGATGGCCGTCACCAGCGGCGCATCGCAGGCGATTGTATCGTGCCGCTCAGGCGACGAACTTGCGTTCTTCCTGCGCAGCCGGTCGGTCGACCAGTGCGGCAGGAAGAGCGATACGACCCGTTGCATCGCAGCCCTCCACAATCCAGCTGTGCGGATTTCCGCCGCGCACGCGTTCCAGCTCAACCCGCCAGCGTGGTCGCCCCAGGCTCGGAATGCCGAGATCTTCACTTGGGTGAGCCGTTACTCGCCAACGCGTTGCGGCCGCCGTTCCCTCGACGGCCTGTTCAACCCTGGAAGCGCGCCGGAAGACGAAGGCGGCAACGCCCGAACTTTCTGCTGCAAGCTGCAGGCGCTTGGAGGCAGTAGTCGAATATTTCTCCACCTCCCCGACCACCCCGGCAAGGCCTGGTTGGCGCAAACATTCCTCCATCGCGAGGAGCACGTTGGTATCGCTGCCAGCCTCGACGTGAATTACGCGGTTCGGATGCAGCCCCGCCAGGTGAAGGGCAGGGGCGAAGAGATCGCGCCAGCGGAGGCACCAGAAAACCGGACCCTCTACACGCGCGAGAATTCCGGCAAGGAATACGGTAGCGCTCGCCTCATCAGCCAGATCGGTACTGCCCGCGATCTCGTGAAGCGTGCCGGTGGCTATGCCACCGCCTGGCAGGCGACAATCAATGCTCTCGATCCCGAACGGAATGGCGTCGTGTCGCCCATCAGTGCCCTCGATCTGCGCGATGCGCGCACGTAGATCATCAAGGACGGCTGACTCGCGCATAGCATCACAGAGACTCGGAAGGTGATTAATTCGTTCCCTCTTTGTTCTGACGAGGGCGCACCAGAGTCAAGCGTGATGGAGATCGCCTCTCGCGCCGTCGCCGCAACGACCGGCGAAAAAGGGGCACATTTCCGACGCGAAAAAATTCGTGGTGGTCTCTTGGATAGCGGCCGACGTTGGAATCCGGCAGATTGCTCTGATGAACGATCTTAATGGCAAGTCTATCGCGGAGATGCTCGCGCTCCATGCCGCAATCAACGAGGAACTACGATCGCGCAATGTCTTGCGGTCTGCCAACAATCCGACGGGAGACCTGGCCGAATATCTCTTTTGCACAGCTTTCGGTTGGGAGCAGGAGGCCAATTCGAAGAAGGGCTTCGACGCGGCGGACTCGGACGGCGTCCGCTATCAGATCAAGGGCCGCCGGCTGCACAGGCGCAACAAGTCGCGTCAGATGTCGGCGATCCGGTCGACGGACGGTTTCGATATATTGGCCGGCGTTCTCTTTAACGACGACTTCTGCGTCATTCGCGCGGCGCTGATCCCTGCAAGCGTGGTGTTCGAGCGAACAAGCTTCGTCGATTATACGAAGAGCCATAAATTCTACCTTCGTGATGATGTGTGGGATGCACCAGGCGTGAGCGACGTTACCGAGCGCCTCCGGGCCGTCGAGCAGGCCTAGATACCAAGTGCGGCTGAGCTGCGGTGGCCGCCGCGCGAGCGGCCAAGCGGGCAAGAAGTGTTACAGCAGAAAAAACTGACGAAAGACGCACGAACGGGATTCACATTGCCGCAAGCGATGCTAAGATTCATCTTATGTTCCACCAAGCCGACCTTTTCGATGCCGTTGAAGTCGGCCAGGGAGCGCCTGCCAAGAGCCTGAATTTGCCGGCGCTGATCGAACGGATCGCGGATTTCTCGCCGCGACCGCGCTACGCGTTCATGGTCCTCAACCTCATTGCCAAAGCCGCCGGGGGAAACAGCGGTTCAGCGGGCCCATATGTCGATACCGAGGACGAGGTTCGCGTGCCGCTCCGCGATTGGCTGTGCGATTCACTGGTTCCGATGGCAAAGCGCGATGCGCGCCGCCTGATCATCGTCGAAGAGGTCAAAGCGTCGCTCGCTGCGCAGGACGCCTTGCCAGAGGACCCAGGGGAGGCAGCAAAGGCGATCGACAATGAGGTTCGTGAGCGGGTCCGGCGCTCTGGTCGGTGCAATGTCAGTCGCGCCGTCTCCGATCTCGTCCGCGCCGGTCTGGTCCGGCGACACTATCAGGGCTACCGTGTAGACCACCATAATCGTGGCGCTCAACGTGAGGCGGTGTACACGATCACTGAGGCAGCCGCGCGGGCCCTTTGGTCGCAAAGGGCCTGATACCCCATCCGATGAAGCTCGTTTCACAGATTTGCCGTTTTCAACGATTCGTTGAAATGCGCGTTTCAGTGAAATTATTTGCTATTTCAGCCGAATCGTGGTTTCAGCGGTTCGGTGAAAGACCCAATTGGCATCGAACGACGGGCGGCAGAAGCGCTTGAGGCCTTTCTAGGCTCAATCCCTCAATTCGCCGTCGGCCCAATGACGCTGAGTGGCAAGCCAGGCGAGGCTGATCGAGGCGTAGACATCGTCGCTGAAACCGAATTCGCCGGCCGACCACTCAGACTCGTGGTCGAGGTCAAAAGCAACGGGCAACCCCGGATTGCGCACCAAGTAGCCTACCAGCTCAAACGTTATCTGAATCAGACTGGCCAAGAGGGCGTGCCTATGTTCATCGCGCCCTATTTATCCGAACAGGCGCAGGCGGCATGTCGCGAGGAAGACATCGCCTACCTTGATTTCCAGGGCAACGCGCGCCTCGTTGTCGATACCATCTTCATCGAGCGCAAGGTTGAAGGGAAACCCGATCCCGAACGACGTTCTCTGCGCACCCTATTCAAGCCAAAGTCGACCCGGATCCTGCGCGTATTGCTGAACGAGCCGCATCGGCCTTGGCGCGTGACCGAGCTTGCTGAAGAAGCCAAGGTCAGCCTCGGGCTGGTCAGCACGATCGGCACCGCCCTGCGTGAACGGGAATGGGCCGACCAGAGCGAACAGGGGCTGCGGCTCGTCGATCCTTCCGGTTTGCTGGACGAATGGGCCCGCAACTATGAGCAGCCCAGAGGGGAGGAGGTCCGCCTCTATACCCACCTTCATGGCAAAGCCCTAGCGGAGCGGCTGCGTGATCTAGCAACCGAGCAGGGAAGGGTGGCGCTGGCCTCGTTCAGCGCGGCCGATTGGTACGCGCCCTTCGTTCGCCAGAGCACCAGCTATTTCTACGCGGACGAGAAGGGCCTTGGCGCCTTGCAAACAATCCTAAATCTGACTGCACCCGCAAAGGGTGCGAACATTGTCGTGCGCGTCCCCGATGAGGATGGCGTGCTCGACGACGCGCGGGCCGTCGCACCGGGGATCATCGCGACTAGCCCGGTTCAGACCTATCTCGATCTCATGGCGGGCGGCGAGCGCGGCGTCGAAGGGGCAGAACATCTGAAGGACAAGCTTTTGCGGTGGCCTTCATGAACGACGAACCGCAATCGGCCACAGACTATGACGATCGCACCAGCGCCGCGGTGAAGTCGGTGCTCGTTGAGATTGGCCAGACACTGGGCAGCTTTCGCGGGAAGTTCGCGGTTATCGGCGGCGCCGTGCCTTGGCTGCTGCTCGAGGACAGCGAGATGCGCCACGTCGGCACACTCGACATAGACCTCAGTCTCGACGCACAGGCTCTGGCCGCCGGCGAAGAATATGTCGCTCTTGTCGATGCCCTCCACGGGCAGGGTTACGCCCCCCGCGACACGCTTAGATATTTCCAGATGGTCCGGACGGTGCAGCCGAAGGATGACGGACCTCCGATCGATGTGATCGTTGATTTCCTGCGCCCCTATGACGCCGTCCTGGAGAAGAACCGGCCGCCGCTCACCACTGAATTCGCAACCCAGCGTGCATCCGGCGCGGAGCTTGCCATTCATTTCCATGAGCTCGTCGCGATCGAAGGCGATATGCCCAAGGGCGGGACCAACAAGGTGATGATCGCCGTCGCCTCGATTCCGGCGCTTCTCGCCATGAAGGGCTTCGCGCTCGATGGGCGCTACAAGCAGAAAGACGCCTACGACGTCTATTATTCGATCCGGAATTATCCCGGAGGAATCGAAGCACTCGCGGGCGATTGCCGCCCGCTGTTGGAGCATCGAAGTGGCCGGGATGGCTTCGCGCATGTGGTTGCGAAATTCGACGATCCGGACGGCTATGGTCCTACATGCGTGCGCAACTTCGTAGAGGGCTCGGATATCCTGGACGGCCGAACGCCGGACGAATGGCAGCAGGACGCCTTTGGTCAGGTCGACGCCTGGGCTCGCGCGATGGGACTTAGATGACACACGGATCCGCGGGGCCACAATGAAGCTCATTCACACCGCCGACTGGCAGCTCGGAAAACCATACGGGCGGTTTGAGCCGGAAGTGCGCGCCGCACTTTCCGAGGCGCGCTTCGATGCCATCGATGCGATCGGGAGGGAAGCAGCTCGTCACGGTGCGGCTCATGTTCTGGTCGCGGGTGATGTCTTCGACACCGAGGGACCTGAAGACCGCACGATCGTTCAAGCGATATCCCGCATGGAGCGCCATGCGTGCCGGTGGTGGCTCCTCCCGGGCAATCACGACTTTGCCCGCAATGGCGGTCTCTGGGACCGTGTTCGCCATCGCGCGGGGGGCGGTATCACCGTCTTATCGGAAGCGCAGGCCCACGAAATCGAGCCCGGAATCTGGCTCCTTCCAGCGCCCCTGACGCATCGCCACAACCTTGATGATCCCACCGAGCTTTTCGACACCATGGCGACACCGGGAGGCCGCATCCGCATTGGCCTCGCGCACGGATCGATCCACGACTTCGGCACTCAGGGCGAGACCAAGAACCAGATCGCGCCCGACCGGGCTCGTCGCTCCACGCTCGATTATCTCGCGCTTGGAGATTGGCACGGGACGCTCAATATCGAGGCGCGCACCTGGTATGCGGGCACCCCCGAAACCGATCGCTTCCAACGCGATGAACCTGGTCAGATACTATTGGTCGACATCGGCGAAGGTCGCGATCCGGTGGTGACGCCAATCCGCACGGGGCGCTTCCAGTGGATCAAGCGAAGCTGGACAGTGAACGATCAGGCCGGCTTCGATGCCGAGTGCGACCAATTGTTGGGATCGATCGATCCGCCTTCGACGCTCCTTGAACTATCGCTGGCCGGAATCACGAGCCTTACGGACCGGGTCGGGATGCTGGGCAGACTCGAAAACGATGTCGGGCACCGTGTCCGCTATCTCGACGTTCGCGCAGTCGATCTTGTCGGCCGCCCCAGTGCAGACGATCTTGCTAGCCTCTCGGTTGAGGGCATGCTCGGCGTCGCCGCGGCGAAACTTTCTGCGGCAATTGAAACAGGCGGCCCCGATGGGTTGATTGCAAAGCGCGCCTTGGAGCGTCTCTTCGTCGAGTACAGCCGGGAGGACAGGGCATGAGCCTGTACCTGCGCCGTATCGCCATCGACGGCTTCCGCAAGTTTCGGGAGCCGATGGCGATTGAAGGGCTCACCGACGGTCTCAACGTTGTCATCGAACCCAATGAGACCGGCAAGTCGACAGTGCTCGAGGCGCTTCGCGCGGCATTTTTCGTTCGCCACGGTACGAAGAACCAGCTCGCCCAATCGTTCGCGCCTTATGGGGAAGCCGTCGGTCCGGAAATTCAGGTTTCGTTCGATGCCGATGGCGCACCATGGACGGTGACCAAGCGCTTTCTGCGCGGCGCATCGATCGAGGTCACCGGTCCACAGGGTAGAGCACAGGGCGAGGAAGCGGAAGCCCGCCTACACGCGCTGCTGGGATCGGTGCGCGACACCAGTCAGAAGGGCGACGCCGGCACATACGGCGCGCTTGGACTTCTTTGGGTTGCACAAGCTGAGGCACTCGCGGTCACCGGGCCAGGCCAGATAGTGCGTGACACGGTCCGCTCGACGCTTGAAGCCGAGGTCGGTTCGATCATGGGCGGCCCCGCCTACACGCGCGTCCGAACCCGGATCGACGAGCAATATGGGCGCTACTGGTCCCCAACCGGGCAGAAGCGCGGGCGGCAGAACGAAGCACGAGAGCGCGTTGACCAGGCTGAAGCGGCCGCCCGCGACGCCGCCGAACGTCTGGCTGGACTTGAGAGGACGTTCTCCGAACTCGAAAATGCGCGCTTCAGACTGAAGGTCGTTCACCGCGAGATCGCGGACGACACAGACGTGCAAACGCGGAAGGATCTCACTGCTTCTCTCGAGACGGCGCGCGCAGCTGCGCAAATCCTCGCGACCCGGCGGGCCGAGCATGAGGCCATCAGCGCGAAGACGCGAAACCTTGAAGATCTCGTCGATCGGCATCGCAAGGCGACCGACGAACGCACTAGCGCTGAACTCGCGCTGGGTGTTGCGCGCTCACGCCGCGCCGAAGTCCGCGAAGGCTTGGCCACAGCGCAGCAACGGCTCGTTGAAGCGCGCAGCGCCTTGGAAGCCGCGCGCACCGCTCGCCAGGAAGCTCGAGGTGCCCTCAGCACGGGCGAGGAGCTTTTACGCGCGTCGCGGCGCCGCAGCGCGGTGTCCGCGGCACGCGCGCGTCACGCCGAGCTGATCGACCTCGAGCGGCTTCAGGAAGAGGCCACAGTCCTCACCGCGTCGCTGATACCGGCCAAGGCGATGGATGCGATCGAGGCAAACGAGCGACTCGTAGCTGAGGCGCGCGCGGCGCTCGCCGCAGGTGCGACGCGGATTGCCCTTGTCGGGAACGCTGAGGGCATATCGATCGATGGCGAACCGATGGCGCTCGGCGAGCGAACCCTGTCGGGTGAGACCCGTCTCCGGTTCGGCAATGCCGAGCTGATTATCACGCCGCCGGCCGGGGCGGCGAGCGCTGAGGGAGCGCTCTCCTCGGCGCTGGAGCGACAAAAGTCTGCATTGGGCGAGTTCGGGCTCACGAGCTTGGCGGAGGGGCGCGCTCGCAATGATACCGCGCGAGACGCAGTAGGCGAGTTGCGCACGATCGCGGCGCGCATCTCCGCCGTGACGCCGGCCGATGCCCTTATCGGGCTCGCTGCCGGCCCCGATGCGCTCAAGCTCTTCATCGCTGAAATGAACGACGAGAGTAAGACCGTCGAAGCCGACATCCCCGATATCACACTCCTCACTGCCCGGCTCGAAGCGGCCGACACCGCTCTCGCGAGGGCGGAAGGTGCACAGGAAAGCGCTGTTGAGGCGCTCCGCCGAGCAGAACAAGAGGACGCGCCGCTGGCCAGCGCGGAAGCGGGCGCGGCCAGCACGCTCGCCAACGCTAACAGTCAGATCGAGACGATCGAAGGCCGCCCGGAATTCCCAACCCTGGCGGCAGACGTCGTTCGGGCCCGCGAACAGATGGCTGAAGCAGCCGTGAAGCTTGAGGAGGCCACCCGGGACGCGACTGCGCACGATCCTGCGGCGATCACGCGAAGGATCGAGACAATCGATGCGCGGGTAAAGGCGGCGGGGGAGGCTCGTGCCAAACTCGAGATGGACGTCGCGCGGCTGGAGGGGACTGTCGAGAGCGAGGGCGGGAAGGGGCTCGCCGATCGGGAGGCAGGGGCTCGCGAGGAGGCTGAGGCGGCACGTGCGGCACTACAGCGGATCACCGAGGAAGCCGACACGCTGAAGTTGTTGCGCGATACGCTCGATGAAGCGCGGGATGAGACGTCGGCAAAGTTTGTAGGGCCCGTCGCCAAGCGCGCGAAACGCCATATCGAGCGGCTCTTGCCCGGCTGCGACCTGAGCTTTTCTGAGGACCTCACGCTGGAGGCGATTGTGCGAGGCGGTATCAGCGAAGGGTGCGGCGATCTTTCCCGCGGCACACAGGAGCAGCTGGCGGTCCTGACACGGATCGCCTTTGCCGACATGCTCCTGGAGCAGGGCCGTCCGGTGTCACTGATCTTGGATGACCCGCTTGTCTATGCCGATGACGCGCGGCTCGACCTTATGGTCGAGATCTTGAGCGAGGCGGCAGAGCGGATGCAGGTTATCCTGCTGACTTGTCGGGACAGGGCTTTCAGGCACGTCGCCGCGAACCGTGTGTCTATAGACCGATGACGTGCTGGCTGAAGCCTGCGCACTGCCGGGGATGGCGCGTGACAGCAACAGTTCGGGCAGGCGCTATAAAGACGAGATGTTGGGGGGATTAGAAAATGGGCGTGAAAAAGCATTTTCCTCGCGGATCCGAGTGGCGGCAGTGGGATCTGCATATCCACACTCCTGCTTCTTTTCATTGGAAGGGAGAGCGCTTCTCAGCGAGTGGATGCACAAGCCGGGACAACGAGTTGATCGACGAGATGATAACGGCGATCAATGATACCGCTCCGGCGGTCTACGCCATCCAGGATTATTGGGGTTTCGATGGGTGGTTCGCGCTGAAACGGCGGCTAAGCGAAGGGACGGGTCCCGGACTAGAAAAGACCGTTTTCCCCGGCATCGAGCTACGGCTTGCTGCGCCGATCCAAGGGCGCTTGAACGCGCACGTTCTATTTTCGGATGAAATTCCCGATCAGCATCTCAAAGACTTCCTTTCGGCCCTGAAGCTCGAGATCACCGGCCAGCCGCTCTCTCCTCACGCTCTCATCGCCTACGCCCGGGCGGCCAACGCAGACAAATTGAAGACCCACAGCTTTGAAAAAGCCGAGGTCATGGCGAGCGACGAGACGGCGCTCCGCGCTGGCTACGTGATAGCGGAGCTCAATGTCGACAGCTACAAAGCTGCGGTTCGGGCGGTCCCAGACGGCATGGCTCTAGGTTTCATGCCGTTCGAAACGAACGATGGGCTCGCATCCGTCAAGCATCAGGAACATTACGCTTACGCAATCGGCCTATTTGACAGCTCGCCAATCTTCGAGACCAGAAAGGAAGGCCTCTGGAATGCCTTCGTCGGTCGCAAGTGCCCAGAGAACGAGAGTTTTTTCGATGCCTTCCAGGAATCGATCGGAGGAATCCCTCGGCTGCCAGTTTCAGGCAGCGATGCGCACCAATTACGTGGGACCGCTGGTGACAACAATGCGCGCGGATATGGCGACTTCCCCTCTCAGCGGATCACATGGATCAAGGCCGACCCCACGTGGCGGGGCCTGCAGCAAGCCATCAAAGAGCCGTTCAAGCGATGCCACATAGGCCTTACGCCACCCAAGTTGCAGCGGATCTCTGCGAACAAGACCTTTTACATCGACACTGTGTCCCTCTCGAAGGTCGATGGCAGTTCGTTGGCAGAGACCTGGTTCGACGGTTGCGCAATTCCCTTCAACGCGGATCTCGTGGCGATCATCGGTAACAAAGGCAGCGGAAAGAGTGCCCTAGCGGATGTGCTGGCACTCGTTGGAAACTCGCAAGAACATGCTCATTTTTCGTTTTTAAAAGCGGATCGATTTCGAGGCAAAGCCGGCGAGCCGGCGCGGCAATTTTATGGCAAGTTAGATTGGCTGGCCGGAGAGCCGAGCCAAGCGAATCTAGCTGCCAACCCGGCCCCTGATCGAGTGGAGATGGTCCGTTATGTGCCGCAGGGGCGTTTCGAGGCTCTGTGCAACGAGCATGTGACCGGCAAATCAGAGAACTTCGAACGTGAGCTTCGGTCCGTTATCTTCTCTCACATACCAGCTGAAGACCGTCTGGGCGCACTTGACTTCGACCAGCTCATCGAGGCGCAGGAGAGCACCCTTCGCGCGCGGCTAGATGAAGCCAGAAAGAATCTGGTTACCCTGAACCGTCTCATCGCCGGAACAGAGGACCAACTCCATCCTTCGATTAGAAAGAATATCGAAGAACAAATCCATTTGAAATCCGTTCAACTGGCGGAGCTGGAGCTAAGCAAACCACCTGCGATCGCCGCTCCTGCAGAGACTCTTACGCCTGATCAGGAAACCGCCGCCGCTACGCTGGCAGAGATTTCCACGGCGATCGCTGCGTTGGCCGACGAAGAAAAGGCTATTGGCGAAGCGTTGACGAGACTCTCCGCGCAGCGGAAAGCGGCGCGCGATGTTCTCGAGCGGTTCGCGCTCATTCGGGAGCAGATCGCGGCGGCGGGTACCGAAATCGGGCTCTGTTGCAAAAATCGTGAAGCTTGAGCATGCTTGGCGGAGATTGGACGGACGGAACGATGACGGATTTCAAGTGGCGCCATTTCCAGGGTGATGTGATCCTGTGGGCGG
>NZ_SCNL01000016.1 GCF_005502745.1 Sphingomonas sp. 3P27F8
ACATCGGCGCTTGCAGCACCGCAAGTTCGCCGCCTAACATCAACCCCCTGACGAGGTCCGCACTCCGCTAATCTACGCCGCGAGTTGTGCCGAATGTTCTGACGACGGACAAGCCACTATAATCTCGCACGGCACATTGAACCGCTCGTCAATTTCGGTCTGTAGCTCCCGCAAGTTGTCGAGCCTTCGTCCAACAATCAGGGGCTTGGCCTGGTACGATGCCGCCAAGCGGAGGGCGGACGCTCTGCCCAAACCGGTCGAAGCCCCTGTGACCAGCACCCACGAGTTCTTGATCGCCAGCGGTTTCACGCGTTTTCCAGAGCCTTGTATAGGGCGGTTTTGCCGATCTTGAGCCGGGCCGCCGCCTCACGAACAGTGAGGCCCGCTGCGATATGCGCCCGCGCTTTACGTAGTTTGTCGGGGGTAACGACAGGCCGGCGACCACCCTTGTTGCCCCGCTCGCGTGCGGCCTTGAGGCCGGCATGAGTGCGTTCACGGATCAGGTCACGCTCGAATTGGGCCAGCGAGCCGAAGATGTTGAACACCAGCATGCCGCCCGAAGTGGTGGTGTCGATATTCTCGGTGAGTGAGCGGAACCCGATGCCGCGCGCCGCAAGCTCGCCGACCTTCTCGATCAGGTGGCTCATCGAGCGGCCGAGGCGGTCGAGTTTCCAGACCACCAGCGTGTCGCCGGGGCGCAAATAGGCGAGCGCTTCGGTTAGGCCAGGCCGATCGGCTTTTGCCCCGGATGCGTGATCGTCGAATATACGGTCGCACCCGGCAGTGTTCAGCGCGTCAAGCTGGAGCGACAGCTTCTGGTCTGCGGTCGAGACGCGCGCATAGCCGATCAGCGCCACATGATGCCCGATCCTGTCCGTTTTCCCGTCATTATGCGATCTTGTCCGAATCGCCGTTACAGGTCCAGAGTTAACGGACATATTCCTGTTGGCCGCCAGAGGACCGTCTGACGGACAGCCTCAAGGAGGTTCAGGGTCATGGCGAGGCGACGCCTGCTCACCCGCGAGGTGCTGGCGCGTCAGCTCGATCCCCCGACCGACGAACGCGAGATCGCGCGACACTTCACCCTGACACGCGAGGATCTGGATTGGGTCTCGATCCGGCGTGGTCCCGCATCGCAGCTCGGCTACGCCATGACGCTCCTTTATATGCGCTGGCCCGGGCGGGTACTCGGCGCGGACGAGACACCGCCCTTATCGATCCTGTCGTTCGTCGCCCGTCAGCTCGATGTGCCTGAAGCGGCTTGGCATGACTATGGCCGTCGTGAGCCGACCCGCCGTGCGCATCTCACCGATCTGGCACGACGCATGGGCTATCGAGCGTTCGGCCGGACCGACTTCCACGCACTGGCCACCTTCGCCATGCCCGTGGCGCAGACCATCATCCAGCCATTGCAGCTGGCCGAGATCGTCATCGACGAAATGCGACGTCGTCGCCTGTTGCTGCCGCCCGTCACCGTCATCGAGGCGATCGTACGACGAGCGCGCCGCCAGGCCGACGAACTCGTCCACGATGTGCTGACCCAGGGGCTGGGTGATGGCGGACGTACCCGCCTCGATGCGCTGCTCGCCCGTCGTGGCGACCGGGGTGCGACGTGGCTGTCGTGGCTGCGCAACCCGCCGCTGTCGCCGGCACCGCGCAACGTCATGCGCCTGCTCGAACGACTGGATCATGTCCGGGCGATCGGACTGGCCCCGGCGCGGGCCGCTACGATCCCGACCGCGGCCTTCGACCGCATCGCCGACGAGGCGGTGCGGATCACATCGCAGCATCTGGCGGAACTGCCCGACCGGCGCCGCCATGCCGTTCTGGCGGCAGCCGCGCTGCGGCTTCGTGAGAGCCTCGCCGATGCGGTGCTGGCGATGACGGACAAGCTGCTCGGCAGCATGATGCGGCGCGCCGAGAACCGGACGCGCGACAAGGCGCTGGGTACGATCCGCGCGCTCCAGGCACAGTTGCGCCTGCTCACCGGCTCCTGCCGCCTGCTGATCGATGCACGGGCGCAAGGCTTGGACTCGCTTGCCGCGATGGCGATCGACTGGGAGAAACTGGGAACGGCGGTCGGGGAAGCGGAGATACTGGTCGCGCCGGAGACGACCGATCGTACTGCCGAGCTGATCGACCGGCATCGTTCGCTGCGCCCGGTGATCGGGCCGCTCCTCAACGCCTTCACCTTCCAAGGTGCCGGTCCTGTGCAGGGGCTGCTCGATGCGGTCCGGATTGTCGGTGAGGTTTATCGGACCGGCAGGCGACGCTTGCCCGACAATCCACCGCTTCGCTTCGTGCCGCCATCGTGGCGGCCTTTTGTGCTGCGCGACGGGCAGGTCGTCCGCGCAGCCTATGAACTGTGCGCTCTCACCCAGTTGCGCGATCGGCTGCGTGCCGGCGACATATGGGTAGAGGAAAGTCGCCAGTATCGTGCTTTCGACAGCTACCTCCTGCCGCCCGCCACCTTTGCGGCGCTACGCGAGCGCGGGCCGTTACCGTTGGCGATCGACACCGACTTCGATACCTTCATTGCCGGTCGCCGTGCCCGCCTCGATACCGCGATCGAACAAGTCACGGCGCTCGCCCGGCAGGGGGAACTGCCCCAGGTACGGCTCGACGCCGGCGGGCTCGTCATCTCGCCGCTCAAGGCCGTAACCCCGCCCAGTACAGAGGACGTGCGGCGCATGGTCTACGACCGCCTGCCGCGCGTGAAGATCACCGATCTGTTGCTGGAGGTCGATGGCTGGACCGGCTTTTCCGAATGCTTCACTCATCGCCGCTCCGGTCGACCGGCCGATGATCGTAACGCGCTTCTCACCGTGATCCTGGCGGACGGCATCAATCTCGGCCTGACGCGCATGGCGGATACCTGCCAAGCGGCCACCCTGCGCCAGCTCGCACATCTGCATGACTGGCACGTCAGCGAGAGCGCCTATGGCGCAGCGCATGGCCAGCTCTTTCACGCCGGTGGGCGCGGGGCTGCGATCGGTGACATCAACGCGCGTAACGGCAACGAACCCGGCGTCAGCTTCTACACCCACATCTCGGATCAATATGACCCGTTTGCGAGCAGGGTGATCGCGGCGACAGCGGGCAAGGCGCCCTATGTCCTCGACGGGCTGCTCTACCATGCCACCGGTCTGTCGATCGAAGAGCATTACACCGATACCGGCGGGGCCTCCGACCATGTATTTGGCCTCATGCCGTTCTTCGGCTACCGCTTCGCGCCGCGTTTGCGGGATCTGAAGGAACGACGCCTGCATCTGCTGCCGCAGCAGGATGCCGGGGCGCTGCTCGTCGGACTGACCGGCGATCCGGTCGCGGTCGGCCACGTCGCTGACCATTGGGACGAACTGCTCCGCCTCGTCACCTCGATCCGCAGCGGCACCGTCACCGCCTCCGCCATGCTGCGCCGGTTGTCCGCCTATCCACGTCAGAACGGCCTTGCGCTGGCATTGCGTGAGGTCGGGCGGATCGAACGCTCGATTTTCATGCTCGACTGGTTGCGCGACATCGACCTGCGCCGGCGTGCCCAGGCCGGACTCAACAAGGGAGAGGCGCGCAACGCGCTCGCCCGAGCGCTGTTCTTCAATCAGCTCGGCGAACTGCGGGACCGCCGGTTCGAAAACCAGACCTACCGCGCCTCCGGCCTCAACCTGCTCGTAGCCGCCATCATCCTGTGGAACACCCGCTACCTCGAACAGGCCATCGCCGGCATGGCCGTGCCTCCTGAAACTGCCCGCCACATCGCACCGCTCGGGTGGGAGCATATCTCGCTCACCGGCGACTACCGCTGGAACACCGACGACCGCCCTCCGGTCGGCCAGCTCAGGCCGCTACGCACACCCACATCGTTGCTCGCTGCATGACGCGGCTTCGTGTTCGCCTATCGTTCACGCTTGGCGTACGCTGGTCACACTTTCGTGTCGTAGCCCCGCATAGAGCATGGGTTGATGGCGCGGATATTCGCCGACGCGCGAATAGAGCATCCGCACCAGGCTGGAGAGCGTCGTCACGCTGCCGACCGAGGATCGCGCGTTGGCCGAGCCGCGCTGCTGCTGCAACGCGACCGCAGGCGGCAAACCGTCGATCGCGTCGACCTCCGGCACGCCGGCCTGGTCGATCAGGCGACGGGCATAGGGCGCAACCGATTCCAGATAACGCCGCTGCGCTTCGGCATAAAGGGTGCCGAACGCGAGCGATGACTTGCCCGAGCCCGATATGCCGGTGAACACCACGAAGGCGTCGCGCGGTACATCGACGTCAATATTTTTGAGGTTATTCTGGCGCGCGCCGCGAACCTGCACGCAAGCGGGCGGCCCTGTATGCCCATGATCGGTGGCCGGCGTCGTCGCGTGAATATCCTTGCTCTTCAATTCAGTCTTCCTGCCCTAACCGCCCGTGCGGTCCAAGGTTCATCACAGTCGGGTAACAGATGAATGCTTTTCCGACTCAATACATCCAAAGGTCAGGCTGACCCGATATTCGGCACCTTTGGAATATTTTTCCAGCATTGGACAAAGGTTACGACAAAACCATTTTCCCCGTTGGGTCGCGCGACGAGGCCACACACACTCCGCTGGTAAGCGCCTGGGCCAGGCGGCCCTGGTCCGTGCCGCTATCGGCATGTAACGACCGTACTTCGGCGCTTGTTACCGCATTGCGACGGGTTGCCCATTTGCCAGAGCGCGCTTCATCATGGCCGGGGTCGGGCCATGATGACGGCCGAGTTGTCGATCCGAGCGCCTCGCGCCGCTTCGGATCGGCGGGTCAGTAGTGAATGACCGTGCGGATCGACTTGCCTTCGTGCATCAGTTCGAAGGCTTCGTTGATCTCCTCCAAACCCATCGTGTGGGTTACGAATGGGGCCAGATCGATATCGCCTCTCATCGCATCCTCGACCATGCCGGGGAGCTGTGTCCGTCCCTTGACGCCACCGAAAGCGGACCCCTTCCATACGCGGCCCGTGACGAGCTGGAATGGGCGGGTGGAGATTTCCTCGCCCGCGCCGGCAACGCCAATCACGATCGACTGACCCCAGCCACGGTGCGCTGATTCAAGCGCGGCGCGCATGACGTGGACGTTGCCGATGCACTCGAAGGTATGATCGATGCCCCAGCCCGTCATCTCGATCAGCACTTGCTGGATGGGCTTGTCATGGTCCTTGGGGTTGATGCACTCGGTAGCACCGAACTGGCGTGCCAGCTCGAACTTGGATGGATTGGTGTCGATGGCGATGATGCGACCCGCCTTCGCCTGGCGCGCACCCTGAATCGCCGCGAGGCCGATGCCGCCGAGGCCGAACACGGCGACGGAGTCTCCGGGCTGGACCTTGGCGGTATTGTGGACTGCGCCGATGCCGGTCGTGACGCCGCAGCCGAGCAGGCAGACATGTTCGGGGTTTGCCTCGGGATTGATCTTGGCGAGCGAGACTTCGGCGACGACAGTATATTCACTGAAGGTTGAACAGCCCATGTAATGATAGAGGGGCTGACCATTGTACGAAAAGCGGGTGGTCCCATCGGGCATCAAGCCCTTGCCCTGCGTTTCGCGGACAGCGACGCACAGGTTGGTCTTGCCCGACAGGCAGAAGTCGCACTTGCCGCACTCGGCGGTGTAGAGCGGAATCACGTGATCGCCCGGCCCGACGCTGGTGACGCCTTCCCCGACCTCGACAACGATGCCCGCGCCCTCGTGGCCCAGAACCACCGGGAAAACACCCTCCGGATCACTCCCCGCCAGCGTGTACGCGTCGGTGTGGCACACACCGGTGTGCGTCACCCGTATAAGGACTTCGCCTTTCCGGGGTGGGGCGACATCGATCTCGACGATTTTGAGTGGCTTGCCCGCCTCGAAGGCTACAGCGGCGCGAGATTTCATGTTGGGATACCCTCGTTGAGTTAAACCGATTGCTGGTGCGAGGCCGTTGCGTCAGCGCAAATTCGTGGGGGAGCGATCGCTCACTCCCCCGGTATGCCGGTCAGACCGTAACGACGACCTTGCCGATCTGGTCGTTCGATTCGAGGAAGCGGTGAGCGTCCTGGATTGCGTCGAGCGGGAAAGTGCGCGCGATCCGCGGCTTGAGCGCGCCCGATTCCAGACCCGCCACGATGAACGCCTTGGCACGATCGAGGGCGGCATCGTCCGAGACGATCTCGCTGTAGAGATACCCCTTGAGCGTGAGGCTCTTGCCCAGCACGGAGAACAACGGGAACGGCGTCGGTTCGCCGCTGAGCGCGCCATATTCGAGCAGGATGCCGCCGCGTGCCATGCTCTCGGTCAGCGGCTCGAACGACGGGCCTCCGACCGGATCGAGCACCACGCGCGCACCCTGACCATCGGTTATCTCCATCACCCTCGCTACCAGATCCTCTTCCCCGGTTGCGACGACATGATGTGCACCGGCATCGATCAGGGCCTGGCGCTTGGCGCCGGTACGCGTCGTCGCGATTACCGTCGCGCCGACCATCCGCGCAATCTGGAAGGCAGCAAGGCCGACGCTGCTGGAGGCAGCAGTGACGATGACGAAATCGCCCTCGCCGAGTTTCGCCTGCTCCACCAGCGCACCCCAGGCGGTGACATACTGCATCCACACGGCCGCCGCTTCCTCGAACGACAGCGCCGCCGGATGCTTGACGACGAGGCGGGCGGGCACGTTGGCGACCTCGCCATAAGTGCCCCAGCGCGCGATATCGAGCGGGGGGATGACGCTGACGGCTTCGCCTTCCGCAAACCCGGTCACGTCCGCGCCGACCGTAACGACAGTGCCGGCAGCCTCATAGCCAAGGCGGCTCGGGAACTCGGCTTCCTGAAGGTAGGCATGGTTGCGGAACATCACCTCGGCGCGGTTTATGCCTATCGCCTTCACCGCGATCTGCACTTCGTCGGCCGCGGGCGCGGGGACGGCCACATCTTCAATCCTGAGGACGCTGGCGTCGCCATATTCGTGGATACGGACGATGCGGCTCATTGGAGATTCCTTGATTATTGAATGATCGTTCTGTAAGGGAGAAGACCACCCGTTTCAAGATATTATTTATCGATCGTTCCATATCATGCACCAGAGATGACAGAGACGAAAGCCCGTCGCCGCGCAGGTCGCCCTCGTGTGTTCGACACTGACGCTGCGCTCGACAAGGCGGTGCGGCTGTTCTGGCAGCGCGGCTACGAAGCGACATCGATGGCCGATCTGGTGGCGGAGACTGGCGTCGCCGCTGCCAGTCTCTATGCAGCGTTTGACAACAAGGCGGGGCTGTTTGCGGCGGTGATCGAGCGCTACGCCGCGACGTTCAGCGTCCACCTCTATGCACCCATCAACGATCCGGCATTGTCCACCTACGAGGCCGTCAAAGGCCTGCTGGAACGAGCGGCGTCATCATTCTCGGAACCTGAAACGCCGGCCGGCTGCTTCATGTATTCGGCAGCGGCAGCCGTTTCGCCGGCGTCCGCCGCCATCGAATGCCTGCTGCGCGACAAGCGCATCGCGGCGGAGGCCCTCCTGATCGAGCGTCTGCAACGCGGCGCCGCGCAGGGCGAGCTTGCGGCCAACTCCGATCCGGCCGTGCTGGGCAAATTCATCAATACGGTCATGGAAGGCATGTCCGTTCAGGCGCGCGACGGCGCTACGATCAACGAACTGCTCTCCATCGCCAAAATGGCACTCGATCGATGGCCGGCCGCGATATGATCGCTACATGGTGGTCATCTGCCAATCCGCCTCCCGCGACCGAACAGTCGAACTCATCTCATAGGACAAAAGCACATGAAACACGTGACATTGCCCGGCGGGGAAGTGGTTCCTTCGATGGGTCAAGGCACCTGGAAGATGGGCGAACGTGCCGAACGGCGATCCGATGAGATCGCCGCGCTGCGCACCGGTGTCGAGCTGGGCATGACGCTCATCGATACCGCTGAAATGTATGGCGATGGTGCGGCGGAAACGCTGATCTGCGAAGCGCTCGGCGATCGTCGCGACCAGTTGTTCCTCGTCAGCAAGGCGTATCCACAGAACGCATCGCGCTTCCGCCTTGCCGGTGCGTGCGAGGCGAGCCTGAAGCGGCTCGGCACCGATCGGCTCGACCTCTACCTGCTCCACTGGCGTGGATCGGTGCCGCTCGCTGAGACGATAGAGGCAATGGAGGCGCTGAAATCGGCAGGAAAGATTCGGCATTGGGGTGTCAGCAACCTCGATACCGACGATATGGGCGAACTTGTCGCTGCCGGCGGGGATGGCTGCGTGACCGATCAGATCCTATACAATCTCGTCCGTCGAGGCCCTGAGTTGGACTTGTTGCCGTGGCTCGCACAGCACAACGTGCCAGTGATGGCGTATAGTCCCGTCGAGCAGGGACGCCTCTCAAGCCATCCCGCCCTCGACAAAGTAGCGGCCCAGGTTGGCGGAACCCCTGCGCAGGTCGCACTTGCCTGGACGTTGCGCCACGATAGCCTTATCGCCATCCCGAAAGCGAGTTCGATTGCACATGTGCGGGAGAACCGCGCTGCCGCAGATATCGTCCTCTCCGACGCCGACCTTGCGACACTCGATGCGGCATTTCCCCGGCCAGCGGGCCGTCGCCCACTCGAAATGCTGTAGCGTCAGATGGCGACATCGTCTTTCAAAGCAACCGAACGGAAATCGGACCGCCTCGAGGCATTCATGGACGCGGTGCTGGCAATTGCCATCACCCTCCCGGTGACCGAACTACACGCACCAGAGCCGACTGACGGCGACCTGGCAGCGGCATACCTAAAGCTGGCACCGGAATATGCCGCCTACGCCCTTAGCGTGATCCTGATCGGTCTTTACTGGGCTTCCAGCCACTTCACCGGCAAGCTTCTGCAAAAAACCGATCATGGCTACAATCTGCTCAGCATCGGCTTTCTTGCCGCTGTCAGCATCACGCCATTTCCTGCGCGGCCGCTCATCGAGCATCTCGGCGGTGACGCGGAAAGCAAGACCGCCGTTTTGGCCTATCTGGGCGTGGCAGCGGCGCCGGCGACGTGGTGGTTCGTGCGTTGGGTCTATGCAACCGCGAGGGGGCTTCCAGACCAGCGCCTGACAGACGCCTACCTCAGGCGAACAACCCTCAAATTCGCCGTCACCGCCGGAGCCTATTGGGCAGCCTTTGCCCTGGCAATCTGGAATTGGCGTGCTGGACTGATCGTCGCGGGGATCGTTACGTTGAGCTATATCGTTCCGCCAGCAAAGCCCAGCTACAAGCCAGGCCAAGAACCGGAGAATGGTTGAGACCGGCTATAGACCCGGCGAGGCGGATGCTCACATCGGCTAATCAATCCAGGATCTTATCGATCGTGATCGGCAGGGACCGCACCCGCTTACCGGTCGCGTGATAGATCGCGTTAGCAATCGCAGCGGCGGTGCCGACGATGCCGATCTCGCCTAGGCCTTTCACCCCAAGCGGAGTGCTGCGGACGTCGCAGCGCTGGTCGACCGCCTCGACCGGTACCTGCGCTCGCTCGAGCACGAGCTATACAAGCCGATGTTCGAGGCAGGGATCGAGGCGTGATTGGTGGTCAGTTGCCCCGGGTGGTGGAGTAGCCGTAGGGGCTGACCACGACGGGGACATGGTAGTGCGCGGCAGGATCGATGACGCGGAACACGAGCTCGATCTCGGGGAAGAATGGCGCCGCTTTCCGTTCGGGTAGCCCGACATGTCGAACTGCAGTCTGTAGATGCCCGGCGCGAACCGCGACGGCTACCTACCCGACGCCGATCTCTCGGTCGAAATCGAGCAAACCTGTAGTCCTGCATTACGATCTGGCATCTTGCATCACCGCGAGCAGCTATCGAAACCGGCGTTTATCACCTACAGTCCTGCAAGGCAGGGTCGCCGGTCCTGCGAAACTGATGGTGGGGGTGCCGTTGCGACCTGTGTCAGCTGCGATCTGTGTTCCGGTCCGCAACGAGGAGACTGCGTTACCGAAGTTGCTGGAGGCGATCGGGCGACTGGACCTGGGCGACGTCGAGGCTGCCGTGTTCTTCCTCCTTGATGATTGCTCGGATGCGAGCGAGCAGGTAATACTCGAGCATGCTGGTCGCATGGCCCTTCCGTTCACGGTGGCTCAGGGAGACCCGTGCCCTGATGCCAATGCCGGTCGTGCCCGCCGGGCCGCCATCGCCCTCGGCCTGCATCATGCGACGAGCACGCCCCACGGTATTCTCCTGACGACCGACGCCGACAGCCAGCCCCGTGCCGATTGGGTCAGGGCGGCACTGCAGGGCCTGGCCTCGGCCGACCTTGTCGCCGGGCGAATCGTCCGGATCGCAGCGGAGCGGGATCCGGTGCAGGGGAGGGTCGAGCGCTACCTCGATCGGCTTCACGCCTACCGACGATCGGTCGACCCCGTTCCGTGGGACAGTCCGACCGGCTCCCACTGCTCGGGAGGCGCCAACATGGCCTTCCGACCCGGAGCCTATCAGGCACTGGGTGGCTTCCAGCCGGTGCCATGCGGCGAGGACGCCGCCCTGCTCGACGATGCCGGGCGCGCCGGGTTTCGCGTGCGCCGCGATCCCGGCATGGTGGTTGCGACCTCCTCACGGCGGCTCGGCCGGGCGCCGGGCGGCATGGCGGCTGCGCTCAGTGCCATCGACCATCACGGGGCACCCTCAATGCCGCATCCCCGAGGGGCGGCATGGCAATACCGACAGCAGGCGGAGGCGCGCCGCATCTGGGCCGGGCTCCCCGATTCCTTTGTCGCAGCTCGCTTCGGCGACCGTATCGGATTGACCGGTGACCATGTGATCGGCGTCGCGCGCGACTGCCCCAACGCAGAGGCGTTCGCCATGCGTGTCGTGCCGGCGCTGCCCGATATACCCGACGTCACCCTCGTCGAGGCCGAGCATGCCCTGGCAACGCTCGAGAACCAGCTTTGCGAGCAGGCGGTATGACGACGGCCGGAGCTCTGCGTCATGGGATCGTCGCGGCGGGGTGGGCGACCGATCCCGCCGGCGATCCGACGACGCCCAAGGCATATCTGGACCTGCTCCGCCCTCTTTACGCTGCGGGACGCCGGGATCTCCCCATCGGGCGCCTGCTTGAGGGGCATGTCGATGCGGTGCAGATCGTGTTTCGATACGGCACGTCGTCCCAGGTCGCTGCGTTGCGGGCGCGCATCGCTGCGGGAGCGACGTTGGGTATTTGGAATGCGGGCCTGCCGGGTGAGCCGCTGGTGCTTACCGGCGGACGGCTGACCGGCGGCAAGGGCTATGCATCGGGGGCGGGGATACTGACTCACGCGCTGGTAACCGCGGATAGCGAAAGCGGACCGCAGCTGCTCCTGCTCGACCTCGAGGCCGATCCGCCTGCCATCGATCGGGAGTGGTGGCAGACGATCGGCATGCAGCGCTCGGAGACACATCTGGTACGCTGGTCCGGCTCTGTGATCGGTGAAGACGGCCGTATCGGCGAGCCCGGCAGCTATGCGCGGGAGCCGTTCTTCAGCGGAGGCGCGCTGCGCTTCGCCGCGGTTCATGCCGGCGGCATCGCCGGCCTGCTCGATGCAGTGCGTGACCACCTGACCACCCACGAGCGCGCTTCCGATCCGTTCCAGGCATCGCGCCTCGCCGACCTGTTCCTGCTTGCCCAGGGTGCAGCGGCGAGCATCCGCGACACGGCGGACGCCTGGTTCAGCGGGACGGATGCGGAACGCCTCGCCCGGGTGTCCGCTGCGCGGCTATCGATCGCCGGCTCTGCCGAGCGCGCCCTCACGATCGCGCAGGAGGCGGTGGGGCTGCAGGGATTGTTCCTGTCGCATCCGCTGGCGGCAAAGATCGCCGATCTCATGGTGTACCTGCGCCAGCCTGCGCCCGATGCGCATCGCCTTCGCGTCGGCCAAGCTGTCGCCGAGCACATCCTCGACCCCATCCTGTGAAGATCGCGCTGCGAAACGTGCGTGTCGCGCTGGTGATCGCCCCGCACCCGGATGACGAGGTCATCGGCGCGGCAGGCCTCATTGCGCGGCTTCGCCGCCATGGAGCTCGGGTCCGGGTTGCGGTCGTGACCGATGGTGCCGCATCTCACCGGGGCAGCCGAAAATGGCCGAGGACGCGACTGGTCGCGGCTCGCCAGCGTGAGAGCCTTCATGCGCTACGTCGTCTCGGCATCGTTGCTGGCGACGTCTCGTTCCTCAATTTGCCCGATGGCCAGTTGCCCTCGATCCCGGGGCGCTGTTATCGCGCGCTGCGCCGCCAGGTCGCACGATGCCGGGATCTCGATCTCATCGTCGGACCGGCCTGCGATGACGACCATCCCGATCACCGCGCCGTAGCCGCGGCCGTAGCCGGATGCCCGGGTGGCGCCAGTCGGCTGACCTACCGCGTGTGGCCGCCTCGCCCGGACAGGTCCGGACCGGCATGGCGCATCGCTGTGCCCGGGGGAGTTTCGGTGAAACGGTCCCTGATCCGCGTCTACCGGACGCAGCTCGGCGCCGTTTCCGATGACCCAGCAGGCTTCACGATCGCGAGACACGAGCTTGCGGCCTTTGCTCGTCCGGTCGAGCGCTACCGGCCGGGTTCGAAGTGACGAGCCCGATCGATCTTGCCGGGTTCGCCGCCAAGTTCGCCGGCGACGACGATCCCTGGCGCACCTTCACCGCCCGTGACGAGGCGGTGAAGCGTGCCGCGATCCTGCACGCGATAGGTCACCGACCGGTCGGACGGGTGCTGGAGCTGGCCAGCGGCAACGGATCCAACAGTGCCGCGATCGCGAGGATGGCGTTGCGCCTCGATGCGACCGAGGGCACGAGGGAGGGGGTCGACCTGACGGCACGCGCCGTTGCCGCCTGGCCTCGTGCGTGCGCATCGCTGCTCGTGCTCCCCGGTCGACCGCCACGTCTCGTCTATGACGTGATCGTGATCGCCGAGATCCTGTATTACCTCTCAGCGCGAGAGATGGCCCGGGTTGCGCGTGAGATGGCCGCTCGCCTGCGCCCAGGCGGCATCATCGTGCTCGCGCACCACAGGATTGATTTCTACGATTTCGTCCAGCATGCGGCAGGGATCCACGCCCGGTTCCTCGCAGAGACCGGGCGTTGTTGGACGGTTCGCACCGCGGGCCGCACCGGCCGCTGGGTCGTTACCGCGGCCCGCGCCGATGGTATGACCCGATCCCGTTGAACGCGAGCGAGGCAGCACGTCCCACGTCCGTGCGATATGAGGCTTGCCGTTAAGTGGAGCGGCAGGACGTCCACCTGCCGCTCCCGCCAGGGTCGTCAGGCCGCCGCGTCGAGATCGACCTTCATCTCCCGAGCCCAGAACCTGAGGTCACGACAGGTCGTGACGAACGCCTTGACGTCCTTGCTCTTGCTTAGGGCTACGAAGCCATCGTCAAGCTCCGGCACCCGAGAAGCGTCGAACAACGTGGCGGCTGCATCGGTGTAGCCGATGAACTTGCAGTGGCCGAACGCGTCCGCCACGAAGTCCTTGGAGGCCGCATCCTTGGCGAGCAGCGCAGCCCCTTCCTCGGACGGAAGCACCGCGACGGCATCGAAAAGGACCGAAGGTCCGCCGTCGATCTTCTGCTTGGCCGCGACCTTGGTGCCGTCGTCGAGCGTGACCCCGCCGATCTTCGGCGCGACCACCTCCCAGACCGCGCCTTCGGCTTCCAGCGCCTTGGTCAGCGCATTGAACAGCTCGGCGCTCGACCCATCGGTCAGCAGCAGGCCCATCTTTCGCCCGGCGAAATTCGCCGGGCCGTTGGCGACGATCGAGAGCGCCGACGATGTCGGCAGGTCTAGCGTCGGCTTGGCCGCCTTGGCGGCGTCCGGCAGGTCGAGGCCGAGCCCGTCCGCGACGGTAGCGGCGAGATCCTCGTCGATGTTGCGCAGGTGGCTGACCGCCCGGGCCCGGATGTCGACACGATCTACCTTCGACAGCTCGAACACCAGCGCGTCGCCGATGTGCTTCTGCTCGATCGGCTGCTGGCTGAGATAGAACTGCCGTGCCTGGCTGTAATGATCGGCAAAGGTTTCGGACCGAATCCGCTGCTTGGTCCCCTGAACCTCGGCGGGGAAGCTGGTGAAGCCGATCTCCGGGTTCTCGCGCGGACCGCCTTCCGCGCCCCAGCTGTTCGGCTCATAGTTCACGCGCCCCTTCGGATTGCGCATCGCCATGTGGCCGTCCTGCTGGAAGTTCATCACCGGACAGCGCGGGGCATTGATCGGCAGGTGGGTGAAGTTCGGGCTGCCGAGCCGCTTCAGCTGGGTATCGAGATAGGAGAAGTTGCGGCCGTGCAGCAGCGGGTCGTCACTGAAGTCGATGCCCGGCACGATGTTCTGCGTGCAATAAGCGACCTGCTCGGTTTCGGCGAAGAAGTTGTCGACGTTGCGATTGAGCGTGAGCGTACCGACGATGCGGACCGGCACGTCCTCCTCGGGGATGAGCTTGGTCGAGTCGAGATGGTCGAAGGGAAGCTTGTCGGCGGTTTCCTGATCGAACAGCTGGACGCCGAGGTCCCATTGCGGGAAGTCACCGCTCTCGATCGCCTCCCAAAGATCGCGGCGATGATAGTCGGGATCGGCGCCGCTGATCTTGACCGCCTCGTTCCACAGCACCGACTGGAGCCCCTGGCGCGGCTTCCAGTGGAACTTGACGAAGGTCGCCCTGCCTTCCGCGTTCACCAGGCGGAAGCTGTGGACGCCGAAGCCCTCCATCGTGCGGAAGGAGCGGGGGATCGTGCGATCGGACATGATCCACATGATCATGTGCCAGGTTTCCGGGGTGAGGCTGGCGAAATCCCAGAAATTGTCGTGTGCGGTTTGCGCTTGGGGGAACGCCCGGTCGGGCTCCTGCTTGGCCGCATGGACCAGATCGGGGAACTTGATGGCATCCTGGATGAAGAACACCGGGATGTTGTTGCCGACGATGTCCCAGTTGCCCTGCTTCGTGTACATCTTGACGGCGAAGCCGCGCACGTCGCGCGCCAGATCGCGCGAGCCCTTGTTGCCCGCTACCGTTGAGAAGCGGACGAACACCTCGGTCTGCTGCCCGACCGTGCTCAGCACGTCGGCGCGGGTGTAGTCGGCCAGACTGTCGGTCAGTTCGAACACGCCGTGCGCGCCATAGCCGCGTGCGTGGACGACGCGCTCCGGGATGCGCTCGTGATCGAAATGGAAGATCTTTTCGCGGAGGATGAAGTCTTCGAGCAGCGTGGGGCCCCGCAGACCCGCCTTTAGACTGTTCTGGGCATCCGCGATCGGGATGCCCTGCTGCGTGGTCATGGTAAGTGCCGCGTCCGAGGTCGTCTGGCGGGTTTCGCCGCCATGGCCCTGCTGTTCGGCATAGTTCGTCGGCTGGTCGGCACCCGCCGGCAGCGGCGGTGCCTTCTTAGCCGTCTCGCCCTTGAGTTTCACCGCGTCGCTTTTGATGCTCTTGCGTGCCATGGACGTAATCCTCCGATCATGCCCTTAATGCCACCAGCGCCACGGCGGTGCGAGGCATAAATCTTTGTAGCGACTGGGAACCGACCCGGAGGAGCGAAATCAAGTTATGTCAGTCGAGCATGGTCGCCGGTTCGAACGACAGGCGCGGGCTCGGCAACGTAAGTGTTCATGGCTGCGCAGAACCCGACTGCGGCTTCCTTGGTCCTGGATCACAGCCAGGGAAAGCCGATATGGACCGGTTGAGGATGTCTTAACGCCTTGCCGTTAGCCGAGCATGATGTACTCCCAGGTCGTACAGGTTTTCGACTGCGTCCGGCACGACCACGATCCGTGGTTGGTGCTGCTCGCGGGCCTGGTTTGCCTCTGCGGTATCTATGCGTCCTTTGCCCTGGCCGACCATGCCGTACGCTCAGGGCGGAAGACGCGCAGCCTGTGGGGACCTATCAGCATCGTGTCGGCCGGCTGCACGGCCTGGGCGACCCACTTCATTATCTTGCTGGCTTTCAAGCCGGGCATGCCGTCTGCGTTCAACCCGCTGGCCGTACGGCCGTTTTACGGCCGCTCGTTGATGTAAACGAATCAAATAGACGGGGACCCATGCCGCGGCTCAAGGCGTTGAGCGTCATAGACATGGCCCTGACGACAGGGACATCCACTCAGATGAGGAAACGACATGCGCGCACTATGCTGGCACGGTAAAGGCGATGTCCGTGTCGACACCGTCGCGGATCCCGAGATCAAGCACCCGCGCGATGCGATCATCAAAGTAACCGCCTGCGCGATCTGCGGGTCGGACCTTCACCTGCTGGATGGCTACCAGCCCACCATGGAGGCCGGCGACATCCTCGGCCACGAGAACATGGGCGAGGTCGTGGCGCTCGGGTCCGAGGTCACCAACCTCAAGATCGGGGACCGGGTAGTGGTGCCGTTCACCATCAGCTGTGGCGAGTGCTGGTTCTGCAAGAAGGGTCTGTTTGCGGCCTGTGATCAAACCAATCCGAACGCCGAAATGGCCGCCAAAGCGATGGGCCATTCGCCCGCCGGGCTGTTCGGCTTCAGCCACATGCTGGGCGGCTACTGCGGCGGCCAGGCTGAGTATCTTCGCGTGCCGATGGCGGATGTCGGTCCGATCAAGATACCCGACAACGTTACCGATGAGCAGGCCCTCTTCCTATCGGATATCTTCCCGACCGGCTACATGGCCGCCGAGAATGCGCAGATCGAGCATGGCGACACCGTCGCGATCTGGGGCTGCGGTCCGGTCGGCCAGTTCGCCATCCGCTCCGCGCTGATGATGGGCGCCGGCCGCGTGATCGCGATCGACGAGGTGCCCGAGCGACTCGCCATGGCGGAGGCCGGTGGCGCTGAGACAATTAACTTCGCCGAAACCGATGTCTATGACGAGCTGCAGGCGCGAACCAAGGGCCGGGGCCCCGACAGCTGCATCGATGCTGTCGGCTGCGAGGCGGCCGCGCACGGGGCGGCGGACGCGGTCATGGACAAGGTGAAGGCAAGCATGATGCTCGCCACTGATCGCGTCCACGTCCTGCGGCAGGCGATCATGAGCTGCCGCAAGGGCGGCACGGTCTCCGTGCCCGGCGTCTACGTCGGGATGGGTGACAAGCTTCCGATCGGTGCAGCGATGAACAAAGGACTAACGATCAAGCTCGGCCAAACCCACGTGCAGCGCTATACTAGACCGTTGCTGGAAAAAATCGTCGCGGGCGCGATCGACCCCAGCTTCGTGATCACCCACCCGGCCAGTCTTGAAGACGCGCCAGAAATGTACGCTAAATTCCGCGACAAGGAAGAAGGTGTGATCAAGGTTGTTATGCGCCCGCACGGTTGATTGGCGGAATAACCGGGAACAGGACGCTTATCGATGCCGATCGACACCGCCGCTTTGGAGCACGTGTAGCGGCGGTGTCGATCAGCTTGCGACCAAGTATGTCGGCAGACCTAGGGTCAGGATCTGTAATTTGCAGTCGCTCGGCGGTTGTCCCTTGAGGGTCTCAAGGATCTGTCCGCACTCGCCGATCCGAGGATCGGTCGTGCTGTATCGGGTCTCACAAGGCCGGACGTTGCATTGACTCGAAGCGGGCTCGGGAGCCCATCTGATAACCTTCGCAGATCGTCCGTCCCTGCGTTCCCTCGCGGGACACCGCCATCGGGTCAGCTGGAGAGCATCACCGCTGGCGAACGGGAACTTATCGCATTTCAGGCCTCGAACAAGGTGCCGTCGCGGAGCATGGCGTGCATGATGACGGCGAGGCGGCGGGCGAGCGCGACCCGGGCTTTCTTGAGGCCGCGCCGCTTCGCGATCTTCAGCGCCCAGGTCTTCAGCGCGAAGGTCTGCCGCGTGCGCGTCAGGATCGAGTTCGCCGCCTCGTAGAGGAGCTTGCGGACGGTGCCGTCGCCCTGCTTGGTGATCCGGCCGGTCCAGTCGAGCTCGCCGGACTGGTGCCGACGTGGGACGAGGCCAAAGTAGGCGCCGGCTGTCCGCGACCGCTTGAACCGACCCGCTTCATCGACGGCGGCGGCGAACGCAGCCGAGGTCTGCACACCGACGCCCGGGATGCTCATCAGCGCCTGACAGGCTGGAGAGGCGATGCTGATCGCCTTGAGCTCGCGATCCATCCGACGGATCTCGTCGACCAGCCCGGTTCGCGCCCGAAGCAGCGAAGCCACTGCCTCGCCGAGCCCCGGGACAGCGATGGCGGCCTGCACCCGTGCGAGAAACCGCTCGCCCTGGCCAGCTCCCGGTCTGATCCCGAAGGTAGCGCATAAGCCGCGGATGGTGTTGTCGAGCCGGACGCGCGCCTCGACCAGGTGCGCGCGGGCGGTGATCACCGAGCGTACACCGTGCGATGTCGGCGACTTGACGTGCACCTCCTTGTAAAAGCCGGTCCGGGCCAACTGCGCGAGCCCCGCTGCGTCATGTGGATCAGTCTTGTTCGCCTTCATCGCCTTGAGGCTCTGGTGGGCCTGGCGCGCATCGATGCACACGATCGCGACGCCCAGCTCGTGCAGGCCACGCGCAACCCATGGCGTCATCCGGCCGGTCTCGATCACCACGCGTTCCATCGGACCATGGCGTTCCAGCAGCGCGGCGATCGCTTCCGGCGTGCTGTCCACGCATTGCGCTGCGACCTTGCGCCCTTCGGCATCGACAATGCAGACGTGCGACGTTTCCATCGACAGGTCTATTCCGGCATAGTGCTTCATAGCTGCTTCCTTCCTTCAGGTCCGACAACCAGAAGGTGCGCCGCTCAGCCGGCCCGGGGAAGCAGCCACAAATTACACGATGACTCGTTGACCATAGCGAACAGCGATGGCCGACGCACCAGGAAGCGAAGCGCCACTTGGCGTGCGGTCGTGCCGTGGCTGGCCGCGATCTCCTCCAGCACGCGCCCGCCAGGGGTGCGCGGGCCGGGGAAGTCGCCCTGGCCGAACGGGCTGTCGGCGCCCGGCCGCGCGAACTTCCCATGATTTAGGCCCAGGACGCCTTCCGTGGAGCTCGAGGCGCTACCATCGGAACAAGGAGAGAAAAGATGCACAAGGCACTGTTCGTAGGCATTGAAGCCGGGCCGACCCACCAGGAAGATGCCGCTGAATTCCTCCGGGGTGCGCTGGAGCCGGTCGAGCATGAGCAGGACACGCGGCACTGGTACGCGCTGCGCTTTGGCCCCGCCGACTTCGCCATCTTCGATACCTTCCCCGGCAATGCCGGCCGGCTGAAGCATCTGTTCGGCACGGTCGGCCGGGCGCTGGTCGTGAAGACCTTCACCATCCTCAACGGATTGCCGGAGATCGAGCCGGCCGACATCCTCGCCCTCAAGGTGCCGGCGGCGGACGCCCTGCCGCGCTTGGCCCTGCATGTTCCGCTTGAAGCACGGGACGGTGCGGAGGAAGAGGTTGCCCGCTTCCTCCAAGGAGCCCGATCGGCCGTGGAGCGGGAGCCTGGCACCCTGTCGTGGTACGCTCTGCGTCTCGGAAAGACTCGGTTCGCCATCCTCGATACCTTCGCCGACGAGGCAGGGCGCGAGACGCATCTGTCGGGCGAAATCGGCACGGCGCTATCCGGAAGCGCTGCTTCGCTGTTCGCCGAGCCTCCCCAGATCCACCGCGCACAAATCTTGGCGTTCAAGATTGCATCCGCTGGTGATGAGGAGAGGACGAGCAGGAACACGTCGGTCGCGCGGCCCCTTGAGAGAGGGACAGTCTGATGGACACGAAGCAGAAGGTGCTCGTTGGAGCGGCCGTCGCCAGCACCGCGGCAGCCGGGGCCGCGTTCGCGTTCAAGTCCGCGGGCACGGATTCGAAGCTCACCAAGGTCGCGTGTCCGCCGTCAGCACCAATGGCACAGATTTGAGGTTGTGATTTAAGGAGGATCTGGGCTTCGTCGTAGTGACGAAGGAACGAAGATGAAGCCCAGATCCTCCAATGTAAAATCGCCCGCCAAGGCCTCAGCAGAGCGGGTAGTGAACCGTGGATTTGAGGGATGCACAGCTCCCTGGGGTCGATTGTCGTTAGCGGCAAACCATTGAACATCGGGTATGGTCAGTTCCGTCCGCTCACGGACGTGCTGATCGGAAAAGCGCTCTCTACCGCCACAAGCGGTGTAGAGGGCGACTAGGTGCTTGGTCGCAAGATCCTTCTCCAAGCTGCGGGCACCCGCAATTTGGGCGAAGCTCGATCGCCCCAATAGGGAGCCGTAGCGCTCAGGGCTGACGCGCTTCAGAAGCCAACAACACGGCGTGCGTCATGCACTATAGTCAGCCGGCGGGCGTGGTGCGTCGCACCCCGTGCTCGACGGAGACGACAGCGCTTCGCAACGCCTACGGAGTGCGGTGATATGAGGGTCGCGGTGTGGTCGGTAGCGGGATTGCTGCTAGTGTCCTGCTCGCCGAACGCACCGCAACCCGAGGTCCCGGCCGGCTGGAAGTCGGTCGGGATCCCTTCGTGCTGCACGGTCGCCATTCCATCAGATGCGACTCTGAAGGCGGGAAAGGACCCGGTAGACGATCCGGTGTTCCTGCTGCGCGGGCCGGGCTACGAAGGCATGTTCACAGTGACAGGCCGAGGATCGGCGCTGCCGATCGCGAGCTCCGGGACCAACTACAAAGCGGATCAGCTCACGCTCGACGGCCGCCCCGCAGGCGTAGCTTCCTACCGTGTCGCCGACCCGAACTATCCCGAGCGCCGCAGCCTTCTGTGGACGTTTGCTGGGCGGAACGACGGATCGGGGAAGAACCTGGTGCTTGATCTTTCCTGCAAGGAAACGGGTTGTGCCGTATTCCTGCCTATGATCGGCTCCCTCGACGCAAAACCATGAATACTCGCTGCCTTATGGGTCAATGCCGACCGGGAAGCCGATCCGGCTTGTCGGCCGGCTGGAGCGTTCGTTATGGGGCGACGACGACTTTGGCCGGTTCCAGCTAGACGACGCCGCGGTCATCGCAGTCGACGGGCCACGTTGAGGCGGGCCCGGCTGGGCCGAAGGTCGAGCCCACGGGTTGGGTAGGCGGGATAACGACGCAGCCGCTACGATCGGGGCGGTTCCTTTATACCGGCTGGGGCATGAAGAGAATCCTATCCCGACCATTGATCCCATTCGGGACGGTCGCGGCCAGCGCGCTTCGACTGGTTCAGTCGTAAACGTATATCTGTGCCCGCTCTATGCGCCACCCGCTGTTCGCAAAAGCCTTCCTTTCTGACGACCTTGCCGGCGGGCCATGACCGCACCGCATTTCTGCTGCCCGCCGCTTGTCAGAACTGTTCTGAAAACGTGCTTCGCAAAAGCGTCTGCCGGCGACGGGTTTGGAGAACCCACTGGTAGAAAGCGTGAGCACGACGCCTCGTTTGCAAGCAGCGCCGGATAATGGCGAGCACACTGGCAGATAATTTGAGCAGGTTGCCACGCGCCAGTGGCAGATAGCGTGAGCAGAAAATCTGGCTGTTTGCGAGCAGGCGCCGTTATGATTGCAAGCGCCTACAGATATTGCCGCTGGCGATCACGATCTCGATCCAGGGCCAGTGCTGTGCGACATGACGCGCCAGCGCAAAGCCGTTGATCGATCCCGGCATCTCGACATCGGAGAACAGCAGGATGGTGTTGTCGGCCTGCTCCTCCAGCAGCACGATCGCGGTATCGCCGTCCATCGCCTCATGACAGCGAAAGCCGGCGTCCTCCAGGATCAGCGTCATGTCCATCAGGATGATCGGGACGTCATCGACCGCGAGCGCGAAAGGTACGGTCGACGTGTTCATCACCTCTACAACCGCCTGTATCCATAATCGCTCCCGCGACCGGCACGATGCTGCCGCCAAATCGTTGATGGCCTGACGGAAATTCGAGGGAGAACATCGAATGCGTAGCCTGGTTGCTGTGTTCACGGTCGGGATATTCGCGATCGCGACCCCTGCCGGCGCGCAGGACATGCCCGGCGCAGTCGATCTGGGCGCGCAAGCGCGCACCCAGGTTCAGTCAGCGACTGCTCGTGGCTATGCCGAACGGGGCGGGGCGGCGACCGCGCGAGGTCCGAACGGGGTGCCACTGTCCGCTCGCGCGAAAAGCTATTGCGACAGCTATTCCGCACGGTTGCGCCAGTACGGCGCGAAGGATGGGCGAGTGATGAAGCTGGCAGCGGCCTGCCGGCAGGCAGGCTATCGCTATTGATCTCACCGCGCGATCGGCACCTGATCGATCCGCGTGGTCCAGGACGGGCTCTTGAAAGCACGCTTGGTGTCGTAGCTCTTCTGGCCAAAGCCCTCGGAGGCAAGCCGCATCGTGTTGCGGCCGAACCGCCCGTTGAGCCCGTCGATCGCGGCGAGCAGGGCAGGGGATCGCGGATCGGGCACCGCGAACAGGTCGGCCTGGTGCGCGGTCATCGGCTCCAGCCCCTCGAGCATGACGCCGCACTTGGTGTAGACGCCGCCAGTTTCGTACATGACATCCGCCATGCGGCCCGCCATACCGCCGATCACGCGCGGATCATTGGTCGCCGGCGACAGCCGCGCTATGCGCGAGGCGGACGGCGCGTTGGGCTTGAACCGGCTTCCGTGGGCAAAGGCGATCAGGCGGGTGGCAGCGAGATCCTGCGCGCGGATCTTCTCGGCCGCGCGGACCGCGCGGCGCACCATCGCCTCGCGCAGCGCCGCGACCTCGCGCACCGGCTCACCGAAGCAGCGGGTCACCGCGGTCGCCTTGGACGGGGGCGGCTCCGGCTCGAAATCGGTGCATTCGACGCCGTTCAGCTCGCGCACGAGCCGCTCCAGCACCACCGTCCCCACGTCGCGCGCGACCTCCGGGGGGAGGGCGGCAAGATCGGCCGTCGTCCTGACGCAGAGCGGTCGCAGCCGCTCGGTCATCGCTCGCGCGATGCCCCAGACCTCCTCGACCGGCCATTGCGCGAACAGGCGCCGCCGCAGCTCGATGTCGTGCAGGTCGACCACGCCCTTCCAGACCTTCTCCGACGCCTTGGCGAGGGCGTTGGCAACCTTGCTCAGCGTCCGGGTCGGGCCAAGCCCGATGCGGATCGGCAGGCCCGTCGCACGCTTGACGGCCGCGATCACGCGGTGCGCGGCCGCCACGTCGCCCAGGCCGTTCGGGAGCACCGGCAGGCGAAAGAACGATTCGTCGATCGAGTACACCTCGACCGTGCAACTGTGCTCGGCGAGGACCTGATTGAAGCGACGATTCATGTCGGCATACAATTCGTAGGAACTGCTGCGGTATTGGATGCCATGCTCGCGGACGATATCACGAATCTTGAACATCGGCGCACCCATCTTGATGTGCAGCGCCTTGGCCTCCTCGGAGCGCGCGATGGCGCAGCCGTCCCCGTTACTCAGCACGATGAGCGGTTTATCGCGCAGCGACGGGTCGAATACCCTCTCCGACGAGCAATAGAAGTTGGAGACGTCAGCGATCGCCCACATGGCGGTCAGCCCTGCAGGTTGCGCACGGAGGCGCGGACGACGCCCCACACTTCGACACTCTCATCCGCGATCACCGCGTCGTAGCGCATCCGCGCGTTGCGGGCCTCGAGGACCGGCTTGCCGTCGCGCCAGACCAACTGGCGGATCACGAAGCCCCCGTCGACCACGGCGATGACGATGCGGCCGCTAACCGGCGTGGCGTCGCGATCGACCACCACCACGTCGTCATCATAGATTCCAGCGTCGATCATGGACTGTCCGCTGACCCGGAACACGAAGCTGGCGGCGCGGTCGAGGCGCAGCAGCGCCACGAGATCGATCGCGGTTTCCTCCCAGTCCTGGGCAGGCGAGGGGAAGCCAGCGCCGGCCGCGCTCACCACCCTCAGGCGAAACGCTGGCGGCAGATCGGCGATCGGCATCGGTTGGGACAGGGGAATCACACACGCGGACATGCGCGCATGATATGCTGGATAAGAACATGAAGGGAACGAGATTTTCCTTTTGTTCTCATTTCGCATGACTCATAGAGTCATGGATGCCGATCCGCCCCGAAAACCGCTGGCTGTACCCGATCGACTGGCCGCTGCTGTCGGACCAGATCCGGTTCGTGCGGGCAGGAGGGCGCTGCGAACGCTGCCGGCGACCGCATCTTCGGCACGTCGCGCATCTGGGCGATGGGCGCTGGTGGGATAGCGAAGCGCGATGCTGGCGATCGGGAGAGGGGCGACGGGTGAAGGTCGGCGACCTCTTCGCGCTCGACGTCGTGCGGATCACCTATGTCGTGCTGGCCTGCGCGCATCTGGATCATGATCCTGGCAATAGCGCGCCGCGCAATCTCGCCGCGCTATGCCAGCGATGTCACATGCTCCACGATGCCGAGGAGCATCGCTGGCAACGCTGGTGGAATGCGTTTCGGCTGCGCGCGCTGCAGGATCTTTACGAAGATCCGCGACACGCTCGCGCGCGAGAACGACGGCGCGGCTAACTCGCGACTGACTGGCAAGCCTTAGCTGCGAAAAAGCCACGTCAGTCTCTGCAAGAACGATGCCGGAAATCTGCTAAGCCATTGATTTAACATAAGATATATTATCGAACAAAACAGGAACGTGGCTTGTGCCGGGTCGGCAACAGCGGCTTAACCAGCGGCCGAACTCTTAACTTGGCTCAATAGTCGAGGTTGCGTTTTTCCATCTGTGCGGCCGCGAGGTCCGCGACCGGACCAGCGCCTTCGGCCAGCTCGTAGATCGCTATCACAGCCCTGTCGTCGAGACGCTCGACCATTGCCTGGACCGCTGACCAGTTAGCCACGTCGAGCGCGACCGTCGTGCTTTCCTTACCGGACACGGCGATCGGCCGCATCAGCCATCTTCGACCAGCGATCGGCCGAATGCAGCATACGGTCCCGAGCATGGGGGAGAACGAGCTGCTGCGCCTCGGCAAGATCGGCCGCTGCCCTCGCGCGGTAGTCGGCTGCGGTATCGGCCATGAAGTCCCCTCAGTTTAGGCCAGCGTTCTAAAACCCTGGCCCGTTTATCACTTGCCGTTCATCCGATCGCGGACCGCCTTCGCCGGCGCGAACGTCAGCTTGCGTGACGCCGCGATCGTGATCGCCTCGCCCGTCGACGGGTTGCGCCCCTGGCGCTCTGGGGTGTCCTTCAGCTTGAACTTGCCGAACCCGTTGAGGCTGACTTCCTCGCCGGTCGCGACAGCCGCGGTGATGTTCGCAAGGATCGCATCGATGACCTTCCTGGCGTCCGCCTTTGCGAGGCCATGGGTATTGGAGAGCTGTTCGGCCAGATCGGATGTCGTCGTCATGAACACGTCCCGGTGGTGAATGATTGGACCGGCCTTAGCCCGGTTCACGTCGCGCCGCCATCGGGAGTTGCCTCCTGCGCGCTCATCTCGCCCTCATAGGGGCGGACGAGCTTCAGGGCGTCTTCATAGCTGCCGTCGAGCCATGCCGTGAAATCGCGAGGGTGAAGGATCGCCGGCATTGCCTTGGGATGCCAGGGATCGACGGTGGCGTTGGGAGAGGTGGTGCAGAAGGCATAGGCATCGCCGCGCTCGGTCGGCCGCCACAGACCGGCGAAGAAGGCGATGGGCTGGTCGGGCAGCGAAAACCACATCTGGCGGGGTTTGCCATCGTCGCCCTTCCCGCCCTCGGGATGCGGCTCGGCGAAGTGCGTGAACGGGACCAGGCAGCGCCGATCGGGATTGGCGATCGACGGCTTCCACATCGACGATGAGAGATACCGCGCATTGGTGACGAACTTGTCCAGCTTGACCGCCGGGTCGCGCTTGCTCGCTACCTTGGTCGGGAAGCCCCATTCCATCGCGATCGGCTCAAGCGGGCGGTTACCCTCCCCTGCCCGCCTGACGACCAGTCCGTAGCGCGCTGTCTTCTTGCCCGTCGGGAAGATCTCGCGCGGCACCGGGTAGGTCTCGTCCTCGGGATAAGGCGGCTCGAAACCGACCGCCCGCGTCACCGCGGCCTGTTTGGCGCTCAGCCGATATCGGTTGCAGATCGGTCCGGCTCCTTCATCGTGCCCAGGCTAGAAGAACTCCCGGCCACCGCGATACTCGCGCCAGGCATTATCCCATTTCGTGCCAACGTCGCCACTCACCGGCCGCGCGCCGACGTCGAATCCGGCCATCACGTCGTCGATATGCGGTGCCGGCACCGGAATGTTGAACGGCGCGATCCTACGCGCCTTCAAGTGCCAGACATAGGCGAGCTCGTGATCGGTGACCGGCGCGGCCTTCCCCCACGCCACGTCCTGGAACTGGCGCTGCGCCGCGCTCCTCGGCCGACGCTCGCGCAAACGCAGCGCATCGTAGAACAGCAGATGCTCGCGCAGCAGCGCCTCGTAGCGTTCGATCGTGCGCGGGTTTTCGCCGTCCTGCTCCACCGTGCCCACTCCGTCAGTACGGGTGAAAATCCTCGCCAAACTCAATCCGATATGCTAGACTTTGCAAGCCTAATTCTGACCATCACGGTCAGCCACGGATTGAGGAAGGAGCGGCCATGTTGAACCACGAAACTGGCCAGATGGACTGGGGCAGCACTGCCAACCATTCGCTATACTTCAACCCTGATAATTTACTCGATCCAATGACGCACCGTGGGCGGGAGCTAATCACCGAGGGTTCTACCAGCACTGACAGCGACGATATATCTTTCCCCAATGCTGACGGTCCTGCGTGGCCTTTGTTCTTGATCGCGGCGCTTATTATCTGCGGATTTTTTCTCTCACCTTTCAGTTCCTAAGCTGAAATCTACGCGGGTCGACCGGAGCGCCATCTTTCCACAGTTCGTAGTGAAGATGCGACCCGGTCGATTTTCCGGTGCTGCCAACACGCCCGATCACCGCCCCAGCCTGGACGGTACTTCCAACCTGAAAAGCCGACCGATCCTGCATGTGGAAGTATTTGCTCTGTGAGCCGTCGCCATGCTGCAGGACTACATAATTGCCGGCGCCGTTGGCCTGGAAGTCGTTTCGTATGACCTGACCCGAGGCTGGCGCACGGATTTCTGTCCCTGCTGGTGCTGCAATATCCACGCCACGGTGATGCCGTCCCGGCTCGCCGGTGACCGGGTCAATCCGACCACCCATTCCTGAACTCAGCCGCCCAGAGATCGGCAACATTGCCCGCTCACCGCGGGGGACTTCGTATACATGGCTGGTGCCAGCGCCTATACCGAGGTTGTCACGGACCCAGTTGCGCGCGCCCTCGACACCGGGAAGTGTCGTCGTGATCCACGCGTCGTTGCGCTCCCGGACATGGTCACCGAGCTGACCCGCCGTCCCTCTCGCGTCGTCGACGCCGTTGCCGACCTCGAACGCGCCGCGCGTGATGCGCGCTGATGCGTTCGGAATCGCGTCAGCGACATTGCCGGCCAGATCGAGATCGCGCGAACTCTCGCGGATCGATACATCCGGCCCTTGCGCCCTGACGCCGGCGGCGCGCTCATTACCCCATTGTTGTACTGCACCCGGTGTCGCCGATGCAGGGCCATGCAGCTGCCCGGACAGGCGCTCAGGCACGCTTACACCCAATTCGTCGCGGACCGATGCAACGCGGCGCTCCATGAACTCACCAAGCAGGATATCGCGCACCTGTTCCTGTTGCGGGGTGCGGGGCATCACCATCCCCGGCGTCCACCCGAACTGCGACAGCGTATCGTCGCCTAGCAACCGCTCCTGAGCGTACACTACAAACTCCTGGCTCTCGTTCCGGTTGAGCGACCAACCCCGCGCCGAGGCCTCCCTGACATCATTGCTGACGCGCTGGAACGTCTCTTCGGCTCGAGTTGCTTCCAACGACGCCGACCGCGATTCCCCGACGCTTACGCCCAGCTTCTGCGACAGCGACCGAACCTCGCTATCTCCGCTCGTGCTGGTTTCGCGCATGAATTCATCGCGAGCTGAACGAGCCTGCGTCGTATTCGTTTCTTTGGTAAGATACTCTTGCAATTCGCCCAACGCTTGGTCGCTAGAAACTGTTCTGCCAGTATTTTCAGCTGACATGGACGAAAGCTTCAGTCCCAGACCAGCCTTGCCAGACAGTCCCCACTTTTTGATCAGATAATCGATTCCTGCATGACCGTCGCCTGTGGTTTGCGATATCCGCGCCACTTGCTGGCTATCGGCCTCACTAAAACCAAAGCGGCTCGTAAGGCCGTGCGAAAGACTCCTCGATAGATCAGTCATTCGAGCGACACTGTTATTGAACCCAGACCCCGTCTCGGTCGAACTTCCCCGACGATGCTCAGCGGCCGACAGCAGATCCGTCGCCGTCGTCGCCGTCGCGTTCCACGACTGCGAGGCGGCGCTACGAAGCGACTGAGTGTGCGTCTGCCCGTCCGAGAGCGCGCGGCTCATGCTGCTGTCGAACCCTGCGGTGCGCGTCGGCGTGAACGCGAGGTTCGAGATGCCCTGGCGCGTGTCGAACGCATTGGTCCCGTCCGCGAAACCGTAGGTCACGCCACCGTCGGCGTTGGTGAACGTGCCGACCGAATAGCCCGAATTGAACTTGGGCTGATCGTCGAACTTGTTCGCCTGGGTCATGCCCGACGTGAGGTTCTGGAACGAGGTGTTGCCATACGAATAGTTGCCGGTGGTGCGCTCGGTCGCCGCCTGCTCGGCCGCGCTGTGCGCCGGTTGCAGCATCGAGGTCGCATGCCCCGCGATCGCCATCGCCCCGCGCGCCATGCCGCCCGCGATGAACGGCACGCTCATCATCAGGAAGCCGGCGAGCGTCGAGATCGATTCATTGACGCTCGCCATTCCGTCGGAGACCAGCAGCGTCGGCCCGGTCGGCGATGCTGCATGATAGAGGCTCGCCGCCCTGCTCATCACGAACATGTGCAGGATCACGTAGAGCGGCCCCCACGACGCGAGGTAGAAGAACCCGGTCGCATAGCCCTTGAGCGTCTGCAGGCCCGTCCTGGGGAACAGGAACAGCGGAAACAGCACCGGGAACATCGCGTAGAACACGACCGTCAGGACGATGCCGAGGAGCGGCACCCAGGTCATCGCCTGCGTCGCGATCGAGGTGTAGGTGTTCTTGGCCTGTGCGTCCGCGCGCTGCGACGCATAGGCATCCCAACCGGCATCCGAGAAACTCTCGCGCGCGGCCAGGAACGCGTCGATCATCGAGATCTGCTTCAGGTAGGAATAGGCGTCGGTCGGCGACCCGTGCATCTGCGCCGCCACGATCGGCAGGTCATCGCGGATGCGCTGGGCCGCGACCGTATCGGCGATCCCGGGATATGCACTCTTCGCGAACGGCAGCAGATCCTTGTCGTAGGCAGCCTGCCACTGACCATCCATCCGCGAATAGGCTTCGTTGCACGGGATGATCGAGTTTTCGGTGGTGCCCGGACCGGTCGAGGTAATCCACCGCTGGCTGCGCGCCGGCGACCCAGGTCCGATCGATTGCCACAGATTGTTCGTCTTGGTGAGATCGTCCATCGCCTTGAAGCCGAGCAGCACATCATAGAAAGTGCACTGCTTCAGGTGCTCGTCGAGGTTCGCGCGGAACACGCTGTCGGTAATCTGGAACGTGCGCGCCTTGTCCATCAACCGCGCGCCGTAGATCATGCCGTTGTTGGTCAGCGCGAGCGCGTTCGGCATCACGAACACGGTCTCGGCCGAGCGCGTCATCCAGTCGCCGACCTGGCTGGTGAAGGAGGCCATCACTCCCAGACCCAGCGGCACATTGTCCACCACCGCCGGCGCGAGCGCGGGGTTGATCCGGTCGGTCACCTTCACCGTGACGGTCGGGACCATCAGCATCATGTAGATGAGCGTCGACTGCAGGAACCAGTTGAACCACGCCCGCCAGTCGAGCGAGAAGGCGACGACGAACAGCGAGTAGATGAAGCCCATCACCATCACAACCTGGAGCATCGAGCGATAGCCCCCGCCCCCGGTCCATGCCGCGACCGCGTTGAAGACGTTGACGATATATTCGCCCCCGCCGATCGTGAAGACTTCGAGCATCGCCGTCGCTCCCTTGCCGCCGCGTTACCGCAAGCCCTGAGCGCTGAGCCCGCGTCCGAACCGGAGCGATGCCGACAGCTGCGGGCTCATGGTGTTCTTGAGGGTGGATTCCATGAACTGGGTGTATTGGATCACCCGGTAGGTATTGGAGATCTGCCCGGCCATCTTCTCGCTGCGCCGCGACAGCTCGGTCTTCACGCTGTCGACCTGGGCGCGCCACGCCTTGAATTCGTCGGTCGAGACGAACTTCGCGCCCGCCTGCGCCTGCGAGATCGTGTCCAGCATCCGGTCGAGCATCGACATCAGCATGTCGATCGCGACCATCTCGGCGAGCGTCGCGCGATCGCCGCCCGACAGGCCCATGTGCGCCGCCTCGTTGACGACAAGGATCTTGTAGAGCGGGATCGAGGTCATGCCCAACAGCGCGATCTCATCGCCCGACAGCGCGGCATTTGACCGGATCTTGCCCGACATGCTGTCCATCGCCTTGAGGACGCGCGTACGCAGCGCCTCGTTGGTCGAGATGCTCAGCTTGGTAGGCGTGGGCTTCAGACACCCCTTGTCGTCAGTGGTGTCGCACTGCCACACGTCAGTCGGCGCCGAGGCGGTGCCGTCGAGCAGCGCCTGATAGGTGTCCCAGCTGGCCGGCGCGATGAACTGGAACGCGCCCATGCTGTCCTTGGCCTTGGTCGCATCGTAGATGATCGTACCGACCATCGTCATGAGGAACTCGGCATATTCGCGGGACGGCTTGGTCGCGCTCTTGGCGTTCAGCGCATACCAGGTGTAGTTCTTCGACTGGACCAGCTCGGCATCGTCACCGGCCTTGGCGATCGTCGACTCCCGCTCGCCCTTGTTGGTGCAGCCGTGACGCGCCGCGGCCGCGTCGGAGAAGAAGCCCTTCGCCCCGCCGACCTGCTGACAGATCGTCGAGGACGCCCCGTCCATCGCCGGCCACAGCGAGCCGATCGCCTGCTGCGCCGCCTCGCAAGAGGACATGTTGAACGCGTTCAGCTGCTGCACGCGCTGGCTCATGTCCTTCATCACCCCGCCGATCTGCGCGGAGATGCTGTCGATCGCGAGCTGGAACGCGAAGCCGATCGCGTTGTTGGCGGTCGCCTTCAGCATCGCCACGATCTCATCGGCGTTGATGAACGAGAACGACCCCGCGAACAGGTCGATGCCGCCACAGCCGCCACGCGCGCTGGGAAGCGCGACGCTGACCGGGTTGATCGACTTCTGCGGAAAGCGGCTCCACAGCGAACCACCCGAATAATAGCCCGCCGACTGACCCTGGAAAGCGGTCGGGCCGGTCACGTTCGCGGCCGCGCCCGACTTGTTGAAATAGCTGTTCATCTCGCCCTGGACGTCGGCCATCGCCGGCGTAGCGACGAGACCTCCAATCGCGAGGATCATGCTGGCCTGCGCGAGAACCGCGGCGCAGAAGCGGACGATCGAGCGGACCATCAGAAGTCACTCCCGGGCTTGACGCTGGTCAGTGTGAAGATGCGGTTCATCACTTCGTCGGCCGCCATCACGCCGTAGCCGATCGGCATGGGCTGCTTGGTGACAGTGTCGAACAGCACAAGCGCGGGCACCTGCTGGCCGCGCATGCCCATCGCCTTGTACTGGCCGGTGTCGACCGTATAGTTCGGGAAGGCGCGGGTCGGCCCGCCATCGAGCGAGATTGCCATGACGGTCAGGCCGAAGCGATCCGACACACTGCGCATGATCGGCCCGAAGGTTTCGCACGCAGCACAGGCCGACGAGTAGAAATAGAACACGCCGTACCGCTGCGAGATCCGCGACAGCACGCGCTCTCGATCCGCATTACGGCTATCGAGCCAGGTCCGCTTGCCCAGCTGGTTGACCGGGCGCTGGAGCGTGTAGTCGAGGTCCGGGTTCTGCCAGATCGTACGCTGCCACATGTCCGCGAAAGAGGAGGCACGATCAAGCTGCTCGCGCTGGAAAGCGATATAATGGCTGATGTTCTCGGGCGTCGGCTCGAGGATCGCCCGCGCCTTCAGCTCCTCCAGCTGCTTCGAGATCGCCGCAAGCTGCTCGGCCGAGGACCGCGCGGGCTGCGCCGATCGCTGCTCGGCGGGCCTGGCCTTCGGCTTGTCGCAATAGAACCAGGTGCCGAGCCGCCGCTCGCGGCAGTAGAAGTCGTCCCCGGTCTGCGCCGCGACGCGGTCGGCCGATCCCAGATCGTCCGCGCTGCCATAGCTGTCCTGGCCGCCATCGCGGCCGTCGTCACCGGCATCGCGGGTGGAGGACACCGAATCCGGCAGCGGCGTCAGGTCCTGCGCCGTCGCCGGCGTCAGCACGGGCGACGCGACCGAGAGGATGAGAGCGAGGGTCAGGGCCTTGCGCATGTCAGTCGTCCTTCTGTTTCTGCTTTTCGCGATCTTCCTGTTCGCGGCGGGTGAGGTAGGATTTGAGCGTCCCGAGGAGCGACGGCTCCTGAAGCGACACGAGCTGCGCCATGTCGTCTGCGAGGATGCGGAACAGGTTGCCGTACACCCCGATGATGAGGTTGCGGGCGTGCCGGCGCGGGTAGAGCGTCTCGCCCCGGCGCAGGATGAGGTTGGCGCGGATCAGCCGCGCGATCGTCGGTTCGAGATCGGCCACGCACAGCTTCGTATCGAACCAGCTGTCGAGCGTCGGGATAAGGAACCCGGCCGGGTGCGGTCCGGCGCGCAGGAGCGCGATCAGGACCGCAAATTCCGCGACCGACAGGTCGGGAAAGGGACGATGGTCCGACAGTTGCGTCACGCCGGTCATTTGCTCTTCTTCGCGTCGTAATAGGCCTTGATCCGCTCCTGGATCTGGCGCGAGGTTTCGATCTCGTCGGGCAGCTTCGCGGCGTCGACGAACTCGGCATAGACCTCGGTGAAATCCATCACCGACAGGTCGAGCCGCGAGAATTCGTCGAGCGTGAACCCCTTGCAGGTTTCCTTCTTGGCGCTGCCCCACGGCTTGTTGATCTGCGGGCGTCCCTGTTCCTGCAGGATGCGCGACAGCTTGCTTTCGAAGCAGCAATAGGCCGTCGATTTCGATGTGCAGATGCCCAGCACCTTGTCCGAGCAATAGTCGCCCAGCTTGTGGCACATCCCCATGCGGTCCTGCACGTCGAGAAGCTTCTCGTCGTTCGAGCACATAAACATGGTGAGGAATGGCGTCGCGAGCGCGGCGATCGCCACCGGCCCGCCCGCGATCGCGGCCGCGCCGGCAGCCGTGGTGATGAGGCCCGACGCCTTGCCAGCGCAGCAGTTGACCAGCCCGAACACCGGCTTGTGGCAGGTCTGCCGCTTGCCCGAAAACAGCGTCAGCGTATCAGGGTCGAATTCGGCATTGGCCTGGCCCAGCGCGTGCAGCCCGACCACGGCGTCCTTGAACTCGGTCGATGCCTCGCGCTCGACCGGCTCACACTCACCGTCGATGCAGTAGACGTCGTCACCACAGATATATTGCTTTGGATCGTTCGTCGGAGGCGACGGAACCGGACATTTGTAGACCTTCGTGGTTACCTGGCACGCACCAACCTGCGGATCGTCGAGGCACTCGTCACGCAGGAACGTGCATTTTCCGCCGTTCTCCAGATCGCTGCAATCGGACGCCTGGGTGATGCGCTGGCAGGTGAACGGGCGCGACCACGCCCAGCACGATGCCGTGACCGACACACCGTCAATGATCCGCGTCTCAGGCCCCTCGGTGCAGACCTCCGGTCCCGTCGCGGTGCAGGCGGTGTCGGCCACCAGCGCCGGACAGCTTCCCTCGTTGCGCTTTAGCGTGATCTCGCGCGTACCTTCCTTCCTGAGATACACTGTGCCGGTCGCGTAATTCTGGTGCGCCGGGATCTCCGCCTGGGGGATTTCGGCCGAGCACGAATAAAGCTGCGCGGTGGTGCGCATTGAGGACAGGCTCTTGCACCAGCGACGATAGTCTTCGACGTTGCCGCCGCCCGCCCCCAATTCGATCTGCGCATCGCAGATATGCGGCGTCCCCGCCTCGACCCGGCAAATGCCGGCACTGACCTTGGCCTGCATCACGCTGTTGCGGGCGAACCCGTTGCCCTCGTTCTGGTCGCGCACGCCGTAGTAGAAGTACCGCAATGTATCGACGATTACCGGGTCCATCCTGCCCGTGCAGGTCGCCGGGGTTTCCTCGAGCTTCGCGCCTTTGTTGCAGGTCGCCTCGTAATAATCGGTGGTGCCATTGGGTGGCAGCGGCTTGCAGCTGCTTTCCGTGCCGCCCACCGACTGACCGGCGAGATAGCTGTTCGGGTCCTTCTCGACGTCCTGCGCGCGCGTGAGATCGCCGGCAGGCACAGTCACGACTTTGCGGCCCGGATCGGTGACGAGCTGCCACGCCTCGTTCGCGCCTGCAGCCGACCCGCCCGCGGCGATCAGCGCATCGGGATCGTCGGCATAGGCTTCGCCGGGCTGCGGGCCGCTGCTGAAGCCCGGGATGGTGGAGGGCAAATCGGTCGAGGAGATGATGCCGCCCGAAGCCTGACGCGCCGGCGTCGCGAGGGCCTTCGCCTCGGCGCGTGCACCCGCCATATCCCCCTTGGGGTAAGTGTAGGTTGAACTGCTCGACTGCGCGCTCGGCTCGGCCGCTGCCGCATTGCTCGATGCCGCGGGCTGCGCCGTGCGGGCCGAGCTGGCGGTTGTCCGCGCGACAGCCGCGCTCGGCTCGGGGACGCTGGTCACCGTCGTCTTGGCGACCGGCGCGGATGTGGGTGTGGGGGTCGGGGTGGGCTTGGGGGTCGTGTCGCTGAAGTAGGTGTAATCGCCCAGGCCGTAGAAGTCGCCGACGCCCTGCTGGGCCTGCTGGGTGGACTGGACCTGGGCGAGCGCCTGCGCTGCCAGAACCGGCGCCAGAAGACCGATCAGGATGCGGCCCCCCCGCATGGTTCAGGGATTCCGGCCGAGGTTGGCGAGCGCGGTCCGCGCGACCAGCGCGCCGGGACCGTTCTCGCCCGCGAACGTCTCCAGCGCGTAGCGCACCGTGACATTGCCCTCGATGCGATCGAACGGAGGCGGCGTCGTCTTGCATGTGAGGCCGTCGCACGGCGTGAAATCGCTCGACGAGACCACCATCGTCGGGACCGCGGTCACGTCGAACGCGCGGAACAGGCGCGGGTCGATCCCGATCGAGGCGAACTGCTGGTCCTTCTCGACCACCCTGGAGAGCGCGGCGATGAACGCCTTCCCCGAATTACCGGGGAAGCCCCGGAACACCACGACACCGCCAGCGGCCGAGGTATCGGCGATGATCCGCTTCAGCGCCTGTTCGGGCATCGAGGTGGACACGAACACCATGAACTGCGGCGCAGTGCCCTGGTTCTCCTTGAGGTTGGCGGACGCGGCGTGGATCATCTCGTCGAAGTCGACCGCACCCGCCGGCCCCCTGGGCAGGCTCGCCTTGTCGATCGTGCGCATCTGCTCCAGCGCGACCGCCTGCACGGTCTGCGCATCCTTGCGGAACGCGTCGCCGCGCCGCTCCACCTCGTTCACTAGCGCGGTCGCGTCCTGTTCGGACTTGGCCGATCGCGCGCGGATCGCGTCGAGATCGAGCCCCTCGACGGTCTGGGCGAGAACGGCGCAGCCGGTGCCGATCGAGGCGATGGCCAGCGCGGAAAGGAGGAGCTTCTTCATGTCAGGTCCTCACAGCATGCAGCAGTTGCGCTTGCGCCAGAGCAGGTAGCCGAAGTCCTCGCCCTTGACGGGGAAGGCCCGGCCCGCGTCGGGCGGGAGCGTCGTCGCGCCGATCGGCGAGCAGGCATATTTGCCGCTCACCGTGGGCGTCGGGTTGGTCATCTGGATGCGGTATTGCGACTTCTTCAGGATCGGCATGACGTACTTGTTGCAGAGCGCCTTCGATCCAGCGGTGCCCCAGGCCAGCCCCTGCCGGTGCATCTTGAACAGGAGCCGCTCGGCCGCGAGGCGCGAGGACTGGACCGGCGAATTATGCGCCGCGATATTGCCGTTCATCGGGAACATCGAGCCGTTGCAGCCCGAGCACCAGAACATCGGGTCGATCGGCAGCTTCGCGCTCGCCGCGACGCAGTCGGCCGCGCAGGCGGCGACCGCGATCGGATTGTTGAACAGCGCGACCTCGGGATTGATGAGCGTGGTCAGCACGTCGTCGTTCCAGAGCGGATCGATCTCGGTCATATAGGCGACGTCGAACGAGGCTTGCTCGAAACACAGGAAGTCGGTCAGGATCTCCATCCAGTAGAGCAGCGGGTAGACGTAATAATGCGCCTGCCAGTTGGCGCTGTTCTGGGTCGTACCGCCCGCGATCTTCGGCCCGGTATACTGGCCCTGCCCGATATCGAGCCCCGGATTGAGGCGAAGTCCGCCGAGATTCGGGAAGCACCACGGCTTGGTGGTCACATCGACGAGCCGCGCCGGTTCCCAGAAGCCGATCGAGATGCCGATGCGCGGGATCGGCGAACCGCACGCACAGACCGGCAGGCTTGGGTTCTTGGTATCGGGTCGGCTCCCCGGCCAGATGTGCGCGCCGCCCACCGACAGCGGGAACAGGCACGACCAGCAGACGTCGGTGATCGGGTTGACGAACTTGCCGGTGCAGTTGGCCGGGAGCGCGCTCGCCGGCGCCGGCAGCAGCGCGAACGCGGCGATCATGCCGAGCAGGGTGAGCAGGCGGCGGATCATGCGCCGGGCTCCTCGGAGAAAGCGATGACCAGGGGCACCATCCGGGCGCGGTCGCGTCCATCGAAGCTTATCGACTGATCGGCCAGCGCGCGCACCAGCGCACGGCGTTTGCCAACCGATATCGTCCGCCCGCTTTCGGCAAGGACGACATCGATTTCGTTTCCGATCGACGCGGCGGTCACCGGATCGGCACGGCCCCCGAGAAGCCTTCGTACGAGGGACTCGATCTCGCAATGCACGCGGGACAGGAACAGCAGCGCAGGGACGCTCGAGAGCAACGCCACGGTCGCGATCGATACGACCATCGACAAGGCGACGACGGGAAAGAACATCCAGGCCGGGAACAGCGCGAATATGGCGAGAACATATGTCCACCCGAAGCCGACTGCCGCGACACACAGAAGCGCGTAGCGCGCGATCAGGCTGATGCGCTCAGTCGTCATGCCCTGCCCTCCCCGTCCGGCTGCGCCGCGAGGCTTGCGTCAAGGAAAGCGTTATCGGCCCGGTTCTTGGCGATCACATAGACCGGCACGAGCACGACCAGCGCCAGCACCAGTCCGGCGAGTGCGCCCCCTGCCCCGGCGCCGAGCGCGGTGCGCAGCGGCTGCAACGAATAGATGGCGACCGCCAGCGCGATCGCCGACCACAGGATCGCGAGCCGCATCGCCTTGAGGGCCGGCGTCTCGGGCGCGGCCATCGGCGTCCTGAGCATGTCGAGCCACATCATGCGCCCGCTCCCGGCATCTCGATCTCGCTGATCTTGAGCACCTGGCCCGCCGGTTCGACCACGGCGGGGACGCGCGCGATCCCGAAATGGCTGGTGAGATTGCCCTGCTGGTCGAAGAAGAAGCGGCGCTTCTTCTCGCCCATGCGGTTGAACGGCGAGCCGGCGACGAAGATGATCTTGGCATTCTGCGCGGTCCACCGCTTCAGCGCCCAGTCGACCTGCGCATCGTCACGGCCGTCGATGAACACGAGGTCGGTCTTCATCGCGACGAACGAGAGCGGATTGACGCGCTGCCCGGCGCGCGCGACGAGCCGGCCCTTCTGGTCCTGGATATCCTGATCGAGCACGATCGTCGGGTCGAACGTCCAGCTGCGGCTCTCGCGCACCGCGCCGATGCCGGCGACCGGAATCGGGTTGCGCACGCGCTCCTCGGTCTTCTCGCGGAGCGCCGTCTGCATACGCTCGATGCCGCCATTGGCCTGCAGCGTCTTGAGCCTGGTGTCGATCGTCGCCAGCAGGTCCGGCTCGGCGATCGCCCAGGTCTGGCCCATCACGCCGTGATCCTTTGCGAGCGCGCCCTGCACGATCGGCCAGGACGACGAGGCGACCAGCGCCACGCCCAGGGTTCCGCCGAAAAGGCCCGCGCGCCGGATCACAGGATCGGCGTCCCGGTGCCGATGATCTGCTTCGCGCAGGCAAAGCCGATCTCGCCGTAGCGGCTGTCGAACCCGTCGGGGTGTGCGGTGCCGACATAATAGCAGCCCTCGGGAACGCGCCCGACCGGTCCCGGCGTCAGCACCTCGCCGAAGCGCGAGCGCGGCTTCATGTGCGCGACGCGGACGCCGTCGACATAGACCCATTTCCCGCGATGCTCGACCAGCGCCCCGGCCTCGCCGATCACGCGCTTGCCGAACGGTCCCGAATCCGGTCCGAAGTGGCGGCGCACCAGCTCGCCCTCGGGCGGCGCGAAGAACACATAGTCGCCCTTGGCGGGCACGCGGCCGCGCTGGATGAAGAACGCCCAGTTGGGGAGGCTCTCGCTCGCGTTTATCATGAAGGCGTGCGTCTCGCGCCACGCGGCGATCGAGTTGTAGCCGCCCCACACGATCCCGAGCAGCGCGACCGCGCTCCACTGGCGGACCCGCTTGACGATCAGCGCCTTGCGGGCCGCGCGGTCCCCGGCGACGTCAACCGCCGTGGGAGCCGCATGACCGACCCGCGCCAGCGCCTCAGTTGCCGCTGCCATCGACCCCTCCCGGCGCGGACTGGGTGACCGTCGCCTCGACCGGCGAGACCGGCGCAGGCCCGAACGGCGAAGCGGTCGGGACCGCCGCCCCTGGCGCGGCCGGCGCGACGTTCCCGGAGGCTTGGGGAAGCATCGCACCGACCGCGGGACCGGCCGGGGTGTTCGGCGCGGCCGCGGGGAGCGGCACGCGCGCGAAGACCGCGCGGCGGATCTGGTCGGTGATATCGGGGACGTTCTTCGAGAGGACCGCCTCGCCGACGAGGACGGTGGTGCCGCTCGCGCCGACCTTCTTCATCTCGTCGTCGAGCGCGGACATGAAGGCCTGGGTCTGCGCGGCCACCTGTTGGGGCTGGCCGTTACTGTGGCTCTGCGCCTGGACATATTCCGAGACGATGCCTTCGAGCCGGACGCTCGCCATCGGCACGGTCGCGGGCGGGGCAAGGAGATGCTTGGTCACCCACGCCCCCCAGAGCAGTACCGCGACCGCCAGCGCGACCGCGACATAGGCGATGACGGGCAGGCCCTGCGGCTTGCGGCGATCCACCTTGTCCGCGACCGGACGGCGCGGTGCCGCACCGGCAGCGTCATCACGGGGTGCCGGGGCCGGAGCGGACGGTTGCACCGCCGCGGACGCGACCTCGGGACGATCGAGAACATCAACCATGACGGGGGCCTTTCGTGGAAGTGATGATCGCGCCGAGCAGGCGCACGCGGGTCACGGCGACGATGCCGAACGCGACCAGCCACACGACGAACAGCTGGTCGCCGAACGCCGCGCGGCGTGCCTGGTCGGCCGCGACGAAGCGCGTGCCGAGGTTGGCGACCTGCGAGAAGAAGCCGAGCGCGGTGAAGTCGCCTAGCATCAGGAAGAACAGGATCGCGACGCCGAAGGTCGCGAGCAGCGTCATCGCCATCCAGCCCGACACCCGCAACAGGATGTAGCAGGCGTCGCCGATCGCGCGCGTGCCCGTGCGTTTCCAGTCGGTCGCGGTCGGCGTACGCCAGTCGCGCTCGTGCGTGAAGGCGTTCATTCCGCCGCCTCCACCCAGGGCTCGCCCGGAGGATTGTCGCGATATTCCTCGGGGAAGGCGACGCGTTCGATCGCCTCGTCCATCGAACAGCCGAGGTCGATCAGATGCTCGATATCGGCGAAGGTCTGCGGGCTGGAGGAATAGAGCGTCGCCGAATATTTATCGAGGACGAGCCGCCCGACCGCCATCGATTCCGGCCCCTTGATGAGGATGTCGGAATATTCCGCGCCGTTGCGCTTCAGCGAACGCAGCAGGCTTTCGGTGTAGGGGTCCATGTCGAAGCGGCCGTGCTTCTGGAAGTCCGAGATCGTGTCGGGCTTCTGCATCAGGATGACCGACCAGTCGGAGTTCTCCAGCGCCGCGAGGCTCCCTTCCGACTTGTAATAGTCGTTGAGGCTCTGCGTCGCGGTGATGAGCGAGGCGCCATATTTGCGGCAGGTTCGGCTGTAGGTCTCGACGAAATCGGCCATCGACCCACCGCGCAGCATCTGCCACGCCTCGTCGATCAGCAGCGCCTTGGGGATCTGGCGGTCCATCCGGCGCATCGTCTGCGACGACATGAACATGATCGCGGTCAGCACGACCGAGCGCAGTTCCTCGCGGCTCGACAGGTCCGAGAGTTCGAACACCGTTAGCGCGTTCGACATGTCCACCGACGCCTCACCGGTGAAGAAGCTGCCGTAGGTGCCCTTTCCCGAGAACGGGAACATCGCGATCGCGAGATCCGTCCCCTGCACAGAGCCGTCGGAGCCGAGCGCCTCGATCACGTCGTCGACGCACCCTCCCCTGCCCTTGGCCTCCCACACCTGGTTGACCGCACGATCGATCAGACCGCGCTCGGTGTCGTTGAGCTTGTCGATGTGACGGCCCATCTGCCCGATGATCGACTTGAGCATCGCCAGCGCGTCGACGAGATAATCCTCGTCCTGCGCCACCAGCGTCTCGTCGATCATCGAGAACGGATTGAGGCTGAACCCGTCGCGCAGGCGAAACTCGACGAAGTTGCCGCCCAGGCTCTTGGCCATATGCTCGAACGAGCGGCCGTCATCGATCACGATGATCTTGGCGCCCACGCCGGCGAACGCCGCGCACAGCTCTTGCAGCGCGACCGACTTGCCCGAGCCGGACTTGCCGAACACCGCGACATTGTGGTTGCCGGCCTTGTTCTCGAACGGCGACCAGAAGAAGGGCTGGCCGCGCCGCCCGATGAACATCAGGTGCGGCAGATGCCCGCCGAGATACTCGCCCTGGATCGGCAGCATATTCGCCGCGGTCGAGGTCAGCATCGTGCGCAGCCGCTTCATGCGCTTCAGGTCGCTGTCGAGCCCGTTGCCGAGCGTCATCGGCAGACACGACATGAACGCCATGATCTGGAGGAACCGCTCGTCGAGCAGGTCCCACCCGGCCGCCTTGTACATCGACTTGACGGTGCGCTCGTTAGCGTCCCCCTGCCCCTTCGGGCTGATGATGCCTACCGCATAATAGGCCTGCACCAGCTTCTTGCCGAGACGCAGCTCCTGGGTGACATGCTCCCATTCGCGGCTCTGGTCCTTCAGCTGCGGGAGCAGCCGCGCCGACTTCGAGTCCGCCAGGCTCGACGTACGCATGAACTTGTAACCGGCCTTAGACGAGGCGGCCTGTTCGTCCTGGTAGCACAGGCATAGCGACGTGAGAGTCGGGCACCCCGGGCGCAGCTTGTCGGAGAACATGTCGCCGATCAGCTTCTGCACGTCCCACGGCGCCCAGCGGTTCGGCAGGTTCCTGACCGAGAAGAAGCGATAGTCGAACGTGTCGGGCCGGATCTCCTGATACTGCGTCTCGCCCGACAGGTTCGTCACCGCGCGCAGCGGCTCGACCGATACCAGCAGGCGGTCGGCCTGGACGACGGTCTGGACGTCGCGCCGCACGCATTGGTCGGCGATCGGATCGAGTTCTGAATATTCCGAGACGTGGTCGGAGACGTCGAACGCCGGCGCGGTGATGTCGTCGATCAGCGCGATCAGATCGACCGGCTTCAGCCGGGTTGCCGGCATGTCGATCGACTGCAGCGTCGAGACGATGCTGTCGCGGACGCCGGTCAGCTCCTCCGGTGTCGCCTTCCCGCTACGGATCGAGACCGACAGGAAGATGCGATGGTTGCGGACGTGGAACGGTCCGTCCTTCGACATCGATACCCATGCGCCGTGACGCAGGAACGCCGACCGCCGCTCGGCGATCTTGCGATGGATGCCGCCCGCCTTGTAGCGCGGCAGCGCATATTGCGCGATCAGCGCGCCCACACGCGGGCTCTGGAATGCGAGCAGCTGGACCCGCGCGCTGGGCGGGACGCTCTCGGACAGCATCTGCGCGATGATCTCCCCGGTGCGCTCGTCCGCACCCATGAGCGGCGCGAGTTCCAGCGCGAACGCGATGCTGTCGGTCTGGTAGAACAGGTCGTGCCGCGCGTCGTAGCTGCGATACGGCAGCCACTGCGACAGCATCGGCGCGCCATGCGAGGGTGTTCCCTGGTCGGGTGCGCGCGTATCGCCGAGCAGGCGGGCTATGAAGCCGGTCTTCGCCATGACGATCAGTCCTCCACGCGCGGCGAGAAGGTCGCTGGGCGGTTACCCGGCGTGCTCGACGCGAGTTCGGGCGAAGCCGGCTTCTGCGTCGCGGCGATCGGCACACCCTTGCCAGCAGCCGCGTCGCGCGCCCTGGCCCGCGCGGCCGCGACCGCTGCCGCACTTGGTGCGCCGACCGCGCTCGCCGCACCTGCGGCCGCTGCCGGGGCGGCGACCTGCGCGACCTCGGCGGGCACCGGGGGAAGCGCGGCGATCGGCGCGCCGAGCTGCGAGAGGATCTCGGGGCTGACGTTGAGCGTCTGCGTCGCGGCAAGCGCCGAACCGTGGCCGTCGGTCGCCGCCAGCCACTGGCCGTTGTCGACCACCGCCTGCACGACCGCGGTCTCGTGGAAGCGCCCAGCCGCGTCGACATGCGAGGGGAACACGATCCGCAACACCTTCTGCGGCCCGACCCCCGCCGCCTGCGCCGGCACCGGCGTCGAGGCATAGGCGATCCGCTGCGTTCCCCCGCTGTTGCGCGCGGGTGCCTGGTACGGGCCTGCCGGATGATAGCCGCTGTCGCCGGTGATCTCGGCCAGCGCCTTGTCATCGATGACGGTCGCCGGCGAGCAGCTGCCGCCCTCGGGCGCGCCGCACGCGAACTTGCCCGAGATGTTGGTCCCCAGCGTGGTGCAGCTGGCGAGCAGTCCCAGGCTCGCGGTCGTCGCCAGCGCCGCAATACGCTTCGCGCGGGCGTGCGGGCGATAGTCGGAAACCGGGCAGGCCGGCAGGCGGATCACGGATCGGGTCACGACTTGGCTCCCTTCAACCATTCGACGAGCTGGGCCTTGGGCCTGAAACCCTCGATCACCGCCCCGTCGGAGCGGACGATGACGGGCGTCCCGTTGATGCCGTGCGCCTTGGCGAACGCCTCGTTCTCATCGAGACCGCTGGTGTCGCACTTCGGGCCTGCCGGGACCGGGTTCTGCGCATAGGCCGCGCGGACCGCCGCATGACGATCGCGGGCGCACAGCACCTGGTTGGCGATCTCGCGGCTTCCCAGCACCGAGATCGGGCGCTCGATGACGCGCACGTTCATCGTCTCGAGCGCCTGACTGAGCGCGCGGCAGTAGCCGCAGTGGAAATCGGAGAAGACGGTGACCGTCTGCGTGCCCGAACCCCACACGATCGCACCCTTGCTCGACAGCCGCGTCACATCGAGCGTGCGGGCGACGGCGGGCTGGGTCGTGACTCGCGCACCCGCCCGCGCCGCGCCGGCCTCGGGCGCATCGGGCGTGGCATTGGCCTTCGCCGCGCCGCCCACCAGCATATCGGGATTGAGCGCGAGCAGCTTGGCGGCGGTCAGATCCTGCCGCGTCTCCATGTCATAGACGCGGCCGATGACGAGATAGCGCGCCGACTTGTCGACGTAGAACAAGTTCGCACCCGCCACGACCTCGCACAGCCCGTCGACCTTGGAGCAGTCGATCGCATCGACCTTGGTCTTGGGAAGCCGCTTCTGCAGCGCGACCTGGACCTGCGCGCCGATCGGCGCTTCGGCCGAGCCGGTCAGCAGCATCGCCGCCCCCGCCATCGCGCCGATCATGATAGTATTTGCCATGTGACCGCCTCCTTCCGGGCTCAGTTCTGGATGAAGACGCCTTCGAGGAAGACGATCTCGACATCGATGCCGGTCGGCATCTCGATGATGGGCTGGTACTGTTCGGCGCGCTCGATCAGGTATTTGGAAACTGTTCGACCGCTCTCGTCGGCGCCGCCGCCCAAAGCGCGCAAACCGACGTTGCCGATGCTCGGGGTGCGATTGATCCCTCCTTTGCCGTCTGTCTCGAAGGTTGCGAGTGGCTGGTTGAAGGCAGTGTTCAGCGCATTGCCTGCACCACCTACAAGCCCGGCAAAGAAAGCTTGCATCGCCAAGGAGCCCTCGCGACTGACGACACGGCCGCGCACGCCGGTCTTGCCGGCGAAGCTGATGAAGCCCTTCACGTCCGACACCGCGAACCGGCCATTGGCCTGCGGACAGGTCATCCGCTGCAGCTTCACATAGACCTTCTCGGAAGAGAGATCGCCGCGCGCCGCGCCGTTGATGACGCAGCCTTCGATCCGCGTCGTGAGCAGCTTGCCGTTCTGGTAGACCGAGCGCGCCGGGCCGGTGATGCGCAGGATCACCGGCAGCGGATCGGTCTGCGACTGCACCCCCGCCGAGGCGTCGACGCCGACGATGACCTTCGCCTTCGCGATCGAGTTGGGCGGCAGGTAATTGGGGCTGTCGGTGTAGCTGGTCGTGCCACCCGAGATCCGAGTCGCGGTGCCCGAGGGGCCGCCCTCGAACGACACCAGCTTGATCGAGCGCGACTGCGACACCGCAGCCGCTGCCGCCTCGCCCGCCGTCATCGGCGCGCCGGGAGTGCGGTAATTGGGCTGGCCGGGGCCATACATCTGCGTCGGAGCCGGCGCGGCCGGCGCGGCGTTACGCTGCGCGATCTGCTGGCGAAGCTGGTCGTTCTCCTGCTGATAGGCGCTCATGACCCGCTGGCCATCGCTCGCCATCGACTGCTTCTCGCCCTGGAGCGCGGCGATCTGCGCCTGCAACTGCTCCATCTGCGCGCGCTGGCCGTCGACGCCCTTCAGCTGATTGTTGATCGACTGCATCTGCGCTTCGGATGCGGCCTGCCATTCACGCTGCGACATGTTCCGGTTGACCATGTCGTCGGTGGTGATCTTCACCTCCTTCCCGTCGGTGCCGACCGGCTTCAGCTTGGCATCGTCGCCCATGACGTACCAGGAGCCCAGCACCAGCGCGACGGCGCCACCACAGCCGAGGTAGAGCAGCTGCTTCTTGCGGACGGCATCGTTGCCGGCCATCAGCTCGCTGTCCCCGCCCTCCTCCGGCTCGGTATCGAGCTGCTTGGCACGGTTACGCTGGAAGATGTCCTTGAGGCTCATGGCCGCACTCCGTTGGCGAGGCCCGAAGGCCTGACGATATAGGCGGTGGTGGCTTCACCGGGCTTGAGGTTGGGGTTGGCGACCGAGACCGCGATCGCGTTCGACGGTGCGATCGTTCCCTCGCCCAGCGCGACCGGAACCTTGCCCCGGTTCTCGATCCTGAGCGTGCGGCCTGCGAGGCTGGCGCCGCGATACTCGGCGACCATCTGGACCTTGAGCGAGCCAATCATCACCGGGTCGGTGACCGCGGGCCTGACCTCGAACCCTTCGAGCGGCGCGGACTGGAACATCGCCTGGACCAGCGTGGCGGACGCCTCCTGCGGCGATGCCGCGACGGCCGCGACCTGCGTTTCCGCGGCGCCACCGATATCCTTATTCTCGACGAACACCTGCTGCGCGTCGTCACCGGCGAGGCGGCACGAGAATTTGTAGACATAGCCCTTCGACGTGGTGCCGAAGAACGACACGTTCGGCCGAGAATAGGCTTCCGGGACCGACACATAGATGTCGCCCCGGGTCGGTTCGTTGACCACGGTGAAATCGTCGGTATCGACCCCGGTGGTCAGCTTCGAGACGCTGGCGAAGCGATCGTCCTTGAGGCTGACGCGGGTCAGCCCCGACTTCGACATCGTGCAGGCGACCTCGCTGTTGTCCTTCGCCAGCACATGCTCGTCGGCAAAGGCTGGCGCGGCGAGCACCATTCCGCCCGCGACGATCATCCCTGCCCCGATCAGGCGCGATAGCGAACACAGGCGCGATGCGAAGGCGGTCCCGCCCCCGATCAGCCCGACTGCGACCCAGGCGGTCATGCGTCGTCTCCGATGGTTGCCGCGGCGTCCTTGTCGGCCTTGGTGACCATCCCGAAGCCCTTGAGCTGGAGAGTCAGGCCGCGATACGCCCAGTAGAAGCGGAACGTCTTCGGCTCGGCGGTGACCGACTTCGAGCCGACGACGGTGTGCAGCGTGCCGGTCACTTCCGAGGTCAGTTTCTCGGTGTCGACCTTCATGCCGGCGAGCGTGAAATACTGGCTGATGCTCGATCCGCGCTGCTCGTTGAGGATCTTCATCAGGTCGCGCTTGAGCGAACCATGTGCTTCCGGCGTGGCGATCGCCAGGATCGAGTCCATCCAGTATTCGAGATTTTCGGGCGAGCGGTTGAGCGTCATCAGCGCGGTGTCGCGCGTGACCATCTCCAGATACTGCTCGCTGACCCCGCTCGACGAGAGCGTCAACGGGGAGCGGACGATCGGCTGCAGGACGATCTCCCGGTCACGGGTCGCGCCGACCAGGAACAGCAGCACCACGAGGCCCGCGAGGACCAGCGCGACGATGCCGAGCATGTTGCGCTGCTTGAGGACGCGCTGCGACTGCGCGAGACCGACAGAATAATCCATTTAGCCCACCATCACGCGAAGGTGGGAGGGCGGTGTCGCCTTCAGCCCGGTAAAACTCGACGGCAGGTGCCAGTAGGCCATGTGGAGAATCCACGACGTGGCCTTGCCGGCTTTGAGTTTCCGAAAACCCCACCAGCCGAGCAACGAGACCATCAGTCCGATCACGACGTGCTGCGACAGGATCCCCCAGATGAAGGGGATCGCCATCGCGAGGAACTCGTCCAGCGTCCAGAAGCCGATCAGCTCCGGGTCGTCGAGATGCGAAGGGATGGTGTACCGGTCCATAAGCTAAGCCGCCCTCCCAGCGGTTGATCCAGCCGACGCCTCAGATCGTCGCGGTGACGGTCGAGGTGACGATCGGGATACCCGTGCCCGCGCCGACGCCGACGGCGACGGGAACGGCCACCTGGCCCAGGCTGAAGCGGCCCGACGCCAGCGCGACGATGCCGCCCGCGAGGCTCATGACGGTGATGATCTTGCCGCCCGAGCCCTCGAGGAAGTCCGTGAACTTCGTCAGCGCGGTATTGAACGTCGTGTCGGCGCCGGCGAACGCCGCCGACGCGCCCAGGACCATCACCATCGCGATGATCGCCAGACCGAGAAGGACACCATTGATCTGGCCACCCTTCGGCATTGAAAGTGCAGACATGCTCTTTCCCCTTGGAAGACGAAGCACAAGCGCGTCGTCTCCCTAAGGATTTCGCAAGTATTGACCCTCGACAAGACGGAAAAAAATTACCGTATCGACTTTGACTGCGGGAAAGCCCGACTACGCATTTCGGCCAAAAAACTGACGCGATGGGTCTGCAGACAAACATAGAGCAGGTAATTTTTTTACCACCTGCGGAATTTTTTTACCGCCTTCGTTGCGAAACTGGAATGACCACCCCCGGTCGTGCGGCAATGATTGATTGCTCGAGAAACTATCAATCCAGATGGTATGCGCTCGCCCGCACTCGGGTTATCCGTTCCCCATGTCGAATGTGATCTACGCCTTCCGGGTCAGCGATGAGCTGTTCCGTCTCACAACAGAAGCGATCAGAACCCGGTCGCTGGCAACGCGACGGTTTGAGACCGTTTCCTCTACCGCCCTGTATGGACTGGAGAAATTCTTGGATATGCCGGATTTCGAGCTGATGCTCGAACGCGCCTCGACGATCGAGGACAATGGTGAAAACCGGGTCGGTTTCCGCATTCAGATCGATCAGAAGGCGCTTTTCCAGGCCGCGCGGGACAGGGCCACTACCGACCCCACCACCCCTGCCACAGCGCGTTTCCTGCTCACCGTGTCGATGCTGTGCGTCTTCGATTGTGCGATTCGTCGAGAAGTTCCGACTAACGCTAAAAAAATATTGACAGCCTCTCGGGCTATAACCGTATATAGCGCCCAGAAGGGGGGTCGTCATGACTGACCAGAGGAATGCAGCAAGCCGACAGACCGAGACAGACTTCTACTATCCGCTTATCATCGAGCAGTGGAATCGCCGTGGCGTAACCAATGTCGAAATGGCCCGGAGACTCGGGAAAAGCGTCAGTCTCATCGGAAAGGTCAAATCCGGTCGCGCCAGCTTTACGGCCGCGATGCAGATAAGGGTCATGGAGATCCTGGAGATCGACCGGCAACGTGCGTTTCTTGCCGCAGTCTGGATGAAGACGCCCCTCGCCTATTTCGATGACAGCTTCGACAAGATCTACCTCGTCACGTGCCGCTTCGTCGAAGCTTCCTGCCCCCAGTTACTGTCGCTCGCCGAGCAGGTGAAAGGCGATGGGCTTGCTCCCGAAGCGATCGAGCGGGTTTTGCAATCCATCCTGATGAACATGCTCAATTCGGTTCCCCCGCCCCGGACCGGAGCAAACTGAACCAATTCCGGTGGTGAACTCCGTTCCCATCAAACGAGCTTTGGAGAGTGACACCTGTTTCGCTTAGAGGGCGATATGGACTCTCAGCCGAAACCCGCGCGGTCGACCCTATCGATGCGCCGCAAAAAAGAACGCGAGGATGCTGCGGGTTACAAGCGGTCCACCTACGCGCTCTCCCCTGCATCGCTGCGAGTCGCGGACGAGATCCAGCGTCGCTATCAACTTGGCTCCCGCGAGGCCGCTATCAACGCACTTCTCGAACTCATCGACCGCGATCTGTTCCTGTGGCACGACATCCTTGTGTCGGAACGGCGATAGAGGCTTCTGATGGATCTGCGCACCAGTCCGCCAGCCGACGAATCGGGTCATGCCATTGTCGATTTTCTCGACGAGCATCGACTGCCGCACAGCCCCGAGAATTACGGCTTCGCTCACACCTATTTCGAAGGTGCTGACGAGGCCCATTTCATGGCCGTCGCCAATCTGATCGACGGCGGTTATCGCCTCCGACAGGAAGACGTGCGAGCAATTTCGGCACCAGCGGATCTCCATGGCACCGCGACGACGATCGGTGAGCTTTCCACGGAGGTCATGCACATCATCGGGGCAACCGCCCAGGAAGCCAATGCCTTCGTCAAATCGCTCACGCTCACCGCGGCCGAACTGGTCTCGACAGACGGCAACATTCACAGCGCGGTCGCTCGGATGACTGCCCAGGCCGAGCGCGCCGAAGAGCGGTTGAAGCAGCTGAGCCTTCAGACGGCGCTAGTCCGCGAGCGCCTACGCTCGCTGGGCGTCGATACCGACATCGATCCTGCTACCTCGCTCCTCAACCGCATCGCGATCGACTCGGTGCTCACCGCCGCACTCGGGCGGGAAGGCCCTACCCTTCTTGCGCTGGTTGCGCTCGATCAGGTCACCTCGATCGGGGCGGCTCATGGGATCGGCGTCGTCGAGCGGGTCCTGCGCGCGCTGGGCCAGACATTGCGGGATCATTGCATGCCGCACCGGGTCGGCCGCTGGGAGGCAAAGCGGATCGCCATCGTGTTCGACAACTGCGACCCCGAAGCCGCCCGCGATATGCTGAACGCAGCCCGCAAGGCATTCTCGAGGCGAAAGCTGCAGCGCGTCGAGAATGAGACGCCGATCGGCGAGGTGACATGCTCGGCGGGTCTCGTACTCGCCCCCAACGCTGTCTCCGAGGATCTGATTGCAGACGCAGCCGATGCGCTGGCACGGGCTTCGAATGGCTTGGGCAACCGGGTTATTCTTGAGCAGCCAGCTGCGCGCCCATTCCCGTGATACGCCGCACGCGTCGGCACCGCAGCTATCGCGCGGGAAAATGCCTGTAAAAGGGCACCGGTGAGAGGATGGTCGAAAACGTACGCTAAGCGGTGATGCTTGCGCGCCATGCAATCCGAGGTAGCCTGACGCGATGTTGATCGCGCGTCTCCGCACCATCTCTGTCTTTGCCGCGACTGCGTTGCTTTCGACCGGGTGTGGCAATGCCGCGCCCGTTGACAGCCTCGCCGTTCGGGCAGTTGCAGCAGCAAAGTCGATGCCGGCGGGTCGGGAGCGCGACGTGACGCTACGGGAGGTGTCGCGCAATCTTCGCCATGCCGATCGCGACCAGGCCATCGAGGCAGCCTCTGGCATGTCCGAGGATTACGAGCTGCGGACGTTCGGCCCCGGTCCGGACAAGCTGACGCGTCAGATTGTGGCGCAACAGGATGAGCAGCGAAGCGAGGACCGCGCTTGCGAGCGTTTCGTCGAACGGCTCCGCCCGGGCGGCGCGAGCGCCGCAGATGACAGGCGTATCCGCGACTGCTTCTCCATGGACGCTCCGCCCGGCATCGTTCCGCCACCTATCCCGCCATTCCGGCTGATACTGCTGGCCGCAGATGCGCTGCCCGCTGGGCCGACCAAGGCGTCGCTCCTCTACAGGGCAACATGGGACAGCGTTCCTGATCGGCCTGCCGGTGGGGCGGCCGAGGCTGTGCGGCGCTTGCGGGCATTGATTCCGCTGCTCGCCGGCGAAACCCGCCGGGAGGCGATGACGTGGCTGGATACGACTTCGGTCGATCTGATCGAGGGTCGCCCCGACGATGCCGTGGACCGCATCCGGCGGAGTTTTGCACGACGCCAAGCCACGGGTGACGCGCCATTGCCCGAACCCGGCCAGCAGGCGCAGGGACTGATCGCCGATTTTCTGCACGCCCGCGACCTCGATCGTGCCCTGACGGTGACTAACCTGCTGTCTCCCTCGGACGACTGCGCCGCAGTGGACGACGGACTGACCGGTGTCCTGGAATGGGTATTGCCCTCGCAGGACAGCACCGTCGTGGCAGCCTATATGACGCGCCTGACCACGTCGGGCATCCTTGCGCGCTTATGCCCGAAGGGATTGAGCAGCGAGATCGCCGCGGAAGCCTGGTTGAACGCCGGCAACGATGACAAGGCGCTGGAGGCCGCAAGCCGGTTGGGCGATCCGCTGGTGCTCGGGAAGACACGTTTGGCGGTTATCCAGCGCCGTATGACGACAGGCGATGCCAGCGGTGCCGGATCATTGCTTCGCATGATGGCCGACGCACCGCCTCCGCTCGATCGGGGCGATCCGTTCGAGCAGGTCCGGGCGGCAAGGCAACGGATACAGCTCATCCATCTGCTGACAAAGGCCGGTAACATCGAGGACGCGGAGCGGCTCGCCTCCGCTTACGCCGGTCCCGGATGGCGGGCCTTTGCCTGGTCGGTGATCGTCGGAACGAAGGGGCGCGACCGCGCCGGTCCGAACTGGGCTGGTCCTTCGCTCGATCTTCAGGACGTCCCGGCGGACCACTGAACGGCGCATCCGCACTATGGCTTAAATCCTTGCCGTTCCGCTTCGGCGATTAGTTGCCGTCCACGTTCAGGGTCGCGTGCGATACCCCGGCCTTCGACCAGCATGTGACCGAGCCGATGCTTCGCCTCGGCGTTCCCCGGCCCGCCGTCCGTATTGGGGATCATCATGACCTGCCCCGCACCGCCGAGCCGGACGGGCGGAGAATAGATGCTGGTGAACGTGGGGCGGTCCTGCGCTGCCTTCTCATAGAGTGTGGCGGCACGGCTATCGTCGCGCACCACGCTGCTACCCGTTTCCAGGGCGCGGGCGAGTTCGACCATCGCCGTCCGATCGCCCTGATCGGCCCGGCATTGCAGGTGCGGCAGCCGCACCGCCTCATCGGCATAGGTGTAGCGGATGCGGGTCACGCCCGCTGCGTCGGTGATCGGTACGGCACCGACGCCGCGAAGGCCGACGCAACTCGGCGGAGAAGAGGGTGTAGCACAGCCTGCGATGACCATCAGGAGAGGCAACACGGTCCACGTCCTCATTGCACTTCCCGAGGTCATCGCAGAATCCCTTTCTGAGCGTACGCTAAACGTTGGGCGTAGCTGATCCGGATCGCAGGCGGTCGATCGTCTGCCGCTCGAACGTTTGCGGATTCTGGGCAGCGATCCGCAACATGCCTTCGTCCAGCGCCAGTGCGACCTTGCCATCGGCGAGCATGAGACCGGCGTCGCATGCCGATGCCAGCGTGCCGAGGTCGTGGAGGGCAGTGATAAGCGCCAAGCCGCCATCGACCCTATCGCGCAGAACCTCGCGCAGGTCGAAGATCGCGACAGGATCGAGCCAGTTGAACGGCTCGTCAAGGATCACGAGGGAGTGGCCACCCGCGAACGCCGCAGCAATGGCGATCCGCTGTCGCATGCCTGCGGAGCAGTCGCCGATCCAGCGGTCGAGCAGCGGCGCCAGGCCCAGCGCTTCATGCAGCTTTCCCAGGCGGGAGCGAACATCATCGATGTTCCCGCCGACGAGTTCGAGAACGTCGCGTCCCCGCAAGGCATCCGGCAGTTTGTCGGCCGGAGGAGAGAAGCCGAAACGCAGCGCGCGAGCGGCACGATCCTCGATCAGTTCTTCGCCACCGATCCGGCATGATCCACCGGCGAAGGGCAGCCGGCCGGCAAGCGCCCTGAGCAGGCTGGTCTTGCCCGATCCGTTGGCGCCGCTGAGGCCGAACCACGATCCGGGTGCGACGGTCAAATCGACGTCGTGGACGACGCGCTCCCCGCTCCGCTCGACGGTTGTGCCTGTTAGATCGACGGCGGGGTTCATACCAGCAGCCACGTCTTCGTCCGCCCCCGGCGATGTAGTTGCCAGAACATGGCAAGCGTGATGACAGGCAGGGCCACCGGCATCGAATAGGCGACCAGCATGAGCAATCCTGTGAGGATGGAGACGAGGAAGTCGGCGAACCGCTTGGTATGCAGCCGATAGGCGAGGACGCGCAGCGCCAAGAGCAACAGCGTGGCGACACAGGCGGCAGCGGCGATCCCGGCCGCAACCGGCCCCAGCATGATCCAGCATCCCGGCACCGACACGGCAAGGAAGGTCGCGATCCCCTTGCCATGGTGAACGAAAATGCGTCGCGATCCGTGTCCGGCGATCGTCATGAAGCGGACGATGGCGTCATCGGCGCTGGTGAGGATCAGCGCGAGCAGGACCGTGCCGATCCCGACCACCGCCATCAGGGCATTCGTGCCCAGCGTGCGGGCCGGCAACAGCAGCACGAGCAGGACCGTCGCAGCCGCTACCCCGGCGATCGGGCGATGCGACCATGCCCGGAGCGTCCATCCCGGTCGCGCCGTGCCAGCGAGCCGCTTCGGCATCCTGACGCCACCCGTCAGTCCGGCGATCAACACCCCGGCAAGATAGGCGGGCACGCTGATGACCAGCAGCGAAGGGCGCACGATCAGGGTCGCCACGGTCAGCAGCGCCAATCCGATGCCATGCCATGCCGTCCTGTAGCGCAGGCGGGTGTGCGGGTGCAGGGCATCGGCCGCGAGCAACCCGTCGAAGGCATGGAAGGCGAGGCGCGCCCTGACAAGGCGTCCCGCCCCGATGCCGATCAGCGTGCCCGCACCGAGCGCCGTCCACGCTGCAACCCTCCACGGGCGATCGGTGAACCACGCATGGGCGACGGCCAGTACGACCAGTAACATGAATGCGGCGATCGCCCGGTCATGCCAGCCCGCGAACGTCGCCCGGATCGTGTTCGAGGCGATCAGCCGATCCTGACGGAACAGGCGGTTCATTTCGCCTTGCGCCGGTCGAGTAGTCGCTGCCCGTCATTGCGCAGCTCGCCCTTCGGCCCGACAAAGCGGTAAAGCGTCTGCCGAGTGATGCCGAGTTCGGCGCACAGCTCGGCGACCTTGGTTTCGGGCTTACCCATCGCGGCCTGGGCGAGGCGCAGCTTGGCCGGCGTCATCTTGAACGGGCGGCCGCCGCTTCGTCCACGGGCACGCGCCGCAGCGAGACCGGCCTTGGTCCGCTCGACGATCAGCTCGCGCTCGAACTCGGCGAGGCCGGCGAAGATCGCGAAGATCAGCCGACCGTTGGCGGTGGTGGTGTCGATCGACGCGCCTTCGCCCGCCAGCACCTTGAGGCCGATCTGCCGCTTCGTCAGCTCCCCGACCAGATTGACGAGATGGCGCAAGTCGCGCCCTAATCGGTCGAGCTTCCACACAACCAGCGTGTCGCCGCGCCGCAGCGCCTTGAGGCAGGCATCAAGTCCAGGCCGCGTGTCGCGCCGGCCCGATGCCGCATCCTCATAGATATGGTCGGGATCGACGCCGGCCGCGACCAGCGCGTCGCGCTGGAGGTCGTGGACCTGACTGCCGTCCGCCTTGGACACCCGTGCGTAGCCGATCTGGGTCGTCACATATACGTCCGTTCGCGTGACAGAGCGGGAGCGCTCCTCCAACAATCCTCATTCTGTCACATAACCCGTCTTCTGGTCTATGCTCCATGAACAGGTCCGCTTTCCTGTTTCGTGACGAACAGGACACCGATGCCGACCAAGACCATTTTGTCGCCCGCGCAGCGCACTGCCATCTTCGATCCGCCCGCTGATCGCGCGACGATTGAACGGCTCTACACGCTCGGTCCCGACGATCTGGCGCAGGTGGCGCGACGTCGGCGCGGGGCCAACCGGATCGGCTACGCGGTACAGCTTTGCTACCTGCGTCATCCCGGCCGCGGGCTGCTAATGGGTGAGGCGGTGCCCGACGCAATACTCAAGGTGCTCGCCGAGCAGATCGGGTGCGCGGCCGACGACTTTACCGGCTATGCCATGCGCTCCCCGACGCTGCGCGAACACCGTGCCGAAATCGAAGCCCTGCTCGGTCTGCGTGCCTTTGCGCGGGTGGATGTACGGGCGATGCTGACGCTGGGATCGGAGATTGCCGCTTCGACCGATAGAGGCGAGACGATCGTCGTCGGCATGGTCGATCGGCTGCGGGCAGACCAGATCGTGCTACCGGCGGCATCGACGCTGGAACGGCTCGCGCTCATCGTGCGGACACGCGCGCGCAAAGCCGCCCATGCCAACCTGATCCGCGACTGTTCGGCCGAGCAGGAAGCCGCGCTCGAACATCTGATCGCAACCGACGACCACGGCCGCACCCGGCTCGGGTGGATACGCGAATGGCCCGAAGCCCCTTCGGCCGCCAACCTGAAAGGGATTATCGAACGGCTTGACGCTGTGCGCGGCATCGGGATCGCAGCGGATAGGGCACGCCGCATTCATGCCGCCCGCTATGCTGTCATCACACGGACCGCCGGCATCGTCACAGCGCAGCACCTCCGGCGTCTCGAACGTCCGCGCCGGCTCGCGATGCTCATCGCTGCCATGATCGAGATGGAAGCGGCGCTGACCGACGCCGCGCTGGTCATGGTCGAGAAGATGGTCGGCGCGCTGTTCCGCCGTGCCGACCGCACCCGGTCCGATCGGCTGCTCGGCCAGGCACGAATGCTGAAGGACACTGCACGCTTCCATGCCCGGCTTGGTCGTCTGCTGCTCGATGCCCGCGCGAGCGGGCGCGATGCCTTCCGCACGATCGACGCGAAGATGGGTTGGGATCAGCTCGAACGCAGTATCCGCTTCGCCGAGGATTTGACGCGCTCGGCCGACGACGGGCTGGAGGAGGTGGTCGAACGCTATCCCGCCGTGCGGCGGTTCGCCCCGACATTTCTCGCCGCCTTCACCTTCCGCACCGCGCGGTCGGGCGATCCGCTGCTCGGCGCGATCGAGGTGCTGCGCACGATGTACCGCGACGGCCGATCGGTCCTGCCGAAGCGGGTGCCAACCAGCTTCATCAAACCCCGCTGGCGCAAGGTCGTGCTTCCGGCGGAGGGTACGATCGACCGGCGCGCCTATGAGATTGCGGTTATCGTCCACCTGCGCGAACGGGTCGGGTCGGGTAGCATCTGGGTGGACGGCAGCCGCGCCTATCGCACGCTCGACGACTATCAGCTGCCCGTGCCAGCCTTTGAGGCCATGCGCGCGACCGGCAATCTGCGTCTGGCCGTGCCGATCGACTTTCCCGAATGGTATGGGGAACGCCGCACTCTGTTGGCCCGCCGCATGACCGAGGTGGAGCGCGCAGCCGCAGCCGGCGAGTTGGTCGACGTGACGATCGAGCGCGGGCAGCTGCTCATCTCGCCGGTCCGGCGCTTCCCATCCGACGATGCCGAGGCGCTGAAGGCACGGCTTTACGCGATGCTGCCACGCGTCCGCATCACCGACCTGCTGGTCGAGGTCGCGGCATGGTCGGGCTTCGCCGACCGTTTCGTCCACGCGCGCAGCGGCGCCCCCGCCTCCGACCAGTCGGCGCTGATGGGTGCGATCCTTGCCGATGCCACCAATCTCGGGCTGGGGCGCATGGCGGAAAGCTCGCGCGGGCTGACGTTGCCGCGCCTGCGCTGGACCGCCGAATGGCATGTGCGTGACGAAACCTACCTGTCAGCGCTGGCGGCGATCGTCGACTGCCACACCGCGCATCCGCTCGCGGCGGTCTGGGGACCGGGCGATACATCGTCGTCGGACGGCCAGTTTTTCCGCGCTGGCGGTCAGGGCGAAGCCCGCGCCGACCGCAACGCCCGCTACGGCACCGAACCCGGCGTGCTGTTCTACACTCACGTCACCGACCGCTTCACGCCGTTTCACACCAAGGTCATCGCCGCCAATGCCGGTGAAGCCGCGCACGTCCTCGACGGTCTGCTCGACCATGAGAGCGATCTGGTGATCCGCGAACATGCGACCGATACCGCCGGCGCGGTCGACCACGTCTTCGGTCTGTGTCACCTGCTCGGCTTCCGCTTCGCACCCCGCATCCGCGACCTCAACGAGCGCCGGTTATACGGCCTGTCGCCGCTTGACCCATGGCCGACGCTGCGCCCGCTCGTCGCCGGCCCGGTCAACATCCGCGCGATCGGGGAGAACTGGGACGAGACGCTGCGCCTTGCCGCGTCGATCCGCGCCGGCACCGTCAGCGCCTCGGTCATGCTGCGCAAGCTGGCGGGTTTTCCGCGTCAAAACCCGGTCGCCCGTGCGCTGCGTGAAATCGGGCGGGTAGAGCGCACCCTGTTCATGCTCGACTGGTTCGACGATCCTGAGCAGCGGCGCCGCACCGGCAGCATTCTCAACAAGGGCGAGGCCCGCAACGCGCTCGCCCGCGCCATCTTCTTCAATCGGCTCGGCGAGCTGCGCGACCGCACCTTCGAGAACCAGCGCCATCGCGCCTCAGGCCTGACGCTCGTCACCGCGGCTGTGACGCTCTGGAACACCGTCTATCTCGACCGCGCCGTCCGGCATCTGCGCGGTAGCGGCGTCGACGTGCCCGACGAACTGCTCGCCCATATCGCCCCGCTAGGCTGGGAGCATATCAGTCTTACCGGCGACTATCTGTGGGGTGACATCGACAAGCCCCGCGAGCGGTTCAGGCCGCTCCGCCTCCACCAGCAAGGTCGGGACGCTTAGCGTACGTTTTTGACTATCCTCTCACCGGTCCCCAACAACTATCGGCTCTCGACCAAGCAGGCGGTCGTCAGGTGCGCGTCCGCTACGGATACGTTGCTGATAAATGGCAATCGGTAAATCGCGGTGGCGACTCCGCTCGACTTTCCAGAAGTTCGTATGCGCTCGACCTTGGCGATCCGGGCTCCGGGAAAGCCGTGCTGTTCGGGCGCGGGCGAAGGTAATGGCTGCCGCGAGGGAGATGAACCTCTTCTTTCATGCGTCCTCCGGTGCCCTGAACCGTCCAGTGGCCGGCTTTGTCCTGTCCTACGGCAAAATACGGGCCGACTGGGTCAGGCTCCGGATCGGTTTTAGGCAACACGTAAATGCTCCTCGATCGTCAATTGCATTGGCGGAGGAGCGCACGGAGCGGTCGACAGCTTACGGCTATCAGTCCTCGAAACGGACATCCGATTCATGCGGGAGGCTGAAATATCGACGCCTGCATAAAGTTTCGAGCTTGAAGATCACTTTTTGCATATAGTCTGTGTAAAGGTCGTTTCTGCTCAGCGTCGGGCTGAAGCGCCTCGCAACTTGGCGTAACGTTCGGCCATGTCGAGTGGATCGCTTTGATCTGCGGCTCCTTTGCTAAGGCCGCGAGCTCGCGAGCGTGACGTTCGCGCGCCGCATAATAGTCAGGATCGTTTTCACACAAATGCTGGCAACGAACCAATCCCCCGCCCTTTGACCGGGCAAACTTATCCAAAGTCAGGAGAACTCATCGAGTTCACAGCCGACCCGTTTGTGACATCTGTTCACCTGCTGTAAGCTCAGCGCCGAGCTACAGCCACCCGACGCGTTTGAAGCGGGCATAGAGCAAGGTGCAGATCGCCGCGATCACCGCGAGCACGACGAAGTAGCCATATCTGGTAGTCAGTTCTGGCATATGTTCAAAGTTCATGCCGTAGATGCCCGCGATCGCGGTGGGTACCGCGAGGATCGCGGCCCATGACGCGAGCTGGCGGGTGATTGCGCCGGTACGCTGCTGCTCGAGGAGGGCGCTGAGTTCAAACACCGAAGTCAGCACCTCGCGTAGCCCGTCGACCCGCGTCTGCACCCGGCGCACATGGTCTAGCACATCGCTGAAATAGTGCTTAGCCTCCTTGTCGATGCACGGAAGGTCGAGCCGGGTCATCTTGCCCGCCACCTCGCCCATCGGACCTAGGATGCGCTGAAACTTGATCAGTTCACGCCGGAGCGTGAAGATGCGCATCACCTCGTCGCGTCCGAGGAAGCCATCCAGCGCGGTCTGCTCCATTGTCAGCACCCCGTCCTCGATCGTCTCGATCAAGGGCAGATAGCCGTCAACGATGAAGTCGAGAACCGCATGCAGCACATAGTCCACACCGTGGATTAAGAGGGTTGGTGCCGCCTCCAGCTCTGCGCGGAGGACCTTGTGGGCGCGGGCGGAGCCGTGGCGGACGCTGATGATGTGACTGTGGCCCACGAAGATCGCGGTCTCGGCATAGACGATCCTGTCGCCCTCCAGCTGCGCAGTCCGGGCGACCACAAAGAGCTGATCGCCGTAGACGTCGACCTTTGGAAGCTGATCGGCGTTGACCGCGTCCTCGACCGCCAAGGGGTGAAAACCGTAATGCTTTGCGAGAGTGGCCATCTCGTCGTCGGTCGGATCGCAGATGCCGATCCACACGAACTCGGACCGGTCGTTCGGACTGTCGATCTTCTCGTCGATCGAGACTTCGCGGACACGTTGGCCGTGGCGATATAGGTAGGCGGCGACAACGGTCATGAGCTTCTCGATTAGTAGTATACTCGGTGCGGTATCAGGCCGGGGTCGCTCGAAAATGCCGTGGACTCTTCGCGGATTCAATGGAGCGGGGGCGCTGCATGATCGCGTACGGTCTCTGCCTGCTTCAGCGCGAACGTAATCTGCCCTTCCGTCTACGTTGCCTTCTTCACTTTTAGCTCCTTGTGCCCGGAGGCTTCAAAGGGCCGGAAAATCTCGCTCCAAATGGACTAACATTCAGGGGGGATCTCAGTCCTTGCGTGAATGGGCGCCCTGTAGTTTCAGGGAAATGCCTATCAACATGAGCATGCAACCAGCCACAAGAAATCCTTCTGGGCCGTCGATTCGAAGTACAACAGCCGCCGCGGCGAACAGGGCAACGCGCGTCACCCAACGATATCCGCTCACTTTGGCGTCCTCCTCCATATATACTCAACCGGTACTTGCTCCAGCAAACGGCCGGGAGAAATCTGGCCGTTGCCGCCATGCATGTGTCAGAACAAAACTCGGTATTCGACCCGCGCTCCCACCGACACGCAAGCGGTCGTGCCGATCGGCGGATTACCGACGCCGATTGCGGGCCACCGGACCGCATGTCGTTCTGACGAAATGACAGCGTGGGTGCGTTTAGAAAAGAAAGCCTGTCTCGACCAATGCTCGCGCCTGGTCTCGACGGTCGAAGTTACGGCCAAAGCCGGCTCCCGCCGCGAGATTGCCGATACGCGTGTATGACAGCTCCCCGCGGACAAAGAAAATTCCGCTTTGGTATGTTGGAGTCGCGGTCAGCGACCAAGCGTCGCTTTTCGCCCCATAGAGCAGGTTCGTCGGAGCGCAGTTGGGGTCAGACCCGCACGTGCCGCCCGTAGTCTTGAGATACTCGCCGCGCGCGGCCAGAGACCAACGTCGGTCAAATGTGTATTTAGCGAGGACAGCCCCGCCGTAGGTGCTCGCCGACCTGTCGATTCCGAGTCGCGTATCCCGCTCCACATGGCTGTACTGGAAATAGGGTGTGAGGGTCAGCGGGCCGCTCGTGTGGCTATAAATGACATTGAAAATGCGACTGTTGTTCTGAAGCACCGGCGTCGCCGTCGACGACGTGCTGCTTCGTGACAGGCTTCCAGCTCCAATTAGCGTGACCGTATTCGACCCGTCGATCGCGTAGCTCAGGCTAGCCGAAAGCCAGTTGAACTTTCCAGAGAAATAGCCGTCGTTTAGCGACACCGCTGCGCTTACCGGACCACGGGCATAGTTGACCTGGACGCCTCGACTGATCGCAGGCTCCTGATTCCAGAGAAGGCCGCGTTCAATATTCATGTTCTGAAACGTAAATGTTGACTCAGCCCCGATCATTGTTGGGAGAAGGCCGCCGGAGATTGATAGCTCCGGCGAGATCACCGCCTTGGCATAGGCGACCGGCACTGGGCCGTAGAGCTGGTCCGTCGCCTTGGTCGCACGTAGGTAAGCCGAGCCAAGGGAGGGGAGCGAATAGGCGCCCGCTTGAACATAGAACTGCAGCGGCCCCGTCGTGCTCTGAATTTCGACCTGAGCGTTGCTGAGATCGACGAACCCATCGCGATTGCCGATGCCGCCGCTGTAGGTGGCATTGCTTTGCAGCACGCTGATCCCACTCACCTGACCTGTCACCGCGACTTCGCCGAAGGGCCCTGCGTCGATCGTGACGGGGTCGGGATTGGGCACAAGCGGACCGGCGAAGCTTGGCGTGGGAACGGGATCGGCGTTAGCTACCTGCGGGACAAAGACGGCGCTGCACGATGCGAGCAGAAGATAAGCGGCCAATCGAGTCGCCGATCCGCCGTGCCGTTCCTGGTCATCAGCTTTGTCACCATATTGTACTTGCGCAGACATGCGTGGACCTCAACCATCTTAGAATAGAGAGGAACGCTAGTCGCTGACGTGTAAGCTCTGTGTAGAATTATGAGCTCACGCATAAAAACGGCGTAGGGATGTCTCGCCAGCGCGCCGTCTTTACATCATCCTTATAGCTCCGCATAAAAACGCTGTGCTTCCCTTATATGCGCTTGATTAGACCGGAATCGAACCTCACAACTTCGGAGTCCGATGCGCATGCTCATGCCAACGCTCACAGCCTCTCCAGGGGACATCTCGCACCCAAGCGGGACCGTCACGCCGCCGTATTCCCTTGATCGGCCAACTTCGTCGGTCACGGGGGCATGCTCATGACAAGCTCGCTCATGACCGGCCTGGCTGGCCTCTGCGCCCTCGGCCTCTTCATCTACCTCTTCTACGCTCTCATAAAGCCGGAACGCTTCTGAGCGCGAAGCAGTAATCGCAACATCAAAACAGGTGCAGCTATGGGCGACCTCATATTCGTAGCGGTGACGCTCGTCTTCTTCGCAATCACAGCAGGGTTCATCGTTGCCCTGGCTCGGGTCTGAGGACGCTTACATGGGATACGACATCAACCAATTCATCGTCATCCTCGCCGTCATGGCGGGCCTGGTCTTCGTGCTCGGCAAGTGGATGACCCATCTTTTCACCGCTCCGGCTCACAATGTACTGGAACGGGGCACGTATCGGATACTCGGCGTCAACCCGGCTGAGCCGATGTCGTGGAAGCGCTACGGCGCGGTTCTGCTGCTCAGCAACGCGGCTATGATGCTGTTGGGTTATCTGATCCTGCGCGTCCAAGACTTCCTACCGGGCGACACGCTTGCACGCGCTGCCCAGACCCCGGACCTCGCCTTCAACACTGCGGCCTCGTTCACGACCAACACCAACTGGCAGGCGTATGCGGGCGAGTCGAGCCTCTCGAATCTTTCGCAGATGGCGGCAATCACCTTCCTCATGGCGATCAGCGCCGCGACCGGCATAGCGGCAGCAGGCGGCTTCATTCGCGGCCTCAGCCTCAAGAGCTCGGCGGACATCGGCAACTACTGGGTCGACTTCACCCGCGTTCTCTACCGGCTGCTGCTGCCGCTGTGCTTCGCGATGGCGCTCGTCTACGTTTGGCAAGGCATGCCGCAGACGCTCACCGCGGATGCGGTCGCAACCACCCTTGAGGGCGCACGGCAACAACTCATCCTCGGCCCCGTAGCCAGCTTCGAGACGATCAAGCATATCGGAACGAACGGTGGCGGCTTCTTCAGCATGAACGCGGCGCACCCGTTCGAGAATCCGACGCCGCTCACGAACACGCTGCACATTCTGAGCATGCTGCTCATTCCGTCGGCGCTGACCTACACCTTCGGCTCGATGATCGCGAACCGCAAGCAAGGATGGGCATTCTTCGCCGCCTTCCTCGTGATGTTCGTCGGCTTCCTGACACTGGTCTATGGATCCGAGCACAGCGGCAATCCGATGCTTGCCTCGATGGGCGTGGATCAGGCGCAGTCGGCAACGCTAGGCGGCGGCAACATGGAGGGCAAGGAAGTCCGCTTCGGCATCGCCCAGACCAGCCTCTTCGTCACGACCACCACCGCAGCGACCACCGGGTCGGTCGATTCGATGCACGCATCGCTGACTCCGCTCGGCGGCTTTGTGCCGCTCGCCCAGATGATGCTGAACAACGTGTTCGGCGGCGACGGCGTGGGCCTGATCAACCTCGTCACCTACGCGATCCTGACCGTGTTCCTCGTTGGCATGATGATCGGACGGACGCCCGAATTCCTCGGCAAAAAGATCGAGGCACGCGAGATGAAGTTCGTGATGCTGGCCGTGCTAGCGCACCCGCTGAGCATCCTTGGGTTCACCGCGCTCGCCTGCCTCACGCCGTCCACGCTTGCGAGCCTGGCGAACACGGGGCCGCACGGGTTCAGCGAGGTGCTCTACGCCTATACGTCCGGCACCGCCAACAACGGCTCAGCCTTCGCCGGCTTCAACGCCAACACGCCGTTTTTCAACACGACGATCGGCTTGGCCATGCTCATCGGGCGCTATTTCACGCTGCTGCCGATGCTGGCGGTTGCGGGCGTCCTCGCGGCCAAGGCGACGGTTCCGGCCGGACCGGGCACGCTGTCGACAGCAACGCCGCTGTTCACCGGCCTTCTCGTGTTCGTGGTGCTTGTCGTCGGCGGTCTCACCTTCCTGCCGGCGCTCGCCCTCGGCCCAATCGTAGAGCACCTGCTGATGCTCTCCGGCACGACCTTCTGAGGAACTCACCATGCGCAATGAACCATCGCTCGAAGCGGCGCATCAGCCCACGCAGTCCGCATTCAAGGGGCTTGGCCGTCCGGTACTCGTTTCTGCCGTGTTCTTCATGGCCGTGACCGGGGTTGCCTATCCGCTTGCGACCACCGGGGTTGCCAATCTGGTCTTCCCTGACCAGGCAAAAGGCAGTCTTATCGTTCGGGACGGCAAGACCATCGGCTCCCGCCAGATTGGACAGCATTTCACAAGTGCGGGGTATTTCCACCCTCGACCAAGCATGACCTCGGGGCCGGACCCGAAGGATCCCTCGAAAACGGTTGATCAGCCCTATAACGCCGGTGCGAGCGCGGCGAGCAATCAGGCCGCGATCAGCAAAAAACTACTGACAGCAGTTGCCGAGCGGGTCGCAGCCTACCGGCAGGAGAATGGTCTTGGCGCCAATGCGCCGGTCCCAGTCGATGCCGTCACCGCCTCGGCCTCCGGCCTTGATCCTCATATCTCGATCGCAAATGCCCGCATCCAGGCGGCCCGTGTCGCAAAGGCGCGCGGTGTGCCTGTCGACGCCGTGCTGAAGCTTGTCGGTCAGAGTACGAGCAGACCCCAATTCGGGCTACTCGGGGATCCGCGGGTCAACGTGCTCGAACTCAATCTCGCCCTGGATGCGGCCGCGCCGGTCCGCCCGGCTGTGCAATAATCGAGGTGTTCTAATGTCCTCTCAAGAAACTCTCGCTTCGCCGGGCCCAGTTCTCGGCGGCAGCATCAAACAGGTTCCGTGGAGCTCAATCGTCGCTGAGTCATTCAGGAAGCTGTCACCGCGTGTTCAGTTGAAGAACCCGGTGATGTTCGTCGTCTTCCTCGGCAGCATCGTTACGACGCTGCTCTGGATCCAGGCCGTCACCGGAGAAGGCGAGGCATCGGCGGGATTCATCTTTGCGGTGGCCGCGTGGCTCTGGTTCACCGTCCTGTTCGCCAACGCCGCCGAAGCGATGGCGGAAGGGCGCGGCAAGGCTCAGGCCGATGCGCTTCGCGCAACGCGCCAGCGTGTTTTAGCCCGGATGCTGAAGGAGCCGAGGCAAGATAGCCCCAGTTGGCCGCAAGCGAGCGATGAGCTCGATGTGGGTGCCTATGTGTTGGTCCAGGCTGGAGAAATCATCCCGGCCGATGGCGAAGTCCTGCAGGGCGCCGCATCGGTCGATGAGTCGGCGATCACCGGCGAGTCCGCTCCTGTCATCCGTGAAGCAGGAGGCGATTTCGGCTCCGTCACCGGCGGCACGCGTGTCCTGTCCGACTGGATTGTCGTGCAGGTGACAGCAAGACCGGGCGAGGCATTCCTCGACCGGATGATCGCAATGGTGGAGGGCGCCAAACGCGGCAAGACCCCGAACGAGATCGCGCTCACCATCCTGCTGGTGGCGCTCACGCTTATTTTCCTGCTCGTCTGCGTTACCCTGTTGCCCTTCTCCTATTTCGGCACGCTGATGGTCGGATCGGGCTCGGCGGTGACCATAACCGTCCTGATCGCACTCCTCGTCTGCCTTATTCCCACGACCATCGGGGCGCTGCTCTCGGCCGTGGGCATCGCCGGCATGAGCCGGATGATGAAGGCCAACGTGCTGGCAACCTCTGGCCGCGCCATCGAGGCCGCGGGGGACGTCGACGTCCTGCTGCTGGACAAGACGGGCACCATCACGCTCGGCAATCGGGAGGCCACGAAGTTTCATCCCGCACCCGGTATCTCCGAAAGTGTGCTCGCGGATGCCGCGCAGCTCGCTTCGCTTGCGGATGAGACGCCCGAAGGCCGTTCAATCGTGGTTCTTGCCAAGAATGCGTTCGGACTCCGTGGCCGTGAGTTGCATGGGGCCGAAACAATCCCCTTTACCGCGCAAACACGCATGAGCGGCATCGACATAGACGGCAGAAAAATCCGCAAAGGGGCCGCCAGCGCAATCCGCACGCACGTCGAAGCGATGGGAGGGGTGTTCTCGCAAGAAGTCATTGCAACGGTCGAGGACGTGTCCCGACGCGGGAGCACGCCGCTTGTCGTGAGCGACGGAACGCGCGTCCTGGGCGTCGTTGAACTGAAGGACATCATCAAGGGCGGGATCAGGGAGCGCTTCGCCGAGCTGCGCGCCATGGGCATCAAGACGGTGATGATCACCGGCGATAACAGGCTCACGGCCGCCACGATCGCAGCCGAGGCCGGCGTCGATGACTATCTTGCCGAGGCGACCCCTGAGGACAAGCTGCGCCTGATCCGCCAGTATCAGGCCGAAGGCCGCCTCGTCGCCATGACCGGCGACGGCACCAACGACGCGCCCGCGCTCGCGCAGGCAGACGTGGCCGTCGCCATGAACAGCGGCACTCAGGCTGCCAAGGAGGCCGGCAACATGGTCGACCTCGACAGCAACCCGACCAAGCTGCTGCGCGTGGTCGAGGTGGGCAAGCAGATGATCATGACCCGAGGCGCTCTCACGACATTCAGCGTCGCCAACGACTTGGCCAAATATTTCGCCATCATCCCGGCGGCCTTCGTCGCCACCTATCCGCCGCTTGCTGCCCTCAACATCATGGGGCTGCACAGCCCGGCGTCGGCGATCCTGTCGGCCGTGATCTTCAACGCGCTGATCATCGTGGTCCTGATCCCGCTGGCGCTACGGGGCGTAAAATATCGTGCCGAGTCGGCCGAGCGTCTGCTCCGCCGCAATCTGCTGATCTATGGCCTGGGCGGACTCATCGTGCCCTTCATCGGCATCAAGGTCATCGATATGGTACTGACACCCTTCTTCTAGGGGCTTGCCTCAGAAGCGGATTGAGCGAGTGTTATAGATGAAGGACGACCGACCCGACCCTGATGCCCTTCTCGAAGCCACGAAGGGAAACGACGAACACTCCAAGCGCGGGCAGCTGAAGATATTTTTCGGCGCTTGCGCCGGGGTGGGAAAGACCTTCGCCATGCTTCAGGCGGCTCGTCAGGCCCAGGCTGACGGGGTTCGTGTCGGGGTCGGGATCGTAGAGACGCACGGGCGCAAGGAAACCGAAGCTCTGGTCGCAGGTCTGCCGATCCTCCCGCGCCGCGCGCTGCCGGCCAACGGGCGTTCGGCAACGGAGTTCGACCTCGATGGGGCTCTTGCCTCCGCGTATGAATTGCTCATCGTCGACGAGCTTGCCCATACCAACGTGGCGGGCAGTCGCCACGCAAAGCGCTGGCAGGACGTTGAGGAACTCCTCGACGCTGGCATGGACGTCTACACGGCCTTCAATGTCCAGCACCTCGACAGCCTTAATGATATCGTCGGAGGCATCATCGGCATCCGCATCCGCGAAACCGTCCCCGACCGCATTTTCGATGCCGCTACCGACGTCGTGCTGGTCGATCTTCCCACTGACGATCTTCTGGCGCGATTGAACGCGGGCAAGGTCTACCTGCCGGTTTCGGTGGAGCGAGCGCGGCAGAACTTCTTCAGGCGCGGCAACCTCATTGCGCTGCGCGAACTGGCGCTGCGGCGGGTCGCTGACCGTGTGAATGCCGACGTTCGCACCTACCGGGTGTCACACGCCATCAAGACCGTCTGGCCGACACAAGAACTGCTGATGGTCTGCGTCAGTGCCCATCGCTCGCAGGAGAAGCTAGTCCGTGAGGCGGGGCGTCTCGCTCAGCGGCTTCAGGCCAAGTGGATCGTCGTCCATGTCGATCAGCCATTTCACGGCGACGACGCAGGCTCACGCGCCACGCTGCTCACGATCGCCAAGACCGCGCAAGCCGCGGGCGCCGAGTTCGTAAACATTCCGGGCCAGGACGTCACCGAGACGCTGCTGGATTATGCTCGCAAACGGAACGCCACCAAGCTGATCGTCGGAAACCCTGCTCGCCGACGCTTGAAGCCATTCCGGCCGAGGCTGCAGGAGCATCTCGCGCGCGCCAATCCGGAAATTGGCCTGTTGCTGCTCAGCATCGACGAGGTCGCCGGGCGGCCGCGACCTCGCTGGCTCCCGGTGGAGCCCCAAGGAACTCTTTCCGCCATCGGAATAGCAACTCTCGCCTGCGGTGGGGCGACGTTCCTTGCATCTCGGTTGCTGAGCGTATTCGATCTTGCCAACGTCGTCATGGTGTTCCTGGTGACGGTAGTCCTGGTCGCCATGAGGCTCGGACGTGCTGCTGGCGCCTGGGCCGCACTGCTATCAGTCGCTTGCTTCGACTTCTTTTTTGTCGAACCGCGACTGTCGTTCACCGTCAACGACACGCAATACCTCTTCACCTTCGCGCTGATGCTCGGCGTTGCAATTGTCATCGGGCAACTTGCAGCCCGGCTACGGTCGGAGGCGCGTGTGGCTCGCGCGGGCGAGCGGCGCGCTTCGGCGTTGGCGCGGATCGCGCGTGATCTCTCGAGCGCGATCAAGGTCGAGCAGGTTGTCAAGATCTGCCGAGAAGCTCTGACGCCGTTGTTCGGAACCCAAATCCTGTTGCTGATCCCAGACAAGAACGAACGTCTTATGGTGACCCAGGATGCCATGCTGGTCGATTCGTCGACAGCGCAGTGGGCGTTCGATCATAATCAGGAGGCGGGCTTGGGAACCCAGACGCTGAGCGCTGCCAATGCTCTCTACCTGCCGCTAAAGGCTTCCATGGCGGTGCGCGGAGTGCTGGCGATCCTGCCGGACCGCGGCACCCTGCCCACCGATCCAGACGATCGGCGCCTGCTTGATGCAGTTTGCTCGACGACCGGTCTGACCCTGGAACGTATTCACTTCATGGAGGTGGCCCAGGAGACACTCGTCCGGATGGAAGGCGAGCAGCTGCGCAACGCGCTGCTTTCGGCCGTGTCGCATGACCTCAGAACGCCGCTTACGGTCATTCGCGGTCTTGCCGAGACGCTCGAGCACAGCAAAGAACTGGCCGAGGAGGATCGAAGCGACATTGCACGATCGATCAGGCTGCGGGCCGACGAGCTGAAGCGGCTTGTGGCGAATCTCCTCGATCTCGCCAGAATGCAAAGCGAAGGCGTGCGGCTAAACAAGGAATGGAATTCGCTGAGCGAGATCGTGGGCAGCGCCGTGGCGCAAGCAAGGCAATACCTTCAGCCACGACAGGTCCGAACGAGCCTGCCCGCCGATCTTCCGCTCGTGGAGGTGGATGCGACGCTGATCCAGCGCGTGCTGATCAACCTGTTCGATAACGCAGCGAAATACACCCCATCTGAAAGCATTGTCATGGTGCGGGCGGCGGCAACCGGCGAGACGATGTACTTGATCGTGGAGGACGACGGTCCTGGGCTACCGGTCACTGAACCGGACAAGTTGTTCGAGCCGTTTGCTCGGGGACAGAAGGAATCCGCTGTAAGCGGCGTCGGCCTGGGCTTGGCCCTATGCCGCAGCATCGTCGCGGCGCATGGCGGCAGCATTCGCGCCTCCGCCCGTAAGCCGCACGGCGCGGCTTTCGAGATCCGTCTGCCGCTCGGAGTGGCGCCCCGCGTCGAAAGTGAGATCATATGATCAAGCCGCGCATCCTGGTCGTCGAGGACGAAGCCGACATCCGACGTTTCGTTCGGATGGCGCTGGAGAAGGAGGGCATGAACGTCTTCGAGACAGAAACGGTCGAGGACGCGCGACTCAACGCCGGCAGCCGCAAGCCGGATCTGATGATCGTCGACCTCGGGCTCCCGGACGGCGACGGCAAGGCGCTGATCCGCGACGTCCGGAGCTGGATGTCTGCCCCCATTGTGGTGCTGTCGGCACGCGAGCAGGAGACCGAAAAGGTCGAGGCACTGGACGCAGGCGCTGACGATTATCTGGTCAAGCCGTTCGGCGTCCCCGAATTGCTTGCGCGTGTTCGGGCACAGCTTCGCAGGGCCGGCACCATGTCCAACGGGCAAGCCGCGTCACCGCTGGTGAGGTTCGGCCGAATAGAGATAAACCTCGCCACGCATGAGATCACTCGTGCAGGTGAAGCCGTACACCTCACGCCTAACGAGTTTCGGCTACTGACCGCACTCATTCGCGGCCATGGCAAAGTGCTGACCCACCGTCAGTTGCTCCTGGAAGTTTGGGGGCCAGGCTACTCCGAACGCGCGCATTACATTCGCATCTACATGGCTCAGTTGCGTCAGAAGCTCGAAGACGACCCATCGCAACCTTTACACCTCCTGACAGAGCTGCAAGTTGGCTACCGCTTGGCTGGTGTTGAGATCATGGGAGCCGCGTGACAAGAGCCTCTCTTTCTGCAGCTGGTCCCTCATGCCGGTTCCCTGTTCGGTGACTCGCGACCACGCGCGGCGGATCGATTGTGGTTGCATTCAGTCTTGCTTCGCCCTGGAGGACCGATCCCGAACTTCATCAGCAAAGCGGCTACCCTCGTCACTTACCGGCGCTGCTGCTTTTACGCTCTCTGCCTGCTCAACCGCGCCCGTAGGGCCGCCTGTGGGAAATGCAGCGGCCACGGGTTTCAGGCGGCGAAGGAACGATCGAGGATGTTGGGCGCGCGGGATGATCGACAACTCACACGCCACCCTCCTGTGGCCCGAAGGCCAGCAAGCGGGAAGCGACCTGCAACCGCCTGATTGTGACCTACGCCGTTAAGGACAGCACGCTGAGCATCAGTCCGGCCGAACTCACAATGACGGCCTGCCCGCCCGGCACTGATGGAACAGGAACGGCAATTCGTTGATCTTCTGCAGGATGTCAGGCGCCTTCCACATCGACCAAACGGGTGCGCTCGTGTTTGAGACCGCCGCCTGGGAAAAGATCATGGCTTGGCGGTAAGGGCAGCGGGTCAGGCGGCGACCGAACCTCAAGGTGAGACGGCTGGGTCTGGGATTTAGAAGGTGTTGAAAGTTAAGGAGCGCCCGCAGCGCCTATTTTACGGTCCGCGTCCTGCAGGAATAGCCAGTTTTCCTGCCTCCGGCGCGTCCACTTACTTGAAAAGCTGGTTGTTGAGTGCAGGTGTCTCGACAAACGTCAGGTCCGTTCAGGGCGGTCTATATAGCATCTTTACGGAGATCGGACTTTTATAGGCTCGAATCCATACACAGAGATGGCTAGTTAAATTGCCGCACAAAGGACGCGGCATGCCCGACTTTACGTATCGTCACAACGACCTGCTTCTCCGCTTCACAGGGGTGTTGGCGATCGCCATTGCGGTCGTCGCTCTCCGACAGCTTTACAGCTTGGTCCACCTGCCGCCGCACCACGAGGCGTCACTCATTGAGCTTGCCCTGGCTGCAATTGGGTTCCTCGGAACGAGTGGCGGAAGCGCACTTGTTGTCCTCGGCCGTCACATCTTCGACGAGGTCGTTGTCGCGCGACCTTGGGGCCGCGCAGCTTCATACAAGATCCCCACCAGGAGCGGTAAGCCCCAGCCACCAATCGAGCAGCTTAGTGCTGTCCCGTCCAGCGTCACCGTTACGTCGCTAAGCTGTGTTGGAGCGGCCAGATGAGGAAAGAAGATGAAGCCAGCAGGCCTGTTCGTCCTGTTGCTGATAATCGCGGGATTGATCGCCCTCAACGTATATCTGCGCATCTGGCTGTTCATAAGAAACCGCCGGGCGAGCAGGAACACTCCGCGCGACGAGGCAAACCGCGCATCGAGGGACAGCTCACACTGAGATCCGGCAAGGCCGTCAGCGACGACTCTCCGGCCTGATCCAAGAACATCAACCTTCGGACCATCGGTGCCCTTTCAGGCCCGCCGCTACGGCCACCAGGAGACTTTAGAGTGGCAACGTTTGCCCGCATTGAGGACACCGCTTCATCACCAGAAAGTGAAGCCGCAGATGCTTATGACTCCGTTGGCGAATGCTATCGAACCTACGCGGATGGTGAAGGCTGCGAACTATTCGACTTTTCGAGTCGCTACAGCTTCGCCGACCGTGAGATTTGGCAGCGGATCGACGCGACCTTGGTCGCGCTTCGAGCTTCTGGCCAGACCATCGTCAAGGTGGTCGACGCGGGATGTGGTCCTGGCACCTGGCTGCTGAGGGTCGTGCTCAGAGCACGCGCGCTTGGCTTCCAGAGAATCGATGCAGAGGGCTTCGACATCTCATCCGCGATGATTGATCTTGCGCGCGACGGAGCACGCAGCTCCACAAGCGAAATACCCGAAGCGCGCTTCACGGTTTGCGATATCGAGCAAGGCCTCGCCGCGTACCGCGACGCACCGGCCGATCTCGTGCTTTGTCTCTACGGCGTTCTCAATCACCTGCCAGCTCAGCGGCACGAGGCAGTCGCAACGCAGCTGGCCCGTGCAACCGCAGGATCGCTGCTGGTAACCGCGCGTACGATCGGCAGCATGCCGTCGATCTTCGTCGCCGGTGTCGAGGATGCGGTTGATTTCCGACGCGACCACCAGCGCGACCGGCTCTGCGTCGCCCTTAAGGATGGGCGCCACATCGATTTTGGCATGCACCTATTCTCGGCATCGGAACTGAAGTCGCTCTTCGCTCTGGAGGGGGAAATAGCCGAGCTCGTCGGGCTTGATCTTTTCCACGGACGGTTCGCACCGGACGCGCGGTGGAATCCGCCGATGATGGCCGACCAGGACTTCAACGACGCCTTGGTGCGGCTTGAGCACCTGTGCGCCTGCGACATGAGGTTCATCGACCGAGCCGCGCACGTGCTGCTGCACCTGAAGAGGGGGGAGCTGCGCGTATGAGCTTACGCGACATTGCGTGGCGCGCCGCCGGCGCTGCATTGCTGCTCGGAGCTGCATCGAGCGGCTTTGCCATACGGCCGCTTTCGAACACGACCTCAATCCCTGCACTGGCAATCGGGCTAGTGAGCTTCTGCGTCGCCTGCTACGGTTTCCTGCTGCTCACCCGCGGCGCTGCCCTCCGCGACACACTTCGCCAAGCGCTTGACGCGCCGGCAAAGGATCGGCCGTCGGCCGAACCGGTTCTGGAAAATATAACCTCTTTGCTGGCGCGGGATGCGGCCATGGGTGGTCGCGCGTCGCTGGCCACCTACCTTATCCTGCGCGCGCAGCAACGGCCCTGCGCTTCTACTCGCTGCGGGAAGCCCTCCCGACTATCTAAGGCAGCCACCGATCTGCGGCCGCTCAAGGAGCGATCCTGACGTGACCGAACCCAAGTTGCAGTTTGCCATCTCAACCTACCGTCTGCGTGATGTGGGGGACCGCGGAGGCTGCGACGCCAACTTCCAGCGCAGCGGCCAGACCGCGCGGATCATCGTGTTTGATGACTCCTCTGTCGCCAATCACGAGAGATACTATGGCCCCTGGAATCCGCCCCGAACTCAAAACGAGCTGTGGTACGTCGCCCGGCGGAAAAGGAGCAGTTCATCCCACACTCGCGCACTCGCCGCATGAAATGTCCTCGGACCGAGGAGCGGGCAGCTCCACGGCGCGTCGCGGTGAACCTGTTACGGACCTTTCACGATTTCGGCGCGATTGCTTTCAGCAAAACGAGAGCCAGCTCGTGGATGGCGAAGCTGGACTTATCCGATCAGCACTCGAAATCTGGCCAACACAAGTTGCGATGGTCCACTTCAAGAAGAACTGTCGCCAGCTGCCGCTATGCCGCGTCCGCAACCGCGATCGCGGTTTCCTTCGGGCGGGAAAGGGCGCCACGATATGAGCGGCACACTACTCCTTGTTCTGTTCGTAGCGGGGCTTGTGATCGCAGCCCGGCTCTTTCTTCGTCCCGAGCAGCGCCCGCCGATCCCAGAGGATGGTGAGCGCGACGGCCCGCGTTCAGCGGGCTGATCCGAGCCGGAATAATACGCGCCGCCTGACCTCAGAATAGTTCACCCGCTGCGATGAAGACGCGGCATACAGACAATGGAGCAGCACGAGATGACATGCCGCCTCTCGCTCGTCGTGGGCATTTTCAACCTTTGCTTCCTTTGCTGGCTAGCTTGGAAGATCAAGAAGCGGCGGCGATGACGATACCGATCTTGGACCAATCTTCAACGATACCATCCGAACATCTGGAGTATCTTATCATGTCTGGGCATCAGTGATGATGCCAGTGGCAGGTACAAAGGCAATCCTGCGCCGCGCGTATCAAGCATCGTGAGCGCATCGACCCCCGTCCTCTTCGAGCGTTGATGCTATGTCGACGTGCACCACGGCTGCTCAAGGCTGCGGTGTGCCACGTGGCACACTAGATAGATCTAGGTCAGCGATGCGTGTTCTTCAGCGCCGCTGTATTAATGCGGTGTCAAGCCGTGCCGAGGTTGGCCAGAGGCGGCTGCCTTCCGCGGCGACGCAGGCGCAGGCCTGCATGCATCCGAGCAGGCGTAACTGCTTGAGTGTTTGACACTCTCGCCGGGCAAGGACATCATCAAACTGTGAAATCTTGCGTGCGCCCTCTCCGACGCCGCCTCCGTGCGGGACAACTCCTCGCGGGCATCTAGCCCGGGCTCTCCTACGGCATGTCCCGAAGAGCTCGGGGCCTTCGCATTTGATGAATAGGTCGCCCGTCTAAGATCGGGTGACCATCCAGGAGATCAGTAATGACCAGCACCCGAGTGGGCGCCTCGCGGCCCCAGATCCACATGATTGAGGAAGAAGCGGAGAAGCTCTCGAACCTTGCCGTTAACATCGAACATCGATTTCCGCAGGTGAGTGAACTTCTGATCCGCGAAACTTCGCGTGCCAAGCTACACACGGCAGAATCCATCCCTGCTGATGTAGTCACAATGGGTTCGTCGGTTGAGTTCGTGGACGAAGGGACCGGGACACGTCGGACCGTCCAGCTCGTCTACCCAGCAGAGGCTGATATATTGGCGGGACGTGTCTCAATCCTCACGCCTGTCGGTGCCGGCCTGATCGGCCTCCGTGAAGGCCAGTCGATCATGTGGCCGGACCGGGAGGGACATGAACGGGGTCGGTACATAGAACGGACCCAGATATACGCTAAGCGCCGACAGCCCCGCTCGGGTGTCTGAAAACACCTGTTTGTCGTACATTCGTCGGGAATGACGTGGTTTGGGACATTCCTGCCGGTCGGCGCCGCGACTGGGAATGTCCGGTTACGCCGACACCCGCCATTCGTAGATCCGCTTAAGCCATCTCGATCAGGTCCGAGCTAGCGGACTGTCCGGTTAGTCCGCTCGGGATCGTGCAAGGAGCCAAGCTGCCCTTCGTTCACCAAGCCCGAGATGCGGGTGCGAACGGCCGAGGTGGATCCGTTGGACGATGGGGACTGCCCGGAATCCATCCGTCAATCCCATAGAGCGGCCGTTCATTCAGCATCGCCGGCTCGCTGCCTAGTCGATCTTGTTGGACGTTGAGGAATGACCGGAATCGTGGGCTGGGTCGTGATATGCGGCCCTTGGTTCGGGCATTCCTCTTGCGGATCGGGTGAAAGAGTGGGGGGAATAATGCACCGCTCCTGTCTTAGGCTGTAAACTCATAAAGCTGTAGCTGCGCTATCTGCACATGCTATCATTTTCGTAAGGGGCCCCGAGAATCACTTGAGGATTGAGCGGCTCCGATCGGGGGCTCGGGTGCGATCATGGGGGCGGAGGACGAGCGGTGAGGGCGATGGAATGCGACTAGCCCGCTGGTGCAGCTAACTACAGAAGCATCAGCTGCCACTTGTTTGCGAGTTTTCATTCGAAGTCTGCCCTGTTATGCATTGCTGACCTTGATGTTCATGGCCAGCCAAGAACTCGGGTTGACCGGTAGGTCACATTTAATCTGGCGAGAGGAGTAAATTAAAGCTCTTCAGTTTCCACTTTTGGTTTGCAGTGGTGAATGCACAGATTATGCTGGCCAACCGCGGGCATATGACATTCGGCCGATATGGAATGCGGGAAAGGGGCGTACACCTTGCAATTCGTTGATCGCCGCTATGTCGAAGTCTCGTAGCCGTTCCGACAAAGGTCTTATTGCCGGAGGCCAACACGAGGACGTCGCTTCGCTAGACGATTTTCAGTTTTCCCCATCCCATCGTTAGAGATCGCAGAAATCTCGTGACCTATTTCGCATCGCATTATTCAGATCTGCGCTTTCCCGTTGAACGCGGCGACGACATTCCGGAGCCCGGTTTTCGCGAGGCGCAACGCGGTGCGCTATTTGCTATAGCGTCGCACTTTACCTCACGGACCGATCCCGCAATCGTGACCATGCCGACGGGATCGGGCAAGACAGCGGTGTTGCAGGCGAGTGCCTTTCTCCTTCGAGCGAGCCGCGTGCTCGTCTTGACTCCGAGCCGCCTTGTTCGCGAACAAATTGCCGAGGATTTTGGCGAACTGCGAGTCCTGAAGCGTCTGAATGCCTTACCGAACGATCTCGCCGCGCCGGCAGTCATGGCTACCAACGCACGGGTCAAAACTGCCGACGATTGGGAGGCCATGAGGGCCTTCGATGTTGTCGTCGCGACCGTACAAAGCATCAGCCCGTCCTTGGAAGATGTCCCGGCACCACCAGCCGACCTGTTCGATCTGATCCTGGTCGACGAAGCGCATCACAGTCCCGCTCTGACGTGGCGAACTCTTATCGAGGGATTTCCAGATGCGCTCAAGGTGTTGTTTACTGCCACACCATTTCGTAGAGATGACCGGGAAATAAAGGGTCGTTTCGTTTATAGTTATGATCTGAAGCGAGCCTATGATGACGGTGTATTTGGGCACATCGACTATATCCCGGCAGAGCCCGAAGCCGGTGATACCGGCCGCGAAGCTGAAGATCGCGCCGTTGCCCTTGCTGCGGAAGCCAAATTCAAGGCTGACCGGGCAGCAAACCTAGATCATCTTTTGATGGTTCGCACCGATAGCCGAGCGCGCGCGAAGGAGCTTGAGGGCATTTATGCGGTCAATACCGAGCTAAGATTGAAACTGGTGACGGGTGACCAATCACTCGCGCATGTTCGCCGTGTTTTGGCCAAGCTGGATACCGGCGAGCTCGATGGCATTATCTGCGTCAATATGATGGGAGAAGGGTTCGACATGCCGCGGCTGAAGATTGCCGCGGTCCATGCACCGCATCGCTCGCTGGCGGTGACACTTCAATTTATCGGTCGTTTCGCCCGGACCGTCGGCGAGCGACTAGGCAGTGCAACCTTCCTCGCTCCGATGTCAGCCATTCAAGTCGAAGCGCGGCAATTGTATGCCGAGGGCGCCGTTTGGGCCGAGATCATTCCCAATCTGAGCGAGGCGCGAATTCGCCGCGAAGTGGACGTGCGAGAAACGCTTGAGGCGTTCGAGCCGCAAACGAGCGTCCCGGACCTCGCGGACCTTTCGCTCTACGGATTGTCCTTGTACGCGCACGTCAAGATCTATCGATTGCGGGAAGCCCCGGATCTAGCAACGCCCATGAATTTTGGAGGCGACCGGGAAACGGTCTTTTCCTGGACGAGCGACAGTCAGCGCGCGAGCGTGCACATCACCCGGCAAGTCACCGGTGTGCGATGGGCTAGCGACGATCGGCTGCTCGACGTTCGGTTCGACATCTTCGTATTTTACTACGACGAAGCGGCGAATCTCCTGTTCATCTGTGCGTCGAAACGCGCCGATGGCTATTACCGCACGCTGGCACGAAACTTGACCGGGTATGATCCTCGCATCCTTCCGCTCAGCCATGTGAGCCGCGCGCTGAAGGAGCTTGGCGATCCGCGCTTCTTCCAGGTCGGTATGAAGAAGCGGCAGGCAGCCAGTCTCGCGGAGTCCTACCGCATAATGGCCGGATCCCATGCCGATGAGGCCATCCGGAACGAAGACGCGCGTCTCTATGATCGCGGGCATTGTTTCGGCAGCGCCTACGATGGCGAGGAGCGATTGACGATCGGCCTCAGCAGTTCGTCGAAGATCTGGAGCAACAGAACGCTCAGTCTGCCCGAGCTACTGGGATGGTGCCGGACACTCGCCCGCAAGATCAATGACAAGAAGGCGGCGGTAACTGGCAGCAAGCTCGATATGCTCCAGACCGGTGAAACGGTGCGGAAAATCCCCGGCAGGCCGCTGTTCGCGATCTGGTCCAACGATATCTACATAGAGCCGCCGCAGGCGATTTTCCAAGATACTTCCGGCGCCCACCATTCCGTGCCGCTGACCGAATTCTCTCTCGACGTCACAGGCTGGGGCGATCATCATATCGCCATTTGCCTTGCCAATGATCTCGTGGCGACAAACCTGATTTTCAGGCTTGAAGGCGGCGGCCCCCTGTTCGGCTATCTCGACGATGTCCAGCCACGGGTGGTTCTCGACTGGCAGCGTCATGATGTCGATCTGGCAGACTATTTGAACGATGACCCGGTCGCCTTTACGCTCGACGACTGGTCGCGGCTTGATGGCGAGGAACATTATCCGCCGCCGGCTGGAGGCTTCGAGCTCTACAGCGCCGACCTGGTCGACACGCTCGACTGGAACGCCGCCGGCGTCGATATCAAGGTGGAGTACGCGGCGGGAGTTGGTCTTGCCACGTCGATCCAGGGTCACCTGCGCCAGGTTCTGGCGGGTGGAAGCGATGACGTCGTCTATTGGGACCATGGCAGCGGCGAGACGGCCGATTTCGTGGCATTCAAGCTACGCGACGATGGCGGTGTCGATGTTCGCTTTTATCATTGCAAGGGCTCGTCGGGCCCCAGCCCGGGCAACAGAGTCGCCGATGTCTACGAAGTGTGCGGACAGGCGGTCAAAGGTTACATCTGGTGCGATATCGCGGGCTCTGTTGCAAACATTGGTGACGGCCGGGCAGCGTCACCCCGTCTGGGGATCAGGCAGCATTGGCAAAATGCTGATTGAGCACGTCCATGGCCTCGGTCATGACCGAGGG
>NZ_SCNL01000017.1 GCF_005502745.1 Sphingomonas sp. 3P27F8
CGCCCTGTGCCACCTGCCGACCCATCATGTCCGTGACCCCCTGCCGCCTTGCAGGAGTGAATCACGCCCTCGTCACCATCGCAAGCAGCCATTTTTCAACAGTCTCGTTCGGTTGTGACACTTGAGACAGCGCGGACTGAGCTATGAAGCAGCAGGTCCAAACCGGTTCAGTGGCAACTTGAGAAACGCCGTCCCACATTCGTCGGCATCTGGCAGTCGGCCGCCACGTATGTTCACCTGAAGCGCGGTAAGCATCAGGTCGGGTAGTGGGAGCGATGCGTCGCGTTTCTCGCGGGTTGCGACGAACTCGGCTTCGTCGATGCCATCGTGAACATGGATGTTGTCGCGACGCTGATCGGCGACGGTCGAGTGACCGAGTACGTCCCGGCCATCCTTTCCATAGTCATGCCCGACATAGGTTGCGGTTTCGGGTGGCAGATCGAGGATGGCGCGAATCGAGCGCCACAACGCATGAGCATCACCACCCGGGAAGTCTGCCCGGCTTGTGCCGCTATCGGGGACCATAAGCGTGTCGTGAACGAACGCGGCGTCACCGACGACATAAGTGATCGAGGCGAGCGTATGGCCCGGGGACAGCATGACTTGAGCGTCTAGCGTACCGATCCGGAAACGCTCGCCATCCGCAAACAACCGGTCCCACTGGCTGCCGTCGACGGCGAGATCGGGCAGGCAGTAGATGTCCCGCCACAGCTTCTGCACTTCCACGATCTTGTTGCCGATCGCGGTTTTGCCACCGGTCTTGCCGGCGAGGTACGGAACGGCTGAGAAGTGATCGGCATGGGGGTGGGTGTCGAGCACCCATTCAACAGTCAGCCCCTTCTCACGTACATAGTCGAGGATTAGATCGGCGTTGCGGGTCGCGGTCGCACCGGCGCGCGGATCAAAATCCATGACCGGGTCGATGATCGCAGCCGTCTTCGTGGTCTCGTCGATGACAACATATTGGAAGCTGCCAGTGTGTTCGTCATGGAGCGACGCAACGGTCATGCCATCGTGCTCATACTCGATCATGTTTTCATCCTCTCGCTCTGTTAGCTTTCCGTCCGCGCCCGCGCGAACAACCGTTCAAAATCACCCGCTTCGATTGCGCCCATCACCAGCATGCGTCCGGCAAGAAAGCCCGGGGTGCCGGCCAAACCGATCGAATAGGCCTCTCGGCCGTTCGCCCGCAGGCGTGCCGCGACAGCCTGTCCATGCGCAGCAAGCCAGGTCGTCGCGCGCAGCCAGTCCCCGCCAGCGCCGGTGACAATGTCCCTGAGCATGTCGTCGTCGATCATACGACTGTCGGTCATCAGCTGGCGATGAACGGCTGGGTAGATGCCCTGTTCGGCACAGGCGAGTGCAACGCTCGCGGCGCGTTCGGACGGCGGACCGAAGATCGGCCAGTCCTTGTAGATAACCCGAACCTTGCCATCGTGTCGCACCGCCTCTTCCATTGCGGGGAAGGCGTGACGACAGGCCGGGCAACGATAATCGGTGAACACGGCAAGTCGCAGCGTTGCATTGGCAGGGCCGTATTCAGGCGAACCGCTGCCTGCCAGAATCTGGTCAGCGGTCGGACCAACGTCGCGACCGATCGGCGCTGTGCGTCGCAGCACCTGTCCGGCTGCCCAGCCAGTCACGACGACGGCTCCAAGCCCGACTGCCTGCCTGCGATTGAGCGGCTCTGGCATATTTAATGCACCTGAGGCTTGCTGCGCGCCGTTGCGACAAGCCGGCGTAGCGTCGGCAGATCAACCGCGCCGGCCACCACTTGCGAGCCGACGATCAGCGCAGGTGTTCCGTTGAACCCGATCGCTCGAGCGATAGCGTTGGTGCGTGCGAGAAGCGCATCGATTTCTGCGCCGCGCGTCTTCAGATCGCGTTGCAGACGTGGCCAGTCCATCTTTGCTTTCGCGGCAGCGGCCTTGATCCCGGCACTGTCGAGCCGTGCCGGCGAGGTCAGCAACGCCTCATGAAAGGCAGCATGCTTGCCCTGCCACTGGCTTGCGACCGCAGCCCGTGCGGCTTCCCGGGATGCAGGGCCAAAGATCGGCCAGTCACGATAGACGATCCGTACCTTCGGATCGGCCGCGACAAGCGCGTTCAGCACCGGCTCCATTCGCCGGCAATACGGGCAATTATAGTCGGAAAATTCAACGACGGTGACGTCATAGGCTTGGCCGACACGCTTCGGAGCGACGGGATCGTCGACGACCGCCTTACGCGACAGATCGGGTTGCTGCGCAACTGCTGGCACTGTCGGCACGGCGACGGTGAGCAACGCCAGAAAGCTGCGACAGAGAAGGTTGCGTCGGTTCATCGGTGTTTCCTTGCCATATCGATCCCATCGGCGAGGGCGGCGCGCGACAGCTCGCCGAACTGAAGCTGCATGATCGTGCCGTCCGCAGCGACGAAGGCGGTTGCGGGATAACCAGCCACCTCGAAGGCTTGAGAAAGCCTACGGGAAGGATCGAGCGCGACATTGTTCACGCCGATGCCTTCACGGGTAAGAAACCCGGTGACGATTGCTGGTGACTCACCCTGATCGGCGAGCAGGATCGGCACATCCCGATTGCGCGTTGCCGCGGCGTCGAGCATCGGCAGCTCGCGCCGGCACGGCCCGCACCATGTCGCCCATAGATTGACCACGAAGGGGCGGCCTCGGAAACGTGCAAGCGGGAGAGGAGCGCCGGACGGCGTCGTCAACGTTAAATGATAGGGGAAGGGGCCATAGGTCACGGGCGGGATAAGCGCCTGGAGCGTGAACCACAGGCCACCCGCTATTGCCAACGCCCCCCAGCCCACCGCCAAGGCGCGTGTTCGGCCAAGCTGGAAGGCCAGCGTTGCGGCAGCACCAACGATGCCGGCCATCGCAGAGAAGCCACCCTGCCAGACGGCGAAAATGGATAGCGGCGCTTCGACATAGCTTGCCCAATGTGCCGCGACATAGCCGATCCGCGCCGCCACCAGTCCAGCGACGATGGCACCGGTCGTAACCGTAGACACTTGCGGGAAGCGGAACCGCCCTGCCACGGTCGTGAGCCCCAGGAACACGGCGACGCACAGTACCGCCAATCCACGATCGACCGCCATCATAAGCGGTCCGATGGCAATCGCGCTTCCCATCAGAGAAACGCGCCGGCGCTCTTCCAGAGCATGTAAGCTGCCACGACGAAGATCAGCACCGCGAAGACGGTGGTAAGCGTTCCGCCCGAGCCAAGGCGCTTGGCGATGCGTGTGCCGATCAACCCGCCGACGACCCCGCCGCCAATGAAGACGAAGGCAAGCGGCCAGTCGACCAGCCCGGAGAATGCATAATTAGCAGCGGTCGTCAGGCCGAAGGCGGTGACAGCAATCAACGACGTGCCGACAGCGTTAAGGATCGGCATACCCGTCGATCCGATCAGGCCCGGAACGATCAGAAAGCCACCTCCGATGCCGAAGAACCCTGAGAACAAGCCCGTCCCAAGGCCGTAGCCCAGCACCTTGGGTGCCTTCTCCCGGTTGCATTCCGCACCGGGATTACCTGCATCACCCCGCCCGCGAAGCATCAGGACGCCGACGACGACCATGACGAGCGCGAACAGAAAGAGCAGCTTGCCGCCATCGACGGCTTTGCCGACGGTGGACCCTAGCAGCGCGCCGATGACGCCCGCTGTGGCATACAGGCCCCCGCACCGCCATTTTACGGTATGAGCCTTGGCATGGCCGATCAGACCGGTCGCGGCATTGGCTGCTACGGCAAACGCACTCGTGCCGATTGCAAGGTGCGCATCGGGTACGCGCACCAGATACACCATTAGCGGTACGGCGAGGATCGAGCCCCCGCCTCCTACAAGGCCAAGGGTAAATCCGACCAGGCTGCCCGAAAGGGTGCCAAGCAGATACTGGATCGGTTCGAGAGTCATGCTGCCTTGCCGATTTTATGCGGGGCGGCCATCCACTCGCGGCCCTTCAGCATGCCCTGCCAATAGATCGGGGGAAGCATCCGCTCCTTCAGGAACCAGGCGGCGCGCGTGGGTCGCGTTCCGTCCAGCAGCCAGGATGGGAAGCTGGGCAGCAGCTTTCCGCCATAGCCAAACTCGGCGAGGACGATCTTACCGCGTTCGACCGTGAGAGGGCATGAGCCGTAACCATTATAGTCGGCAACGGGGGGGCTGCCGTCGAGCGCGGCCAGCGCGTTGACCGCGACTACCGGCGCCTGGACGCGAGCAGCAGCGGCCGTCTTGGCGTTGCTGGTCCCAGCGGCATCGCCAAGGCCAAAGACGTTTTCAAATCGCTTGTGCCGCAGCGTAGTCTCGTCGACCTCGACAAAGCCGTTCGCGGCCGCGAGCGGGCTATTGGCGACGACGGCATGCGACACTTGGGGCGGAACGACGTGGAGCATGTCAAACGGGCGTTCGATCCTCTCGGAGACGCCGTCCTGCTTGCGCTCGAACGTGGCGACACGACGATCGGCGTCGACTGCGACAAGGTTGGATTCAAGCCTGAGATCGATGCCGTACTTCTCGACATATTCCATCAGCGCCGGGACGTAGGTCGGAATCCCGAACAGGGCGGCGCCGGCGTTGTGGAACTCAACATCGATCGCGGGGAGGACGCCGCAGCCTCGCCAGATATCACATGAGAGATACATGGCCTTTTGCGGTGCGCCGGCGCACTTGATCGGCATTGGTGGCTGCGAAAACAGCGCACGCCCCCGCTGCAATTCCTTGACGAGCCGATAGGTGTAGGGCGCCAGGTCATAGCGATAGTTTGAGGTGACACCGTTGCGGCCAAGGGCCTCTGGTAGCCCCTCGATCTTCTCCCACGCCAAGCGCAGCCCGGGCGCTACAATCAGGACGTGATAATCAATGGAGCTTCCGTCTCCGAGCTGGATCGCGTGGCGGTCGGGGTCGATGGTGATCGCGGGCAATCGTATCCACCGGACGCCCTTAGGCATCACATCGGCTTCGGCCTTCCGGGTTTGCTCGGGCGTGAAGACGCCGGCTCCGACCATCGTCCAACCAGGCTGGTAATAGTGGTCCGTGGCGGGATCGACGACCGCGATCGTCACCTTGGCGTTGCGCTTCAGAATGCTGGAGGCGGTCGCGATGCCGGCGGCACCGCCCCCAATGATGACGATGTCGTAGGTCATTGATCCACCCTCTCGGAACGGCGCTTCAGCGCAGGCGTCAGATCGGCAAGGTCGTACCCGGCTGCCTTTGCCTGGCCGATGATCGTCGCCGAATCGGCGCGATCGGCCTCGGCCAATGCCCACAATGTCGCCGCGCGCGTCCCGCTGCGGCAGAAGCCGAGCGTCGGCTGTGGCAGCGTGGCCAGCGCCTCCTTCATGCGATCCGCATCGGCGTCAGTCGCTTTGCCCGGTACGATTGGAACATGCGCAAACGCGAGACCGTGTTCGCTGGCCAATCGAGCCATTACTTCCGCGCTTGGCTGGCCCGCCTCCTCGCCGTCCGGGCGGCTTGAGATGATCGAGCGATATCCTGCCTGCGCGGCAGCGGCGAGGTCGGCTTGCGTCAGCTGGGGGGCGGCAGAGAAGGACGAGGTGATCTGCTTGAAAGCCATGTGATGTCTCCTGTCTGATCAGGCCGAACGGCGGGAAGTGAATGCAAAGCGGTGGACGGCAGCGCCGAGGGCCATTGCAGCGATGAAGATCAGTGCCGGCAGAGGCTGGATCGCCAGTGCGGCAATGGCAGGACCTGGGCACAATCCGACGATGCCCCAGCCTATGCCGAACAAGGCCGCACCGCCGATGAGGTGCCGGTCGATCGGCGAGGTGGCTGGCGTATAGAACTGTTCAGCCGCAATCGGGGTCGAGCGACGCCGCACGACAAACCATGCTATCGCCATCGGCAGGATAGCGCCTGCCATGACGAACGCCAGGGTTGGGTCCCACGCGCCGGTGACATCGAGGAACGCCCGTACGCGCGCCGGATCGATCATTCCGGAGACAACAAGGCCGGCGCCGAACAGCGTCCCGCTGGCGAGTGAAATGAGGTTCTGGCGCATCACTGTAGTACCCCGGACAGACGCATGATCGTGACCGTGACGACGCCGGTTGCCATGAACGTAGCGGTCGCGGCGATGGACCGGGGCGACAGGCGAGACAGGCCGCATACGCCGTGACCACTGGTGCACCCGGACCCGAGCCGTGTTCCGATACCGACGATCAGACCGGCGACGGCGATCAGCGAAAGCGATGTCGGAAAGCTGGCCTTCACGCCTAAGCTGGCTGCAACAATACCCGCGCCCAAAGGCAGACCTGCGGTGAAAAACAGCGCGATTGCCCATGGTGGGCCTCCAGCGGAAAGACCCAAAACCCTTGCGAACATGCCGCTGACTCCGGCGATGCGGCCGTTTCCGAGCAGCATGATCGCCGCGGCGACACCGATCATCAGCCCGCCGATGAAGCCTTCGAATGGCATGGCATGGGGAAAGCCCGGCATCACAGCGCATCCAGCGGAATCTTGAGGTAGCGGGTGCCGTTGACTTCCGGCTCCGGCAGATGACCACCGCGCATGTTCACCTGGATCGAGGGCAGGATGAGCTTGGGCATCGACAAGGTCGCGTCGCGACTGGTCCGCATTGCGACGAAGTCGTCTTCGCTGACCCCTTCATGGACATGGACGTTGCCGACACGCTGCGCGCCTAAAGTCGTTTCCCAGACATATTCGTCGCGCCCCACCGCCTTGTAGTCGTGGCAGAGGAACAGGCGCGTCTCGTCCGGCAGCTGCATGAGCCGGCGGATCGAGCGGAATAGCTGGCGTGCGTCGCCACCAGGAAAGTCCGCCCGCGCGGTGCCGTAATCGGGCATGAAGAGCGTATCCCCAGTGAAGACTGCGTCGCCAATGACATAGGCCATGTCCGCCGGCGTATGGCCGGGCACATGCAGCGCAATGGCGTCGATGTTGCCGATGGCAAAGCGGTCGCCGTCCTCGAACAGCCGGTCGAACTCGGAACCGTCGCGCTCGAAATCGGTGCCAGCGTTGAAGATTTTGCCAAATACGTTCTGGACCCGGATGATCTCACGACCGATCGCGAGCTGCCCGCCAAGCGCCTGTTGAAGATAGGGTGCCGCAGACAGGTGATCGGCATGTGCATGGGTTTCCAACAGCCAATCGACCGTCAGTCCCTGATCCCGCACGTAAGCGATCACTGCGTCCGCCGACGCAGTTTTGGTCCGGCCCGCCGCGGCGTCAAAATCGAGGACGCTGTCGACGATCGCAGCTTTTTTCGTCGCCGCGTCCCAAACGACGTAGGTCGCTGTGTTGGTGGGCTCACCAAAGAAGGACTGAACGACCGGCGATCCGGCCGTTTTTGCGCGTCTGATCTGGGCGTTGGCTTCGCTCAAAACCGGGTCCATGACCATCTCCGTTTAATCAATATCACGGTTTATGTAGTTGTGTAATCATATTGCGTCAACGGGGTGTTCGTGCCATTTGGGAGGAATGGAAATGATTGATGCGAACATGCCGCGCTCGCTGCGCATCGGGGATGCAGCCCCGAACTTCACCGCCCGCACCACGCAGGGCGAGATTGCGCTCGATCAGTATCGTGGGCGCTGGGTCGTGTTCTTCTCGCACCCTGCCGACTTCACGCCGGTTTGCACCAGCGAGTTTGTGGCCTTGGCCAAGGCGGCACCTCGCTTTGAAGAGTTGGATTGCGCGCTGCTAGGGCTGTCGGTCGACAGCCTCTACTCGCACGTGGCTTGGCTACGCGCGATCAAAGACGTCTTCGGTGTAGAGGTGCCATTTCCGGTAATCGAAGATCCCTCGATGGCGGTCGGGTATGCCTACGGCATGCTCGACGAGCAGGCCGGAGATGCCTCAACCGTGCGCGCGACTTACTTCATCGATCCTGAAGGCATCATCCGCGCGCTTAGCTGGTATCCGATGAATGTTGGTCGGTCTGTCGACGAGATGCTGCGCACGGTCAGGGCGTTGCGGCGCTCGGCCGATGGCGAGGCCTATACGCCTGCTGACTGGCAGCCGGGTGACGACGTGCTCCTGCCTCCTGCCTTGCCGGGGCACGCAGGCGCTGACTGGTTTCACCAAACGAAGGCTGACCGGTGACGGCGATTTACCAGTCCCGCGCGCTCGCCGACGTCGCAGTCGAGAAGCTGCGCGTGTTCGCGCAGCCTCAGCGGCTTATGATCCTGTCCTATCTCTTAGACGGCGAACGGCAGGTAGCGGACATTGAGGCCGCCACGGGCGTGACACAACCCGCGCTCAGCCAGCAGCTTGCCGAGCTACGGCGCGCCGAACTCGTTAAGACCAGACGTGAGGCCAAACAGGTTCACTACCGCCTTGCCGACGACGCAGCCGCATTGTGCGTGCGAACCCTGGAGGCGATGTTTGGAGCCGACGATCTGTCGGCCCCCCAAACAGCCCCCGCCCTCCGCCAAGTACGACCGCGCGAGACGCCCTCCGTGGTTCGACCGCAAAATATCGGTGCGGCCGTTTTTGCGAGAGTTGGCTGATCATTTTGACTGAAAAAGGAAAAAGCGGATGCGCATGCCAATCATTGCTGTTGCAGGATGCTTGTCACTCATGAGCAGCGTCAGTGCTTTAGCCAGCGTGCCCGGGCAGGCGGTGATAGCGGGATACGGCGCGATCACACCCATCGAAGGTGCTGCGGAACGGCCCGATCGCAAGTTGCGCTATCGCGTGCTGTTCAATGTGACCAAGGCCGCGGCAACGCCGGATAAGATCAATCCATCTCTGGAGAAGGTCGCCCGCTTCCTGAACCTGCTAGGCAACGACGGCGTTCGTCCAGAACAAGGCGATGTCGTCGTGATCGTCCACGGTCCGGCGACGCCCATCGTTACCGAAGATCGCGCCTATGCGATAAAGACGGGAGTAGCTGCGAACCCCAACCTTGCTTTGATTGAGGCGTTGAAGAAGGCGGGTGTGTCCGTTCGGGTATGCAGCCAAGCTCTTATTGGCAACAAGATCGACCCCGCTACGGTAGAAAAGAGTGTCGAGACCGACGTGTCTGCGCTGACTACTTTGGCGACGTTGCAGCTGCGTGGTTGGGCGCTGATCCCAGACTGATCGCGCCGATACGCTTCCTGCTTCATCATTCCAGTCGGTAACGCTGCCGGTGTCATAACCGGTCGAGGCTGTTGAAAAAGGGTGCGTGATCGGCGGCAAGGGCCGTTTGGGATGTTGGCCATGTTGCGAGAGCAGGCTGTCCGCTCAGACTGGCGCTGCCCGATTGCTCAGCAGCTGGAGGTTGTAGGCTGCGGCTGCCATGGTGAACTCCTCGGCGGCACCGGCGAGGCCTCGAAGCTTGAGAGATCTGAGCTTCAGGTTGCGTTTGAGGTGCCCAAATACGCGCTCGATGCGCTTTCGTCTCTGTCTCGCACGCGCATATTCTTCGGTTCCGGCGAGTGCGCGCACGTGGTCGCGCGCGTCCTCATTGACCAGCCGAGCAATGGCGCGCTGCCTGGCCGTGGTACATTGCTGCTTGAGTAGGCACCCGGAGCAATCGGCCGCGCGGCTGCGGTATCGACGAACCTGACTGGAGGGTACCGTACCACGGTAAGTGAGAGATTTGTCAGCCGGGCAGCGGTAGGCGTCGGCGTCAGGGTCGTAAGTAAACGCGTCGCGGGTGAAGAAGCCGTCCCGCTGGCGGGTGCGATCGATCACCGGGATGTACGGAGTAATGCTTTGCTTTACCAGCCAACCGAGCAGCGGGCCGCTGCCGTATGCCTTGTCCGCGGCGAGGCTTGAGGGCTGGATCCCGAGCTTGGCCTGAGCACGCGACAATAACGTCCGCGTGGCGGTCACCTCAGCGGAGAAACGCGCCGGTGTTGCCTCCACGTCGAGGATGCAATCGGTGTCGAGGTCGAGCAGCGGATTGATGGCATAGGCATAGCGTGCCGGGCCGTGTTTGCATGAAAGCGCCGCCTGCGGATCGGTTGGCGAGACGTACATGGGTTCGACGGGTGCTGGCTCATCGGGGTTGACTGGCAGCGCGGCGTCGAGAGCAGCGAGATACTCGGCAACAGGACGTGACACTGCATCGCCTGCACGCAGATCATCAGGTGCGGTTGCCCCCTTCAGCTTCTTCTCATGGCTGGCATCGGCCATGATCGTGCTGCCATCTACAGCCAGTTCGCGGCCTGCCACCAATCCAGCCGCGGCACAGCGGCTCACCACCTGTTCAAACAGCAGACGGTACAGGTCGCACTGACGAAAGCGGCCATGGCGGTTTTTGGAAAAGGTCGAATGGTCGGGCACCCGGTCAGGCAGATCGAGCCGGCAGAACCAGCGATAGGCCAGATTGAGATGCACCTCCTCGCACAGACGGCGTTCTGAGCGGATGCCGAACAAGTAGCCGACGAGCAGCATCCTGAGCATCAGCTCCGGATCAACCGAGGGGCGTCCAGTTGAACTGTAGCTGGCCGCCAGCGCTTCCCGAACGAAGCCGAAGTCGAGCAGCCCATCAATGCGCCGAAGCAGGTGGTCCGCAGGCACGTGCTCGTCGAGCCGGAAGCTGTAAAATAGCGCGCCTTGCGCCACCTGCTGACCCATCATGCCTGTGATACCCTGCTGCCTATGCCGCAGTGAATCACCACTTCCACCCTGTCGCAAGCGCGAGTTTTTCAACAGTCTCGATCGATTTTGATACGCGACCATTTGAGAACGTCTAGCAAGGTCTGGACGCGTATCAAAACACTTTCTCGAATGGAGGTGGTCGTGATAGTCGCGAGACATGAGTTTTGAGAACGGTTCATGCTGATTGGCTATGCGCGGGTCTCCACGTCCGAACAGGATCTGACGCCCCAGCTCGAAGCGTTGCGCAATGCCGGGTGTGAGCGAACTTTTTCCGACAAAGCGAGCGGAGCAAAGGCGAACCGCGCCGGCCTGGCTGAAGCGCTGTCGCACGCACGCGCTGGCGACGTGCTGGTGGTGTGGAAGCTCGACCGCCTCGGCCGAACGATGAAAGGCCTGGTCGATCTTGCGGCCGATCTGACCGATCGTGGTCTCGGACTTCGCTCAATTACTGACGGGATAGACACCGCTGGGACAGCGGGCAAGCTCGTCTTTCACATCCTGGCGGCAATGGCGGAGATGGAGCGCGACCTTAATCGCGAGCGCACCACCGCTGCGCTGATAATAGCCCGGCGGGAGGGCAGGGTAGGCGGTCGAAAAACGGTGATGACGCCCAAGCGGCTCGAGGCGGCGCGCAAACTCCTGGCTTCCGGCATGGCGATCAGGGAAATTGCACCGGCGATTGGCGTCTCGGTTCCGACACTCTACCGCCACTTCCCGGCGCCCACGCAGGAGGCGATCAACGCGGAAGGGCTGGACACGTAGTCTCAAACGCGCCCGGTAAAGTTAACGAGGATAATCGGCGAAATAGGCGCTCGAACGTAGGTGGAGGAATAGTCATGGCTCGTATTCTCGTCATTGAGGACGATCCCGATACAGCCGACCAAATCATCGACGCCTTGAGATCTCATGGACACAAGGTCGCTCATGTCGCCGACGGCCTGCTGGCTGTCGAACAGCTGCTTCGGGAGCCATTCGACCTTGCCACGCTGGACCGCATGTTGCCCGGGCTCGACGGCCTCGCCCTGGTTGCACTCCTGCGCGATCGGCGCTTGATGATACCCGTTTTGATGATCAGTGCGCTCAGTGATGTCGATGAGCGGATTGCTGGCCTGCGTGCCGGCGGTGACGATTACCTGATCAAACCTTTTGTACCTGATGAGATGGTGATGCGTGTGGAGGTCCTGTTACGTCGCCGCCAGGGCAGCGTCGACGCCGTACTCCAGTGCGGCAACATCGCCCTCGATATCGTCAGTCGCCAGGTGACTGTAGGCGGGGAGCCTGTGCGGCTTCTGCACATGGAGTTTCGACTGCTTGAACTCTTTTTGCGCCATGCCGGCGACACACTGAGCCGTCGAATTATTTTCGAGCAAGTCTGGGGGTATCATTTCGATCCTGGCCCAAATCTCATCAACGTTCACATCGCAAAACTTCGCAAGAAACTGGATCGCCCTGATCAACCATCGGCAATCACGACCGTAAAGGGCGAGGGATACCGTTTTGATGTCATTTGAGCGGCTTCGGTTTCACGAGATCCGCAAGACGAGCACATTCAGGCTAACCGCTCTGCTCGGCGTAGTTTTCGCGCTAGGTGTGGTCGCTTTACTCGCATTGATCTATGCGCTTTCCGCGCATGAGCTAACTGCGCGAACGGATCGCATCCTTCGATTGGAGGCGGCGCGCCTACAATCGGTATCAGCCGAGGCGCTACCGGACCGTATAAATGCCGAGATTCGACATAATGCCAGCGGGTTGACCCTGTTCGGCTTGCAGTCGCATGACGGCGAGCATGTCGCGGGCAACCTTCGCGTTGGGGCTGATCTGAGCTTCAATCGCCCTACAAATATTAGCGGGCAGCTTATGCATAATCCGCTGCGCGTTTTGGCGATCCGCGCTGCGACCGGAGAGATCATCCTGATCGGCCGCGATATTTCGCCAATCATCGATCTGCGGCACCGGATGCTTGGCATTCTGGTCTTCACCGGCGTCGCGATGGTGCTGTTGGTTTTTGGCGCCGGCTTCGTGTTGAGTCTTGCACCGCTGCGCCGCGTCCGTGATTTACAAGCAACGAGCCGCGAGATCGCCGCAGGGCGATTAGACCGGCGCATGCCTGTCAGTAAGCGCGGAGATGAACTCGATCTCTTCGCCGGTACGGTTAATGCAATGATTGAAGAGGTGGAACGTGTGGTCGCACAAGTGAAGGGCGTCACCGATGCTATTGCGCACGATCTGCGCACGCCTTTGGCGCATGTGCGCGGTCATCTGCAGCGTGCGATCACGATCGCTGACGGTAACACTCAGATGATCACACTTGCCAAGACGGCGACGGCGGATCTCGACGTGGTGCTTGATCGGTTTGCGGCATTACTGCGCATTTCCGAACTTGAGGCCCGCGGTCGCCATGCTGGATTTATTACTGTTTCAGTCGCGTCGCTGCTCACGGCAGCATATGATCTCTACGAGCCGCTCGCCGAAGATGCCGGCGTGCGGCTACACCGCCCCGACGGACCGGATGCAGCAATCACGTGCGACCCGAACCTACTGTTCGAGGCGATCAGCAATCTGGTCGATAATGGGATTAAGTTTACCGGCGTGGGCGGCGACGTCTGGCTGACGATTGATGTCGAAGCGGTACGTGTTGTCATCGGGGTCCGTGATAACGGCCCCGGTCTGGTGGCTGAGGAGCGACGGGCCGCGCTGCGGCGCTTCTACCGGGGTGTGGATACGGGCGGCATCCCTGGTAGCGGTCTCGGCCTCAGCGTGGTCGCAGCCATCGTTCACCTTCATGGCTTCGATCTGGAACTCGCTGACGGATCGCCGGGGTTGCTTGTCGCAATACGCTGTTCGGTTGATCTTGGGCAGACCTCGCCACAGCCGGCGATACCCGCGACCTGACGATGCACATGTCCCGGCTCCATCCGGGTCGCGACGCTCCCAGGTGAAATTCATTTAAGATGCGCTGCGGTGCAACAGCTTTAGATGGAGCCCCTCATTCCGTGGAAAGAGGGCCGGCGATCCGTGTTACAACTCGTCAAGCTTGCGCTCAGCAAGCCCTATACGTTTGTCGTCCTCGCTATCCTGATCGTGCTGTCCGGCTCGATCGCATGGGTACGCACGCCGACCGACATCTTCCCGGACATCAAGATCCCCGTGATCGCGGTGGTATGGACCTATCGTGGCCTGCCGCCCGAGGACATGGCCGGCCGCGTCGTGTACTATTACGAACGCCAGCTTTCGAGCACCGTCAACGACATCGACCATATCGAGAGCCAGTCGCTCAACGGCGTCGGCATCGTGAAGATCTTCTTCCAGCCTGGTGTTGATATCCGCACGGCGTCCGCACAGGTCACGGCGGCGTCGCAGACGGTGCTGAAGCAGATGCCGCCCGGTATCACCCCGCCGCAGATCCTCAACTACAACGCATCAACCGTGCCGATCCTTCAACTCGCGTTGTCGGCAAAGGATCTGTCCGAACAGAAGATTTACGATCTCGGCCAGAACTTCATCCGCCCCGCGCTCGCCTCGGTGCAGGGCGCGGCGATTCCGTCGCCGTATGGCGGCAAGGAACGCCAGATCCAGATCGACCTCGATCCGGGCGCGCTTCAGGCACGGCACCTGTCGGCGAGCGACGTCGGCGCCGCACTCGCCGCGCAGAACCAGATCGTGCCCGCGGGCACCACCAAGATCGGCGAGTACGAGTATAACGTCCGGCTGAACAACTCGCCGGAGGTTGTCGAGCAGCTCAACGACCTGCCCATCAAGACCGTTGATGGGGCGACCGTGACAATGCGCGATGTAGCGCACGTCCGAGACGGATCCCCGCCTCAGCGTAACGTGGTGCGCGTCGATGGCGGCCGCGCAGTGCTGATGACAGTACTAAAGTCGGGCGCCGCTTCCACTATCGCGATCGTCGATCAGGCCAAGGCCCTCCTACCGAAGATCCGGGAGACGCTGCCGCCATCGCTCAAGGTTCAGCCGCTGTCCGATCAGTCGCTGTTCGTGAAGGCGGCAGTGTCCGGCGTCATCAAGGAAGGCGTGATCGCCGCTGCGCTCACCTCGCTGATGATCCTGTTATTCCTCGGCTCGTGGCGCTCGACCGTCATTATTGCAGCCTCAATCCCGCTTGCCATCCTCGCAGCCGTGGCGGGGCTGGCGGCGGCAGGTCAAACGCTCAACATCATGACGCTTGGAGGGCTGGCGCTCGCGGTCGGCATCCTTGTCGACGATGCGACGGTAACGATCGAGAACATCAACTGGCATCTCGAACAGGGCAAGACCGTGCGTGATGCGATTCTCGACGGTGCCGAGCAGATCGTTGGCCCGGCGTTTGTGTCCTTGCTTTGCATCTGCATTGCCTTCCTGCCGATGTTCTTTCTGCCCGGTGTGGCGGGTTTCCTGTTCGCGCCGATGGCGATGGCAGTCGTATTCGCCATGATCGCCTCGTTCGTTCTGTCGCGAACGCTCGTCCCCACGATGGGCAACTATCTGCTGCGGCAGCACGCCTCCGAGCATACCGCTGAGGTCATGGCCAGCCACGACGCCAAGGCCGGACGCCCGAAAAGCCGCAACGTATTGCGCAGTTTTCAGAGCGGCTTCGAACATCGCTTCGAGAAGGTGCGCGGTTACTACGTCTCGCTGCTCGACTTCGCGCTCGCACGTCGGCGCGTTTTCGTGCCCGCCTTTATGGTCGTGGTGCTGCTCTCATTCCTGCTGGTGCCGATGTTGGGTCGCAACTTCTTCCCGACCATCGACGCGGGGCAGATCAACCTCCATGTCCGCGCGCCGATCGGTACGCGCATCGAGGAGACGGCGGCGATGTTCGACCATGTCGAGGATCGCATCCGCTCGGTCATCCCGCCCGACGAACTGGTGTCGATCGTGGACAACATCGGCATGCCGGTATCGGGCATCAACCGCGCCTATTCGAATACCGGCGGCGTTGGCCCGCAGGACGGCGACATTCTCGTCACGCTGTCGGAAGATCACAAGCCCACTGCAGGCTATGTTCGTGCGCTTCGCAAGGCCTTGCCCGATGCATTCCCCGGCTCGGTGTTCTCGTTCCTTCCGGCCGACATCATCAGCCAGATCCTCAACTTCGGCGCGCCTGCACCGATCGACGTGATGGTGACCGGCAACGACATCAAGGGCAGCAAGGCCTATGCGCAGGCGCTCGCCGAGAAGATGCAACATATCGCCGGCATCGCGGACGTGCGCGTCCAGCAAACCGAAACCTATCCCGAACTCGGCTTCGACGTGGACCGCGCGCAGGCCGATCGGGTCGGGATCACGGAAAACGACGTGACGCGGAGCATGGCCGTGAACCTTGCGGGCAGCTTCCAAGTCGCGCCGGCCTTCTGGCTTAACCCAAAGAACGGCGTTTCGTACCCGATCGTCGTGCAGACGCCGCAATACCGCACCGACAGCCTTTCGGCGCTCCAGAACCTGCCAATCACCGGATCGGGCGGCACGTATCAGCTGCTCGGCGCGCTCGGCACCCTCCACCGCGAGCCATCGCCTGCTGTGGTTACGCATTACGCGGTGCAACCGTCCTACGACGTCTATGCCACTACACAGGGGCGCGACCTCGGCGCGGTTGCCGCAGACATCCAGAAGGTGCTGGACGACGCAAAGGGCACGTTGCCCAAGGGCTCGAGCGTGAAGCTGCGTGGTCAGGTCGAGACGATGAACACTGCCTTCTCGGGCCTGATCTTCGGCCTGATCGGCGCGATTGTGCTGATCTACCTGCTGATTGTCGTCAACTTCCAGAGCTGGGTCGATCCAACGGTCATCATCTCCGCTTTGCCCGCCGCCCTCGCCGGGATCGTGTGGATGCTGTTCGCAACGCACACGCCGCTATCGGTGCCGGCGCTGACCGGTGCGATCATGTGCATGGGCGTGGCAACCGCAAACTCAGTGCTGGTGGTTAGCTTCGCGCGCGAACGCCTGGCAGCAACAGGCGATGCGCTCCTTGCCGCAGCAGAGGCGGGCGCAACCCGCTTCCGCCCGGTGCTGATGACTGCGCTCGCCATGATCATCGGCATGGCGCCGATGGCGCTCGGCTTGGGCGAAGGCGGCGAGCAGAACGCTCCGCTCGGCCGAGCCGTCATTGGCGGCCTGATCTGCGCCACGCTCGCCACGCTCGTCTTCGTCCCCGTCGTTTTCTCGATCGCGCACCGCAAAGAGCGGCGTGCAGCCACTGATCCTCATGCAACCGGAACTCTCGCTCATGCAGGCTGAACCGCTTCAGGCACCCGCTCCCAAAGGTCTTAAGGCTGCAGGTATCGTTGCTGTGGTGGCCGCCATCGGCGTGGTCGCAGCCGGCGCTGTAGTGCGCCGAGGCGATACGCATGAGGCACAGACCTGGTCGGATGCGCGCTCCGTACCAACCGTGCATCTGATCGCGGCCAAGGGGTCATCGGCAAGTGACGCGCTAACCTTGCCAGGCACGATGCAGGCGTGGAACGCCGCCAAGCTCTACGCCCGGGTCGGCGGCTATGTCAGCGCTTGGTACAAGGATATTGGCGCTGTCGTCGGTGCGGGATCTCCGCTTGGCAAGATCGACACGCCCGAACTCGATCAGCAGATCGTCTCGGCGCGCGCTGCCTTGGTCAGCGCTCAAGCCCATGCCAGCCTCGCCCGTAGCACCGCAGCGCGCTGGAATGACTTGCTTACTGATAATTCGGTGTCGAAGCAGGAAGCCGACGAGAAGAACGGCGATCTGGCGGTTCGCAACGCGGCAGTGCAGTCCGCGCGCGCCGATCTTGGTCGACTGCTCGCGCAGAAGGCGTTCTCGACCGTCCGGGCACCATTTGCAGGAACCGTGACATCGCGCAATTCTGACATCGGTGATCTCGTAGGTCCCGGCGCATCCGTGCAGCAGCCGATGTTTTCAGTCGCCGATACGCGCAAGATCCGCATCTACGTCAACGTGCCGCAGAATTACTCGGCGGGTATGACGCCAGGCCTTACCGCGACCCTGACCACGCCCGATTACCCGTCACGCAGCTTCAGCGCGCACGTTATCGGCAATTCAGGTGCGATCGCCCAGCAGACCGGCACCTTTCAGGTGCAGCTCATCGCTGACAATTCGGACGGCGCGCTAAAGCCAGGTGGCTACGCGCAGGTTAAATTCGACGTGCGCGGCCAAGGCAGCACGGTGCAAATCCCCTCCAGCGCGCTGATTTTCCGCGCGAAGGGAACGCAGGTCGCAACGGTAAGCGCGGACCGGCATGTCCACTTGCGCTCGATCAGCGTCGGGCGCGATCTCGGGCAAACTGTCGAAGTAACGTCAGGTCTTTCAGGATCGCAGCAGATCGTCGACAATCCGCCCGACTCGCTTGCCGATGGTGAACTGGTGCGCGTCGAGGATAAGACCCGTGGCTAACCGCGCGTTGTCTGCCCTGGCGCTACTGGTCACCACCGCCGGTTGCTCGTTTGCCCCAGCCTATCACCCGCCGGTTACCCCGACAGTCACGGCGTTCAAGGAAGCCGGCCCGTGGGAACCGGCGACCCCGGCCGACACCGCGCCGCGTGGCGACTGGTGGGCGGTGTTCAACGACCCTACGCTCGACGGCCTTGAGCGGAAAGTCGCGAGCGATAACCCGACATATGCCGGTGCACTTGCCCGCTACGATGCGGCGCGCGGCTTTCTCGGCCAGAGCCGCGCTGCCCTGCTGCCGCAGCTGGGTGTCGACGTCGACGTGACGCGCAATCGTCAGTCCGACAATCGCCCGCTTCGCGGTGCTAACCAGCCCGACGTTTACAGCGGTGATACGGTCGAGGCGAGCTTTGGCTACGAACTCGATTTATGGGGCCGTGTTCGCAACACGGTCGCCGCAGGCAAGGCCGAGGTGCAGGCCTCGGGCGATGATCTCGCCGCCATCCGGCTGAGCCTGCAGGCCGAACTCGCCACCGACTTCATGGCGTTGCGCGGCTATGACCGGCAAGCCGTATTGTTGTCGCAAACCGCGGATGCCTTCGCCAAGGCTGACCACCTGATCGCGCGGCGGTTCCAGGCCGGCATCGTCAGTGGCATCGAAACAAGCCGCTCTGGCGCGCAGCTCGCCGAGGCGCGCGCGCAGCTCGCCGACATTGCAGCGTCCCGCGCGCTGACCGAGCACGCCATCGCCAGTCTGGTCGGCACCCCCGCGTCCAACTTCACGATCGCGCCCGTCGCGACGGATTTCGACGTACCCGCAGTGCCGCTCGGCTTGTCCTCCACTCTGATCGAACGCCGCCCGGACGTTGCCGCTGCCGAACGTCGTGTCGCGTCCGCCAACGCCGAGATTGGCGTTGCCAAGGCAGCGTTTTTCCCTGCAATTCGGCTCGGTGCGAGCGGAGGCTTCCAGAACACCGGACTGCCCGGCCTGTTCTCGGCACCCAACGAGATCTGGTCGATCGGGCCGAGCGCGGTGCTCAACCTGTTCGATGGCGGCCGCAGGCGTGCCGAACTCGCCGTAGCGCGTGCGCGCTGGGCGAGCGCCAGCGCGGAGTATCGGAGTACGGTGCTCTCGGCGTTCCAGCAGGTCGAAGACAATCTCGCGCTGCTTCACCATCTTGGGGATGAAGCCGCAGCCCAGGACCAAGCCGTTCGGCAGGCTGCAATCACCGAACGGCTTTCGCTCAATCGCTACAGCAAGGGCGCAGTGACCTATCTCGAGGTGTTCACCGCCCAGACGACCGCATTGCAAGCCCGACGTACTGCGCTGGATCTAGACACGCGGCGTCTGCAGGCCAGCATTCGGCTTATCCGCGCATTAGGCGGTGGATGGCGCGAGTCTGAAGCAATCGCAACAGCGCGGTGAGTATCGACCGACTGTTTTCTGGCGAGGAGAAACTGACGCCCACCCGCAGCGATGAAAGGTAATTTCAGTGATTATGCTATCTTTGGCCCTAGCCCTCTCTTCTCCGGATCCAGCAAAAGCCCCGCGTTGTTTGTATACGGGGTGGAGCACGGTCTGCAGCAAATCACGCACTTCAGAGCCGGCGAAGCACTGCGCAGCAACGTCTTCCGGGGGAACCTGCCCAACGTCGCCAAAGAACAAGGTTAACGAGCCGGAGCCAAATCAGCGCAGCAACGACGATCGCTCGCGATCAGGCAATGCGTTGAAGGGACGGATCTGACCGGCATAGTGATCTGCAATGCCCGGACTCCTGCCAGGCGCCGGCTTCCCGGCTTAACGGTCAGCCAGAACTTTGATTGTCTTCATCATGTTCTCCTTGGATAAACATTGACTATCCCGGGCATCGGGCGGTCGCCCCAAGTCGTTTTGCCACTTTTGTATGGTTTGAACCACGGGAGAGAATAGCGGCTCGAAAGCATCACTTAACAGAATTTGGAAAGCCGGCCGAGATGCACCATGTCCAATTCGCCGATCTCGGCCTGCACCCCATAGCCCTATCGCTCGGCCCGCTCGATCTACGCTGGTATTCGCTCGCCTACATCGCGGGCATCATCGTGGGCTGGCGGTACCTGTTGCGGCTGCTCGCGCAACCGGCCGCTCCGATGAACCGGGCGCAAGCCGATGATCTGGTATTCTACTCCACTCTTGGTGTTATCTTGGGTGGCCGTCTCGGATATGTGATCTTCTATGGCCCCGAGATGATCCTTCACCCGCTGCAAATCTTCAAGCTGTGGGATGGGGGCATGTCGTTCCACGGCGGCGCGGCCGGCGTGTCGCTCGCACTGATCTTGTTCGCACGACGACACGGACTCGATTGGTTGCGGGTTCACGACTATGTGGCCTGCACGGTGCCGCTCGGCCTGTTCTTCGGACGTCTCGCCAATTTCGTGAATGGCGAGCTGTGGGGCAAGCCCGCCGATTTGCCGTGGGCGATCGTGTTCCCCGGAAGTCATGACGGTCTGGCCCGCCATCCCAGCCAGCTCTACGAAGCCGGGCTGGAAGGGGTGGCCCTGTTTGCGGTGCTCGCCTTCTTGTTCTGGTTCACTAACGCGCGCCGCAAGCCTGGTATGCTCGTCGGGGTGTTTTTGATCGGCTATGGCCTGGCACGGTTCGCGGTCGAGTTTTTCCGAGAACCTGACGCCCAGCTTGTCGCGTTCGCCGTGCGAACCGGCCTCCACATGGGTCAGTGGCTGACTCTGCCGATGTTCATCGGCGGCATCTACCTGATCGTTACCGCCCGACGTCGCGAGCGTCGCCCGGAAACACCTGCTGCCATCGCGCCGCTATGACGGATGGACGGCGTATCATCGCCGCGCAGATCATCTCTCGCCGTCGCGCTCGCGTGCTGGCGCGCGATTTCCGGGGATGGCTTCGCGCGAGCGAAGCATCTTTCATTGTGCTGGCGATCGGCATCGGCGCTGCGGCCGGTCTGCTTAGCGTAGTTCTGGGTGCACTCGCACGCACCCTGCAACACCTGCTGTTCGCGCTGCCTCCGAACACGCGGTTGAGCGGCGTCGCCGAACTCGGGCTGGCGAGCCTGATCGTGCTGCCGCTGGGCGGCGTGATCTTTACGGCATTTGGCTACGCGACCCGCGCCCGAAAGCGCCGCCTCATCGATGCCGTGGAGGCAAACGCCCTTCATGGCGGGCGTATGTCGCTGCTGGATAGCTTGGTTATTTCAGGTCAGACCGTACTCTCCAACGGGTTCGGAGCCTCCGTTGGTCTTGAAGCCGCATACGCGCAGATGGGTGGTGCCGTTGCGTCGGTGCTTGGGGGTTGGCTGAAGCTTCGTCGCGCCGATCAACGCACGCTGGTCGGCGCCGGCGCGGGCGCGGCTATCGCCGCTGCGTTCGGCGCGCCCCTGGCCGGGGCGTTCTACGCCTTCGAGATCGTCATCGGAACCTACACGCCCTCGGCGATAGCCCCTGTTGCCGCTGCGGCACTGGCGGGTGCGCTCGTCGCACAAACCTTCGGGCAGCAACCCTATCTGATCGACGTGGCATCGAACGCCTCGGTCGAGACGCACCATTACCTGATCTACGCCGGGCTGGGCGCGATTTGCGCGCTGATGGGCATTGCCTTGATGCGTGCCGTCGCGCTGGTCGAGAGCGCATCCCGGCGAACGGGGATGCCGGAATGGTTGCGCCCCGCGCTCGGGGGCCTGCTGCTGATTCCAATTGCAATGGTGTCGCCACAAGTCCTGTCGGCCGGACATGACGCGCTTCATGCCGATCTGGCGCTCGGGGCGTCACTGGGGTTCATCCTGCTCGTACTGCTCGCCAAAAGTGCCGCGTCGATCGTGTCGCTCGGGTTCGGGTTCAGGGGCGGACTGTTCTTCGCATCGCTGTTCTTAGGAACGCTGATCGGGCATCTGTTCGCCGACACCCTGACACTGCTGGTCGGGCATCCCGTTATCGACACTCATAACGCGGCGCTGATCGGCATGGCAGCGTTCGCGGTCGCTGTCGTGGGTGGCCCGATGACCATGGCGATGCTGGTCCTGCAAGCGACGCATGATTTTCCGCTGACGGGCGCCGTGATCGCCGCCTCACTCGTGTCCTCGACGATCGTGCGCGAGCTGTTCGGCTATTCGTTCTCGACGTGGCGGCTCCACCTGCGTGGAGAGACGATCAAGAGCGCGCGCGACGTCGGATGGGTCAAAACCCTCACTGCGGGCAGAATGATGCGAAAGGAAACGCGCCCCACGCCCGCCTCCATGTCGATAGCGGAGTTCCGGCGCACCTTCCCGTTAGGCTCAACCAGCAGGGTTGTGCTGTCCGACGCGAAAGATGCCTATGCTGGGATCGTCGTCGTGCCAGCCGCCTATGCAGAAGGGCTCGATCCGAATGCCGCAGTCACCACGCTCGCGACGGGGCGTGAAATCGTACTTACGCCGGAAATGGACATTGCCGCTGTGATGGCACGTTTCGATGAAGCGCGGACCGACGAATTGGCGGTGCTGTCTGCTGAATGCCATGTGCTCGGAATCCTTTCCGAAACTTACGTCCGGCGACGCTACGCGGAAGAACTCGAAAAGGCGCAACGCGAGCTGTTCGGTGAACGCTGAGCACCCCTGATCCGGCGAAGCGGTTCGCAAAATTGGATCGAAACGGCAGTGGCATGCTCGACAAGTCGGAGATCGATGCGATGCTCTCCCGTCGCTTCAAGCGCCTTGATGCGAACGGGGATGGCGTGGCGAGTTCGACAGAACGGGCAAGCGCGCGCGCCAAGAGCATCAACGCTGTGGGCGACGAAACGGAATCCTGATGCTGGACCGACCGGGATGGGCATAGGAACAAGGGCGCTTCAGCGATCAGGACCCAGACTCGAGTTTGCTCGAGCGCGTCGACCGCGGCGAGCCGGCTGCAACGCGAATGCTGGTCGCAGCGAAGCTTCCCCGCATGAACGATTTTGTCTCAAGACACTGTTCGATCGATACGGAACTCCCGGAATGGGCGTCACCATCACGGCATTAAGCTTAATTTAGGTGCTAACAGGGCCGGTTCGGTATAAGGTACGCGCGAGAACACGGCCCCCCCGGCAGTGGCCGTACCCGATACGAGATATATTCAATGCCCAAATGTCTCCACTTAGAGGAGATCACACAGCCGGCCGCGGTCCTGTTTGGAATACGGCTGAAGAAGCGTCGTAAGGAACTCGGTCTTACGCAGGCTCAGCTCTTCGAGCGAACGGGGATCGCGCCGGGCTACCTTTCCTATATCGAGAACGGCCGCGCAAACCCTACGATCGACATGATGGTAAAGCTCGCCGAAACAGTCGGCTTGGAGCTTTGGGATATGCTACGTCCCGAGCCGGAACAGGGTGCCTGATAAAAAGCATCCAATATGAAGGTTTTAAGACAACCTTTTTTCGTTGCCGATGTGCCGGGACATATTTAGAAACATTCGCAATTAGCGGCGCTGACGAAAGACGCCCGTCTGGGAGGTCGAGTCCTAGGAACCTGGTGGGGAACCGAGGGAGTTGGTGTGGCGGTTAGCTTAGAATGGCGGTCCCTTGTTGCGGACCGCATCAGAGCGTTACTTAGGGCAAGAGGTCTATCCGCTCAGGATCTGGTCGAGAAGGTTTCGCTCCCCCCGAAGCAAATTGATGCGATCCTAGAGGCTCGACCTGTCCGGGTCCGCTCCCGAGACCTCGACCTGATCGCTGCTGTCCTCGGCACCGCTGCCTACGTTCTTTTTCTGCCGGTTGACGCGCCGATCGAGGTCATACCGTTCGAGATAGTTGAAAAGGGTGGATCGCCCCACTCCTAGTGCCTTCGCGACGTCTGTCGTCGTCGCGCCGGGTTCGTTCAGTTTCGCGCGAATCTCCGGCAGCTTGTCCGGACTAAGGATGCGTTTCCGGCCAGCCTGCGCCATTTCAGGCGGATGTGTCTTGATGCCGTGCATGTGCCGGTAGTGTGGCCTGCCCCCGTCGAGTGAACCGGGTTTATTGTTAGTGGATTATGCTCGCCGCTGCCATATCCGGGCGGAGGTGGAGCGAAGCGGAACTGGAGGCCGGATATGGCGGTGAGGCCGTTTCCGGGGCCGGTGGTCGGTAGCCAAGGCTGCTGTGCGGGCGGACGGTGTTGTAATGCCGACGCCAGGCTTCGATCAGCACCTTCGCCTCGGCGAGGCTGTAGAAGATCTCGCCATTGAGCAGTTCGTCGCGCAGCGACCCGTTGAAGCTCTCATTATAGCCATTCTCCCACGGTGATCCCGGTGCGATGTAGAGCGTCTTCACGCCGATCTGGCCGAGCCATTTCTGCACCGCGTTGGCGATAAACTCAGGCCCATTATCCGACCGTATGTGCGCCGGTGGCCCCCGTGTGACGAACAGATCCGCTAAGGCTGCCAGCACATCCTCATGTCGAAGCTGACGTGCCACGACCAACGCCAGACATTCCCGGCTGGCCTCGTCGATGATGGTGAGGATGCGGAACTTGCGACCAGCATGCGTGCGGCTTTCGACGAAGTCGTACGCCCACACATGTCCCGGATACTCAGGCCGCAGCCGGATACACGATCCATCGTTGAGCCACAGGCGCCCACGCTTCGGCTGACGTTGCGGGACCTTAAGCCCCTCACGCCGCCAGATCCGCTCGACCCGCTTATGGTTCACGCTCCACCCAGCGTGGCACAGCAATGCTGTCACCCGGCGATAGCCGTAGCGACCGTATTGCTTCGCCAGCGCGATAATGTCCTCGCTCAGCGCCTGCTCATCATCCGCCCCGCGCGGAACCTTACGCTGCGTCGATCGATGCTGGCCCAGCACCCGGCAGATCCGTCGCTCGGACACCGGGAGCTCTCGTTGCACATGATCGATACAGCGTCGTCGCCGCGCAGGGCTTAGAAGTTTCCCCGGGCAGCCTCCTGCAAGATCAGCTTGTCCAGCGTCAGGTCCGAGATCGCCCGGCGCAGCCGAAGGTTCTCCTTCTCCAAATCCTTCATCCGCCGCGCCTGGTCGGTCTTCAGCCCACCATATTCCTTGCGCCAGCGATAATAAGTCTGCTCGCTGACCGCGATCCGCCGACACGCTTCGGCCGTCGATGACCCCTGTGCCAGCACGATCTCAACTTCACGCAGCTTCCCGATAATCTCTTCCGGATTGTGCTTCTTGGCAGGCATTCGTCGTCCCTTTCGTGGTCCAGACTATCATAGTCTCTGGGCCACTCAGCGGGGGGCAGATCAATGTCAGGTGCCGTACGTTTCAGCTCGTCATAGTTGCCCGCATCCGGTATGATGACGAGATTACGATCTATGGGCTGAGAGGGCGCGAGACGCTCTGGCGTTTTGTTGTAAGTCGGTTGTATCGCCATGATCATGTCTCCGCGCGTTACGCCGAATGCCGAGCGTGACACTTGAGATCGTCGAGACCGCTCCTTAGGTCCAACACGCAAATCTGTTCGTTCCGATCTTTCAACGAGATGGTTGCAGAGCTTCGATAGCGTGTTCGTCGCGTTCTCATCCGAGAGACATGAGCCTTATGTCGTTTTGAGGAGCAAATTCGTGCGAGCCGATCTGAATATGAGATTAGAATAATCGTAATCTTTGATTGGTCTGACTGATCGCCTGCTCTCATAGTGAGCATAAGGGGATCCGGCGTGACCCGCAAAAAACCCAGAATCGTGTTCGGCATTGACACTGCCGTCGCGTTCAAGCTCGCTACGACGCTCCAGCTCAGCTTTTCGGAATGATTGGAACAGTTCTCCCCGCCGCGCCGGCAGGCATGTGACGACTGGTAGCCGCCAAGTCGGTTGCTGGCGGCTGCGCAGCAACCTGTCCGTGTCGCCGCTTGCGTTGGGCAGCCCAGCGGTCGGCACGCGCATACTAATCATCGATTGAACGAGAGACTGCTGATGAACAGCTTGAACATGAAACTGGCGCAGGGGATAGACCGCCGTCGCTTCCTGGCAGGGGCCGCAATCGCCAGCGGCGCACTGCTCCCCGCACCTGCTCTGGCAGGGCATCGGGATTTGCATCTGCCGGGTGGTCCATCCGAACGGCCTCTGACAGGCGCATTTCCGGGCAAGGGCAGCATGATCCTCCAGCGAATCCACCCGCCGCTCCTCGAGACGCCGATGAGCGTGTTTAATGGTGACGTCTTCACTCCTAACGACCAGTTCTTCGTCCGCTGGCACTGGGCAGACATTCCGACCTCGATCGATGTCGAGGCGTTCCGGATCAAGGTGCACGGCGCCGTCACGCGACCGCTCTCGATCTCTATCGCGCAACTACTGAGGCTTCCGCGCGTCGAGTTGGCGGCAATCAATCAATGCTCGGGTAATTCACGCGCGCTGTTCCAGCCCCCCGTCGCAGGCGCGCAGTGGCGCCACGGGGCGATGGGCAATGCCAAATGGCTCGGCGTGCGCCTACGCGATGTGCTCGACATCGCCGGGGTGAAGCCGGGCGCGATCGCGGTGCGGTTCGGCGCGCTCGACCAGCCAGTAGTCGCGGGCGCCCCGGATTTTGCCAAGTCGCTGCTGATCGACCACGCGCGCGACGGCGAAGTCATGCTCGCATTTGGGATGAACGGCGAGCAGATGCCGCTTCTGAACGGCTTTCCAGTCCGGCTGATCGTGCCGGGCTGGTATTCGACCTATTGGGTCAAGATGCTGAACGACATAGAGGTGCTCGCCGCGCACGACGACAGCTACTGGATGGCTAAGGCCTATAAGGTGCCCGACACTCCGGGCGCGAACGTGCGGCCAGGCCAGAAGGACTTTCCGACCGTCCCGATCAACAAGATGATCCCACGCAGCTGGGTCACCAGCCTCGACGAGGGGCAGGCGATCGCGTTCGATAGATCGATCCCGCTGGGCGGCATCGCGATGGGGGGCGATTGCGGCGTTGCAAAAGTCGACGTGTCGACCGACGATGGCAAGACCTGGTACAAGACGACACTCGGCCCCGACCACGGCAAATACAGTTTCCGCCGCTGGGACGCACAGGTGCCGCTCACGCATGCCGGCCCGACCAGGCTGATGTCGCGCTGCTGGAACACGGCTGGTGTCGCGCAGCCGGTGACGCCGATCTGGAACCCCGGCGGGTTCATGCGCGGCAATATCGAAACCACCAACATTCTCGTCGGCTGAGGAGCGCACCTCATGAAAACGCCTTCCATCAGCACGCTGTCCTTTGGGCTCGTCGGGGTCACCGCCGTTCTGCTATTCGCGATCGGTGCGCCGAACAGCCGCATCGTTCCGCCGCCCGCCGCTCCGGTCGCACCACCACCGAGCGTATCGGCTAACGGCTTCTCGCTCGCATCGACCTCGGTTGATCTCCCGACCGACGAGGCGCAATATCCAGACGGCCCACATGCCGACGTCATCAACGCGAACTGCACCTCATGCCATTCGGCGAGCATGGCGCTCAACCAGCCGCCCTTGTCGGCCGATCAATGGACTGCGGAGGTCACCAAGATGCGCGAGGTCTACAAAGCGCCCGTCGCCGAAGCCGACGTTCCGGCGATCGTCGCTTATCTGGCAGGGATGAGTGCGAAACTGCCGGGGGTCGCGAAGGGCAAGGCGCAGGATCCCGATCCGAAGACTGCGCCCGACGTTTCCGGAGGATCCGGCTGAGCGATCGAATCATGAACCACTGCGGCTCTGGAAGGCGTGAAGCGTCGCACAGTCCGTACGTGTCTTGCGCAGTCGCGCATTGGGCGCGACGCCGTTTTCTGGGATAATCAGTATCGCTTACACGATGCGACAGGTAGATGCCGAGTGGCCCGTGAAAATAGAGGCGATCGCGATCGGCACCGCGTCGCCAGCGCCAAGCAGTTCGAAGCTTCACGAAAGAACAGGCCAGCGGGGGATTTTCGGCTTCTGCAAGGATCACGACAAAGCCAATCGCTGCCACTCGCTGTCGGCACGCCGAATAAGTAAGCCAGCCGTTACCAAGCGCTGCGCCGCGGCAGGAGAACGGCGTGACTTATCACCCCTGGAAACCGGCACCGAGCATGACAACAGTAGGCAACAGCTTGATCGCCTAACTTTGCGAAGGATTCTTCGGTCTGAAAAAGCTGGCAACGGTCACACTTTTGAGCGTCGCCGCCAGGCTACCCAGCTCAGAGCGCGTTTGAGAAGGATTCCCAAGGCGGCTTTGGCGTGATTCATAGGGCGTCGGACCAACGACGCGAGCCGCCAGCCGATGCCGAAGAGGAAGCCGCCAGCGAGGCGGCGCTATGACACTGATCTGACGGATACCCAGTGGGAGCTGATCGCGCCCATGATCCCGGACGCGCGGGTTGGTGGGCGACCACGGAAGGCCACGTCGCGCGAGCTGATCGACGCCATTCTCTACTTTCTGCGGTCGGGAGCGGCATGGCGGCTCCTGCCGCACGATCTCCCCCCGTGGCAGACGGTCTACTATTACCTCCGCCGCTGGCAGGACGAAGGTGTGTGGCAGCACGTCCATCATGCGCTCGTTCTGGCCGACCGGGAACGCTGCGGCCGGGAAGCGTCGCCGTCGGCGGCGATCCTCGACAGCCAGTCGGTCCGCACCGCTGATCAAAAGGGGGCGAAAAGGGCTATGACGCGGGCAAGAAGATCACTGGGCGCAAGCGCCACATCCTGACCGACACCAATGGCCGGCTCCTGACGGTTCGCGTTCATGCCGCCGACGTGCAGGATCGCGACGGCGGCAAGCTGCCACTCAAGGGCTCGCGCCAGCGATACCCCTTCGTCACTCGCGTCTTCGCCGATGGCGGCTACGCCGTTCGTCTCATAAGCTGGGCTGCCGACAAGACCCACATCTCTCTGGAGATCATCCGTCGCGGTGCCCACACCAAGGGCTTCGAGGTGCTGCCCAGGCGCTGGGTGGTCGAGCGAACCTTCGCCTGGATCTTCAAGAACCGGCGCCTCGTCCGCATGGCAAACGCACTGTGCTTCGCGACCTAATCGTACAAAGCCGAGCTCAGACAATCGCACCGCACGTGTCGAACAGGAAGGCTAGGGCGATGACGACTTGCCGATCATCGGCGAAGGGGAGCCAAAGAGGGGCGATCCTCTTAAACAATCGCTCTCCAGCTGCCTGTTTTCGCCAGTAAAGGCGTGCCCCATATTCCGAACAGATGCCGATAATGCTTTTCCTCGTGACGAGCAGCTGTGCATCGACGGCCATTCGAATTTACCAGTAGAAAATGTGTGGAAGCGCCAAGCCAGGCGTATCCAATTGCCGACGAACCGTGCCATCCGCATCGGCACACCGCCCTTTGAATGGCGAGGCCGCTCGAAAGCACCCAATGCGCTTTTTGGGAGGGAAGGGCGGGAACAGCGTCACGGCGTCGGCTACCGACCGATCGGATGCTCAATTCATCCTCCGAGCTGATCGGAATCATATAATCTGATCGTTGGAAGGATGAAACCGCCGGGTCCACCTGTCTCCCAACCCGAGGAGACGACCGTGACCGCTTACACCCTGCCCAATCCAGACCGCCTGCGGGGCGCGCGGTTGTTGCCCGGGTTGGCGCTATGTCTGGGCGTAACCGGCGCGGCGTTTGCAGTACAGCGCATCGAAGAGGCCCTATTCGGCCGCGCCTGGCTCGAGGCGTTGGTGCTCGCCATCCTGATCGGCACGGCGATCCGCAGTGCCTGGACGCCGGACCAGCGCTGGTTCCCCGGCATCACGTTCAGCGCCAAGGTCCTGCTCGAACTCGCAGTCGTGTTGCTCGGCGCGTCGGTTAGCGCCGCGACCATTCTAGCGGCGGGCCCGGGGCTGCTGCTCGGTATCGCCGGGGTAGTGGTGGTGGCGATCGGGACGAGCTTCCTGATCGGGCGGCTCCTGCACCTGCCGCCGCGCATGGCGCTGCTCGTCGCGTGCGGCAACTCTATCTGCGGTAATTCCGCGATCGCCGCAGTCGCGCCGGTGATCGGCGCCGATGGCGACGATGTTGCCGCCTCGATCGGCTTCACCGCCGTACTCGGCGTGGCTGTCGTACTCGGGTTGCCTCTGCTTGGGCTCGCGCTGCATCTGGACGGGCTGCAATATGGCGCGCTTGCTGGGCTAACCGTTTATGCGGTGCCGCAGGTGATCGCCGCTGCCGCCCCCGCCGGCGCCGCTGCCGTCCAGATGGGTACGCTGGTCAAACCGGTGCGCGTCCTGATGCTCGGGCCGGTGTGCCTCCTGCTGTCGTTCGTCGCGCCACGGCTGCGCGCGGAGACGGACGAAGCCGCCCCGCATGTCACGACCGGCGAGCGACCGGCGCCCGGCCACCTGCCCCTCCACCATCTGGTGCCGTGGTTCATCATCGGTTTCCTGGTGCTGGTCGCGGCCCGCTCTCTCGAGCTGATCCCGCATGCCGCGCTCGCGCCAGCGAACGAGATCGCGACGCTGCTCACCGTGGTGTCGATGGCTGCGCTCGGACTTGGCGTGGACGTTCGCACCGTGGCGCATGCCGGTGGCCGCGTCACCGCTGCGGTGGTGCTGTCGCTGCTGGTGCTCGGCGCCGTCAGCCTCGGCCTGATCCACCTGCTCGGGCTGGCGTGACCGAACTCGCCCCGATTTCTTCTCAAGCATCAGACAGGAACCTCGTGATGAAGATATCCCTATCCCTGCTCCCGCTCGCTGCCGGACTCGCGCTGGCCGGTTGCTCTGGCACGAACGCCCCGTCGGAGGGCAACAAGGGGCAGCGACAGCAGGCTTCAGCACAGGCCGACCAGCCCGCCGATTGCCATAGCGGCATCTCGCTCCAACTGCTCGGCTCGGGCGGACCGATCTCGGACGATGCGCGTGCGTCGTCGGGCGCGGTGATCTGGATCGACGGCAAGGCGCGGCTCCTGATCGATGCCGGCGGTGGCACCTACCTGCGCTACGGCGAGTCCGGCGCGCGGCTTGAAGACCTCGATTTCATCGGCATTTCGCATTTCCACACCGATCACGTCGCCGATCTGCCCGCGATCCTCAAGGGGGCGTATTTCCTCGGCAGCACGCATGGCGTGACGCTGGTTGGCCCGACCGGCAACGCGAACTTCCCGAGCATGACCACCTTCTTCGACCGTGAATTCAGCCACGGAGGCGGTGCGTTTCAATATCTGTCCGGGTTGGCCAAAGCCTCGGATGGCCTGAAACTCGCCGTCCACCCGGCGAACGCGGATGTTAATGCACCGGTCCGCACCCTGGTCTGGCAAGGCGATGGCGTCACCGTTTACGCATACGGCATCCCGCACGGCGACGTGCCCGCGCTCGCCTTCCGGATTGAGACGCCAAAGGGCGTCATCGTCCTGTCGGCCGACCAGAATGGCAGCCGCAAAGGTTTCGTCGATTTTGCGCGCGGTGCCGACATCCTGATGATGCCGGCTGCGATCGACGACGATGCCGATGCGCAATCCCGCTTCCTGCACGCAACGCCCACGGTGGTCGGACAGATCGCGGCCGCCGTGCAGCCGAAGATGCTAGTGCTCGATCACTTCATGGGTCGTGCGCTGAAGAACAAGGACAAGAACGTCGGGATCATCCGCCGTTTCTACCACGGCCCTGTCTTCGCCGCCCGCGATCTCTCCTGCTTTCCCTTGCCTCGCTGATTTCCTTTCAACCACCTCTAGGAGCTTATACATGAAGCACGAACTCATCCTTGGTATCGCTGTCACCTCGCTGCTCAGTGCGCAGTCCTTTGCAGCGCCGCAGGCTCCAACACCTGCGTCGACCAGCCAAGCCGCGAGTGGCGGCGGGAAATGCGCTAGTGGCAAGTGCGGCACCGAGAAGATTTATAGCCAGACCAAACTTCAGCGTGATCCCAACGGCCAGCTTGTCCGCGCGCGTGACGGCACTTGCGGTTTGACAGGGAAGGGCCACCAAATCGTTGAGGCCAGCCGGACCAGGCTGGCGGAGGGCGTATGCGGCCGCTGACATCCGAAACGCGCGGACTCGGGCTTCGGCCCGAGTTCATCGCAAACCTTATCGACAGCCCACCCATCAGCGGGCTCGACTTCCTGGAAATCGCCCCCGAGAACTGGATGAACATCGGTGGACGCAAGCGTGAGCAGCTCGACCGGATCGCTGATCGCTATCCATTGATCGCACATGGCCTCAGTCTTTCGCTTGGTGATACCGAGCCGCTCAACCTCCCGTTCGTACGGGAGGTGTGCAGCTTTCTCGACGAGTATCGCATCGAGATCTACAGCGATCATCTGAGCGCCACGCGCGACAGCACGGGCTATCTTTACGATCTCATTCCCATTCCCCGCCGATCGGAAAATATCGCGTACCTCGCCGGCCGGATTGCCCAGGTACAGGACGTCACCGGACGGCGGTTGGTGCTGGAGAACATCTCCGCCTACCACGAATATCCCGGACAGATGCCCGAAGGCGAGTTCCTGGCGGAGCTGGCGCTGCGGTCCGGCTGCGGCATCCTGCTCGACATCAACAACGCCTATGTGAACGAGCGTAATCACGGCGCGGACGCACGGACTTTCATCGCGACGCTGCCGACCGAGGCGATCGCCTATTATCACATCGCCGGCCATCTCGAATTGGCCGATGGTATGATCCTAGACACACACGGCACGCCGGTGGCTGATGCGGTGATCCAGCTAGCGCAGGATGTGTGGCATCTACATGGCTCACGGCCGCTGCTGCTTGAGCGCGATAATTTCGTGCCTTCGCTCGGCGATCTCGTCCACGATCTGAATGCGATCGGGCAGGCAATGCGGGAGAGCCGTCATGACTTTGCCTGAAGCAACGCCACCGCCGGTCATGGCGGCGGAGTTAGCAGCATTTTGTGCCAGGGCACGCAGCGACGGTTCCGGTCTCTACGGTCAGCTACTGCGCGAAAATGTCGGCGACGCGCTGCGATCGTCGTTCCCGCTGTTTGTCGATCGTTTGGGCCTGGATGCGCTCGACGAGGCGGCAGGTACTTTTGTTGTCGAGCACCCTGCGGTGCGGCCGCAGTTCCACAGCATCGCTACTGAGTTCGTCGCCTTCGCGCAAACGCGGCTGCGGCTGTCGCCCGCGCTCACGGCGCTGCTTGAATATGAGTGGATGTTGCTCGCCGCCGAAATCGACCCGGCGCACGTGCAAGCCGGTGGCAGGAGTGATGCAAGGGTCGCGCTCAACCCGACGGTGCGGCTGGTGCTGCTGCCGTTCGACCTTGCGCAAGATGGGTGGGCGTCGGCGCAAGGCGATGACACGCAGCGTCCGTACGCCATCTTCCGTTCGTCCGATCATATGGTGCGGACCCTGCCGCTGACTCATCAGGCTTGTCTGCTGGTCGAGCATGTCCGCGACGCCGAGGCGATCCTGCCCGCCACACTTGCCCGCCTGACGGCAGCGCTAGTTTCCGAACGCGATATCTTGGCGTGGGTCATGCAGGAACTCGCGTCCGGCCTGCTCTGCCCCCCGCCCGAAGCTTTTGGAGAAGACTCGTGAAATTGATCTCGTTTGTTCAAAGCGCCCTCGACAGGGCGCGCGCGTTGGACTTCATCGCGCCGCTGGCGATCCGCCTTTATCTGCTGCCGATTTTCTACGAAGGCGCACATGCCAAGATCACTGGCTTCGCCGCACTGGTCCAATGGTTCGGTGCACCCGTGGCACAAGGCGGCCTCAATATGCCGGCACCGCTGTTGATGGCATTGCTTGCGACAGCCACTGAGACGGCAGGGTGCATTTGCCTCGCGCTCGGGCTGCTTACCCGACTGATCTCCATTCCGCTGATGGTCACGATGACTGTTGCCGGGCTATCCGTCCACTGGTCGCATGGATGGGCAGCGATCGCGGGTTCATGCTGTTTGCGCGTGCGCGCCGAGGTAGCGATCTCGCCGGTTTCCATCAGTTGCTTAAACCGGCGCAAGTCGCGGCGCGCCTGGATGCCGGGCTCGCGCTGGAAGAGTTTTGCGACGATTTTGCCGATCGCGCCAGCGGGCGGATCATAAGCGATCGTCGCGGTTACCACGGTGCCGCGCGCACCGGCCTCGACGAACGTGACCTTGCCCGAATTAGAGACATCGGCGCCCTCGGCCGACTGCCAAGTGATCGACTCGTTCTCGACCTCGTGCGTGACCGTCGCGTCCCATTCGTAGGTCGTGTCGCCCGGTCCCTTGACCACCCAATGCGACGATTTGGCATCAATCACGTCGATACGGACGATGTTTTCCATGAACCCGGGAAGGTTCGAGAAATTACGGAAATAGGCGTACAGATCGGCGGCAGAACGGTTGATCGTCACGGCACGCCCTACTACGTCGCGCGCGCCGTGCAGGTCCTTGGCAGTGCTGGCGGGCGCATCGTCGCCGCGCTCGGCTTCCACGGTGTCGGTCACATCAATCTCCGAAACATGAGGGTAGGATCGCGCAAAGCGGGGCGCGCGGCAGCGCGCCCCCTCCTTACCTCACGCCGGCTCGGCCACCGCCGCTGCCTTGACGTTGTCACGGCCGATCGCCATCTGCGTCAGCTTGTCGTCGGTGGCATATTCCTCGTCGAGCGTTTCCTGCAGGATCGCGGCGACCTCGCCCCTGCCAAGCTGATTGGCCCAGGCGATCAGCGTGCCGTATCGCGTGATTTCGTAATGTTCGACGGCCTGTGCCGACGCGATCAGGGCAGCATCGAGCACGGCCTTGTCGGCAATGTCGCCAGCGACCTCATTGGCTTCCTTGATAATGCCTTCGATGGCCGGGCAGGTCGCGCCTTTGGCGTCTTCGCCGATCAACGCGAAGACCTTTTCGAGCCGCGCGATCTGGCCTTCGGTTTCCCGCAGATGCGTTTCAAAGCCTTGCTTGAGCGCCGGATCGGTCGCCTTGGCAGCCATTTTGGGCAGCGCCTTGGTAATCTGGTTTTCGGCGTAATAGACGTCCTGCAACTGGTGCAGGAAGAGGTCGTCGAACGTCGCGATATCCTTGGTGAACAAGCCCATCGAAGCCTCCTGGTCTGGTCATCGGACAACGCGCCGCGGCTGGTGCAGGCGTTTCCGTCGAAACCCGATAACGGTCGGTCGGCGCTGCGGTTTCACCCAATCACACTGACCTAGATCAACTGCTCATCGCGGCGACGCGGGCGCCAGGAGCGGTTGCTACGCTGTCGCCGTGGCGCGTTTGTCGTTCGATCAGGCCGGTTTGCTCGTATCGTCGGGGTCCGGGCGGTCGTGGGGGTACTGTCAGACCAATTGCACGTCGAATTTCCTATTTGATTAGGAGACCAAACCAGCATCAGATGGCGCGTTTTGTTCTCGCTAAATTCCTGCAGGGTAATCGACCGACAAACGTTCAAGGAACGACACTCGGCCGCCTTGGCCGAGTGGCAGACGCTCGCCAGCTAGACGTCGCCTTCAAAGAGCGGACTCCATCGTGGAGAGACGAGCTCGCATTAGGCTGACAGCACCCTGGATCGCCTTCAGCAAGCGGCCGAGCGTCCGGTCGATGTCGTTCCGCGCGTTACCAGTTTCGGAAGTTATTATACTGGCTCTTAGTGCAATCGAACCCGTTCGTCGCAGACCTGCAGCCGGGTTCTCCGGTGGGTAGGCCGTTGAACGTCGGATGCTCGTGGTTTACGAAGGCACGGCCCAGGTCTCCCAACTTGGCCTTCAGGTCACCGACTTGCGTCTTCATCGCGGCATTTTCAGCCGTCAGCGCCGTAACCTTAGTCTCCAGCCGATCGAGGCGTGTCTGCAACACTATTTGGGGAGAAAGAGTCGCCGTCTGCGCGGACAGCGGACCCGCCGTAATTTGGGCATATGCCGTGCCGGACAAAGCTGCGGTGGCGACGAACAACAGAGCGGTATTGCGCATCGTGATCTCCCAGACTGTACACGCCTAGAATAGGAGACATCTGCCGAGGCAATCTTCCCCCTCGGAGCGTTTTTCATGCAAATTACTACGGAACGGCGGGAGTCTGTCGGTTGCATTCGATCTGTATCGTCCCGTCGCAACGTCCGCTTCCAAGTATCGCGAGCTCAAATCTACACGACCGAATTTGGGCGCGTTGCGGTCGGCGAGCGGAGCAGCGTGACGGATGCTAACTACCGCTACGTCTTGGATCACCAGCGACTTACCTCACTCAGCCCCCCGTAGGTGCAGATAGATCGGGTCGAATTCACCAACAGCGCAAAGTCCTCGCCAGTCCATGATGTGGACCCGCCGCGCGCGTATCTCCACCAGCCCCTTGTCCCGCAGTCCACGCAGCATCCGGTTCACGTGAACAGGCGTCATGTTGGTTGCCTCGCCGATCTGCTGCTGCGTAAGCGGAAAGGGATAGTGCATCTGGTCATCCGCAGAACTGACGCCGACGCGCACACTCATCTCGGCGAGCAGGTGCGCGATGCGGCCGTCACCCTGCAACCTCGAATTGGTCATCGACCATTGTGAGAGGATCGCGCCGTCGACGGTGCAGTCGCGCCAGAACGCGCGCTCCAGCGCGGGATGCATGTCGCCGACTTCCCTGATCGCCTCATGAGGGACTCGGTAGATCTGCGTCTCGCCAAGCGCCATCAGCGCGGAAGCGGCCTTGGGCAGGACGACGGAGTGAAGGTCGGCCATGTCTCCAGGAATGTGAAGTGCGGTAGTTAGTCGGATCCCGTCCCTGCCCTGGCTGAACCGTCCAGCAATTCCGGATAGGACGAGGCAGGAGCGGTCGACGACCTCACCGAGTTTAACGAAATCGCGTCCGGCAGGGATCACCTCCAATGATCCGGGCAAGCCAAGTACAGCGTCGCACTCGGCCGAGGTCAGGGTTGACCGTAAGCGGAGACGTGCAAGCCACTTAGCTAGGGCGATAGATACGTCGGCCATGACAGCTGTCTAGCCGTCATAACCGCTACGTCCAACGAGTTCATAAAAAACCGGTCGGCCCTCGACGAGGGTTTAACCGCTTATGTCGACGGCATCGCGGTATTGGACCTTGAAGCAACTTGCTCCCGCGGCATCGCTGACGTCGATGTAGCATGACATGCAGAGGCGTCCCTCCAATAATTCGGCACACATCATCTCCCGCGCCGCCCGGATCGCAACGGCGTGGGCCTGCTCGGGGCCGTCGAGCTCCATGCCGTCCTCGTCGATCGTGACGGTGCCGCACTCGTGCAGATGGAGGAAGTATAGCGTCATTTCATTCCAGTGTTCTGAAAGCGGCACTCTTCAATCAATCCAATGATCGAGTGACGCTTCGTATCCCGAAAATGATACTAACTCTCGTTAGCCGGAGAATGCGCATGGCCGGTACAACCGGTGGCCGGTATGCAGAAACTAGCTTGCCGGCCTCAGCAGGTCCGCAACCTTCGATGCGAGACCCTCCATCGTGAACGGCTTCGTGAGCAGTTCCATCCCGGGGTCAAGGTGACCGTTCCCGACCGCCGCATTCTCGGCATATCCCGTGATGAAGAGTACCTTTAGACCCGGCCGCAGCGCGCGCGCCGCATCGGCGACTTGCCTGCCGTTCATTCCGCCGGGCAACCCGACATCCGTGATCAGAAGGTCGATATGCGCGTCAGATTGCAGTATCTTCAGGCCACCGGAGCCGTCGGCCGCACCGATGACCGTGTAGCCAGCATCGTCCAACACCTCGTCGATGAGGTGCCGGATCGTCACCTCGTCGTCTACTACGAGAATGGTCTCGCCTGCGCCCTCGCCGGTAATCACGCGTTGGGAGTTCGCAATGTCAGCCCTTGGCGCGTCGCCAAGATATCGAGGCAGGTAGACGCATACCGTCGAGCCCTCGCCTTCCTCTGAATATATCCGCACCTGCCCGCTGCTCTGACGCGCGAACCCATAGATCATGGAGAGTCCCAGGCCAGTCCCCTCCCCCAAGGGTTTCGTCGTGAAGAATGGCTCGAAGGCTCGTTCGATCGTCGCTGGACTCATACCCGTCCCAGTGTCCGTCACGCAGATCGACAAGTACTGCCCAGGCGGTAGATCCCGCTCCCTTCCCGACCGGTCGTCGAGCCACTTGTTGGCCGTCTCGATCGTGAGCCTTCCACCATCGGGCATCGCGTCCCGTGCGTTGATGCAGAGGTTAAGGACCGCGTTTTCCAGCTGACCGGCATCGATGTTAGCCGCCCATAGCCCGGCCGCACCGACGATCTCGATCTCGATCTGCGGGCCAACGGTCCGCCGCAGCAATTCCTCCATCCCCGCGATCAGTCGGTTGACGTCCGTCGGCTTCGGATCGAGCGTCTGCCGCCTCGAAAACGCCAGCAATCGCTGGGTCAGCGCGGCGGCTCGGCGTCCGGCGCCTTGCGCGGCTATTACGAAACGGTCGAGGTCGTCGGTCCTACCACGCGTCAAGCGCAGCTGCAGCAGCTCTAGGTTGCCCATCATTCCGGTGAGGAGATTGTTGAAGTCGTGCGCCAAGCCGCCGGTCAGCTGTCCCACCGCCTCCATCTTCTGCGACTGCCGCAGAGCGTCCTGCGCCTCGGCGAGCTCGGCCTGCGCCCGGAGCCGGGCACTTATATCGCGCGCATGGTGAAAGGCACCGATGATGTTGCCAGACCCATCGCGCAGCGGCGAATAAAGAATCTCCCAACGGGGAGCGTCGATTTCGGGGTTTCCGAACTCCTGCTCTACTGTGAAGGATTCCCCGGCGAGCGCCCGCGCCATCTGAGCGCGCATGACTGGCCGCTGCTCGGGAACGAACAGGTCCGGGAAGACGTCGCCTAGCTTCGTATAGAAGCCGTTGACGCGGAAGAACTCATCGTTGTGCGCCTTGTTGAAAGCGATAAGCCGATATTCCATATCGAAAGCACAAATGGCGGTATCGTCCGACTGCACGATGTTCTCGTGCAACAGCAGTGCTGCCGAACGCTCCTTAACGCGCTCTTCCAGCGTGGTGTTGAGCAGACGCAAGGCAGCTTCGCTCCGGCTGCGCTCGATCGCCCCGCGCGTTCGCGCGGCCACCTCGCGAATAAAGCTAACTTCTTCGTCGGACCAATCTCGCGCGTAACGGTGGTTCACGAACAGCACCGCGACAAGCTCACCGTGTTCAATCACTGGGACATTCACGAAGCTGCCTGCACTTCGAGCCTTGAGCGCGTCCGAAGCGCGTGCCGTCCGGCTGTCCAGACTGACGTCTGTTATGTTGATCAGGTCGCCCAGCTTGAGATCGTCAATAAAAGAGCCGTACTCCCGCAGCGACACCATACCTGAGAGTGATTCGACACCGGGGGCCGTCCAGTCGCGTTCGACTTGCAAGGTCTCCGCGACAGCATCAATCGTGCCAAAACCGACACGGCTCACCTTTAGGATCCTGCCAATTTCCTCCGCCGCCGCGTAGCCGATTTCCTCAGGACCGGACAGGTTGGCAAGCCGATCCGTGAGTCGGACGAGCGCATCGAGGAATGCCTCTGCCCGGACACGCTCGGTGACATCATACCCTCCAACGAAAATGCCGCTCACCGCCCCGTCATCATCGCGGATCGGTTCATAAAGGAAGTCGATGTGGCGGTCGTCGTCCTCGCCAATCAAGCGAATAGGAAGTGCCCGTGCGGAGAACGGCTCACCGGTCGCGTAGACCTCGTCGAGCAACTCGTAGAAGCCTTGACCAGCAAGTTCCGGAAAGACCTCCCGCACCCCCCTGCCAATGAAGTCGCGCTCGCCGGCGATCGCGACATAGGCATCGTTCACATATTGATAGACGTGGTCTGGGCCCGACAGCATCCCGATGAACCCAGGCATCTGCTTCAGCGTCGCCCGCAGGCGCGACGCGTCCGCCTCCCGGCGTTCGCTCGCTAGGACCTGCTCGGTTGTCTCGGTCGCTGCGCAGTATATGCCGGTCGCGTTACCGTCCTCGTCGCGAAGGGCCGTGTAGGAAAAGGTGAAATAACCGACCGGCCGGTCGGGCCGCCCGCCCAGCGCAATCGGAAGATTGACGAAGTGCTGCGCTTCCCCGGACAGCGTCGCCGCCACGATAGGCTCGAAGTCGGCCCAAATCTCCTGCCACAACTTCGAGAAGGGCGCGCCGAATCCCTCCGGATGCTTCGTGCCGACGATGGGCAGATACCCATCGTTGTATAGGGAAATAAGCTCGGGACCATAGGCGACGTAGACCGGCTGGGTCGCTCCCAGCATGAGGTTTACGGCAGTCTTGAGTTCGGATGGCCAAGCGTGCGCCGGCCCGAGCGGAGTTGCACTCCAGTCGTGTTCGCGGATGCGGGCGCCCATCTCGCCACCGCCCCGAAGGAAGGGCATCTCCTGCGCCTCGGCTGTCGACACTTGCGTTACCCTCTTGATCATCTCTGCGATGCACTAGGTGAGCGGTCGCAATGGGCTACGGAACGCGCGAGACCAGGTCCAGTGCCGACATTTAAAACGTGTCGTCAATCCAGAAGCGAGGCCGAACAGGCGCATCCCCATCGAAAGGCCCCTGCCGGCTCCCGCGACCAAAGATGCATCCGGGCGTTTGTCCGAAGGCCTGCGGGAAGGAAGGACGACGCGATGAGGATGGTACATGTTGCACAGTACGAGACGGTGCCGTGCCTTGGGCAAGGGACTTGGAACATGGGGGAGCGGCCCGGCCGCCGCAACGCGGAGATCGACGCGATCCGGGCTGGCGCCGACCTCGGTATGACGCTCGTCGACACTGCCGAGATGTACGGCGACGGCGCGACCGAGCAACTCGTCGGGGAAGCGCTGCACGGGATACGCGACAAGGTCTTCCTCGTAAGCAAGGCGTATCCACAGAACGCTTCCATCGAACGCCTGCCTCGCGCATGCGAAGGCAGCCTTCGTCGGTTGGGGACCGACAGGCTCGATCTCTATCTCCTGCATTGGCGCGGCGGTGTTCCTCTCGCGGAGACGGTCGAGGCGATGACGTTGCTCCAAGCCAGCGGAAAAATCCGGCACTGGGGCGTTAGCAATCTCGACGTCGACGACATGAACGAGCTCGTCAAAGCGGGAGGCCGCGGCTGCGCGACCGATCAGATACTCTACAACCTCACACGTCGCGGGCCGGAGAGGGACCTCCTGCCATGGCTCGGCACCCATGGTATGAGCGCGATGGCCTACAGCCCGGTTGAGCAGGGCCGTCTCCTGCGAAGCAGTCAGCTATCCTCCATCGCCGCCGGCCTCAACGTGACGCCGGCCCAGCTCGCGCTGGCCTGGACGCTGCGCATGCCCGGCGTCATCGCGATACCGAAGGCGGGAACGATCGCACACGTCGCCGAAAACCGCGCCGCCGCGGACATCGTCCTCGACGATGGCACGCTAGGCGCGCTCGACGCCTCATTCCCAATCCCGAGAGGACCGATCGCGCTTCAGATGCTGTGAACTATCGAGTCAGTCTGCTCGCGCCGTCACCGCAGCTGACTGTCCTTGCTGCCGCGACGGTTTATCCCGCCAGCGCGCACGGAAGCGTCGCGGATCGACTGGCACGACACGCACGTCCGCGTTCCCACCAGCGCCTGACGGCGACGTTCCGGGATCGGTTCACCACAGTCGTCGCAGTCCTCCGCACTCTCACCCGCTGGCATCATCGTACGCGCGCGCAGGACCGCATCCTTGACGGTGTCGTCGATCTGATCCTGAACGGCGCCATCAGGCGCCCAGCCATTAGCCATCGTGTAGTTCCTCACTGCCGTGGCGGTTCGTCCTCGGACTTCACGGTGAGAAACACGCAAGGCGGACGGACGTTCAATGGGAGCGTCGGGAAGGTTAGCCCTCTGGCGGCTGACTGAGGCAGGCGGCGGGCTGCATATATCGTGACGATGACGATCCTTCATGCGTGAACCGGTCGGACACCTTTGCCTAGCGTCTCGATCCATGGCGCCCCGAAACGGGACTGGTCTCAACACTTCCATGACTTGAACATATGCATATGTGCATATATGTATCTGAGGCCTGATAGGAGAAGTTGATGCCTCATTCCCATACGAGCCCAAGCGACTGCAGTTGCCTGCAGGCAATCTACGCTCGCGAACTCTCACACCGAGCCGCCAATGCCATGCAACAGGCGATCGCCGCAGTCAGCGTGAGCCGCCGTGGCGACCGGTCAGTGCTCGACCTCGCGCTCCGGCGGCTTACAGGCGCGGCCGACCTCCAGGAGATGTTGGCGGGTATCCAGCCGCCGCTTTCCGATCTAGGCGAACTTCTGACGGATACCTGCAACGCCGCGCTCCGCGCCGCCGGCGCGACGAGCGCCATCCAGCTCCACATCAATGCGCCAAGCCTCCTCACTAACTCCCGCGCGGCGCGGCCGATCCTGATGATCGCGGCGGAACTCGTGACCAATTCGGTGCGGCACGCGTTCCCGGACAAGCGCGGCAACATCGTTGTCGTGATGGCTGACGATGGACATGAGGCAAGGCTCACCGTCGAGGACAACGGAACTTGCCTCGGCTGGCGCCGCGAGGGCGGGCAAGGCGCCAACATCGTCGATGACCTGGCGCGGGCGATGGGAGGCGGCGTGCGGCGCATCGTCAACAAGTCCGGATCCTCGCGCGTGGTCGTCAGCCTGCCTACCGTGGCGGCCGCGGCGATCGAGCCCGCCGGAGCGGCATGAGAGGCCCTCGCCTCATCTCGGGAACGATGGCCCGCGACTGTCCGAGCATCGGCGTGCGTCCGGGCCGCGCTCGCCAAGTTGGAGCTGAGGGGGAGGATAGAGAGTTTAAGGCGACCCTCGCCGTGACACGGAATGGTTGGACCCGCCTACCCGCGGCTGCGTCGCTCGACGAGGTCGGAGCCAGGCTTCACGCCACTGAGGAGCACGTCCATGCCGACACCCAGCGCGAGCGCAAGTCGGGCAAGTGTCTCCACGGTCAGGTTCTGACCGGTCTTCTCGATGCGGAACAGGGAGCTCACATCGATGCCGGCGCCGCGGGCGCACTCCGCCTGTCCAATGCCCAATCCAGTCCTGACGGCCCGAATCCGCTCACCGACGTCGGCATGAAGCGCACGGCGCGCTGCGTCCGCGGGACCGCCGCGCTTCCTATCCGGCCCGTTCTCGCCCCCGTTCGCCATGCGCGCATTGTAGGCTGGAAAGCGCGCCGCAAAAAGGGGCTTGAAGTCAGGCGTGACCGACAGTCGCACTTTCCGGCACACCTGCCGACGGCTGATCGCCCTTCGCGTGGAACTGGCCTGTTCCAAATAAGTGGAAAGATACTCGTCTCGGGCCGTTGAGCGGGCTTGGCAACGGAGGGTGACGCGTGGCGGATACAGCGGGTTGGATCGCGCTGGTCGCGACATGCGTCGCAGCGCTGATGACGGCGTCGAATCTCGGTGCCCGAACCACCGGATGGGGCTTCGTGATCTTCACGCTGGGCGCAGCGGCATGGATCACCGTCGGCGTCGCGACCCACCAGACGCAGCTGCTCTACTCGAACATCTTCTTGGGTCTGGTCGACGTGTTCGGCGTTTGGCGGTGGCTCGGCCGGCGCGCGCGCATCAGCGACACCGCCCGCGCGGAGGAGGAGAAGAGCGGCCGCCGAGCCGGCGAAAGCCTGTTCTCCACCGGGAAGATCGACGGCCTACCCGTGAAGTCGAGTGACGGCGAAGTCCTGGCAACTTCCGTCGACGCGCTAGCCGCCTGCGATGGCGGACGGATCGACTTCCTCATCATCAGGGCTGGTGGCATCGGCGGGGTCGGCGAGACGCTGTATCGGCTGCCGTGGTCGGAGGCCCGCGTCCGCGATGGCGAGATTACCACGACGCTATCCCGCGCCGCACTCTCGCGGCTCACCGTCGCCGATGGAGGCTGAGAACATGACCCTCGTCGAACCGCAAGCCGACCGCCAAGTGTCCGGCGGCTGCCTGTGCGGGGACGTACGCCTCGTGGCATCCGGCGAACCCTATCGCATAGGCATCTGCCACTGCCTCGATTGCAGGAAGCACCACGGCGCGCTGTTCTTCGCTGCTGCCATCTATCCCCGGCATGCCGTCGAGGTCGTTGGCGAAACCCGAGCGTTCAAGAATCGGCACTTCTGCCCCCGCTGCGGGTCATCGGTCTTCGCCCGCTGGGGCGACGAGATCGAAGTCCACCTCGGCGCGCTGGACGAGCCGTCACGGTTCACGCCTACCTACGAGAACTGGGTCGTCCGCCGCGAGGGATGGCTTCCGCCCTTCCCGCTCGACCGCCATAACGACCGTGATCGAACGAGCGAGGGCCGGACGGAAAACTAAGGCGGTCTCAAGCGACCGCCGCGCCGATCGCATCCCCACTTTCCGATTGCACGGACTGAGACGCATCGCGGGAATAGGTCCCGACGAGTAGACCCGTCCCAACGACATGGTTCGAGATCGCCGTCAGCAGATCACCGCGGCCACTGTTCGGCTTGAAGTCGGGCACGACATCGAGGGCGAACAGCTGGAACACGTAGTCGTGCTCACCATGCCCGGTCGGCGGATCGGGCGGAAGCCAGCCTTTGGAGAGGTAGCTGTTGCGGCCTACATCCTCGCCCCCGCCGTCCCCATCCCCGTCGGCGGCGATCGCACCCTCGCGCAACTCGCGCTGATCATCGGGCATGTTGACGACCACGGCGTGGACCAGGGGCTGGGGCGTCGGTGCGTCCGGATCCTCCACGATCAGCACCAGGGAGCGCGTGCCCGGCGGGACGTCACCCCACATGAGCGGAGGCGACACGCCCTCGCCGTCAGCGGTGAACCTGACCGGGAGGCGTTGGCGATCCTGAAAGGCGGTGCTCTTGAGCTCGATGCGCTCGTCGGTCGCCACGACCCCTTCATGAGCTACCACCAGCTTGTCGTGACCCGCTCGGACATCACGCAGGAGCGCGCCGAGCCATCCAGGAACATGTTCGAGCATCACGACCTCCGAATTACCGTCCGCACCCCAACCATCCCGGGCACGTTCAGTTCATTCACGGTGCTCAGAGCTTCGCGCTCGGTCGACGCAAGAGGACTTCCGTCAACCAGGCTAACTGATTTTGATCAGTCGCGAATTATCCTTTTTTCCATAGTCGGGAGATAAAGGATTTGCAGAACACAGGTGGGACATCGCGATGATACGACTGCTCTACATCAGCACGGCACGAGAGCGCCATTCGCCGGCGACCATGGAAGACATCCTCCGGGTGTCGCGGCGCAACAACGTCGCCGCCAACATCACCGGGCTGCTGATCGCGGGCGGGAACCGCTTCCTGCAGGTGCTCGAGGGTCCGGACGAGAACGTGCGGCAGACCTACGACCGCATCTGCCTCGACGAACGTCACCGCGCACCCGTGATCCTGAAGAGGGAGTCAATCGAGGAGCGGGCCTTCGGTGCCTGGTCGATGGGGTTCCAGCAAGGCGGGGGTGCCATGTCCCCGGCGGCTGGCGTGAACGACCAGGTGGCTGCGCTCGTGGCCCCGATCGACGACGTGATCCTGAAGGCCTATTTCGAGGGGTTCGCGCGACAGCACGCCGCCTAGGTCTGAGTCACAGCGGCAACTGGGTGGTCCAGGCTGCTCGGTCGACAAGTCCGCTGGCAGCTGCTTTCACCGATCGGACAGTTGCGAGCGTCCGACGATTCGGCAGATAAAGTAGTGGAAGCTCGATCGGCCGCCGCGGCGATCACGCCGCGACGGCCGTCGCATCAGCGCTTTCCGCGCAACGTGTTGATCAGCGCCACGCCGAGTACACCAACCAAGGCGGCGACTGCGAACGGGCGTTTCTTCGCGAAGTCGGTCGCCTTCTGCGCTAACGCGTCGCCGCCTGGACCGACGGCATCCCGCGCGGCTCCGATGACCTTCTGGGCCTTCCCGGTCAGCTGATCGACCAGACCTTCGCCCTGAAGGCTGGAATTCCCTGACACATCGCCAGCGGTCTCCTTTACCTTGCCGATGATGTCGCGGCCTTCGCCGCCAATTGTGTCCTCGTTCATCCGTGTATCCTCTGAACTGAAAGTCGTGGGGCTCGGTCAGCTAGCGGACGCTACCACGGCGGACGAGGTTCACCACGCCAAGCAGGATAACCGCTCCGATGAGGGACACGCCGAACGTGCCGAGCGTCAGCGGCGCGTCGTTGATGTTGCCGTGGGCGAAGATGATCCCGGCGATGAACGCGCCAACCACCCCCACGATGATATTGAGGAAGATGCCCTGCTGCGCGTCGGTGCGCATGATGAGGCTCGCGAGCCAGCCGACCACGCCCCCGACGATCAACCACATGATGATGCCCATTGCTTTCCCTTTCAATTTGACAGCGGCTCAACAGTTGGTCGGGTCCGACGTTCCACGACTGCAATGAATTCTGGCGATCGCGAAAATTACTTGGGCAGTCGGCGATAAGCGCTCCCTGAATGTCCGGCACAGCAATAGGGCGGGTCGCCATAGCCGTTCGGCAACGGATTGGCACGACCGCTCGTTACGGACCCATGACAACGCAAAAGGGACCGGCCGACGAGGCTGGTGAGAACATCATTGACGCTCGGGATGCTGCGGAGTCAGCGGGCCTGAGTTACGTGACCGATCAAGAGCCGGGCATCACGAGAAGGCGAAGCGGAAAGGGCTGGAGCTACCGCACCGCCTCCGGCGACCGGATCACGGACAAAGCGGAGATCGAGCGCATAAACGCCATCGGGATACCGCCGGCATACACCGACGTCTGGATATGCCCCGATCCCAACGGGCACATCCAAGCGACCGGGCGCGACGCCAAGGGGCGCAAGCAATACCGCTACCACACGCGCTTCCGGGAAGTTCGGGACGGGACGAAGTATGAGCACATGCTGGAGTTCGCGAAGGCCCTGCCGGCAATCCGCGAAAGGATCGACGCGGACATGCGAGGGCGCGGGCTGACCCGCAACCGTGTGCTCGCAACCGTCGTGCGCCTCCTCGAAACGACGATGATCCGCGTCGGGAACGCCGACTACGCGAAGCAGAACAAGAGCTACGGGCTGACGACGCTCAACAACCGGCACGTGAAGGTCGAGGGCAGCGAGCTGAGGTTCCGGTTCAAGGGCAAGAGCGGGAAGCAGTGGAACCTACGCCTTGCCGACCGGCGGGTGGCGAAGATCGTCAAGCAGAGCCAGGAACTGCCCGGCCAGCACCTCTTCAGCTACATCGACGACGATGGCGTGCAGCGTGAAGTGACCTCGGGCGACGTCAACGCCTACCTACGCGAGGTGAGCGGTACCGATGTGACGGCGAAAGACTTCCGCACCTGGACCGGCACCGTGCTTGCCGCGCTCGCCCTGAGCGAATTCGAGAAGTTCGACAGCGAGGCCGCGGCCAAGAAGAACCTGCGCGCCGCGATCGAGAAGGTGTCCGCGCGGCTCGGCAACACGCCGGCCGTCTGCCGGCGATGCTACGTCCATCCCGAGGTGATCGATAGCTACATGGAGCAGTCGCTCGCGCTCGACATCGAGAAGGCGGTCGAGCGGGAACTGCGGGACGAGGTGGAGGGCCTCAAGCCGGAGGAAGCCCTGGTGCTGGCGTTCCTGCAGCGGCGCCTTCAGGAAAAACTCGCGGCTTGACCTCCCTACACAACCATCAGATCCGGTCGCTTCACCCGAGCGGCCTTAGCTGCATCAAAGGACCGCCATTTGCCCGCACCGACCAAGCTGCGCCTTGAAGCCCTCCGCCACCGCCGGGACCTGAAGATGGCGAGATCGGTGCATGCTTACGTTCGTGGCAACACCGCCAAGTTCTACGAATGGCTCGAGGCCTCGCCGGTCTTCAAGGACATACCGATCGGGCCGCCCATCTGGATATGCGGCGACTGCCACCTGGGCAACCTCGGCCCACTGGCCGACGCGGATGGCCGGGTCGACGTCCAGATCCGAGACCTCGATCAGACGATCATCGGCAACCCGGCGCACGACCTCATACGGCTGGGCCTCTCCCTCGAGACCGCAGCCCGCAGTTCGGACCTGCCCGGCGTCACGACCGCGCGGATGATGGAGGCGATGATCGACGGATACGTCCGCGCGCTTACCGTCAACACGTCCGACGACCCTCCCGAGCCCGCAGTGGTTCGATCCGTGCGCCGGATGGCGGCCGGCCGGAAATGGCGCCACCTCGCGAAGGAGCGCATCGACGGGGTGGACCCGACGATCCCGATCGGAAAGCGCTTCTGGAAGCTGACAACCGAAGAGCGATCCGCCCTCAATGCCCTGTTCGAACAAGCCGAGATCCTGCAACGGGTTCGCGATCTGGCGGATGCTGGCGACAAGGCGCGCGTCAGGGTCGTCGACGCGGCATACTGGCGAAAGGGATGCAGCTCGCTAGGCAAGGCGAGATACGCCGTTCTTCTTTCGACCACAAGCAACCCCAACTCCCCCGAGTGCGCCAGGAGCAGGCCCGTCCTGAGGGCGCTGCCCCAACGCATCCCTGACAACCGGGTAACGGCGGAGACGACCAGCAACTTGACGCCCACGATCGCGGCAAGGATTGCAGCCGTCATACCGGGGCTGCCGGCGATCTCGTTCCAGTCGACCGACATCCCGACCGTGATGAAGAATATGCCGACGAGCAGATCCCTGAACGGTCGGATCTCCTCCTCGAGCTGATGGCGGAAGTCGCTCTCGCCGATGATCATTCCAACGACGAACGCCCCCAGTGGGAGCGACAGCCCGATCGACTGTGCCACGAGGGACGCGCCGACGATTAAGGTGAATACCGCAAGGAGGAAGACCTCGTTCACGTTGGTGCGCGCAACCCATTCTAGCAGCCGCCCCACCGTCCGTCGCGCCAGCAGCGCCACCGCAGCGAACACGGCCAAGCCCACGCCGAGTCTCAGGAGCACTGCTTCGAGACCGTGTGGACCGGCACGGTCCTGGAGCGCGGAAACCATGGCCAAGAGGATAAGCGCGGCCACGTCTTCGAAAAGCACTATCCCGGCCGCTGCTATTCCGTGGCGGCTGCCAGTCTGGTCAGCATCGATCAGATGCTTATGGACAATCGCCGTCGAGGACATCGCGACTGCGCCACCTACGATTGCCGCCAGGATGATCGGGATCCCCGCCGCCCAGACCGCCACGCATGCCGCCAAGGTGGCGGTCGCGAGCAGCGTCGTGACTCCCAATCCCACAACCGACCTGCCGGCCGCGACGAGCCTCGGGAGCGAGAACTCCAATCCGATCACGAACATGAGCAGCGCGATGCCAAGCTCTCCGAGAAAGTGCGCCCCCTCGTTCCGAGCCGACAAGAGACCGAAGCCGGTCGGGCCAAGCAGCAACCCCGCCGCCAGGTAGCCCACGATCGGCGAGACGCGGAGACGCGCCAGCACGGCCACAGCCGCGAACGAAACCCCGATCACGAGGAAGGTCTGTTCCAGAATGTCCGTCATCGCGCGCGTAGCTCCTCGAGGTTTCCAAGCTCCAGAAGTGCCCGCGACCCGCACCATGGCTGGCGCCGCGGACGGCGGCGGAAACGCCCAAGGCGCGTTCGGGTTTCGATTACCGCCACGTCATCAACGCTTTGCGGCTGAGGGATACCGACAAGGCTTGGCAGCCTTCAATCTCCACGACCACCGACATGCGGGTTCCGTTCGAAAGCGTTTTTTCCAGCGATTGACCGGAGCGGGGCGGCCGCGAAAGCGTTCGGTGACCGAGGAGAAAAAGACATGTCAGAGAAACGAGGCAGCGACGAAGAGCCAAACGCCGGGAAGCGGCCAGTGTTCGCGACGCCGGCCGACCCGGAGGCAGGCTCAAAGGTCGGAACGGGCGCTGGCTATTCCGGGCAGGAATATGACAGCGTCGGACAAGCGGAGTGGCGCCGGGAGCAGGAGCGTCACAGCCTGCCATCGGACGGCACAGTCGAAGGCAGCGGAGCCGGTGTGGGCGGCGGCAATCCTGGCGAGGACTACGACTCGGACAGCGCGGCCGGTGACGGTTATCCTCACACAGGCGCGAGTGGCGAGGAGGCCATAATCAAAGCGATCGATGAAAAACGGTCCAGTTCCCTCTGAACCTCGAGCCCTTGGTTCGTGCAACTTTCCCCGGCCGACGTGATCAAGGTAGGCCGAGCGCGCAACGGATTCGACGGCTGGCCTGTGCAATTTCAAACTTGCTGCCTGCCGCCGAACAGAAGCTGCGACGGGGCCAGCGGAAACGTCGCAACCCAAGTTAGTTTCCCGCATGACGATGAAACTTGCCCGGGTCTGAGCGCTTGAGTCTTCGAGGTTGGCGTCGCCACGATTGCGCGGCGGAACGACGACAAGAACCCGGGCTGGCTGAGAGCCGCCCAAATTGTCTGGGAGGACGAGAGAATGGCCAAAGCGACATCATCAAAGGTCACTAAAAAGCCAGCCGCGAGTTCTGCCAAGCCGGCGAAATCGCCAGCGCGGCCGGAAGACCGCTTTGCCGAGGATCAGGGTGACGGTGGCGAAACCCACCAAGTAGCTGGCGATGGTATCGCCGTGCTCACGACCCAGCAGGGCATTCCGGTCGCCGACGACCAGAACAGCTTGAAGCAGGGTGTGCGCGGTCCAACCCTTCTCGAGGACTTCCATTTCCGCGAGAAGATCTTCCACTTCGACCATGAGCGAATCCCGGAGCGGGTCGTGCACGCGCGCGGCTACGCTGCGCATGGATTCTTCGAACTCACCGATAGCCTATCGGACGTAAGCAGAGCGGATATATTCCAGCGGGTGGGCGAGCGGACCCCGGCGTTCGTGCGCTTCTCGACAGTCGCAGGCTCGAAGGGTTCGCCGGACCTTGCGCGAGATGTGCGCGGCTTCTCGGTCAAGATGTACACTAAAGAGGGCAATTGGGATCTCGTCGGCAACAACATCCCAGTGTTCTTCATCCAAGACGCGATCAAGTTCCCTGACCTGATCCATGCTGCGAAGCCCGCACCTGACCGGGCGTTTCCGCAGGCGCAGACGGCTCACGACAATTTCTGGGACTTCATCACCCTGACGCCTGAGAGCATGCACATGGTCATGTGGATCATGTCGGACCGGACGCTACCGCGGTCCTTCCGAACGATGGAGGGGTTCGGCGTGCACACCTTCCGTCTGCTCGACGACGACGGCGCATCCACTTTCGTGAAATTCCACTGGAAGCCAAAGGCAGGCCTGCAGTCCGTGGTCTGGAACGAAGCGGTCAAGATCAACGGCGCGGATCCCGATTTCCATCGCCGCGACCTCTGGGACGCCATCAACGCGGGAGACTTCCCCGAATGGGAGCTGGGGGTCCAGTTGTTCGACGAGGAATTCGCGAACTCGTTCGATTTCGACGTGCTCGATCCGACCAAGATAATCCCGGAGGAAATCCTCCCCGTCCGTATCGTCGGCCGGCTCGTCCTCGACCGCCTCGTGGACAATTTCTTCGCCGAGACCGAACAGGTGGCCTTCTGCACGCAGAACGTGCCCCCCGGGATCGACTTCTCCAACGACCCTCTGCTGCAGGGTCGGAACTTCTCGTATCTGGACACCCAGCTGAAGCGGCTGGGCGGACCGAACTTCACGCACATCCCGATCAACGCCGCGAAGAGTCCCGTCGCAAACTTCCAGCAGGACGGCCACATGGCCATGACCAATCCGAAGGGGCGGGCCAACTATGAACCAAACACCTGGGCGCCCGAATTGGGCGGTCCGCGCGAAGACCCGGTCCGTGGCTTCCGGTCCTTCGCCGCGGAACCCGACGGTCCGAAGTTGCGGGCACGACCCGAGAGCTTCGCCGACCACTACAGCCAAGCGCGGCAGTTCCTGGTCAGCCAGACGGCTATCGAGCAGAAACACATCGGGGACGCGCTGGTCTTCGAGCTATCGAAGGTCGAGCGTCCGGACATCCGGTCGCGAATGCTGTCGCATCTGCTCAACATCGACACTGGCCTCGCACAGACGGTCGCGGACGGGCTCGGCATGCAGTCACCCGAGGCAGCCAAGGCGGCTCGCCCCACCAACTTGGAACTCGCACCCTCGGATGCGCTCAGCATCGTCAAGAACGGCCCGCCTAACTTCGCGGGTCGGAAGATGGGCATCCTCGTCACCGATGGTACGGATGCGAAGCTCTTCGCGGCGCTGACGAAGGCGCTGGATGCGGAAGGCGCCGTCTTCGAGGTGATAGCGCCCAAGATTGGAGGGGTGACCCTCTCGGACGGCACGCCGCTTCCGGCCAAGCAGAAGATCGATGGCGGACCGTCGGTGCTCTACGACGCGGTCGCGGTGATCCCCTCAGCGAAGGGCGCAGAGCTTCTAGCCATCGACAAGCCTTCCAAGGACTTCGTGTCGGATGCATTCGCGCACTGCAAATTCATCGGACTTGGAGCCGAAGCGGCGCCGTTGTTCAAGAAGGCCGGCGTGTACGACGACCTGGACGATGGGTGTCTTCCGCTTGCGTCGGCTAAGGACGTGGGTCGGTTCATCGAGGCGTGCCGCGGCCTGCGCTTCTGGCCGAGGGAGCTAACGGTGGACCTCGACGCTCGGCCTGATGCCTGAGACAATCCCGCCATTGCCGTCTCCGGCGCGCCTGCAGGAGCTTCTGTACGACGCGGCGAGGATCGGCCGCGCCGACATGGTACGGCCGCTCCTCGCCGCTGGGGCAGAGTTGGAACTCCGCGACGCAGGAGGGCATACGGCTCTCATCATCGCGACATACAACGGCAATGAGGAGGCGGCGCGCGAACTGTTGGCCGCAGGGGCCCAGGTCGACGCCGCGGACGCGACGCGCGGCAACACCGCGCTAATGGGCGTGTCGTTCAAAGGCCACGCGAGCATCGCACGCCTACTTCTCGAAGCCGGTGCCGACGTCGATCGCCGTAATGACGCAGGTCAGACTTCGTTGATGATGGCCGCACTGTTCGGGCACCTCGCCATCATCGATGCCCTCATCAACGCTGGGGCGGACTGCAATGCCATCGACGCAGCGGGAAACTCCGCGATCAGCGTCGCAACCACCCAAGGGAATGACCTGGTCGTCGATCTGCTGTCGCGTCCGAAGGCCAATTTTGAAAACGGCTCGCAGGGGTCGCCGGCGCAAATGGCGTAGGTGCGTGACTGCGCGTCCGGTTCGACGTCCCGTAAAGGCCGCTGGCCACCCCGTGACACCGGACAAGCGATACTTCGTGGTGCGCGGTCGCCTGTGGCGATTGGCCAATCCAGGCTTGGCGGAGGAGAATCGCGCAAAGCTGGTTTCGGGCCTCATGACGGCTCGGCGAGCCGTCAGGTCAGCCAAGCGCGCAGCGGACCCCGAAGCCGAACAGGCTGCCCACGCGGAGGTAGGTCGGATGAAGGTCGCACTTGGTGAGCGGGGACCGGCGTGGTGGACAGACGGGGCGCCGGACATCAACCGGCACATGGTGAGGAACACGCCATACGCCGAGTGGTTCAAGACGCTCCAAGTCTGCGAGCACGATACGTAGGCTGGCGATCCAGTGCGCGCTGCGACGCTGAACCAAGCCGCATCGTCAGTACCGCGTCACTTTCGACGCCACAGATTGAGTCTTCGGAAAAGACCGCGTTCGTCGAGAGCCTCGAACATCTCATCGGGTCCCTCCGGATCAAGGATCTCGTTGTCCGCCAGCCAACTCTCGACGCTTGATAAGTCGGGCACTTCGTATGGGACCAGCGTCCGGCGCCGATCCTTCGCATTCCTGCGACCAGTGAAGCGCAAACTGTCGATGGCGGAGATCAGCGACCCTTTGGATGCGATCGCCTTCGCCACCCCCGCGACCGTCGTCCCCAGGTGTTCGGCAAGGAGGTCGTTGCGGATCCGTGCGATCGCTTCGGAGCAGTCGGCATTGCCCTGACGAGCGCAATCTATCGCGACGTCGCACTCCGTATCCAGCCGCATGGAGCGATTGTTCATGTTCGACGACCCCACGCGGAGGATCGACTCATCGACGATTAGGATCTTGGCATGGACGTAGATCGGGACACGGTCGCGCGTGTGCGGATGATAGATGCGCAGGCGATCGTGAACGTCCCGACGCCGAAGCGCCTGCACGAGACGGGCTCGCGCGGTGTCCATCGCGATCGGCTCCAGCCAACCCTGGGCCTGGACTGGATTGATGATGACGATCTCGGGACCATCAGGCTCATCCAGCCGCCGGGCGATTGCCTCCGCGATCCGCCGCGAAGCGAAATACTGACTCTCCGCGTATATCCAGCGCTTCGCACTCCGTATCTGGGATAGATACAGCTCTTCGATCTCCGTCACCTCGCGCTGGTCATCCATGCGCGGGGCGGTGCGCGCGATGGCAACCACCACGTTCTCGAATTGCGCCAGGAGGCCGTCGGGCCAGCAGTCCCGCTTGGTCCGTATCGCGGGCAACCTCACTCCGGTCGCGCGCTGCCAACGATCCCGCGCATGTCGTCCGAGCGCCGCGGCCACTGGCCCTTGCAAGGCGGTCGTTGCGTCGTGCCAAGGCTCGTAGGTAGAACCGTCCGCATTACGTCGCTCCGGGTCATCGTCGGCGTGGTCCCGCGTATCCCACCGGTCGCCAGTCATGTCGATGCCGCCGCAGAAGGCGAAAGAGTCATCGATCACGACGATCTTCTGATGATGGGACGCTGATGGCGGATGGTGACCGTCGAGCTTAACGTGGATCCGCGGATGCATCATCCACTTCGCGACCGTGAGGATCGTCTTGCCACGAAACAGGGTCTTTAAAGCGCCAAGGTCCCAGCGCAGGAGGTAAACCTCGAGTTCTGGGTTTCGTTCGACCAGCCAATAGATAAGGTCTCCCACCGCCGTCGGGGCGTCGTCGCCCTCGGGCGTAGCTCGGATGAGATCAATCCTGGCGTCGAAGTCCCACCCGATGAGCATGATCCTGCGCCGCGCCTTGAGCATGGCTGCCCGGGACGCACGGAAATAATTTTCGGCGTCAACGATGACACTGGCCTTATCGGCTCGAGTAGCACGCCAGTGATCACGGACCATGTAATTCCTTTACGCTGAGTTCGCCCGCCCGCACTGTCGAGTTACTCGCCCGTACGCAATTCCCGGTTCGCCTCATCAATGACGAACTCCCCGCCGCCCAATGCGCCATTTTCGGCGCAAAGAACGTCGCGACCTAGCCACGCACCGCCACCGCTCAGGTAAGGATGCCCAGGGCCATGCGTTCCAAGGGCCGGCGCCGGTCAAGCCGACTTCGGCCGCCCCGGACTCCTTCCACACCAGAGCCGCGCTCTCCGATCACAAGAGGGGTGTTGCCTCGACGGGCGGCGCCTTGCGCTTCACCCAAAGCTCGTCGGTGCGCCGCATCTCGATCAGGTCATCAGGGAAGCACCGGTTCTGGAACGCGAGCGCGTCGTCGAAGGTGCCATTGAGCCAACGATCATAGTCGTCCGCGTGTAGCAGCACGGGCATGCGGTCGTGCACAGGTCGGATGGCCTCGTTGCAGTCCGTCATGACCCCGGAATAGACAGGGCCCCACTCGTCGCTGATCCGCCACAGTCCCGCCCAGGCAAAGATCGGCTCACCTCTAACGCTGAACCATGTGCGCGTCTTCGAACCCTTGGGGCCTTCCGCCTCGGCAAACTCGGTGAGTGGGATGAGGCAGCGCCACTGGGGCTTGCGGGCGAGTCCGACCCACATCGGCTTTGCGAGGTCGGCGATGTTATTGACTGGCTTTGGCTTCGCCGTGGGTGACATTCCCTTCAACCGCAGGGGAAAGCCCCATGTCATCGACTGCAGGACCCTGACGCCATCCTGTTCGCGAACGACCATGCCCCGCGTGCCCGGGTAGACCTCGGCACCGGCGTTGGTCTGGATCGGATTCTCCACGCCGAAGTGAGCGGCGACCTCGGCTGCGCTCAGGCGCTCTGTATACAGGTTGCACATGGGCACTTCGTAGCGTCTTCGCCGCGCCCGGTCATCAGCCGGCGCGAACGAACTCAAACGGCTGCGTCAACTCGCGGCGCCCGAGTGCCTGCCACGCTTGGAGAAGGTCCTGAAGGTGATCGAGTGCCGCGGACTCTCCATTTCCGCAATGCTGTGCTCCCACACGTGCCGCGCTTCTCCCGACAAGTGATACGCCGCGCGGGGCTCGAGTGGCAGGGATGCTCGCTGCCACCTATCGCCGTCCCGCCGACGAAAACGCATTGTCGCCGGGGCGCCCAGGGACAGCCCAAGCACGTGCTCGTAGATCGGGCGGTCGCGGTGCCAGCCGATCCCAGCCCCCACGTCGTATCGAATAAGCAGGGCCTGAGTGAGGTCGGCGAGTTTAAGTCCGCTGAACGCGGCGACGGCTTCCCGAACGCCTAGCAACCACGGCGGTATCGGCCCTGCGCGGCTCACCTCACCGCTCTGGAAATCGTATTTCCAGCCGAAGCTGTGGGTCAGACGCTTCCCGGTCCATTGCTGGAATCTGAAGGGGGTCAGATTTTGCTCGTCGATCGCTGCGATAAGCGCGGCCTCCTCACCCGGCCCCACGATGTCGGACGCCGTCGCGATGCCCGGTATGACCGGCGCGTCGAAGAGATCGAGCATCAGAAGGGCAACTCGGCGATGAAAGTGACGAGTTCTCCGAACGCGTCCGGTTCGAAGCATGGTCCTTCGTCCGTGGCGACGAGCTGCGCGATGCTCGCGGCCTCGATCATCGCGCCGACGCTCGCACGCCCGCTGACACCGTGCCTGCTTCTCCACCGATCGAGTGCCTCCTGCCTGACGGCGTCAAGCGCGTTGGCGTCAGTTTTATTGGGAACGGGAATCACCGCCTCTTCCTTCAAAGCAGAGCTAGCTGTGGTTCGGTCCCGGGCGGCGCGGCGCCACTCCGCCAGGCGTCGTCGGTTCTGTCGACCTTCATGCGCTCAGCGTTGAATGGCGCCCGGTACATGAAGCGGATCACGTCCTGGATCGAACCGTGCAGCCATTGCTGGTGATCGGCGGGATCCAGCAGGACTGGCATGCGATCGTTCGTCGGCGGGATCGTCGCGTTCGCTTCCATCGTCATGCCGGCGTAGACAGGCCCGATTCCGGAAACGTTCTGGCAAAACCCGGCCCACGCGACGATCGGGCGATCTTTCACGGAGAACCACGTCCGGGTCCTCGCACCGTGTGCGCCGTCCGGGTTCGCGAAGTGGGTCACCGGGATCAGGCATCGATAGCGTGCATCGACCACGACCCGTTTCCACATTCGGTTGGTCAAGTCGGCAACCATCCCTACCCGCTGAGGTGGGTCGCCCCTGATCGCGCCTTCGAGCGATGGACGTGGAAAACCCCACGTCGCAGGTCTCAGCAACCGGCGGCCGCCGCTCTCGAACACGACAAGCCCGGGCCCTCCCTCGATCGTCTCGGCAGGTATGGTCAGACCGGAAGCCGCCTCGGCACCGAACGCCGCGGCGATTTCGGCGACGCTGCTCCGGACGGTGTGGAGCCTGGACACGATAACCCTCTCTGACGACTCGCGAACCAACTCCATAGCACAGAACATAAAAGGAACAAAGGCGTTGACAGTGGCGGGCGGCAGCCCCGAACATTAGGGGAACGAATCACCCCTCTCTCCAGAGTCTGCCCGATGCCATGCCCGATGCCGCCGTCCTCGCCGATCTCCGTGAGCGCATCACGCGGATCGAGGGCGTTAGCGTACGTCATGCGAGCCTGCCGTTCGGGATCGACGCGATCGACCGCCACCTGCCGGGCGGCGGCATCTCGACTGGCGCGCTCCACGAGGTCTGCGGCAGCGCGGAGCTGGCCGACGATGCCGCGGCGACGGTGTTCATCGCGGGGGTGCTCGCAAGAACTGAGGGGATCGTCTTCTGGTGCGTGCACTGGCGGGACCTCTTCTCGCCTGCGCTGGGACTGGCCGGCCTCCACCCGGATCGCGTGGTCTTCGTCGAGGCCGGCAGCGATACCAATGTGCTGACGGCTATGGAGGAGTGTCTCCGGCATGCCGGTCTCGGCGGAGTGGTCGGGGAGTTGCGCAAGATGACGCTTACCGCATCGCGCCGTCTACAACTCGCCGCCGAGCAGTCGGGCGTCCCGGCCTTCGCGTTCCGCCGCGGTTCGGTGCCAGCCGCGGCGACAGACGGGAGCGCAGCGACGACACGGTGGCGAGTCCGCGCGGCACCGAGCGAGGATCTTTCGATTCCGAGCCTCAGTCGGCCGAGATGGAGCCTCGCGCTCGAACGCGCCCGCGGCGGTGAGCCGCAACATTGGATCGTGGAGGGCTGCGATGCGCAGGGTAATCTCGGTATTCCTGCCGACGTGGTCCACGGATCGCGTCCGGCGGAAGGCCGGCAAGCGGCCTGAGGGCGACGAAGCCCCGCTAGTGACCGCCCATCCGGACCACGGCCGACGCGTGATCGCGGCCGTGGACGAGAATGCACGCCGCCTAGGGGTCACGGCTGGCATGACGGTGACCCGCGCCCGCTCACTGTCGCCCGAGCTCGTCGTGGTCGACGCCAGTCCAGACGACGATCTCGAAGGCCTACGTCGCCTCGCGCTGTGGGCGGGTCGTCGCTACTCGCCGATCGTCGCGCCCGACCCCCCGGACGGCATCTGGATCGACATAACCGGCTGTGCGCACCGGTACGAGGGCGAGACGCCGCTGCTTAAGGACATCCTGCGCCGCATCACCGCATCCGGAATGAGCTGTCAGGTCGCGGTGGCGGACACCGCGGGTTGCGCACATGCGGTCGCTCGATTGGTGCCGTCTGGCCGGCCGAACGTCGTGGAGGCCGGCAAGACGAGGGCAGCTATCTCGATACTGCCGGTGTCCGCACTCCGCATCGAACCGGGTGTCGCCGCAGAACTGCGGCGGATGGGCATCGAGCGGGTCGAACAGTTGATAAGTGCGCCACGCGCGCCACTAGCCAAGCGCTTCGGACGACAGTTGCATAGGCGCCTCGACCAGGCGCTCGGCCAAGCGCCGGAACCGATCGACCCGCTGTTCCCCTCCGAGATCCCCCGGGCCAGGCGCGGCCTGCTTGAGCCGATCAGCACCGCGGATGCCTTTGCGCAGGTTATCGGCGACCTTTGCGGCGACATCGTCTTGAGCCTGACCGGATCCGGTCTCGGGGCGCGGCGGCTCGACCTGTATTTCCATCGCGTCGATGGTCATCATCAGGCAATCCGCGCGGGCACCGCCACTCCGTCGCGTGACCCGAGGCATCTCGCCAAACTCCTCTGTCAACGCATCGAGACCGTGGATCCCGGAATGGGCGTGGAAGCCATGACGCTTGTCGCGCCGCTCACGCAGCCGCTGGCTCCGATCTATGCGACCACCTTGCTGAGTGGCGACCGTGCCGGGCCGGACCTCGCGGCGATCGTCGATACCCTCTCCAACCGCTTCGGCAGCCGCCAGCTTTATCGAACAGAACCGTGTGAAGGCACGATGCCCGAGCGTGAGGTCCGCCTGGTCCCGGCCTTGGCGCGGGAGTCCGGGGCGGGCTGGCAGAAAGACCTGCCGCGGCCTTCGCGCCTGATCGTGCCACCCGAGCGCGTGGAGGTGATGGCGATGCTCCCGGACCATCCCCCAGCGATGTTCATCTGGCGTGGCGCGCGGCATCGCGTCGCCCGGGCTGACGGCCCGGAACGGCTCCATGGGGAATGGTGGCGCGAGGCGGGACACGAAGCGGACACGCCCTATGCGGTACGCGACTACTTCCAGGTCGAGACGACGACCGGGGGACGGTACTGGCTGTTCCGTCTCGGCGACGGCGAGCGGGTCGCCACCGGGCCGATGAAGTGGTTCATCCACGGCGCCTTCGCGTGAGCGACGAGGACCCGCTCGGGGACGTGAGATACGTGGAGCTGCAGGTAACGACGCACTTTTCTTTCCTGCGCGGCGCTTCAAGTCCCGAGGAACTGTTCGCGGCCGCCGCACTGCTTGGGCTCCCCGCGCTCGGCATCGTCGATCGCAACACGCTCGGGGGCCTGGTCCGCGCGTGGGACGGCCAGAAGGTGACGGGCGTCCGATCCATCGTCGGTTGCCGGCTTGACCTGGTGTGCGGCACCTCGTTGCTCGTCTATCCCACCGACCGGAACGCCTACTCCCGTCTGTGCCGGCTGCTCAGCCTCGGCAAAGCGCGCGCCGGCAAGGGCGGCTGCCATCTGCACTGGTCCGACGTGGCGGAATGGTCCGAGGGCATGATCGCGATACTGGTGCCCGACCGCGCCGACGCCGCGACCGAGGATGCGCTCGCACGGCTGACGCGGACGTTCGGCAGAGGACGATCCTATCTGTCGCTTTCGATCCGTCGACGTCCGCGAGATGCCGTCCGCCTAAGGGACTTGGCATCGCTTGCCGCCGCTGCCGGCGTGCCGACGGTCGCAACCGGCGACGTGCTCTACCACTCGCCCGAACGACGCCTCCTGCAGGACGTCGTGAGTTGCATCCGAGAAAAGTGCACGGTGGACACGCTGGGCCGACGCCGCGAGCGCTTCGCGGATCGTCACCTGAAGTCCGCCGACGAGATGGAGCGACTGTTCGCGCGTTACCTCGGCGACATCTCGCCGGTCGCGCGCAGTGCCGAGATCGCGCGCCTCTGCACGTTCGATCTCGAGCATCTCACCTACACCTATCCCGACGAGATCGGCGAAAGCGGGCTCACCCCCCAGCAGGAACTCGAAAGACTGACATGGGAGAAGGCCACCACCCGATACCCCGAAGGCGTCCCGACCGCGGTCCGCGACCAGCTGGCGCACGAACTACGCCTGATCGCGGAGCTGACCTACGCCCCCTACTTCCTCACCGTCCACTCGATCGTGTCCTTCGCGCGTTCCAAGGGCATCCTGTGTCAGGGACGAGGCAGCGCCGCGAACTCGGCGGTATGCTTCGTGCTCGGCATCACCTCGATAGACCCCGTGAAATCCGAACTGCTGTTCGAACGCTTCGTGTCGCTCGAGCGGCGCGAACCGCCCGACATCGACGTCGACTTCGAGCACGAGCGGCGCGAGGAAGTGATCCAGTGGATCTACGAGACCTATGGCCGCGAGCATTCCGCCCTCACCGCGGTGGTCTCGCGCTTCCGCGCGCGCGGGGCGGTGCGAGAGGTGGGAAAGGCGCTGGGCCTCAGCGAGGACGTCGTCGGCGGCCTGGCCAGCCAGGTCTGGGGCTGGAGCCGCGAGGGCGTGGAGGCGCACCATGCAGAGGAACTCAATCTAGACGCGACCGACCGACGCCTGGCACTGACTCTCGAACTTGCTCGAACGCTCATCGACACGCCGAGACATACGTCGCAGCATCCAGGGGGCTTCGTGCTGACACTCGGGCGCCTCGACGAACTGGTGCCGATCGAGCCTGCCGCGATGCAGGATCGTCAGATCATCGAATGGGACAAGGACGACATCGACGCACTGGGTTTCATGAAGGTCGACGTGCTCGGACTTGGGATGCTGGGATGCATGCGGCGCGCGTTCGCGTTCCTCTCGGACGACAAGAACATCGAGATGGATCTCGCGTCCATCCCGCATGACGACCCCACGACGTTCGCGATGATCCAGAAGGCGGACACGCTCGGCGTCTTCCAGATCGAGAGCCGCGCGCAGATGGCGATGCTGCCGAGGATCAAGCCCGCGTGGTTCTACGACCTCGTCGTGCAGGTGGCGATCGTCCGGCCAGGACCTATCCAAGGCGACATGGTGCATCCGTACCTGCGACGTCGAGAGGGCAAGGAGAAGATCACCTACCCGACGGAGGAGTTGCGGCGCGTGCTGGAGAAGACGCTCGGCGTCCCGCTGTTCCAAGAGCAGGCCATGCGGGTGGCAATCGAATGCGCGGGCTTCACCGCGTCCGAAGCCGACCTTCTTCGCCGTGCCATGGCCACCTTCAAGCTCACGGGAGGGGTCAGCCATTTCAAGGACAAGCTGATCGACGGCATGACCGCCCGCGGGTACGAACGCGACTTCGCCGAGAAGACATTCAGCCAGATCGAGGGATTCGGCTCGTATGGCTTTCCGGAAAGCCACGCAGCTTCGTTCGCGCTGATCGCCTACGCCTCGTCCTGGATGAAGTGCCACCACCCGGACGTGTTCTGCGCGGCCCTACTCAACGCGCAGCCGATGGGGTTCTATGCGCCGGCGCAGATCGTGCGTGACGCGCGGCAGCACGACGTCGAGGTCCGGCCGATCGACGTCAACCACAGCCGCTGGGACTGTACATTGGAGCAGACAGGCCGCGGCCATCTCGCAGTCCGTCTCGGCCTTCGATATGCCCGCGACCTCAAGAATGCGGACGGCGCGGCGATCGTGCTCGCTCGCGGCGTGGAGCCGTATTCGTCGGTCGAGGAAATCCAGCGCAGGGCCAACGTCAGTGGCCGCGCTCTGGACCGCATCGGTCACGCCGGCGGCTTCGGGTCCCTCGATTTATCCCGCCGGTCCGGCCTCTGGGAGGTAAAGGGCCTGGGGCACGAGGCGCTGCCGCTGTTCGCTGCGGCTGACGAGCGCGCAGGCAAACTTCGACCGGAGGCGGTCGAACCCCAGGTGGCGCTCACGACCATGGGAGAAGGCGAAGAGGTCGTAGAGGACTACCGCGCGGTCGGTCTGTCGCTACGCGCGCATCCCCTTGCATTCCTGCGAGATGAACTCGGTTTGAGGCGCATGGTCACTTGCGCCTCGCTGCGCGATACGCGTGATGGCAGATGGGTAGACCTGGCTGGCCTAGTGCTGCTCCGGCAGAAGCCGGGGTCGGCCAAAGGCGTGATGTTCATCACGCTGGAAGACGAGACCGATGTCGCGAACCTCGTCGTCTGGCCGAACCTGTTCGAGAAGCACCGCCGCATCGTCCTAGGCGCGTCCATGATGGGTGTGCGCGGCCAGGTGCAACGCGAGGGCGACGTCATCTACGTCGTGGCGCAGCGTCTGGACGACCTCTCGCCGCTGCTCGCCACCGTCGGAAAGCGATCGGACGTGGCAAGCGTCTACCAGACCGCCCGGGCCGACGTTGTGAAGCATGGCCTCGGTCCTGACCCTCGCGATCCGGCGCAGCGGCCGCTCGGCCGCCCACCGCGCGACATCTTCATACCGGACCTCAGACTTGGCTCGGGCATCGTACCGGGGCAGCCAACCGAGGGCATCAAGGTCAAGCCACGCGACTTCCGATAATGAAAGTGCGACGTTGGAAAGCTGGCCTCAGAAGTATCGATGCCCGCTGGCCTGGAACACTCGAACACCTCGCATGCCGCCCGAACCGCGGACGTCATGGACGAGTCGCTAAGTGACCCCGGCCTCTCTCCGATCGGCGGCAGTCCTCGCGGCGTGGCCGATGTTCTCGAGGTCTAGCCGGCAACGATCCAGGTTGCAAAGCAGGCGCGTGAGCTCCGATTGGTGGACTTGCACGCGCCTTATGCGGCGCCGGTCCCTTTCCTCACATATCAAGTGTGGCTCGCCTCTCCGCGGATCCGCGCTGATGCCGGTGAGCCCGTGGACGACGAGATTGCGCTGCCGCCGAACCTGATCGATACGGCCGGAGAGGTCGACCAACGCGTTTTCGAGTTCCGGCCTTCCCCGTGACACCTCCTCCACGCGTGTCCGGAAAACCGAGTATCTGTCCGCGAAGGTGGCGTCGGGCTTTCGGTTGAGTCCCCTAGTTGCGCGTGGCATTGCCTCGTCGAGCGCAGCTTCGAGCCGGCACCAGCACAGCATCAAGCTGCCCAGGCCCTCCTTGAGGCAGCTGAACGAACGTCCCGGATCGCTACCGTCATCCATGGCCGGTGGATGCCATCGTGCGTAAGGCACGACAATACCGTACGCCAGCGCAACGGCCGGATGGCCCAGGCGGGGAGTTGGTCCGCTCGCCGCAAATTCGCCCTATACTGGGTTAGTTTTCGCCGCTCCCCCACGACGCTTCACGAGAGACCTTCCCGCGTCGTGTTTGCACCGGGGGATAGCAGTAATCTGGGTTAGTGCGAATCCGGGCATCTGCACCGGCCGTCGCCGCGTTCAACGCGCTCCACCCCGAAGAGGACGGAAATTGGAGAGCTTCTTATTAAGCGCGAGGCGCGAGGAAAGTGACCTGGACGGCACGATCTCGCATGTCTCCGGCATCACGATCGTAGAGCGGGCGATCTATCGTGGACCCAACATCCACAGTCGGCGGGCGATGGTCCGGATCAGAATCGACCTGGGGCCTCTTGAAACGCGCCCGACCGACACGCTCCCTGGATTTGCGGCGGCACTCCTGGATCTGCTTCCAGGGCTCAGGCGGCATCATTGCAGCAAGGGTCGCGCGGGCGGGCTCGTCGAGCGGATGGCCGAGGGGACCTGGCTGGGCCACGTGGCCGAGCACGTGGCCCTTGAGCTGCAGTCGCTGGCAGGTGCCGACGTGACCCGGGGCAAGACCCGCTCCGTGGCGGGCCGTCCCGGCTTCTACGACATCCTATTCGAATACCGCGACGAGCAGGCCGCCTTGCTCGCCGGCCTGCACGCGCTCCGCATCGTCAGCAACCTGCTTCCGGGCGAGTTCCGGGAGCTTCGCGGGGAGCGGGTCCTCCCCGCGACCAGCGTCCCGAACGACGCCCCGCTGGCCGCGGTCGTTGCCGAGCTCGGCTCGGCCATCCGCAAGACGAGTCTCGGACCGAGCACTCAGGCCATCGTTGACGCCGCCAAGCAGCGTGGCATCCCCGTCAGCCGCCTCGACGATCGCAGTCTCATACAACTTGGCATTGGCCGCCGCCAACGCCGCATCCGGGCGAGCGTGACGGGTCAGACGTCGCACGTCGCGGTCGAACTAGCTGGTGACAAGCAATTGACCAGGCAGTTGCTTCGCGACGCCGCCCTGCCCGCCCCACGCGGAGCGGTCACGCGTTCTCTCGACGAGGCGATCCGAGAAGCCAAGCGCCTCGCAAGCCCATGGGTAGTCAAGCCGTTGAACGCCAACCATGGGCGAGGTGTGTCCCTCAACGTGAGCGGCGAGGCTGCGCTCGCAAGGGCGTTCGAGACCGCCAGGGATCACTCGCCACGCGTGATCGTCGAGGAACAGATCGTCGGCGAAGACCACCGCTTCCTCGTGGTGGGCGGGAAGGTCGTCGCGGTGGCCCGGCGCCTGCCGGCGGCGGTACTGGGCGACGGTGCTAGCGACGTCGCAGCGCTCGTGGCCCGCGCGAACGAGGACCCCCGTAGAGGTGTCGGCCACGAGAACCTGCTCACGCGTATTGTGATCGACTCCGCCGTCGAACGCGTGCTCGAAGACCAGGGTCTTTCCAGCACATCCATTCCTGAAGCAGGCCGCTTGGTGCGGCTCCGCGAGACGGCGAACCTCTCGACCGGGGGAACCGCCGAGGATTGCACGGACGACGTGCATCCGGAAAACATCTTCGTCGCCGAGCAAGCGGCCGCGGCGATCGGCCTCGATGTCGCCGGCATCGACTTCCTGTCCCCGGATATCACGAGGCCAGTTTCGGAAACGGGCGGCGGAATCGTCGAGGTAAACGCCGCGCCGGGGTTGCGCATGCACCTCGCGCCATCCTCGGGAAGCCCCCGCGACGTCGCCGGGCCGATCGTGGACCTGCTGTTCCCACGCGCTAGCGCCAGTCGGATCCCGATCATCGCGATAACGGGCACGAACGGTAAGTCCACAACCGCCAGGATGGTGGCGCGCATCCTTCGCGAAAGGGGAATGACCGTCGGCCTTACGTCCACGACCGGCATCTACATCGGCGACCGGCTCATAAAGTCGGCCGACGCGAGCGGGCCAAAGAGCGCGCGCATGATCCTGGGCAATCCCACCGTCGACGCCGCCGTCCTCGAGACCGCGCGCGGCGGGCTTCTCCGCGAGGGTCTCGGCTTCGATCGGTGCGACGTCGGCTGCGTCCTCAACGTCACGGAGGACCATCTTGGTCTCAAGGGCATCAACAGCGTCCAGGACCTCGCGAACGTGAAGTCGGTCGTAGTGGAGGCCGTCGCGCGACGCGGATGCAGCGTCCTCAATGCCGATGACCCGCTGACTCGGCGCATGGCGCGGAGCGCCCGTGGCCGGCTCTGCTGGTTCTCCATGGCGGCGCCCACAGACGAGGTGCGCGACCATGTCGCCGCCGGCGGCCTCGCGGTGACGCGCGAGCCAGAGGCCGGTGAGGATGTCATCGTCCTCTACCGCAACAATCTGCGGGAGGTCGTCGTTCCGGTGGGCAGCATCCCCGCGACCCTCGCCGGGGCCGCCGCCTTCAACACGGAGAATGCCTTGGCGGCTACGGCCATGGCCGTCGCCCTCGGGGTCGAGACGGCCATCATCGCGGCGGCGTTGTCGAGCTTTTCGAGCAGTTATTCCGAGAGCCCGGGGCGGCTCAACATCGTGGACCGCGGAGGCGTGACCGTGATCGTGGATTACGCACACAATCCCGCCGCCGTCACGGCACTGAGCAAATTCCTCGACACCCTCCGAAAACCGGGAAGGAGATTCATCGGGGTGTACAGTGTTCCCGGCGACCGGCGGGACGAGGATCTTGTCGGCATGGGCAAACTCGCCGCCTCCATATTCGATGAACTGGTGTTCCGGGAGACGCCCGACGGTCGCGGTCGACCACGAGGCGAGATCAATGCGATGATGTCCAAGGGCGCACTGTCCGCGGGGCTCTCAGGTGATCGCATCCATAGGATCGTGGACGAAGCCGAAGCAACCGCGTTCAGCCTCAGCCTAGCGAAGCCTGGCGATGTCGTGGTGCTCAGCCCGTCGCAGGTCGATCTGGTCTGGAAGATCGTCTGTGCCTTCGAACCGGCGAAAGACGATGAACTGGTCAACGCCGATGGATGATCCCCGTTGGTCAATCGTGGTGCACGGAGGCGCGCGCACGATCACCGCCCGCGACCAAGCGGCAAACCGTGCAGGATGCCTCGCCGCGGCGCGGATCGGCGCCGAGATCCTCGCACAGGGCGGAAGCGCCCTCGACGCCGTCGAACAGGTCGTCCGCCATCTGGAGGACGACCCCACATTCAACGCCGGCAGCGGGTCCGTGCCCACGTGCGAAGGTGCGGTCGAGACGGACGCCGCGATGATGGATGGAAGTACGCTCGCGATCGGCGCGGTGGCTGCGCTGTCCGGGGTCCGCAATCCGGTTAGTGTCGCAAGACTTCTCTTGCCAGAGCAAACGGTTCTTCTTGCGGGATCCGGCGCGATTGAGTTCGCGCGTTCTCGGGGAGTCGAGGAATACGATCTGCCGGCTTCGGCAGCGGCGGACGGGGAGCACGATACGGTTGGTTGCGTCGCCATCGACCGCGAAGGCCGTATTGCCGTGGGGACGTCGACGGGCGGACTGCCGGGTCAGTTGCCTGGGCGCGTGGGCGACGCACCCATACCGGGCTGCGGCTTCTACGCGGACAACGAGGCCGGAGGCGTGGCTATCTCCGGGGACGGCGAGAGCATTCTCCGCGTGCTTCTGGCGACACGGGTGATCGACGCTTTGAAGGTGGAAGAGGCGCCGAACGCGGTATCCCGCGCGCTACGCCAGCTTTCGCGCGTCGGCGGAGAAGCGGGCATCATCGCGATCGACTGCAAGGGAAGGTTCGGCATCGACCACAACAGCGAGCACTTCGCCGTCGCACTGGCCGCCAGCTGGCTGCCCGACGGGGTCGCCGGCGTGCATCTGGACGAAGTGAAAGGATATCTGACACGTGGTTGATAGCACTGGGCCACTCATCATCATCGGCGGCCATGAGGACAAGGATGGAGATCGGACCATCCTGAAGGAGATTGCCGACCGACTTGGAAGTGGACGGCTGGTGATCGCGACCGTCGCAAGCCATGAACCGGACGGCTATTTCGACGCCTACAAGGCGGCGTTTGGCGCGCTAGGCGTCAACGACCTCGTCGAACTCTACGTGAACGAGCGAGACGAGACGCGTTCGCCCGAGACCAAAGCCATGCTCGCCGACGCGGCAGGATTGTTCTTCACGGGCGGAGACCAGCTGCGGATCTCGAGCCAGATAGGCGACACGCCCATCGAGGAGATGGTCCGTGCCATCCACCGCCGTGGCGGGTTAATCGCCGGCACGTCCGCAGGCGCCTCGGTGATGAGCGACACCATGCTTGTGCGCGGCTCAAGCGCGGAATCGCACCGCATCGGCGACCTCAACATGGCCCCTGGTCTGGGTCTGATCAAAGACGTCATCATCGACCAGCATTTCGCGGAGCGCGGCCGGATCGGGCGGCTGCTGGGCGCGGTCGCGCAAAACCCTCGCGTACTTGGGATCGGGATCGACGAGGACACGGCGATCGTCGTCGAGAACGGTCGTTTCAAGGTGATCGGCGCGGGCGCCGTATATGTCGTCGACGGCACGGACGTCTCGCATTCGAACATCGCGGAGGCTCGGCGCGACGAACCGCTCTCGATGTTCGGCGTGCGCCTCCACGTAGTCGCCGGAGGTAATTCCTTCGACCTGACAACGAGAACGCCCAGCAGCGCATAGTGTAGTCGTCTGGGCAAGGGTCCTTCAATCTGACCCGCAGAAGCCCCCGAAATCGCCCTATCTTGGATTAATTTTGGGAACGGCGCGCCGCAGCGCCGCGTAATATCGCCATGGCCGCACCCCCGACGCCGCTCTTTCGCTGGCATCACCAACACAGCTGGAAAACGAGAAAGCGCTGGCCGAATATGTGTCGGACCCGGCGTTCCCGTGCGTGGGCGCGAAGGCCGCGCTGGCACGCGGAACGCTCTCGGTCCTCGCCTGCAAGAACATCGAGAGCTCTTGGGACGACCTCCGCATACATGACGCCATTTCCCATTTCGCCACGAGCTACCAGGCCGACCCCTCTCTCTTCCGCAGCCTCGCGATCACGTTCGACGGGCCCAAGGACCTCGACGAGATCCAGTTCGAAAGGGCGCTGTGGACGCGGCTGCAATCGCTGTCCGACAAGGACGCATGGCGCGGCTACGAGTACGATGCAAAGGTGAGCAGCGATCCAGACGATCCGCACTTCTCTCTGAGTTTCGGAGGAGAGGCGTTCTTCGTCGTCGGGCTGCATCCCCACGCGAGCCGGCCCGCACGCCGCTTCCATGTTCCCACGCTGGTGTTCAACCTCCACGATCAGTTCGAGCAGCTACGCGCCGAAGGAAAATACGAGACGATGCGCGAGAAAATCCTCGTGCGGGACGAAGCGCTCGCGGGCACGCGCAACCCAATGCTCTCGCGACACGGCGAGACGAGCGAAGCGCGTCAGTACAGCGGCAGGAAGGTCGGACAGGAATGGACCTGCCCGTTCAGCGTCCGTGGGTCACCGGCGTTACGCCCGACGTAAAAGAAATCCCGCCGCGTAGCGGCGCCGCGTTCCGGCTCATGGCTGGCGACATGCTCACCGTGATCGATCCGCAAGGTGTCCAGGTAGCCGACCTGCTCGCCTTCAATGCGGATGATACCGATGAGGTAATCTCCTCCGGGCGGACGCTCGACTATGCTGAAACGATTCGGCTGACGCCTGATCTTCGCTAGGTACGGACCTTATGGAAAACCGCCCTGTAAGTCTTGGTCACCGACCGCCCAAGGTCACGCAGCTCACCCCGACCCTCGTCAAGACAATCGGCTACGGCGTCTCCACCGTCAGCGTGCTGCTGCTGGGCGTCGTTTCCTGGAACTCAGTAAAGTCAAATCCAGTTCTTCTCGCTTGCCTCCTGGGAGGCATGGCCGCGTCGGTGATTGGAATGATGCTGCGTTGGCTATCCTATCGGATCGAGAAGGCTCAGGGCGAATGATCCGATCCGGCGATGGAACTGGCGAGAACTAACCCAAGTTGGCACGAATCCGCGGAACGGTGAGACCCGACAACCTGTTATTCGACCAGAGAGACACCGTATCCCGGGAGAAACCAATGTCACTGCTGGACAAAGCGATCGCAGCCGTAACGCCACCGGAAAGCGACGAGGCACGGGCAAAGGCGCGTGCGAAGGCAGAGGCGGCAGCTAAATCCGGTGACTGGCTCTCGCAGATACTCCAACACCACCGCCAGATCGAGGCCGCATTCGCGGAACTCAAAACGACGTCGGATCCAGACGCGCGTCGGGCCGCACAAAAGAAGCTCGGGTTGATCCTGGCCGGTCACTCGATAGCCGAGGAGGCAGCGATCTACCCTGCGCTCGCCGCCGAGCATCAGGTGGGGCACGCCGAACTGGCCTATCAGGAGCAGTCGGCCGCAAAGATGGAGATGGGCCTGCTTGAGCGGCTCGATCCAATGAGTGAGGATTATCTCGACAAGCTCGGCCACATCGAAGGGGCTGTCGCCCATCACATGTACTCCGAGGAAGGCACCTGGTTCCTGAAGCTCGCTGAAGAGGCGGACGCCGCCGAACAGGCGCTCATCGCAAAGAGGTATTCCGAGGCATACGAACGCTACATGGGTGTGGAGCGCTAGGAACGGGCGCGCTAGTGCCGACGTATCGAGCATGCCCAGCTGACGAACCTCACGCGATCGGTTGCTGAATGACGATTTCCGATGAGACGCCTCCGTCGGCCGCGCGTCGGCTGAGGCGTCTGGATGAAAGACTGCGTCAGAGGTTGAGCGAGTGGGACCCCCAGTGGGAAGCACGCGCGGCCGATGCCATGGTCGACGCCAATACCCGCCGCCGACGCGCCGGCCGACGCTTCACCGATGAGGAGACATTTCAGGCGGTCGTGCGCGCGGCAATATCCGGAAACACCAAGGCCACTACCATCGAACGAATATCGTCCGAGTTGGCAGTTCCTTTTCTTCAATTCGACATGTCCGCGTTCGCCGACCGCCCACTGGCCGAGGTCGAGACCAGCGTGAACCAATGGTTTCTGGGGAGGAAGGCGGGCTCAACGGGTTTGCGGCGCACCATCCGCGGGATCCACGGCGCTGCGGCGATCCTTGCGCAATACTCGTGCGGTCGCGATGGTGCCGAAGGGTACTTCGCGGATTGCATCGCAGATTGCCTAGGCGTCGTCGAAGATGCCGCCGTAGCGCTCGGGACATCTCCGAAGTGGAAACTGCCTGGGTTCGGGGTAGCGCTCTCCGCCGAATTGCTGAAGCTGCTCGGACATGACATCTGCAAGCCGGACCGCCACGTCCTCCGCTGTGTCGGGGCATGGTGGCTGGTGGCATTCCGCAGATGGCCGGCGCGTGGCGAATTCACGCCGCCCACCGCCAGCGTCGCCGAACTACGTGCGACGATGCTGGCAGTGAGGGACCTCGCGTCCGCGGCGAATACCACGGTGAACGAAGAAAACTCAGTGATCTGGCTGGCGGGAGCGCTGTCGGGCGCCCGTCTGACGACGGCGCAGTTCGAGGAACTGACAACGTGACGAGATCCGGCCGAGCTGCTCGATTGAGCAACTCCTAGGGGCCCTCGCGCCAAGACGCGAAGACGCGTCTAAATGGTCAATCCGTTCGGCCGAAGGCGCCGCCCGCCGTCGCGCTCAGCGCTTCCGGTTCATGCTTCCGCCCCCTTCCCCAATCGCAACCACGGAGGTCCGCTATTTAGGCCCAGATCAACACCGGCACCCATCGGGCACCCCCCGGCCTTAGACCTGACCCCTATTTCACGGCACCCGCTTCGCGTTGGATAGCGGGCTGGGAGCGGTCCGACAAACCGCTGGGGCCAAGCTGCAACCGAGCGCACAGGACAATCGATGCCGTTGTATCGACCAATCCGCCGAGCCGCGGCCATGCCGCGTGGCTACTTCATCAGACCCGCAGCCCGCAAAGCGTCTTCAATGATCCTGCCGACACCCGAAGGCGAGCCGACTGCATCGAGCGGTTCTGATGCTGGGCGCGACCTTCGCTCACCTACCTGTGCGGACTGACGTAGCAGCTCCGTCGCAGCAGGCTTCCGATCGGCCGCAGCCGGCACGCCCGACGCCGCTATCTCCCAGAACTCCGCGATCCGAAGCGTCGAGGAGATGCCAACATCCAGCATATAGGGAGCGGCGTTTCCGTAACCGTCCGCGCCGGACGTCTTTAGGGGCGTGCCGTGCCCCATGCCTGGAAGGATGTACTCCTCGATGAGGTCGACGCCATCGGGCCCCTGCCAGGTGCGGCGCGGGAAATTGTCGACCTGATCAATCCTGGCTGCGCTTGCGGCCAGCCCGTGAACGCCCCGCCACTGTGCCAGGATCGCATCGGCATTCCTGACGCTGACCGTCGCGTCCGCGCCGCCGTGCCAGATGGAGATGCGCGGCCAGGGTCCGGAATGAGCCGACGCCCCGCGCAAGGCCGCGCCCAGCCTGTCTTCGTCGGGGAGCCCATGCCCGCGCATGCGGTCGAGCGCCTGGCTAACCCCCGCGGCAACACCGTGCGGAAGTCCCGCGATTATGGCTCCGCCGGCGAAGACCTCCGGATACACCGCCAACATCGTCGCCGCCATGGCTCCACCTGCCGAGAGACCAACGACGAAGATCCGTCGCTCATCCACGCCGTGCCGCTCTCGCATCGCGGCGATCATTTGACGGATCGACGCAGCCTCTCCGGATCCGCGCCGCGTATCGGCAGGCTCGAACCAGTTGAAGCACCCGTTTGCGTTGTTGCCACGCTGCTGCTCCGGATAAAGCACGGCGAACCCCGCCTTCTCGGCCAGCTGCGACCAACCTGAAGCGCGATCGTAGCCTCCGGCAGATTGCGTGCATCCATGCAGGACGACCACCAACGGCACCCCAAGCGATAAGTCGGCGGGGATATGAACAAAGGCTCGGAGCGCGCCCGGATTGCTTCCGAAGTCGGTCAAGGCATCGAGCTTGGACGGTGTGCCGACGCCAGCCAGGCCTTGCTGGTGCGCAGCGGCGGAAAGACGTGCGATCGTGTCTGACATGCGCCGCAAACTGCTTCTCCGCGCCGCTGGATGCGACGATATTCAACGGTCCAGCAGAGATTATGTTGCAGTGCACAAATCATGGTGCCCGTTCTGAGGTTCCTTACTTGCGGGCCGAAGTAGATCTGACGGGCAACGTGCATCGCGAACGATGGCCATGAAGCCTCGAGGAAAATCCTCGCCTTGCGCTGCGCTCGAGGAAAACGCCCAGCTCGAGCGATGGCCACGCCGGCCGCCGGCCGCAGCCTCCCGGCGCGGCAACGCGCTGCGCGCGATAAGCACTGCTGTGCTTTCTGAGTGCGAAGCAGGGAAGATGGGAAAAAGCGGAGGCCGGGCCCGGCCCCGCAGGCTTCGCCTAACTCGGAAGGATTTAAGAAATGATGAACGAGACAGACGAAATGCGTGAAGCGCGCCATGAGCTGGAACTGCTTTCGGCGAACGATCCGGCCGCAAGCGCGAACATGCTACGGCACGTCGCCGCCTACAACCTATTGATCGCGGGGCGCCGCGGAACGGAGTGGCTCGGCGATGAACCAGTCATCAACGCGGGCTTCCGACTCCTCGGCGGCGACGAGAACCTGTACGCCGCCGTCACGCGGCGCGCCGAACGCGAACACCTCCACATCGCGTTCGACGTCGACGACGCCTCCGGGCCTGCGATCGGGTTTGGCCTTTTCCGCGTCGAGGACGATCACGTCGTCTGCTACGGCCGTTGCCTGCTCTGGTCGCCTTCCAACGACGGGCGTGCATTGATCGTCCCGGTCGGCGAGGACAAAGCCGACGTGCAGGGCTACTTCGCGTTCCGCCGCGGCCAGCCGCTCCGAAAGGTTGGCAAGCCCCTGCCCGGGGACCTCATGGCCGGACTGCGGCGCGCGCGCTCGCGCCTGAACACCCTCCTCCAGTCGGACGATCTGACCGACCGCGGTAGCGGCGGCTTCATGACGACCTTCCGCAACGAGGGGCAGGAAGTCTTCGCCGAAATCCGGCGGGCGGCCTGACCGCCAGGGGGGGGGCGGCGTGGCCGCCCCGCAACCCTGCCGCCGCGACCGCACCGGGCAGTCGGCTCCGGAGCAAATGACGATGGGTCGTGATGTCAGCCAGGGCGCCGTCGCCATCGCGGCCAGCCGCACCGAGACCGAATTTCGTGAGACTTCTTTGCAACTCGCACGTGGGATCGTCCGAGATTACCGGCGCACGCGACCGGAGCTGCTGGCCACCTGCGCAAATTGACGAATGAGGAAACGAACATGGAAGACCCCGACGAAATCCTGGACCCACGGCTGCGCCTTCAGATGCTCACTGTCTCCGACCGGCAGGCGCGGGCGAACATGATGAGATATTCCGCGGCGCTTCGGATTATGCTGATGGGCCAAAGGGACGAAACCCCCGATCTGCGTGTGCTGATCGGGATGGGCTTCGGCATGTCGGACGCCACCGATCTGAAATATCAGATGCTGACGCGTACGGACGGTTGCGATCGCATCTACGTGAGGTTCGACGTGGACGACGCTTGCGGACCACCGGACGGACTTGGCGTGATCCGCCTAGAAGGCAACAGGGCGGTGCTTTACGGGCAGTGCCGCTTGTGGGCGCCCGCCGGAACGGGACGACCCGTGGTCATCTTCGGCCATGAGGGAAAGTACGGTCACTTCACGTATAGACCACTGAAGACGCTCACACGGGTCGATAGTCTTCCCGCAAAGGACCTGATGCCGGGCTTCCGCCGCGCCGACGCGCGCCTTGCCAAGCTCGTGAGTTCGGAAAGGCTGCTAGACATCGGCGAACCGATCATCAGCATCACGCTTGAGGACTTCGACAAGCATTGATGGCCGTAGGCCAAGCGCGCTTGCTCCACACAGGTGTTAGGGCTCTTTGCCGGTCCGCCAATAACGATCGAGCGCCTCGACGTCGTTGAACTCCAGAATCTTTGCCAGTCCCTCGCTGATCAGCGCGACTGCCCGGCCACCAGAATCGAACCTTGCAAGCTCCCGACTGGACTCCCGGCCGGATTCGAAGCGGGATAGCGTCGACACACTGACGCCTGCAGCCACCGCGCACTGGTCCAGCCTAAGACCGAGCTTGCGCCGCCGGTCGCGCAGCAGAGTCAGTTCGGGGTAATGCGCGAAAGCGTCTGTTGCCGGTTTGTCGTATTTGAACTTAGCACGGTCGATGCCGAGCACGTCGCAGACGCGTCCCAGCACGTCGGCTGTGGCCATGCGACCACCCTCCAGACGGTAGATCGTCTCCCGCGTGACACCGACCCGCTCCGCCAGACGAGCTTGCGTCATGTTCTTCCGGGCGAGCCTCGCCTTGCGCACCTCGCGCCCAATCTTCCTGCCAATTAGGGTCGTCATCGCACAAATATGAGACTTTCTTGCAGAACCTGCAACGAAAAAAAAGCCTATAGTGTCCGTGAAAACGAAGGACCGTCATCCTGCCGCCGTGGCCCGCGTGATGCAGTCGACGCCTAGCGCGTCGGTGCAGGCTGCGGAGATCGCGCTCGTGCGGCTGCTCGCCCGACAGGCGGCGGCGGAGCACGTCGCGTCGTTGCGCGTCGGCCGGCGGGAGGTCTAGCATGGCGCAAGGAGTCATAATGCCGGCACCCCGGGTCGCGATCTATTCGCGCCACAGCTGCGACAAGCAGAATCCCCAATCGATCGATGACCAAGCGGCGGCTTGCCGGACTTTGGTGGAACGGCTCGGCGGCACTGTCGTGGCTACATTCACGGACCACGATGTCAGCGGCTATCGGCGCGATCGCCCCGGCCTGATGCAACTGCTGACCGCCGTCAGTGCAAGACAGATCGATATCGTCGTGTGCGAACGTCTCGATCGGATCGCCCGCGTCGGCGAGGACATCGGATGGGTCGGCAAGAAGCTACGCTCTGACCGCGTGCGACTGATGACCTGCGACCAGGGCGAGATCAACGAGGTTAAGCTGGCGATGGAAAGCCTGCTCGGTTCCGTGTTCCTGACCGAGGCCCAATGGGAGACCTTCCGCAGAATGAACGCAGCCGCGGACCAAATCGCGTCGTTGCGTACTGGCCGGCGGGAAGTCTAGCATGGCGTCAGGAGGCATCATGCAGGCAGCCCGCGTCGCGATCTATGCGCGACACAGCACAGACAAACAGAACCCGCAGTCGAGCGACGACCAGACCGCGGCGTGCCAGTCTCTGGTCGAGCGCATCGGAGGCACCGTCGTAGCCACCTATGCGGACCCCGAGGTCAGCGGCTATCGGCGTGACCGTCCAGGCCTGATGCAATTGCTGAGCGCGGTCAGCGCAGGACAGATTGACCTCATCGTATGCGAGGGCCTGGACCGTATCGCCCGCGACGGTGAGGACATCAGTTGGATCGGCAAGAAGCTGCGCTTCGATCGCGTGCGTCTGATGACGTGCCACGAGGGCGAAATAGACGAGGTGAAGCTGGCAGTGGCCGGGCTACTCGGTTCGATGTTCCTGACCAAACTGCAAAGGCAGACCTTTCGCGGAATGAAGGCCGCCGTGCTCGCCGGGCGCCTCGCCGGCGGAAAGGCATACGGCTACCAGCGTGTGGACAGGATCGGTGCAGACGGCCTGGCGGTGAAGGGTGTGTTCGAGGTCGTCGAGAGGCAGGCCGAGGTCGTGCGGCGCATTATGCGCGATTTCGCCGCGGGACGATCGGCCATCCAGATCGCTACTTCGCTGAACGAAGACGGCATTCCGAGCCCCCGGGGCGGCGAATGGAACGCCTCCACGATCCGCGGCGACCCGAAGAAGTTCGTCGGCATACTTCATAACCCGCTCTACCGCGGCACGATCATCTGGGGCCGCCGTGAGTGGCGCCGGGATCCGGACTGCGACCGACGCGAGCGGCGCTACCGCCTGCGTGACAAAGAGGACTGGGTCACCGTGAAGGTGCCCGACATGCGCATCGTGGATGACGAACTATGCGCCGCGGTCGATGCCGAGGTGGCCAGGCGTGCAAGCCCGGGGATCGGGGCGGCGCTGGCCTCGACCAACCGGAAGCGCCATCTCCTGTCGGGCCTGATCAAGTGCGGGTGCTGCGGAGCGAACTACACGATCGTCGGAAGCGACTACTACCGGTGCGCGCGGAACCGCGAACGCGGAACTTGCGAGAACTCCCGGAGCGTACGCGTAGCTGCGGTGGAAGACGCTGCCCTGAACGCGCTGCAGTCGCGGCTTCTTACCCCCGAACTGGCGGAGGTGTTCGTAAAGGAGTTCAACCGAGAGATGACCCGGCTCTCGAGCACGCGCGACGAACGGGAACAGTCAATACAGCGAAGGCTCGCCGAACTCGACATCGAGCTCGAGAACCTGTCGAGGAATTTGCTGGCTGGGGTAGTCAGCAGCACGCTGGCCGCGTTGCTCACTCAACGCGAACAGGAGCGCGAAACCCTGCTCGCGCGGCTCGGCCCCGACCGGCTGGAAGAAGCGAAGATTCTGCCGCATCCGGCATTAGTCCGACGCTTCGAGGAGAAGATCGCGGGAATCCGCACGGCTCTGAACGAGCAGGGGCTCCGATCGGAAGCGGCCGAGATTATCCGGTCATTGATCGAAAGCGTCACCATCGAGGTCGAGGACGGCGAAACCGTGGCCGACGTAGTCGCTTCCGCCGCCAACCTCATCGACTTTGCCCAAAACGCAAAAAGCCCCCAGAGATTTCTCTCGAGGGGGCGTTCTGTGGCGGTGGTTGCGGGGACAGGATTTGAACCTGTGACCTTCAGGTTATGAGCCTGACGAGCTACCGGGCTGCTCCACCCCGCGTCACCATGTTGCGGCATTTGAGCCGCGCCTTCCGCT
>NZ_SCNL01000018.1 GCF_005502745.1 Sphingomonas sp. 3P27F8
ATCGTTTCCCGCCCCGCCCAGCAGCAGCGCACCCGCCACCAGCGCGGATGCCTCGATCAGATCGACGCTGACGGTTGTGGCATAGACGATCACCACCGGCAGCGTCGCGATCAGCAGCGCCGCGATCCACCCCGCACGCGCGCCGCCCACCGTGCGCCCGTACAGCGCGGTAACCGTGACCAGCACGATATGGAACAGCACCGCGGTGACGCCGAACGCGGCATATCCGCGCCCGATCACGCTTATCACGCCCGCGAAGGCGAGGATCAGCGGAAAGCGCGTCGACCAGTGATCCGTCCCCGCCGCCGGGGGATGGGTCAGCCACGCCTGCGCGCCCGCGTAATAGAGCGAATCGTCCGACGCGATGAAGCCGACCCAGCCGACCCACAATGCCAGCGCGCCGGTCAGCAAGAGCAGCGCGCACCAGCGCCACGAAGCGGATGGGTTCATCACCGTCATGGGCAGCGCCTAGCGCGCGAGCGGTGGAGATTCGGTTTAAGCGCATCGCGCACCGCCCTTGCCTTTCCGGCGCTTTCCGCTAAGGGACGCCGCTTCCCCGGGCCATGCGGCCTGTGGAACGAGACGACAGCCGGAGGGGCATGGCACGGGGCCATGTCAGCGATCGGCCAACGAAGGAAAGCATATGGCTCTTTACGAGCACGTGTTCCTTGCGCGCCAGGATTTGGCACAGGCGCAGGTGGACGCGCTGGCGGAAGCCGCCACGAAGATCGTCGAGGATCACAACGGCAAGGTCGTGAAGACCGAGACCTGGGGTCTTCGCAGCATCGCCTATCGCATCGCGAAGAATCGCAAGGCGCATTACGTGATGCTCGAAATCGATGCCCCCGGCGATACCGTCGCCGAGCTGGAGCGTCAGAGCCAGATCAACGAAGACATCATCCGCTACATGACCGTCAAGGTCGATGAGCATGAGAACGGCCCGTCCGTGATGATGCGCAAGCAGGAGCGCGATCGTGAGCGTCGCGCAGAGCGTGGTGATCGCGGCGACCGTGGCGATCGGCCGCGTCGCGATCGTGAGGAGGAGCTCGCATAATGGCCCGTCCGTTTTTCCGCCGCCGCAAGAGCTGCCCCTTCTCCGCGAAGGACGCGCCCCGGATCGATTACAAGGATATCCGGCTGCTTCAGGGCTTCGTCTCTGAGCGTGGCAAGATCGTGCCGTCGCGCATCACCAGCGTATCGGCGAAGAAGCAGCGCGAACTCGCTCAGGCGATCAAGCGCGCCCGTCATCTGGGCCTGCTGCCCTACGTCGTTAAGTAAGGAACGCTCACATGGACGTTATTCTGCTTGAGCGCGTCGAGAAGCTCGGCTCGATCGGCGATGTAGTGAAGGTGAAGGACGGCTTCGCCCGTAACTTCCTGCTGCCGAACAAGAAGGCGATGCGCGCCAACGAGGCCAACCGCAAGGTGTTCGAGGCCAACCGCGCCCGCATCGAGGCGGACAACGCGACCCGTCGCACCGACGCCGAGAAGGAAGCCAAGGGCTTCAACGACGTGAAGGTGACGATCATCCGTCAGGCATCGAACACCGGCCAGCTCTACGGCTCGGTCGCGGTGCGTGACATCATCGAGGCGCTGCAGGCCGATGGCCACAAGGTCGCCAAGAGCCAGATCGTGCTCGATCGCCCGATCAAGGCGATCGGCATCTACGAGGTGAAGGTCGCCCTTCATCCGGAAGTGTCGGTGACGGTGAAGGTCAACGTCGCACGCTCGCCCGAAGAGGCCGAGCTGCAGGCGTCGGGCGTCGACGTCGCGGCGCAGATGTTCGAGGAAGGTCGCGACACCGGCGGCTTCACCGAGGACTATGATCCGAATGCCGAGCCGGGCGCCAGCGCCGAGGTTCAGCCGGAGGCGGAGCAGGCGTAACGCCGCTCCCCATCCGCGATACGAAAAGGCCCGCCGGAGCGATCCTCCGGCGGGCCTTTTTCTTTGACAGCGGGCCGCTGTGATCCGGGCGTCGCGGCCTAGTTGGCGCAGGCGTCGTAATATCCCGCGCGGCACGCGGCGACGGCCCTGCGCCAGTCAGCCATCTGCCGTTCATATTGCGCGCGATCGCGGGCGTAGCGATCCATGTCGCGGTCATGATCGCGCGAGGCAGCGTCATATTGCGCCTGATCCGCCGCATAGCCGGCGTCAGCGGTCATGACGCGCTGCCGCACCTCATACCGCAACCCGCGACTCTGGACCTCGGAGCCGGCCTGCACGTTGAGCTGCCGGGTCTGCTCGCTGTCGCGCGCTCTGGCGTCGGCGTTGCGCATCGTCGGATCGCGGGGATCGTCGGCATGTGCCGCCGCGGACAACAACATCATCGCCGTTCCCAGACAGAACAGAACCGTACCCCGCATCGCATCCCCCTCGCGCCGCCGCGACCCAGATCTACCAGCCCAGGCCGGCCGGCCACAAAGCCAATCCGGTGAACTTCCGTCGCCTCATCGCACGCGCAAGGCGGATCATGGCCGGCAAGGCTGGCGATAGTGTCAAGCGTTGTCGTTAATGGTCACTCCACCGTAACGGACTTCGCCAGGTTGCGCGGCTGATCCACGTCCGTCCCCTTCGCTACCGCTACGTGATAGGCGAGCAGCTGCACCGGCACGGCATAGACCAGCGGCGCGATCAGCGGGTGGACCTTGGGCATGGTGATCGTCGCAAGGCATCCCTCGCCCGCCGCCTCGACCCCGTCGTAATCGCTGATCAGCACCACCTTGCCGCCGCGCGCCTGCACCTCCTGCATGTTGCTGACCGTCTTGTCGAACAGCGGGCCACTCGGCGCGATCACGATCACCGGCACATTCTCGTCGATCAGCGCGATCGGGCCGTGCTTCATCTCGCCCGCCGCGTAACCTTCGGCGTGTATGTAGCTGATTTCCTTCAGTTTCAGCGCGCCCTCCAGCGCCAGCGGATAATCCGTTCCGCGCCCCAGATAAAGCACGTCGCGCGCGCCCGCGACCGTCCCCGCCATCGCCTCGATCGCCTCGTCATAGGCGAGCGCGGCGTTCAGCGCGGCGGGCGCTTCGGAGAGGTGCTTGACGATCGCTTTCTCCTCCGCCGGGCTGAGCCGCCCCTTCGCCCGCGCTAGATTGGCGGCAAGCGCGGCCAGCACCGCGAGCTGGCAGGTGAAGGCCTTGGTGGAAGCCACGCCGATCTCCGGCCCGGCGTGGGTCGGCAGCACCAGGTCGGCCTCGCGCGCCATCGAACTGGTCGGCACGTTGACCACTGCCGCGATCGTCTGCCCCTCCGCGCGCGCATGGCGCAGCGCGGCGAGCGTGTCTGCCGTCTCGCCCGACTGGCTGATGACGATCATCAGCCCGCCCTGCTCCATCACCGGCGTGCGGTAACGGAACTCGGATGCCACATCGAGATCCACCGGCACGCGCGCATATTGCTCGAACCAGTATTTCGCGACCATCCCGGCGTAGAAGCTGGTGCCGCAGGCGACGATAGTGACGCGCTTGATCGTGGACAGATCATAATCCGGGATCGGCAGCGTGACGCGATCCTCCATCCGCTGGAGATAGGAGCGCAGCGTCTGGGCGACGACGATCGGCTGCTCGTAAATCTCCTTCTGCATGAAATGGCGATGGTTGCCCTTGTCGATCAGCGCGCCGGTGACGCCGGAGATGGTGATCGCACGCTCGACAGGATTGTTGTCCCGATCGAACACCTGCGCGCCATCGCGGGTGCACACCACCCAGTCGCCCTCGTCGAGATACGCGATGCGCTGGGTGAGCGGGGCAAGCGCCAGTGCGTCCGAGCCGAGATAGGTCTCGCCTTCGCCATAGCCGACCACCAGCGGCGAGCCCAGCCGCGCGCCGATCAGCAGCTCCGGGTGATCGCGGAACAGGATCGCCAGCGCGAAGGCGCCGTGAAGCCGCGGGAGCACCTCGCGCACCGCGTCGGCCGGTGCCATCCCGGCCTCGACCTTCTCGCTGACGAGATGCGCGACCACCTCCGTATCGGTCTCGCTGGTGAAAACCCTGCCGCGCGCGATAAGTTCTTCGCGCAAGGGCTTGAAATTCTCGATAATTCCGTTGTGGACCACGGCGACATGATCGGTTGCGTGCGGATGCGCGTTATTGGTCGTCGGCCCGCCATGCGTCGCCCAGCGCGTATGCGCGATGCCGACATCGCCGGGTAGCGGATGGGCCGCCAGTTCCCGCGCCAGATTGACGAGCTTGCCCGACGCGCGCCGCCGATCGATCGCGCCATCGTGCACCGTCGCGATGCCGGCGGAGTCGTAGCCGCGATATTCCAGCCGCTTCAGCCCGTCGAGAAGCCGGTCGGCAACGTCCTCGGTGCCCAGAATGCCTACGATGCCGCACATGACTGCCTCGATCCGTTAGAGTGTTCGGTATTGGTAGAAGATTGGCGCCTACTTAGTCGTTTTCTTGCGCGCCGCCATCTGTTCCCGGAAGCGCGCGGCCCAGCCCGTCTTCTCCTCCTGCGGCGGGCGGACGAGCGCCAGCGCGTCGGCGCTCACATCGCGTGTCACCACCGCGCCCGCGCCGACGATCGCGCCCGCACCGATCGTCACCGGCGCGACCAGCGCGGAATTGGAGCCGATGAACGCCCCCGCCCCGATGTTCGTGCGATATTTGAAGAAGCCGTCGTAATTGCATGTAATCGTGCCCGCCCCGATATTCGCGCCCGCCCCCACGTCGGCGTCGCCGAGATAGGTCAGATGATTGGCTTTCGCGCCTTCGCCGAGCACCGCCTTCTTCATCTCCACGAAATTGCCGACGCGCGACTTCGCCTCCATCACCGCGCCCGGGCGCAGCCGGGCGTAGGGGCCGACCGAGCAGCCGGCGCCCACCGTCGCGCCCTCCAGATGGCTGAAGGCGTGGATCGTCGCACCCTGCGCGATGCTCACGCCCGGGCCGAACACCACATTCGGCTCGATCGTCACATCGCGCGCGAGCGCCGTGTCATAAGCGAACCAGACGGTTTCGGGCGCGATCAGCGTCACGCCGTCCGCCATCGCCTGTGCCCGCCGCCGTTCCTGCCAGGCGCGCTCCACCGTGGCCAGTTCGGCGCGGCTGTTCACCCCGGCGACTTCGCCCTCGCCGGTTTCGATCACGGCCGACGCACGGCCATCCGTCGCCGCCAGCATCACGATATCCGGCAGATAGAATTCGCCCGCGGCATTGTTGTTATCCACCCGCGCGAGCAACGCGAACAGGTCTTCTCCGCGAACAGCCATCAGGCCCGAATTGCAGAGGGTTACGGTGCGTTCCTCAGCAGACGCATCCTTGAATTCGACCATCTTCGCGATCCGCCCGTCGCCGTCCGCGATGATCCGGCCATAGGCGCCCGCATCGGCCGGGCGGAACCCCAGCACCACCGTGGCGGGCGCATCGTCGGCGTGGAGCCGTTCGAGCATCCGCCGCATCGTATCGGTCGTGACCAGCGGCACGTCGCCATAGAGGATCAGCACGTCGCCCATGAAGTCGCGCAAAGCGGCTTCCGCCTGATGCACGGCATGGCCGGTGCCGAGTTGCTCCGCCTGATGGACCACCTCCGCGCCGAGCGGCACCACCGCCGCCTCCACCTGCTCGCGCCGCGCCCCGACAACGACGGCGGTGCGCGCCGGCTCCAGCGCCGCGACGCTTGCGAGCAGGTGGAGCAGCATCGGCCGCCCGGCAAGCGGATGCAGCACCTTGTGGAGATCGGATTTCATCCGGGTGCCGTTGCCGGCGGCGAGAATGATGGCAGCGATCGGTCTGTCGTTCATGAAGGGCGCTTTCGCATTGGATGCTTGCCATTTCCAGAGTAGTGCTGTCTGGCGCGTGGCTGATGGATGTTTTTCCGTTCACGATTGTCGGTTTCGATCTCGACGGCACGTTGCTTGATACGAGCGCCGATCTTGCCGCCGGGGTCAATCACGCGCTTGGCTCGGTCGGGCGCGCGCCGCTCACGGTGGAGCAGGTGCGCGCGATGATCGGCGGCGGCGGTCGGCATATGCTGTCGCTGGCGCTTGACGCTAGCGGCGGCGGGGACGCGGCGCTGCTCGACCGGCTCTATCCCGCGATGATCGAATTCTATGCCGCGCATATCGCGGTGCATACCACGCCCTTCCCCGGCGCGCTGACGATGCTGGACGGGCTGGCCGCGCGCGGGGTGGCGATCGGGCTGGCCACGAACAAGGCGGAGCCGCTGGCGCGCGCGCTTCTGGATGCGCTCGGCCTCACATGGCGCTTCGCGGCGATCGTCGGCGACGCGGGGAAGCCTTCGCCCGATGGGATCGAGGCGATGATCGCGCGCTGCGGCGGCGGTCGCGCGGCGTTCGTCGGCGATTCGATCTATGATGTCGGCGCGGCGAAGGCGGCGGGGATACCCGCCGTGGCCTGTGCGTTCGGCTTTCTCGACCAGGTCGAAACGCTCGGCGCAAACGCGGTGATCGGGCATTTCGACCAACTGATCCCGGCACTCGAGACGTTATGACCCATCAGGAACGGCTGACTTTCTGGCGGCTGCTGCTCGCATCCGCAACAGCTTTCGCGATCACGATGGCGCTGCTGCCGCACCCGCCGCAACTCGTCAATGTCAACGACAAATGGCAGCATATGGCGGCGTTCGGCACGCTGACGGTGCTGGCGATCCTCGCTTATCCGAAGGCGCCGTTGTGGCGGGTCGGCGAGCGGCTGTCCTTCCTCGGCGCGCTGATCGAGGTGGCGCAGTCGCTGCCGGTGTTGCACCGCGATTGCGACATCATGGATTGGCTGGCGGATACCACGATCATCGTCGGCGTGATCCTCGTGGTCTATCTGTTCAGGCACCTGCGCGGCGATTATTCCTCCTGGCCTTGACCCACAAATGCCGCGCCAGCAGCGCGGGCGGCATCCGCAGCCAGTGCGAACGGACGTAGAAGGCGGCGCGCGTCGCGGGCCGCGTGCCCCTGCCCCACCCGTCACGCGCGAGCAGGCGGCGGCGGGCGGCGGCGTCGAAGATGCCCTCGGCGCGCCGGTCGGAAACCGGCGTGTCGAACAATCGCCGCGCGAGCCGCAACGATCGCGCCACGGCGCGCCCCGCCTGATGCAGCGCCGCGCGGTCGGCGAGCCTGGCCTCGTACCCGGCATCGCGCGCGCAGAATTCACGCACCAGCCGATCGATATCCCACAGATTGCGCAGCCCGCCGGAAAGGTCGCCATCCGCAAACAGATGGAGCGCGGCGTGGACGACGAGATCCTCCGGCGACGGGATCGACAGGCCGTTGCCGAGCGGCTCCGCCGCCGCGACGAGCGCGCCCGCATCCGGGGTGATGCGCGCAGTCGGCGGCAGAATCGTGTGATGCACGTCGATCATCCGATCGCGCTCGCGGTGGATCAGCGGCGGCAGTTCGTGCATCCAGCGGCGATAGTAATTATCGTCATAGGGATCGGGCTTCACCCATTCCCAGCCGGCGTCGAGCAGCGCCGCCTCCGCATCATCCAGCCTTGCACGCGGCACGAGGATATCGAGGTCGCCGATATGCCGGCCTTGCCCCGCATCCAGCCCCGCCGCGACGAAGGCGGTGCCCTTCAGCAAGATGATCGGGAAGCCGGCCGGGGCGAGCGCGCGCCGCGCCATCTCCGCTTCCCACAAGGCCTGCCGCCGCCCCTCCTCGGCGGACTGAATCGCTGCCGCCAGGATCGCGCCCACCTGCTCCGGCACGGGCAGCCCGCGCAGGCGACAGGCGAGCGAGCCGATCAGCAATTCCGCACGCGCGACCGCGATCACCGCGATCCATTGCGGCGGGTCGAGCGCCAGCGCGGTGTCCGGCGCCGCCAGCAAACGGCAGAGCAGCCGTGCCGCCGCGCTCACGCCCAGGCCTCGATCGCGGCGATCGCACTGTCCGCATCGGGATAATCGAGCGCGACCGCCGGCACGCTGCGCACGAAGCGTGTCAGCGCGTCGAAACCGGATTCGCCAAGCGCCACGTAATTGGTCGAAGCCTGCGTAAGCCGCACGAACGCCTCGCCCGCGCCCACCGGCCGCGTGTCCGCCGCGAAGCCGAAGCGGGGAAACACCAGCCGCGCCGGCCGTGCCGGCCGGTCCATCGCCGCGAGCGCCGCCGGATCGGGCACCAGATGCCGGATATCGCCCTTCGGCGTACCCGCGAGCAATGGCCCGAACCGCGCGGCCGGGATCGCCGCCCGCACCACCGCGATAGCCTCATTCTTCAGGCTGACGAGGCGGGGAAAGGCGTGGATCAGCCCGCTATCCGGGTTCACCAGCGCGAATTCATCGCCCATCAGCCGCCAGCCGCGCCCCGAAAGCAGCGCCGCCAGCGTCGATTTCCCCGCGCCCGATTCGCCCGTCAGCACGATGGCGCGCCCGTCGCGCTCCACCGTCGCGGCATGGAGCAGCAGGAAGCGCCGCTCGCCCAGCGCGAGTTGCAGGTTCATCGCCATTTCGGCGGCGAGCAGCCCGTGCGCCAGCGGCAGAGGCGCGGCGTCCGGCAGCATGTAATCCCCCGCGATCGTGACTGACGGCCGCACGAAGCGCCGCCACGGCCGCGCCGCGGAAAGCCGCACGGTGTAATCGGCAATGCCGTCCTCAGGCTGGGGATAATCGGCATAGAGCGCGCGTAACTGAGCGATCGGCGCGCGCCAGTCCGCGCCGACCCGGAACGAGGCCGGGCCGATCCTGACCGGAAAGACGTGCCTCATGCCGCCTCGACCAGCCCGATGCCGACCAGCTCGTCGAGCCGCTCGATCAGCGCGCCGCGCTCGTCGGCGGCGAGACCGAACGCGTCGGCCAATGCGTCGAGCGTCCGCCACTCGCCCGCCATCGCGTCCAGCAGCTCGGGTACGGGCGCGACGACGATGTGCGTGATGCCGGAAGCGCGGTGATAGATCGCGTTCAGATCGTCCAGCGGCGCGATGCGCAGGCCATCCGCAGCCGGCGCGCGATAGCGCGTCGCGGCCATCCTGTTGCTATTTCCGCAGCATCTGAAGCGAGGCGAAGCAGGTGAACCCGGCCGTCCCGCGCTGCAACCGGCCGACATATTTCAGATAGGCGCGGCTGCGCTCGTAATCGACGCCGGGCAGGTTACCGCCCGTCGCCATCGCCCGGCGCACATCCTCGCCATTCAGCGGGCGCACCGGCGGGGCGAAGGCGTTCTTCGTGCCGGCCGCGACGACATTGCCGTTCGCATCGATGAAGCCGCCCGCGCGCGACGGATCCGGCACGGGTATCTCGCAGTTGAGCACCGATCCCGCCGTCTGCGCCAGTGCGGGGCGGATCGACACCACCGCCGCCGCGCCGGCCGCACCGAGCATCAGCGCGCGGCGGCGCGTGGCGCCCTCGATGCGCTTTTCCCCGCCGATCTCGTTTTCGTCGCTCATTGCGCTCCTGTCGCTCTTCGCACTTCCACAATCGGGCCGTCGAGACAAGCCGGCGCGACGAAGCGTATCGCACCGGGACGTTTCGATCCCCTTTATGCCGCGCCGTTTTGGGTGGGTGCGTGCATCCCGGCGATCGGCTAAAGCCGCGCCCGTGCTGGAAGGAATCACGCCTCGCGGCTGGCTGGCGGCCGTCATCGTCGCGGTGACGGCGGTCGTCACCTGGTCGCTGTCGGGAGACTGGCAGGTCGGCATGGTCACGCTCGCCGGGGGGCTGGTGGCGTTGCTCGCCTCGTCGCAGATGCGGGAGGAGCGGCAGGCCGAGGCTGCCGCGCTGGCGCGCGACACCGCCGTCCCCGGCCCCGCGATCGAGGTGGCGATCGATGCGATCCTCGAGCCGGTACTGCTGGTGGAAGGCACGCGGGTGATGCTCGCCAATCGCGCCGCGCGCACGCTGCTGGGCGAGCATGTCGCGGGGGAGGACGTGCGCACCGCGATCCGGCATCCCGCCGCCGCCGCGCATCTGGCCCAGTCGCGCGATGACGAGGCGCTCCCGCCGATCGATCTTGTCGGGCTTGGCGCGCTCAACCAGCGCTGGGAATTGCGCGCCAATGCGATCGGGGGCAACCGCCGCCTCGTCCATCTGCTCGATCGCACCGATGCCCATGCCGCCGAGAAGATGCGCGTCGATTTCGTCGCCAATGCCAGCCACGAGCTGCGCACGCCGCTCGCCTCGATCCTCGGCTATGTCGAAACGCTGGCGGACGAGGCGGGCGAGGATCCCGAGATCCGCGCGCGATTCCTGCGCATCGTGCTGGATGAGGCGCGGCGGATGGACCGGCTGGTCGGCGATCTGATGAGCCTGTCGCGGATCGAGGCGGACAAATTCCGCCAGCCTTCGGATTCGATCGAGTTCGGCCAGCTGATCCGCGATGTCGCCGATACGCTGGCGGCGGCGCACGACGGGCGCGGGCGCGATATCTCGCTTCACGTAACGCCAGGGTTGCCGATGGTGACGGGGGATGCGGTCCAGCTTTCGCAGCTTCTCCACAATCTGATCGGCAACGCGATGAAATACGGCCGGGCCGGAACGCCGATCCGCGTGGAAGCGGCGCCGGCCGGGCGCGGAATGATCCGCCTGGTGGTGGCGGACCGCGGCGAGGGCATCCCGCCGGAGCATCTGCCGCGCCTCACCGAACGCTTCTATCGGGTCGATGCGGGGCGCAGCCGCTCGCTCGGCGGCACCGGGCTGGGGCTCGCCATCGTCAAGCATATCGTGGAGCGGCATCGCGGCCGCTTCGACATCGCCAGCACCGTCGGCGAAGGTACGCGCGTCACGGTGATGCTGCGCGCCGCCGACGCCGCTGTCATATTGGCGTAAACTTAATGTCACACGGCGGCGACGGGAAAGAACGCCGCCGTCCGGGGCGGTTGGGGTTTTGATGATTCGGCGCGTCGCACTGCTTGCCGCACTGTCGCTGTCGCTTGCCGCCTGTCACGATCAGGCGGCGGGCGGCGGGGCCGGCGCGCGCGCGCAGATCAAGGCGGTGGGATCATCGACCGTCTATCCCTTCACCACGATCGTCGCGGAACAGTTCCTCGCGAATACGCCTGACGCCAAGCCGCCGGTGATCGAATCCACCGGCACCGGCGCGGGGATGAAGCTGTTCTGCGCCGGGATCGGCGCGGCCCATCCCGATATCGAGGATGCCTCGCGCCGGATGAAGCGCGCGGAATATCAGGGCTGCGCCCGCAACGGCGCCGGCGAACTGATCGAGATACAGATCGGCATCGACGGCATCGCCTTCGCCGAATCGCGGCGCGGCGCGAAAATGGCGCTCACGCCCGCCGATCTGTATCGCGCGATCGCCGCGACACCGGGCGGGCGGCCCAACAGCGCGCGCACCTGGCGCGATGTGAACCCGGCGCTGCCCGACACGCCGATACGGGTTTACGGGCCGCCATCGACCAGCGGCACCCGCGACGCGCTGGCGGAGCTTATCCTGGCGCGCGGCTGCGAGGCGGTCGATCCGCGCGCTGCGTCGCTGCGGGAGAACGACCCCGCCGCGTTCGCCGTCCTGTGCCAGCGAATCCGCGAGGACGGCGCCTATATCGACGCGGGCGAGAACGACAATCTCATCGTCCAGAAGCTGTCCGCAAACCCCGATGCGATCGGCGTTTTCGGCTACAGCTATCTGGAGGAAAACGCCGGCACGGTGGTCGGCGTGCCGATCGCGGGGGTCGCGCCAAGCTACGCCACGATCGCCGACGGCAGTTATCCCGGTGCGCGACCGCTCTACATCTATGTGAAGAAGGCGCATCTCTCCGCGGTGCCGGGGCTCCGGTCGTTTCTGGCGCAATATGCCAGGCTGTGGGGCGCCGGTGGCCCGCTCGTCCGGCGCGGGCTTATCGCATCGCCGGCAGCGGTGCAGGCGCGATCGGCCGCGATCATTCGCACGTTGACACCGCTTGATCCGCGAGAGCTGAAATGATGCGGGGCGCTGCCTTGTGTCGCCGCTAGCGCTGCTGTTCCTGATCGCCGCGCTCGGCGCGGTCGGCTGGTTCACGTCGCGCGCCCGCGCCGTGCGGTTCCGGCTGGCTACGCCCGGGCGGTTCAGTTCGCTGCCGGGCCATCATGCGGCATATGTCGCGCTGTGGACGATCGGGCCGCCGCTGCTGTTCCTGCTCGTCTGGCGCTTCGTGTCGCCCGCCCTGGTGACGGATGCGGTGCTCGCGACCCCGGCGGCAGGCGCGCTACCGCCGCACGGCTTCGAGCGCGCGTCGATCCTGTCCGAAGCACGCGATCTGGCCCGCGGCCAGGCATATGGCGCGTTTCACACCCTCTCCACGACGCTCGCTCCCGCCTATGCCGCCGCCCAGAAACGCTATGATCTGATCGCGGCGGCGGTCGCGCTGCTGCTGGCCATCGGCACCGGCGTTGTCGCCTTCCTGCGCGTCGCGCCGCGCTTTTCGGCGCGGACGCAGCTGGAGCGGCTGGTGATGGGGTTGCTGCTCGCCGCCTCGCTGATCGCGATCCTGACGACGACGGGGATCGTGGCGAGCCTCCTGATCGAGAGCGCGCGCTTCTTCTCGATCGTGCCCCTCACCGATTTCCTGTTCGGCACGCACTGGTCGCCGCAGGTGATCGATCCGCGCGATCCGGGCGCGTCGCTGGGCGCGGTGCCGCTGTTCTGGGGCACGTTCTTCATCGGCGCGGTGATCGCGATGATCGTCGCGATCCCGTTCGGGCTGATGAGCGCGATCTATCTCACGCAATATGCGCGCCCCGGCACGCGGCGCTGGGTGAAGCCGATGCTGGAGATTCTCGCCGGCGTTCCCACGATCGTCTACGGTTATTTCGCCGCGCTCACCGTCGCGCCGGCCGTGCGCAACCTTGGCGTATCGCTGGGGATCGCCTCGGCCTCATCCGAAAGCGCGCTCGCCGCGGGGCTGGTGATGGGCGTGATGATCATCCCGTTCGTATCCTCGCTCGCCGATGATTCGCTGGCCGCCGTCCCCTCGTCGATGCGCGACGCGAGCCTGGCGCTCGGCGCCACGCCATCCGAAACGATCCGCCAGGTGCTGCTGCCTGCCGCGCTTCCGGGTGTCGTCGGCGGCGTGCTGCTCGCGATCAGCCGCGCGATCGGGGAGACGATGATCGTGGTGATGGCCGCGTCCGGCGTCGCCAGCCTCACGCTCGATCCGTTCGCCAGCACCACCACCGTGACCAAGCAGATCGTCGACCTGCTGACCGGGGAGGCCGAATTCGACAGCGCCAAGACGCTGGCCGCCTTCGCGCTCGGGCTGACGTTGTTCATCGTCACACTGCTGTTCAACATCGTCGCGCTGGTGATCGTGAAGCGCTATCGGGAGGCGTATGAGTAAGGCGCCGCCCGCCGCGCCGACCGACTGGTCGGGCGCCCCGATGCAGCGCCGCATCGCCCGCCGCTATCGCGCGGAGCGCCGTTTCCGGCTGCTGGGGCTTGCGGCGATCGGGGTGTCGGCGGCGTTCCTGGTCTTTCTGCTCGGATCGATGCTGACGCGTGGCATCGGCGGGTTCACCGAAACGCGGATCGCCCTGCCGCTCGATCTGCGCTCCGCCAACCTGGCGATCGATCCCGCGCGCCTGCGCGGGCGCGGCGCGGATCTCGCGCTCACCGGCGCGGGCCTCGAAAGCGCGGTGGATGCCGCCGCCAATGCCGCCTGGCCGAAGCTTGGCGGTGCCGAATTGCTCTCGGACGGCGCGTGGCTTCGCGTGCGCGATGCGGTGAAGGCCGATCCGTCGCTGCTCTCGCGCCGGGCGACGCTGGAGGTGCCGGTCGCCAGCGCGATCGACATCGCCTCCAAGGGCAGCGGCACCGCCGCCGCGGAAGCGACCGTCGCCGCGCTGGGCGATCAGCTGTCGCGCGGATTCAACCGCGATTTCCTCACCGCATCCGATTCCACCGATCCCACCCGCGTCGGCATCTGGGGGGCGCTCAAGGGATCGCTGATGACGATGTTCGTCACCATCGTCCTCTCCTTCCCGGTCGGCGTGCTGGCGGCGCTCTATCTGGAGGAATATGCGCCGCGTAACCGCTGGACCGACCTGATCGAGGTTTCGATCAACAATCTCGCGGCGGTTCCCTCGATCATCTTCGGTCTGCTCGGGCTCGCGGTGTTCCTCGGCACGTTCGGGCTGCCCCGTTCCGCCGCGATCGTCGGCGGCCTGACGCTCGCGCTGATGACCATGCCGGTGATCGTCATCGCCGGGCGCAACGCGATCAAGGCGGTGCCGCCGTCGATCCGCGATGCGGCGCTCGGCGTGGGGGCGTCGCCGGTGCAGGTGGTGTTCCACCATGTGCTCCCGCTCGCGCTGCCCGGCATCCTGACCGGCACGATCATCGGCACCGCGCGTGCCTTGGGGGAAACGGCGCCGCTGCTGATGATCGGGATGCGCGCCTTCATCGCCGCACCGCCGGACAAGCTCACCGATCCGGCCACAGTGCTGCCCGTCCAGGTGTTCCTGTGGTCTGACGAGGTGAACCGCGGCTTCGTGGAGAAAACCTCCGCCGCGATCGTCGTCCTGCTCGTGCTGCTGCTCGCCATGAACAGCCTCGCCATCTACCTCCGCAACAGATTCGAGACCCGCTGGTGATGCGCGACGATAAGCCGCCGAAGATGACCGCCCGTCACGTCAACGTGTCCTATGGCGACAATAACGCGATCGACGATGTTTCGATCGACGTGCCGCAGGATGACGTGACAGCGTTCATCGGCCCGTCCGGCTGCGGCAAATCGACCTTTCTGCGCACGCTGAACCGGATGAACGACACGGTCGCGTCCGCGCGCATCACTGGCGAGATCCGGCTGGACGGCGAGGATATCTACGCCCGCGAGATGGACGTGGTGCAGCTTCGTGCGCGCGTCGGCATGGTGTTCCAGAAGCCGAACCCGTTTCCGAAATCGATCTACGAGAACGTCGCTTACGGCCCGCGCATTCACGGATTGAGCAAGGGCCGATCCGATCTGGACCGGATCGTGGAGGAGTCGCTCGTCCGCGCCGGCCTGTGGCATGAGGTCAAGGACCGGCTGGGCGATTCGGGCACGGTGCTCTCCGGCGGCCAGCAGCAGCGCCTGTGCATCGCGCGCGCGATCGCCGTCGAGCCGGAGGTGATCCTGATGGACGAGCCGTGCAGCGCGCTCGATCCGATCGCCACCGCGCGTATCGAGGAACTGATCCACGAGCTGCGCGGGCGCTACGCGATCGTGATCGTCACGCACAACATGCAGCAGGCCGCGCGCGTCAGTCAGAAGACCGCGTTCTTCCACCTCGGCCAGCTTGTCGAATATGGCGACACGTCGGACATCTTCACCAATCCGCGTGAAGAGCGCACCAAAGACTATATCACCGGCCGGTACGGCTGAGGGAAACCGCGATGGCAACCGGACAAGAACATACCGTCAAGGCCTTCGATCAGGATATCGGCCAGCTTCGCGGGCTGATCGGGGAGATGGGCGGCCTGGCGGAACATGCCATCGCGGATGCGATCGCGGCGCTGCAACGCGGCGATCTTGCACTGGCGGGTCAGGTGCGTGAGCGCGACAAGGCGCTGGATGCGCTGGAGGTCGAGGTGGAGCGCACCGCGGTGCGGATCATCGCGCTGCGCGCCCCGATGGCGAACGATCTGCGCGAGGTGGTCGCCGCGCTCAAGATCGCCGGTGTGGTCGAGCGGATCGGCGATTATGCCAAGAACATCGCCAAGCGCATCCCGATGATCGAAAGCGGGAGCCGGATCGAGCCGATCTCCACCCTGCCCGCGATGGCGAAGATGGCCTCCGGCATGGTGCACGACGTGCTCGACGCCTTCGCCGCGCGCGATGCGGAGGCGGCGCTGGAGATCTGCGCGCGCGACGATGCGCTCGACGATTTCTACGACAGCATCTTCCGCACGCTCGTCACCTACATGGTCGAAAATCCCAAGACGATCAGCCAGGTCGCGCATCTGCTGTTCGTCGCCAAGAACCTGGAACGGATCGGCGATCACGCGACCAACGTCGCCGAGATGGTTTATTTTGCCGCCACCGGCACCCGGCTTGCCGATCGAGAGAAGGTGAACAACTGATGGCCCGCGCCCGTATGCTCCTGGTCGAGGATGATGCCAGCCTCGCGGAATTGTTGATCTGGCATTTCAAGCGCGAGGATTTCGACGTCGCGCATACGATCGACGGCGAAGAAGCGCTGTTGATGGCGAAGGAGCAGGTCCCGGATATCGTGCTGCTCGACTGGATGGTCGAGGGCATTTCCGGGATCGAGGTTTGCCGTCGTCTGCGCCGCGCCGCCGAAACCCAGAACGTGCCGATCATCATGCTCACCGCGCGCGGCGAGGAGGAGGATCGCGTCCGCGGGCTGGAAACGGGCGCGGACGATTATGTCACCAAGCCCTTCTCGCCGCGCGAGCTGGTGGCGCGCGTCGGTGCGGTGCTGCGGCGCGTGCGGCCGGGCCTGGCGGGGGAGGCGTTGAGCTATGCCGATCTCGAAATGGATACGGTCGGCCACAAGGTGCGGCGCGGCGGCGAGGTGATCCCGCTCGGGCCGACGGAATTCCGCCTGCTCAAGCATTTCCTCGAGCATCCCGGCCATGTCTTCTCGCGCGAACGGCTGCTCGACAGCGTGTGGGGGCATGACAGCGATATCGAGAGCCGCACGGTCGACGTGCACATCCGCCGGCTGCGCAAGGCGATCAACGAAGGCGGGCGGCAGGATATCATCCGCACGGTGCGGTCGGCGGGCTATGCGCTGGACTCCGGCGGATAAATTTTCCATCCGCTGTCGAACCGCTAGCGAAACGACGGAGCCAAGTTCGCACTCGCGCGTTGGGCGGGTGCGTATCTAAGACGCGAAGTGCGTTTCCTGACAGGAGAATCCCGCATGAAATCAATCCTTCTGGCAGCCGCAGCGCTGCTCGCCACCCCCGCCATCGCGCAGGATCAGTCCACGATGGCGCCGGCCCCCGCCGATTCCACCGCCACCGCACCGGCTCAGACCGACGCCAACGCCCCGGCCCAGACCGGCACGACCGCGCCGGCCCCGATGGGCGGCATGCAGCCCGCCACGCCGGCGATGCAGGGCACGCCCGCACCCGGCTCTAACGTCGTGTTCAAGCCCGCGCCCGATCCCGCGACGGCATTCCCCCCGCCCGCCCCGCAGGAGAGCTACCCGATCTGCAAGAAGGGCCAGTTCGACAAGTGCCAGCAGGCCGGCTCGGGTGACGGCCACGTGAACAAGGGCGGCGCGGCGCACCATGCGAAGAAGAAGCATGCGCGCAAGGCGGCCGCGGTGAAGAAGACGACCACCACGACCACGACCACGACCACAAAGTAAGCGGTCGTCGCGCGCGGGCGGTTGCGCCCGTTTGAATGATGAGTATGGGAAGGCGCTTCATTCGTTTCGAAGGAGCGCCTTTTCCATGACCATCCGTTTCGAAGACAAGGTAGCGATCGTCACCGGCGCCGGCGGCGGCCTCGGCCGCGAATACGCGCTGGAGCTTGCGCGTCGCGGCGCGAAGGTCGTCGTGAACGATCTCGGCGGCGATCGCACCGGAACGGGCGCTTCCGACGCGGCGCAGAAGGTGGTGGAGGAGATCGAGGCGGCCGGCGGCGCCGCGATCGCCAACGGCGCCAGCGTCACCGAATATGAACAGATGACCGAGATGGTGGCCCGCGCGAAGGAAAAGTGGGGCGGCGTCCATATCCTCATCAACAATGCCGGCGTGCTGCGCGACAAGACCTTCACCAAGATGGAGCCGGCGGATTTCGAATTCGTCGTCAAGGTCCACCTGATCGGATCGGCGATGGCCACGAAGGCGTGCTGGGAAACGTTTCGCGAGCAGAATTACGGCCGTGTGCTGATGACCGCCTCCTCGACGGGCCTGTTCGGCAATTTCGGCCAGGCGAATTACGGCGCGGCCAAGCTGGGCCTCGCCGGGCTGACCAAGACGCTCTATCTCGAAGGCGCGAAGAACAACATCAAGGTCAACACGATCGCGCCGGTGGCCGGCACGCGGATGACCGAGGATCTGTTCCCGGAGGAGGCGTTCAAGGCTTTCTCCCCCGACAAGGTGGTGCCGGCGGCGCTGTTCCTCGTCAGCGAGGATGCGCCGACCAACCAGATCGTCGGCGCGGGCGCGGGCGTGTTCCAGGCGAGCTACGTCACGCTGACGCAGGGCAAGTTGCTGACGGGCGACGACCTGTCCGTCGAAGGCGTGCAGAAATACTGGTCCGAGATCACCGACCGCACCGACGAAATCGTGCCGGATTCCGGCGCGGCGCAATCGATGCTGATCGGCAAGAAACTTGCCGGCGGCTGACATCTGACGCCACCCGCCGCGTCGGCTGTGTGCCGGCGCGGCGGGTGCGTTCTCATCCCTCGACCAGTTTCAGCAGGCGCCGCTCGATCGGCGCGAGCACGGGGCCAAGCTCATGCCCGCGCTTCAGCACGGCGCCGGCTTCGTTCACCAATGCCCACATTCCTTGCCGGTTGCGGAGCGCGGGGCGCTTCTCGATGCGATATTCCGGCCGCTCCGCCGCGCGACGGAACGCCGCGAACACCGCCGCATCGCGCCCCAGATCGATGGCATAATCGCGCCAGTGCCCGGCCGCGACCATCCGCCCGTAAAGATCGAGGATGCGGGTCAATTCCTGCCGCTCGAAGCCCACCTGGCTTGGGCGCCCCTGCCCCGGCGCGATCGGAAACGGGGTGACGATCCCCATCAGGCGCGGGTCGCCGCGCGATCGGTGCCGGCCTGCTCGTCCATCAGCGCATCGAGGCGGCGACGCATCGCCTCCAGCTCACAGCGCAGCGATTCGACCTTCTGGGTCGCCGGATCGAACAATTCGCTGCACGGCGTGCCATAGGGCACGAACTTGGGCGCTTCCGCCTGGCCGCCTTCCACCATCGTGGGGCGGGCGGGGATGCCGACCATCACCGCGCCTTCCGACACATCCTTGGTCACCACGGCGTTCGCGCCGACGCGCGCCCGTCGGCCGACGGTGATCGGGCCGAGCACCTGCGCACCCGATCCGATGATCGCCCCGTCGAGGATCGTGGGATGGCGCTTGCCGGCGATGCCGTTGTCCGGGCTGGTGCCGCCCAGCGTGACGCATTGGTAGATCGTCACATCGTCGCCGATCTCCGCCGTTTCGCCGATCACGACGAAGCCGTGATCGATGAAGAAATTGCGCCCGATCTTCGCGCCGGGATGAATGTCGATCGCGGTCATGAAGCGTGACAGGTGATTGACCACGCGCGCGAGGAAGAAAAACCGCGCCTTGTAGAGCCGGTGCGCGATGCGATGCCATGCCAGCGCCCAGACGCCGGGATAGAGCAATATCTCGAACCGCGAATGTGGCGCCGGATCGCGCGCCCGGATCGAATCGAGATATGCCGCCAGTCGGGCCATGCCGTGTCTTCCCCTAGATGGCGGGAATTTAGGCGCTTGTGCGCATGATTTCCAGCGCTGCGCCGCAACCAGGCGTAATCCGCCGGGTTTGCCTTTTACGGGCCAGGCGTTCAGGGTCGCCGTCTCGCGGGAGAAATGGTTTTGGATCTGACACTTGCCGGCGCCGATATGCTGCTGCCGTTCATTCTCGTCGGCTTTGCGGCGCAACTCGTCGATGGCGCGCTCGGCATGGCGTTTGGCATTATCTGCAACACCCTGCTCGTGGCCGTGATCGGCATGCCGCCGGCGCGGGCATCGGCCAATATCCACATCGTCGAGGTGTTCACCACCGCTGTTTCCGGAATCAGCCATTTCCTGCACGGCAATATCGATCGGCGGCTTTTCCTGCGCCTGCTCATCCCCGGGCTGATCGGCGGGGTGAGCGGCGCCTATCTGCTCAGCAATATCGATGCCGGCGTGGTGAAGCCTTTCGTGCTGGGCTATCTCGTGCTTGTCGGGCTGTATCTGCTGTTTCGCGCGGCGAAACTGCGCGAAATCTCGGCCCGGCCGAAGCTGGTGGAGCCGCTCGGGCTGGTCGGCGGCTTTCTGGATGCGGCCGGCGGCGGTGGATGGGGGCCGGTGGTCACGTCGAACCTGCTGGTCCAGGGGATGCAGCCGCGCCGCGTGGTCGGCACGGTGAACGCGGTCGAGTTCTTCCTCACGGCGGCCGTGTCGGCGACGTTCATCTATCACCTCGGCCTGCGCGATTTCGCTGCCGCCACGCTCGGTTTGCTGATTGGCGGGATCGCCGCCGCGCCGCTTGGCGCGGTGATGGCAAAGCGCATCCCCACGCGGGTGATGCTGGTGCTGGTCGGCGTCGTGCTGACCCTGACGAGCAGCTACGGCGTGTGGCACGCGCTGCGCGGCTGACCGGGCGAGAACCGCCTCGCCCGGCCCGCGCCGATCAGGCGGTGACCGCGTGGACGGTCGCCACGGCCTTCATCACGCTCGCGATCCGCGCGGCGGTCTGGATCGCCTCGGCGGTGACGCCCGCCTTCTTCAACACCTGCTCGTGCGCGTCGATGCACATCCCGCAGCCGTTCATCGCGCTGACCGCCAGGCTGAACAGCTCGAAATCGACCTTGTCGATCCCCGGCGCACCGATCACGTTCATGCGGAGCTTGGCGGGCATCCGCGCATATTCGTCGTTACCGGCAAGGTGGGTGAAGCGATAATAGACGTTGTTCATCGCCATCACCGCCGCCGCCGCGCGCGCCGCGTTCGCCGCTTCGGGCGAGAGCTTGTCGGCGACTTCCGCCTCGGTCGCCTCGACCAGCGGCTTGTGGCCCGAGCCGTGCGCGCAGGCGAGCAGCGTGCCGTATTTGCGCTGATCGTTCAGCACCGTCTCATTGAGCAGCGAGCCGACGTTCAGCCGGATGTCCTTGGCGAAATCGGGCAAGCTGCCCGCGAATTCCTTGAGCGCCATGCTCTGTCTCCTGAAGGCATGAGAAAGGGCGCGAAACCGCGACTGGTCCCGCGCCCCTTCGACAGTCCGGCGGTTACGCCGCGATCTTGAGGACGTCGTCGCCCTTGTTCCAGTTGCACGGGCACAGCTCGTCGGTCTGCAGCGCATCGAGGACGCGCAGCGTTTCCGCCGGGTTGCGGCCGACGTTCAGCCCGTTGACCTGCACCGCCTGGATCACATTGTCCGGATCGACGATGAAGGTGGCGCGGAACGCAACATGCTCGTTCCTGTCGAGGATGCCCAGCGCCTCGGCCAGCTTCGCGCCGTTATCCGCCAGCCACGGAAAGTCGGCCGCGGCGAGATCGGCGTCGGACTTGCGCCATGCCAGGTGCACGTGCGCGGTATCGGTGGAGGCGCCGATCAGCACCGCGTCACGATCCGCGAAATCTTCCTTGAGCTGGGCGTAGCCGACGATCTCCGTCGGGCAGACGAAGGTGAAATCCTTCGGCCAGTAGAACAGCACCTTCCACTTGCCCGGATAGGCGGTGGTGAGATCCAGCGTCTCGCCGGCGGGGAGCGCGTCGGTGCCCTGCTGGACGGGAACGGTAAGGGCGGGGAACTTGTCGCCGATGGTCAGCATGTGGTGTTGGCCTCTCTGGTTGGAATCCGGGCCTTCCGCACATCCTCATCCTGATTGTTACGCGGGCGATCCGATCGCCTCTCTCGCAGACACCGATATAGGCCTTCGCCTGATCGATCCAATAGGCTATTCCGCACGCCTCAATCGATAGAGGCGATCAGTGGCCCAGACCTACCTTCCCACGCTGAAGCAGCTTCAGTATCTGATCGCGCTCAAGGATCATGGCCATTTCGGCCGGGCGGCGGAGAGTTGCTTCGTCACGCAATCGACGCTCTCGGCGGGCCTTCGCGAGCTTGAGGCGCTGATCGGGGTGACGCTGGTGGAGCGTACGCGCCGCGTGGTGCGCTTCACGCCGCTTGGCGAGCGGATCGCCACCAAGGCGCGCACGGTGCTGCGCGAGGCGGAGGAACTGGGCGACATGGCGCGCGCTGCTGGACGGCCGCTATCGGGCGAGATGCGGATGAGCGTGATCCCCACGATCGCCCCGTTCCTTTTGCCCCATATCCTGCCCCGGCTGCGCGCGGACTATCCCGATCTCAAGCTGTTCCTGCGGGAGGAGCCGAGCGCCGCCGCGTGCGAATCGCTGCACAACGGGCGGGCGGATTGCGTGCTGCTCGCGCTGCCCTATGCCTGCGGCGACGTGGCGACGCAGGCGCTGTTCGACGATCGGCTGTTCCTCGCCTTCCCCGATGGCGAGTTGCCCGGCCTCGCCACGCCGATCGCCGCCCGCGATATCGACGAGACGCGGCTGCTGCTGCTCGAAGACGGCCACTGCCTGAAGGAACACGCCCTTGCCGCATGCAATCGCCCGGAATTGCGCGCGGAGGCGCAGATGCTGGGCACCTCGCTGCACACGATCGTGCAGATGGTGGACAATAATCTCGGCGTGACGATGCTGCCGGAGATGGCGCTGAAAGCCGGTATCCTCGATCATACCAGCATTCGCGCCCGGCCGCTGGCCGGCGATCATCCGGTGCGGACGATTGCGCTCGCCTGGCGCCGCGCCTCGCCGCGCGAACGCGATTTCCTGCTGCTGGCCGAGGTGCTGGCGGAGCATCGCTGACCGGCGCTGTCAGCCGATCAGGGGCGGCGCCATCTGTCCGCCGCGTTCGTGTCGCCCTCGCGCTGCTCCACCCAGCGGGCGCTTTCCCCGCGCCGCTCGCGCTTCCAGAACGGCGCATCGGTTTTCAGCCGATCGATCAGGAAGGCGCATGCCTCCAGCGCGGCGCCGCGATGCGGCGCGCAGGTGCCGACGAACACGATCCGCTCCCCGGGCCGCATCGGGCCGACGCGGTGGACGATCGACGCCGCGGCGAGGCTCCAGCGCGCGACCGCTTCCTCCGCGAGCCGCGTCAGCGCCGCCTCGGTGGCGCCGGGATAATGTTCGAGCATCAGTTCCTCGACGCCATCATCCGCGCGGACCACCCCGGTGAAGGTCGCGACCGCCCCGCCCTGCTCGACGCGCTCGTGCTCGGCGGCAAGATCGATCGGCACGGGCGAAACGCGGACGTGGATCATCCGCCCGTCACCGGGGGAAACAGCGCGATCTCGCGCGCGCCCGCGATGCCCGCCTCGAACGGCACGAATGCCTGATCGACCGCCGCCCGCAGCTTGCCGCGATCGGAAAAGGCGGCGGCATGCCCGGGGCTGCGATGCGCCAGCCACTCGACCAGCGCGGCAACCGTCTCCACGCCGGCGGGCGGATCGATCAGCTCTTCGCCCACGCCGATCTGCTCGCGGATCCAGGCGAAATACAGGACGCGCATCAATCCATGTGCTTCAGGCCGACGCGCAGGTAATCCCAGCCCGTCACGATCGTCAGCGCCGCCGCGCCCCACAATGCGATGAGGCCGACCAGTTTCACCCATGCTTCGCCGGGAAGCGCCCCGGCAAGGATCAGCGCGCCCAGCGCCACCAGTTGCAGCGCCGTCTTCCATTTCGCCAGCCGCGAGACGGGCACGGAAACCTGAAGCTGCGCCAGAAATTCGCGCAGGCCCGATACGGCGATCTCGCGCAGCAGGATGATGCTGGCGGCGATCACGTGAATGCCGAAGATATCGCGCGTCGCGACCAGCATCACGATCACCGCGGCCACCATGATCTTGTCCGCGATCGGATCGAGGAAGATGCCCAGCCGCGAAACCGCGCCCTGCGCGCGCGCGAGATAGCCGTCGAAATAATCGGTGATGCCCATCAGGCAATAAAGCCCGAAGGCCAGCCAGTAGCCCGCCGTCCACGCCGGCCACCACAGGCACGCGACGAGCAATGGCACCGCGACGATCCGCGAAAGGGTGAGCAGATTCGGCACGGTCAGCATCGCGACGGGATTTAGGCCCGGCGGCGCGGCATCGCAACGGCCAGCGGCGTCACGCGCGCGTCATATCAATCCCACAGGCATGTTTAGCGGTTGGCGTCGGTCCCCACGCTGGGCTATGCCCCGCTCGTAATCCAGCCACAGCGGGGCTTATCAAGCGTTATGATCAATGCCCTCGGGCTTCTGAAGCGTCGACGTTTCCTGCCGCTTTTCTCCACGCAGTTCCTGGGGGCGTTCAACGACAACCTGTTCAAAACGGCGATGGTGTTGTTCGCCACCTATGAGATTTTCGCCGATCCGCGCCAGGAAAGCTTCTTCAATGCGCTCGCCGCCGCGCTGTTCATCATCCCGTTCTTCCTGCTGTCCGCGCTCGCGGGGCAGATCGCCGACACGACGGACAAGGCGCGGATCATCCGTTATGTGAAGGTCGCGGAATTCGGCATCATGGCGGTGGGCAGCGCGGGGCTGCTGCTCGCGCGTGCGGGCATCCCCACGCTGCCGGTGATATTGATGCTCACGGCGGTGACGGGGCTTGGCGTCCATTCCACCTTCTTCGGCCCGATCAAATACGCGATCCTGCCGCAGCATCTTTCGGAGGATGACGTGCTCGGCGGCACCGGCCTTGTCGAGGCGGGCACCTATCTCTCGATCCTGATGGGCACCGTGCTCGCCGGGTTCATCTATCATTCGGTGGTGCTGGTGGCAGTGTTGACCTTCGCGGTCGCGCTGGCTGGGTATCTCACCGCGCGGCAGGTGCCGCCCGCGCCCCGGCTCGGGCCGCCGCTGACGATCGATTACAATCCGTTCCGCGCCTCGTGGCGGCTGATCGGCGGGACAATGCATATCCCGCGCCTGTTCCTGGCGATCTGCGCGATCAGCTTCTTCTGGACGATCGGGTCGGTGCTGGTGGTGATCTTCCCGCCGCTGGTGAAGAACCTGCTGACGTCGAATGCCAGCGTCGCCAGCCTGGTGCTGGGGATCTTCTCGATCGGCGTCGCGATCGGATCGGTCGTCATCAATCTGATGCTGCGCGGCCATATCTCCGCGAAATACTCTCCCGCTTCGGTGATCGCGATGGCGGGCGCGGTGCTCGCTTTCTGGTTCTCGCTGCGCGGCTGGCAGCCGGCGCCCGCGGGCACGCTCTATGGCGTCGCGGATTTCATCCATCATCCGGGCGCGGCGTTCGTGCTATTATCTCTCGTAGGCGTAGCCGTCTTCGGCGGCATGTTCGTCGTGCCGCTATACGCTTTCCTTACCACCACAGTGCCCAAGGATCAGACCGCTCGCACCGTGGCTGCAAATAACGTCGTCAACGCAGGAGCGATGACGATTGGCTCTGTATTAGTCGCGATGCTGACTGCGCTGGGCGTGACCGCGAACGATCTTCTGCTGGCGATCGTGGTTATGTGTTTCATATCGGCATGGCTTGCACAAAAGCTGCACCTAGCCTGTGACTAACGGGCGCTAACTGATCTGCACCCAGGTCGGCGCGTGATCGCTGGCTTTTTCGTAGCCGCGGTAATAGCGGTCGACGCCCGCATCGACCAGCCGATCGGCGACTGCAGGGCTGAGCAGCAGGTGATCGATGCGGAAGCCATGATCCTGCCGCCACGCGCCGGCCTGATAATCCCAGAACGTCCAGATGCCGCCCCTCGGATGACGCGTGCGAACCGCATCCGTCCACCCCTGCGCGAGGAGCGCGCGATAGGCCGAGCGGCTTTCCGGCTGCATCAGCGCATCGCTGGCCATGGCACGCACCGAGAACACGTCGTCGTCATTGGGGATCACGTTGTAATCGCCCGCCAGCACCGCCGGCATCTCCTCCGCCAGCAGCGCCCGCGCGCGCGTCGCCAGCCGCTCCATCCACCGCAGCTTGTAATCGAATTTCGGCCCCGGCCGCGGATTGCCATTGGGGAGATAGATCGACGCGACGACCAGCCCGCCAACCTCACATTCCAGATAGCGGCTGTGCTCGTCCTCCGGCTCACCCGCCAGCCCGCGCTGGCGCTCGACCGGATCGGCGCCGCGCGCAAGCACCGCAACGCCATTGAACCCCTTCTGCCCATGCCAAAGCGCGCCATAGCCGGCCGCGCGGATATCGGCCTCGGGAAAGGTTTCGTCGCTCGATTTCAGTTCCTGAAGGCAGACGACATCGGGCTTCTGCTCGCTGAGATATTCGATCAGGCGCGGCAGGCGCGCCTTGATGCCGTTCACATTATAGGTGACGATCTTCACGCGCGATCAGACCGAGAAGCTGGTGCCGCAACCGCAACCGGAGGCGGCGTTCGGGTTCTCGACCTTGAACGCCGCGCCGCCCAGCGACTCGACATAATCGACCGACGCGCCGCGCACGAGATCGAGGCTGACGTCATCCACCACCAGCCTTACGCCATCGGTTTCCGCGATCGCATCACCATCTTCCGGCGCGTCGGCAAACCCGAAGCGATACTGGAAACCGGAACACCCGCCCCCCTCCACCGAAAGCCGCAGGATCGCAGGCTTTCCCTGTTTAGCCGCGATAGCCGCGACGCGCGCGGCCGCAGACGGAGTGAGCGCGATATCGGATGCGATGCTTGCCATAGCAGCGAGATAGGCCGTGCCGCCCCGCTCGGCAACCGGCGGCAGGCGCGTGAAGCACCTGCCGCCCGGCCGCTCAGGCGATATCGAACCGGTCGAGGTTCATCACCTTCGCCCACGCCTTCACGAACGCATCGACGAACTTCTTGCCCGCATCGTCGGTGGCATAGGCCTCCGCGAGCGCGCGAAGCTGCGCGTTCGAGCCGAAGATCAGATCGACCCGCGTGCCCGCCGCCTTCTTTTCGCCCGACACACGATCACGCCCGACGAACGTGCCATCGCCGGCGGCCTCCCATTTCAAGGTAGTCGCGCCTTTCAGCAGGTTGACGAAGAAATCGTTGGTGAGCGTTTCACGGCGATCGGTGAACACGCCGAGATCGGAATCGCCATGGTTCGCGCCCAGCACGCGCAGGCCGCCGACAAGCACCGTCATTTCGGGCGCGGAAAGCGTGAGCAGATGCGCGCGATCGACCAGCAACTCCTCCGCCGACATGGAGCTTTCCCCGCCCACATAATTACGGAAACCGTCGATCGTCGGCTCCAGTGGCTCGAAGGAATGAGCATCGGTCTGCTCGGCGGTGGCATCGGTGCGGCCCGGGGTGAACGGCACGGTCACGTCATGCCCCGCCTTCTTCGCCGCCGCCTCGACTGCCGCATTGCCGCCCAGCACGATCAGATCGGCAAGCGAAACCTTCTTGCCGCCGGCGTTGAAATCGCGCTGGATCGCCTCAAGCTTCGTAAGCGCGCCGGCAAGTTCGGCCGGCTCGTTGACCGGCCAGTCCTTCTGCGGCGCAAGCCGGATACGCGCGCCATTCGCGCCGCCGCGCTTGTCCGAACCGCGGAACGTGGATGCGGACGCCCATGCCGTCTTGACCAGTCGGGAGATCGACAGCCCGGACGCCAGGATTTTCTCCTTGAGCGCCGCCGCGTCGGCCGCATCGATCAGCGGATGATCGGCCGCCGGCACGGGATCCTGCCAGATGCGCGGCTCCGCCGGAACTTCGGCCCCGAGCAGCAGATTGTGCGGCCCCATGTCGCGATGGGTCAGCTTGTACCAGGCTTCGGCGAACGCTTTCGCGAAGGCATCGGGATTCTCATGAAAATGGCGAGAAATCCGGCCGTATTCGGGATCGAAGCGCAGCGAGAGATCGGTCGTCAACATCGTCGGGCGATGCTTCTTCGATGGATCGTGCGCATCCGGCACGGTTTCGGTCGAATCCTTCGCTACCCATTGGTGCGCGCCGGCGGGGCTTTTCGTCAGCTCCCATTCGTGCTCGAACAGGTTCCTGAAAAAGCCATTGCCCCATTGGGTGGGCGTGTCCGTCCAGGTGACCTCGAGCCCGCTGGTGATCGTATCGCCGGCGTTGCCGGAACCATAGCTGTTGGCCCAGCCCAGCCCCTGCAACTCGATTCCCGCGCCCGCCGGCTCCGGCCCGACATATTGATCGGGCACCGCCGCGCCATGCGTCTTGCCGAAGGTATGGCCGCCCGCGATCAGCGCCACCGTCTCCTCATCGTTCATCGCCATCCGGGCGAAGGTTTCGCGGATGTCGTGCGCCGCCGCGACCGGATCGGGATTGCCGTCCGGGCCTTCCGGATTCACGTAGATCAGGCCCATCTGCACCGCCGCAAGCGGATTGGCGAGGTTGCGTTCGCCCGAATAGCGGCCGTTCGATTTGTCGCTGGTGGCGAGCCATTCGCGCTCCGGGCCCCAGCGTACATCGGCTTCCGGCTCCCAGATATCGACCCGGCCACCGCCGAAGCCGGCAGTCTCGAAACCCATTGATTCGAGCGCGCAATTTCCGGCGAGAATCAGCAGATCGCCCCACGACAGCTTGCGACCGTATTTCTGCTTCACCGGCCACAGCAGCAGCCGCGCCTTATCCAGATTGGCGTTATCCGGCCAGCTGTTGAGCGGGGCGAAGCGCTGCGTGCCATGCCCGCCGCCGCCACGCCCGTCACCGATCCGGTAAGTGCCGGCACTGTGCCAGGCCATGCGAATGAACAGCGGGCCGTAATGACCGAAATCCGCCGGCCACCAATCCTGCGATTCGGTCATCAGCGCAAAGATATCGCGCTTCACCGCCGCCAGATCGAGCGACCTGAACTCCGCAGCATAGTCGAAATCCTCGCCCATCGGATCGCCCGCTGGCGGGTTCTGATGGAGAACGGAAAGATCGAGCATGTTCGGCCACCACAGCCGGTTGGTCATCTCGAACAGGACGGCTTCGCCCTCAAGCTTTCCGCCGTTCATCGGACATTGTGCTTCTGCGTTCATGGCTTTTCCGCTCCTGCGTTTTGATTTCTCAATCTGGCAGCGGATGATTGCGCGCGTCTGACAGACTGTCCAATCGCTAAATTCCCTCATAGTGATCGACTGACGGCCTCATCGGGCGACGCGCGGGAAATTCTCGGCCCGCTATCGACGGCGGACGCTAGTTGCGGCAGGTTCGGCCCCGCATGCATGTTCGTATCGATCGGCGCCTTCCGCTATTGCCGGCCTTGCTGGCCGCAGTCTCGCTTGCCGGCTGTCACCGCAAGGCGCCGGTGCCGCCTCCCCCCCGCCTCGAAACCCCCGTGCAGTTGCCGGAGGCGCCATCCAGCATCGTCGTGCCGATCAGCGCGCAGCTGAGCGATCTCGAGCGTTCGCTGAACCGCGAGGTGCCGCAAACCCTGTGGTCGATCGACCGCGTCGAGGAGCGTTGCGTGCCGGCGCAGCGGCTGAAGGTGCTCGGCAAACGCGTGAAGGTCACGCCCGATCTTGGCTGCCGGATCGTCGGCACGGTGCGGCGCGGGCGCATCACGCTGGGCGGCAGCGGCCAGAACCTGCGGCTGACCCTCCCCGTATCGGCGACGATCAGCGCGGAAAATGTCGGCGGGATCATCCGCCGCGAAACCGCGACCGGCGCCGCCACCGTGCGCGGCAATGTCCGCCTCGACATCCGGCCCGACTGGACGCCGACCGCGAAGGTCTCGATCAATTATGACTGGACGACGCCGCCGGGCGTGAACCTGCTCGGCAAACGCATCACGTTCGTCGACAAGGCCGACGCCAAACTCGCCGAGGTCGTCGCCAAGCTGGAGCGCGATCTGCCAAAGCAGCTCCGCACGCTGAACCTGCGCGACGACGCGGCGCAGGCGTGGCGAAACTCCTTCACGTCGCTGCAGCTGAACCGGGAAAACCCGCCGGTATGGCTGCGCATCGTGCCGACGCGGATCGGCTACAGCGGCTATCAGGTACGCGGGCGGGTATTGGAACTGACCGTCGCCGCGCAGGCGCTGACGCAGACCTTCGTGGGCAATCGCCCGAAGGATCCGACGCCCACGCCGCTCCCCAATCTCGTCCGCCAGGCGAATCCGCCTCACCTGGCGTTCCAGGTGCCGGTGCTTGCGGATTACGCGCAGCTTGAGCCCGTGCTGGCGCGGGCGCTGGCAAAGCTCGCCGCGCGCGGGATCGTCATCCCGAAAGCCGGGCCGGTCGACGCCAAATTCAGCGATATCACGATCTACGCGACCGAGGGAAACCGGCTCGCGGTGGGGATAACGGTGAAGGCGAAGCTGAAAAGCGGCTTCATCGACGCGACGCACGGCCGCGTGTGGCTGACCGGGATGCCCTATAACGCCGCCAACTCCGAAGAAGTCGAAATCCGTGACCTGCGCTTTGCCGCAAATACCGACCGCGATACCGTCAACCTGCTCATACAGCTTTTCGAGACGCCGGCTGTGACGGAGGTGATCCGACAGTCGCTGACACAGAATTTCGCGAAGGATTACGCCAAGGTGCTGCGCTCCGCCCGCACTGCGATCGCCGAGCGCCGGCAGGGCGATTTCATCCTGCGGGCCGACATCGGCGACGTGACGCATGGGCGGGTCTTGCCCACCGGCCCGGGGCTGTTCATGCCGGTGCAGGCCTTTGGCAAGGCGACGATCACCTATCGCCCGCGCGTCAGCGCCATACCCTAGCGGCCGCGCGCGCGAGACATCGCGTCCAGGCTCCAGCTACCCGGACCTGCAAAGACCAGATAGAGGAAAACGAAGCAGAACAGGATCGCCGCTTCTCCGCCATTGCCGCCGGGCCAGAACCCCTTCGGCGCATGCGCACCGAAATAGGCGAACGCCATCTGACCGGCGCAGATAAAGGCGGCGAGCCGGGTGAAGAACCCCACAGCGATAAGCACGCCGCCGATGATCTCGATCACGGCGGCGACGATCAGGATCGTGGGCAGCGGGCTCGGCGCACCGGGCTGTGCCAGCGGGAAGGCAAAAAGCTTCATCAACCCGTGTTCCATGAACAGCAGCGCCGCCATGATCCTCAGGATGCTCAACATATATGGTCGCCATGCGGCGAGCGTCTGTTCCATCGCCCCCTCCTGTATCGTCACGCCGGCCTTTCCGGCGCGACGAACCTATAGCAGGAAAGTCCAGAAGCAGATGAAGAAAGCCGTGAAGCTCAGTACGAACAGCTTCAGATCCTGATCGTCGTCGCGCCGCGCGGGCAGCGCGGGCACGGGCGGCAGCGAGCGACGAAATGGGTGTCGCGCGGCTTCGTTGGTGAGGACGAGTTGTCGTTTCATAGCGTGGGGTTAACGCGTCGTTTACGATTTCGGCCATGCGCAAAAAGCGTTAACGCGGCACTGTCCCGGCGTGACACAGGAGGAACGACGATGCCGCTATACGAATTTCGCGGAAAACGGCCCGATTGCCACGCATCAGCCTGGATAGCGCCAAGCGCCGACCTGATCGGGGACGTCACGCTGGGTGAGGAAACGAACGTCTGGTTCGGCGCGGTGATTCGCGCGGACAACACCACGATCGCGGTAGGCGCGCGCAGCAATATCCAGGATGGTGCGATGCTCCATTCCGATCCCGGCGCGCCGTGCACGGTGGGCGAGGATTGCACCGTCGGCCATCACGCGATTCTGCACGGCTGCACCGTTGGGGACCGGGCGCTGATCGGAATGGGCGCGATCGTGCTCAATCATGCCGTGATCCCGGAGGATTGCGTTGTCGGCGCGGGTGCGCTCGTAACCGAGGGCAAGACTTTCGAGCCCGGCAGCCTGATCGTCGGATCACCCGCGAGAGCCGTGCGGGCACTGGATGATAACGCGATCGCCTTCCTCAAGGTGTCCGCGCAAAGCTATGTCGGCAAGGCGCGCGAAGCAGCGAGCGATCTCAAGCGGATCGATGCCGAATAAGTCGCCGCGAGCCAGTAGACAGATGGTAACGGCGTTGACATAACGCAGGTTATGTCAACGCCAGCCATCCTTTCCCGCTTGCGGCTTCCGATCATCGGCTCCCCGCTGTTTATCATTTCCGGCCCCGATCTGGTGATCGCGCAATGCAAGGCGGGAATAGTCGGGTCCTTTCCGGCGCTGAATGCGCGACCGCAGGGATTGCTCGACGAATGGCTGCACCGGATCACCGAGGAACTGGCTGCGCATAACCGCGCTCATCCGGATCGCCCCGCCGCGCCGTTCGCTGTCAATCAGATCGTCCATAAATCGAACGACCGGCTCGAGGCGGATCTGGCTACCTGCGAAAAGTGGCAGGTGCCGATCACGATTACGTCGCTCGGCGCGCGAGAGGAACTCAACCAGGCCGTCCACAACTGGGGCGGCATCGTCTTTCACGACGTGATCGACGATCGTTTCGCCCACAAGGCGATCGAGAAAGGCGCAGACGGGCTGATCCCGGTCGCAGCCGGTGCCGGGGGCCATGCGGGGCGCCTCTCCCCGTTCGCGATCGTCAGCGAGATCCGCCAGTGGTTCGACGGGCCTGTCGCCTTGTCCGGATCGATCGGCACCGGCGACGCGGTGCTCGCGGCACAGGCGATGGGCGCGGACTTCGCCTATATCGGCTCGCCCTTCATCGCGACGGTCGAGGCCAACGCCGATGAGCGATACAAGCATGGCATCGTCGAGGGGCGCGCCAGCGACATCGTTTATTCAAACCTCTTCACCGGCGTGCACGGAAACTACCTGCGTGGCTCGATCGTCGCGGCGGGGCTCGATCCGGACAATCTGCCCGAGGGCGATTATTCAACCATGAACTTCGGGCAGGATAACCAGCCCAAGGCGAAGGCGTGGCGCGACATCTGGGGCTCGGGCCAGGGCATCGGCGCGGTGAGCGAGATCGAGCCAGTCGCCGATCGGATCGACCGGCTGGAACGGGAATATCGCGCCGCCCGCCAACGGCTGGCGCTGTCGCCAGCCTGAGCACCGGCCAAGGGGCGCGCCCGATTCCAGCCGCCCCTTCTTTTTATATTCAGCGTTCGGCTCTGGCTGTCGTCGCCCGGTGCTTCCACGTTCAGGCTGGCGGCGGCGTTTATTATCATCGCCGCTTGCATATTCGCTGTCCGCTCGCGCTAATTTCGCACGCGATAGCACCGGCACCTGGATAGACAGCCCAGCGCGCACGCCCGCCCGCGAACGGACGTGCGCAAATGAAAGCGCGTCAGAACGCCAGGGACAAGCGATCGAGCATGCGGCGGGCGGGGCTTTCGTCCGGCAGGCCAACAAGCTGCGCGGCATCGAGGCGTGAAACGCGGCGATGCAATTCGATGCTCGACGCGATCATCTGCCGCGCCTGTTCCGGCAGGTCGCGCAGCAACCCGGCATCGGTTTCCGGCGCCTGGCCAAGACGCCGCGACGGATCGAGCGCATCGCGCGGCGCAAGCTCGCCCTGCTGCACGGCGCGCTGCGTCAACAGCCAGGCGATGACATGCATCAGCCGCGTCGTAACCTTCAGCGATTCGCAGGAGAAACTGACGCGCATCATCGGCGGCAGGGTCTCGCGCTCGACGCGGCCGCCCTCGTCGAAATAGCTGCGTGCCTCGTCGGCAAGCAGCATCGCTTCGGTGTAAAGACCATCGATCAGCCGGCGGTGAACCGCCGAATCATATTGCCCCGCGAACATAAGAAACCGTGGCAGATTTCGCAGCGCTCCGCCATGTGGCAACGCGTACACCCCTAGCGATCACGTCCCAAAAAAAGACCCCGCCGTTTCAGGCGATGATGTCCGGGATCAATTGATCCTCGAGCGAGGCGATTTCATCGCGCAGCCGCAATTTCCGCTTCTTGAGCCGCGCCATCTGCAACTGATCCACCGTACCGGAACTGCCCAGCGCGACGATCGCAGCGTCGAGATCGCGGTGCTCCATTCGCAACGTGTTCAACCGTGTCGCTATTTCGCTGTCGTCCACCCGAGCGCCCTCCGCAAAGGACCGTAGCAGAACCGGCGCGGCCATGGATGACAATTTATCGTATCGCCCGCGTAATATCCCGGCCTCGCAGTCGTCGGTCGAAACCAGCGATTTCGATGGCGACTTTTCATCGATTCGATGATTTACTTCCAAGTCCCGTTAACCTGACCAAGGAGGTTCCTGTCATGCAGACCGCGCATCTTTCGGCTCTTGAGGCCAAACATGCGGTGCTGGACCGGCGCATTGCCGAGGAAGAGCATCGTCCGATGCCCGACACATTTCTGGTTGCGGATCTCAAGAAACAGAAATTGCGCGTGAAAGAGGAGATATCCCTGGCGCACTGAAGCCCAAGATCGGGCGCCCCCTGCGGGCGCCCTTTTCATGTCAGCCTATCTGCCGCGCCACCGTCTTTCGCGTCGTGGCGCCATATGGGGGTTTAAGCCCCGCGAGCTTCGCCACATCGAGTCGCGCCTGTTTGAACACGCTCTTGCCGTGGCTGAACGTGATGAAGCCATCGCGCCCGTGATAGGCGCCCATCCCTGACGGGCCCACACCGCCGAACGGCAGATCCTCCATCGACACGTGAAACACCACATCATCCAGAGTTACGCCGCCTGAAATCGTGCGATCGAGCACGCGGCGGCGCTCGTCCGCGTTCGGACCGAAATAGTAGAGGCCGAGCGGCCGATCGCGACGGTTCACTTCGCCGATTGCGCTTTCAATCCCGTCATAACGGCGCACCGGCAGGATCGGGCCGAAAATCTCTTCCTGCATGAGCGTCATGTCATCGGTCACGTCGCGGACGATATGCAACGGCATCTTACGCGAATTGGTGCTGGAGAAATCCTCGCCCGCCGGATTTACGACGTCCACGGTCGCGCCCTTCGCCCGTGCGTCGTCGATCCAGGCGTTGAGCCGCTGATAATGCCGGTCGTTGACGATGCTGGTGTAATCCGGGTTGCTCAGCAGCGTTGGATACATCGCACTCGCGGCGCTTTTCAGGCTGTCGACCAGGTCGGCTTCACGTTCTGACGGAACCAGCACGTAATCGGGCGCCAGGCAGATCTGCCCGGCGTTGAGCATCTTGCCCAGCGCCACGCGCTGCCCGACCTGTGCCAGATCGGCGCCCTTTCCCACGATCACAGGCGATTTTCCGCCCAGTTCGAGCGTCACCGGCGTCAGATTGTCTGCTGCCGCATGAAGGATATGCTTTCCGATCCCGGTAGCCCCCGTGAACAGCAGATGATCGAACGGCAGCTCGGCGAACGCCTTTCCCACATCCGGCCCGCCCGAGATGAACGCGAGTTCGGTACGATCAAAATATTCGCCGACGATCTCCTCGAACAGCGCGGCGGTGGCTGGCGTATATTCGCTCGTCTTCACCATCGCGCGATTGCCCGCCGCGAACACGCCCGCGAGCGGCGCCATCACCAGGTTCACCGGGAAATTCCAGGGCGCGATAACGCCGATCACCCCTTTAGGCTGATATTCCACCCAAGCGCGCGCGCCGAGCAGCCCGAGCGGAAATTGCAAAGGGCGGCGATCGCGACGCGCCCAGCGATCGAGATGCTTGATCGCGTGCCTGAGCGGCCCGATCGATCCGGCGATGTCCGTCACCATCGTCTGGTCGGGGCTGCGGTGCCCGAAGTCCTCGGAAAGCGCGTCGCAGAAACGCGCGGCATGATCCCGGATCATGGCGATCGCGCGCTTCAGCCGATCCTTGCGCAACGACAGCGGCTCGGGCAGCGCCGCCATGAAGCTCGCACGTTGCGTCGCAAGTATGTCCTGCATCCTTACCCCTCCTGCTATTTTTTAGCGCAGCCGATCAGGCCGCCCAGCGGCACCACGATACCATCCTTCTCGCTACGGTCGATCCTTAACGTCGCGCCGGTGACGAGCGCGCCATCGGTGAGGTCCGCGCGCTGCGCGATGGTCATCTCGAGTGTCACGCTGACATCGCCCAGCCGATATTCGCTGACCGGCGCGAAGCCGAGCACACTGCCCTCGCCGTGCTGCGCGACCCTCGGATAGTCCATGACCGCGCCGTCAAGCGAGAGCCGGATGCGGCCCGGCTCCGCCGCAGCCATCGCGGCAAGCGCACGCGTCGACCCGCCGGTGAAAAGATAGGCAGCGCATCCCTGCGCCGGCAACGACTGTGGTGGGAGAGCGCCAAGCGGCAGACCGTCGATCGGCGCAGGCGGCGCGGCGAGAAGCGCGAGAGAGAGCGCGATCATGCGCCCAAGCTTATCATCATCAACCACGCTGGATAAGCCGCGATTGCGAGAAACGCGCCGAACGGCACTTTCGTATCGGCGGCGATGACGTGCCCACGCGCGTAATCGAACAGCGCCAGCCCCAGCCCGATCATCGCGGCGAACAGCAAGATCGCGGGCAGAAGCCTCCAGCCGAGCCACAACCCGATCGCGCCGAAAAGCTTGGCATCGCCGCCGCCCAGCCCTTCCCGCTTGCGGATGAGTCGATACGCCCTCGCGATCACCCAGAGGCTGCCGAACCCGACGATCCCGCCGATCACCCGATCCTCCAGCCCGGGCGCGACGCCTGACGCGCCGGCGCAAAGCCCCACTGCCGCCAGCGGGAGCGTCAACGCGTCGGGGAGCCAAAGATTGGCCGCATCCAGTGCGGCAAGCGTCAGCAGCAGCCACCCGAACATCGCGCCCGCGGCCCCGGCCATGCCGGGCGCGACATAGCCGGAAAGCGCACCGATCGCCGCGCAGCCAAGCTCGATCTGCCAATGCCGCGCGTCGATCCTGGCCCCGCAATCATGGCATCTGCCGCCCAGCGCCAACGCGCTTATGAGCGGAACAAGCGCACCTGCTCGAAGCGTTTTCCCGCAGCAATCGCACGCCGACCGCCCCGAAGTGACACGACGCCCCTGCGGCCACCGGATCACGATCGTCGCGAGAAAACTGCCGGCAATCGCGCCAGCCATTCCGAGCCAGATCGGAAACGCCCAGTCAGGCAGCGGGATAAGGGACGACATCGCTACACCCTATAGTTTGAAAAGTGCGCCGTCGCGGCCTAGATCGCGCTCAACTCAACGGAGCACTGCAAAGATGGCCACCGATCCCGTCGTAATCCTTTCCTATGCCCGCACTCCGATGGGCTCGTTCCAGGGCAGTCTTGCCGGCGCGTCCGCGACCGAACTGGGCGCTACCGCGGTGAAGGCAGCGGTCGAGCGCGCTGGCGTATCCGGCGGCGATATAGAACGCATCTACATGGGCTGTGTGCTTCCCGCAGGCCTTGGCCAGGCGCCGGCACGTCAGGCAGCGCTCAAGGCCGGCCTGCCGCAATCGGTGGAGGCCACTACCGTCAACAAGATGTGTGGGTCCGGTATGCAGGCCACGATCATGGGCGCGGAGGCGCTCGCGGCCGGCACTGTCGATATGATCGTGACGGGCGGCATGGAGAGCATGACCAATGCGCCGTATCTGCTCCAGAAGCACCGCTCCGGCGCGCGCTTGGGCCACGATCGCGTGATGGATCACATGTTCCTCGACGGTCTCGAAGACGCCTATGAGCCGGGCAAGGCAATGGGCGTATTTGCGGAGGCCACGGCCGGCGAATATCAGTTCACCCGCGCCGCGCAGGACGATTATGCCGTCGCCTCGCTCACCCGGGCGCAGTCGGCGCAGACGTCGGGCGCGTTCGATCGCGAGATCGTCGCGGTCGAGGTGAAAGGGCGCAAGGGCGTAGAGACGGTCGACAAGGACGAGCAGCCGCTGAAGGGCGATGCCTCGAAGATTCCGAACCTGAAGCCAGCGTTCGCCAAGGACGGCACCATAACCGCGGCCAACGCGTCATCGATCTCGGACGGCGCGGCCGCGCTGGTGCTGACGCGCGAGAGCGTGGCAGCGGACAAGGGACTGAAGCCGGTCGCGCGAATCGTCGCCACCGCCGCGCATGCCCATGAGCCGGCGAAGTTCACCACCGCACCGGTAAACGCGATCAGGAAGGCGCTGAACAAGGCGGGCTGGAACGCCGCCGATGTTGATCTGTTCGAGGTCAACGAAGCGTTCGCCTGCGTCTCGATGATCGCGATGCGGGATTTGGGGCTGGATCATGCCAAGGTGAACGTGAACGGCGGTGCCACGGCGCTGGGCCATCCGATCGGCGCATCCGGCGCGCGCATCATCGCCACGCTGGTCGCCGCGCTTCAGAATCGCGGCGGGACAAAGGGCGTTGCGGCGCTCTGCATTGGTGGCGGAGAAGCAACGGCCGTGGCGCTCGAACTGATCGCCTGAACTGAGCCCGCCTCCGCCATCCACCCGGGGCGGCGGCGGCGGGATCAGACCTTGGCCCGGAACGGCGTGAAATTGGTGTGACGGTCATAGACGTCCACGCCCTCGCGCCGTTTCAGGAAACCGACCACGGCATAGGTGAACGGGGTCAGCAGCACCTCCCATGACACCTTGAGCACGAACTGGCTCAGCATCACCAGCAACATGGCATGTACCGGCCAGTCCGGCGCGCCGAAAAAGGCCAGCGGGTAGAAGATCAGGCTGTCCACCCCCTGCCCCACCACCGTGCTGCCGATAGTGCGCGTCCACAGGTGCCTGCCCTCCGTCCAGATCTTCATCTTGGCGAGAACGAAGCTGTTGGCGAATTCACCCGCCCAGAAGGCGCAGATCGATGCGGCAACGATCCGCGGCACCTGCCCGAAAACGCTTTCGTAGGCGGCCTGGCCGGTCCATCCCGCATCGGGCGGCAGCTTCACCACCACCCACGACATGAACACCATGAACAGCATCGCGCCGAAACCGGCCCAGATGCAACGCCGCGCGCGGGCATAGCCGTAAACCTCGGTCAGCACATCGCCCAGCACATAGCTCACGGGGAAGAACAGGATGCCCGCCCCGAAGGGCCACGGCCCGATCCATGGCAGATCGATCACTGCGCGCTTGCCCGCACCGATCACGTTCGACAGCAACAGGATGGTGACGAACGCCGCCATTACGAAATCGAAATAACGGAAATGGCCGCCAGCCACCGCCTGCGCATCCACCGCTTGCAGCGGTTCGCTCTCGTCCCCATTCATGCTGGCGATGATGCAGCCTGTTTCGCGGATCCGCAATCCGCGCTAGGCGATCGCGGTGCGCGCCCGTAGCTCAGTTGGATAGAGCACGAGCCTTCTAAGCTTGGGGCCGCAGGTTCGAATCCTGCCGGGCGCGCCATTTCTGTATCCTTTGCACGCTAGGTTGCGCCTACTTTGCAGAAGGTGTGTCGATCCGTTCCTGCTGGAATCGGGAATTATCCTGCGTATATCATGACTTGAGACCGGTCGGTCACGCATCGGTTGAATCTCCACTCGTTCGCCACACGCCGTCGCTGCGCGGCCAACCGTCACGAACCTCTGGGGCCGGTGGCAACGCCAATCGGCTGACCAGCCTCCATCCCCTTTATGCTCCGCACATAACACCAACCCCCGCCGAGCCAGGCCGACGGGGGTTCGTCATCGCGCGCTATGGCGCAATTCAGAGCACGCGCGTCGGGCGGCACGCCTCGTAGAGGAACCAGCTGCGGCGCTCGGTCTCGTCGATGTAGTTCTCGAGCAGGCTCGCGGTCGCGACATCGGAATATTCGTCGCACAGCTCATGGACGCGGCGCATCTCGGCAACCAGCTGCCTGTTGTCACCCTGCAGTTCCGCAAGCATGTCCTGCGGATCAACATACTCGGCGTTGTTGTCGAGGATGCGCTGACGGCCGGCGATGTCCGAGATCGAGCGGATCGTGTTGCCGCCGATCTTGCGGGCCCGCTCGGCAAGCACGTCGGTCATCGCGAAGATCTGGTCGCCCTGGTCGTCGAGCATCAGATGGTAGTCGCGAAAGTTCGGACCACTCATGTGCCAGTGGAAGTTCTTGGTCTTGAGATAGAGCGCGAACACGTCGGCCAGCAGGCCGGCGAGCCCCGCCGAGATGTCGCGGGTGGCGTCGCTTCCAAGGTCGGTCGGGGTCGCGAGGAAATGCTCGCCGATCTTCGCCGTCTTCTCCAGGACAGTCATGGTCCGTCTCCATTCTCGAATCCGCGGATCAGCCCGCCAGGTCGAGATAGACGGGCGGACCGTAGCCAAGGATCATACGGAGGTTTGGGGCATACTTGGGTTCAGGTCCGCCGCGCATCGGCGAACTCGGCCTGCGCACGTTCCTCCGAGGCCGCCGGCCACACACCCGTCGTCAGCTCCGACAAGGATGGGTCTGACTCCGCGCTCGATCGCGCGCTTGTGGATGCCGACGTCGAAGCGGGCCGAAAGCGAGCAGACGAAACAACCGCGCTTTCCGTTCCTGATGCCTCGGATGGTCGCCGGTGCGGCCTCGCTCGTCTCTCGGCTCTTAGTGTACGAACCACCTCATCGGATGAGCGCCTGCCGGTCAGCGCACCCTAGCGCACCGGATTCGATCATGCCGAGGACACGATCCAGCTACCCCAGCGACCTAAACTTGGCCGCTTCGATTCTACCCACCCAGCTTCCTGCGTAGTCGCGGGATCACGAAGTCCAGAAACGCCGAGACCCGGCGCGGCGGCCGGGCGCCGCCCGTGTGCAGCACACCGATCTCCTCCTCGTCATGCGGGACGGCATCCGAAAGCACCTCGACCAAGCGCCCCGCTCCCACGTCATCGCGGACATGGAAATCGGCGAGACGGGCGAGCCCCACGCCGGCGAGGCACATGGATCGGACGATCTCCCCCTCGTTCGCCAGCAGCGATCCGGCAACCTTGCGATCGACGATCCGCGATCCTTCGCGCATCGGCCAGACCGGCGCCGCGCGTCGGAAGTTGAAACCCAGGCAATTGTGCCGAAGCAGGTCGTTGGCCGACATGGGCTCGCCGTGACGGGCGATGTAGTCCGGGCTGGCGACGATCAGCCGGCGGGCCGCACCGAGACGCTGGCCGACCAGACTGGAATCGACGAGGCCCCCGACGCGGAACGCGACGTCGGTGCGGTCGAGATAGAGATCGACCACCTCGTCTGTGAACGACAGGTCGAGCGTGATCTCTGGATGCGCGTCCCAGAAGACCGGCAGGATCGGCAGCAGGACCAGACGACCAAAGGCGACCGAGGCGTTCACCCGGACCGTGCCGCGCGCGGTGCTTCCGCCTGCACCGATGTCCCGCTCGACCGCGTCGAGCTCTGCCAGCAGGTTCCGCCCGCGCTCGTGCAGCTCGGTCCCCTCCAGCGTGAGCGCAAGCCTGCGGGTGGAACGCTCGAACAGGCGGACGCCGAGGCGCGTCTCCATTCGGGAAACCAGCTTGCTGATCGTGGACGGCGTCTTTCTCAGCACGCGCGCCGCCTCGGAGAAGCTCCCGCTCTCCGCAACCCGCACGAACACCTGCAGCTCGGTCGTCCTCTGATCCATGCTATCTGTGAAAACACATCACAGATGATGTGGCAATCATGTGGATTATCATTGTCCGGCCGATGGGCCATCTTCTCGTGCCTGTAACCGGGGAACGGACGTGTATCTGCAGCTGAACGGGAAGAGTGCGCTCGTCACCGGCGCCACCGCAGGCATCGGGCTCGAGATCGCGCGGAAATTGTCCGTCGAGGGTGCGGCCGTCACGATCTGTGGCCGCAACCGCGAGAAGCTCGATGCGGCCGCGGCCGATATCGGAGCAAGCGCCGTGCTCGCCGATCCCGCGACGGCCAAGGGTGCGGCCGCACTCGTCGAAACGCTCCCCGAGGTCGACATCCTCGTCAACAACCTCGGCATCTACGAGTCCAAGCAGTTCGCCGACATCACCGACGACGACTGGATGCGCTTCTACGAGGTCAACGTGCTGTCCGGCGTTCGCCTCGCCCGAGCATATTTCCCCGGCATGATCGCGCGGAACTGGGGACGCATTATCTTCATCGCCAGCGATTCCGCCCTCGTCGTGCCGCCGGACATGATCCACTACGGCATGACCAAGACGGCGCAGCTCGCGATCGCCCGCGGCCTCGCCGCCGCGACCAAGGGCACGCGCGTGACGGTCAACTCGGTCCTGCCCGGCACGACGCGTTCTGAAGGCATCACCGACTTCCTCAAGAGCGTGTCGGAGGATCCCGACGCCCCGGCCGAGGCGATCGAGCGGGAGTTCTTCGCCAAGGAGCGCCCGACGTCGCTGCTGCAGCGGATGATCGAGCCCGAGGAAATCGCATCGCTCGTCACCTACGTTGCGAGCCCGCTGTCGTCCGCCACCAACGGGGCGTCGCTGCGCGTCGATGGCGGGGTCGTGCCGACCATCGGGTGACGCGCGGACCCCTTCAGTGCTGATGGCGCAGGCACAGGCCTTGCCACCAACCTCTGTATGATCCCAATTCTCTCCGGGAAGCGCCAGATGGCTTCACGGCGACAGCATCCTTCCGGGTCTGAGCGCTGCTCGACCAGGAGGGACGACATGACGACAGCAGCGAACGGAGCCGACGCCGCGCCGCGACCGTGGCGACGCTCCGCGCTCAACTTCTCGATGGCGGCCGCTGCCGGCGTCGCCGTCGCGAACATCTACTACAACCAGCCGATGCTGGGCGTCATGGAGCGCGACCTGCCCGGTTCCGTCACCAGCCTCGTGCCAACCGCGACGCAGCTTGGTTACGCGGCCGGTCTGTTCCTGCTCGTGCCGCTGGGCGATCTTATCGAACGCAAGAAGCTCATCCTGCTACAGTTCGCAGGCCTCGCAGTGGCGCTGGCGCTCGCCGCCATCGCGCCCGGCGCGATGCTGGTGATGCTCGCCTCCCTGCTCGTCGGCGTGCTCTCAACCGTCGCGCAGCAGATAGTGCCGTTCGCGGCGCACCTGTCCACGCCGGAGCGGCGCGGCGCCACCGTCGGCACCGTCATGGCCGGCCTGCTATGCGGCATCCTGCTCAGCCGGACGCTCGCGGGCTTCGTCGCCACCCACGCCGGATGGCGCGAGATGTTCTGGCTGGGCGTTCCCCTGGCGATCGGCGCGGGTGCACTGATGGCGGCCATGCTGCCGAAGAGCGTCCCCGACTCCGACCTGCACTACGGCCAGCTGCTCCACTCGCTGGGCGGGCTCTGGTCGGAATTCGGCGCGCTTCGCAAGGCGGCGGTGACCCAGGCCCTCCTGTTCGGCGGTTTCAGCGTCTTCTGGACGATCCTGGCCCTGCGCCTGCAGGAACCGCGCTTCGGCCTGGGCGCAGACGTTGCCGGCCTGTTCGGCATCGTCGGTGCGGTCGGCGTGCTCGCCGCCCCGGTGGCCGGTCGCATCGCCGACCGACGCGGACCCCATCTCGTCATCCTGCTCGGCGCGGTCCTGACACTTGCGTCATGGGCGATCTTCGGCGCCTTCGGCTCGATCGCCGGGCTCATCGTCGGGGTCATCCTCCTCGACTTCGGCGTCCAGAGCGCGCTCGTGTCCAACCAGCACCTCGTCTACGCGCTCCGGCCCGAGGCTCGCGCCCGTCTGAACACCATCTTCATGGGCGCGATGTTCCTTGGCGGCGCCGGAGGTTCGGCCGCAGCGACCCTCGCCTGGTCCAACGGCGGATGGACCTTGGTCTCGATCCTCGGGCTGGTCCTCTCCCTCGCCGCGGTGCTCATCCAGCTCGCCGGCTTCCAGCGGAAGGCCTGAATCATGCGCATCGCGATCGCCGGCGGCTCCATGGCCGGCCTCTTCACCGCCGTCCTGCTCCGCCAGTCAGGACACGAGGTCCGCATCTTCGAACGCTCCCGAGCCGGTCTTCAGGGTCGCGGCGCCGGTCTCGTGCCCCAGCAGGAGGTGTTCGATCTGCTCGATCTGCTCGGTCGCGACGAGGTCGCCCGCCTCGGCGTGGTCGCCCGGCAGCGGATCGTGCTCGACCTGGAGGGCGACGTCATTTCCCGCGAAGACCGGCCGCAGATGCAGGTCTCGTGGGATCACCTCTTTGTGGCGGTGCGCATGCAGATCTCCGACGACGCCTACCGACTCGGGAACGGCGCGGTAGCCGTCGGTCAGGACGAAGATGCCGCATGGCTCGATCTGGAGGATGGCTCACGCGCCAACGCCGACCTCGTCATCGGCGCCGACGGCATCGGCTCGGCCGTCCGCCGCTCGCTGATGCCGGACCATCCGGGCGCCAGCTACGCGGGATATGTCGCGTGGCGCGCACTGGTGCCCGAGCGGCTTCTTCCCGCATCGGCCGCGCGCGTTCTCTCCGACCGCTTCGCCTTCTACGACACGCCGGACGCCCATGTCCTCGGCTACACCGTCGCGGGTGAAGACGGTTCGCTTGTGAAAGGCGGCCGCCGATACAACGCCGTCTGGTATCGGACGATCGACTACCTCGAGGACGTGCTGCGCGACAGGACCGGTCAGGTCCACCCCTACTCGCTCGCACCGGGCTCGCTGTCGCCCGAGGCGATCCGGGGCATTCATGCCGACGCGCGCGCGCTGCTGCCCGCGCCCTTCGCCAGCGCGTTCCTCGCCGAGCCGCAACCGTTCGTGCAGGCGATCTTCGACATGACGGTTCCGCGGATGGCGGTGGGACGCGTGGCGATCATCGGCGACGCAGCGTTCGTGGCGCGGCCGCACACCGCCATGGGTGTGGCCAAGGCTGCCGGAGACGCAATGTCGCTCGTGAGAGCGATCGACGCCGGCTGGACGCAGGACGCCCGCGCCACCTTCGAACGTGAGCGCATCGCGGCTGGCGAGGCGATCGTCGCCTATGGGCGCAGGCTGGGGGCGGAAATAGCAGCGCGCCAGCGGCGGCGCGCAAATGCGTAACGCGACGGCGGCGCAGGCCGCCGGCCGCGATCGCCTTCCCACCGCTTCTTCGGGATAAGCGCGACCCAGCTCGACGATGACGAGCGTGTCATGCTGAGTGATCGCCTAGTGCCAGCCCATCCCGCAGGACGCGAACGATCGGGACCGGGACACCGCGTCCTTCGCCGATTTTCTGGCCGGCCGGGGCGCCGCCATCCCCGGTTCGTGGGGCTTTATCATCGCCTTCTCCACCATCCTGTTCGTCTGGATGCTGCTCAACAGCGACGTGCTGGCAGGAAGCGAGTGGCAGCGCGAGCCTGGACCGACGTTCGGGTTCAAGGACGCACCTACGTCACCTGCCAGTCCAAGCGTGACCGCAAGCCGTCGCTCTCCGGCATCAACCGGCGCGGAAGCAAGGACAGCCGGCTGCGCTAGCGTAAAGAGCCGCTCAGGCCACCGCCGCCTCGACCAGATCGAGGAAGCCGTCCGGGTCGATCGGCTTTGACACGAAGGCATGAGCGCCCTTCGACATCATCTGCTCGCGTTCCGAATCGTTCGGGAAAGCGGTGATTACAATGAACGGCCCGGACCATCCCAGCCGTATCAGCTCGAGCTGAAGCGCCTTGCCGTCCATACCCTCCATGTGGAGGTCGGATATGATGCAGCAGAACTCGTCGAGCACCCCGCGGTCGATCAGGTCGCCACCGTAGGAGAACCTCTCGCTCTCGAGCCCCGCCGATCGGAGCAGGCTCGCTATGCTGCCGCTCACGCCGGGATCGTCGTCGACGATCGCTACCAGTTGGGAATCAGACAAGACGGAACTCCAAACCCGGGCCGGATGGGCCCTCTGTCCACTGTAGATGAACCCTGATGGCCAGCGTAACCATCATACGGAAATATGGGGTCTTACCCGTAACGATGTATCGACTCGTCTCGGACGCCGAGGATCTCGGCCATCCGGACCAGATCGGCCAGCGACTGCGCCTCCATCTTCCTCATCACGTTGCCGCGGTGGATCTTCACCGTGATCTCGCTGAGTTCCAGCCGGGCAGCGACCTGCTTGTTCATGAGGCCGGTGACGACGAGGCCGAAGACGTCCTTCTCACGCGGCGTGAGGCGGTCGAAGGTCGCCTTCAGCGTGAGGGCGCCCACAGCCTCGGCGCGCTGCGCCCGGTCGACCTCAAGCGCGCGACCGACCGCCTCCAGCAGCTGGTCCTCGTGGAACGGCTTCGGCAGGAAATCGATCGCGCCGGCACGCATGCCGCGCACGGTCATGGGGATGTCGCCGTGCCCGGTGATCAGGATCACCGGCGTCGAGATGCCATGCGACGCGAGCCGCTCCTGGAAATCGAGACCGCTCTCGCCGGAGAGGCGGATGTCGAGGACAAGGCAGGAGGGCACTTGGGGTGCGCCCACCACCAGGAACTCGGCAGGCGCCTCGTAGAGCCGCACATCGTAGCCCTCCGCGCGAAGGAGGCTGCCGACGGAGCCACGCACCTCCTCGTCGTCGTCGATCACGCACACGCAGTCCGCCGCACCCAAACCCGTCACGCCGCGATCCTCTCTTCGCCCCCGGCGATCGGCAGCCGGAAGGTGAAGGACGCCCCACCCCGCTCGTTACCGCTCGCGGTCAGCCTGCCGCCGTGCGTCTCGATGATCGAGCGGCATATCGACAGGCCCATTCCCATGCCCTCCTGCTTGGTCGTGAAGAACGGCCGGAACAGGCTCTCAGGCTCGGCATCTCCGAAGCCGTTCCCGCAGTCGCTGACCTCGACGACCACTTGATCGTCCCGCACACTGCCATCGATGCAGAGCTCGCGGTCGGCCGACGGCGTTCCCGCCATCGCCTGCTGCGCGTTCATCATGAGGTTGAGCAGGACCTGCTGTAGCTGCACGCGATCGCCGAGAACGGCGGGCAGGTCTGCATCCAGGCTGACGTTCATCCGCACGCCGCTGGCGATCATGTCGCGCTGAACCAGTTCGGTCGTCTCCTGAACGAGCGGCGATATCCTCACGGCTTCTCGACGCGGATCTCCCTTGCGTGCCAGATCGCGAATCCGAGCGATAACATCCGCAGCGCGCTTTCCGTTGATCGAGATGTGGTCAAGACAGTCCGCGGTCTCCGGGGCCTCCTGCGCCTCGCGCCTCAGCCACCGCTGCCCGGACTTCGCATAGGTGATGATGGCCGACAGCGGCTGGTTGACCTCGTGCGCGATGGAGGCGGCAAGCTGGCCGAGCGTCGTCACGCGGGACATGTGCGTCAGCTCCGCCTGCGCCTCGGCGAGACGCTCCAGATCGCGGTTGCGTTGGGTCATGTCGAGCGCGGTGACCAGCACACGGCTCCAGCCGGCGTGGTCGGGGGGCAGCGTCACGCGCAGCACCACGTCGATCAGGTCGCCCGAGGTGGTGCGGAACTGCATCTCCTCCTCGATCGGGGCCTCGCCGCGCAGGAGCCGCTCGAAGATCCGGGCCTGCGCGGCCTGCGCGCTTATGGTGTAGTGTTCGATGATGTTCGCGCCGACCAGTTCGGACCGGTCGACGTAGCCGAATAGACGCGCCACCTCCTGGTTGGCACTCCTGATGATCGCGGCACCGCCCGCACGCCTGACCAGGTCGAGGCTCGGGGCTTCGCCTGACTTGAGGAGCCGGTAGGCGGGCGACCAGTCGCTCTCCCAGATCGGAAAGCCGGAGGCATCGAAGATCATTCGATAGCGCTCGTCCGAATTACGGCGCTCTTCCGCCGCGGTGATCTGCCGTGCGCTGAGGGCCGCCGTCGTCGCGATCGCGACGAGGCTGACGGCGAGGCGCATCGTCGGCGAACCGATCTCGTCCATCCCGTGGCTGATGACGTAGCCGATGACGGCCATCGTGCCGCAGAGCGCGCCAACCGCGAAGACGAGCGTCCGGCGATTCTGGCGCGCCGCGACCATCACGACCACGACGTAGAGGACCGCGACCGCCCCCTGCAGCGGGCTGAGGACATCGAGCGCGAAGATGCCGAGCGCGAGCAGCAGCGCCATGGCGAGCCTCGTCATCTCCGCCCAGCCACCGGATATCGCAGCCCTTCCCATACCAGCCTCCCGCGACCGCACCATCGGGCCGCTCGGAAACAAGCTGGCTCAGGTGCGAGCCGCTCGCAACCGCTATCGGATACGGAAATCTTCGTCACGGGCGGAACGTCATCCGGAAACGCGTGCCGGGCCGGGCATCCTCGATCGTCGCCGATCCCCGGAGCTTCGTGACCGTCGCATCGATCAGGCGGCTGCCAAGGCCTGGTATGGCTTTTCCGGCAAGGCGTCCCCGTCCGCGGTCTTCGACGATGAAGAGCAGCGACCCGTCCTGTTCCTGTGAAAGCGAGACGAAGATGCCACCCCGCTCATCCGCCGAATAGGCGTGCTCGCAGGCGTTCGTGACCAGCTCGGTGGCGAGAATACCGATCGAGGTAGCTACGCCGCTCGCCACCAGTACCGGATCGGCATTGACGAGCAACGTGCGGTGTTCGGGGCAGCTGTCGGCGAGCTGCTCCCCGAGATCGTCGAGATAGGCGCCGAGATCCACCTCTCCGCACCCACCCTTGTAGAGCTGCCGGTGGACACCGCCGACCGCCGCGATGCGCTGCTGGGTGCGCTGGAGGACGGCGAGCCCTTCGGGATCCGTGACGTTCCGCGCCTCGACCGAGATAAGGGCCGCGAGCAGCTGCAGGTGGTTGGCCACCCGGTGGTTCGCCTCGTCGGCGGCGCTTGGCGCCGCGAGCGGCGGAAGGACCGCGAACGGCGGCAGCATCTCTTGAGCCATCATCATGTCTTTCTCGCCCCATCCTGAATTCGATGAAACCATTTGCGGGAAGAGGTAGGGTGCGATCCATCATACGGAGGTTTGGGGCGCCGGGCCGCCCGCACCCGAAACCTCCGTATGGGTGGTCGCGGGCGGGGCGCGCTGGGATAAGCGCACCAGGACAAGTGCTCGCCGACGCTTCTGCGGCCCGCACGAGAGGAGGACGGCGTGAGCACGATCGAGACGCGCGAGAGCCAGATGTTTCCCGTGTTGACCCAGCCGCAGATCGACAGCGCGCGCCGGTTCGCCAGCGGGCCGGAACGCCGCTTCGCGCCGGGCGAGACGCTATACGACATCGGAAGCAGCGGCGCGCCCGCGTGGCTCGTGCTCGAAGGCGCGGTCGACGTCTCCCGACGCGACGGCCTCAGCCGCGACGCGAGGATCACAACGCACGGCCGCGGCCAGTTCTCCGGCGAGGTCAACCAGCTCGCCGGACGGCCATCGATCGCGGCCGGCCGAGCGGGGCCCGACGGCTGCACCGCTCTGCCCTTCGATGCCGCGCACCTGCGCGCGCTGATGATCGGGTCCGCCGATCTGGGCGAGATCGTCATGCGCGCGCTCATCCTTCGCCGCGTCAGCCTGATCGAGGAGGGTGGCGCCGGCACGATCATCATCGGCGTTCCGAACAGCCCCGACGTCCTGCGCCTGCAGAACTTCCTCAGCCGCAGCGGCCTGCCAAACCTCGTGCTAGACGTGCGCTCCAACGAGGATGGCCGTGATCTCGTCGAGCGCACCGGCGTGCTGCCCGAGGATCTGCCCCTCGTCGTCTGCCCGAGCGGGCCGCTGCTGCGCCGGCCGAGCGACGAGGATCTGGCCGCATGCCTCGGCATCGTGCCCGACATCGATCCCGACAAGGTGTTCGACGTAGCGGTCGTCGGCGCCGGCCCTGCCGGCCTCGCCACCGCGGTCTATGCGGCATCGGAGGGTCTCTCGGTTATCGTCGTCGACGCGCGGGCGATGGGTGGCCAGGCCGGCGCCTCCGCCCGCATCGAGAACTATCTCGGCTTCCCGACCGGCATCTCCGGGCAGGCGCTCGCCGGCCGCGCGTTCAACCAGGCGCTCAAGTTCGGCGCCGAGATCGCTATCCCCGTCGCGGTCGACCGGATGGAATGCGAGGGGCCGCATCCAGTGCTGTTCTGCGCCGGCAACCGGCGCATCCAATCGCGTTCCGTGGTGATCGCCTCCGGCGCCCGTTACCGCAGGCCCGACGTGCCTCATCTGAAGGATCTTGAGGGGGCGGGCATCTCGTACTGGGTCTCCGCGATCGAGGCGAAGCTGTGTGCCGGCGAGGAGGTGGTGCTGATCGGTGGCGGCAACTCGGCCGGCCAGGCCATCGTCTTCCTCGCCCCGCAGGTGAAGCGGCTGCACCTGATGGTCCGCCGGGACCTCAGGGAGACGATGTCGCAGTATCTGATAGACCGCATCGCATCGCTGCCGAACGTCGAGATCCATGTCGGCACGGAGATCGTCGGCGTCGAGGGTGACAGGAAAGATGGCCTGTCCGCCGCGACATTCGCGGACAGCGCGACCGGCGAGCGCCGACGCTACGCGATCCGGCACCTGTTCCTGTTCATCGGCGCAGACCCCAATGCCGACTGGGCGCGCGACTGCGTCGAGACCGACAGCCGGGGCTTCGTCGTGACGGGCGGCGGCGCACTCTCACTGGAAACCAGCCTCCCCGGGGTTTTCGCCATCGGCGACGTGCGGGCGGGATCGACCAAGCGCGTCGCAGCCGCCGTCGGCGAGGGAGCGGCGGCCGTCGCGCAGATCCACGCCAAGCTGGCCGAAAGCGCGACCTCGCCGACCGCCATCATCCCCACGCCGACGAAGGAGAATGCATGATGCCATGCTCGCACATGAGGACGATCCACGAGGTGACACCGAGCGCCCGCGGTTGCGAGGAATGTCTGAAGATCGGCAGCGAGTGGCTGCATCTGCGCCTGTGTCGCGAGTGCGGTCACGTCGGCTGCTGCGACCAGTCGCCGCACCGCCACGCACGTGCCCACTTCCACGAGACGGGGCATCCGATCATCGAGGGCTACGACCCGCCGGAAGGCTGGGGCTGGTGCTACGTGGACGACATCGAGGTCGATCTGCCCGACCAGACCGAGCAGATCGGACCGATCCCGCGCTACTATTGAGCGAGCCGCCCTTCAAAGTTCGCGTCCAGCGCCGGCCATATCCTGATGGCAAGCGTCGCGAGATGCTCCCCACGCTCCTGGATGTCAGCCTCCGCCCACTGGGTACGGCGGACGAACCACTTGTTGAGTAAAAGGCCGGTGTGCTCGGCGAACTTCGACGAGCGCCGCTCCAGAGGGAGCCCGTGATTGAAGCTGACGGCGCTCGTCCTTGATGGTCGCGCCACGCGCGGGATAGGTCTTGGCGGCGGACGCCGGGTAGCCCTCGCCAGGGTCACGGTCTGTGGCACGTAGACAACTTTGTTGCCCAGACTGCAAAGATGAAATCGAAGAGAAGCATGAAGCTGGTCGATCATGCGAAGGTTTGCGCCAAACCTTGGTGGCAGCGTCCGTGCCCTCATCCAGATCTCACACGAAAAGGAGGAGGCCACAGGCCCCCTCCCCGATCAGCGATGATCCTGGATCAGCTGCGCACGAACGCGAGCAAGTCCGGGTTGATCACATCGGCGTGCGTGGTCAGCATGCCGTGCGGATAGCCTTCGTAGATCTTGAGCGTGCTGTTTTTCAGCAGCTTGGCCTGAAGGACCGAGGCGTCCTTATAAGGGACGATCTGATCGTCATCGCCCTGCAGGACGAGCGTGGGCACGCTGATCGCCTTCAGATCCTCGGTCTGGTCGGTCTCGGAGAAGGCCTTGATCCCTTCGAGATGCGCCAGCGCGCTGCCGACCATACCCTGGCGCCACCAGTTGCGTATCACGCCCTCGGACACCTTTGCGCCGTCGCGGTTGAAACCGTAGAAGGGCCCGGAGGCGACATCGAGAAAGAACTGGGCGCGGTTCGCGGCGAGTGCCGCCCGGAAACCGTCGAACACCTCGATGGGCGTGCCGTTCGGGTTGCCTTCGGTCTTGACCATCAGCGGCGGGACGGCGCTGACCAGGACGGCCTTGGCGACACGACCCTGCGGCTCGCCATACTTGGCGACGTAGCGGGCCACCTCGCCGCCACCGGTAGAATGGCCGATGTGGACCGCGTTCTTCAGGTCCAGCGCCTCGGCGACCGCGTTGGCGTCGGAGGCGTAGTGATCCATGTCGTGGCCGGTCGAGATCTGCGAGGAGCGGCCATGGCCGCGGCGGTCACTGGCGACGACGCGGTAGCCGTTGGCCACGAAGAAGATCATCTGCGCGTCCCAGTCGTCCGAAGACAGCGGCCAGCCGTGGTGGAAGACGATCGGCTGGGCGTCCTTGGGGCCCCAGTCCTTGTAGAAGATCTCCGCACCGTCCGTTGTCGTGATGTAGCCCATGTCTTCCTCCATCCATGCCGGCGGCCTGGGATGGCCCGTCGAACGAGGATGGATATCGGCGCTTCGGGATGGATTCGGTATTATACGGAGGTTGGGGGCTTACTGACCCCCGCCGCGAGGTCGGTTCGGCACCTTGTTATGGTTTCGGCAAACCTGTGGCTGGGTGCCCCTATCCTCCGCATCAGCCCCGATCCAGATCCCGACTTCCCTTTCCAGCGCGCGATCGACCGCGCGATCGGCGAGGCGCGGTCAGGATTCCCTCACCGGATCGACGTCGTTCACCCGCTCCAAGATGAGCGGATCGAGCGGCGTCACCGGCAGCGGCGGCACGCTCTCCGGCGCGATGCCGAACACTGCCGCCAGCACGTCGGTGGAGACCGACGTCGTCGACGCCCGGTAGCCGATGTCTGCGGGCATCGCCTGGTCGAAGAACACCAGGAAATGGATGTCCTCGTCCGCGATCACCTCGATATGGTGTGGATACGACTTGGGGATGAAGTAGGTGTCGCCCGGCTCCAGCTGGTAGGTGTCGACGCTGCCGTCGGGGTCGAGGATCGACATGCGCGCCCGCCCCTTGTGCACATATCCCATCTCCGCTGTCCCCGGGTGCCAGTGCGGCTCGCGCATCCCGTTCTCGGGGATGTCGATGGCATACATCGCCAGGCTGCGCAGCGCCGGCCAGAACTGCGACCGGGCAACCCGCGCCGTCCCATAGGGATGGTCGATCAGCGGCGTCGCCGCCTCGACGCCGAACTTGTGCGGATCGGGCAGCGCCGCCGAGGGCGGCACGACCGCCGGCGCCACGCGCCGCACCAGCATGGGCGAGCCCGTCTCGCGGCGCAGCACGGAAAAGTCGCTCGCGGGCAGCGTGAAGGTGTTGCCGAGCACCGCGTCGGTCATCGCGCCGAACGCGCCGTGCAGGGAGAACTCCTCCGGCTTCTCGTGGCTGAAGACGATGATCAGCTCGGCCTCGCCGTCGCCGACGTTCTCGATCGTATGGAGCGATCCAGTGGTGACGTGGAACATCTCCCCCGCCCCGATGGTGAACGAGCCGAACACGTCGCCGGTGTCGAGCAGCGACACCAGCACCTCACCCGACACACAATAGGCCAGCTCGTCGGCGTTGGCGTGCCAGTGCGGTTCGCGGACGACACCCGGCGCAAGCACCAGCCGGCGCATCGACATCCCGCGCAGCAGCGGGAAGTTTCCGGCGTCGACGCCGCGCACGGAGCCGAGATCGCCTTCGTAGCTGATGTCGGAGCGGATCAGCGAGCGGACGTGGCGTGACGTGGACATCGGACATTCCCTTCCAATCGGACGGCGCGCCGGGTCGGCCCACCTGACTGGCCCTGAAGCTGACGCGACCGATCAAAGCGCGCCATTCACACGAAGATATGCCCAACCTTCGTTTGGGTTGGCCCGCCCGCCTTCGATCCATAGCTGTTGGTTCAGCCGACGAGGCGACCGGTGCGCGGTCGCGGATCGCCGGCATGGGGATGCCGGGAGACACGCAATGCGGACCATTACGATCATGATGGTGACGGCCACGGCCGCCGCGTCGCTACTGACCGGCTGCGCTGCCTCCGCGCCGCAGGCCCGGAACGAGTGCCCGGATCCGTGGGCAGTCGCGCCGCCCTCGGTCGCGGACGCCGCCTACATGGAGGGCCTGACCGACCGCCTGGCAGGCCCCGACCGCGAGAACACGATTGTGCAGGCCATCGGCGAGGTCCACCGCCGCGCGCCGCAGGCCGGCAACGACACGATCACCAACATCCTGATCGCCGCCGACTGCCCCAACGTCGCGCGCAAGCCCGACCACAGCGAGGCGGCGGAACGCGACAGGATCGCGGGCTTCCGCGCGCAGGTTGACCAGATACTCGCGCAGTAGCACTTGGGGCGGTCCGCCATCTTCTTCCGGCAGAAGGCGGGCGAGAAGCTCCATCCCGCAAGCCAGTTCCCCACGTCTCGCCCGTCAACCGCTGAAACTCCTTCGATTTTCAGCGAGACAGCCCGGTCGCCGACGAGCGCGGTCATCATCCGCCGCCTGCACGGACACGACCGCCGGCCGGCCCTAATGGATCAGGAGATGGCCCTGCGCGGGCTTTCGGCGGAGCGTTGCGATGCGCCGGCGTCATCCGTGACGCCGAACACACCTTTGACGACATCATGGCGGGCAGCGTCGCCAAGCTGAGCAAGTTCTCGGCAAGAAGGGCGGCAAGGCCGCGTCGAGGAAGCAGGTTTCGCCGAATCTCGCCGGCCACGTACAGACGCGCGATATCCGCTGCGCCGCCCGAGCATCTTACCGGCTTGGCTGCCTCCAAGGCGCGCGGAGGTCTTCTCGCCGTCCGGGATGGCGGATTTCATGGTGAAGTCGCCCGACGGCGGTTCAATCGACTAGATCGTGATGTCGGGTGCGCGATCCGACCTCACCGAGGTCGTCACTGACGGTCTCTAATCCTGCTGATCGTGCCGAGCCTCGGGTGCCCGCTATTGGCAGGGAATGGTGGAGCCGAGGGGGATCGAACCCCTGACCTTCGCAATGCCATTGCGACGCTCTCCCAGCTGAGCTACGGCCCCATTTCCGTCCGGGAAGCGCCCCCTAGCCGGGCGCTGCGGGCTTGGCAAGCGGCTGATTTAGCCGCCTGCCGAAATCCGTCAATTCTCGTCTTCGTCGCTTGACGTTTCCACGCCAAGATCATCGTCACCGCCAAGATCGACCTCGTCGTCGGCCGAGGGTTCTTCGTCCTCGCCCGTGTCGATATCGACGTCATCGTCATCGGCCAGATCGCTATCGACCGGGCCCTTTTCAGGCTTGGCCGCCTCGAACGGAAGCGGTTGCTTCGATTTCAGAATAGGCTCCGGTTCCCAGGCATAGCCACAGCTGATGCAGGTTACGGGTTCGTCCTTGGTGAGGTCATAGAAACGCGTCGCGCATTTCGGGCACGTACGCTTCGTGCCCCATTCCGGCTTGATCATGCCGTGCAAAACCTTTCGGATGGGTGTTTCAACAGGCCATTACCTGCGAAGTGGGGCGCGCCTTGCCATAGCACAACCCGGCTGGCAAGGCCGCGCGAACATGACCCATGCAGCTTCCCAGCCCATTACCATCCTTCGCGCCCCCGCCCTGCGCGGCAGGATCCGTGTTCCCGGCGACAAATCGATCAGTCACCGCGCGCTGATGCTTTCCGCACTGGCAGTGGGTGAAAGCCGGGTCGAGGGATTGCTGGAAGGCGAAGATGTGCTCGCCACCGCCGCCGCGATGCGCGCGATGGGCGCCGACATAGCGCGCGACGAAAACGGGATCTGGCGCATCCACGGCGTCGGCGTTGGCGGGTTGCTGCAACCGCAGACGGCGCTCGACATGGGCAATTCCGGCACCTCTACCCGGCTGCTGATGGGGCTGGTCGCCAGTCATCCCATCACCGTGACCTTCATCGGCGATGCATCGCTTTCAGCCCGGCCGATGAAGCGGGTGATCGATCCGCTATCCAGAATGGGCGCGGATTTCACCGCGTCTCCGGGAGACCGTCTGCCCCTGATGCTGCGGGGCCTCTCCCCCGCCGTTCCGATCAGCTACACTCTCCCGGTCGCATCCGCGCAGGTAAAATCCGCGATCCTTCTGGCAGGTTTGAACGCGCCGGGAATCACCCGCGTAATCGAGCCGGTGGCGACCCGCGATCACAGCGAACGAATGCTCGCCGGCTTCGGCGCTCTGCTGAATGTGGAGCACGCGCCCGAGGGACGCGTCATCTCGATCACGGGCGAAGCGGAGTTGAAGCCGCAATCGATCGTTGTGCCGGGAGATCCCTCCTCGGCCGCATTCTGGCTGGTCGCAGCGTCGATCGTGCCGGGAAGTGACATCGTCGTCGAGAATGTCGGCATGAACCCGACTCGCAGCGGCATCGTTACCGCGCTCCGCCTGATGGGAGCAGATATTACCGAGGTCGATGCGCGCATCGTCGGCGGGGAGCCGGTTGCGGACCTGCGAATCCGCCACGCGCCGCTGACGGGCATCGAGGTGCCCCCCGAACTCGCGCCGTCGATGATCGACGAATATCCCGCACTTTTCGTCGCTGCCGCCTTCGCCAGCGGTCGCACCATCGCGCGGGGTGCGGACGAGTTGCGGGTGAAGGAATCCGATCGCATCGAGACGATGAGGGTCGCGCTGGAGGCGAACGGTGTCTCGCTGGTCGAGCATGAGGACGGGCTTTCCATCGACGGCAGCGGCGGTGAGCCGATTGCGGGGGGCGCTCGCGTCGCCTCGAAACTGGATCACCGCATCGCAATGAGCATGGTCGTCGCTGGACTTCACGCGCGCTCACCAATGATGATCGATGATGCGGCTCCGGTCAGGACGAGTTTCCCGACCTTTTTCGAGCTGCTCGAATCGCTCGGGGGAAATGTGACGTGGAATTGATCGGCATGCGCGAGCAGCCTGCGCGACGAGGCGGTCGCCCATGATTATAGCGGTCGATGGGCCAGCGGCATCGGGCAAAGGGACCCTCGCGCGCGCACTGGCACGACATTACCATCTGCCGCATCTCGATACCGGGCTACTCTATCGCGCGGTGGCGCTCACCGTGCTCCAGCTCGAGCTCGATCCCGGGAAAGAGGCCGATGCCGTCGCCGCCTGTGGATTCGACGACCTGACGCTGGGCGATCCAGCGCTCCGCGATGACGATATCGGCAAGCTCGCCTCCGTTGTTTCGGCGCATCCGCTGGTGCGCGCCGCGCTGCTCCAGCGCCAGAAGAGATTCGCGCACCAAGAGGGCGGCGCCGTGCTGGACGGGCGCGATATCGGCACGGTGATCGCGCCGGATGCGGATGCGAAACTGTTCGTGAAAGCAACGCCGACGATCCGCGCGCGCCGCCGTCATGCCGAGCTTCAATCGCATGGCTCAGCTGTGACGTTCGATCAGGTGCTGGCCGATATCCGCGCCCGCGATCAGCGCGACAGCACCCGCAGCGCGGCGCCACTCGTCCCCGCACCGGACGCCAGCCTGCTCGACACCAGCTTCCTGTCGATCGAAGCGGCGATCCAGAAAGCGATCTGCCTTGTGGAAGAACAACGCGCTCGCAAAGCGGCCAGAATCGCCTGAGCCTGACGGCGCTTTCGCTTGTGGATAACTGCCTGTTGCGCTAAGGCCCGCGCCGTCCGGCGGACTGGGGTTCGCGGAGGCGCGGCGCGGAGGTGACCCTCTCGTGCCCTTTTCGCATTTGCGTTTAGGCCCTCCCCGAGCCCGGTTCGATGGATGCTGCATCGGCATGGGGCCGGTGTGGCAGTGAAGGCCAAGACCAGCGGATTCAACCGCTTGGCCGGAAACGACCCAAGGAAAAAGATTTTTATGGCCTCAATGGCAACCCCAACCCGCGACGATTTCGCGGCGATGCTCGATGACATGTTCGGCGGCGCCGACAGCTTCGAGGGCCGCGTGGTGCATGGCACCGTCACCGGCATCGAAAACGACATGGCGATCATCGACGTCGGCCTCAAGAGCGAGGGCCGCGTGCCGCTGCGCGAATTCGCCGCCCCCGGTCAGAAGGCCGAGCTCAAGGTGGGCGACGAGGTCGAAGTCTATGTGGACCGCGTCGAGAATATGCACGGCGAAGCGATGCTGTCGCGCGATCGCGCGCGCCGCGAAGCCGCATGGGACACGCTGGAAACGGAATTTGCGAAGACCGCGCGGGTCGAGGGTGTGATTTTCGGCCGCGTCAAGGGCGGCTTCACAGTCGACCTGAACGGCGCCGTCGCGTTCCTGCCGGGGTCGCAGGTCGATATCCGCCCGGTGCGCGACGTGACGCCGCTGATGGACATTCCGCAGCCGTTCCAGATCCTGAAGATGGACCGCAAGCGCGGCAACATCGTCGTCTCGCGCCGCGCCGTGCTTGAAGAAACCCGCGCCGAGCAGCGTTCGGGCCTGATCCAGAGCCTCGCGGAAGGCCAGATCATCGAGGGCGTGGTGAAGAATATCACCGATTACGGCGCCTTCGTCGATCTGGGCGGCATCGACGGCCTGCTGCACGTCACCGACCTCAGCTACAAGCGGGTCGCGCATCCGAGCGAGATGATCAACATCGGCGATACCGTCCGTGTGCAGATCATCCGCATCAACAAGGACACGCAGCGTATCTCGCTGGGCATGAAGCAGCTTGAGAGCGATCCGTGGGATGGCGCGGGCGCGAAATATCCGGTCGGCGCGAAGCTTTCCGGTCGCGTCACGAACATCACCGAATATGGTGCGTTCGTTGAATTGGAAGCCGGCATCGAGGGCCTGGTCCACGTCAGCGAGATGTCCTGGACCAAGAAGAACGTCCATCCTGGCAAGATCGTCTCGACCAGCCAGGAAGTCGATGTCGTCGTCCTCGAGGTCGATGAGGACAAGCGCCGCATCAGCCTCGGCCTGAAGCAGGCGCAGGCCAATCCGTGGGAGGCATTCGCTGCCGCTCACCCGATCGGCTCGACCGTCGAGGGCGAAGTCAAGAACGCGACCGAATTCGGCCTGTTCGTCGGCCTCGACAACGATGTCGACGGCATGGTCCACATGTCCGACATCGCATGGGGCGTGTCTGGCGAGGACGCGCTGGCGCTGCATCGCAAGGGCGAGATGGTCACCGCGATCGTGCTTGACATCGATCCCGAGAAGGAACGCATCTCGCTTGGCATGAAGCAGCTCGAGCGTGGCGGGCCGGTCACCGGCGCGGCGACGGCGGGCGATCGTCTGCAGAAGAACGCGATTGTCACCGTCACCATCCTCGAAGTTCGCGACGCGGGCCTTGAGGTGCAGGCGGGCGACGATGGCGCGACCGGCTTCATCAAGCGCACCGATCTTGGCCGTGACCGCGACGAGCAGCGTCCTGAGCGCTTCCAGGTCGGCCAGAAGTTTGATGCGATGGTGATCGGGTTCGATCGTTCGAAGAAGCCGACCTTCTCGGTCAAGGCCATGCAGATCGCTGAAGAGAAGCAGGCCGTGGCGCAGTATGGCTCGTCCGATTCGGGCGCGTCGCTGGGCGACATCCTTGGCGAGGCCCTGAAGGCGCGCGAAACCAAGAACTGATATCGCAGAACCGGGCAGGAAAATTTCCTGCCCGGTTCTCGATACGGCACAAAATTTCACCCGATTGTCGTTTCGATCCTATTCCGATCGGCAGTTTTCGGTATTATTGCTCTCAGCCGAGCCCGCAATTCGCGGCGCATCGTGCAAGAGGTTGCAGAATGATCCGCTCCGAACTCGTCCAGCAGCTTGCCGAGACCAATCCCGAGCTTTCATTGCGTGACGTGGAGGCGATCGTTTCCACCTTTTTCGATGAAATCGTGCGCCGGCTGGCGGAAAACGGCCGGGTCGAGCTGCGCGGTTTCGGCGCCTTTTCCACCCGTGCCCGCGATGCACGCACCGGCCGTAACCCGCGCACTGGCGAGCTGGTGGAAGTGGATGCGAAACGCGTTCCTTATTTCAAGCCGGGCAAGGAAATGCGCGCCAGGCTCAACGTCGCTTGACGTTCGGCTCCAGGTAGCCTTCACGTCGCGTGCGATGCGCGGACGTGGCGGAATCGGTAGACGCTGGAGACTTAAAATCTTCTGCCAATGGCGTGCGGGTTCGAGTCCCGCCGTCCGCACCATCGCGTGCGCCTCATTGGCGCTGCTCGCCGGTTGCGACCGACGGCCGGATATCGGCCCCGTGGTCGCGAGTATCATCGGAAACGCGCCGGAATTACGCGACGCGAGCCGCGGCGAAAGCACCGCCAGCGACAGGGTTCTTGCCGACTCGATCGCGCAAGGGTTGGTCCGCTTCGATGCGGCGGGGCAAATCGAACCCGGCGTCGCCGAGCGGTGGATCGTCACAGACGAGGGCAAGACCTACATCTTCCGCCTGCGCAACACGCAATGGTCTGACGGTCGCACAGTCACCGCCCGGGAGGTGGTGGCGATCCTGAAACGTCAGATTGCGGCGGGATCGCGCAATCCCCTGAAGCCGTATCTCACCGCGATCGAATCGATCGTGGAGATGACGCCGCAGATCATCCAGATCGAACTTTCCTACCCTCGCCCGGATCTCTTGAAGATTTTCGCCCAGCCCGAACTTGCGCTCATGCGGCCACGCGCGCCAGCCGGGACCGGGCCGTTCCGTATCGCCCGGCAAAGCCGGTATTCGATGGTGCTCACGCCAGTGCGTGATCTCGATCGTTCGCCTGATCAGGAGCAGGAGCGTACACCGGAAGACAATGTACGATTGATCGGCGAATCGGCGGCGCGCGCGATCATCCGCTATGGCGCGCGCGAATCCGATCTGGTGACCGGCGGTACGATCCGCGATTGGCCGTTACTGCAATCCGCCGGCATCGCCCCAACCAATGTCCGCCTGGATAACGCCGCCGGATTGTTCGGGCTGTCGATCGCGCGCCGCGACGGGTTTCTGGCGACGACCGAGAACCGTGCGGCTCTCGCCGCCGCGATCGATCGTGGTGCGCTTGTCGCTGCCTTCTCGGCGGACTGGGCACCAACCGAACAATTGCTTCCCGATCAGCTCGATTCGGCAGCCGTTCCGGTGATGTCGGAATGGGTCGCGCAGGATCTGGAAAGCCGGCGCAAACAGGCGCTGGCCAGCGTCGCAGCATGGCGACGCGTCAATCCGGGGCCGCTGCGGCTGCGGATCGCGCTGCCCGACGGCCCGGGCGGCACGATCCTGTGGGGCCGGATCGGCTCGGACTTGCTGGCGATCGGCATCCAGCCCGAGCGTGTAGCGGCCGATGATGGTTCGGCCGATCTCCGCCTGATCGACGCGGTGGCACCTTATGACAGCGCCAGATGGTATCTGGCGCTTGCCTGCGCGCCCTGCGGTGATGCCGCACGCCAGGCCGTGGAAGCAGCCCGCGTCGCCCCCACACTCGCGGCGCGCGGCGAGGCGCTTGCGGCGGCAGACGCGGCGGTGGCCGCTGACATACCCTTCATCCCGATCGCCCGCCCGTTGCGCTGGTCGCTCGTGTCGTTGCGGCTGCGACAATGGCAGCCGAACCCGCGCGCATGGCACCCGTTGAACCATTTGCGCCCCGTCCCCAAGTGATGCGGCATGAACCCGCGCACCGTCCGCATCGACCCCACCCTTATCGAGCGCCTGCCGCTCACCCGTGACCCATCCCATGTCCGCCAGCGGCTGGAGGCGATGGAGAAGCTGCTCGAGGGGTTATTCGTCATACCGGGCATCAACCGGCGCGTTGGGCTCGACGCAATTCTGGGGCTGGTGCCGGTGGCGGGCGATCTCGTAGCCGCCGCGCTGGGCGCGTGGATTGTGTGGGAAGCGCGCAATCTCGGCATGAGCCGCTTCCAGCTCGCGCGGATGAGCGGTCGCGTCGGCTTCGACGCCTTGCTGGGAATGGTGCCGCTGGTTGGCGACGCGGCGGACTTTTTCTACCGATCGAACACGCGCAATCTAAAGCAGATCAGGCGCCATCTGGACAAGCACCATCCCTCGACGGCCACGATCGAGGGGTAAGTTCGCGGTCAATACAGCAGGAACTCTCGTCTGGCATCCGCCCACGATCGTTCATCGGGCAAAGTAAGCGCATCAAGATCATTGGCCACGGATCCGGCATCATCTACCCAGGCACGCAATGCAGGGCCGCCATTTATGACGTCGATCGCCAATTTGCCGAACTCATACTCGTACGGAAAGTTGCGCCACAGGTCATAGTCGGGCTGCAACCGCCGGATCGCCTTGAAGCCAAGGGCTTGCAGGCGCCACGGACGGAAGGCGGCATGATCGTATCCGGTGCCTTCGGCATGGATGAATACGCCAGCGCAAAGCTGACCGACATGCTTGTGGAAGGTCGGCTGGAACCAGAAATCGCGCAAGGTGCAGCCGGCGAGCCATCCCGGCGCCAGCGCCCGCATCTCCGCGATGACGGCTCGCGCATCGATATCGGGAGCGCCGAACAGCTCCAGCGGGCGCGTGGTTCCTCTGCCCTCGCTGAGCGTGGTGCCCTCCAGCATCACCGTGCCGGCATAGGCGCGCGCCATATTGACGTTGGCGGCATTGGGGCTGGGATTGATCCACACCCGATCGGTCGGCCAGCCATAACCCGGCGCCTCACCCGGCCGCCAACCGTCCATCTCGATCACGCGATAATCGACGTCGAGGCGAAAATGATCGATGAACCAGCGCCCCATCTCGCCGAGCGTCAGGCCGTGGCGCATCGGCATCGGCCCGGCGCCGACGAAGCTTTCCCAGCCGGAGCGCAGCATTAGCCCCTCGACCGGGCGCCCCGCGGGATTGGGGCGGTCAAGCACCCACACCGACTTGCCATGCTCGGCCGCCGCCTCGAGCACGTAGAGCAAGGTGGTGACGAAGGTGTAGATGCGGCATCCGACGTCCTGAAGATCGACCAGCATCACGTCGAAGGTGCTCATGGACTGCCCGCTGGGCCGCCGGACCTCGCCATAGAGGCTGAACACCGGCATCCCATATGTCGGATCGGTGAAGTCCGGCGACTCCATCATGTTATCCTGCAGATCGCCGCGCACGCCGTGCTGCGGCCCGAACACCGCACTCACTTCCACTCCTGCTGCGATCAACGCATCCAGGCTGTGCGTCAGATCGGCGGTGACGGAGGCGGGGTGCGCGAGCAAGGCAACGCGCTTCCCCTTCAACGGCGCGCGGAGGCTCGCGTCGGCGAGCAGTCGATCGATACCGAATTTCATGGCCGCTCAGGTGCCGGGAGCCGGGCAACAAAGCAATCGTCGTGGTGAAAATCGGGCGGCCCGGGCGGATGCGCGAGCGACCAGAAGGAGCGCCGCCCGCCCGCCTCCTCGATCACCGCGGTCAGCGCCATTCTCATCGGGACGGGAGGCAAGTCGGCAAGGTCGCATCTTACCGAAATCTCGGTTCCTGCGCGTTCGACATGCGGCTCGATCGCTCGCGCCAAATCGCCAGCGCCCGCGCGATACGCCGCGAACGCATAGGCCGCCCACCGGCCGGAGGGAGAAAAATTGAACTCGACATAGCCGGTCCCGCACTCGGGCCGGAGGAACAATTCGAAGCAGGTTGTCTTCCACAGATCGTCAGCGCGTTGCGGTATGGCGACATTGGGCCAGACGATCTGCCCTCCCCCCTCGACGCGATACATCAGCTCGAGTTCGTGACTTCCGGCGACGGCAACGCTCACGCCGCGCACCGCGAGCGGGGGGAAATCCGGGTGGGGGATCAGGGTGTGAATCGGCATATCCGCTGCACCCTATGAAAAGCGTGCGCGAGTCGCTATGTGGCGCCCTTTCCTATGGCTACCAAACTCCCCTCCCCGTCCCGCGTGGGCATGGTTTCGCTCGGCTGTCCGAAGAATCTTGTCGATAGCGAACGGATCCTGACCCAGCTTCGCGCGGACGGATATCAGATGTCGCCCGACTATGCCGGGGCGGACGTGGTGCTTGTCAACACCTGCGGCTTCCTCGATTCGGCCAAAGAGGAAAGCCTCGAGGCGATCGGCGAGGCGATCGCGGAAAACGGTCGCGTCATCGTCACCGGCTGCATGGGCAAGGAAGCGGAAATGATCCGCGCGCGTTTTCCGAACGTGCTCGCGATCACCGGGGCTCACGAATATGAGCAGGTGGTGGAGGCGGTGCATGAAGCTGCACCGGCGAGCATCTCGCCTTATGTCGATCTGATTCCGGACGCCGGGCTAAAGCTCACGCCGCGCCACTACAGCTATCTGAAGATTTCGGAAGGATGCAATCACCGCTGCTCCTTCTGCATCATCCCGTCGCTCCGCGGCGATCTCGTCAGCCGCCGGCCAGATGCGATCCTGCGCGAGGCGGAGAAGCTGGTCGCGGCCGGCACCAAGGAACTTCTGGTCATCAGCCAGGATACGTCGGCCTATGGCGTGGATCTTCGCCACAAAGCATGGCCGTGGAAAGGGGCGGAGGTTCGCTCGCACATGACCGATCTCGCCCGCGAGCTTGGCCGGATAGCACCGTGGGTACGCCTGCACTACGTCTATCCCTATCCGCACGTCGACCAGGTTATCCCGCTGATGGCCGACGGGCTGGTGCTCCCGTATCTCGACATACCTTTCCAGCACGCGAGCCGCGCGGTGCTGAAGGCGATGAAGCGGCCCGCCAACGAGGCCAAGGTGCTGGAACGGATCCGCTCATGGCGCGAGATCTGCCCCGATATCGCGATCCGCTCGACGTTCGTGGTCGGCTTCCCCGGCGAGACCGAGGACGATTTCCGTTACCTGCTCGACTGGCTGGACGAGGCGCAGCTCGATCGCGTCGGTGCGTTCCGCTTCGAGCCGGTCGAGGGCGCCGCTGCCAATACGCTCCCCGATCCTGTTCCCGAAACGGTGAAGGAAGAGCGCTACGCCCGGATAATGGAAAAGACCGCCGCCATTTCCGCCGCGAAGCTACAGGCCAAGATCGGCCGAACGATGGACGTCATCATCGACGCGGTGGGCGAAGACGGCGCGACCGGGCGCTCCTATGCCGACGCGCCGGATATCGATGGCGAAGTCCATCTGCGCGACGCCGGGCATCTCGCTATCGGCGATATCGTAAGCGTTGCGATCGAGGATGCGGACGAGCACGATCTGTTCGGCGCCCCGGCCGGAGCCGAGGGGCAACTGCACGCTTGACCGCTTTGGCGGCGCTGCTAATAGGCCCCCTCGCTTCGGCGACAAGCGCCCTGGGGCGGAGTAGCTCAGCTGGTTAGAGCAGCGGAATCATAATCCGCGTGTCGGGGGTTCAAGTCCCTCCTCCGCTACCAATTCACAGTTTCGCGCCCATGGTATCAGCATCCAGGCTGCTCGCGCGCGTGTGCCCAGCGCCATCGGTCATGAAACCAGCCCTGCGATCGGCGTTGCATGACAATCCACTGATGTCCCGAATTCTTACGGACTTGACGATCGACGAGGGTCTGACACAGGCCAGTTCTCGCATATAAGTGAGCGGCTGCTCCGCCAGCGATGCCTGAAACGGGTCTCGTACTTGAGTGATGCATTGATCGTCGCGATGGTTCATCCAGACCCATTATCAGCTAGGCCGCGTCTTGGACTTTCTTAAACGCCACTCCTCACCCGCCCAAAACGAGTCCGGAGGCACCGGGGCCAGATTCGCTCTTCGCCGCGTCCTGGGGATGCCCTTTGGGCTGGCGGTGGTGCTGGGTGGCAGTATCGGATCGGGCATCCTCCGCACGCCCGGTCCGGTAGCCGCCGCCCTGCCGAATCCGCGTCTGCTGATTCTATTATGGCTATTTGGCGGCGTACTGGCGTTCATCGAGGCACTGCCACTGATCGAACTGGCGACCGCGCTGCCGCGCACAGGCGGCGCGATCGTCTATGTCGAGCGAGCGTTTGGGCATATCGCGGGTACGCTGGCCGGCTGGTGCAGCTGGCTGCAATGCGTGATCTCGCTCGCGTTCATGGCGGTCGTGTTCGCAGAATTCGCTCAGCGGCTCGGCACCCATGCGCCCGTCGGGCTGATGGCGGTCGGATTGATCGTCACCATCACCGCGCTCAACCTCTCCGACACGCGCACCAGCGGGTGGGGGCAGATGATCGGAGCGGTGGTGAAGCTTTTAGGGCTGCTCGCGCTGATCGCGCTGCTGTTTGCCGTCCCGCCAGCGCCGCAGGTTTCGCATCCGCCCGGGTCTGCACTGTCCCTTGGCGGCGCGGTGATCGCGCTTCTGCTGGTCAACAACACCTATCAGGGCTGGAGCGCGCTCGTGCCTTTTGTGGAGGAGATGCGCGATCCGACGCGAACGATGGCACGCGCGATGTTTGTCGGGCTCGCGATCATTACCGTCATCTATGTCGGGATGAACGTCGCGCTGCTGCGCGCTTTGCCGTTCGCGACGCTGGCGCATTCGACGTTGCCCGCCGGCGACGCGATGGCGCGGGTGGTAGGGCCGCTTGCGGATCGGGTGATTACCGCACTCTCCCTGATTTCGGTGGTCGCAATCGCCAACCTCACCACGATGCTGCCAGCACGCATCCTGTTGGCCATGGCACGCGCGCGATCCGCTCCGGCCGTGTTCGGGCGGATCGGAAGCAATGGTTCGCCTTACGCCGCGACATTGGCGGTGGGATTAGTCGCGGGGGTTCTGGCATCGAGCGGTGCGTATATCGCGCTTAACGCAATGTACGCGCCGCTGGCGATCCTGACGACCATCGCTGTGATGCTGGCTGCATGGCGGCTGCGCCGTACGGAGCCGACACTGCCGCGGCCGGTGCGTATGCCCGGCCATCCTGTGCCAGTGGTCGTCGCGCTGACCGTGAATATCGCGATGCTGGTCGCGTTCGTCGCGACTTCGCCGTTGGAGGCGCTGGGTTCAGTCGGACTGGTCGCACTCGGTATGCCGTTGCTCCTTTTGAGCCAACGCAAACAATCCGGGGGCTAGGCGCCGCCGGGCCGGTGACCGAGCAGCAGGCGTACGAGATCGGCCTGGCGATGCGTGCCGGTCTTTGCGAAGATCGTGCCGAGTTGCGCGCGTACGGTGTGTATCGAGACGTCGATGCGCTCTGCCACCTCGCGGATGCTCAGGCCATCGGCGATGGCCATTGCCACGCGCGCCTCGGCAGCGGTGAGACGGAAGCGATTGCGCAGATCCAGCTCCCGGGTCGGTGCTGCCTTCTCGACGACGGGATCGAATGCCGACAGCAGAACGAACGGCTCGCTCGAATGCGCGGCCATGCTCCGCGGCCCCAATGGAATCGTGCGCAACCCGATCGATACGGCGCCCGGCACCGGGCTGAGGAATATCGGCGCTCCGCTGTCTTGCGCCAGCGCGGCGGCTTGCAGCAAGCTTTGCAATCGCGCGTTCTGCGCATCATCCGGTATCGCGAGCCGGTCGTTCACCAGGCGCAGGATTCCGCTGTCGAAAAGCCGCCGTTCCGCCGCCGCCGTCATCCGTCGCACACGGAGGTCTCGATCGAGGAAAATCAACGCCTGATCGGTCGAGGCCAGCAGAATATCGAGTTGATCGAGCGCTGCCTGATCGATCTTCAGGCGACGTGCCGTCCGCAGCGCCTGCATGATGTGCGTCTGATAGCGTCGCGCCCGGGCTACCTCGCTGGACTGGAAGGCTCCGCGGGCTTCCCGCCGCGCCAGGCTCAGATTGGACACGACCGTATCGTCAAGGCCCAGCCTGATCATCATGCTGTGCTCGGCGCGGATGGGCCGGAGAAATTCGTTGAAATATGGCGTGGCGCGCAACACGTCGCGATCAAGCCATTCGCCGTCGCGCAGGATGGTCGGTTTCCAATTGGCGATATAGGCGATCGGGTCTTCCACCATATGGAGCGGATTACGGGTCGACCATTGTTCGATATACTCGTCCCATACCGCCGTATCCTGACGTATCGGCAGGCCGGTGCCGCCGTGGGAAACGATATCCAGCTTCGTCATGACGGCAGAATCGGCGCCGATCTCGTCATTCAGCCGTTCGATGACCTCCACCCACAGCGTCGGGTTGAACGGCGTATCATGAATTAGATCGATAAGGCTCGATGGGTCGTGCGTGGGCATGGCGGCGCACTCGTCGAATAATGTAGCCGACCATTTACAAGAGAATGTGGCACTTGCCCATTGTATCGCGAAACAAAATTCCAGCGTCCCGTTTTGGGGCGTCATGCCGAAAATCTCGCGCCTTAGTGCAAACGGCTGATGCGCGCCAACTCTCGCCGGGCTTAACCCCTTATTAACGTTTCGATCCCGCTCGGGCTGGCGCTTCCCGTCGCCTCCCGGGCAGATCGCTGATATCGAAGGGGAAAGCGATGAGTTCGTTCACCGTCCGGCGGCTTGCACTCGCCACCACCGCACTGGCGCTGACCGGCGCACCTTATGCGCCTGCCAACGCTGCCCTGTGCACCTGGAGCGGCGGCGCGGGTGACTGGAGCAATGCCGCGAAATGGAGCTGCGGCGGCGTGCCCGGGAGCGGCGATTCGATCCACATCGACGGCCAGGGCAATCTCACCTCGGCGGTCAGCGTCACCAACACGCAGTATATCGGCAACGTCACGATCGACAGCGGCGATTCGCTCACGATCGCAAACGCAACGCTCGGCCTCTACAACAGCGCGTTCGTCAACAACGGCGCGGTGGTGATCGGATCCGGGAGCACGCTGGTCGGCTTAAGCGGCAGCACCGTATTTTCGGGCAGCGGCGCGATCACGCTGAACGACGTCGGCTCCGGCGCCTATCTGTATACGTCAAATGGCACCCAGATGACCTTTGGTGTTGGGCAGACCATAAGCGGCGCGGGCTATATCGGCCGCGATCAGGGCGTGACGATCAATAATGGCATCATCAACGCCAATGCTGCCGGTGCCTATGCATTGAATCTGGATGCGCAGGGCGGCAGCGGCGGCATCGGCGCGGGCAACGGCGTCGGCGCCAACGGCAGCAGTTCCTTCCTCAACACCGGGCTGCTCGAGGCGACCAATGGCGGCACGCTGAACTTCATTTCCGGGCTTTACGAGAACCAGGGCGCCGGGTCGATTCTCGCCAGCGGCGCCGGCTCCACCGTCGTCCTCGGCAACGACGTGCGCATCCTTGGCGGCACGATCACCGGCAGCAACGGCGGCGCGATCAATGCGCTCAGTGGCACCCAATATCTCGACAGCGTGACGCTAGGCGGCGGTACGACCTTTACGATCGCCAACGATGTCGTTCGTTTCGATAATACGCTGACCAATGGCGGCACGATAGCGATTGGCGCTTCCGCGCAATTGGTCGGTGAAAGCCCCGTGCTGACGATCGCCGGAGGAAACGTCACACTCGCCGGGAACAATTCCTATTTATACAATACCAACGGCACGAAGATGACGTTGACGAGCGGCACGGTGGTGAGTGGCGCGGGCTATGTCGGCCAGGATCAGGGCGTGATCGTCAACAACGGCACGATCAATGCCAATCTCAACGGCCAGACGCTCAATCTCGATGCCCAAGGCGGCAGCGGCGGGATCGGGATAAACAACGGCGTCGGCACGAACGGCAACAGCGCGTTCCTGAATACCGGCGTATTGGAGGCAACGGGCGGCGCGACCCTGAATTTCATCTCCGGGCTTTACGAGAATCAGGGTAATGGCGCGCTCCTCGCCAATGGCACTGGGTCGTCGATCCTGCTTTCCAATGACGTTCGCATCCTGGGCGGCACGATCACCGGCAGCGGTGGGGGCGCGGTCAATGCGCTCAGTGGCACGCAATATCTGCAGGGTGTGACCCTCGGAAGCGGGACGCCGTTTGCGATCTCGTCCGACGTGGTGCGTATCAGTGCGACCGCCGCCAACGGCGGCCTTGTCAACAACGGTACGATCACGATCAGCAACGGTGGCATTCTGGTGGGCGAAAGCGCCACCACGGCGCTCGCCGGAAC
>NZ_SCNL01000019.1 GCF_005502745.1 Sphingomonas sp. 3P27F8
AGCTGCTCGCCCGGCAAGCCGCGCCGGCCTGATACGCGGCGCATCATTCGGTGTCCGGCATCGCCAGCCATCCGCCACGCCGATTTCGCGCAGGCCTTTTTCAACAGTCTCGATCCTTTGCGAATTTCATCGTCACGCGCATAGATGGACGGTGAAACAGCGCGGTGGAACCGGCCGCCGATGCAAAGGATCTATGCCTTGGACGCAAAAACAGCCGGCAGCGACGATCGTGCCCGATCGCTTGCCTTGTTCGCGAGCGTGGTGGAGGAAGGCAGCTTCTCCGCCGCCGGCCGTACGCTCGGGCTGACGCCATCGGCGGTGGCGCGGGCCATCGGCCGGATCGAGGCACGGCTTGGCGTGCGGCTGCTGCTACGGTCTACACGGGCGTTGACGCTGACTGCCGAGGGGCAGGCCTATCTGCTCGCGGCACGGCGGATCCTCGCCGATCTCGACGATGCCGAGCAGCAGATCGCCGACCATGGCGCGCCGCGCGGACGGCTGCGGATCAGTGCGGCGCTGGCGCATGGCCGGATGTGCGTCGTACCGCTGCTTGGCGACTTCGCGCACGCCTATCCGCACATCCTGATCGACGTGGCGCTGACCGACACGCTGGTCGACGTCGCGGCAGGACAGGCGGATGTCGCGATCCGCTTCGGCCCGCTTGCCGACAGCGGGCTGACCGCGCGCAAGCTGGGCGAGTCCGGCCGGGTGATCGTCGCCTCGCCCGGCTATCTCGCGCGTGCCGGCACCCCGCAGCTGCCGGAGGACCTGCACGCTCACAACTGCCTCAACTTCAATTTCCGCCGGGCCGAGCCGACCTGGCCGTTCCGGCGCGGCGGCGGAGATTTCACGCTGAGCGTTGAGGGCGGTATCATCGCTAACAATGGCGAGACGCTGGGCCAGCTCGCTGCCGCCGGGGTCGGCATCACCCGCGTCGGCCGCTTCAGCGTCGCAGCCGAGATCGCGGACGGGCGGCTCGTCCCACTGCTGGAAGATTACAATCCAGGCGACGTCGAACTGATCCACGCGGTCTTCGTCGGTGGCTTCGTTATCCCTGCGCGGGTGCGCGTGTTCGTCGACTTCCTCGTCGAGCGGCTCGCCGGCAAGACGGTTTAGCCGGGTCTGCCAGCCCGTCCCTCGCGGGGAACGAGAGCCGCGGGCGTCCTTCCCGGACGACCAGAGGTTCGGTTATTCGATTTGGCGGTGGCAGAGGCGCCTTTTTCAAGCTGCACTAACGGAAACGATGAGAATCTCTACTCTGCGCCCTCGACGTGAAGCGACAAACTCAACTCTCGATCAACTCGGTCACGCGGCTGGCAAGCGTTTTCATTGCGAATGGCTTGGTTATCATTGCCATGCCGGGTTCCAAAAAACCCGACGCCAGAGCCGCATTCTCTGCGTAGCCGGTCATGAACAGGATTTTTAGGCCAGGACGAAACGCTCTCGCGGCATCTGCCAGCTGCCGCCCGTTCAGACCCGGCAGGCCGATATCGGTGACAAGCAAGTCGATATGGCGGCGGGACTGAAGTATTGACAGCCCCTCAGGCCCATTGGCGGCCTCGAGCGTTGCGTAGCCCAACTCGCCGAGCTCCTCCACGATCAGTCCGCGCACGACCCGTTCGTCCTCCACGACGAGAACAACTCCGCCAGCCTCGCTGGAGCGTGCTTGTTCGTTGGCCGCGACGCCCTCGTCCTCCAGATCAGCCCCGAAATAGCGCGGCAGATACATGGTGAAGGTTGTGCCTTCGCCGACCTCACTGCTGATCTTGGCGTGTCCTTCCGATTGATGCGCGAAACCGTAAATCATCGACAGGCCGAGCCCGGTGCCTTGTCCAATCGGCTTGGTCGTGAAGAACGGTTCAAAGGCTTTCGCGATCGTGTCGGCGCTCATGCCGATCCCGGTGTCGGTCACGCTAATGCACACATACTGGCCGGGCATGACACCGCGCTGTTTGGCCTCAAGGGGCATTTCGAGATGGGCGTTCGCCGTCCGTATTGTCAGCCATCCTCCATCCGGCATGGCGTCGCGGGCGTTGATGACCAGGTTGAGCACGGCGTTCTCGAGCTGGTTCGGATCGCATCGGGTCATCCACAAGTCATCGGCCAGGGCCAACTCCATCGCGATCGTCTCGCCGATCGTCCGGCGAAGGAGATCCTCCATAGAAGCGAGCAGCGTGTTGGCGCGGACGGGCTTGGGATCGAGCGGCTGGCGTCGGGAAAAGGCCAGGAGCCTGTGGGTCAGCGCGGCAGCCCGGTTCGCAGCCGTCGTCGCGCCTGTGATGAAACGGCCAACGTCGTTGGTTCGGCCCTCGGCGATGCGGCGGCCAATAATCTCCAGACTGCCGGTAATACCCTGGAGAAGGTTATTGAAGTCGTGCGCGATCCCGCCGGTGAGCTGGCCAACGGCCTCCATCTTCTGCGCCTGCCGCAACTGATCCTCGACCAGCCGTTGCGACGTCATGTCGACACCCACCCCCGTCCGGCGAACGGGCCGTCCCGCGTCGTCGAAATAGGTGTGACCACGCGAGAGCACCCAGCGCGTTGACCCGTCGCGGTGAACGATACGGTATTCGAGCTCTAAGTCGCCTGGCTCGATCAGACCGCCCGCCATCGTGGTGCGCAGCTTCGCCCGGTCGTCCTCGTGCACGTTGGCCAGGAAATCGGCTCGAGGAATGCCCTTGGCGCCTTGGATCGGATCGATGTCGTAGAGCTCGGCGACGTTGGCGTCGCAGGTGAAGCAGTCCTTCGCGACGTCGAACGTCCAGACACCGACGCCGCCCACGGCGGAAAGGGCCAGTCGAGCGAAATCCATCGAGTCGCGCAGCTCCCGCGTTCGTTCTTCGACGCGGTGCTCTAGCTCTTCGTTGAGATGCCTGAGCGTCTCAATGGCCCGATCACGCTCCGCCGCGACGGCGCGTCTGTCCTCGACGTCGATCAATACGCCGGGGAAGCTGCGGGGGGTGCCGTCGGGATCATGATGGACACGCCCATTGGCCTCGATCCAATAATAGCGTCCGTCATTCCTGCGAACCCGATATTGGTGTGCGTAGGCACCGCTCCGGGCGATGACGTCACCAATTGCCGCGAGCAGGCCATCGCGATCGTCGGGATGAACCGTCGCGATGACCTGCTCGAGCGGAATGCCCGTTCGCCCCAGCGCGGGATCCATGCCGAAGCTGTGGGCGAATGCCGCATCGACAGTGAAGCTGTCCGTCGGAAGGTCCCAGAACCATGTTCCGATGATTGCGCCTGCGCCTAGCGCGAGCTGGACGCGTTCGGCGTTCACCCGGTCGCGCTCCTGCGCGGCGACCAGCTCGGTCGTCTCAACGGCGACATCGAGAAAGCCGATGATCCGGTCGCCGTCACGCAGCGGGCTGTACGAGAAGGTCCAATAGGTATCTTCCTCATAGCCCTTGCGGGTCATGACGAGGCGCAGGTTCTCGAGATGCACGGTCTCGCCCGCCATCGCCCGATCGACCAGCGGCTCGATGTCATTCCAGACGTCGACCCAGACCTGATCGATCGGCCGACCCAGCGCCTGCGGATGACGTTCGGCCAGGAACGGAATATAGGCTTCATTATAGAAAAAGGTGCGCTCAGGCCCCCAGACGGCGCACATGCCGAAGCCGCTCGACATCAGGATGTCGTAGGTCGTGCGGAGCGCAGGGGGCCACGACTCTTTGGGCCCGAGAGGGGTGGAAGCCCAGTCGAATTGCTCGATATACGTCGACAACCGTAGTCCTGCTCTTCATCGCAATGTGCTTGCCCAAGACCTACTACGCTAAACGTGGGAGCGCGACCCGCCATGGCCTACGAAAAGCCCCCAGCGTGAGCGGTGGCCTTGGCAGACGCTTCCGCAATCCCGCGGCCTGCTTAAACCGGACCCCGAACGGATCGAGAGGTTGACCACGACACCGACGTTCCATGTTGCCGCGAGTCTCTGATCCTTAACCGCGCCATCGCGCGTCAAACGAACGGCCATCTGTCTATCCTTATGTGCGTCAGACGCCATCAGACGTACATGAACGGATGTCTGCTTCCGGGAGACCTATCACGTCGCGTGAACGACCAGCTCTGGGTCTGCGCGATCGTCATTCAGACGCGAATTTGGGCGTTCCCGCGTGGACAAAGCGCGACCGGGGCTGAGCCCTGGCGCCAATACGAGTGACGCTGGCGACACAATGGGCCGCGATCGCATCAACGAACCTGCCGAATCGTCTCGTGCAGCGAGGCGACGGGCAGGCCGAACTTTCGCACCACCATGCGGTTCAACGCGGTATCGCCGCCAGGCTGGCGGTAGATCCATTGCTCAATTCCGAGCCCGCCCTTCGCTCGGAAGCGCAGATGCAATCGGTTGCCGGCCACGTCGGCCTCAACCGGACCGATCGCGTCGCTAAGCGACACCGCGAACAGGCCACCGCCGAGGTCGCGCATATGCCAGGTGCGCTCGCGCGGCGGCTTGCTCCCTTCCTCTACGCGTTGAATGAGAACTAGCGTACCGTCGGGTTCGACCCGGCCATCGCTGACGACATGGACCCGGCGTGCGTGTGATAGGGTCACACGCAGAATGCCCTCGCCGACGGTATGTCCGGTGAAGAAGGCTAACGGCGCAAATACAGGGGCGGGGGCGGCAAGCTTCGTCGATGGGCCGATCGAGGCGCACGCGCTGATTAGCGCGGTCAGGGTAGATAGCCCGACTGCTCGACACCATTTCCCCACATCATAGAACAGCGGTTTGACGGGACACAGGCGGAACGTCGAGCGTAAAAGCAGTGATGTCATCCCCGACAAACTCCCGCGCGAGGGAGTCGCTCCCAATTTGAAAACGTCGCCGAGCGGATGAACCAGTGGCCGAAGGCGGGAGTAAGCTGGTGTTCTCGGGACGATTGCATTTGGGTCTCCACAATCGCCGAGCGGCTGGCTGCCACATGACCGATCTCGCTTGCTCAGCGACGACGGCACCGAACTGACCAGGCATGCCGTGCCCGCCTGGTGTCGAAACACAGGCGTCGAGTGGCATTACATCGCGCCCGGCAAGCCGCAGCAGAACGGCTTCGTGGAATCGTTCAATGGCCGCTTGCGCGATGAATGCCTCATCTGTTCCCCTAGCTGGCTGCGGCGCGGTGATGGAAGCGTCGCCGGCAAAGCGAATGGCCCCGCCCGAGAAGATCGCGGAGGCCGCAGCGTTCCTGCTAGGCCCAACGGCCGGGTTCATCACCGGCAGCGACCTGCTGATCGATGGCGGCGTGATCGCGGCGATGCGCGCCGGCAAGCTGCCGGTGCCTGCCTGACCCGCGCCCGCCCCTTTCCAATCTTCGAGGAGCATCATCATGGAAATGCGATCGGCAGCGTCACCTTCCCGCTACGGGTTCGTTTTCGAGATGACGGATGATCATCCCTGACCGCGCAGCGCAGCAGTGATCATCCGGGCAAGCCGCTCTATATGCGCCCGGTCTGATCGCCCGCCCAGAACCGCCAATCGCCAGTATAGCGGGGCCGCAATGAGATCGGCTGCGGTTCCACGATCGATCGATGGGGCTAACTCCCCCCGCGCGATCGCGCGGTCGATCAATGCGTCAATCCTTTCTCGCCGCGCGCGCTGGAACGGTCGTATGGCTCGCTCCAGCGCCGGGGTCCGTTCGATCTCTGCGTGAAGATCCATGAGGATGCGCTTCACCGCGCGGTGTCGAAGCACTCGTCGAATAGCGAACAGCGTCGCTTTCAGATCGTCTTCCAGCGATCCCTGCGCATCGACATCGGTGATCGTCAGCCCAACGCGCGACAGGAGATAACTCGCCATTGCAGCTTTTTCAGGCCACCGCCGATAGAGCGCGGCCTTTCCGACACCGGCCGATCGCGCGACGCGCTCAAGGCTCAGGCCCGAATAGCCTGTGCGCGCCCACTCCTGGAAAAAGGCGCGTGTCAGCGCCTCGGTCACCTCGACGCGCATGACAGCCGCACCACTTGGCGCGCGCGCTTGCGAATTTTCTTCGTCGGAACGTTTGCGTTCCATCGTGTCCTGCCTATGTAACGACGGAACGGTGGCGTTCCATCGGCTTGGAGATAATGCATGACCGAAAATATTCAAAGCTTCTCATCCATGCTCCGTCAGGCGCTGGGCGACAGGATCGACGCTGATGCCACAACCTTCGTTGAGATGATGGCTGACGACGGAGTGATGGAATTTCCTTATGCGCCAGCAGGGCTGGCCACCCGCCTGGAGGGCCGCGCCGCCATTGCCGGCCATCTTGAGGAGGCGGGCAAGATGATCGCCTTCGATCGCATGGGGGAGCCTGTCGTTCATCCATCGACCGATCCCGATATCGTGGTTCTGGAGTTCGAAGGCTTCGGGCGCGGCGTGACGACCGGTGAGCCATATGACCAAAGCTACATCTCGGTGATCCGCACGTCGGGCGGGCGCATCGTCCACTATCGCGATTACTGGAATCCGCTCGTCGCGCTGCGGGCAACGAAGGGTGCAGCGCTGATCGATGCGCTCGTTGCCGGAAAGGCCGATCATGCGTGATCGGATCCTGGTTACAGGCGGCACCGGCACGACGGGCCGATCGGTTGCGGAGCAGCTGGTGGCCGGCGGGGCGGAGGCGCGCATAGCGACCCGGCGTCCGTCAGCGCCCGATCAGGTCCGGTTCGATTGGGAGGATACGACGACTTATGGTCCGGCGCTCGATGGCGTAAGCTCGGTCTATCTCGTCGCGCCCACCGACCGGACGGAGCATCTGCCAGTCATGCTCCCGTTTCTGGAGCAGGCGGTGGCGCAGGCGACGGGGCGATTGGTGCTGCTGAGTGCTTCGTCCCTGGCCGAGGGTGGGCCGATGATGGGCGAGGTGCATGCCTGGGTCCACGCCCATGCGCCGCGCTGGACGGTGCTGCGCCCGAGCTGGTTCATGCAGAACTTCACGACTCAGCATCTGTCGTCGATACTCGATGAAGGCCGCATCTATTCCGCAACGCAGGACGGCCGCGTGCCGTTCATCGATGCGACGGACATCGCCGCCGTGGCGGTCCGGGCGCTGACCGACCCGGCGCTTGGCTCCGGCGAGCACGTGCTGACCGGGCCGCGAGCGCTCACCTATGACGAGGTGGCGCACGCGATCACCGCGGCGAGCGGTCGTCCCGTGGGTCATCACCGCCTCTCGACGGACGAACTGACGGATCGCTACGCCAGCTTTGGCATCCCGCGCGATTACGCATCGAAGCTTGCCGCCATGGACGATGCCATTGCGCATGGCGTCGAGGATCGGACGACCGACGAGGTCGAGCGGTTGAGCGGGCGGCCCGCGAACGATCTTGTATCCTTTTTGACGAGACAGCGTGCAATCTTGGGTGGGGATCCGGCCTGATCTGCCGAAACAAGCAAACCCGGCAATATTTCTTTCCTGCGCCTCATCCCACCGTTCACCCGTCACTGACCGGATAGGGCTTTCCCACTACACCATCGTGTTCGGGGAAAAGGCGGTACCCCGGCATGTCGGCTACCGCTATCGGCGTTCCCGTAAGCGGTCGTTCCGCCCCCCCAGTGCCAGACGTTCGGTCATTCGATTTGGCGGTGGAAGAGGCGCCTTTTTCAAGCTGAACGAACAGCAAGAATCGGGAAGTGTTAATGCTGCGCCGAATGACCGCATTTGGGTCTTGCACCGCCTTCGGCGTTCCGCTGCGTGGCGCTCAAGCACTTGTCTACCTGTACCCCGTATTTTACCACTCGCTGACAGACGAGCTGTGTGGCGACGTAACATCAATGCCTTAGCGCGTGGAAAAATTAGGTCAGGAATCTGTCTCCGACCATCCCGTGTTTCGTTTGCAAGAGATCACATCGAGGCTTCGCGAATCGTTTCCATCGCAACGAATGTCGATGTGCTGGCCACATGCGGCAGGCTGGAGATACGCTCACCCAGCACGACGCGATAGCGCCGGATGTCCGCCGTGCGGACCTTGAGCAGATAATCGAAGCTGCTCGCGATCATATGGCATTCCTCCACCTCGGGGATCTTCAGGACCGCGCGGCGGAACTCCTCCAGCGCGGCTTCGCGCGTGTCCGACAGTTTGACTTCGGCAAAGGCGATGTGATCCAGCCCAAGCTTGGTCGCATCGATCACCGCGCGGAAGCCGCGGATATAGCCATCATGGATCAATCGCCGAAGCCGGATCTGGCACGGGGTTTTCGACAGGCCGACTCTTCCGGCGAGCTCGGTCACGGACATCCGTCCGTCGTCGCGTAACGCTTCGATGATGCGCTGGTCGAATGGGTCGATCGGACTATCTTTCAATGCTATCTAGCCTGTTTAACTCAAAGCATCAGCTTCAATTAGTTCAGATGGTCCTGATTTGATCGATCATCAGGCGGATTGCTATCGAATAATCTGCTACCGGACGGCATGACAAACGCTACCTCGCCGCTGTTCGCAGATTTCGCCCCGTCCGTTCGTGCACAGTCTGCGCTGCGCGAAGCGATCACCGCCGCCTATCGCCGGCCCGAGGTGGAATGCGTGCGAGCGCTGATGGAAGATGCGACATTGGCCCCGTGGATGGTGGTCGAGGCAGAACGCACTGCGACCGCGCTCATCACGGCGCTGCGCGCCAAGCGCAAGGGCGACGGGGTCGAGGGCCTCGTTCAGGAATATGCGCTGTCGAGCCAGGAGGGCGTGGCGCTGATGTGCCTTGCCGAAGCGTTACTGCGCATCCCCGATGATGCGACGCGTGACGCGCTGATCCGTGACAAGATCGCCGGCGGGGACTGGCGCGCGCATGTGGGGGACGGACGCTCGCTGTTCGTCAATGCGGCGACATGGGGCCTTGTCGTCACCGGCAAGCTGACCAGCAGTGTCAACGACAGCGGTCTTGGCGCTGCGCTGACCCGGCTGATCGCGCGCGCCGGAGAGCCGGTGATCCGGCGCGGGGTGGACATGGCGATGCGGATGATGGGCGAACAGTTCGTCACCGGGGAGACGATCGAACAGGCGGTGAAGCGGGCGAAAGCACTGGAGGCGCGAGGCTTCCAGTACAGTTACGACATGCTGGGCGAAGCAGCCACGACGGCTGCGGATGCGGACCGCTACTACCGCGATTACGAAAAGGCGATCGACGCGATCGGCAATGCTTCGGGCGGGCGCGGCGTCTATGGCGGGCCGGGCATCTCGATCAAGCTATCCGCGCTGCACCCGCGCTATTCGCGCGCCCAGGCGGCACGGGTAATGGGCGAGTTGCTGCCGCGCGTGAAAGCGCTGGCTGCCATGGCGAAAGGCCATGACATCGGCTTCAACATCGACGCGGAAGAGGCCGACCGGCTGGAGCTCTCGCTCGACCTGCTCGAAAGCCTTGCCCTCGATCCCGAACTCGCTGGCTGGAATGGACTCGGATTTGTGGTGCAGGGCTATGGCAAGCGCTGTCCGTTCGTGATCGACTGGCTTGTCGATCTGGCGCGGCGGAGCGGGCGGCGGATCATGGTTCGGCTCGTGAAGGGAGCTTATTGGGACGCGGAGATCAAGCGCGCCCAGGTGGACGGCCTTTCAGACTTCCCGGTTTATACCCGCAAGATCCACACAGACGTTGCCTATATCGCCTGTGCGCGCAAATTGCTGGCCGCGACGGACCACGTCTTCCCGCAGTTCGCGACGCACAATGCGCAAACGCTGGCGACGATATACCAGATGGCCGGGCCGGATTTCTCGATCGGCCGCTACGAGTTTCAGTGCCTCCACGGCATGGGCGAGCCGCTCTATGACGAGGTTGTCGGAAAGGATAAGCTCGATCGACCGTGCCGCATTTATGCACCGGTGGGGACGCATGAGACGCTTCTCGCTTATCTCGTCCGCCGGCTGCTGGAGAATGGCGCGAACTCCTCGTTCGTGAATCGAATCGCAGACCCGGAAGTGTCTATTGCGGAACTGGTCGCCGATCCGGTGGCGGCGGTGCGCGCGATGCCAGTGCCGGGGCAAAAGCATCCGCAGATCGCGTTGCCGCGTGAGTTGTATGGTGCGCGGCTCAATTCAGCGGGGCTCGATCTTAGCGACGAAGGCGTACTCGCGGAACTTGGTGAAACGATGCGGGCCAGCGCGACCTACGCCTGGCGCGCGGCGGCGGCGGACGGCGTGGGCGCGCCGCGCAAGATACTAAATCCGGCCGATCATCGCGATGTTGTGGGAACGGTGATCGAGGTCTCCGTGGAACAGGCGCGCGAAGCTGCGGCGCGGGCAGTGGGGGCCGCAAAGGCATGGGCGGCAGTATCGCCGGGGGACCGCGCTGGCTGTCTCGATCGCGCGGCGGATATCATGCAGGATCGCATGCCCACCCTGCTTGGTCTGATAGTGCGCGAGGCGGGCAAGTCTCTGCCCAACGCCATCGCCGAGGTGCGCGAGGCAATCGATTTCCTTCGCTATTATGCCGAACAGGCACGGCGCACGCTGGGGCCGGTGCATGGTGCGCTCGGGCCGGTCGCGTGCATCAGCCCGTGGAACTTCCCGCTAGCAATCTTCACCGGGCAAATTGCCGCCGCACTCGTCGCAGGCAATCCGGTGCTCGCCAAGCCGGCAGAGGAAACGCCGCTGATCGCCGCACAGGGCGTCGCGATCCTGCACGAGGCGGGCGTACCCGCGGACGCGCTGCAACTCCTGCCCGGCGATGGCGAGATCGGTGCGGCGCTGGTCGCGGCACCCGAAACAGCGGGGGTAATGTTTACTGGATCGACTGAGGTAGCGCGACTGATCCAGCGCGAACTGGCCGGCCGACTTTCACAAGATGGCCATCCGATTCCGTTGATCGCCGAGACAGGCGGGCAGAATGCGATGATCGTCGATTCCTCCGCGCTTGCCGAACAGGTGGTGGCAGATGTGATCGCGTCCGCCTTCGACAGTGCTGGCCAGCGCTGTTCGGCGCTGCGCATCCTGTGTCTTCAGGAGGATGTGGCCGATCGCACGCTGGCGATGATCAAGGGCGCGCTGCACGAGTTGTCGATAGGGCGGACCGATCGGCTGGCGGTCGATATCGGCCCGGTCATCACCGCTGAGGCGCAGGCGACTATCGAGCGACATATCGAGCGGATGCGCAAGCTCGGCCGGCAGGTGGAGCAGATCGCGCTCGCAGGCGAGACCGCGCACGGCACGTTTGTGCCACCGACGATCATCGAGCTTGACGATATCGCCGATCTGCAGCGCGAGGTGTTCGGCCCGGTGCTGCATGTCGTGCGCTATCGGCGCAACGGGCTGGATCGGCTGATCGATGCGATCAACGCCACCGGTTACGGCCTCACGTTCGGTCTGCATACGCGGCTTGACGAAACGATCGCGCATGTGACCCAACGGGTGCGGGCAGGCAATCTCTATATCAACCGCAACGTGATTGGCGCGGTGGTGGGATTGCAGCCATTCGGTGGACGCGGCCTTTCAGGAACGGGGCCGAAGGCGGGAGGCCCGCTCTATCTCGGGCGGCTGGTGACGCGTATCCCTGTGCCGCCGCAGCTTTCGTCGAACAACGGCGATCCGGCCGCGCGCGATCTGGCGCTGTGGCTTGAGGAGATGGGCGACGCCGTGGCGGCAGGCCATGTGCGCGACGCGATCCGCGCGTCATTGCTCGGCGTTGAAGTGGAACTTCCCGGCCCGGTCGGTGAGCGCAATCTGTACGCGCTTCACCCGCGCGGCCGGATTCTGCTGGTGCCGGAAACGCGCGACGGGTTCGTCGCGCAACTTGGTGCCGCGCTTGCCGGCGGCAATCAAGTGGTGGCCGCTGGCGAGGCCGGACGGCTCTCCGGTCTGCCGCAATCGGTGTCGCGTCGCGTGGAGTGGGTTGCGGATTGGGCGAAGGCAGGGCCCTTCGCGGGCGCCCTGATCGAGGGCGACACCGAAAGGCTCCGTGGCGTGCTATCCACCCTGGCCGAACTGCCCGGTCCGATCGTGCTTCCGCAGGCCGGAAGCTATCGGCTCGACTGGCTGGTGGAGGAGGTGTCCACCTCGATCAACACGACGGCGGCAGGGGGTAATGCGAGCCTGATGGCAATGGTGTAAGCCGATTCATCCCCGGTTCAAACAGCCAAACTCAGGCATTTGAACGCATGTTATAACGACTCGACGTGCGTTCGACCCGCCCCGACGCGACCAAGGGCGTGATCTATTGCGTATCTTTACCGGTCCGAGCCAGAAAGCGTCGTCCGGGGCGCGGGGGTGCGATCCAGACAAGAGATAATAGCGCCGGGTCGCCTCGGCGGTGGTCGATCAACTGTCGCTCGTCGGGGTCTGATGTCGCAATTTTCTTCAACGCAGCTTACCCGGGGCCTTGGTCGGGCTATCCTGACCGCAATCGCCTCCCTGTCGCTGGCCGGTCATGCCAGCGCGGCGCCCGAAGCGGCCCAGAAGCCTGCCGTAGGCGGCCCGCTTCTTGCCGCCAGCAGCGTGGAAGCCTCGAGCGAAATGAGCGGCGAGGCGCAGTTCCGCTCGCTCTTCATGACGTGGAAGAAGATGGACACGATGGAGCAGGGGCAGGGCGCGATCGCCATCCCCTCCGTCCAGCCGGTCGCGCACCTCAATTTCTCCAGCAATTTCGGCGTGCGCAGCGACCCGTTCCGTGGCACCGCCGCGATGCATGCCGGCGTCGATATCCCCGGCCCGGTCGGCACGCCGATCTATGCCACCGCCGATGGCGTGGTGAGCCATGCCGAGCGGCTTGGCGGCTATGGCAACATGGTCGAGATCAACCACGGCAAGGGCATCGCGACCCGTTATGGCCACCTTTCCAAGATCCTGGTCGGCGACAACATGCGCGTGAAGCGCGGGCAATTGATCGCGCTGATGGGCTCGACGGGTCGCTCCACCGGGCCGCACCTTCATTATGAGGTGCGCATCGACGGACACGCGGTGAACCCGGTGCCGTTCCTCACCACCGCCGATTATCTGCTCACCGCGCAGGACAGCAGCGTAAAGCAGATCCCGGTCGTCACCACCGGCCCGGCGCCACTGGATACCGTGGACTGAGCGAAACCGCCGACCGGCCTCGGCAGATATTCGCTGCCCGGTTCGTTCACGCTGAACCGCGACCGCGCCTGATCGCCTTTTATGGCGGATACAAGTCGCCCCCAGCCGGGCCGTGCCGCTCGATAAGCTGACTGAGTGCCAGCGCCTGACGACCGCCAACCCAATCCGTTATGATGACGTGCGGCTGTGCGGGATCGCTTTATCGAAGCAAATCTCGGTCACCCCTGGCGGATCGACGCCGCCGGACAAACGTGAGCGAGCGAGCAAGACGGCCTAACCGGTCGCCAGCCGGTATCCGATACCCAGTTCGTTGACGATCAGGCGCGGCTGGGCGGGATCGCTTTCCAGTTTGGCGCGCAGCGCGCGGATCACGATGCGCAGATATTCCACATGATCCTCCTGCGCCGGCCCCCATACGGTGCGCAGCAATTGCGCATGGCTGATGACGCGATCGGGATGGCGCGCCAGTTCGGCCAGCACCCCGAATTCCTTCGGCGTCAGATGAACGTCGATGCCGTCGCGCCGGACGCGGCGGCGGGCGAGGTCGATCGATACCGGCCCCGCCTCCAGTTCGTCGTTCGCCGCCGTGCCCGCGCGACGATGGCGCAGCGCGGTGCGGATGCGGGCGAGCAGCTCCTCGGTATCGAACGGCTTGGTGATATAATCGTCGGCGCCCAGATCGAGCGCGGCGACCTTCTCCTCCGTCTCGTTGCGGGCGGAGACGACCAGCAGCACCATATCCCCGCGCGCCTTGATGAGCTGCACCAGCTCAAGCCCGTCCCGATCGGGCAGGCCCAGATCGAGCAGCACCGCATCGGGCCGCTCGATATCGACGAGGCTCATCGCCTCGCGCGCCGTCGCGGCCTGGCTGGCGCGATAGCCCGCCCGCGTCAGCGCCGCATGAAGCAGGCGGCGGATCGCGGCATCATCCTCGATCAGCAGGACGCGGGCGGCATTGATCATCGCCACCGTGTTAGGGGCGCGGCGCGGCCGCGTCGAGCGCGCGGTTGAGCGCCAGCACGTTGACGCGCGGCTCGCCGATGAAGCCGAGCAGCGGTTGTCGCACGTGCCGCTCCACCAGCGCGCGGACGGTGGCAAAGCCGATGCCGCGCGCGGCCGCCACGCGCGGCGCCTGATAAAAAGCCGCCTCGGGGCTGATATCGGGATCGAGACCCGAGGCGGAGGCTGTCACCAGATCGGCAGGAGGAGCCAATACGTCCGGTGAATGGCGATTGCTGGAGATGTCGGCCTTCAGGCGATCGGCGAGCGGCTTTGCGGCAGGGCCGAAGTTCGAGCCGGAGGAAGCCAGCGCATCATATCCCTTGCCGGCAGCGGACGGGCGGCCGTGGAAATAACCGGGCTGTGCGAATTGCTGCCCCAGGATCGCGGAGCCGATCGCCTGGCCCTTCGTGTCCGTCACGATGCTGCCGTTCGCCTGCCACGGAAAGGCGAGCTGCGCGATGCCGGTGATGAGCGCCGGATAGGCGAGCCCGAGCAGCGCGGCGAACAGCACGGTGAGCACGAGCGCGGGGCGCAGGCCGGATTTGATGTCGTTGAGCATGGGACTGTCCCTCAGGCGAGATGGAGCGCGCTGACCGCGAGATCGATCAGCTTGATGCCGGCGAATGGCGCGAGCAGGCCGCCGACGCCGTAGATGGCAAGATTGCGCGCCAGCAGCGGGCCGGCGCCCATCGGCTTGTACGTCACGCCCCGCAGCGCGAGCGGCACCAGCGCCGGAATGATGAGCGCGTTGAAGATGATCGCGGAGAGGATCGCGCTCTGCGGGCTTGAAAGGTGCATCACGTTGAGCACGCCAAGGCCGGGATAGAGCGCCACGAACATCGCCGGGATGATCGCGAAATATTTCGCGACATCATTGGCGACGGAGAAGGTGGTGAGCGCGCCGCGCGTCATCAGCAATTGCTTGCCGAGCCCGACGATCTCGATCAGCTTCGTGGGATCGCTATCCAGATCCACCATGTTGCCGGCCTCACGCGCGGCCTGCGTGCCGGTGTTCATGGCGACCCCCACATCCGCCTGGGCGAGGGCGGGGGCATCGTTGGTGCCATCGCCGCACATCGCGACGAGCTTGCCGCCCTGCTGCTCCTTGCGGATCAGCGCCAGCTTGTCCTCCGGCGTCGCTTCGGCGAGGAAATCGTCCACGCCGGCCTCGGCGGCGATGGCGGCGGCGGTGAGGGGGTTGTCGCCGGTAATCATCACCGTGCGGATGCCCATGCGGCGCAGCTCGGCGAACCGTTCCCGGACGCCCGCCTTCACCACGTCCTTCAGCGCGACCGCGCCCATCAGCCGCCCATCGCGGACCACGGCGAGCGGGGTCTGGCCGGCGCGCGCGATCTCGTCGGTCGCGCGGCGCAGCTCGGCGGCGGCGACGCTGGCGGCGAGATCGGGGTAGGCGCGCAGGATCGAATCGACCGCACCCTTCTGAACAAGGCCGCCGTCGAAGCTGAGCCCGGAAAGCCGGGTCTGGGCGGTGAAGGGGATCACCTCCGCACCCGCCGGCAGCGTCTGCGTCAGGCCGAACCTGTCGCGGGCGAGCACGACGATCGAGCGGCCCTCGGGCGTTTCATCGGCGAGGCTGGCGAACAGCGCCGCTTCCGCCAGCGTGCGCTCGTCCACCCCGGTGACGGGGCTGAACGCGCTGGCCTGGCGATCGCCGATCGTGATCGTGCCGGTCTTGTCGAGCAGCAGCACGTCGCAGTCGCCAGCGGCTTCCACGGCGCGGCCCGATTTGGCGAGCACGTTGAAGCGCACCAGCCGGTCCATGCCCGCGATGCCGATCGCGGAGAGCAGGGCGGCGATCGTGGTGGGGATCAGCGTGATGAGCAACGCCGCGAGAATCGCGACCGGAACGCTGCCGCCGGCATAGCTCGCGAAGCTCGGGATCGTGCCCACGGCGATCAGGAAGATGATCGTCAGGCCGACCAGCAGGATCGTCAGCGCCACCTCGTTCGGTGTCTTCTGCCGCTCCGCGCCCTCGACCAGCGCGATCATGCGATCGAGGAAGCCGTGGCCCGGCTCCGCGGTGATGCGCACCTTGATCTGATCGGAGATGACGCGCGTGCCCGCGGTGACGGCGGAACGATCGCCGCCCGCCTCGCGGATCACCGGGGCGCTCTCGCCGGTGATCGCCGCCTCGTTGATGCTGGCGACGCCTTCCACCACCTCGCCGTCGGCGGGAACGAGATCGCCGGTTTCCACCAGCACCAGCTCGCCCTTCTGAAGCTGCGTGGCGGGAACCAGCTCCCAGGTTTCCCCGATGCCGGAGAGGAGCTTCGCGCGCAGCTCGGACTTGGTGGCGCGCAGCGAGGCGGCCTGGGCGCGCCCGCGCCCTTCGGCCAGCGCCTCGGCGAAGGTGCCGAACAGCACCGTCAGCCACAGCCACACGATAAGCTGCGCGAGGAACCCGGTCGACACCTGCTCGCCGCCGATGGCGAGGAACAGGGTAAGCAGCAGGGCGACGCAGGCGGTGACGAACAGGATCGGGTTCTTCACCAGCGCGCGCGGATCGAGCTTGCGAAAGGCATCGCCGATCGCGGGCACCACTAACGTGGGCGAGAACATGGAGGTTGCGTTGGCCATGATGGGATAGCCCTCAGAAAAGCTGGCCGGAGACGGCGGTGAAATGATCGGCGATCGGCCCGAGCGCGAGGCCCGGCAGGAAGGTGAGGCCGCCGACGATCACGATGATCCCGACGAGCAGACCCACCCACAGCGCCCCGGTGGTGGGGAAGGAGCCAGCGCTGGCGGGCGTGTGCTTCTTGCCCGCCAGGCTGCCGGCGATCGCCAGCACCGGCACGATCATGAAGAACCGCCCCACCCACATCGCGATGCCGAGCAGGCCGTTGTAGAAGGGCGTGCCGGCGGTGAGCCCGGCGAAGGCGGAGCCGTTGTTCGCGGTAGCGGAGGAAAAGGCGTAGAGGATCTCGGAGAAGCCGTGTGGCCCCTTGTTGAGCGGCCCGGCGAGGCCGGCCTGCGCCACCGTGGCGATCGCGCTGCCGCCCAGGATCATCAGCGGCAGCACCGCGATGGCCAGCACGGCGAGCTTCACCTCGCGCGATTCGATCTTCTTGCCGACATATTCCGGCGTGCGCCCCACCATCAGACCCGCAACGAATACCGAGAGGATCGCGAACAGCAGGAAACCGTAGATGCCGGCGCCGACGCCGCCGATCACCACTTCGCCCAGTTCCATGTTGAACATCGGGATCAGCCCGCCGAGCGCGGTGAAGCTGTCGTGCATGGCATTGACCGCGCCGCACGATGCCGCCGTGGTCACCACCGCGAACAGCGCGGAGCCGACGATGCCGAAGCGGACTTCCTTGCCCTCCATATTGCCGCCGGCAAGACCGAGCTGGTGCATCAGCGGCGTGGAATGCGCCTCCATGCCATAAGACACGGCGACACCGGCAACGAACAGGATCGTCATCGCCGCGAGGATCGCCCAGCCCTGGCGCGTATCGCCCACGGCCTTGCCGAAGGTATAGGTCAGCCCCACGCCGAGGACGAAGATCGAGAGCATCTGGACGAGGTTCGTCATCGCGCTCGGGTTTTCGAACGGATGCGCGGAATTGGCGTTGAAGAATCCGCCGCCGTTGGTGCCGAGCATCTTGATCGCTTCCTGCGAGGCGACCGGGCCGAGCGCGAGCGTCTGCTTCGCGCCTTCCAGCGTATGCGTGTCGATCCCGGCGACGAAAGTCTGCGGCACGCCCGCCCAGACGAGATACAGCGCGTAGATCACGCTGATCGGCACGAGGATGTAGAGCGTCACGCGCGTCATGTCGGCCCAGAAGTTCCCGACGGTGGCGCATTCGCGCCGCGCGAAGCCGCGGAACAGCGCAAAGGCGATCGCGATGCCGGTCGCGGCCGACAGGAAATTGTGGATCGTCAGCGCGAGCATCTGGCTGAGGTTCGAAAGCGTGCTTTCGCCCGAATACCATTGCCAGTTGGTATTGGTGACGAACGAGATCGCCGTGTTCATCGCGCCGTCCGCACCGACGCCGGGCAGCTTGCCGGGATTGAGCGGCAGCACCGCCTGCGCGCGCAGCACGAAATAGGTGAGCAGCGCTGTCGCGAGCTGGAACAGCAGCATGTGCAGCGCATAGGCGCGCCAGCCCTGCTCCTTCGCGGGGTTCACGCCGGCGACGCGGTAGAAGCCGCGCTCCACCGGGCCGAGCACCGCATGGAGCGGCGTGCGCCGCCCCTCGTAAAGCGCGAAGAGCCACAGCCCGGCCGGTTTCGCGGCCAGGCCAAGAATGGCGATGAAGAGGGCGATGAGCGCCCAGCCCTGAGCCGTCATGTCAGAACCGCTCCGGCCGCACGAGAACGGCCACGAGATAGCCAAGGAGCGCGAGCGCCGTCAGGCCGGCGAGCCACAGGTGCAGCGTCATCGCGTCAGGCCGCGTCGCACAGGCGGATGAACGCCACGGTGAGCAGGAAAAGGCCGCCGAGCACGGCAAGCCACAACAGATCGGACATGGAAATGCCTCGCAAACCGCGGGATGCGGCCTCGGAGGCTCAGTTAGGAGGTCAGGGCATAAGGATGCGCGGGCGAAAGCGGGCGTTTCGCATAAGGATCGCGTAAAGATCGCGGCGCGGGGCGTGCTTTCGGCCGGATTTGCCATATGCTCGCGGCATGAGGAGTGCGTGTTGACCGATCGTCGCCCATCACCCGAGGCCCTGTTGCGTGCCGCCGCGCGCGAGAAGCGCGGACGGCTGAAGATCTTCCTCGGTGCCGCGCCCGGCGTCGGGAAGACGTTCGAGATGCTGCGTGAGGGGGCGGAGCGGATGGCCGCCGGGGTCGATGTCGCCATCGCCGTGGTCGAAACGCACGGGCGACAGGATACCGAGCGCCTCGTGGCGCCGTTGCCCGTCATCGCGCGCCGGCGGATCGAGCATCGCGGCCACGTGCTGGAGGAGATGGACCTCGATGCGGTGCTCGCCCGTGCGCCGCGCCTCGCGCTGGTGGATGAACTGGCGCACACCAATGCCGAGGGCTGCCGCCATGCGAAGCGCTGGCAGGATGTGGAGGAACTGCTCGACGCGGGGATCGACGTTCACACCACGCTGAACGTCCAGCATGTCGAAAGCCTCAACGACGTGGTCGCGAGCTTCACGCGCGTCAGGGTGCGCGAAACCGTGCCGGATCATGTGCTGGAGGGCGCGGAGATCGAAGTGGTCGATCTGCCGCCGGACGAATTGATCGACCGGCTCAAGGAGGGCAAGGTCTATGTTCCCGCCGAGGCGACCCGGGCGCTGGGGCATTTCTTCTCCAAGGAAAATCTTTCCGCGCTGCGCGAGATGGCGCTGCGCCGTGCCGCGCAGAGCGTCGATCGCAGCCTCGTTGATTTCCTGGATGCCCATGCCGTGTCGGGCACCTATGCCGGCGGCGAGCGCGTGCTGGTGGCGGTGAGCGAACTGGCCGGTGGGGACGCGCTCGTCCGCGCGGGCAAGCGCCTGGCGGATGCGCTGCGCGCGCCGTGGCAGGCGATCCATATCGAAACCCCGCGCACCGCCGGTTTCGGGCCGGACGAGCGCCGGCGCGTGGCGGACGCGCTGCAACTCGCCGCCAGCCTAGGCGCGACGATCGCCAGCGTGCCGGCGGAAACCGTGATCGACGGGCTGACCACGCATATCGCGGGGATGCGTGCGACGCAGCTCGTGCTCGGCCGGTCGCGGCGGAGCTGGTGGTTCGAGCTGCGGCATGGCTCCGTGGTCGAGCGGCTGCTGCGGCAGAGCGAGGGGCTGGCGGTGCATGTCATCCCCTCGGAACAGGCGGCGCCGGCGCCGCGCGCCGAGCGTTCGGCGCGCAAGGTGGACTGGCGCGGCATGGCCGCCGGCGGGATCGCGATCGCGGCCACCACCGCGCTCGCCACGATCGTCGAGCCGGTGATCGGGACGGGCGCGATCGATCTTATCTATCTGCTGCCGGTGATCCTCATCTCGCTGCTGTTCGGGCGCTGGCCGGGGATCGTTACGGGTGGGCTGGCGGGGCTGGCGTATAATTTCTTTTTCCTGCCGCCGATCTACACCTTCACGATCGCCGACCCGCAGAGCGTTCTGACGGTGATCGTGTTGCTGGGCATCGCCGTGTTTGTCGCAAGCCTCGCCGATCGCCTGCGCGTGCGCGCGTCGATCGGCGCGCGCAGTGCTGTCGAGAATGCGGCGGTTGCCGCGTTCGGACAGGCGCTGGCGCGCAGCTCGGATTGGCAGACGACCAGCGATACGGTGTGCACCGAGCTGGCGCGGACGCTGGACGTGTCGGTTCTCCTGCTGGCCGCGCCGAGCGGGGCGTTGACGGTGATCTCCGCCTGCCCCCCCGATACGCCGCCCGAGCTGAGCCCGGTCGACCGCGCGGCGGCGGAATGGGCGTGGAGCCGGGGCGAGGTCACCGGCTATGACACCGGCACGCTCAATGCGGCCGACTGGCAGTTTCACCCGCTGCGCACGACGCTGGGCACGCTGGCGGTGGTGGCGCTGGCGCGCGGCGATGGCGGCGCGCCGGTGCCGGCGACGCGCGCGACGTTGCTGTCGACACTGCTCGGGCAGGCGGCGCTCGCGCACGAACGGCTGCGGCTGGAGGATCAGCTTCGCGAGGTGAAGGTGATCGAGGAGCGCGATCGGCTGCGATCCGCGCTGCTATCGTCGATCGGGCATGATCTGCGCACGCCGCTCACCGCGGTCGGCACGGCGCTCGATGCGATCGGGGCGAATCATCCGGCCGAGCCGGCGCTGCCGATCGCCCGCGCGGAGCTGGCGCGGCTGCGGCGGTTCCTCGCCAACCTGATCGAGATGGTGCGGATCGACAGCGGTACGCTCGCCGCCGCGATCGAGCCGGTCGACCTTACCGACGCGGTAGCCGGGGCGGTGCATGACCTGCGCGATCTGTTGCCGGATGCGAAGCTGGATTTTCGTGTGCCGCCCGATCTGCCGCTCGTCCCCGCAGACCCGCGCTTGCTGCATCACATCCTGCTGAACCTGCTGACGAATGCCGCTACGCACGGCGCCGGGCGCGTCACCATCGCGGGCGAGCGGCTGCCGCAGGGCGTGCGGCTGTCGATCGCCGATCAGGGGCCGGGATTGCCATCCGGGGGCGCAGAGGCGTTGTTCGAGGCGTTCGCGCGCGGCACCGGATCGGACAGTCGCGGGGGAAGCGGGCTGGGGCTGGCGATCGCGCGCAGCTTCGCCGAAGTGATGCGGATGACGATCGGCGCGCGTGATGGCGATGCGGGCGGCGCCGTCTTCACGCTGGATTTCGCGCTGGAATAGCCGGGGTCAGATGCTACCTTCCTGCCGCACGTCTCCGTCCCCCGCGGTGCCGGCGCTGCCGATCGAGCGATCGATCATGCCGGTGTGGCTCATCCACCAGAACAGCAGCACGCCCGGAAGCGCGATCACGGTGGTGAACAGGTAGAAGTTCACATAGGCCATCCATTCGATCAGTGCGCCCGCCGTCGTGCCGGTGACGATCCGGCCGAGGATGCTCGCCGCCGCCGAGATCAGCGCATATTGCGCGGCGGTGAAGCGCAGATCACAGAGCGCCGAGAAATAGGCGACCACCGCGACCCCGCCGAAACCGCTGGCGAAATTCTCGAACCCGATCGCGCCCGCCATGCCGACGTTGGAATGCCCGGCGGCGGCCAGACCGGCGAAGTTCAGGTTCGATACTGCCATCAGCACCAGCGCCAGCAGCACCGATCGCTTCAGCCCCATGCGCGCATAGAGGATCCCGCCAGCGAAGATGCCGATCAGATAGGCCCAGAAGCCAAGGCCGACATCGTAGAAGGCGATCTCGTCATTGCTGAATTTGAGATCGTCGAACAGCAATCGGAAGGTGAGATTGGCGAGCGTGTCGCCGATCTTGTGGATCAGGATGAATGCAAGGATCACCAGCGCGCCGGGCCGCGCGAAGAATTGCACGAACGGGCGCCAGATCGCTTCCAGCAACGCCGGCAGACCCTTGCGCTCCGCGACGACATGGCGTCGCTCCGGCTCGCCCACGACGAGCGCGGCGATCATCGCCGGCAGCGCGAAGGATGCGCAGGCGAGATAGGCCAGGCTCCATCCGCTGCGGGCGGCGATAACCAGCGCCAGCGCGCCCGCACCGGCGGATCCGATGCGCCAGCCATATTGGCTCATGCCGGCGCCGACGCCCAGCTGGCGCGGCTCCAGTATCTCGATTCGATAGGCGTCGATGACGATGTCGAACGTCGCACCCGCCGCGCCGACGAGGATCGCGGCCAGCGCCGTCGCCGCGATATCCGCCTGCGGATCGATCAGCGCCAGATGGGTGACGGCCGCGATCACCAGCACGCCCGCGATCAGCAGCCACGATACGCGCTGGCCAAGCCGGCCGATCCCCGGCAGCCGCACCCCGTCCACGATCCATGCCCACAGGAATTTCAGGTTATAGACGAGGAAGGCGAGGCTGAATGCCGTCACCGTCTTCTTGTCGATCCCGCTCTGCGCCAGCCGCGTGGTGAGCGTGGCGCCGATCATCGCGTAGGGAAAGCCGGATGAGACGCCCAGCGCCAGCGCGGCGAGCGGCGCCTTTTCCAGATAGGGGCGCAAACCGTCGCCCCACGTCCGTTCAGCCTGTGCGTTCATCTGGCCCCTTGCCCCCCGCGTCACGTTCCGCGACACTTAGCGGGAAAAGAGTGAGAGGACAGCCATGAACGCACCCGCTGGCCGCCTCCAGCCAACGGCCGGACAACTCGCCCTGGCCGCCAGACTGGCCGATGGCGGCACCCCGCGCGCGCCGCGCATCAGCTATGTCGATGCGGCCGCCTATACCGATCCCGCGCGGCACCTGGCCGAACAGGAGCGGATTTTCACGCGCGTGCCGCTCGTCATCGCGCCATCCGCGCTGCTGCCGGAGCCGAATATGGCGGTGCCGCACGATGGCTTCGGCAAGCCGCTGCTCATCACGCGCGACAGGGCCGGGGCGGCGCATGTGTTCCTGAACGTGTGCCGGCATCGCGCCACCCGTCTGGTCGAAGGGAGGGAAATCGTCTGCGCTCCCCGGCTGGTGTGCCCCTATCATGCGTGGAGCTACGCGCTGGACGGAAAGCTCACCGGGCTGCCGCGCGCCGAAACCTTTCCGGGGCTCGACAAGGCCGACTATGGCCTGAAGCGCCTGCCGACGCGCGAGGCGGGCGGGCTGATCTGGTTTTCGTTCGACGAGCATGCCGACTTCTCCGAGGCGGACGCGCTGGGGCACGATTTCGATGCCTTCGGGCTGGCCGGGCTCCATCTGTTCAAGCGCCGGACGCATGACGTGCCGGCCAACTGGAAACTCATCATGGATGCGTTTCTGGAAAGCTATCATGTGCTCCGCCTCCATGCGAACACGATCGGGCCGTTCTTCAAGGATGGCGTTTCCACCGCCGATGCGATCGGGCCGCATCAACGATCGGCGGTGGGGCGCGATGTGGAGGAGGCGGCGGTGCGCGCGGGCGACTGGCCCACGTTGCGCTCCGCGATAACCTACACCTATCAGCTTTTTCCCGGCACCGTCCTGATCGTCAGCCCCGATTACGTGAATCTGATGGTGATGATGCCGCAGGCGCACAATCGCGTGCTGGTGGAAGATTTCATGCTGATCCCGGAGCCGCCGGCAACCGAAAAGGCGCTGAAACACTGGGAGAAAAGCTGGGCGCTGCTCGATGGCGGGGTGTTCGGCAGTGAGGATTTCCGCGCCGCGGCGCTGGGGCAGGAGGGGCTGCAATCCGGCACTGTCGACCGGATAACGCTCGGCGCGATGGAAGCGGGCATCCGCCAGTTTCACGACGCGGTGGAGGCCAGGCTTTGACCAGGCCGAGGCGCAGCGCGCTGTTCATGCCCGCGTCCAACGCGCGGGCGATCGAGAAGGCGCGCGGGCTGGATTGCGATGTCGTGATCCTCGATCTGGAAGATGCCGTTTCGCCCGACCAGAAGGTGGCGGCGCGCGAGCAGGCGGTGGCGGCGGTGCGCGAGGGCGGGTTCGGCCGGCGCGAACTGGTGGTGCGGGTCAATGGCCCGGATAGCGGCTGGGGCGCGGATGACCTTGCGGCGCTGGCCGGGGCGGCGCCCGATGCGGTGCTGCTCCCCAAGGTCTCGTCCGAAGACACGCTGCGCGCGGCGCGCGCGCCGCTGGGGGCGGGGCCGGCGTTGTGGGCGATGATCGAGACGTGCCGGGGCATCGTCGATCTGGCCGGGATCGTCGCGGCGGCGGCTGAAACGGGGCTTGCCGCGCTGGTGCTGGGGCCGAACGATCTGGCCAAGGAGATGCGCTGCCGCCCCGGTATCGATCGCGCGCCGTTGCTCCCGGCGATGAGCCAGCTGGTGCTGTGCGCGCGCATGGCGGGGATCGCCGCGCTCGATGGCGTATGCAACGCGATCGATGATCCCGCGCGCGTAGAAGCGGAATGCCGCCAGGGGCTGGCGTGGGGCTTCGACGGCAAGACGCTTATCCACCCGTCGCAGATCGCGCCCGCCAACGCCGTTTTCTCGCCCGGCGAGGATGAGATCGCCTGGGCGCGGGCGATCGTGGATGCGTTCGATGATCCAGCGAATGCCGGCAAGGGCGCGATTCGCGTCGGCGGCAAGATGGTGGAGCTGCTCCACCGCGACGATGCCCGCCGCACGCTTGCGATCGCGGCAGCGGTTGCGGGCTGATGCCCGCGCCCGTTCAATCGAAACCGCTGGCAAGATAGCGTTCGGCCGCCGCGCAATGCATCGCGATGCCCTTCGCCATCACCGATTCCTCGATCGTCATCTTCGTATTGTGTAGCGGCGGATTGGTGCGCGGATCGCTGCCCTCCGGCGCGACGCCGATGAACGCCATCGCGCCGGGCACTTCGCGCAGCACATAGGAGAAATCCTCGCCGCCCATCATCGGGGCAGGCATTTCGGACCAGCCACGCTCGCCGGAAATCTCGCCCGCGAGGCTGCGCATCAGCCCGGTCGCGCGTGGATCGCACATCGTGACCGGATAGCCCGCGTCGATCCGGATCTCGGCGGTACAGCCGTGCGCCGCCGCCACGTCGGTCGCGATGCGGCGGAAGGCGGCGCGCGCATTCTCGCGCGTCGTTTCCGACAGCGTGCGCAGCGTGCCCATCAGCTTCACCTCGTCGGGAATGATGTTGTGCGACGAGCCGGCATGGATCTGGGTGATCGTCAACACCGCCGGATCGCTCACCGGCACGCGCCTGGCGATGAACATCTGGAGCGCCGAGACGATCTCGCACGCCACCGGGATCGGATCGATGCAATCATGCGGCATCGCGGCATGCCCGCCCTTGCCGCGCACCACCGCGTGGACTGTGTCCGTCGAGGCGAGCAGCGGCCCGTCGCGCCCCACAAATACGCCCGCCGGCGCGTTGGGCGAGATGTGGAGCGCGAAAGCGGCATCGGGCCGCGCGATGTCGAGCAGGCCATCCTCGATCATGTGCCGCGCCCCGTGATGCCCTTCCTCGCCGGGCTGGAACATGAAGACGATCGTTCCCGCCAGTTCGTCCCTGCGCGCGCACAAGGCTCTGGTCGCTCCCACCAGCATCGCGCTGTGCGCGTCATGGCCGCAGGCGTGCATCGCGCCGGGGATGGTGGAGGCGAAATCCAGCCCGGTCTCCTCGGTCATCGGCAGCGCATCCATATCACCGCGCAGCAGGACAGTGCGGGTGTTGCTCCCCTCGCCGGCGCGCCCGCCGCGCAGGATCGCGACGAAGCCGGTGGTCGAGCTGCTGTCGTGGATTTCCAGCGGCAGGCCGGCGAGCGCGGCTTTCAGCTTGCTGGTGGTGCGCGGGCAATCGTTGCCGATTTCCGGCTCGGCATGGATCGCGCGGCGCAGCGCGATGACGTCCGCCAGTTCTCCGGCGCCGATCGCGGTCCAGTCGGTGCGGCGGTCGATGGTCGAGGTCATGGGGATGCTCCTTTGCGGTCGATCCTAAGCCTCACGCACCGGGTCGGTCCAGCTAGAACAATTCGCCTTGCGGCCCCGCCGGCGGGCGGAACAGGTCGGTGCGCAATTGCATCTTTTCGCCGTTGCGCTCGATCCCGTGGCGCCGCCGCGCGATCAGGAATCGCGCCCGCAGCAGATCGCCCCACGGGCCTTGCCCGCGCATCCGCGTAAAGAACCCCGGGTCATTATCCCTTCCGCCTCCGCGCATCGACTGGATGATCGACATCACCTTGCCCGCGCGCTCCGGGAAATGCTCGTCCAGCCACGCGCGAAACAGCGGGGCGACCTCCCACGGCAGCCTGACCGGGATGAAGGACACGCCGCGCGCGCCGGCCTCCGCCGCCCGCGCCACGATCGCCTCCACCTCGTCATCCGTGATCGCCGGGATCACCGGCGCCATGTTCACATATGTCGGGATACCGGCGTCCGCGAGCCGTCGCACCGCCGTGAGCCGGCGCTCGGGATGCGGCGCGCGCGGCTCGATCGTCATCGCGATGCGCGGCACGAGCGAGGTGATCGATACGGCCACCGCCACCAGCCCCTTCGCCGCCATCGGCGCCAGCAGATCGATGTCGCGCACCACGCGATCGGACTTGGTGGTGATGACGAGCGGATGATCACATGCCGCCAGCACCTCGATCACCTGCCGCGTGATCCGCCACTCGCGCTCGATCGGCTGATAGGGATCGGTGTTCGTTCCCATCGCGATCGGCTGGCAGACGTAGCTTTTCTTCCCCAGCTCCTCGCGCAGCAATGGCGCGGCATCGGGCTTGGCGAACAGTTTCGTCTCGAAATCGAGGCCGGGGGACAGATCGTGAAAGGCATGGCTCGGCCGCGCGAAGCAGTAGATGCAGCCATGCTCGCAGCCATTGAATGGGTTAATGGAACGATCGAAAGGTACATCGGGCGACTTGTTGTAGCTGATGATCGTCTTGGGCTTTGCAATCGTGACTGTCGTCCTAAGCCGGGATGGCTCACCGTCGACTCCGTGTTGCGCGTCGAGCCAATCGCCATCAGCCTCGCGATCGGGCAGGTTGAAGCGCCTGCTCGTTGTATTCCCGGTTGCGCCTCTGCCAGCGATCTTGAACATAGCGGGAGTAGAACATAAAAAGAACAAATGCTCAAGCGCGTCAAACCGGCGACGGCGGCATTCGCCCAGTTGTTGCCTTTCCTACTGTTTCGCTGTGATCCCGTAAGCGCCGTTGCGACCAGCGGCATCTTCCGCCTATCATAGAGCTATGGATGACAATCGACCCGCATGGGATCAGCGGATTGCGGACCGGCTGAATGGAGCGGTCGTGCTCGTCGGGTTGACTACGGGTACGAGAACTGCGGTCGCGTGCGGACGATTTTGAGGCTCGGATGAATGTCTGACTTGGAGACCACACCCGAGGTTCCAAAGTTACTTTATAAGTATCGTGCGCCAGACATGGACAAGCTCCGGCACATCTTGATCGGTGACGAGCTATGGGCCTCCAATCCGACCGACTTCAACGATCCGTTCGACTGTTTTCCCTTCATCGATAAACGCGGAACATACGGTGAGGCGAAAAACTGGATCAACGTTCGACAAGAACGCGGTGCCGCACAAGTGGGTCGCAACAACCGCCGCGCCTTCGCTCGGAAGATCGCCAAGGATGGCGTCGCAGCGATCAGCGAGAAGAGCACGGCCGAACTTTGGAAGGAATCGATCGCAGGTTTCGGCGTCGTGTCGTTCGCGGAGTCCTGCCAAAACATCCTTATGTGGAGCCATTACGCCCGCGATCACTCGGGCGTCTGCCTCGAATTTGCCACCGCTCACGTCCCATTCAATGGCGCAGGTAAGGTCGTCTATGATGCGAAAAGGCCGGTGTTCCGGCCGTTAGACAGAGATCGAACTGACCTTATGGAACGCATCCTCCTTCGCAAGGCAGATTTTTGGGAATACGAGCAGGAATGGCGCTGTATCCAGATTAAGGAGGGCCCCGGCAAGATGCCGTTCCCGGCTGCGGCGTTGACCACGGTCATCTTGGGAGCCGCCGCAAAGCCTGATTTTGTCGAAAACCTCGAATCTCTTGTAGCCCAACGCAAGATTCCCGTTCCCATCAAGAGGGTCGAGTTCGATCCGGAATTCTTCAAGGTTCATTTGAGACACGGCTGATCGAAGCTGAGGAGCCAAACCATCATTTGGCATCCGCGGCTATGACAGCTTTTCTCGTTTTACTCCTGATACTTGGGCGTCCACTCTCCACCCAAATCCGGACATTCCACTACTACACAACCGTGTGTGCACGCTCGCAGCCGCGATAGGGGTTGATCGAGCGATCGAAGGCGCGGGGGATGATCGCCGAGCCAGTCTCCGTCAGCCTGCGTCTGCGGCAGGTTAGTCGGCGGCTTTCGTCGTTTCGCGTAGCACTGCGTATCGCGCGGGATTTGCGCCGGGGCTGTTCCGTCGCCTCGGCGCATCAGGATAAAATATGAGCATCAACGCCAGCGGCCGATTTCCATCCAGCGCAGCAGCGGCTTCAACGGCGCGATCCAGATGATGCCGGTGACGAGATAGAAGGGCAGCTGCAGCGCCCAATGCCATCGCCCGACGATGCCGGAAAGACTCACCACGGCGATGCACCACATTGCGATGAGCGCGAGAATGATGAACATCCCCACTGGTTTGCGCCAGCTCGGCGTCATGGCGTGATCCATTCCTTCTCGGTCGCGATCGCATGGAGCGGCATGTCCCACGCGTCGAGCGGCAGCGCCTTCACCTCCTGCGCCGAAAGCGCAACCCCAATCCGCCGGGCATCGGGAAATTGCACGAAGGCGCGATCGTAATGCCCGGCGCCTTGCCCGAGCCGGTCGAGCGCGCGGGTGAACGCGACGAGCGGCGTGAGGATGATATCCGGCGCCAGCTCGGCCCAGTCACCATGCGGCTGGGACAGTCCGAACGGCCCGGCGGCCAGCGCGGCCTCGGTATCCCAGGCGAGGAAGCGCAGCGGGTGCGCGCGATCAACGACATGCGGCAGCGCGATCACGCATCCCGCCTCCACCGCCGTGCGAGCGAGCTGCGCGGGATCGGCCTCGCTGCCGAGCGGCATGTAACTGGCGACGGTCAGGCCCGGGGACAGCAGGGCGCGGAACGGCGCGGGGCAGGGAACCGCAGCGCCGTCGGCGGCGACGAAGCGGGCGCGCGCGGCGCGGGCTGCGGTGCGGATCGCTCTCTTGTCGCTGGGATCGCTCATGTCCGGTCAGTCATGAAGGGTGGCGGGACCGCCATGGCCGTTTGCCGGAGTATCCGCCGACGCCCAAAACGTCAGGTGGGGACCATATACTGCAGACCAGGATCTGCGCAGGGACAGCCCCCTTGGATGATGAATAGCCTCAGGGATAAATCAAGGCTCGTACCGGGCAGAACCCGCCAACGCCAATCTAGGCGCTCGCGGTGCTTTTCTCAAGGCGTGTCGCGAGTTCTTCGAGCCGCTCGGCCATGGCGGTAAGCGCATCTGTCTCGCCCGGCGCGCGGGCGCTGGCCTTCGCGTCGGCGAGATCATCGGCCAGCATCAGCGCGGCGAGCAGCAGCGTCTGTACCGTGCCGGTGTTGCCGGACGCGCGCTGCGCGTCGGCCCAGCGATCCGCGATCATCGATCCGAGTTGCTCGAGTCGCGCTTCCTCACCGTCCCGGCAGGCGACCGGCCAGCGGTTCTCGCCGATCTCCAGCGTGATCGCCGCCACTATTTATCCTCCTGCGCGATAATCTCGTCCAGCGCGCTAACGGCTTTTTCCATCGCATCGCGCAGTTTCGCATGGCGGCGGGCGAGCGAATCGCTTTCCTGGCGCTGGGCGGCGACGGCGGCATCGATCCGCGCGACGGCCGCCTCGATCCGAAGCAACGGGGAGGAGTCTGTCATTCGCGCACGATAGAAACCAGCCGGTTTCGGGACAAGCCCGCTATCGGCGGCCCGTTGCGCGGTTGACGTGCGACGCATCCCTCGCGCAAAGGCACGCGCGAGCGATGGGGCGGGCTGACGCCGCCCCGACCGACGCTATCGGGAGGCTATGAGGGTTTTATGACCAAGGTTGCGATCAACGGTTTCGGGCGCATCGGCCGCCTGGTGGCGCGGGCCATGCTGGAGCGGGGCGGAGACCTCGAACTGGTCGCGATCAACGATCTCGCCGATGCCAAGTCCAATGCGTGGCTTTTCGCGCGGGACAGCGTGCACGGCCGCTGGCCCGGCACGGTGACTGCCGAGGGCAATGATCTCGTCATCGACGGCAAGCACATCCGGGTCACGGCGGAGCGCGATCCGGCGAACCTGCCGCACAAGGAACTGGGCGTCGAGCTGGTGCTGGAATGCACCGGCTTCTTCACCGATCGCGCCGCATGCGAAAAGCATATCGCGGCGGGCGCGAAGAAGGTGCTGATCTCCGCGCCGGGCAAGGACGTGGACCTCACGGTCGTGTTCGGCGTCAACCACGACAAGCTCGAGGCATCGCACACGATCGTTTCGAACGCGTCCTGCACCACCAACTGCCTCGCGCCGGTCGCCAAGGTGCTTAACGATGCGATCGGGATCGAGCGCGGCCTGATGACCACCGTTCACGCCTATACCAACGACCAGAAGATCCTCGATCAGATCCATCCGGACCTCCGGCGCGCGCGTGCGGCGGCGATGTCGATGATTCCCACGACCACCGGGGCCGCGCGCGCGGTGGGCGAGGTGCTGCCCGAGCTTAAGGGCAAGCTCGACGGTTCGGCAATTCGCGTGCCGACCCCCGACGTCAGCCTCGTCGACCTGACCTTCACGCCCAAGCGCGACACCACGAAGGACGAGGTAAACCAGATCCTGAAGGCAGCGTCCGAAAGCGGCGCGCTGAAGGGCATCCTGGACTATACCGACGAGCCGCTCGTCTCGATCGACCTGCAGCATACGCCTGCCTCCTCGACCGTGGACAGCCTCGAAACCGCGGTGATCGATGGCAAGCTTGTGCGCGTCGTGAGCTGGTATGACAATGAATGGGGCTTCTCGAACCGCATGGTCGATACCGCGACCGCGATGGCGAAGCTGGGCTGACGCCGGATAGTCACCGGCGACGCGCCGTCGCCGGTGACGGCTTATATTGCGAGGAACGATGCCCAAGCCTTTCAAGACGCTGGACGATATCGGACAAATTCACGGCAGGCGCGTGCTTGTCCGTGAGGATCTCAACGTGCCGCTCGCCGATGGGCGGGTCAGCGACGACACGCGGTTGCGCGCCACCGTCGCGACCGTGGCCGAGCTTGCCGACAAAGGCGCGATCGTTCTCGTCCTCGCCCACTTCGGCCGCCCGAAGGGACAGCCCAACGCGGAAATGTCGCTGGCGCGGATCGTCGATCCCTATGCCGCCGTGCTCGGGCGCCCGGTGCGTTACATCGACTGGGAGGGCGACGAGCAGGCGGTCGCCGCGCTCGCGCCCGGCGACATCGCGGTGCTGGAAAATACGCGCTTCTTCTCCGGCGAGGAGAAGAACGCACCCGAAGTGATCGAGCGCTTCGCCGCTCTCGGCGACCTGTACGTCAACGATGCCTTCTCCGCCGCGCATCGTGCCCATGCCTCCACGGAGGGTTTGGCGCACGCGCTGCCCGCTTATGCCGGTCGCGCGATGGAGGCCGAACTAGACGCACTGGAGAAGGCGCTCGGCAATCCCGAGCATCCCGTCGCGGCAGTCGTCGGTGGCGCGAAGGTCTCGACCAAGCTCGACGTGCTCAAGCATCTCGTCGCGAAAGTGGATCATCTTATCATCGGCGGCGGCATGGCCAACACCTTCCTTGCCGCGCGCGGTGTGAATGTCGGCAAGAGCCTGTGCGAACATGATCTTACCGGCACCGCCGACGAAATCCTCGATGCCGCCGACCGTGCCGGCTGTACCGTCCATCTGCCCTACGACGTGGTGGTGGCGAAGGAATTTCGCGCCAACCCACCGACGCGCACCGTAAACGTGCACGAGGTCGCCGCCGACGAGATGATTCTCGATGTCGGCCCGGCGGCGGTAGAGGCGCTGGCCGATGTGCTCAAGACTTGCCGGACGCTGGTGTGGAACGGTCCGCTCGGTGCATTCGAGACACCGCCGTTCGACTCGGCGACGGTTGCGCTTGCGCGCACGGCGGCTGCACTGACGCAGGATGGCAGCCTCGTTTCGGTGGCGGGCGGCGGCGACACGGTGGCCGCGCTCAATCACGCGGGCGTCGCTGACGAATTCACTTTCGTCTCGACTGCGGGGGGCGCATTCCTTGAATGGATGGAGGGCAAGGAACTGCCCGGCGTGAAGGCGCTGACGCGCTGATCAGGACGGGTGTTCGTTCAGCAGCGGGATCAACACCGCGTTGAGCGTATCCAGATCGAGCGCGCCGGCCTTTGCGTAACGCACCACGCCGGCGCGATCGATGACATAGTTGGTCGGTACTCCACCCAGCACCGCATAAGGCCCCTTCAAGCGCCGCACGGCGGGAATCGCGAGCTTGGCGAAAAGCGGCTTGAGCCTGTAGGCCGGCACCGAATCCTCGGTGGTCACCGCGAACACCCGCAGGCCATGCTTCTGCGTGATGCGATAATAGCTATCGAGCGTGGGCAGTTCGGTGCGACACGGCACGCACCAGGTCGCCCAGAAATTGATCACCACGACGGTGCCGCGCAACTCGGACAGCCGCACTTTCTCACCCGTGAACAGCGTCAGTTCGAAATCCGGTGCGCGCTCGCCGATGAGCGTGCTCCGCTCCGCACCGGCCGACGCCGCCGGCCCCACCAGCACCGCCCCGGCAAACCCGGCCAAAGCCATCATCGCGCGTAGCATCGCATTTCTCCCCCCGGATACCGTGGCAACAAAGGGTGTGGGACAGTCGTCGTCAATCCCCTCTGGCGCCCCGTCGCACCCCTCGCTAACAGGCGCGGAAACCATTCCATTTGCGATTAGGGGAAAGCGATGACGCCGACGGTCAAGGCCATTCTGGACAAATATGAATCCGATTCGCCGGCCACAAAGGCGAACCTTGCGCGCATCCTGATGCACGGACGGCTGGGCGGCACGGGCAAGCTCATCATCCTGCCGGTCGATCAGGGGTTTGAGCATGGCCCGGCGCGCAGCTTCGCCATCAACCCGCCGGCCTATGACCCGCATTACCATTATCAGCTCGCGATCGATGCCGGGCTTTCCGCCTATGCAGCGCCGCTGGGCATGCTGGAAGCGGGCGCGGAGACTTTCGCCGGGCAGGTGCCGACGATCCTGAAGTGCAACAGCTCGAACAGCTGGGCGACCAGCGTCGATCAGGCGGTGACGGCGAGCGTGGACGATGCGCTTCGCCTCGGCTGCGCCGCGATCGGCTTCACCATCTATCCCGGTTCCGACCATGTGTTCGAGCAGATGGAGGAAATCCGCGAGCTTTCCGCGCAGGCGAAATCCGTTGGCATCGCCACCGTCATCTGGTCCTATCCGCGCGGCGGCAACCTCTCCAAGGACGGTGAACTGGCGCTGGATGTCGGCGCATATGCCGCGCATATGGCGGCGCTGCTGGGCGCGCACATCATCAAGGTGAAGCTGCCGACCGCCCATATCGAGCAGGCGGACGCGAAGAAGGCCTACGAGGGTGGCGACTGGTCGACCCAGGCGAAGCGTGTCGCGCATGTCGTGCAATCGAGCTTCGCGGGCCGCCGCATCGTGGTGTTCTCCGGCGGCGCCGCCAAGGGTGCCGACGCAGTATATCAGGATGCGCGTGACATCCGCGACGGCGGCGGCAACGGATCGATCATCGGCCGCAACACCTTCCAGCGCGAGCGCGGCGAAGCGCTGGCGATGCTCGACAAGCTGGTTCGCATCTACACGGGCGAAGAATAAGTGGATCGCCGCAGCATCGTCGTCGGCCTTCCGCTGGCGACGATGCTTGGCGGCGCTGCGATCGCTGCTGCCGGTGGGAGGCGCGCAATGCATGGCATGATCGGCAGAATCACTGCAATTCCTGGCCAGCGCGCGATGCTGGCGGAGCTGCTGATTGCCGGCAGCGGCGACATGCCCGGCTGCCTCAGCTATGTCGTCGCCGAGGATATGGCGAACCCGGACGCGTTGCTGGTTTCCGAGGCGTGGGACAGCAAGGAGAGCCACGCCGCCTCGCTGAAGCTTCCGGCCGTGCAGGCGGCGATCGCGAAGGCAAGGCCGCTGATCGCCGGATTCGAAACCATCGCGGAGACCCGGCCGATCGGCGGCACGGGGCTGGGCGCTCACTGAGATGGTCGAGCGGCTCGATCCATTGGACGAGCGCTGGTCCGCGGTTGACGATTACATTGGCGAGAAGCTGCTGAGGGCTGACCCCGTCCTGGCCGCCGCCCTTGCCGCCAATGCGGCGGGTGGTCTGCCGGACATAGACGTTTCACCACCGCAGGGGAAACTGCTTCATCTGATCGCACTGGCGAGCGCAAGCCGCCGCGTGCTGGAGGTTGGAACGCTCGGCGGCTATTCGACGATCTGGCTGGCGCGCGGCGTGGGCGCGGATGGCCGGGTCACGAGTCTGGAGATCGATCCGAAACACGCGGATGTCGCGCGGATAAACCTCGCAAAGGCTGGCGTGGGCGATCGCGTGGAGGTGGTCACGGGGGCGGCGCTCGATACGCTGGCGGCGCTCGCCGGACCGTTCGACCTTGTGTTCATCGATGCGGACAAGGAGAGCAACGTCGCATATGTTCAGGCGGCGATCCGGCTGTCGCGACCGGGAACGGTGATCGTCGTGGATAATGTGATCCGCGAGGGCGGGGTGCTTGATGAGAACAGCGCCGATCCGCGCATCATCGGCACCCGCGCCCTGTTCGATTACGTAGCGGCAGAGCCGCGGCTCACCGCCACCGCGATCCAGACGGTGGGCGGCAAGAAATGGGACGGATTCCTGCTGGCGATCGTTGACGCGGCCACGCGGTGAGCGCTTTCCCCTATCATCGCGCGGTCGCGCCCATGCTTTGGGTGCTGGTTGGACTGGCGACGACCGAGCTGGTGGTGGTGCATCTGCTGGTGTCATTCTGGTACCCGCGTATCGCGCTGGCGCTTTCGCTCGCCAGCCTCGCGGGGCTGGTGTGGCTGATCCGCGCAATCGCCGCGATGAAGCGACTGCCGGTGGAGATTGGCGCGCGCGCCCTCACGATGCGTGCCGGCGGGATCAAGAGCATTACCGTGCCGCTGGACGCGATCGCTGGCGTGGATGCCGCAGGCAACACGCGCGATCGCAGCGCACTCAATCTGGCGCTGGTCGCGCATCCCAATGTGATCGTTGATCTGCACGAGCCGCTTCCGGGACGTCGCGCGGCGCGCCGGATCGCGCACCGCCTCGACGATCCCGCCGCCTTCATCGCTGCGCTTCGCGGTGCGTTGGCCGAGCGCACCGGGCCGGATCAGCCTGCGACGGGAAGCTTCACCGCCCCTTCGTGATCGCGCTCAAGCGGGCCATAAGCGATCGCCGTCTCAAGCAGCAGCGGCTCATACAGATGCGGGAACATCTGCCCGCCGCGTGATGGCTCCCACTTCAGCGTCGCGCCGAACGACCCGAGATCGACCGCCACGACATGCAGATGCTGCTGGCCGGAGAAATGCTTTTCCACCGTCTCGGTCAGCTGTGCAGCAGTCGACAGGTGGATATAGCCGTCGGCCAGGTCCACCGGTGCGCCGGCGAAGCTGCCGTCGCGCTCGAATGCCGCCATCTGATCGGCGGTCAGCACCTTGTAGGCGACGGTTGGCCGATCGGTCATTCCGCGTCGCCTGTCGCGGTCGCGTCCGGTGACGCAGTTTCGGCAATCGCGACCGTCTCGTCCTCTTCACTTTCCTCGATCCGCGCAGCGGAGACGACATGTTCGTCGTTCGCCACGTTGAACAAGCGCACGCCGGCCGAGCCACGCCCGATCACCCTCAGGTCCGCGAGCGGGATGCGGATCATCTTGGCCTGATCGGTAACGAGCATCAGTTGCTGCGCCTTGGTGGCGCGGAAGCTCGCGACGACGAGGCCGTTGCGCGCGATATTGTCGATATTGGTGATGCCCTGGCCGCCGCGCCCGGTGCGGCGATACTCATATGCCGACGATAATTTGCCATAACCGTTGGCGCACAGCGTCAGGATGAATTCCTCCTGCTCGGCGAGATGCGCGAAGCGTTCGTCGTTCATTGCGCGCGGGCTGCGCTCCGGGTCTTCGCCCTTCCACGGCGCGTGGCGCAGATAATCGTCGCGCTCGTCCTGATCGCGCATGCCGATCTTGTGCAGGATCGACAGCGAGATCACTTCGTCGCCCGCGGCGAGCCGCATGCCGCGCACGCCGGTGGAGTTGCGGCTCTGGAACTCGCGCACCTCGTTGCCGGCGAAGCGGATCGCCTTGCCCTGCCGGGTGGCGAGCAGCACGTCGTCCTCCTCGTCCAGCAGCGCGACGCCGATGAGGCGATCATCCTCGTCCTCGCCCTCGAACTTCATCGCAATCTTGCCGTTCGAGGGCACGTTGGTGAAGGCGTCCATGCTGTTGCGACGGACGTTGCCCCTGGCGGTGGCAAACATGACGTGGAGCTTGCTCCATTCCGCCTCATCCTCCGGCAACGGTAGAACGGTGGAGATCGTCTCCCCCTCCGCCAGCGGCAACAGATTGACCATCGGACGCCCGCGTGTGGCCGGCCCTCCCTCGGGCAGCTTCCACACCTTCATGCGATAGACCTTGCCGAGCGTGGAGAAGAACAGCACCGGCGTGTGCGTCAATGTGACGAACAATTCGGTGACGACATCCTCATCCTTCGTCGCCATGCCGCTGCGACCCTTGCCGCCGCGTGCCTGGGCGCGGAACGCCTCCAGCGGGGTGCGCTTGATATAGCCCTGCATGGTCACGGTGACGACCATGTCCTCGCGCTCGATCAGGTCTTCGTCCTCGATCCCGTCGGCGGCGGCGGCGATCTCGGTGCGGCGCGGATTCGCGAACAGCGCGCGCACCTCAGTCAGCTCGTCGCGCATCACCTGATAGAGTTTGACGCGATTGGCGAGGATTTCGAGCAGTTCCGCGATCGAGGCGGCCAGTTGCTCAAGCTCGTTGCCGATCTCGTCCCGGCCCAGCGCGGTAAGTCGGTGCAAGCGCAGGTCGAGAATCGCGCGAACCTGAGTTTCGCTCAGGCGGTACGTGTCGCCGGTGACCTCGGCGTCAACCGCCTCGACCAGCCGGATATAGGGGGCGATCTCCGCGATCGGCCATTCGCGTGCGAGCAGCGCGGCGCGCGCCTCGGCCGGGCTGGCCGAGCCACGGATGATCCGCACCATCTCGTCCAGATTGGTGACTGCGATGACGAGCCCGAGCAAGATGTGCGCACGGTCGCGCGCCTTGGCCAGCTCGAACTTCGAGCGCCGCGTGATGACGATCTCGCGGAACTGGATGAACGACTGGATGATGTCTCGCAGGCCCAGCATTTCGGGCCGTCCGCCACGGATCGCGAGCATGTTCGCGGGGAAGCTCGATTGTGCCGGGGTGTGCCGCCACAGCTGATTGAGCACCACCTCGGGTGTCGCATCTCGCTTCAGATCGATGACGATGCGCACGCCGAGGCGATTGGATTCGTCGCGGATATCGCTGACGCCCTCGATCCGCTTGTCCTTGGCGGCTTCGGCGATCTTCTCGACCAGCGCGTTCTTGCCCTGCTGGAAGGGAATTTCGGTAAGCACGATCGAGCGGCGATCACCGCGCCCCTCTTCGACCACATGACGCGAACGCACGATGATCGACCCGCGACCGGTCGCATACGCAGAGCGCGCGCCGGATCGGCCCAGGATGATCGCCCCGGTCGGGAAATCCGGGCCGGGCACGATCTCCATCAATTCCTCGGTGGTGATCGCGCCATTGTCGATATAGGCGAAACACGCGTCGATCACTTCGCCAAGGTTGTGCGGCGGGATATTGGTCGCCATGCCGACCGCGATGCCGCCCGCGCCGTTGACGAGCAGGTTCGGGAACCGGGCGGGCAGGACCTGTGGTTCGCTTTCCGAGCCGTCGTAATTGGGCTGGAAATCGACGGTGTCCTTGTCGAGATCGTCGAGCAGGAAATCCGCGATCTTGGCGAGCCGGGCCTCGGTGTAACGCATCGCGGCCGGCGGATCGGGATCCATCGAGCCGAAATTGCCCTGGCCGTCGATCAGGGGCGCGCGCATCGACCAGTCCTGCGTCATGCGCGCCAGGGCATCGTAGATCGCGCTATCGCCGTGCGGGTGATATTTACCGATCACGTCGCCGACGATGCGGGCCGACTTGCGATACGGCCGGTTCCACACGAACCCGCTCTCGTTCGCCGAGAACAGGATGCGCCGGTGCACCGGCTTCAGCCCGTCGCGTACATCGGGCAGCGCGCGGGCGACGATCACGCTCATCGCGTAATCGAGATAGCTCGTCTTCATCTCCTCGACGATGGAGATGGGTGCAATGTCCGAAGGGTCGGCGAGGAGAGTCTCGTCGGTCAAGAATCAGCGCTTTCGGGTTGTGTCGTTTCGATGACGAACCCTAGCCCAGTGCGGAAGCGCTGACCACCCCCGCGCGCCTGCGCGCGCGGGGGTGTCGGTGGCCCGAGCGGCCTTTCTGAAGGCGCCCGGGAGAATGGGCTTCGTCAGGCGGTTACTTGCACGCCTTCTTGTTGGCGTTGCCCGCCTTCGAGCAATTGTAGGTGATCGTCTTGCCCGTCGAGGTCTTGGTCGTGACCATGCGGCCGGCGGGGGCGGCAGCAGTCTTGCGCGCGACGGTGGTCGTCCGTGCGACCGTCGTGGCGGCCGGCTTGACGATCGTGGTGTTCCTGGCGGCCACCGTGGTCTTGGGCGCGCCAAACGCCGGCTTCGTCACCGTGGTGGTCTTGGCCGCGACCGTCGTCTTCGCCGCAGTGGTCTTGGCGGCGGTGGTGGTTTTGACCGCCGTGGTCGCCTTCGCGACGGGCGCCTGCGCATACGCCATCCCGCCCGAGGCGAGCGCGGCGGCGGAAATTGCTGCGAGGATCGCGGACTTCATCATTGCATCACTCCGTTTCGAACGACGTCTGTCGGCGTCGAAGGCCGTAATGCTCCCGCAGGGATCGCCATGTCGTGACGCGAAGATTAAATATCGGTCAGGGAGAGATTTCGGCGCCATCCCAGGAGAAAATACGTCCACTGTCCTGGGGCTTGAGGCCATCGATAACGTCGAGCAGTTGCACCGCGGCGCGGTCAGGTGCGAATATATCGCGGCCTGACTGGCGAAATGGTTGCGACAATTTGGTATCGACCGTGCCCGGATGAAGCGCTGCGACGATGCCGCGATCGTTACGCCGCTTGTCTTCGATCGCCAGCGTGCGGACGAGCTGGTTCAGCGCCGCCTTCGACGCGCGATAGCCATACCAGCCGCCCAGCCGATTGTCGGAAATGCTGCCGACCCGCGCCGATAGCGCCACGAAAATGCTGCGGCCCGTTCGGGGCATGATCGGCAGGAAATGTTTCGCGACGAGCGCCGGACCGATCGTGTTGATTGCATATTGCCTGGCCAGCCACACCGGATCGAGATCACGGATCGCCTTTTCCGGCCCGCGCCCGGCCTCATGCAGCAGGCCGGTCGCGACGATAACCAGCTCCGGCGATCCGGCGCGTGCGGCGGCGCGGGCAATCGTCGTCTCGTCCGTCAGATCGAGTTCGGGTCGAGCGAAGCGCAGGACGGTCTCGCCCTCTTCCTCCAGCGCTTCGGCCAGCGCCGCGCCGATGCCGCCCGACGCACCGATGACGACCGCGCTCACTGGCGACGGAACGACCAATGGTCGCCCTCGCTCTCCGCACCGTCAAATACATAGCCATCGCTGTCGAAGCCGCGCATCGCATCGAAATCCGTTATGCGATGCTCCACCAGCCAGCGCGCCATCATCCCGCGCGCCTTCTTCGCGTGGAAGCTGATGAACCGCCCGTCGGCCTCGCGGAAATCGACGGTGATTATGCGAACGTCGCGCGGCAGCAATCCATCCACCGCCGCCCAATATTCCTGACTGGCGAGGTTCAGCACCACATTCGATCCTTCGGCCAGCAGATCCTGCGCCAGCGCGTCGGCGATACGCTTGCCCCACCAGTCGGTCAGCTTCTTGCGACGCGGCGCCCAGCGCGTGCCCATCTCGAGCCGGTATGGGCGCATCAGATCCAGCGGGCGCAGCAGGCCGTACAGGCCGGAAAGCATGCGCAAATGATCCTGCGCGAAGGCTATCGCGGGCTCGTCAAGCGTCGCCGCGTCCAGTCCGGTATAGACGTCGCCGGCGAAGGCACGGATCGCAGGCCGTTCGGGCAGCGCGTCGAATCCGCGGAACCGCTCGATATTGAGCTGCGCGAGCTTGTCAGAGATGTGCATCAGCTCACCCAGCCGTTTGCGCGACATCTTCGCCGCTGCGCCCGCCAGCGTTGCCGCCTCCGCCGCGAACCGCGGGGCGGACGCCTGCATCGGCGGAAGCGGGGTCTGATAGTCCAGCGTCTTGGCGGGTGAAATGACGGCGATCATGGTGCCTGCGCCTATCGGGGGAACCGGATGCGTTCAATCCATGTTCAGCGCAGTGACGTCAGGGACGTCGGGTTTCTTGAACCAACAGGGGCAGCGGAGTAGAGCGGCGCCGGGGCGCCAGCGCGCCTTCCACGATGGAGAGAATGAAGCGATGAAGAGCATGTACCGGGCCGCGATCGCCGCCGCCCTTCTTTCCGGGGTCGGCAGCGTCGCTTTCGTCGCGCCGGCGTCCGCCAAGGAAAAGAAGGAAGAGGCCGGCAGCAAAGCGCCGCCGCTGAAGCTCAGCAAGGACGTCCAGCCGCTCGCCGCGAAGGCGCAGGCCGCGCTCCAGGCGAAGGACTATGCCACGGCCGCGCCGCTGATCCAGCAGGTTTCCGCCGGCGCCAAGAGCGACGACGACAAGTATATCGCCTCGGTGTTCGAGCTTCAGCTCGCCGTCGGCCAGATGCAAGGCGGCCAGATCGATGACAACAAGATCAAGGGCCCGCTCGACGCGCTGATCGCCAATCCCCGCACGCCGGCTGCCGATCAGGCGCGTTTCAATTACCAGCGCGGCATCATCGCCGCCAATGCCAAGCAGCCCCAGGAAGCGATCACCTTCTTCCAGCGCGCGCAGCAGCTCGGCTACACCGATCCCAACCTTCCGCTGCAGATGGTCAAGATCAAGATGGAGGGCGGCGATATCGCCGGCGGCTCCGCCGATCTCCAGAAGGCGATGGATGCGCAGATCGCCGCCGGCCAGAAGCCCGATGAGTCGCTCTATCGCTACGCCATGGCGAAGACGCTGCAAAAGCGGATGATCCCCGATACGATCGGCTGGATGAAGCGCTACGTGGCCGCTTATCCGACCGCCAAGAACTGGCGCGACATCGCATTCGTGTACGGCATTCAGCAGGGCAGCGCCGTCACGCTCGACAAGGCGCAGAAGGTGGATCTGTTCCGGCTGCTACGCAAGGAAAAGGCCCTGGCCGACCAGTTTGATTATGAGATCTACGCGCAATATGCGATCGATCTCGGGCTGCCGAACGAGGGCAAGTCGGTGATCGACGAGGGGCGCGCAGCGGGCAAGCTGCCGGCCGACTCGGCAACCGCCAGCGATCTGTATCGCGTCGCCAAGCAGTCGATCGCCAACGAGGGGTCGCTTGATCCGCTCGATGCCAAGGCGAAGGCGGCGGCCAACGGCAAGCTCGCCGCGGGCACCGCCGACGCGCATCTCGGCTCGGGGAATTATGCGAAGGCGATTGAGCTGTACAAGGTCGCCCTGCAGAAGGGCGGCGTGGACGCGGATGCGGTCAACACGCACCTCGGCATCGCGTTGGCGCAGTCCGGCGACACGGCTGGTGCCAAGGCTGCCTTTGAAGCGGTGAAGGGCGCACCGCGCGCCGATATCGCATCGTTCTGGCTGACCGCGCTTAACACGCCGGCCGCCTGAGGCGCACGCGATATCGATAAGAAAAGGGCGGCTTCCGGGCCGCCCTTTTTCTTCCGCGATCCGAAAATCCTTTTACTCGAGAATCGGCACACCCGAAGCGGATTTGGCGCTGCGGATCGTGAGCGACGACTTGACGCTGGCGACATTGGGCGCGGGCGTCAGATGCGTCGTCAGGAAACGTTGAAAACTCTCCAGATCGGTCGCGACGATCTTGAGCACGAAATCTATCTCGCCATTCAGCATGTGGCACTCGCGCACCTCCGGTAGCGCGGCGACATGCTCCTCAAAGGCGGACAAGTCCGCCTCTGCCTGGCTTCTGAGGCTCACCATCGCGAAAACGGTGATCGGAAAACCCAGTTGCGCGGCATCGCAATCCGCATGGTAGCCGCGAATCACGCCCGCCTGCTCCAGCGCGCGGACACGCCGCAGGCACGGTGGGGCCGTCAGCCCGACGCGGTCTGCCAGTTCGACGTTGGTCATCCGCCCGTCGTCTTGCAGAAACGCCAGGATTTGCCTGTCGATACGGTCGAGCACTTCATTCTCCGGCTGTCGCCAAGCAGCTTCATGGCGATTTCGTTCACGTATCCATAGGAAAATTGCGCCTAAACGCAATTGTCCCACATTGCGACGTGCCGAAATCTGCTGTTCCACGATCGTCTGATGCAGATTACTCAGGCGATCCCCGGCGGCGAAACGGTCGCCTGCCGGAAAGGATGATATCGGTGCGATTCGACGACAGCCTGAAGACCGTTCTCGCTGCGGACGCCTCCACGCCCTTCGGCGCGCAGGCGGCGTTCAGGCAGGTTGCCGATCTTCTGGCACGCGGGCGGATCGTAGAGAGCGCCGAGGTGCTCGATCATTTGCGCGTTTTGCGGGAGCGGGTGCCGCTGTCGGTGCGTGCCGCTGCCGGTCGCTCGCTCGCGCTCGCGGCGCCCTCGGCCGGGCTGGTCGCGGTGTTTGCCGAAGACGAGCATGCGGTTGCTGCGCCAGTGCTGCGCGCCGCACGCCTTGACGATGCGGCGTGGCGTGCGCTGCTGCCGACGCTTGGCCCTACGGGACGCGCCGTGCTCCGTCACCGCGCCGATCTGTCGGATGACGTTGCGCGCGCGCTGGACAGCTTTGGACCCGCTGATTTTGCGCTGGGGTATGATGGCGAAGAGGCCGCGATGTTGCCGGCGTGCGCCGCCGCCATCGAATCGCTTCCCGCCGAAGCCGTTACCCAACCGTCTGCCCCTCCCGCCGACGTGCTCGATCTCGAGCCGGCAGTGGCGGCTGGCGGTGGCTTCGAGATCGCGGCGCTGGTTGACCGCATTGCTGCCTTTCGCGAGCTGCATCGCGATCAACAGCCACTTCCTGCAGGTTCCGGCGATGAAGCGGACGCGGTCGATCGATTCAGCTTCGAGACCGATTCGGCCGGCGTGATTCGCTGGATCGACGCTGCGCCACGCGCGGCGGTGATCGGAGTCGGCTTCCTCTTGCCTGGCGCCGATGGCCAGCCGCAGGTCGATGGCGTGGCCAGCGGCGCGTTCCGCCACCGTACCGCATTCAGCGACGCGCGCCTCAATATTGGTGGACGATCGGCGCTCGCGGGGGACTGGCGCATATCCGGCGTGCCGATGTTCGATCCGGCCACTGGCCGCTTTGTCGGCTTTCGGGGTGCCGCGCGCCGTCCGCGGATCGACGAAGGCGCGATTGGCCGGCGCACCGACGCAAGCGGCATCGAGGGCTTGCGGCGACTGGTCCACGAACTGCGCACACCCAGCAATGCAATCGCTGGCTTCTCCGAATTGATTGAGACCGCGATGCTCGGACCCGTTCCCGAGGTCTATCGCGAACGCGCAGCGACCATCCGTGCGCATGCGAGCGATCTGGTGGCGGCGATCGAGGATCTCGAACTTGCCGCGCGGCTCGAGGGGAATGCACTGAATCTGCGGGACGAGACGGTGATGCTGGCGCCGCTGCTCTCCCGCACACTGAATGATCTCGCGCCATTGGTCAGATTGCGCGATTGCGTGGTCGATCTTGCGCCGGGGCCCGCGGGCATAACGCTGGCCTGTGACGAGCGGATTGCCGAGCGCCTGATCGGGCGATTGATCGCCGCGCTGGTGGCCAGCGCCGCTCACGGCGAGCGGCTGACGATTGACGTGCGCGACGAGGACACCCACGTCGCCATCCAGATTACCCGTCCGCGCGCGCTTGCCGCCGTGCCGGATGCGACCCTGCTGACGCTGGATGCCGAGCGCGAGGTGGAGATGCCAGGCGCCCCCTTGCTCGGCACCGGATTCTCGATCCGGCTGGCGCGCAACCTCGCGACGGAATTGCGCGGTTCGCTGATGATCGAGGCGGAGCGCTTGACTCTGCTGCTCCCGACAGGATTGATCGGCGACATGGGGCAGGCCTCGACAAACTGACGACGGTGGCATCGCCCGCGATCGTCCCGCGGCGCTGGCGTGTGCCGCCCCCGGAAGCGGAAACGCTGGTGCGTTGGCCGATCGATTTCGGCGTCCGCTACACCGTGTTCATCGATACCGAGGAGGAGTTCGACTGGGCTGCTCCTTTCTCGCGTGACGCAGGGACGGTTACCGCACTCGCGGCGTTGCCGGAGGCGCACCGGCGCCTGTCGGACGCGGGAGCGGCGCCTGCGTATTTCATCGATTACCCGGTGGCATCCGATCCCGGCGGGGCGGATTTATTGCGGAGCATTCTTTCGGACAATCCTCGCGCTGCGATTGGCGCGCAACTGCATCCGTGGGTCAATCCGCCGTTCGACGAGCCGCTGTCCTCGGTTGCGTCCTTCGCGGGCAATCTTCCCGGGCGAATGCTTGAGGAAAAGCTTGTGCGGCTGACAGGAGCGATCGCCGGTGCGTTCGAGCGCGCGCCGCGCGCCTTTCGTGCCGGTCGATACGGGCTCTCGCCGGAGATGTTCGGGATGCTGGCGCGGCACGGCTACCAACTGGATAGTTCGGTTCGCCCCGGTTTCGACTATCGCGCTGAAGGCGGCCCGGATTTCACGCATGCCCGCGGTGACGCCTGGCGGGTGTCGGAAATGATCGAGTTGCCGCTATCGACCGTCTTTACAGGCGCGCTGCGGAGACACGGCGCGAGGCTTCATGCGCGGCTCGGCGCCGTTCCGCGCGGGCGCGGCCTGTTCTCCCGCGCCGGTCTGCTCGCGCGCGTGCCGCTGACTCCTGAGGGCGTGCCGTTGAACGACGCGCTCGAGGCGATCGCGATTGCGATCGGGGAAGGCGCGCGCGTGCTGAATTTCGCTTTTCATTCCCCCTCGCTGGTGCCGGGGAATACGCCGTATGTTCGCGACAGGACGGATCTGGCGCGGTTCTGGCGCTGGTGGGATCACGTTCTTGACGAACTCGATCGACGTGGCGTGCGTTCCGCTTCCCTGGACGAGGTGATCGCGGCCGCCGGCTGAACCACCACCTGCTTGCTCGCGCAGGGGTTGAGGTCAGGCGCATCGCCGAATGAATGATGGTCGGGGAGAGAGGATTCGAACCTCCGGCCCCTGCCTCCCGAAGGCAGTGCTCTACCAGGCTGAGCTACTCCCCGACGGAGTATCGGTCATCGGCCTTTCGGGGGCCTACCGGTCGCTGGAGGCGCGCCTATAGCCAGCGGATTTGGGCTGCGCAAGCTGCGTATTCATATTGGCGCGCGGGCTGCAAGCATCGCGTCCAGGGTGGTGAACTTCTCGCGCGGGGCGCCATCCCGGGCGTTGGCTATTTCGGAGCGCTCGATCTCCTGCCAGTCGCGAAACGTGACGACATCCACCGCACGTTCGGCGAGTAGCGCATCCAGCCCCACGCGACCGGCTTTTCCGCTGTCGCCGGGGGTTTCCGATGCGATCCTGTCGGCGATCATGAACCCGTCGGGCCGGTTGGTGCCGATCGTGCCGGTTGGCCCGCGCCGCGCCCAGCCGACGGCGTAAAGCCCCGGCGCGATATGCCCTTCGTCATTGGCGAAGCGCCCGAGCCTCGCGTCATACGGCACGCCCTCGATCGGCGGCGTGCGATATCCGATGCAACTGACAACCAGTCTGGCCGGAATTTCATAGGTCTCCCCGGTGCCCACCGCGCGGCCATCTTCATCCACGCGGGTCCGCTCGACGACCACGCGCTCGGCCTTGCCGTTGCCCTTGATCGCGAGCGGCATGGCGAAGAAATCGAACGTGATCGAAACGGGCGAGGCAGGGCGGTTCCCGGCGAAGGCGCGCAAGTGGCTCACCGACTTGCGCAACCCCGGCTCCAGCGCGGCATCCGTGTCGATCGACGGCAGGTCCGCGCTGTCGACGAGCGGCGTCGCTCTGCTGAGATGGCCAAGCTCACCAAGTTCCTTGGGCGTCATCGCGATCTCGTGCGGCCCGCGCCGCGCAAGGATCGTGACATCGGTGATCGCGTGCGGCCCGAGCGCTTCGAGCGCGTGCTTGACGATATCGGATCCCGCAAATTCGTCGCTTGTCTTGGCAAGGATACGCGCCACATCCAGCGCGACATTGCCCGCGCCGACGATAACCGCGCCCGGGCCCTCCAGCGGCGGCGCGAGGTCGGCGAAATCGGGGTGACCGTTATACCAGCCGACGAACGCGGCGGACCCGATCACGCCGGGCAGATCGTCGCCGGGTATGCCGAGCGGGCGATCATGCGGCGCCCCGGTCGCCAGCACGACCGCATCATAAAGGTCGCGCAATTCCGGGATCGAGACGTCCCGCCCCACCGCGACATTGCCGACGAAGCGGACATTGTCGCTGAGCGCGGTCGCTTCGTACCGCCTGGAAACCGCCTTGATCGACTGGTGATCCGGCGCGACCCCGGTGCGGATCAAGCCATAGGGCACTGGCAGGCGATCGATGATGTCGACGCGGACATCGTCGCCGAACGTCTTTTGACAGGCTTCCGCAGTGTAATAGCCTGCGGGGCCTGACCCGATCACGGCGACGTGGCGCATATTGCGTCTCTCCTTGTCCCGCGGGATGCTAACCGCTTGGCGAGGGAGGGCAAGCTGCTTATCGCCATGGCAATGTCGATGCTCGAATCGGTCGCGACGGTCCTGGGGGTGGCGTGCGTCGCATTGGCGGCGAGACGCAGCGTGTGGACGTTCCCTATCGCGATCGGATCGGTCGTGCTGATCGGTGTCGTGGTGTTCGAAGCCCGACTATACAGCGATGCGCTGCTCCAGGGCTTTTTCGTGATCGCGAACATCTATGGCTGGTTTAACTGGTGGCGCTCCCGCGCGCGTTCTGGCGAGGTCTCGGTCGAGCGGATGAGCGCCGCGCAACGCGGCGGATGGATGATCGGCGGTCTTGCCGCCGCAATCGCCTGGGGCGCGCTGATGCATCGCTTCACCAATGCGTCCTATCCCTGGTGGGACGCCGGAATCGCGATCGCCAGCGTCTCGGCACAGTTGCTGATGGCGCAGCGACGGATCGAGAACTGGCTGATCTGGATCGCCGTGGACCTTGCCTCGGTCCCACTGTATCTGACCAAGGGCTTGTATCTGTTTGCGGGGCTTTACGTGATCTATCTGGCGCTGGCCTGTTGGGGATTGTTCGACTGGCGGCGCGCCGAGCATCGCGTAGCTGGCGGGCCATTGCCCGCATGATGCCGCGGACTGTCTGCCTGCACGGCCCGGAAAGTACTGGCAAATCCACCACGACCATCCGATTGGCGCGGGAATTCGGCACGCCAGTGGTGGCGGAATTCGGGCGCACCTATTGCGAGCGTTACGGCGTCGATCTCACCATGTCCGATCTGGTGATGATCGCGCACACGCAGGACTTGCAGGTGCGTGCCGCATGCGATGCCGGCCAGTTTCCCGTGATCGTGGATACCGACGCCCTGATGAGTGCGGTGTGGGCGGACATGCTGTTCGGCCGCCGCGATCCATGGTTTGCGCGGTGGGACAATACCGCCGATCTCTATCTGCTGTTCGATATCGATTTGCCGTGGATCGAAGACGGCACGCGGATATTCGGCAGCGCGGGTGAGCGCCAGCGATTCTTCGATCTTTCGAAGGCTGAACTGGATCGTCGCGGCGTACGCTGGGAGACGATCAGCGGATCCGGGGAAGCACGTTACGAGCATGTGCTCGATGCCATCGCCCGGGCCGGCGCGGCACCAGACCCGGAGCGCATCGCGCGCCGGGCCTGAGCGGTCGTCCGGTCAACGTGATGGCGCGAGCCGCGAATTGAGCACCCAGCCGACATTGTCATTCTCGTCGGCGACTTCCCACCACAGACCGTTCTTGTTGCCGGTCGGATAGACGATCGTGCCCGGCGGCAGCGTGCGGATCGTCTTGGACGTGGCGAGTGCGGTGGCATGGAGCGCGACCGGGCCTTGCGCGGTAAAGCTCTTGGTCGGTGCCGCTTCGGCCGTGCCCTGCTGCCCGGGCTGGACCAGGCCGAGCTCGTTCACCAGCTTCGAATAGGCCTGGATGAAAGACAGGGTGACGATCCGGCCGATATCGGTGTTGTCATAGCCGCCGCCGACGGCCGCCGCACCGCCGCCGAAGAAGCCCACGCCGCCGCCGGCGCCGAACGTCAGATTGTTCTTCGCGGCATAGCCATCGGTGGTTGCAAGCGTTTCGGTGGTGCGGACGTTGGTGATCGAAAGGACGGTGTTCGCCTCCATCTTCTTGCTGCCGATCCCGCCGAGCAGCCCGCCGAAGCGGCCGCCCACCAGCCCGCCGATCCCCGCAGCCGCGCCGCCGCCTGAAACATTGGAGTTCGCGCCCTGGATTTCGGCGACCAGAACGTAATCGGCAGCCTTGATCTGGCCCTGACCGACGTTTGAGCGACGCTGCAGCCCAAGGTCCGCACCGATATCTCGCTCGCGCTGCGCGGCCTGCAGCCCGCTGCCGCGATCGACCAGATTGAAGCAGCCCGAACGCTGCACGAGCACCTTCAGCAACTTCGAGGGCGCAGCCAGGCTGTATTGCGTCCACGGGCGAGGGTCGTCACCATCTACGATCGAGAGCGTGCCGAGCTTGCGGAAGCACCGCGGCACGTCATTCGCGGTCTGCTCCTGGAGCCGCTGGCCGGCGGAAGGCTTGGCAAGCTTCTGGGCGCCGGCCGGCGTCGCAACCAGTGCGATCGCCGACCCTGCGGCGATCAACGCGAAGTTCCTCAACATTTTCTCACTCCCCGAGTAACGCCGTCACATGCGGCGCAAGACAGAACGATGCGGCCCCTGATGTTCACATCTTTGTTCCCATCGGCTTAACATCAGCCGTAGCGAGTGGCCAGCGGGGGCTTTGACGCGTGTCGCGCCGCCGCCTAGAGGCGCTATCATCATGACAACGCCGCTCGACCGCATTCGCAATTTTTCGATCATCGCCCACATCGATCATGGCAAGTCCACGCTTGCAGATCGGTTGATCCAGCGCACCGGCGGGCTCTCCGATCGCGAAATGTCCGCGCAAGTGCTCGACAACATGGAGATTGAGAAGGAACGAGGCATCACCATCAAGGCGCAGACGGTGCGGCTTGAATGGAAGGGCCATGTTCTCAACCTCATGGACACGCCGGGGCATGTCGATTTCGCTTATGAGGTGTCGCGCAGCCTGGCTGCCTGCGAGGGCGCGTTGCTGGTGGTGGATGCCGCGCAGGGCGTGGAGGCACAGACGCTTGCCAACGTCTATCAGTCAATCGAACACGATCACGAGATCGTGCCCGTCATCAACAAGATCGATCTGCCCGCCGCCGAGCCGGAGAAGGTGCGGACTGAGATCGAGGATGTCATCGGGCTGGATGCATCAAATGCGATTCTCGCCTCGGCCAAGTCCGGCATCGGCATCGACGAGATTCTCGATGCGGTGGTGGAGCGCATTCCGGCGCCGAAGGGCGATGCGTCCGCGCCGCTGAAGGCGATGCTCGTCGATAGCTGGTACGATCCTTACCTCGGCGTCGTCATCCTCGTCCGCGTGATCGACGGTGTGCTGCGCAAGGGCCAGCAGGTTACGTTCATGCAGGCCGGCACCCAGCATCTCGTCGACCGCGTCGGCTGCTTCCGTCCCAAAATAGAACAATTGTCCGATCTCGGCCCCGGCGAGATCGGGTTCATCACCGCGCAGATCAAGGATGTCGCGCAGGCTCGCGTCGGCGATACGCTCACCGATGCGAAACGCCCGGCGACGCAGGCGCTGCCTGGCTTCAAGGAAGTGCAGCCGGTCGTCTTCTGCGGCCTGTTTCCGGTCGACGCGAACGATTTCGAGAAGCTGCGCGAATCGATCAGCAAGCTGCGGCTCAACGACGCCTCTTTCAGCTTCGAAATGGAAACCTCCGCGGCGCTTGGCTTCGGTTTCCGCTGTGGTTTCCTGGGCCTGCTGCACCTCGAAATCATTCAGGAACGGCTGACGCGCGAATATGACCTCGATCTCATCACCACCGCGCCGAGCGTGGTCTATCAGATCGAGCTGACGCATGGCGCAGGCCATATCGAACTGCACAATCCGGCGGACATGCCCGATCCCAACAAGATCCAGAGCATTGCCGAGCCATGGATCGAAGCCACCATCTATTGCCCTGACGAATATCTCGGCTCGATCCTGAAGCTGTGCCAGGATCGGCGCGGTATCCAGAAGAACCTTACTTATGTCGCCGGCCGCGCGCAGGTTACCTATGAGCTGCCGCTCAATGAGGTGGTGTTCGATTTCTATGATCGCCTGAAATCGATCAGCCGCGGCTATGCCAGTTTCGACTATCACCAGATCGGTTATCGCGATGGTGATCTCGTGAAGATGAGCATCCTCGTCAACAACGAGCCGGTCGATGCGCTCAGCATGATCGTCCATCGCGGGACGGCGGAGACGCGCGGGCGCGGGATGTGCGAGCGGCTGAAGGATCTGATCCCGCGGCACCTGTTCAAGATTCCGATCCAGGCGGCGATCGGCGGCAAGGTGATCGCGCGCGAAACGATCGCCGCGATGCGCAAGGACGTGACTGCGAAATGCTATGGCGGCGATATCAGCCGCAAGCGCAAGCTGCTGGACAAGCAGAAGGAAGGCAAGAAGCGGATGCGCGAATACGGCTCGGTGCAGATCCCTCAGGAGGCGTTTATCGCCGCGCTGCGCATGGGTGACGAGGGATGAGGCCGCGCTTCCGCAATCACATGAGCGGGAGCATGACGCGGCGCCTGGCCGCCTTTGTCGCGATGGTGCTCGCGCTGTTAGCCCTGCCGGTTGCCGCGCAGGAGCGTGCACCTTTGGTGCTCGCCGCCGCATCGCTGCAGGAATCGATGAACGCCGCGGCGGATGCATGGGCGCGCGCCGGGCATGCGCGGCCTGTGATTTCCTTTGCCGCCTCATCCGCGCTCGCGCGGCAGCTGATCGCGGGCGCGCCGGCGGACCTGTTTGTTTCGGCCGACGAAGAATGGATGGATGCTCTGGCGGCAAAAGGGCTGCTCGCGCGCGGCACGCGGGTCGATCTTGTCGGCAATCGGCTGGTGGTGATTGAACCGGCCCATGCCCGAACGCGCATAACCCTACGGACGCTCGGCGCGGTGCTGGCACAAGGCGCCGTGGCGATGGCCGATCCGGCCGCCGTCCCGGCCGGGAAATACGGGCAGGCGGCGCTGGAAAAGCTCGGGGCGTGGTCTGCAGTTGCGCCGCATATCGTGCGCGCCGAAAATGTCCGCGCGGCGCTGGCCCTGGTGGAGCGCGGCGCGGCGCCGTTCGGAATCGTCTACGAAACGGATGCGCGCGCCTCGCCCAAGGTGCGGATCGCCGGCATCTTCCCGGCCTCAAGCCACCCGCCAATTCGCTACCCGATCGCGCGCCTGGTAAACTCTCGCAATCCTGCCGCCGAAGCTTTTAGGCATTTTCTCATCAGCACGCAGGGCCGCGCTACCTTCGCTCGCTTCGGCTTCCTGCGCCCCTGATGGCGGAGGGCATCTGGCCGATCGTCAGGCTGTCGTTGCTCGTTGGCGGCGTGGGAACGCTATCCGTCCTGCCGGTCGCGTTCGCGCTCGCCTATCTCCTGGCGCGGCGAAAGTTTCCTGGGCGAACCCTGCTCGATGCGGTGATCCATCTGCCGCTGGTCGTGCCGCCGGTGGTGACTGGCTGGCTTTTGTTGCTCGCGTTCGCCCCGACGGGGCCGCTCGGCGGGCCGTTGCTGAACTGGTTTGGCGTGACGTTGCTGTTTCGCTGGACGGGCGCGGCGATCGCTGCGGGGGTTATGGCTCTGCCGCTCGCGGTGCGTGCGATCCGCCTTTCACTCGAGGCGGTCGACCGGCGCCTCGAGGATGCCGCGCGGACGCTCGGGGCGGGGCGCTGGCGCACTTTTCGCACCGTCACCCTGCCGTTGTGCTGGCCAGGGGTGCTGGCCGCAGCAATGCTGGCGTTCGCCCGTGCGCTCGGGGAGTTCGGCGCAACGATCACCTTCGTCTCGAACGTGCCGGGCGAAACGGAGACGCTGCCGCTCGCGATCTATTCAGCATTGCAGCGACCGGGCGGGGAGGGCGCCGTGTGGCGCCTCGCCGCTATTTCCGTCGCCATCAGTCTGATTGCGCTGTTGACGTCTGAATGGCTCGCTCGGCGGGCGGGACGGGGCGTGAATGTCCTTTGACATCGACCTGACGCTGCGCCGTGGGGATGCGCTGATCGCCACCGCATTCGCCACCGATGCGCGCGCGGTGGCGCTGGTAGGTCCGTCGGGGATAGGGAAAACAAGCGTATTGGATATGATCGCGGGGCTGTTGCGCCCGGATCATGGCCATGTGCGGATCGATGGCCGGCTGCTTTCCGATCGTGCGACTCGGGTGGATGTGCCTGTGCATCGTCGGCGGGCCGGCTATGTGTTTCAGGACGCGCGATTGTTTCCGCACCTCGATGTCCGCCGGAACCTTCTTTACGGCGCGACCGGCACGGGGCGGCTGCTGTCGATCGCCGAGTCTCTCGACGTCGCACACCTGCTCGATCGCTGGCCGCGTGCGCTATCCGGTGGCGAGGCACGGCGGGTGGCGATCGGTCGCGTGCTCCTCTCCGGGCCGCAGTTCCTGCTGTTAGACGAGCCCCTCTCGTCGCTTGACCGCGCGCGGCGGGAAGAGGCGATGCGATTGATCGAGCGGGTCCGCGATGACACTGCCGTGCCGCTGCTGCTGGTGACGCACGACGAAGCTGAAGCCGAGCGGCTCGCCGACGTCATCGTGCGGATGTAATCCTGCCGGGATTACGCTGCGGCCGGCCGTTCTTGCGGGTGATGCGGAACGAGGATCAGCGTGTTACCCTCGACGCGCCATGATTGCAGCCGGGACAGGAAATTCATTCCCAGCACGTCGACATCGCCGAACGCCGGGGAGACAACTACCGGCAGCGCGCGCGCCACGACATTGCCCAATCGCATTTCATCGATGGTGGATGTTTGCGCGTGAATCGTGCCGTTTGCGGTACGTATCAGTATCGGCAACGCCGGTTGCTGAACATCCAGCCCGGCATCGCTGGCGCTGTCAGCCGACAAAGCAGTCACTGTCGCGCCGCTGTCCACCAGCATTCGTCGCGTCGTATCGCCGAACCGGACGGTTACCCAAAAGTGTCCGTCCGGCGACATGCGAACGCGTGTTTCTTTGCCCGTCACCTGCTCGGCAGTCGGGGCGAGATTGAGTGCGCGCATGATGCTGGCGACATAGGGATTCGTGCGCCCGCGTTGATCGACGAGCGTCGCCAGGATGAACGCCAGCCCCAGCAGCAGCGACAGATCGAAAAGACGGCCGACGATCGGAATTCGCCGAAGAAAAGCGGCCAGCAGCAGCACGGCGATCAGCAGCGCGGCGACCGGCAGATGCTGGGCGAGATCTAGGCTGGCGGGCATGCAGCGGCGCTAGCTGCACGTCGCTGTACGCAGGATGACCGGATACGAAAAAGGCGGCCCGTTGCCGGACCGCCTCGATCGGTTGCGATTGCAATAACCCCGGCGCTGCCGGAGCAGTTCGCTCAGCGCTTCGAGAACTGGAAGCTGCGGCGCGCCTTCGCGCGGCCGTACTTCTTACGTTCCACCGTGCGGCTGTCACGGGTGAGGAAGCCGGCGGCCTTCACTGGCGAACGCAGTGCCGGCTCATACTTGGTGAGCGCCTGGCTGATGCCATGCTTCACCGCGCCTGCCTGGCCCGACAGTCCGCCGCCCTTGACGGTGCAGACCACGTCATACTGGCCCTCACGCTCGGTGATGCCGAACACCTGGTTGATGACGAGGCGCAGCGTCGGGCGCGCGAAATAGATTTCCTGATCGCGACCGTTGATCGTGATCTTGCCCGAGCCCGGCTTCAGCCAGACGCGCGCGACGGCGTCCTTGCGGCGCCCGGTGGCATAGGCACGACCCTGCTTGTCGATTTCCTGCGCGCGCAGCGGGGCGCGCTGAACCGGCTCGTCGATCTTGCCGTCGAGATAGGCCTCGGCCTTTTCATCGGACGCTGCGACGGCTGCGTCGTGCTGATGCGCGAGGGCGGCGCCGAGATCGGCGAGGGACTGGCGATTGTCGGACATTATGCGCCCACCTTGTTCTTGCGGTTCATGCCGGCGATATCGAGCGGCTCCGGGTTCTGCGCTTCGTGCGGATGCTCGCTGCCCGCGAAGATGCGCAGGTTGCGCATCTGCTGGCGACCGAGCGGCCCACGCGGGATCATGCGCTCAACGGCCTTTTCGAGCACGCGCTCGGGGAAGCGGCCTTCCAGCACCTTGCCCGCGGTGATTCCCTTGATGCCGCCGGCATAGCCGGTGTGCTTGTAATAGATCTTGTCAGCCAGCTTCTTGCCGGTGAAACGAATCTTGTCGGCGTTGATGACAATGACATTGTCACCACAATCAACGTGGGGGGTGAAGCTCGTCTTGTGCTTGCCGCGCAGGACATTTGCGATAACCACCGCCGCGCGACCGACCACCAGGCCGCTGGCATCGACGATATGCCATTTCTTCTCCACCTCGTGCGGCTTGGCCGACTTGGTGGTCTTCATCAGCGCCTTCATGGCTGTTTGACCTCATCAAAACAAAAGGACGCCGCGCCCACGGGCGCAGCGCCGACCGCCGGTCAATGCGTCAGCAGTATCGGGAAGTCAAGATTTCCGGGCGATCCGCGACAGGTATTATTTTACCCGTTAAATTTGAATGGCGCTTTTCGGTGTGATGGCCGCCTCTTCTCGCAGCTACCGTCGCCGAGCGCCGATCGCGTGAGATGCCGATACCGATGCGATCAGAAGCAGCGCGGCATTTGCCTGATGCGCTACCGCAATGCCGATCTGAACCCCGCTCAGCAGTGTCGCAATGCCGAGCGATATCTGGAGCACGACAAGCAGCACTACAGCGTTCCCGGCCGGCCGCCCGGCGCGCAGCGCTAGCCAGAACAGCCCGCCCGCGGCCAGAAATGCGAGCCAGCGGTGAATGAACTGAACGACGATGGGGTTGTCGATGGCATTGCTCAACGCCGGTGTCAGCATCTGCACGTTCGAGGGGAATAGCTCGTCGCCCATGAGCGGCCAGCTTGAAAAGGCGTAGCCCGCGTCCAGCCCGGCGGTGAAAGCGCCATACATGATCTGAGCGCCAAGCAGCAGCAGCACTAACGCGACGGGGGGGCTCAGACGGGCAGGCCGCGCGAGCGGATCATGCGTCTGTTCCCGAAGATCGAGCGCTGTCCAGACGATGCCGGCCAGGATGAACAGCGCGGTCAGCAGATGCACCGCAAGGCGAATATGGCTGACATCCGTGCGAACCGACAGGCCGGAGCTGACCATCCACCAGCCGATCGCTCCCTGCAGGCCGCCCAGCGCGAGGATCGCGCTCAATCGCCAGCCATAGCCGCGTGGTATCTGCCGTCTGAACGCGAACCAGATCAGCGGCAGCGCGAATGCAAGTCCGATTACACGGCCGAGCACGCGATGGATATATTCCCAGAAGAAGATCGCCTTGAAGCCGGCGATCGTCATCCCCTTGTTTAGCTGCTGATATTCGGGGATTTTCTGGTAGTTTGAGAACTCGGCCTGCCATTGTGCGTCGTTCAGTGGCGGAATGATGCCGCTGATCGGCTTCCACTGCGTGATTGACAGGCCGGATTCGGTCAGCCGGGTGATGCCGCCAACAACTACCATGGCAACAATAAGGGCCGCGACACACCATAGCCAGCGGGCAAGCGCCGCCGGGCGCGCGGTGGAGACGTATCCCGGTGTAGGCTGCAACATGGCTCCGCACTAGCGGAGCCCGGCAACCCTGCCAAGCCGAGCCGGCACGACACGATTTTACCGATGTGATATTGTAACATCTCTCCTGCTGTTCTACATCGACTGCCGAATGGGAAACGCGACTCGCCTCGGTCGATTTGGGACGCTAGATCGGCTGGCGATCATGCTGTCAGGATTGTGCGTCGTGCATTGCCTGGCGAGTGCGGTATTGCTCGCGATGCTTTCGACCGTCGGGGGAATGCTCGGCAACCCGATCTTTCACGAGGTGGGATTGACAGTCGCCATCGGGCTGGGCGCGATCGCGCTGATCCGTGGGGTGATCCATCACGGGTATCTGATGCCGCTCGCGATGGGCTCGCTAGGATTGGGCATCATGATGGGGGCGCTGTCGCTCCCGCACGATGGCGGGCATGCCGAATCGCTATGGACCGTGGTGGGCGTCGGCATTCTCGCCTTCGGCCACGATCTGAACCGCCGGGCGGAGAACTGATAAGCGCCGCGGGTTGTAGCGTCGCCTGCTCCGGCCTATTTCCCGACAATGCCCGGCCATGCCCACCAGCACCACGAATCGCGCGGCGAGGACCTGACCCGCGCCGCGCAAAAGACGCTCGAACGCTCCGGCGAGCAATGGACCATGATGCGCGCCAGCGTGTTTGATGCTCTTGCCGGATTCGACAAGCCAGCTTCCGCTTATGACATTGCCGATGCGGTATCGAAGCGAGAGGGGAGGCGGATCGCGGCAAACAGCATCTATCGCATCCTCGATCTCTTCGTCGGTGCCAATCTCGCGCGTAGGGTGGAAAGCGCCAATGCCTATGTCGCCAACACGCATCCTGATTGTCGACACGACTGCATATTCCTGGTGTGTGATTCATGTGGGCAGACGACGCATCTCGATGACGACAAGCTTACCCGGGCGGTAAGGCAGGCCGCCGAAGCCGCCGGGTTTTCGCCGGAGCGACCGGTGATCGAAGTGCGCGGCATCTGCGCAGATTGCGCGCGCGTAGCCAGCTGATCTTCGAATTGTCGCAATCGACACTGGTTTTTGCGTGGAGTAATAGCGGCGGATGACTGGAATATTTGAGACGCCGTTGCTGGACAGGATAGCAGAGCCGGCGGATTTGCGTTTGCTTTCGGCGTCTGATCTTCGTCAGGTGGCGGATGAGCTGCGGCTGGAGGTGATTTCGGCGGTGGGCCAGACGGGTGGTCATCTGGGGTCTGGCCTTGGG
>NZ_SCNL01000001.1 GCF_005502745.1 Sphingomonas sp. 3P27F8
CGCCCTGTGCCACCTGCCGACCCATCATGTCCGTGACCCCCTGCCGCCTTGCAGGAGTGAATCACGCCCTCGTCACCATCGCAAGCAGCCATTTTTCAACAGTCTCGTTCGGTAATGGAATATCGGCAACTGGGATCGTCCGGCCTGCGCGTGCCAGCGCTGTCGTTCGGCGCGGGCACGTTCGGCGGTAAGGGCCCGCTGTTCAGCGCCTGGGGCACAAGTGATGCCGCCGAGGCGCGGCGGCTGGTCGACATCTGCCTAGACGCAGGGATCACGCTGTTCGACACCGCGGACGTTTATTCAGATGGCGCGTCGGAACAGGTTCTCGGGGAAGCGATCAAAGGGCGGCGCGGTGCCGTCCTGATTTCGACCAAAACCGCCCTGCCGATAGGAGACGGCCCGCAGAATTGGGGCGCGTCGCGGGCGCGGCTGATCGGCGCCGTCGAGGCGGCGCTGCGACGATTGGGCACCGACCATATCGACCTGCTGCAGCTTCACGCCTTCGACGCCTCCACCCGGGCCGATGAGGTGATGGGCACGCTCGACCGGCTGATCGCCGCGGGCAAGGTCCGCTATGCCGGCGTCTCCAATTATCCCGGCTGGCAGATCATGAAGGCGCAAGGTCTTGCCGATCGCCATGGCTGGCCCCGTCTGGTCGCGCATCAGGTCTATTATTCGCTGATCGGCCGGGCCTATGAATGGGATTTGATGCCGCTGGCGGCCGACCAGGGCGTCGGTGCTCTGGTATGGAGCCCGCTCGGCTGGGGCCGGTTGACCGGCAAGATCGGACGCGGACGACCGATCCCGGCGGGCAGTCGCCTGCACGACACCGCGAAATTCGCGCCCCCGGTCGAGGACGAACACCTCTACCGCGTCGTCGATGCGCTGGAGACGGTGGCGGGCGCGACGGGCAAGACCGTCCCCCAGGTCGCGATCAACTGGCTGCTGCGGCGGCCGACCGTGTCGTCGGTCATCATCGGCGCCCGCAACGAGGCGCAGTTGCGCGAAAATCTGGGGGCGGTCGGCTGGGCGCTGACGCCCGAGCAGATCGCCACGCTTGATGCAGCGAGCGACGTACTGCCGCCCTATCCGCACACCCCCTATCGGCAGCAGGAGGGTTTCGCCCGCCTTGCGCCGCCGATGGTCTGAGGGAGCCAGGATCATGAAGTTCAATCTCGGGCTAATCTCGCTGGCGGTCGGCGCCTTCGGCATCGGCGTGACCGAGTTCGCGCCGATGGGCATGTTGCCGGTGATCGCCGGCGACCTGCGGGTGTCGATCCCCGCCGCCGGGCTGCTGGTTAGCGCCTATGCGATGGGCGTGCTGATCGGCGCGCCGCTGATGGCCCTCGCTACCGGGCGTATCGACCGGCGGACCCTCTTGATCGCGCTGATGGGCATTTTCACGCTCGGCAATGCCCTGTCGGCGGTGGCGGGCGGATATTGGATGCTGATGGCGGCGCGGGTCGTCACCTCGTTCAATCATGGCGCATTCTTCGGCGTCGGATCGGTGGTCGCCGCCAGCCTGGTGCCGCCGGACAAGCGCGCGGGCGCGGTCGCGGCGATGTTCACCGGGCTGACCGTCGCCACCATCGGCGGCGTGCCGGCGGCGACCTGGGTCAGCGAGGCGATCGGCTGGCGGACCGCCTTTGCCGGGATCGCAGGCGTCGGCGCGATCGCGATGCTGTCGCTTCGCCTCGCGCTGCCCCCGCTCCCCGCGACCGAGGGCGGTGACATGCGCACCGAACTGCGCGTGCTGACACGTGGGCCGGTGGTGATGGCGCTGACGCTGACCACGATCGGCTTTGGCGGCGTCTTTACCGTCTTCACCTATATCGTGCCGATCCTCCGCGATGTGACGCACGGCTCGAGCGGTTATGTCACCGCGATGCTGATGCTGTTCGGCGTCGGCGCGACGATCGGCAATGCGCTCGGAGGCAAGCTCGCCGACCATTCGGTCGACCGGGCGCTGATGACCATGCTCGCGGTCATGGCGCTGACGCTGCTGGCCTTTACGGTGCTGATGCAATGGCCGGTGACCGCCGCCGTCGCGATCCTGATCTGGGGCATCGCCAGCTTCGCGATCGTCCCGCCCCTGCAGATGCGGGTGATGGATACCGCATCGGAGGCGCCGAACCTCGCCTCGGCGATGAACATCGGCGCGTTCAACCTCGGCAACGCGATCGGCGCGGCTCTGGGCGGGGCCGTGATCGGGGCTGGGCTTGGATTACCTGCTGTGGCGCTGGCGGGTGCCGTAATGACGGCGGTGGCGCTGGCGATGCTGCTCGCATTCCGGCGTCAGCCCCGTGCAAGGGCCTGTCCATTCTAATTGGTTGTGTCGATGCGGACGAACTCGGCCAAACAGGGAGGATGTTGATCGCCGCGATCCGGTTAACGCGAATATCGGGAAACTTGCAACGAGGATTGGGCTACTTGATCAGGACGTTTCCACGCACTTCTGCCCTCACGGCGGCAAACACATCGACTCCGCGTTGGGCGCAGCAATAGTCGCAAGGGGCGATCAGCACGACGGCCCGAACGCTATGCAAGACGCGGTTCGCTACGCTTTGCCCGCCTTCGTTCGTCCCAAACGGCTCGGTATTCGACCCCCGAACTTTAGGCGGTTCGCGGGGCGGATACGGATCGGCAGGACCGGCGGGATATGTTCGGTCAGCGGCGTCAGATGTTTGAGCGCCTCCAGCTTGATCGACAGGTCCGCCTCGTCGTCAAAGGTGCGGGCCTTCTCGGTTTCGCCTTCATGCCCGAAGATGTTGCAGCGAACGCTGTCCGGCACGACGCCCTTTAGCATCGAGGTGGCGGTACGGCGGAAGCTGTAGACGTCCTTGTCCTTCCAGGCGCCGCCCACCTGATGCTGCTTTGAGAGAAAGGTCCACGCCTCGGCGTAGGGAGAGTTGAGGGAGGCATGGTCGACGGCGGCGGTGCTGCTGGCGAACTGATCCTCAAGGATTCGCTGCAATTGCCAGCGCAGCGCGTCGCTGAATACCTTCTTGAGCTGGTCGGGGCTCACACCCGACGACGGACCGTAACCCATGCGCAAAGCTTCCTCCGCAGAACCGAGACGCAAGGCAGTAACCCGCGCGTCTGTGAAGTTCATTGCGCCCAACGGTAACCCCAGCGGTAACCGTACGCCGCCAACCGTCATTTTCTTGCGCCACCAATAGCGGCTGCCGCGCAAACACACGTTCGATAAGCCCATTCCGCCACCCCAGTGGGTACAGCAAGGGGTACAGTCGGGGGTACAACCGTCTCTTATCGCCGTCGTTAAGACGCGAAATCAAGGACTTGCGAGCGGATGGTCGGGGAGACAGGATTCGAACCTGCGACATCCTGCTCCCAAAGCAGGCGCGCTACCAGACTGCGCCACTCCCCGACGCGCGGATGCCCTTAGCTTTTCCGCCGATCACAGCGCAACAGGTTTGTCCGACACCGGCAAAACCGGGCGGAACACGGCAGGAACCAGCGACGATAGTCCCGGAACAGTCCCGGGCCTTGCCGCTGATAAACTCGGACGCTCGTAAACTCGGACGCTCGCACAGGGCATGCCCGTCGGACGATCGCGATAGTCACCAACAATCTCCCTGGCAAGTTTCCAGGTCGGGGGTTACGCAAGCATTTCAAGCCAACGTTGAGAGCAGAACGAACCGAAATGACGCTCGCGCGCACTGACGAGCAACGGATGCTCGCTGAAACCCTTGACGCCACCCTTGCACGCGGCGGCAACAATTGGGTGACCGCGATTGAGGAAACCGGGCTCGATACGCTCGGCGTCGCGGAGGAAGATGGTGGGCTAGGACAGAACCTTAGGGACGCAGCCGTAGTTGCAGCAGCATTGGGCCGCGCCAATGCCGAGTTCCCCTGGGCGGAGCATTGGGCCGCCAAGCGCGCCGCTGCTACTGACGCGACAGCGGAAATGCTCACCGTGTTGCATTGTGCCGAGATCGTCGGACTATGCCGTACAATGCTGCGCGACGCGGCGCTGTTCTCTCGCGAGCGGCGCCAGTTCGGCGTTTCGATCGCGAGCTTTCAGGTGCTGCGGCATCGCATGGCCGATATGGCGATGATCCTCGAACAGGCCGATGCGATCACCAGTGCGGCGATCGACGCACTGGACTCGGCCGATCCACATTCAGCCCGCTTTGTCAGCGCGGCACGCGTGGTGTGTGACGATGCAGCGCGGATCGTCGGCGAGGGCGCGGTACAGATTCATGGCGCGATGGGGCTAACGGCGGAATTGAACGTCGGCGGATATTTTCGCCGCGCCCGTGCCCTGATGCAGGGCGACGGTGGCGCCCGCACTCACCTCTCCCGCTACGCTGCCTGATCTACCACCGCGCGCGCGATCAGATCGCGCTGGATCTCGTTTGATCCGGCATAGATGCTGCCAGCACGATTGTTGAGATAACGCGGCATCGCTACGGCGATCGCATCTGGCGCGTCCTCAATGGCGCCATCCCACAATGCCGCCATTTCCAGCGCGAGATGATCGAGCCGCTGCGACGTTTCAGTTCCCAGAACTTTGAGCATCGAAGGCCGGATTGCGTCGGACGGCCCATCGCCCTCCAGCGCCGCAAACTCGATCGCGCGCAAGGCATCGATCGCGATCGCCTCACGCGCCAGCCGCTCGCGATTGCCCTCATGATCCAGCCAGCCCGTTCGCGCCGCCGCATCACGGATCGTGTCGAGATGCGCTGCAAGGCTGGGCGCATATCGGCCACCCCGTTCAAACGTCAGCAGATGCTTGGCGACCGTCCAGCCGTCATTTTCGGCACCTAGCCGACCGACGACCGGCACGCGGGCATCGTCGAAGAACACCTGATTGAACTCATGCTCGCCGGCGAGCGTCAGGATCGGCGTCACGGTGATCCCCGGCGTGGCCATTTCGAGCAGTAGGAAGGTTATGCCGGACTGCGGCCGCCCTTCGGTGCTGGTCCGGACGAGGCAAAACATACGGTTCGCGAAATGCGCATGGGTCGTCCAGATCTTCGATCCGTTGAGTACATAGTCGTCGCCATCGCGCACCGCGCGCATGCGGAGCGCAGCCAGGTCCGATCCGGCGCCCGGCTCCGAATAGCCCTGGCACCAGTAATCCTGTCCCGACAGGATGCGCGGCAGCAGCGCCGCCTTCTGCTCGTCCGTGCCGTAGTGCATGATTACGGGTGCGACCATCTTCAGCCCCTGCGGCGGCAGCGAGGGCGCATGGGCGCGGGCGCATTCCTCGGCAAAGATATAGCGGCGGATGCCATCCCATCCCGGCCCACCATACTCCACCGGCCAGTCTGGAGCGACCCAGCCTTGCGCGTGCAATATGCTCTGCCAGGCCAGGGTGATATCGGGATGAAGGAATACGCTCGTCGCGCGTCGCGCCGCACGCGACAAATCGGGCGGAAGCTTCTCGCGCAGAAAGGTGCGCACCTCGTCCCGGAAAGCGCGCGTTTCAGAGGTCAGCAGGTGATCCATTCGCGCATCATGCGCGGAATGCAGCGCGTGTCCACCGAACAATAACGCGCCATTGCGGTATCGGCCAACCAATCGCTCCGCTATATCAGAAGAAGCCCCCGCCAAGCGCGAGGCGCACGATCGCGATAAGCAACACGAGCAGGTTGAAGTTGCGGCCCGAATCGCTCGACGAGATCATGCCGAACAGCGCGCCCACCGCCGCGATCGGCAATGCCGCCCAGTTGAGCCAGCCGAACAACGGCAGCACGCCGGGAATCGCAAACAGCAAAGCGACGAGGCCGATCAGGATCGAGAAGATATTGAACATGGGCGGCAACATGGGTCGCGCCGCAGTGTAGTGCAAGTGCAATACGGCACGCGTGTCAACGCTTCGGCAAGCAAGATAGGGCAAGTATCTTCGCCATGATCGAGCCGCGCCACCTCGCCAAGTTCCTCGCCCCGCTGCTGGCGATCACGCTAGCCGCGTGTGGCGACTCCCGCAGCGATACCGGCAACGCGGACGAACTCGACAATATGCTCGCCGCCACGAACGAGGCGAGTGCGGCCAACGATCCCGCGCTCCGAACTGCGCTGCGCGATCCGATCATGGTCGATCCCGCGCTGGTGCAGCAGGCAAATGCAGATGTAGTCAGGCCACCGGCACAACCGGCCAGCGGCGCTTTGCCGCCAGACGATATCGCGGCGCGCGGCGGCCCCGCCGAAAGGGATAGGTTGCGGCCGGCACCGGCGCCCGGCCCGTGCCCGCAATGCGCCGCCGCGCGGCGCGCATTGACGCTGGGCGCGCTCGCGGAAGGGCAGCACGCCACCGGGGATTGTGTCGCCAAGGTAAGGTATTCGGCCGTCTGGGCGAACCGATTGCCACCCGCAACGCCACTTTATCCGGATGCACGGGTGATCGAAGCAGCTGGTGCGGACGGCAATGGCTGCGCGCTTCGCATCGTGAATTTCGCCAGCGGAGCGTCGCTGCAGCGCCTGCTGGCCTGGTATTACACCAAGGCCGGCGATGCCGGTCTTTCGGCACAGCATGGCATGGATGGAGCGGATCATGTCCTCGCCGCCTCGACACCCGGCAAAGGCGCGCTGTTCGTGATGTTCCGGCCCCGGGCGGGCGGCGGCACCGAGGTCGATCTTATCGCCGACCGCGGCAACTGATCCCCTTCCCTTCCGCCGCCGCGCCTTTCACGCTAGGGCGGCGCGATGCAGAACCTACTCATTGTCATGCTTGGGGGCGCCTTCGGATCGGGCGCGCGGCATCTGACCGGCCGGCTGATGCTTGCGCTGCTCGGGCCAAACTGGCCATGGGGAACGCTGACGGTGAATATCGTCGGCGGACTGCTGATGGGCCTGCTCGTCGGCACACTGGCGCGCTTCCCCACGGTGAGCGGCGAAGGCTGGCGGCTGCTGCTCGGCGTTGGTGTACTCGGCGGATATACAACCTTCTCCTCATTCTCGCTGGACGTGGTGGCGATGATCGAGCGCGGGGCCTGGGCGGGGGCGCTCGCCTATGTCCTGGCGTCACTGTTCGGCGCGGTTCTGGCAGTGTTCACGGGTCTGTTCATCATGCGCGCGGTGACGGCATGAACGATGCCGTCCGCCAGTTCACGGTCGCGCCCGATGACGATGGCATCCGCGTCGATCGCTGGTTCAAGCGCCATCTGCCCGATACGAGCTTCACCATCGTCGCCAAATGGGCGCGGACCGGGCAACTGCGGTTGGATGGCGCGCGCGTGGGGCCGGGCGATCGCGTCACCGTCGGTCAGGTGCTGCGCGTGCCGCCGGCCGAGCCGTTACGCGCCACGACACGCCCGGTGCGCCAGCGGGCGCCGCTGTCTGATGACGAGATCGCGTTTGCGCGCGAGATGGTGATCCACCAGGATGCCGCCGCATTCGTGCTCAACAAGCCCCCTGGCCTGGCCACGCAGGGCGGCACCAAGACCACGGCGCATGTCGACGGCCTGCTCGACGCGCTTCAGTTCGAGGCGGAGGGGCGACCCAAACTCGTCCACCGGCTTGACAAGGATACCTCGGGCGCGCTGCTGGTAGCGCGGACCGCGCGCGCCGCGGCGTTCTTTTCAAAGGCATTCTCGGGGCGTTCGGCCAAGAAGGTTTACTGGGCCCTGGTGGTCGGGGTGCCGTCGATCGAGGATGGCACGGTCGATCTGCCGATCGCCAAGCAGCCCGGAACTGGCGGCGAGAAAATGCACGTCGACGAGGCGGAAGGGCAGCCTTCCCGCAGCCGTTATCGGGTGATCGAGCGCGCGGGCAATCATGCGGCCTGGGTTGAATTGCAGCCATTCACGGGGCGTACCCACCAGCTTCGCGTGCATATGGCGGCGATCGGGCACCCGATCGTTGGCGATGGCAAATATGGCGGCGCGGCGGCGTTCCTCACCGGTGGGATCAGCCGGAAGATGCATCTGCACGCGCGGCGCATCCGCGTCGATCACCCGGACGGCGACAAGATCGACGTGACCGCCGCACTTCCGACCCATTTTGCCGAAAGCCTGAAGAGCCTGGGCTTCGACGAGGCGCTCGGCGACAACATGCCGGCTGACACACGCCCCCCGCCCAGCCGTGAGGAGAAAAAGGCGAAGGCGCGCGCCCATGCGAAAACGGTGCGCAAGGCCCGGCGCGGCGAACGGCGCGGACGTGGCACCGAGCGCGACTGATGTATTCCGACACCCTATCCGCGCAACTGTAGCGGCGTCGCATCTCGTCACGGGGGAAATGCGACCGGCGCGGACGGGCCGGCGGTGGAGCATGCGCCGGTGACGATCGACACGGCGGGCAATTTCACCTTTCATCCGTCGTGCATCAACCGGGCCATGCCGATTTCGGGCATCACGCGGGCAATCGCCAATTCTGGCGGATCAGATGGCGACATGCAGCTACGTCGTCGTCGAGGTAGGGTAGTGCTTCCGCTTTCGCTGCGCCCGCAAGGATCAGATGAGCGGCGCGCCGAAAAAGCCGAGCGCGGCGATCGCGAAGAGCATCGCAGAGAGCGCGCCGGTCAATCCGCACAACACATAACCGGTATATTGCACCACCGGCGGGTTCGGACGCCGCATTTTCGCGTTGCGCGACGCGCCAGACAACACGAAGCTCATCAACAAACCATAAGTGAATACCATCGGGCCGACCATCTGCCAGCGTCTCCATATCCAAATGTTGAAAGCCGGCGTGCCCCCCCGGCCCGTTCAGCCCATTGCTTAACCATAGCAGGAGGTACTTACCAAGCCGTTCACGCTACACCCGGCGTCCGCGCGATACGGTTCGTCGCGATGGCTGGCGCGCGCGTCGTCGATCGGTCATAGGCCTGCTATGGCCGCCCCCAATCAAGATCCCGCCAAGGTCCGCTGGTTTTACATCACGCTCTCCCGCCTGGCCGCCTCGGGCGGAGCGGTGCTCGGCGTGATCCTCCTCGCAGAAGGCGACACTGTCTGGCGGAGGGTACTTGGCGGCGCGATCGTGCTTTCGGCGATGGCAATGATGGCAATCGTGCCGCGCAGCCTTGCGAAGCGCTGGCGGACACCGCCGGAATGAAGCGCTTCTGGAACGAGGTGTCGCTGGACGAGGGCGGCGGCGTGCTGCTTGACGGTCGGACGGTGCGCACGCCGGGCCGCGCGCGGCTCGCGCTACCCACAGCGGCCTTGGCGGAGGTGATAGCCGAAGAATGGCGCGGAGTTGCCGAAACCCTCGATCCGCGCTTGATGCCTCTGACCGGGCTCGCCAACGCAGCGATCGATCGGATCGCACCGGATCCCGCTCCATTCGTCAAAGATATCGCGCGATATGCAGAGAGCGACCTCACCTGCTATCGAGCGGAGACGCCAGCCGAGCTGGTGGCGCGCCAGAAGGCGGCATGGAATCCGCTGCTCGACTGGGCGCGGCGTCGCTACGACGTGCATTTTGAGACAACCGCTGGCGTGATGCACGTCGATCAGCCCGAGGCGACGCTCGCACGGATCTCCGACGCTGTCGCGACGTATGATCCGTTTGCGCTTGCGGCCTTGCAAACGATCGTTGGAGCGACCGGCACGATCGTAGGCACGCTGGCGCTGGCGGAAGGTGTGATCGATCCCGATGCGTTGTGGCGCGCCGCGCAGATTGACGAAGACTGGCAGATCGAGAAATGGGGTGACGACGAACTCGCCACCCGCGCTCGCGAGGCGAAACGTGCGGACTTTGATGCGGCGACAAGGTTTCTCGCTGCGCTCACGCGGCGCTAGCTGGCGCGGCGCAACTTGCGAATGAAGCCGATCAGCCCGGTCTGTCGCGATCGCTTCAGGCGCTCCGCCGCCAGGATCGTGCGGACATGCTGGAAGCATTGCTCGACATCGTCATTGACCAAAACATAGTCATAGCCGTCCCAATGGCTGACCTCATTCGCGGCCCGCGACATGCGCCTGTCGATGATCTCGGTCGAGTCGGTCGCGCGCTTCAGCAGGCGCTGATGCAATTCCTCCATCGATGGTGGCAGGATGAATACCCGCACCACATCGCCGCCTGCGATCTGATAAAGCTGCTGCGCTCCCTGCCAGTCTATATCGAAGAGCACATCCTTGCCGGCCGCCAGCATCTTCTCCACCGGCGCCTTGGGTGTGCCATACCGTTCATCGAAAACATGCGCCCACTCCAGGAACTCGTGGGAGTTCGCCATTTCCCGAAAGCGATCTAGCGAAACGAAATGATAATCCGTCCCATCAACCTCGCCGGGGCGCATCGCGCGTGTGGTAGCGGAAACCGACATACAAAGATCGGCATCGTCCGCGAGCAATTTGCGCGCGATAGTGGACTTGCCCGCGCCCGATGGCGAGGACAGCACAAACAACACGCCGCGGCGCTTGAAACCGTGCGGATCGGGATGTGGGGAAGCGGCCATGCGCGCTACTGCCGCGCGCGCAGGGCATGCGTCAAGACGACATGGCGCGGCGCGGCGCGTTTAGGCGACGGTCGAGGCACTCCCAGTCTGCCGCGCCTTGTGCCGGTCGTAAGCCTTTTTCGCGACATAGGCCCCACCAACCGCCAGCCCAAGCGGACCCATACGCGTGACCGCGCGAGTCATAAACGCGCCGAGAATTGCACCTTTGACGCCACTTCCGCCTTCGCGGCGCTGTAGCTCGCTACCAACTAGTGCGCCAATAATAGAGCGAATCATTCGAATAACCCCTTAGAACTGCCTTGGAGCGAACAAGCGCTTCAGGCGCGTTCAGGTTCCGAGCATTGCCTCGGGCCGGACAAGGCGATCGAAAGTCGCGGCGTCGACCAGCCCGAGCGCCGTCGCTGCCTCGCGCAGGGTCAGTCCCTCCGCATGAGCATGCTTGGCGATCCTGGCGGCATTGTCATAGCCTATTTCTGGCGCGAGCGCGGTCACCAGCATCAGCGATCGATCAACCAGCTCAGCGATGCGCCGCTGGTTCGCCTCCAGCCCCTCGACGCAGCGTTCGGCAAAAGACGCCATGCCAACCGCAAGCAAGTCAATCGACCGCAACACTGCCGCACCAATTACGGGCTTGAACACGTTCAGTTCCAGATGCCCCTGCGCGCCGCCCACGGTGATCGCGACATGATTGCCCATCACCTGCGCGGCGACCATTGTAAGCATTTCGCATTGCGTGGGATTTACCTTGCCCGGCATGATCGAACTGCCCGGCTCGTTCGCCGGCAGATCAAGTTCGCCGATGCCGCAGCGCGGGCCGGAGCCAAGCAGGCGGATGTCGCTGGCAATCTTGGTGAGCGCAACCGCCAGTGTATTGAGCGTGCCTGATAGGTGAACAAGCGGATCGTTCGAGCCGAGCGCCTCGAAAAAATTCTCCGCCGGAATAAAAGCTTCGCCGGTAATGTCGCGCAGCGCGGCGCAGAAATCCTCCGCGAAACCCGCGGGTGCGTTCAGTCCGGTACCAACCGCCGTGCCTCCCTGAGCCAGCCGCAGCGTGCCATGTTCGATTGCCGGCTCTATCCGGCGACGACAACGATAAAGCTGGTTCGCATAGCCGGAAAACTCCTGCCCGAGCGTGAGAGGTGTGGCATCCTGAAGATGGGTGCGCCCGATCTTCACGATATGCACCCAGGAATGCGCCTTGATATCAAGTGCGTCGTGGAGCCGGTTTAGCGCCGGGAACAGGCGCTCGCGCACGCCAAGCGTCGCCGCGATGTGGAGCGCGGTGGGGAAACTGTCATTCGAGGATTGCCCGCGGTTCACATCATCATTGGGATGCACCGGCGACTTGCCACCGCGCTGGCCGGTCAGAATCTCGTTGGCGCGGCCCGCGATCACCTCATTGACGTTCATGTTCGATTGTGTGCCGCTGCCGGTCTGCCAGATTACCAGCGGGAACTGATCGTCATGGTCGCCGGAAGCGACTTCGGCCGCCGCCTGCTCGATCGCATCGGCCTTGTCCGCGGAGAGGCCGTGGTTGCGATTTACCCGGGCGGCCGCCTGCTTTACCAGCGCGAGTGCTCGGGGGATGGCGATCGGCATCCTTTCGCGGTCGCCGAATGGGAAGTTCTCGATCGATCGCTGCGTCTGCGCGCCCCAATAGGCCTGGGCCGGCACCGCGATCGCGCCGATCGAATCGGTTTCGGTGCGGCTGTCGGTCATCCGTGCTCCACGATGCACGGCCGCATGGCGCAGGTCTGTCCCGCCGCGGCCGGTCTATTTCTTGCGCTTGAAATCGACCGCCACGACGTTCGATCCATCCTCGACCGGCGTTGCGGTCGGGCCGTCGTTCTCCGCCGGATCGTGGCCCCCCGGACCGTCCTCCGGTCCTTCGGCCGCCTGGAAGCGCAATTCGAAATTCACCGCCGGATCGTGAAAGCCGGTGACCGCCGAATACGGGATCAGCAGCTTCGACGGCACCTGGTTGAAGCTTAGGCCGACCGAGAATTTCGTGTCGTCGACGGTCAGATCCCAAAAGCGGTTCTGCATGACGATCGTCATCTCGTCAGGGAAGCGCTCGATCAGACGCTTCGGGATATCGACGCCCGGCGCCTGTGTCTTGAACGTGATGTAGAAATGATGCTCGCCCGGCAGCGTGCCGCCGTTCTCCGCGACCGAGCCGAGCACGCGGCCGACCACAGCGCGAAGGGCTTCCTGCACGATCTCGTCGTAAGGTATCAGGCTATCAGGCGCGGAATCATCCATATGGCGGCTATGGGTAGCGCGGTCGCGGGCGTGGTCAAGCAAAGCTTTCCTTCCCAAATGCCGCACGCGCGCTATGGAGCGCGGCCATGCGCACAGCGACCATAACCCGTGCCACCAGCGAGACGGACATCGCCGTCACCGTCAATCTCGACGGCAGCGGCCAGTATGACGTGGAAACCGGCATCGGCTTTTTCGATCATATGCTGGAGCAGCTCGCTCGCCATTCGCTGATCGATCTTTCCGTACGCACGAAGGGCGATCTGCACATCGACCAGCACCATACGGTCGAGGACACCGGCATCGCGATCGGCCAAGCCATTGCTCAGGCGCTCGGCGACAAGCGCGGCATCCGCCGATACGGCGATGCTTTGTCGCCGATGGACGAGACGCTGACGCGCGTCGCGCTCGACATTTCCGGGCGACCGTGGCTGGTGTGGAATACGGAGTTCACCCAGAAGCGCCTGGGCGAAATGGATACCGAGATGTTCAAACACTGGTTCCATTCCTTCGCACAGGCCGCCGGGATCACGCTCCACGTCGAGACCCTGCATGGCGAGAACAATCACCATATCGCCGAAAGCGCTTTCAAGGGCCTCGCCCGCGCGTTGCGTCAGGCGGTGGAGATCGACCCGCGCAAGGCGGATACCATCCCCTCGACGAAAGGCATGTTGTGATGCCGGCCGGAAAATATCGCGCGGAGGGGCACCTGAGCCTGATCCTGCTCGATTACGTAAAGCCGCTCGAAGATGTCGATGCGCAGATGGAGGCGCATGTCGCCTTTCTCGAACAGGGCTTCGAGCAAGGCGTTTTCGTCGTGGCTGGTCGTCGTGAACCGCGTACTGGCGGGGTGATCCTGTGCCGCGGCGTTGCAGAGGATATCGAGGCGCTCGCGCAGACCGATCCGTTCGTCGTCAGCGGCGTCGCGACCGCCGAAGTGGTTGAGTTCAAGGCTAGCTTCGCGGTCGATGCGGTCGCCCGCCTCGCACGATGACGCTGGCGTTGGTCGATATCGAGTCGGGCAACCTCCGCTCGGTGGAGAACGCGCTACGGACGGCCGGTGCACGGGACGTGGTGATCACCGCCGACCCGGACGTTATTGTGCGCGCGGAACGCATCGTCCTGCCCGGAGTCGGCGCATTTGGCGCGTGCGCGGCGAATTTACGCAAGGTCGATAGTCTGCAGGCGGCGCTGACGCAGCGCGTGCTGAACGACGGCGCGCCGTTCCTCGGCATCTGCGTCGGTATGCAACTGATGGCGGAGACCGGCGAGGAAATGGGCACGCACCAAGGCCTCGGATGGATCGCGGGCCAGGTCCGCCGGCTCGCCCCAGAAGACCCGGCCGCGAAAGTGCCGCACATGGGGTGGAACGATGTAACCCCGCTCGCCTCGACGGGGTTACTGGAGGCAGGCGAAGCGTATTTTCTGCACAGCTACGCGTTCGAGGGCGAGAATGTCCTCGCGCGCACCGATCACGGCGGGCCGGTGACGGCGGCGATCGGCCGGGACAACATGCTCGGCGTGCAATTTCATCCCGAAAAGAGCCAGCGCTACGGCATCGCGCTGCTCGAACGATTCCTAGCGTGGCGCCCATGACCCTGATCGTTTTTCCTGCCATCGACCTCAAGGCTGGTCAGGTCGTTCGCCTCGCCGAAGGCGATATGGATCGCGCCACCGTCTACGGCGACGACCCTGCTGCGCAGGCGATGCAGTTTGCGGACGCCGGCGCACAACATCTCCATGTCGTCGATCTCGACGGCGCTTTCGCGGGAGAATCCGTGAATGGCGCGGCGGTGCGCACGATCGTCGAACGCTTCCCCGGTCACGTCCAGCTCGGCGGCGGCATCCGTACACCCGGCGCGGTGGAGGCGTGGTTCGATCTCGGCGTGGCGCGGGTGGTGATCGGGACGGCGGCGCTGGAGAAGCCACAATTCGTCCGCGACATGGCCAAAGCCTTTCCCGGTGGGATCGTGGTCGCGGTCGACGCGCGCGACGGCATGGTCGCAACGAAGGGCTGGGCCGAGGTTTCCGATGTCCGCGCCACCGATATGGCGCGCCGCTTCGAGGATGCCGGGGTGGCCGCGCTCCTGTTTACCGATGTGGGGCGCGACGGGCTGCTCAAGGGGTGCAACGTCGAGGCCACCGTCGATCTCGCACGATCGGTCAACATTCCGGTGATCGCCAGCGGCGGTGTGAAAGGCATCGGCGACATTCACATCCTTGCGCTTCATGCGCGCGATGGTGTGGAAGGCGTCATCACCGGCCGTGCGCTCTATGACGGAAGGCTCGATCTCTCGGCCGCGCTGTCTGTTGCGAGCGCTGCCGGATGACCGTTCGTGCCCGTGTCATCCCGTGTCTCGATGTGGCGAACGGCCGTGTGGTGAAGGGCGTGAACTTCGTCGATCTGAAGGACGCAGGCGATCCGGTGGAGCAGGCGCGCGCCTATGATAGTGCGGGCGCGGACGAGCTCTGCTTCCTGGATATAACGGCCAGCCACGAGGGGCGCGACACGATCCTGGACGTGGTACGGCGCACGGCGGCGGTGTGTTTCATGCCGCTCACCGTCGGCGGCGGGGTGCGGACAGCGGAAGATGCGCGCGCCTTGCTGCTGGCGGGCGCGGATAAGGTGGCGGTCAACTCCGCTGCGGTAACACGGCCGGAAGTGGTGTCCGACATTGCGAACCGATTTGGAAGCCAATGCTGCGTGGCAAGCGTGGACGCGCGCCGAAGCGGCGATCGCTGGGAAGTGTTCACGCATGGCGGCCGCCGTGCGACCGGGATAGATGCGGTGGAGCACGCATTGCGCCTCGCCGGTCTGGGCGCGGGCGAACTGCTTATCACGTCGATGGACCGCGATGGCACCCGCGACGGCTACGAGCTGGCGCTGATCCGCACGATCGCGGACCGGACGAAAGTGCCCGTCGTGGCCTCGGGCGGCGTTGGCAGCCTGAAGGATCTCGTCGCCGGCGTGACGGAGGGGCACGCCTCCGCCGTGCTGGCCGCATCGATCTTCCACTTCGGCGACGCTACGATCGCGCAGGCACATGCTGCGCTGGCGGCGGCTGGCGTGCCGGTGCGGACATATGCGGGCTGATTGACCCCCACTCCTGGCCGAGAGGGGCGTCCCAGCCGCTGTCCGCAGGCTGACGAAGCTTGAAACGACCTGATCCAGTTTATCAGCGCATTTGTCGCCCGTCCTACGAACGCGCAAAGCGCCCTAGCTGCGCTGAGGAAGAGGCGCTTGGATAATCTCCCCACTCACTGTGCATGATCGTGCTGAGCCAATGTCGCACATGCGCTCCGCTACCATGTAAAACGCAGAAGCCGGCAAGGCGAACAACACGAACGGCGCCGAGCCGAAGACGTGCCCCGGCCAGCGGTTAGGTCGTGACGGGTTATCCACGCACATGTGGTCGGGCCGCATTAGCTGTCCACAACTGTGGCGACGCCCGTCACCGTCGCCCAAACAGCTTCTCGATATCGCCATGCGCCAGCTTCACCCAGGTCGGTCGCCCGTGATTGCATTGCCCGGAGTGCGGCGTGACTTCCATCTCACGGAGCAGCGCGTTCATCTCCGCGACCGAAAGCACCCGCCCCGCCCGAACCGAGCCGTGGCATGCCATCGTACCGGCGACAGCATCGAGACGTTCGCGCAATGACAGCGCCTCGTCGAATGCGGCGAGTTCGTCGGCAAGGTCGCCGACCAGTCCCGACGGATCGCCGGCGCCCAACAACGCGGGCATCGCGCGCACCAGGATCGCGCGCGGCCCGAAGCGCTCGAGCTCCAACCCCAGTTCGGCAAGTTCCGTCACCCGCGCCTCCAGCCTGTCGCACGCCGGCTCGTCCAGTTCGATGACCTCGGGGATGAGGAGCGCCTGCGATGCGACCCGCCCGTCCGCGAGCGCGCGGCGCATCCGCTCCAGCACCAGCCGCTCGTGCGCCGCATGCTGATCGACGATGACGAGGCCGTCCTCCGCCTCCGCGACAATGTAAGTTTTGGCGACCTGCCCACGCGCCACGCCCAACGGATGATCCTCGCGCTCCGGCGGCGGTGCCCACGCCGGCTCGGCACGCGCCTGTGGCGGCGGCGCGGCGAAGCTCGTGCGCCGATCCGCGACCGACATCCCCGCGGGTTGGGGCGGCGGAGCCCAGATCGTTTGCTGATACTCTGCCGGGCGCGCGATCGGCTCGCTCCGCCACATCGCCAGCGCATCCTCCGCCGCGCGGTTCGACACGCGATGCCCCGCGCCATCGAGCGCACGGCGAATGCCGCTGACGATCATGCCCCGAATCATTGCGGGATCACGGAAGCGCACTTCTGTCTTGGCGGGATGTACGTTCACGTCGACCTGATCGGGCGGCACCTCGAGAAACAGCGCCACCACCGCATGGCGGTCCCGCGGCATCATTTCTGCGTAAGCGCCGCGAATCGCGCCGATCAGCAGCCGGTCCTTCACCGGACGCCCGTTGACGAACAGATATTGGTGGTCGGCGACACCGCGATGGAAGGTTGGCAGCCCTGCGACGCCACCCAGCACGACACCCTCGCGCTCCAGATCGACCGCGACCGAATTCTCCGCCAGCGCGCGATCGGTCAGCAGAGCGACACGGCCGGGGCGGCCCTCCGCCTGCAATGCGGCGAGCGCGCGGCGGCCATCGTGCTCCAACGTAAAGGCGATATCCGGCCGCGCCATCGCCAGCCGCCGCACCACATCGAGGCAGGCGGCATATTCGCTCCGGGTCGAGCGCAGGAACTTTCGTCGCGCCGGCACCCGCGCGAACAGGCCGTCCACCACGATCCGCGTGCCGAGTGGCAGGGCGGCTGGCCCTTCGCGCACCAGATCGCCATTATCGATCGTGCGCGCCCAGCCGTCGCTGCCGCGCGGGCGACTCTCCAGCGTCAACCGCGCGACGCTGGCGATAGAGGGCAGCGCCTCTCCGCGAAAACCGAGCGTTGAAACCGCATCGATATCGTCGTCGGGCAGCTTGGACGTCGCATGGCGTTCGCAGGCCAGCGCCATTTCCCCAGGCGTCATCCCGCAACCATCATCGGCTACCTCGATCCGCTCCGTCCCGCCGGCGGCGAGCGCAACACTCACGCGCGTCGCACCGGCGTCGATCGCGTTCTCCACCAGTTCCTTCAACGCGCTGGCCGGTCTTTCCACCACTTCACCGGCAGCGATGCGGTTGACCAGGTGCTCGGGTAAACGTCGTATTGACACGACAACTCCCCTAGCCCAAGCGGCGGCATCCCGCGACCCCGTGAGACGTAGATATATGCGTATCAATTACGCCTTGCGACGGCAGGCGTGGGATGCTTGGCATATCGTGCCGCGATTCTGACGCGGCGACTCGGGGACGGAATTTACCGAAACATGGCCTTTTCGCGATTTTTCAAGTTCATGTCGCACGATATGGCGATCGATCTCGGCACGGCGAATACGGTCGTCTACCTGCGCGGTCGTGGGATCGTGCTTAACGAGCCATCTGTCGTGGCGGTCGAGACGATCAACGGAATCAAGAAAGTGAAGGCCGTTGGCGACGACGCCAAGATGATGATGGGCAAGACGCCCGGCAACATCGAGGCGATCCGCCCGTTGCGCGATGGCGTGATCGCCGACATCGACGTCGCCGAACAGATGATAAAGCACTTCATCCACAAGGTGCACGGCGGCAAACAGCGGCCATGGCGCTTCCCCGAGATCGTGATCTGCGTTCCCTCTGGCTCAACCAAGGTGGAACGACGCGCGATCAGAGACGCCGCGTCTAACGCTGGTGCCAGCCAGGTGTGGCTGATCGAGGAGCCGATGGCCGCCGCGATCGGCGCCGACATGCCGGTGACCGAGCCGATCGGCAGCATGGTGGTCGATATCGGGGGCGGCACCACCGAGGTGGCCGTGCTCTCGCTGCGCGGCCTTGCCTATACCACCAGCGTGCGCGTCGGCGGCGACAAGATGGACGAGGCAATCGTCAGCTATGTCCGCCGCAACCACAATCTGCTGATCGGCGAAGCGACAGCCGAGCGGATAAAGCAGGAAGTCGGGATCGCCAAGCCGCCGTCCGACGGCATCGGACTGACGATCCACATCAAGGGCCGCGACCTGGTGAACGGCGTGCCGAAGGAAATCCAGATCAACCAAGGGCAGATCGCCGAGGCGTTATCAGAGCCGGTCGCCACGATCGTCGAGGGCGTGCGCGTCGCGCTCGAAAATACCGCGCCGGAACTGGCCGCCGACATCGTCGATCAGGGCATCGTGCTTACCGGTGGCGGCGCATTGCTTCAGGGGCTGGACGAGGTGCTGCGCGACGAGACGGGCCTCCCTGTCACCGTCGCTGAGGATCCGCTAACCTGCGTGGCGCTCGGCACCGGGCGGGCGCTTGAAGATCCGATGTATCGCGGCGTGCTGACAAACGGTTGAACAGAGGCGGTTTTCTCAAGAGGAATAGGTGATGGCGCCGACGCGGGATCGGCGCCCGGGTTTCTCGCGTCGGGCGCAATATTCTCTTTTCCTCACCTACATTCTGGCGATCGCGGGCGCGATGGTCGGCGCGGTGCTGCTCGCCCTTTCCGCGATCGATCCCACCGCATTCGCGTCACTGCGCGCGACGGTGCGCGAAGTGACGACGCCGGTATCGTCCGGCGTCTCCGCCGTGTTCGGTACGATCGCGGACGTACCGCAAACGATCGGCACCTATTTCCGCGTCCATGGCGAAAATGAGGAACTGCGCGCCGAGGTGAAGCGCAGCCGCGCGGCGTTGATACAGGCGCAGATCATCGTGCATGACAATCGCCGGCTGCGCGGTCTTCTCAAGTTGCGCGACGGTGCATTCAACCCAATCATAACCGCACGCATCGTCAGTTCCACCGCATCGAGCACGCGGCGCTTCGGGGTGCTCAACGCCGGTAGCTGGCAGGGCGTTCGCGACGGGCAACCGGTGCGCGGGCCGGACGGACTACTTGGTCGTGTCACGGAAACCGGGCCGAACACCGCCCGCGTGCTATTGCTCACCGATCCCAGCAGCATTGTGCCGGTCCGCCGCATCGGGGACGGACTGCCCGCCCTCGCCGCCGGACGCGGCGACGGAATGGTCGATATCCGCTCTGTCGAAACCGCCGACGCGAAACTGCGCCCGGGCGATCGCTTCGTCACGTCAGGCACCGGCGGCATATACACGCCGGGCGTGCTCGTTGCCCGTGTGGTGCGCCCGGGCAGCGATACTGCGCCCGCCCAACCGTTTGCCCGCCCCGACACGTTCGATTTCGCGCTCGTGAGCGAGGTATTCGTCCCGCCGCCCCCGCCGCCGCGTCCGCTATCCGCCAAGGGTAGGAAATGAGCCAGGCTCCGCGCAAACCGTTCGTTTCGGCGTTGCCGGCGGCCCGTGCACGCGCGATTCCATGGATGACGGTGATGACGGGCTCGCTCGTGACCGTGGCGCCGTTCGGGGCGACACTGGGGCTCTTGCCGCCTTGCGGGCTATTGATGATGCTGGCGTGGCGCCTGCTCGCTCCGCTCGCGCTGCGCCGCTGGTCCCCGCCGCTGCTGGGCCTCTTCGACGATCTGTCGAGTGGCCAGCCGCTCGGCAGCGCGATGATATTATGGACGCTCGCCTTCTTTCTGATCGACCTCTTTGACCAGCGCACGATGTTTCGCGCATTCTTTCAGGACTGGCTGATCGCCGCCGCCGCGATCGCCTTTTGCCTCGCCGGCGGCAGGATCGTCGCGTCGCCGCTTAGCGCGCACGTCGATGAGGTGCTAGTGATACAGATCGTCGTGTCGATTCTGCTCTTCCCCCTTGCTGCGCGCATCGTCGCCTGGATCGATCGAAAGCGGGCGATCGAATGAGCCGCGCGCCCCGGATCGCAACCGAGGCGCAGCAGGGCTACACCTTCTCGCGCCGCGCCTGGCTGCTCGGCTCCGCGCAGATCGGGGTCGGCGCGCTGCTCGCAGGCCGCATGGGCTGGCTGGCGATCGCCGAGAACGAGCGCTACAGTTCGCTGTCGGAAAGCAACCGCGTCAACAACACGATGATTCCCCCGCGCCGCGGCTGGATCGTCGATCGCGGCGGCCATCCGATCGCCGACAATCGCACCGATTTCCGCATCGACATAATCCCCGACCGTGTCGAGGATCTCGATCGCACGCTGGCACTGCTCCAGAAATTGCTTGATCTCACGCCCGAGGATCTTCTGCGCGTACGCGCGGACCTGAAGCGCGCGGCCGGATTCCAGCCCGTGCAGGTTATCGACGGCATTTCATGGGAGCGCTTCGCCGCGGTTCAGGTCCGCCAGCCCGAACTTCCGGGCGTTTCGCCTACCCGTGGTTTCGCGCGCAACTATCCGGCTGGCGCGGCCGTTGCGCATCTTACGGGCTATGTCGGCACGGCGACGGCCGAACAGTTCAAGGCGACGAAGGAACAGCTCCTCGTCACCCCTGGCTTCAAGCTTGGCAAGGACGGGCTCGAAAAGACACTGGAGAAAGAACTTCGCGGCACGCCCGGCGCAAAGCGGGTTGAGGTGACGGCGCGCGGCAAGCTCGTCGCTGAGCTGGCCACGCGACCTGATATCCCCGGCAAGACGCAGAAGCTGACGATCGACGCAGGGCTGCAGGAATATGCGGCACGCCGCCTCGGCACCAATTCAGGTTCGGCGGTGGTGTTCGATTGCATCACTGGCGAGATGCTCGCGATGGTATCGGTGCCAGCCTATGATCCCAACAGCTTTTCCGCCGGCATCAGCCATCTTGAATGGGAAATGCTGAGCGCCAACGATCACGTGCCCCTGATGAACAAGGTGACGCAGGGCCTGTATCCACCCGGCTCGACCGTCAAGCCAATGAATGGTCTGGCGCTGTTGGAGGCGGGCGTGGGCGCGGATGAGCGCATATCATGTTCCGGCTCGCTGCGCGTGGGGACCGGCGTGTTCCACTGCCACAAGCGCGGTGGCCACGGCCCGCTCGATCTGCGCGGCGCGATCGCGCAAAGCTGTGACATCTATTTCTACGAGATGGTGCGTCGGCTCGGCTACGATCATGTCGCGCCGATCGCCCGGATGGTCGGCCTGGGGCAGAAATATGATCTGCCCCTTGCCACGCAGCGTTACGGCACCGTCCCGGATAGCGCGTGGAAGCGCCGCAAGTACAAAAGCGACTGGACGGTCGCGGACTCGCTAAACGCCTCGATCGGCCAGGGCTATGTGCTGGCGAACCCGCTTCAGCTTGCGGTGATGGCCGCGCGAATCGCCTCTGGGCGGATGCTGCGGCCGAGCCTGCTGATGAGCCACGTGCATCGTGAGGCCGCGGCGCTTCCGGTAAACCCCGACCACCTGCGCATTGTCCGCGAGGGGATGTGGAAAGTTGTCAACGGCGGGGGCACCGGGGGCGCGTCGCGCATGTATGTCCCAGGCGTGGAGCTTGCCGCCAAGACCGGCACTGCGCAGGTTCGCCGTATCACCATGGCAGAACGAAGCTCGGGCGTGCTCAAGAATGCGAGCCTGCCGTTCAAGCTTCGCGACCACGCCCTGTTCGTCTGCTTTGCGCCTGCCGACAATCCGCGTTATGCCGCTGCGATCGTGCTCGAACACGGCGGCCATACCGTGCGCAATCTCGATACGCCTATGATGGGGCGCGATATCATGACCTATCTCTTCGATCGCGATCGAGCGTTGAAATCGCTGGCCGAGATCGAGCCGACTTGGGGCGGCGACATACGGACCCGCATGGCCGCGGAGGCTGCAGCCTATCGCAGCGCAACCAGCGCGGCGGCGAATGAGGAGGGTTTGGCGACCGAGACGGACGCCCCCGCTCCTACCGACGCGCCCGCCGTTGAAGCGGCGACAAGAGCAAGCAACGCCAATGCCGACGCAATCCCGGGTGACATCGCCAATACAGGTGGCGTCGCCGGAACGACCGGGTCTCCCGATCCGGGAACGCCGGATTGATGGCGCGCGCGTCGATCATTCCCGCCCCGCTCACGCGGCTCCCTTGGCGCATTCTGCTGACCGTCACGGCGATCGGGTGTTTCGGACTTGTCGTCCTGTTCTCCGCCGCCGGCGGCAGTATCCGGCCCTGGGCGCTCCCGCAGGGCGTGCGGTTCTTCGTTTTTCTTGCCGCTGCGATTGGCGTGAGCGGAGTGCGTGAGGATGTATGGCGTCGTGCCGCGATCCCGGCCTATGTCATATTGGTAGTGCTGCTGTTCGCGGTCGAATTGCTTGGCGCGGTGCGCGGCGGCAGCCAGCGGTGGCTGGATCTCGGCTTTATCCGGCTCCAACCGTCAGAGTTGATGAAACCGGGCATCGTGCTTGCCTGCGCACGCTTTTACGAGATGCTCCCGCCTTCGGAGACACGGCGGTTCGGCGCGATCTGGCCGCCGTGCGTTCTGATCGGCGTGCCTGCCGCGCTTGTGATGTTGCAGCCGGATCTTGGTACCGCGCTGATGATCTGTGCCGGTGGCATCACGGTGATGTTCCTCGCCGGAATCCCGTTGCGGCTGTTCGTCGGCGGCGCGCTGGCACTTGCGATCGCCGCCCCGCTCGCCTTTCATTTCGTGCTGCACGATTATCAGCGCAATCGTGTGCTGATCTTCCTTGACCCGGAGAGCGATCCGCTTCGAACCGGCTATCACATCACCCAGTCCAAAATCGCGATCGGCTCTGGCGGAATCCTCGGCAAGGGTTTCCTCAACGGCACACAGAGCCACCTTGACTATCTGCCGGAGGGGCAGACCGATTTCGTCTTCGCCACCATGGCGGAGGAATGGGGTCTCGCCGGCGGGCTGTTCATCATAGCCGCCTATCTATGGGTGATCCGATGGGGCGTGAATGTCGGGGTGCGGGCGAAATCGCGCTTCGCCAAGCTCACCGCAGCCGGACTTTCGACGACGATCTTTTTCTATGTCGCGATCAATCTGATGATGGTGATGGGCCTTGCGCCGGTTGTCGGAATCCCGCTGCCGCTGGTCAGCTTCGGTGGTTCGGCGCAGATGACCGTTTTGCTGTGCCTGGGCATCCTTATGTCGATTGATCGCGAAAGCCGAAGAAAAACGGGCTGGTAGACAAAAAGGTGTTTGCAAACCGGAATGCGCCTGCTAACCGCGCGCTTCCGATCGCGAGGGCGACCACGAAGTCGCCTCATACGCCGGAATGGACGCATAGCTCAGTTGGTAGAGCAGCTGACTCTTAATCAGCGGGTCCTTGGTTCGAGCCCAAGTGCGTCCACCATTTTCTTCCAGTTAAATCAACGTGTTGAAGCGCTCAACGCACCACATAGAGCCGGGGCTTCGCCGGCCTTGTGGGTGATTTTGTGTCATCGGCTCCCACCGATTTCTGCGGCTTTGCGCGTGTCTCCACAATGGGCCGAACAATCAGCGGGTCGGCATAAGGCTGAAGGTGCTTCACCGACATGTGGGCATAACGCCGCACCATCGCTTCGCTCTTCCAGTCGCCCAGCTCCTGAAGCACCCAGGTGGGTAAGTCATTCTGCCGGAGCCAACTCGCCCAGGTATGCCGCAAATCGTGCCAACGAAAATTGGTGATGCCGCTTTCCGTCAGCGCCTTGCGCCACGCCCGCGTGCTCGCATTACGAAGCGGATTGCCTCGAAAGGTGAACACATGAGATTCATGTTTTCCCCGCGTCTGCGGACGCCTGACCACGGATGTCGACTTGTAAGAGATTTTGCTGTTCTCGGAATCAAGCGGGTGAGCCAGACCGACCGGAAAAAGAGCGCCTAAACGTCAGCTATCGGGATCGCGACAAAGGGGCTGAACGTCTGATGTTAGGGCGCCTTGCTGCCGCAGCAGCACGAGCGGATCAAGCAATCAATACGGTGGCGATGTATCTTGACGCTGGCGGCGCGCAGCGGCCCTCCACCACGCGAGGTCGTCTACCAATGCCTGTGAAACGGAACGAAACTATGTTTCCCGATGCGAGCGGGTCTGAGCTGTGGACCAGCGTTACATCGTGATGCGCATCACGTCGCGCAACATCTGCCGCATGTTGCGCACGATGATCGCGTTATTCTCTTGAAAGCGCAGGCGGGCCAGCGTTGCCGCCGGCACGATCAGTCCGGCGGGTAGCACCACAATATCGCCTGCCGCGCGCATCGCCTCGACCCGGCGGCGCACCGTAACGAACGGCGCATCGATCTCGCGCGCCAACTGACGTAGCGGGATCGGACGGCGCAGATGGTCGGGCGGCGGCACATCATGATCGGCATAGCGTCGGGCAAAGCCGGCGTCGGCCATCAGGTCGCGGATGTTTGCGGTGATGATGCCGCCGATAATTGCGCTATTCAGGATATCGCCGTGCATCTGCCGCGCCGTTTCCAGCGACCGCAGCATGAAGTCGAGCGCAAGTCGCGCCGCGATTGCGGTCGGCAACCGCTCAACCTTCGCCACCGTCAGACGGGCAGGCAGCGGATAGCCCGCCAGCACCAACAGGCCTACCATCTCTGCCAGCGCGTCATGATCGCCCCGCTGCGCCACCTGCATTGCCGGCCGGCCCAGCACCGCCGCTGGCACGATCAGGCCACCGGCCGCGTGCTCCACCAGCCCGTCGGCCACCAGCGCCGCCACACGCCCGCGGGCGGTCTGATACGGCATGCCGAAAGTAGCCGCGACCGACAACCGGCTTACCCCACGACGGTCGGCATCGGGCGCATCCAGACCGGCGACGGTCCCGTCGTCCCGGCGATAGGGCAGATGCGCGAGATTGCCGCCCAGCACCGACCAGACCAGCGCCGTTCCTACCCGGTCGCTGCTACAGGCGATCGCCCAGCGCCGTCCTTGGCTCGCCAGCATCGCCACGGCCGGACGGATTGCAATCCTGATGCCCGACAACGGCACGAATCAAGCCGGATCAAGTCCCGTCATCATCGTACCGTAATAGGACAGGTGCGCGATGGACAGCCGGTGTGATCCATTTCCGTCACCTAAATCGCCCGCGCCGGCCACGATTCCGGTATCTGCCCGTCATCGGCAAGGGATCGCGGGGCGACACCGGGCCACAGGGATTTCAAGGGGACACGCATGACCATTCGATCCACGCTTCTCGCCGCTGGCGCGCTCGTCGGTGCCACCCTCGCCGTCACACCGGCAGAAGCAGCAGTGACGCTCTATTCCTTCACCGACACGCTGAGCAACGGTTGGAACGTGAGTGGCTCGTTCACCGTCGACGATACGGTGAGATACGCGGTCAACGACGTCGCCGTGACGATCGATGGCACGGCGATGCACGGGGCCACGATCTATAACTATGGCCCCACCCGTGGTGCCAGCACATTCGACGTCGGTTTTAGCTTCAGCAACGCGCCAACAAGCGTCGAGGATCTCGTGAACGTCCCCGGTTCCAGCCTGCTGCTTCGGATCGACGGGACCCGAACGACAAGCGACGGACATACGAACCTGAGCGGCCTGCGTTCGGGGGCGCTGCGCACGGCTGTGTATTACGACGGTGGTTTTTCACGCTTCTCATCGGCGAGCACCACCAGTGGCAAGGTCACCGCACGCCCCTTCGTCGCCGCAGTGCCGGAACCGGCGACCTGGGCGATGATGATCGCCGGGTTCGGCCTGACTGGCGCGGCGTTGCGCCGTCGCCGGCGGACGCGTGTCGTCTTCGCCTGATCGGCTCTGTCAGACGAGTGGGTCTGGTGGGCGCGGCTCGGACCGGTGTTGTCGGCGCGATGTGGTTCGATGCGCCCCGGTGGTGCTGTCAATCTAATCCGAAACCGTCTCTGGTGGATGGTATCCCATTTTTGAGGGCCGCCACTTAAATCGCGAGCAAACCCCACTCGGAGTTATTGAGGCTGCGCAGTTAGATTGTGTCGCCGCCGCCGGGTCGCGGGCGCGCCGATCACCTCGGCACGCGCCTTTACCACTAAAAAATTTGATACGGCTAATATTCCGCCGATGATTATTCTGGATTGGTATCGCTGAGCCCAAACTGGAGCAATGTCGATCAAGAACCCATATTATCAAGGCGTCGTCACCGACCATTTCGACGGGGTGCGCTTCCACAATCCCGGTGAGCCGGATACCGATCGCGGGCTGGCCGACATTCTCCGCTGGAGGCGAGAGGCACCTCGCACGGCGTGGCCCTCGTTCGTTGCCGTCGAGCAGGCGAAACCTGCCCAACGTGTTGACGGGTTGCGCATCACCATGGTCGGGCACGCCACGCTTCTGGTGCAGGTCGCCGGGCTTAACCTTCTGACCGATCCGGTCTGGTCGGACCGAGCAAGCCCCTTGTCCTTCGCCGGGCCGAAACGGGTCGCCGCGCCGGGCGTTGCCTTCGCCGACCTGCCGCCCATCGATGCGGTGCTGCTGTCGCACAACCACTATGACCATCTCGATGTCGCGACACTGAAACGACTGCAAGCCGATCATCGGCCGCTGATCATCACCCCGCTCGGCAACGATACCATCATCCGCAAGCACGTCCGGGGCGCGCGGGTCGAGGCGGGTGATTGGGGTGACGTCATCGCTGTCGCGGCTGGCGCGAGAACGCACGTCGTGCCCGCCGTCCACTGGTCGTCACGCGGCGTCCGTGATCGCAGGATGACGCTGTGGGGCGGATTCATGCTCGAAGCTGCAGGTCGGCTGATCTATTTCGCCGGCGACACTGGATACGGAACCGGTGCCATCTTCCGTGCGATGCGCGAACGCTACGGATCGCCGGACGTGGCCCTGCTGCCGATTGGCGCATACGATCCGCGCTGGTTCATGTCAGCGCAGCACGTCGATCCGGCCGAGGCGATCCGGATCATGCAGGATCTGGAAGCCGGCGCCGCGGTGGCGATGCACTGGGGCGTGTTCAAGCTCACCGACGAACTGCGGGAGGATCCGGTGGAGCAACTTGCGAAGGGTCTCGCCGCGCGAGGAATTGCTCCGAAGCGATTTATCGCCTTGAAGCCAGGAGAAACTGCCGACTTCTAAGCTCGCCGCCAACGATCAATGAGCCGTAGGCGAGCGTTGAAGATGTCGGAGGTCTGCACCAAAGATGCGCGCATCTAGCGACTTATGACCTGCGCCCTTGAGCCGCCCTGCATTCAGGCAGGCGGCGAACGACAGTAACAGGGTTTAGCGCCCGGCCTGGTTGCGGAAATCGCAACGGCGATAGCCGGATGAAGAATACGATCCGGGTTGCGGCCATACTTCGATGTCGCTAGCTGTTGCACATGAGTAATACAGTGAGTGTGGTGAGACGGCTAGGTCGCAGCGGTTTGGCCGCGCTGGTGGCTTGCGCCTCCATGGCGGACGCCAAAACGAACAACGCGCTGCCCGATATGACCGTCATCCTTCGCGAACAGCATGTGGAGAGTGCGTCGATCGCCCTGATCCGCAACGGACGGATCGTCTGGACCGGGGCATGGGGCATCGCGGGGCCAAACCGCGCGGCGACCGTCTCGACGCCCTACAATCTCGCCTCACTGACGAAGCCGCTCACGGCCGAAGTCATCCTGCGACTGGTATCGGCCGGCAAGCTGTCGCTCGACGAGCCGATGGATCGCTACTGGAGCGACCCCGATCTGTCGCGCGATCCCCGGCGGATGAAGCTCACAGTCCGCATGGCGCTGAGCCATCGCAGCGGGTTGCCGAACTGGCGCGACGTGAAAGGACTGGCCTTCGATCATGATCCCGGCACGGCCACCGGCTATTCGGGCGAGGGATATCAATATGCAGCGCGCTACGCCGAGCGTCGCACCGGGCAGCCGTTCGAGGCGCTGGCCGCGCGCTGGCTATTCGCCCCGGCCCACATGCGCGCTTCGGGCTATGTGTCGGCGCAAGGCAGGACGACGCCGATCGCCACGCCATATGACGCAGCGGGCAAGCCGCTGCGGGTCGATCGAGTGACGCGATACAATGCTGCCGATCTGGCTCACGCGACGGCGCGCGACTATGCGCGATTCCTTATCGAGGCGCGCAATGACCGGGCCCTGGTCGCGTCGGTCGCGGCGGAGCGCAGCAAATTACAGGCCGACCTGAAGGCGAACATATGCACCGGAACGAAAGCAACGACTTGTCCACCCTGGACAGGTTTCGGCCTGGGTTGGCAGCTCCTCGGCTTTCCCGCGGGGACGACGATGCTTCACACCGGCAAGGATGCCGGGGCCTTCACATTTGCTGCGATCGATCGTCCGAGCGGTGATGGGATCGTCATCCTGACCAACAGCGACAACGGGTGGCGGATCATCCTGCCGGTCCTTGAACGCACCGGAAGCGATCCGAGGCTGATCGCGTTCCTTCGCGGTCAGATGGACTGACAGACGGGGCCATAATTATGGTGACCGCCATCGCCATTGCCGTGCGACAAGGGGCTCCGGCTCCCATGCCTCAAGTCTGTTCAAGGAGATGCCCGTGGCTGACCGCATTCTCGTGTTATATGGTTCTTACCGCTCCGATCGTCAGGGCATACGTTTGGCGGAGTGGCTGGTCGGTGCCTTGCGCAAGCGCGGCGCCGATGCCGAACTGATCGACGCCAAGGCGGTCGACCTGCCGATGCTGGACCGCATGTACAAGGAGCATGAGGCGGGCGAAGCGCCGCCGAGGCTGGAGGAGCTTGCCTTGAAGATACGCAGCGCCGACGCCTTCGTCTTCGTAACCGGCGAATACAATTGGGGAATCCAGCCAGGCCTCAAGAACCTGACCGACCATTTTCTCGAGGAATGGTTTTGGCGGCCGGCCGCGATTGTCAGCTATTCGGCAGGTCGCTTCGCCGGCGCACGATCGGCCTTGCAGTGGCACGGATCATTGTCGGAGATGGGAATGGTCGTCGTATCCAGCACGATCGCTGTCGGCGGCATCGGCCATGCCTTCGATCACGCCGGCGAGCCATCCGGCGAGGGAGGTACGGCGCTGGTCCGCGCCTTTTCACGCTTCGCCGACGATCTTGCGTGGTGGACCGAAGCGGCGCGCAACCAGCGGGCGCTTCGCGACCCGCCATACTGATGGCCGAAGCTCAGTTGCAGACGTGATCCCACACTTTCGAAATGGCCGCTACGCCGGCGTCACCGCTTGCCAACCACTCAGATTTGCATGAAGCTCCAGCAAATACTGAAGGGGGCTGAATTGCGGATCCGTCATGCATTGGCCGTCGCCAGCCTGCTTATCCCGTCCGTTGCGTTCGCGCGTCCGCAGTTCGACATTATCGATATGCATTTCCACGCTGATCTTCCCGACGCGGAAGGGCCAGCGGGCGGCAAGGTTTGCGCTCCATACAGCACCTGGGCGCCACGCGACCCCGCAAAGCCGATTGATGAATATCTCGATTGGTTCACGATCAATCCAACCTGTCCGAACATCCTAACGGCACCGACTGGCGCTGCTGATCTGCGCGATCGCGATCTGGCCGTTTTGAAGCGCTACAACATGCTCGCTCTGGCTGGCGGGGCTTCAGACACGGTCGAAGATTTTCGCGCCCACGCGCCAGACCGCATTCTTCCGGCGGCGGGGTTCGGCAGCGATGGCAATTTCCCCAGTATCGCCTCGCTCCGGGAACTTCATAAGGAAGGCAAGCTAAGGGCGCTCAGCGAGATCACCACCCAATATGCGGGTATCGCCCCGGATGACCCCCGGCTCGAACCCTATTTCGCGCTGGCCGAGGAACTCGACATTCCAGTCGGCATTCATCTCGGTCCCGGTCCTCCAGGCACGACGTATTTTGCGACGCCTGGTTACCGCGTGAGCGTCGGCGATCCGATGCGCTTGGAGAGCGTGCTTATCCGTCATCCCCGACTGCGCGTTTATGCGATGCATGCGGGCTGGCCGCTGGGCGACGCGATGATCGCGATGATGTACGCACACCCACAGCTATATGTTGACGTGGCAATAATAGACTACGCTCATACCGAAAAATCGTTCTATTCCTATCTCAAGCGCCTGATCGACGCGGGCATGGAAGAGCGAATCATGTTTGGCTCAGACAACATGGTCTGGCCCGATGCGATCGCAGTGGCGATTGAACGGATCAAGCGCGCGCCGTTTCTTAGTAAGCGCCAGAAACGGCTTATTTTACATGATAATGCGGCCCGATTCCTGCGAATCGAAAATTAAGCCCCAACTGATAGTTCGAATATCGCCGAACTAGCGGCGGTGAAGCCCAGTGCTGCCTTCCGGGATACTGCTCATTCGAGCGATTTCTACCAGCGACAGGGGCGCGGGCGATATTTTTTGTCGATAGATCGCACTAAGTAGCTTCGACTTATTTTCGGGAAATAGTCACCAGGTTCGCGGCACGGCAAATCTGCTGTCATCGAGCGGCAAAAGCGTCTAACTTAAATCGAAGCTTTGGGGGAAGCTGATGCCATACCGACATGCGCACTGGTGGATAATAGCGCTCTTTCCGCTGATCGCCGTGGCATTTTGGCCCGGCTACCTGGGACAGCTTCGCAGCGCGCCGTTCGCGCTCCATGCACATGGCATTACCTCCGCGATATGGTTGGCGCTTCTGTCGGTGCAGTCGTGGTCAGTGCACCGCAGTAAACTGGCTTGGCACCGCACCGCCGGTCTCGCTACGTTTGTCGTCCTGCCATTGTTTGCCGCAGCCGGGCCTTTGGCGCTTCAAGGCATGGCAATGCTTTGGCGTTTGCAAGCTGATCCTTTTCATGCCGAATTCGGGGCTCGTCTCGTGGCCGCCGACATGATCGCGGGTCCGTCCGTGGTCGCCATGGTCGTCTACGCTTTTCTGAGCCGGCGCAGGGTCATGGCGCATTCGTCAGCGATGCTCGCCACGGCGCTACTGGTTCTTCCACCGATCACTGGTCGACTACTGCCCGCTATACCGGGATTTCCGCGTGATGGCTGGGCGGGGTTGGGCGGGTTCAGGCTCTCGTTTCATCTTGCTGAGGGCTTCACGCTGGTTCTCGCGGTTTTGCTCGCAACCCGGATGATGGATGCGCGCATCGGATTTGGATTGGCCGCCGCGGCAACAGCCGCTCAGATGATTGGTTTCGAGGTCGTGCCGAATATCTCGTGGTGGAATGGTTGGGTTATCGTCCTGACCGACCTGCCAGCGGGGTGGATGGCGCTCGCAGCGGGGTGCATTTCCGTTTCGCTTCTTGCGTGGGCGTGGAAAAAGGTTCCGCCTCGCAAAACGCTGCGAGATCCGGCAGCGTCGCATCATGGCGGTCCCGCGCCGGTTTCGATCTAAATCGAGGCGTGGCGGATTATCGAAAGGCCGGGGGCGCGAAGACATCGCATGATGGCCTATCCTCCGGGGGCCAATGCCCCGCCTGCCCCGATTGAGCGTTGCGGCCTAAGAGTTGTCGTAGTCGATCAATATCAACGACACATTGTCGCTGCCGTCACGCCCCAACGCATTGGCGAGCAGCCGATCTGCCAGCTGGTCGAGGGCATCGCGATCGGCGTCCCCGGTGGCCAGCGAGCGTGACAGACCATCCGAACACAGCAGCAACCGATCGCCGGGCAGCAGGTGGACACTCGTCGTCTGAAGGCGCGGATCATCCTCGACACCGAGCGCGCGCGTTACGACATGCGATTGGGGATGGCGCTCGACGCGATCCGGCGTCAGCAGCCCGGCATCGACCAGTTCCTGCACGACGCTGTGATCGTGGGTCAGCAGATCAAGGGCACCGTCCCGCAAGCGATAGGCGCGGCTGTCCCCGGCCCAGGCGATATGGCCTGTGCTACCGTCGATCATCGCAGCTACCACTGTCGTACCGGCGGCGGCGGCGAACCGCTCGTTGCGCGCACGAATGTCGCCATTCGCTTGGCCGAGCGCCACGAGCATGTCGGCAAAGCGGACGACACGCTCATCCGAGGTCAGGATGCGGAGCCGATCAATCACCGCTTGCGCGGCAAGATCGCCGCCGGCGTGCCCGCCCATACCGTCGGCGACCGCCCAGACGCGGCGCTCGGGGCAGTCGAACACGCGATCCTCGTTGATGACGCGCACAAGCCCGACATGGGTGCGCGCAACCGAATGGACCGTCGCGAGGTTCGAAGCAGTGGCGAAGCGGCCGAACGACATCATGGTCATCGCACGCCACTCGCACCGGCCCGCGCTTCGGCCGCGTCATATGCGGCAACGAAGGCGCGGTCGAGCGATCCCCCCTCGCCATCGGCCAGTTGCTTCGCCAGGTCAGCGTGGCGGGCAGCGACCTCCTCGGCCTGCAATGAGACGCGGCTTTTGAGCAGCGACACCCGCGGCTCGACCGCGGCATCGAGCGACTTTGGATCGAAGCTGCCGATCGCGGCGCGGAGACTCCCGTGCAGCCCCGCGAAGGTCGCGATCAAGTGGCGTTTGATGTCACGGAACGAAGCCTGCAACGCCGCCGGCCCTGACAGGAAGCTGCCCGATCCGGCGAGAAGAAGATCGATCGCAAGTCGCTGCGTCGGCGCCCATTTGAACGGGTTGTTGTTCGCCCCGCCAATCGTCGTGCGTGACAATTTGTATTGCCCGCGAGCCCGATCGCGCTCGGCCATCAGATCGCCTATTCCAAGCACCATCTGGCGATAGACGGCCCCGGCGCGACGCATGATTTCGGTTGGATCCTCGCTCGAAAGCAACGACGCATCCAGCCCGGCTCCCTCGCAGAACGCCTCCAGCAGCGAGCCTGTGCCGCTCGGCAGGATAACGCACGCGTCGCTCCAATCGTCAGGCACCGCGGTCGAATTCCCGAGCGGTGGCGTCATAACCATCGTGCGCGCAGCGTCGACCGGCTCGTCGCCGTGCGGCGCGCGGCTTGCCTTCAGGCGAAACCGGCCGAACCGCAGCGTCGATGGAATTGGCATCGCCACTTCGACCGCGTCGGGGAAGCGCGTGCCCGTCGCGTCATCGAACACACCGTTGGCGCCCAGCGCACGCAACGTCAGCGCGCCGTCAGCGACCGTTAACTCGCAATGCGCGCGTGACAGTTCACAATCGGGGTCGGCGATCGACCAGTCCGCGGCGCTGTCGCGACCGATCCGCATCAGGCCGTCGCGGATCAGGCGCGCGTCAATCGGCTGGACCTCGTTCGCCGTATCGAAGAGTTGGAGCATGAACACAGGCTTCACTCCGGTCAGGCGGCCAAGCGCGACGAGATCACCGTCGCTCGAACCTGTGCGTCCTTGTCGTCGGTCTGACCGTTGGCAAGCAGTGGTTCGACCGCCGCCGCCGCGCGATTGAACGAATCGAATGCGGCGCCGAGCTCGTCAGACCGATGATGCGAGATTCGCATTGCGAACCCGGCCTCGGGCGCCGCATCAAGCGCCTTGCGCAACCGCGCGAGCGGCCGCGCGACCATTGCGCCGCTGAGATAGCCGATCAGCAGCACGACGAGCATCACCACCGCTGACAGAATGACCAGCGAGGTCAGCGTGCTTGAAAGCGCCGCGTCAAGCGAGGCGCGCTTCACGACCAGATCGACCCGCCCGAAATCGGCACCGGCGTATCGGATCGGTTGCAGGAAGCGGATACCCGCGCCGCGGCCGCGATCGGCGGCAGACGCCACCTGCGTGCCATCGACAGGTTCCATCAGCGGCTCACCGACCGGCTGTGCATAGCGCTTGCCGATCAGGCTGGCATCTCCGGCAGCGCGGACAATCCCGCCCATGTCGACGACGACAAGATCACGGATCGCCGGGTCCTTGCTGGCTGATACCGCGAACGCCTGGAGCGCCGACCAATCCTGCTGGTTGGTGGGCAGGCCGGCATTCTCCGCCGCCAAGACCGCCGCATTGTTCGTGACGAACGTCGCCGTCGATTTGCCCGCCACTATCGCCAGATGTTCGAGTGTCTGGCGCTCGCGGCCAAGTGTCGTGGTCACGCAGATAGCGAGTGCCGCCGCAGTAACGGTGGCGAGCGCCAGGGGAAGCTTCATCCGCAGGGGCAATCCCCGCTTACCCGCCGGCGCCTCGCTGTGCGCGGCGATTTCTCGCGCCAGCGCGGCGGCGAGCGCATCGCCGTCGGCAAAGCGCTGCTCCGCTTTCTTGGCGAGCAGCTTGTCGATGATGAAGCGCAGCCCCGGCGGGCAATCACCCACGCTGCGATCGATCGGCTCCACCTTTTCCTGGGCAATCTGGATCGCAAGGGTTGCGAGCGCCGTACCGGGGAAGGCGACCTTGCCGGTGATCATTTCGTAGAGCACCACGCCGAGCGAAAACAGGTCTGATCGCTGATCGACTGGCAGGCCGAGCGCCTGTTCGGGGCTCATGTAACGCGGTGTGCCGACCAGCTGGCCAACCTGCGTCTGCGCAAGCTTGCGGTCCGCAGCGGCAGCGTCGGCCTCGCCAACCCGCGCAACGCCGAAGTCGAGAAGTTTGGCGGTTTTGCCGTCCGCCGACAGCAAGATGTTTGATGGTTTGATATCACGATGCACGACGCCGCAGCGATGCGCATACGCAACCGCGGTGGCGAGCTGCGCGCCGATCGCCAGCACCCGTTCGTAAGGCATGCGGCCCTGCTGTTGCAGCGCCACGTCGAGCGGCTGTCCGTCGATCAGTTCCATTGCGATATAGGCGGCACCCTGCGCTTCACCGACGTCGTAGATCGTCGCGATATTGGCGTGGCTGAGCGCTCCCGCCGCGCGCGCCTCTCGCAGGAAGCGGGCGGCGATTTCGGGATCGCAGGCGAATTCGGGCTTGAGCACCTTGATGGCGACCGTCCGGTCAATATCAGGATCATGCGCGCGATAGACGTCAGCCATCGCGCCTTCGCCCAGGCGGCCGTCGATGCGGTAGCGGCCAAGCATGCCCTGCGCCATCATCACTTCCGTGCCCGCACGGTCGCCGCAATCCGCTCGGCGCGGGTCAGGTCGCGGGCGATCAGCGGATTGGCGGGGTCGAGCTGCTTCGCGCGGCGCAACAGGCCGACTGCACGATCGACACGGCCCTGGTTGAGCGCGGCAAGGCCTGCCGTTCGCAACTGACGCGCTGCGGTCGGGTTGGTGCCCGCGCCTGCCGCTGGCGCGGCTGGCTTGGGCACGGCGACCTTTGACCTGGGCGTCGCGACAGCAGTGGCTGGCCTAGCAGGCTCAGGCTCCACATGGCGCAAAGGTTCGGGCCGCGGCTGTTCGCCGGGAATGCGAAGCACCTGCCCCGGCGACAGGGTCACCGGCGCCTTGAGGGCGTTATACCTAACCAGCTGATACGCCTTGAGCCGGTTACCAAGGAAACGCTGCGCGAGCTCTTCCATAGTGTCGCCGGCGCGGGCGGTGTAGAGATAGCTCTGCGGGCCTAGCAGCTTTTTGGGATCGTCCTTGATCGATCCGGCAAGCATGGCCGCCGCCGGGTTCATCGGGTCACGTTTCAGGATGGACTTTAGCTTGCCGGCCGCCGCGCTCTCCTTGCCCTGCATCAGCAAATCGAACGCTACCTCGGTATCGATCGCGGGGCTGACCGCGCTCTTCGGCGGCGGCGGCGCGGACTTCACGCCGCCCGATCCACCGCACCCGGCCAGTAGCAGCGCGCTCAATCCCGCTGCTATTATCTCGATACGCATACTCATGCCCTCAACTTCTCTTCGATCTGGTTCGGCGTCACGCCGAGCCGCAGCATCTCGGTCAGCCGCGCGCTGTCGCGGACGAAGGCAACGAACGCCTCGCTTCGCATCGGTCGCGCGAAATAATAGCCTTGAAAGTGCTGGCAGCCGTGGCGGCGCAGCCACTCATATTCTTCGCGCCGCTCGACACCCTCGGCGAGAACGCGGATGCCAAGCCCTCGGCCAAGTGCGATGATCGACTGGCAGATTGCCTGGCTATCCGTGCGCGTATCGACACCGGTGACAAACTCGCGGTCGATCTTGATCTTGTCGAACGCCAGCGTGCGTAATGAACTGAACCCCGAATAGCCGGTGCCGAAATCGTCTACGGCCAGCTTCACGCCTATCGCGCGCAACCCCTTGAAGATTTGGCGGCAGTGCTCTGCATCGCTGGTCGCGACGCTTTCGGTGAGCTCGATCTCGAGCGCGCTCGGGCCGAGCTCATGACGCTCCAGCGTGCGCTGCACCAGGATTGGCAGATCGTCGCGCTCCAGCTGCAGACCCGATACGTTGACCGCGACCCGAACATGTTCGAGCCCATGCGTCGCCCATCGCTGCGCCTCACGCGCTGCGGCGTTCAGCGCCCACATGCCGATTTCGCTGGCCATCCCCATCGCCTCGACGATCGGGATGAAGCGTGCCGGGGGGACCGCACCACGTTCGACATGGTTCCAGCGGATCAGCGCCTCGGCCCCGCACACGCGACCCGCGCCAGCATCGATCAGTGGCTGGAATTCGAGCCGCAGTTCGCGCCGCGATATCGCCTGCCGCAAATCCTGCTCGAGCGCGTAGCGATCGCGCGCGAGGTCCGCATAGTCGACGGCGGGCTGGTCCGGCTTTGGTATCGCCCCTGCCGGCAAAGCGAACAAAGCAAGAGTTCGCGCGATCAACGCGCCGGGTTCGATCTCATCGGCCTCATCGAAGCGCGCCTGACGAATGCCAATCTGGGGAATGATCGTAGTGCCGTTGTCTTCGATCGCCTCGCCCAGCGCGTAGCCGATCGCTTCTAGTTCAGCTTGCGCGGTCGCTACGGCGACCGCGCCGCCGAACCACAGCCCGACGTGGCCACGATCGATCTGCGCGATAAACCGGTCAGGCGGCAGCATGCTACGTAGCCGCGCCGCCGAGGCAGCGAATATGCGCTCGCCAAGCGCAGGATCGAACGCCGTGAGACGATCGAAATCGGTGAATGCGATCACGCCGAGCATGCCGGTGCGGTCGGAGTTCATCTGCGCGAGCAAGGCCTCGCGCACCGGCAGGCCACTGATCGGGTGCGCGGCCGCCATTCGGTGATTGAGCGCCGCCATCTTCCGCTCGATCGCTGCGAGGCCGTCTTCCAAACTGTCCGAAGACGACGCGTCGCCGCGTACAGCGTCGATGCGTTGCGCCGCGTTGTCGACTTTGCGCAGCAGTCGCCACGCCCAGGCGAGCAAGCCGATTGCTGTCACCGCGAACAGGACGGCGGCGCTGATACTGATTGTCGAGGCCGCTAAAACCGCGGCCGCCACCATCGCGGACGGCAATGCCATGCGAATTGCGACGGAGGGTTTAGTCGAACGGTCCACCCATTCGACCTAAGCGCAAAAAGATACGATACTCTTAATTGAAACTTGATGTAAATCAGTCTCTTGCCGGATTGTGTGGGCTCCGAAAGACGTCTGCCGCGCCGAACCGAGTTGTATGTGTCAATTGCTCATGACGCCCGCTTTTGAAAATGCATTTGAGCTGGCCAGCGATCGCACCGGCGGGCGCCGCAGCCCCCTTTCTGTCTCCAACATTATGTGACGAGGCAGACGAGCTTGCCCGAGCAACTGATCCTCGATTGCGGATATTGTGGCGCCTTCGCGGTCGGATTCATCCACCCTTGGAACTAATGCACCAGTGCGCGGTTGGCGGCTGACATCGCGGGGCAACACGTCCGGCGGAATAGCTCTGCGGGATGTCCATGACGGCAAGTATGTCCACCTTCTCGCTTGGGTATTGTTCCACGAGCCTCTCTTCGTTTGATGGCGAATCCGCGATCATTCCGGCACTCTCGAAATCCTCGGTGGCTCCCGTAAATGCCTCGCCACGCACAGTCGCCCGGCAAGCGATCAAAACCTCAGCGGAGATCGACCATGTTCAACGGTAGCGTAGCGATCGTAACCGGCGGCGAATCGGGTATCGGTGCGGCATGCGCCAAAGCACTGGGCAATGCTGGCGCGCACGTAGTAATCACCTACTTTCGTGACGCGGCGGCAGCGCAGCAGATATGCGCATCGATCGGCGATGCCAGCCGCGCCATGGCTGTCCAGACGGACGTCGGCGACGAAGCGGCTGTTACCGCTCTTTTCGCAACTACCGAAAAAGCGTTCGGCACGGCCACCCTCCTGGTCAACTCCGCCGGTTTGAACATGAGCGGCGTTCTCCTCGCCGACATGGAACTTGCTCAGTTTGACCGTGTGATGCGTTCGGACTTGTATGGTCCATTCCTCACCTGCCGCGCTTTTGTCCGCGGCTTGGAAGCAGCGAACTTGAAGGGGCGGATCGTCAACATTTCGTCGATCCACGAACGTGCTCCCCGACCCGGGGGCGTCGATTATGACTCGGCGAAGGGCGGCCTTTCGCAACTCACGGCGACGCTCGCGCTCGAACTCGCGCCGAAGGGTATCGCGGTCAACGGCGTCGCGCCTGGCATGATCCTCACGCCGATGAATCAGTCGGCGCTCAGCCATCCAGCGGAATTAAGGGCAAAAGAAGCGGCGATCCCGTGGGGACGCGCCGGACAGCCCGATGAGGTCGCGTCGCTCGTTTCATATCTCTTGTCGCCGGCGGCTGACTATATCACCGGCACCACGGTGACGATCGACGGCGCATTGTCACTCACCGTAGCGCAAGGCGCCTAGAGCCGATGCCCACCAAGATCGATTTCGACGTCGAGCAAATCGATGCAGCCACAGTCGCCGGCCCACCCGCCGTCTCTCAGCGCGATCTGATGAGTCCCTATGTCTGGCAAAGGCCCGACGGCAAGTTCGCGATGCTCGTGCGCGCTGTCCCGCGCGCGGACTATGATCATGGTGCCGCCGGTGACACGGGCACGATTTGGCATGCGCTGTCCGATGATGGCCTTAGTTTTGCCGTGGAAGGTGGAGCGGTGCTGAGCCCGGGGCCGGGCCCGGATGACATCGGCGGCTGTGAAGATCCCACTCCCGTGGTGATGCCCGACGGCAGCCTTGTGGTATATTACACCGGGGTCGATGGAACGCGGGCGCATGCCCAACTGCTCTACGCAACCGGGGACTCGCTCTCGACGCTGTCAAAACAAGGCGTCGCCATGCTGAACTCCGGCAGCGAGGGCAATATCAAGGAGGCGACGGTCGATCGCACGAAAGCGGGCAAATGGCGTCTGTTCTTCGAATACGCGCATGCCGAAGCCTCGCTTGTCGGCCTGGCTATCGGTCAAACCGTGTCGGGGCCCTGGGACAACCAGGCTCAACCGTTCGCGCCGCGCACTGATAGCTGGGATAGCTGGCATCTGTCGACTGGTCCGCTGCTGACGGCGGACAAAGACACCCCCGTGATGTTCTACAACGGCGCCACGCGCGACGCACATTGGCGAATCGGGTGGATCGCTTTCGACGCGGAATACGAAAACGTGGTCGATCGCTGCATCGAGCCACTGATAACGCCACCGCCGACATCGCAGCAGAATGCCAAGGACATCGCATTTGCAGCCTCCGTCGTGGTCGTCGATGGTGCGATCTGGCTCTATTATTCGTTAGAGGACTCCAAATTGTATCGGGCGATCATCCGCCGGTCTTGAGCTTCTGCGCCTGGCGGACAAGGATCGTCCGAGGGGCGCCGCGACACAAACGTGAACGGCGGGAACAAGACACTTCGCTGCCGCGACAGCCATTCCTTGACGCTGTCACATTGACGGCAAGCGATCGATGAGGCGGTCGAGTGTTAGCGGATAATCCCTGATCCGCACGCCAGTCGCGTTGTAAACTGCATTGGCGATCGCCGCCCCGACGCCGCACAGCCCGAGCTCTCCCACGCCCTTCGCCTTCATCGGCGACGATTTGTCATCAGGGTAGTCCAGGAAAATCACCTCCTGGTGAGGGATGTCGGCATGGACCGGCACCTCGTAGCTCGCGAGGTCGTGATTGACGAAGAAGCCGAATCTTTTGTCGACCGCTAGCTCCTCCATCAGCGCGGCGCCCACGCCCATCGTCATGGCGCCGATCACCTGGCTGCGGGCAGAGATCGGGTTGAGGATGCGCCCCGCGTCGCACACCGCGAGCATGCGCCTGATGCGGATCTCGCCGGTGTAGCGATCGACCCCTGCTTCGCAGAAATGCGCGGCGAAGGTCGATTGCTGGTACTTCTTGTCGAGGTCGCCGTATTCGATCGCGTCCTCGGCGACCAGCTCGCCATCGCGTGCGGCGTCGCTCAGCCTGGCCGAACGATTGCCGGCGTGTACCTTCCCGTCGCCGAAGCTGGCGTCGGCCGAATTGAACCCGAGCTTTTGCGCGACCTGCTCGCGCAGCTTGACACACGCCGCATAAACGCCCGAGGTGGAATTGTTCGCACCGAACTGCCCGCCCGATCCGCACGACGTTGGGCTAGCGGAATCGCCCAGCCGAACCACGACGCCATCGAGATCGACCCCCATCATCTCCGCCGCCGTCTGCGCGATGATCGTGTAGCTGCCGGTGCCGATGTCGGTCATATCGGTCTCAACCGTGATGACGCCGCGCTTGTCGAGCCGCACGCGCGCGGCCGATTTCTGCAAGAGGTTGTTGCGAATACCCGCCGCTACGCCAATCCCGACCAGCCAACGTCCATCGCGCACCTGCGCAGGCTTGGCATTGCGCCTGGCCCAGCCGAAGCGATCAGCCCCGGTCTTCAGGCATTCGACAAGATGGCGCTGGGAAAACGGCCGTTCGGGCTTTTCCGGATCGACCTGCGTATCGTTCTTGATGCGGAACGCGATCGGGTCGATCCCGAGCTTCTCCGCCATCTCGTCCATCGCTATCTCGAGCACCATCAGCCCCGGCGCCTCGCCCGGTGCGCGCATGGAGTTGCCCTCCGGCAGATCGAGTTCGGCGAGGCGCAATTCGGTCAGCCTGTTCGCGCCGGCGTAGAACAGCTTCGACTGGCTGACCGAGGTTTCCGGCCCGCCATCGGGTAGGTTGCCCGACCAGCCCTGATGCGCGATCGCGGTAATCGTTCCGTCCTTCTCGCAGCCGATCTGGACGCGCTGGATTGTCGCTGCTCGATGGGTAGCGTTGTTTATCATCAACGGCCGCTGCATCGCGATCTTCACCGGCCGCCCGCATGCCTTTGCTCCGAGCGCCGCCATGATCGCGTCGGCGCGGACGAACAGCTTGCCGCCGAATCCCCCGCCGATGAAGGGAGACGACAATTCGACCTTATCCTTGGGCAGATTGAGCGTCTTCGCGACGTCGCCGACGCCCCAGCCGATCATCTGGTTCGATGTCCACAACTTAAGTTTGTCGCCACGCCACTCGGCCATCGAGGCGAACGGCTCCATCATCGCGTGGCTTTCGTCGGGCGTCGTGTAGGTCGCGTCGAGCGTGACTGGCGCCTTGGCGAAAGCAGCCTCGAAATCCCCCGCTGTGGTGCGCGCCGGCCCGCCAAGCCCGTCGTCCTTCGGAACAGGCGCGTTAGCCCGTTCGGCAGCGAGATCGTATTTGCCCTTCGCGCGAGCATAGTCGATTTTCAAAAGCCCGGCTGCCGCACGCGCCTGTTCGAACGTTTCCGCGACGACCACCGCTACGGCCTGATGATAATGATCGATGTCCGGCCCACCAAGCAGCTTGGCGGTGTTCATCTCGCCTTTGCCAAGCTTGCCGGCATTCTTGTATGTCACGACCGCAAGAACCCCCGGCGCCGCCTCAGCCGCTGCCGCATCGATCGCGTTGATCCGGCCCTTGGCGACCGCGGCACCGACGATATAGCCGTAGGCTGGGTCGGCGATCTGATCGTGGCGCTCGTAGGCGTAGCGCGCGGTTCCGGTCGTCTTGAACTTTCCGTCGATGCGCGGGATCGGACGGCCGACGTGCTTGAGCTGGTCGATCGGGTTGGCGCCCGCAGGCTCGGTGAATTTCATGCCGTTTGCTCCCGGGCCTCATCAATGACGCTGGCGAGCGCGCGTTCGGCGAGCGTCAGCTTGAACGCATTCTCCTTGGTCGGGCGCGCGTCGGCGAAGACCTGCGCCGTTACCGCCTTGGCGCCGCGTGCCGCCTCTTGCTCCGCCGCCTCGACGCGCCACGGCTTCGGCGCGACGCCGCCGAATGCGAAGCGACCGGAGCCGTCCTTGGCCACGACGGCCGCGACCGACACGAGCGCGAACGCATAGGACGACCGGTCGCGTACCTTGCGATACAGGTGCACGCCGCCGGGCGGCTTCGGCAGCGTGACCGCGGTGATCAACTCGCCGTTCTCAAGCACAGTGTCGCGTTCGGGATGGTCGCCCCACAAACGGTGGAAGTCTGCGATTGGAATGGTCCGTCGCCGCCCATCGCCACGCACCGTTTCAACGCCCGCGTCGAGCACCCGTAACGCCACCGCCATGTCGCCGGGATAGGTGGCGATGCATGCGTCCGAGGTTCCGATCACGCCGAGCTGGCGCGAATAGCCGCCGATCGCGGCGCAACCCGACCCAGGCTTGCGCTTGTTGCAGGCCATGTTGGTATCATAGAAATAGGGGCAGCGCGTTCGCTGGAGGAGATTGCCCGCCGTCGTCGCCTTGTTGCGCAACTGGCCAGACGCGCCCGCGACGATCGCGCGGGTGAGGACCGCGTAGTCGCGACGCACGCGCTTGTCAGCGGCGAGCCGCGTGTTGCTGACCAGCGCGCCGATCCGTAACCCGCCATCATCGGTCGCATCGATCGTGTCGAGCTTGAGATCCTGCACATCGACCAGAACCGACGGCGTCTCGATCTCCAGCTTCATCAGATCGAGCAGATTGGTCCCGCCGGCGATGAATTTGGCGCCGGGCTCTCTCGCGACGATCTGTGCCGCTTCGACCGGATCCTTTGCGCGGGTATAGGTGAACGCCCTCATGCCTTGTCCCCAACGATCTCGGCCATGGCTTCGGCGATGTTCGAATAGGCTCCGCAGCGGCAGATATTGCCGCTCATCCGCTCGCGCATCTCGACCGCGGTAAAGCCTGGTTCTTGAAGCAGATCGTCCTGCACGTGGCTTGGGATGCCGGCCCTGATCTCGTCCAGCACCGCGACCGCAGAACAGATCTGGCCCGGCGTGCAATAGCCGCATTGGTAACCGTCGTGCTTCACGAAAGCCGCCTGCATCGGGTGCAGCTTGTCGGCGGTGCCCAGCCCCTCGATCGTAGTCACCTTGTCGCCCTGATGCATGGCGGCGAGCGTAAGGCAGGAGTTGATCCGCTCGCCATTGACGATGACGGTGCACGCGCCGCACTGGCCGTGGTCGCACCCCTTCTTGGTCCCGGTCAGATGCAGATGCTCGCGCAGCGCGTCGAGCAGGGTCGTCCGCGTATCGAGCGTCAAATCGTGGCGCTTCCCGTTCACTGTCAGGCTGATCGGCAAACGCGGCGGAGCCACCGCCTTTGCCGTGACGGGCGCAGCCTCGGCCGCCGGCACCACCGCCAACGCGGCCGCTGCGCCGCCGCTCGCCAATACGTTTCGTCGTGTCACATCCAGCCCTTCGCGCATTGCCGAACCCTTCAGATTTGACACGACAACGCCCGTCGACGCTTTTCGATGCTATCAGATGGTCGTCTTGTCAGGCGTCGAACGCCCCACAGATTTTCGGGGCGCCGCACGCATGGCTAGGCGCGGAACAAGATCCCTATTGCGACGAGCAATATGAAGCCTTCGACCAGGCCGAGAATGGCCGACAAGAGCGCCAAGCCGAGTCCAGTCGGTCGTTGTGCCCGGAACCATCTGGTTTCGACCATGACATAATAGAGCAGTGCGGCAGACGTAATTATGGCCCCCGCCGTTCGAGAGGTCTGCCAGTGCGACGTCCCGATGGCGGTTCCGATGCTGAGGCCCAGGGCGAATATGCTTGCGGGGTAGCATTGCGCGTAGAATGGCATACGCAGGGTTGACCGGTTCAACGGCTGCTTGCGCCCGCGCACCAGGCGCACCGACATGACCAACGGAAAGATGGCGAAGACGATCAACCTGAACACCAGGGCAGTGCTGTCGTCCGATACGAGACCAGCCAAGCCACGGTGGCTGGCTTCGATCTCATCCGTCTGGCCGAGTGCCACAGCAAAGCCGTGCGACAACGCGAGCGTCAATGCGAGAAACAGCGGGGGGCTGATCGCATCCGCATATTGCTCCGCATCGGGGAGAGCGAGTTGCTGATCGGCATAATTCATCGTCGACAGCGGACGAGATAGCGTGCGCCATAGTGTCAATGGATAGAAGATCAGCCAGCTCATCACCTCGTACAGAAGCTCGTCGAGCGAGTTGAGCCATTTCATGAAGTCCATGGCACACCAATGATTCGCAGTAAGGGGATGGGCTGGACGGCGTTTTCCGTCCGCGCGCGCTTAAAAGCGTCGGCTGTCGTTCGCTCCGACAAGGTCGCATTCGCCCCGGAACGCATAGCTGGCCATTCCGACAATGCTGATTTGCCCCGAGCGCCGATTGATGGTCAATTCCGGCTTGTTCAGGCCGTTGAGCCGGTAGCGGCCTGAGATCATATCCGGTCCGATGGACACATTATAAAGATCCCACCAACCATCGCTTCCCCGCGTATTAAGCGGAGGGATGAGCTTCTTGGGCAAACGGATGCGTCCGCCTCCAGGCCAGACCTGTACCATGACCGAAGCGTCGAACTGCTCTGCGGTCAGTTCGGTGTGATTGCCATATACGTAGCGATCCCGTCGATCGTCCCACGTGTAGCCGTAGGTGGTTGCCGCCCGGGGCCTCTGGCCACCGCCGTAACAGACCAGCCCAAGGCGACCCTGTGATCTTCCATCATACTGCCCGGATGCGTCGCGTTCGGGCGCGTATGTGTCCGACGCTGTCGCGTAGCTCGGCGTTCCGGTACGCGGTAGCGCTGGCTGATAGCCGAGGTCGGGATGATAAGCCGAGCCGGAGCGCCGATCTTTGTCACGCCGATCTTCTCCAGCGCTTTGTCGCTTGCCGCAATCGGGCGCGGGCGATGATGTAATCGAGGCGAAGCGACCATCCATGGTTGCGACCGTCACGCATTGCCTCGACCGCTCGTTCCACCAATAGGTATAGGAACGATCGTCGCCTTTCCGACCACCGACATCTTCATAACCACGCCGTTGCAGCTCGCTCTCGCCGCTCGACCCGCGCGCGCCCACAAGGTCGCCGAGGCCGACCGGCATTTGCGCCAAGGATATCGAAGCCCAGCCAATGCAGCACGTCGCTGCACATGCACATAGAACGCTTCTCATGATGCCGCTCCCCCGTTTCTAAGGTTCCGCCGCCAGCTTATTCTAACGGCGGCTTGAACGCCATGCATCCGCTTGGTGAAGGCAAACGTTAACCGGCCACGAGACCGGCGCAGCGTATACGTTCGGAGGGAACGCCGCTGCGCGGTTTGCCCTTTTTATCGCCGGGCAGCTGCGAATGGCGGTGTCGACGATAGCGTATCTCGAGCTGGTGGCGACGAGACAACGTCCGGGTTTCAAACACAGCAGCTGATCGACGCCGGCTCAAAGTGACCATTGATCGGCTGGCGGCCCGCCGCGAATGGGCGGCATCGTCCGCTCCGGCATCGAGCCTCGAGGCGCTCGCGCGGCCCGCATGGTCATGCGCCCGCGCTCGGTGATCCTCGCAATCGGTAAGCCCGGCACAGACGCAAACTTGATGTGACTTGATGGAGCGCCTTGATTTTACAGGGTTCACGTCAAACCCACGACGTCAAGTCAATCTGACGGAGAAGGCTGCCACGTGTGGAAGGCCGCAGAAATGCTGGATTTGCGCCTGCGATTTGTCGCGTACGGTGTGTGCCCCTGTTCACAACTTTGGCGTCGCCGCCTGAAGGCGATCCCATCTTGAACAACCATCATGGCATCCACTCCGGCAGGGAGGTGCGGCAGCGCCTTTCGAGCGGAATTGTCCCGTGGTGTCCGGCTTCAAGCGAGAGCGCAATTGGGGAGCGATTGTGGGAACCGGGGATATATCTTGGATTTTATCAAACAAAATCAATGGTTTTTGGCGGAGCGGGAGGGATTCGAACCCACCCCTGGCATCGCTTTCAAATTCCACCGTTTTCTGCTACCTATCCCTTGGAAAATCAAGGGTTTTAAGTCGCTCGAAGCAGTTTGGCAGATCGCTCCAGTTCGCTGCGTTCCGCCCCATTCCGCGACTCAAACCCGGACGCAAACCCGGACGGAAGGACGGCTTCGACGGGCGAAGGAGGATTCGAATGTCTCGCGCAATGCACAAGCTGAGCGCCCGTCGCGTGGAGACGATCAAGGCGTCAGGCTGGCACGGTGACGGCGGCGGGCTTTGGCTGCGCATTGACAACGGCGGCTCCCGGAAATGGGTGTTCGCCTGGGAGCGATCCAAACGCCGCCGAGAGATGGGGCTGGGTGCCGCCTCCGATATAACACTAGCGACGGCACGCGAACTCGCTGCCGAGGCTCGTGCCTTATTGGCGCAGGGTCTTGATCCAATCGAAGAGCGTCGTGCGAAAGAGGCTGAGCAGGAAGCTCCCGCAGCCACTGACGATGCCGCGGACGAAATTCCCAGCGTCCCGACCTTCGGCCAGTTCGCCGATACGTACATCGATGCCCACGAGGACGGCTGGAAGAATCCCAAGCATCGGCAGCAGTGGCGCAACACGATCAAGACGCATGCCAAGTCGCTTCTGAACATGCCTGTAGACACGATCACGTCGGATGACGTGGTTGCCGTCCTTCGTCCCATCTGGCGCAAGGTTCCCGAGACGGCCGGTCGCCTTCGAGGCCGGATCGAGAACATCCTGGATGCGGCAAAGGCGTCCAAGCACATCGTCAGCCCTTGGGAGAACCCTGCGCGGTGGCGTGGTAATCTGATACATCTCCTGCCCCGCCCGCCCAAGAAATCCCAGGTCAAGCATCACGCGGCGATGCCGTTTGATGATCTGCCTGATTTTTTCGGCAAACTGCGGCGGCGTCCCGCAACGGCTGCGCGGGCGCTCGAACTGACGATATTGTGCGCAACCCGGACCAACGAAACGCTGCAGATGACGTGGTCGGAGGTTGATCTCGAACAGGCCGTGTGGACGGTGCCGGGCGAGCGGATGAAGATGGGGATAGAGCATCGCGTGCCGTTGCCCAGCCACGCCGTCGAACTCATCAAGGCACAGGCTCGAACGTCAAACCAGGCACCGGGTACTTATGTCTTCCCAGGTGAAAAGCCGGGGAGGCCATTGTCGCAGATGGCGATGACGATGGTGCTGCGCAGGATGAAGCTTGGGCAATTCACTGTCCATGGCATGCGAAGCTGTTTCCGCGATTACATGGGGGACATGACCGATCATCCGGAGTCGCTCGTCGAGCAGGCGCTGGCCCACCAGATCGGTGATGAGACGACCCGGGCCTATCGGCGCGGCGACGCGTTCCTCAAGCGACGCGCGCTTATGCAGGAATGGCAGGATTATCTGATGCCCGTCCAGAAACGAAATGCCCGTGCGAAGCGCAGTAATGCCGGGCGTGCTAGCTCTGATGTCGCCATGCTGGAGGCCGCCTGACGGCGATCAGTTTGCCCGAGAGTCGCGAACGACGCCCTCGATCCACGCTTCGACCTCGCGTTCGCTCCATCGTGCGGCGGCGGCGGTGATCTTGTATGGTTTCGGGAAGCGCCCATCGCCGATCATGGCGTAGATCATGGTCTTGCCCAGACCTACACGGTGGCGAACTTCCGCCAGCCTGAGCAATCTCTCCGGCTGCGCTGCATCGGCGTCGGTCGTCATTTGCGCCGCTCCGCTAGCCTTTCACGCGCTTTTGCAAAGGCGCGGTCACTCGCAAGGAAGGCGGCCAGCATGTGCGGGACCAGATCAGCAATCGTTTGCTCTTCGCCATAAGCTTGCTGATAGATCGCGGCGTAGTCCGCCAAGGCTCGTTGAAGGTCCGGCGCGACACTGATGGTCAACTTGATCGGCGTCCTGTCTGGCAGTCGTGCGAGCTTGAGGTCTGTCATATCGGGCTCCTATTCCTTCCAGGGCACGAGAATGAGATCGCGATGCACCACTAGCCGGACGGGCGCGCCGGGCCGGATCGTGATGGTCGGTTGGATCTGAAGGTTGCGGGACGTGATCTGGTCGCCGGCGCGCGACACGTTCTGCTGCGTCGATTCCCGGATCGCCTGGACGAGATCGCTCTCCCCGGAGAAGGTCACGTTCGCGCCCACGCCCAGCAGCGTCGAGATCGCGACGCCCTTGAGGAGGGTCCAGGTGTGGAAATCGACCTTGTCGGCGAGCCCGGCATAGCCAGATGGGTCCGTCGCGGGCACGTTGTCGAGCCGAATCGAGCTGCCGTCCGGCAAGATGATCCGCTGCCACACCACAAGCGCGCGCTTCTGTCCGAAGGCGACTACGCTATCGTAGCTGCCGATCAACCGCGCGCCCTGCGGAATGAGAAGGATGTTGCCCGTTGCGCTGTCGAAGACGCGTTCGGTCACTTGAGCGGTGACGAGGCCAGGGAGGTCGGATCGAAGCCCGGTGATCAGGCTCGCCGCGAGGACACTGCCGGCGGATAGCATGTTCGGCGACGCCGGCGGGCTCAACCGATGCTCGTTGACGTCGCCGCCGGTGTCGCGCGCCGCGACGAAGTCGGCCTTGCGCTGCTGGGCATTGGGATCGCGATCAGGATCGATAGCGATCCGCGACGCATCGGTGGCTGCGACCGGTGGCGAGGATGGCGTCGCAGCGGCGTCGCGGCTCGGATCGGTGCGATTGCCGGATTGCACCAGCAATCCCGACTCGCGCGCCGCCTTCAGCTCCGCCGCGCGCCGATCGCGTTCGGTCGCGGCGGCCTGTTCCGCGCGACCGGTTTCGCCGCTCGCCGGCGCGACGCCCATCGCGCGCTGATGATCGAGGATCGGCCGGCCGAGATCGCCCGGCAATGGCGGTCCCAGCTTGGGCACGTCGCCATAGCTCCCCGGCAGTCCGCTCAGCGTATCGGCCGGCGCCTTCGCCGCGACCGTCTGGTCATCGGCTTGTCCAGCGAGGTGCAATGCGGATGGCCGCAGCGCGACCCAGGCTGTCGCGATCAGGCTGACGGAGCCGAGTGCTGCGATCGCCACCACGGCGCCCCGCTTGAAACGGATCGCGCGCGCCGGTTGGGCGCGAAGCGCGAGCGTTTCCGGGTCCAGCTTGCCCGGTGCGGCGGGGGCCTCGGGCGCCGGTGGCGCTGCCGCTTCGACGGTCATGATCCCCTCCGCTTGGGCGCGCCGTCCGCTACCCGACTGATGCGGACGACCTGCTGGTGCTTCGTGCCGAGGCGAAGCTCGGCGACGTCGAAGATGCGATCGACGACATAGAATCGCCCCTTCACGCGATAGTTGACGAGCTGGGCCTCGCCTTTCCCGTCCACCAGGAAAATCGGCGGCGCCTCGACGACGGCGAGCGTTGCCGGGAACTCGATGAAGGTCTGGCGCCCGTCGTCGAAAGCACGAAATGGTCGCCAGGCCGGTCGATCACCGGAGATGGCATAATTGAAGTGAAGCTGCTCGACCTCGATCCCGGCCGCCACCGGAGCCGCCGCCTCGGTCGCCGCTGCGGCGCTCTTCAATGCGATCAGCGCATCCTGGGGATAGGTCCAGGAGAGCGCGGCCATCGCTGTCTTCGCCATGCTGGTCAGCGCGATATGATAGCTGCGCCGGTCGGTGGTGATGACGAGATTGGTGGACAGGCCGGCGCTGAACGGCTTGACCAGCACATGGGTTCGCTTCTCCGCGCCCGATCCGCTGGTGGTATCGCCGATCACCCAGCGCACCGTGTCGCCGCTTGCCACGGCAACCAGCGTTTCGCCCGGCTGGAGCGCGATGTCGGTCACCCGCTCGGGCGCGGTGATGACGTGATAGATGGCGCCATCGGCGAACGGATATACCTGCACGGCGTTGATGAAGCCTTGCGCGACCGGCTCGATCGTCGCCGCGCGGTTGGCCGCGGCGACCGGCGTGGTTTTGTGTGTGGTCGCCTCCGCGGGTTGGGCAGCAAGGATCAGGCAAGGCGCCAGCAGCGCGGCGGCTGCGAGAGTTCTAGTCATGGCTGGGTCTCCGTATTGACGGTCGGTTGAGCGGCAAGGTTCGGGTCGAGCGGCGAGCCGAGCGGCACGTTGCTGGGCGGCTGAGTGGTGCGCGCGGGAGCAGTCGACGCCGCGGGCTCGAGTTCGCGGCTCCAGTCGATCGCGTCGATGTAGATGCCGAGCGGGTTCTTGCGGAGTGTGTCGGCGGATGCCGGTGGCTTCGTTAGGATCGTCAGGATGCCGGTCCAGTGGGAGGAGCCAGCCGCGCTCCCACGCTCATAGGCCGTCTCGGTCCATTTGACCTGGAATGAGCGGTCCGATGCCCGGACGACGCTGGTCACCTGGACCGACACGGTGCGCTCGCCGATTTTGGCGAAGGGGTCAGCAGCACGGGCATAGTCGCCGAGGAACTGGCTTCCCCGCGTGGTGGTAAAGTCATAGGCGGACAGCCAGTCGCGGCGCATCAGCACAGGATCGAGCGAGACCCCGCGGACATTCTCGATGAACTTCGCCAGATGCCAGGCGATCTGGGGGTCGGTGGGGTGATAGCCCGCTTCGGCTTCGGTCACCGCCCGGGCCTCGCCCAGGCGATCGACCTCGACGACATAGGGCGTGACACGGCTCTGCAGCGATTGCCAGATGAGCGCGCCCGACATGGCGGTCGACAGCGACAGCGTGCCGAACGCCATCAGGCGCCAGTTGCGGGCCTGGACACGGGCCGACCCGATGCGGTCATCCCAGGCCTGGCCGGCGCGTTGATAGGGCGTCTCGGGCTCGGGCGTCTGCGCGTAGCGCTGGACGGCGCGCTTAAAGAACATGGGGCTTGAAGATCATGGCTCAATCTTCCCTTTCCTTGATGTCGGGGGTGGCGGATGCGCCGCCGCGATCGCCCTGCTGGAGAGTGTGCAACGCGACTTGACGGTGGTGGCGAGAGGTCTGCTGCGCGCGCAGCGAGCGTGCCCAGGACGGCGCACCATCGCTGCCGGCATCGGGAGCTGATCCTTTAGAACCGGTGCCGCCATTGAGAGCGGACCAGGCGGCGTCGCGGCCGCGCTCGGCGGCTTCTGACAATCCCAGCGCCGCCGATGCTTTCTGGCGGACTGCGTTGCCGGCCGCCTGCGCCATGCCGCCAATCCCGGCGCCCACGCTCGACGATCCGGCCGCAGTCTGGCCGAGCTGGTAGGAAGCCGAAGCCGCCGAACCCATGGTCGTGCCGGCCCGGATCGCACCGAGCGCAGCACCGCCGACCGCACGAGCCGCGCCGATCGTTGCGCCGCCTGCAAGCATGGTAACGCCCGCCGCGCCGACGGCTGTACCGAGCGCGGCGCCTGCGCCCAATTGCGGCGCGCCAGCCACGAGGCCCGAGGCGATGCCGGGACCGAAGATACCGAGGCCGAACAGCGAGAGCGCGCCGAGCGTCAGGCTCATCGCGGCGCCGAGATCGGGTTCCTGCCCCTGCATCGAGGTCGTGAACTCGGCGAAGAAATTGGAGCCGATGCCGACGATCACGGCGAGCACCATGACCTTGATACCCGACGAGACGACGTTGCCGAGCACGCGTTCGGCGAGGAAGCTGGTGCGATTCCAGAGCGCGAAGGGCACGAGGATGAAGCCGGCCAGCGAGGTCAATTTGAACTCGATGATCGTCACGAACATCTGCACGGCGAGGATGAAGAAGGCGAGGATGACGATCACCCAGGCGAACAGCAGCACCGCGATCGTCAGGAAATTCTCGAAGAAGCTGACGAACCCCATCATGCTCGATGCCTGCTGGAGCAGCGGCCAGGCGGCCGAGAATCCGGTCGAGGCGACGCGGCCGGGCCTGAGCAGATCGTCCGCCGATAGGGTCCCGCCCCCGGCGGTGAGGCCGGCCTGTGCGAATGACTTGAAGATGATGTCGGCAAGGGTCGAGAAGCTGTTCAGGATGAACGCAAACGCGCCGATGTAGAGGATCTTCTTGATGAAGCGACCGATGACATTGTCTTCGCCGCCCATCGCCCAGAACAGACCGGCCAGCGTGATGTCGATGCCGATCAGCGTGACGGTCAGGAAGTGGACGTCGCCGCCCAGCAGCCCAAACCCGCTGTCGATGTAGCGGATGAAGGCCTGCATGAACCGGTCGATGACGCTGAGGTCGTTCACATGACTTTTCCATCAAGAGGGGTGCCGCGGGGAGCGCAAGGGGAGCATCACGCCCCCCGCGGCGACGGCGGCGGGAGGCGAAACCGCCGCCGCCTGTCCGGCGTCCGACTACTGGGGCGTGTAGGCGGTGCCGGTACCGAGGAACTTCGTCGTGGCGGCGCGTCCTTCGGCCTCGGCCTGGGCACGGCGGGCCGCTTCCGTGGCTTCGGCGCGGTATTGGGCCGCCATCAGGTTCTGGATCTGAAACTGCTGCTTGGCGGTCAGCGCGAGCAACTGGTTGGTCGCCTGTTGCGCTTGCAGCGCGCCCTCGGCGCCCTGGCTTCGCGAAACGATGCCATTGAGGGTCTGCGCGTCAGCCTGGACATTCTCGACGACCTGCGCCTGTACACCCATCGTCTGTTTGTAGGCCGCCATCTCGGTGTCGAGCCGGGTCCGAGCGGCAACAACCTGGCCGTTCATGGTCAGCGCCTGATTGAAGCTCTGGGGAAAGAGCTGGCGGAATTGCTGGTCGAGACCGTCGACACGGAACTGGATGCCCTGCGCCTGACCCATCAACTGGTCGATCTGCTGGAGCGTGCTCGTGATCGCCTGGATCTCGGGAAAGCCGATCGTCGTGAGATTCTTCGCCTGGTTGACCAGGCTCTGGGCCTGGTTCTGAAGCGAGCGGATCTGGTTGTTGATCTGCTGGAGGGTTCGCGCGGCGGTGAGCAGGTTCTGGCTGTAGTTGCTGGGATCGAACACGGTGAACTGCGCATGGGCGGGCGCACTCGGCACGATCAACGCGACTGCGAGCGAGCCGATGGCGCCGGCGCCGAGCGCGGTCGCGATCAGATATTTGCGGGTTGGGAAACGCATCACACTTTACTCCTTGGCTTGGGGGACGGGAAAATCGGCGAGGAGATTGGCGGCCCAGTCGAGGCCGCTTCCTTCAAGGAAGCGGGCCGCGAAATTCTCGGGGCCGTGCTCGGCCAGCAGAGCGTCGATCCGCGCCTGGGTCGCGGGATCGGAGGCGCCGCACAGCGCCAGCGCGATCGGGCCAAGGCCCAACTCAAACAGGCGATTGCCGCGTGCGGATTGCAGATAATAATGCCGCTTGGGGGTGGCACGGCTGACCAGCTCGATCTGCCGCTCGTTGAGGCCGAACCGCTCATAAGCGGCGCGTGACTGCGGTTCGATCGCCCGGTCGTTGGGAAGCAATATGCGCTGCGGGCAGCTTTCGATGATGGCCGGCGCAATGCTGCTGTCTGCGATGTCCGCCAGACTCTGCGTTGCGAACAGCACCGCGACATTCTTCTTGCGCAGCGTCTTCAGCCATTCACGGATGCGCGCAGCGAAGAGCGGGTGATCGAGGAAGATCCAGGCCTCGTCGAGCACCAGCAGCGTTGGCCGGCCGTCAAACCGCTCCTCGAGGCGGTGGAAGAGATAGGTCAGTACCGGGGCGACGACGCCGGCCTGTCCCATCAGCGACTCGGTCTCGAAGCACTGGACGTCGGCGAGGGCGAGATGCTGCTCGGCGGCGTCGAGGAGCCGGCCATAGGGGCCGTCGAGCGTGTAGGCGGTGAGCGCGACGCGCAGCGCATTGGACTGGAGCAGCATGGCGAGCCCGGTCAGCGTGCGCTCCTCCGGGGGTGCAGATGCGAGACTGGCCAATGCCGACCAGACGGCATCCTTCACTTCGGGGGTGACGATGACTTTCTCGTGCGCCAGCAGCGCCGCGATCCATTCCGCTGCCCAACTCCGCTCGCTCGCATCGTCGATCCGGCGCAGCGGCTGGAACGCCAGGGTTTCGCCGCTGTCCGCGCCGAGCCCCAGCGCATGATGAGCGCCGCCCATCGCCAGCACCGCCGCGCGCGCCGAATAGCCCTTGTCGAAGATATAGAGCTGGGAACCGCCGTAGCGCCGGAACTGCAGCGCGATCAGCGCCAGCAGAACGGACTTGCCCGCACCGGTCGGGCCGACGACGAGCATGTGACCGACATCGCCGACATGGGTCGAGAGGCGGAATGGCGTCGATCCGCTGGTCTGGGCGTACAGCAGCGGCGGCCCGCCGAGATGCCGGTTTTCCGTTGGTCCTGCCCAGACCGACGACAGCGGCATGAGATGGGCAAGGTTGAGGGTATGGACCAGCGGCTGGCGCACATTCGCGTAGGCCTGGCCGGGCAGCGATGACAGCCACGCCTCGACCGCGTTGACGCCCTCGCGCTTGGCTGTGAACCCGAGGCCATTGACGATCCGCTCGACGGCGCGGACCTTGTCCTCGGCGCGGGCACGATCGGTATCGGCGACGGTGATCGTCGTCGTCAGATAGCCGAAAGCCACATGATCGCCGCCGAGCGCCTGCAGCGCGAGATCGGCATCGACCACCTTGTTGTCGGCGTCGGTGTCGAGAAGCTGGACCGGCTGATTGTACATCACCTCGCGCAGCAACGCGGTGATCGACTTACGCTTGTTGAACCATTGCCGCCTGATCTTCGTCAGCGCCTTGGCCGCGTCGGTCTTGTCGAGCGCGATGAAGCGCGTGACCCAGCGGTAGCCGAAATCCTGATGGTTGAGCGCATCGAGGATGCCCGGTCGGCTGAGGTTCGGGAATCCCAGCACCGTCAGCGTGCGAAGATGGTTCGCTCCGAGCATGGGCTCCAGCCCGCCGACCAGCGGTGTATCGGCGAGCAGCGCGTCGAGATAGATCGGTGTCTCCGGCACCGCGACCGGATGACGGCGGCTTGAAACGGTGCCGTGGAGATAGGTCAGCGTCTCGGCGTCGCTTAAGGGGCGCACCTCGGGCATGAATCCCGACAGGAGATCGAGCACGCGATCACTCTCGGCGATGAAGCCGGCGAGGCTGGCGCGCCAGTCCCGGCCCTTGGCGTCATCCGGCCGCTCGACCAGTGTCCGTCCCGCCGCGTCGCTGCTGTCGGCGGGTGGCAACCAAACCAGCGTGCCGTGGAACAGGCTTTCGAAATGCTGCCCCTCGGCTTCGAACCCGGCACGCCGTTCCTGCTCGACCATCCAGGACGCCGCGTCGGGAAAGGCGCCATCGGGATAACCGAGTGCCTCGCGCCGTTCGGCCTCGAAGAACAAGGCCCAGCCCGAGCCGAGACGTTTGAGGACATTGTTAGCCCGCGCGCAGGCCGACACCAGTTCCGCCTCGGTCGCGCTTTCGAGATCGGGACCGCGAAAGGCGAAGCTACGCTGGAAGCTGCCGTCCTTATTGAGGACGACGCCGGGCGCGACCAAAGCTGCCCAGGGCAGATGGTCGGCGAGCCGGTCCGCGCGCGAGCGATATTCGGCAAGGTTCAACATGCCAGATATCCCTTCTGGCGCAGATGGCGGAGCAGCACGGGCACGAAGTCCGGGTCGCGGCGGGCCGCGAAGACGGCGATGCTGTGGCCGATCGCCCAGATCGCGATACCGACCAGCCACTGCTGGAGACCCAGACCGACCGCGGCCGCGATCGTGCCGTTGACGATCGCGATACCGCGCGGCGCACCACCCAGCAGGATGGCTTGCCCCAGGCTGGCGTGGATCGGCGCCTCGAATCCCTCGATGTGGCTCACGCGACGAGCGCCCCGCCGCCGAAGCTGAAGAAGGACAGGAAGAAGCTCGAGGCGGCGAACGCGATCGACAGGCCGAAGATGATCTGGATGAGCTTGCGGAAGCCGCCGGCGGTCTCGCCGAACGCGAGCGCGAGCCCGGTGGAAATGATGATCAGCACCGCGACGATCTTGGCGACCGGTCCCTGGACCGATTCCAGCACCTGCTGGAGCGGCTGTTCCCAGGGCATGCCCGCGCCGCTGGCATAAGCGCGGCTGGTCATGGTGATCGACAGGCCGAGCATCAGCCCGGTGACGAAGAAGCGGTCGCGGTTGGGAATACGAACGGTGGTCATGTCAGTCTCCTTCATGGTCAGGGGTCAGGGTTGGGGTGAGATCCACGACGACGTAGTCGCCCTGCGGGTCGAGCCCGGCGACGCGGACGATCGTCTCGATGCGCCGCGCGGTGCCGCGCCCGGCGATGAAGACGATCATGTCGATTGCCTCGGCGACCAGGCGGCGCGGCACGGTGACCACGGCCTCCTGGATGAGCTGCTCGATCCGGTAGAGCGCGGACGCGGCGCTGTTGGCGTGGACGGTAGCGATCCCGCCGGGATGGCCGGTGTTCCAGGCCTTGAGCATGTCGAGTGCCTCGCCGCCGCGCACCTCGCCGACGATGATTCGATCGGGCCGAAGCCGCAGCGTCGAGCGCACGAGATCGCCCATGGTGACGGCGCCGGGCCGGGTCCTGAGCGCCACCGTGTCGCGCGCCGGCGATTGCAGCTCGCGGGTATCCTCGATCAGGATCACCCGTTCGTCGAGATGCGCCATCTCGGCGAGCAGCGCGTTCGCGAGCGTGGTCTTGCCCGAACTGGTCCCGCCGGCGACGAGGATGTTGCGGCGATCGACGACGGCGAGCGACAGCAGGCGCGCGGCCTCCGCCGACATGATGCCGTCGGTCACATAGTCCATCAGCGTGTAGATCCGGGCTGCGGGCTTGCGGATCGAAAAGCACGGAGCCGTCGAAACGGGCGGGAGGATTCCCTCGAACCGCTCGCCCGCGCCGGTGCCGAGCGGTGGCAGTTCGGCAGACACGATGGGCTTGTCGCCGTGCACCTCGGTTCGGACATGGGACGCGACCAGCCGGATGATCCGCTCGACCTGGGGCGCATCGAGCTTCACGTCGGTATCGACACGGCCCTCGCCGAGGATATCGACGCGAAGTGCGCCGTCGGGATTGACCATGATCTCGATCACCCGCGGGTCGGCGAGCGCGGCGGCAATCGCCGGCCCCATCGCGGTGCGCAGCATGGCGCGGCGGCGTTCCGCGGAGACGCTTGTCGTCTGGGCGGACATCACGATGCGCCTCCAGCGGGGTCGATAGGCGCCAGCGTGCGGGTGCCGCCGGCGATGTGGCGGCCGACCTGCGAGACGAACGCCTCGAAACGATCCCGACCGATGGCGCGGGCTGCGGCATCGGCTTCGGGCAGCGGCGCCGTCACCATCAACTGGTAGCGGACGAACAGCGACAGGCTTTCCAGCAGCACGTCGATGTCGCGCCGCGCGCCGGCGAGTTCGCGTGTCAGGCGGTCGAGGCGAACCTTGAGGAGGTCGTCGATTTCCTTGGTCCCCCGGCGCGCCAGCCAGTCTTTCAGCGCATCGTTGACGAGGTGGCTCTTGTTGCCGCGCGGACCGGCAGCGAGCGCTTCCAGCGCATCGCTGAGTTCGCGGTCGATATAGAGGTTCTGGCGGATCTTCATCGCGACCTCAGAAATCCGGTATGAGGTCGCGCTTCGCGCCCTCGTTGATGGCATGCCCCCGGACGACGGCGTTTTGCCCTTGCGCCTGGTCCATGGCGCGCTTGTCGGCGGCGACATCGTCGTCGTCGGGCACGATCTGGGGATCGCGCGTTTCGGCGGCGTCGGTCGCCTTGGAAACCTGCTCGGGAAGGCCGGGATGGCGCTGCTGCTGCATCCCGCCATCGTCCTCGCCGCCGGCGGCGTCCTCCGCCTGGTGCAGTCGGTCATCGGTGCTGCGCACCTGGTTGGACCAGTCGTCGCCGCGCGACTTCGGGCGGTCGACATATTGGCCCGATGCCAACACCGGCGCGGGTGCCACGCGCGCGGCAAAGTTGCGATCGCGGAAGTAGCGCAGCTTGCGCGCCCGGATCGGCGCGAGCCCCGATACGAGCACGAGTTCCTCGTCGGGCGAAAGCTGCATCACCTCACCAGGCGTCAGGAGCTGGCGGGCGGTCTCCTGGCGGCTGACCATGACGTGCGCGAGCCAGGGCGCGAGCCGGTGACCGGCATAGTTGCGCATGGCGCGCTGCTCGGTCGCGGTGCCGAGCGCATCGGAAATGCGCTTGGCGGTCCGCTCGTCATTGGTCGCGAAGGCGACGCGGACATGGCAGTTGTCGAGGATGGCGTTGTGGTCACCATACGCCTTCTCGATCTGGTTGAGGCTCTGCGCGATCAGGAAGGCGCGGATGCCGTAGCCGGCCATGAAGGCGAGGCTGGTCTCGAAGAAATCGAGGCGGCCCAGTGCCGGAAACTCGTCGAGCATCATCAGAAGTTGGTGCCGGCGCGAGGATGTGCCGGGCTGGTCGAGTCGCTCGGTGAGCCGACGGCCGATCTGGTTGAGCACGAGGCGGATCAGCGGCTTGGTGCGGCTGATGTCCGATGGCGGGATGACGAGGTAGAGCGACAAGGGGCGCTCGGCCTCGATCAGGTCGGCAATTCGCCAGTCGCAGCGCGAGGTGACCTCCGCGACGGTCGGATCGCGATACAGGCCGAGGAAGGACATGGCCGTCGACAGCACGCCCGAACGCTCGTTCTCGCTCTTGTTGAGCAGTTCGCGCGCGGCGGAGGCGACGACGGGATGGACCCTCGGGTTCTTGTCGTCGCCGAGATGATTGGTGGTCATCATCCGGCGGAGCGTGGCGACGAAACTGCGCTGCGGATCGGAGAGGAAGGTCGCGACGCGCGCGAGCGTCTTATCCTCCTCGGCATAGAGGATGTGGAGGATCGCGCCGACCAGCAGCGAGTGGCTGGTCTTTTCCCAATGGTTGCGGCGTTCGAGCGCGCCTTCGGGATCGACCAGGATATCGGCGATGTTCTGGACGTCGCGCACTTCGTCGATACCGCGCCGGACCTCGAGCAGCGGATTATAATGCGCCGAGGCGGCGTCAGTCGGGTTGAACAGCAGGCAGTGCGAGAACCGCGCGCGCCAGCCCGCGGTCAGCGTCCAGTTCTCACCCTTGATATCATGGACGACGGTTGAGCCGGTCCAGGACAGCAAGGTAGGGACGACGAGGCCGACGCCCTTGCCCGATCGCGTTGGCGCGAACGCCATGATGTGCTCGGGGCCGTCATGGCGCAGATAACGGCCAGCGAGCGTGCCGAGCATGACGCCAGCGTCGCGATGCAGCCCGGCGCGCTCGACCTCGCGGGGGCTTGCCCAGCGAGCCGAACCATAGGTGGTGACGTTGCTCGACTGGCGCGCGCGCCACAGCGATCCGAAGATTGCCGCCGCACAGCCGACGAAGCCGCTGGCGCCGGCGAGCATGCCCGCCTTGTCGAAGACGATCGGGGCGTAGGCATCATAGTGATACCACCAGCCGAATAACGCCCAGGGATGATAGACCGGCACGCGACCGAGCCGGAACCACGGCAACCCCAGTTCGGGTTGATAGGCCAGCATCGCCGCCGCCCACTGTGTCGCCGCCCACACCCCCGCGATGACGATCGCGAAGACGACAAGGATCTGGCCGATGAGCAATTTGGTGGGTGTCACGTCGAAGCTCCCGCCCGCCGAACAGGATCGGCTGGGGCGGTCTCAGACTCGGTGACAGGCTCGAAAAACGGAACGGCGCTGATGGGCGCTGATGGGCTCGCGTCGGCCTGCTTTGGCCGAAAGGTGGAACCGGAAGCTATCCGGCAGGCGTCGTCCGGCGGTTAGAGGCCTGCGTCTGTTCGGAGCGTTTCGATGCGTTCGCGCGAAACGGTCTCGACGATGTCGCGAAGGTCGCGGACCGACTGTGAGAGGGCGCAGAGGTCGTCATTGCCGATCTCATAGCTCGCCGAATAACGCGCCTCGACATAGGCGCGCTTCAGAAGTTCAAAGCGGCGGCGGTCGACCCGGGTCGCACGCGGCCATGCCTCGATCAGGCGGGGTTCGCTATCCTCAGCGAGCGAGCGCAGGAATTTGATGTTGTGCGAGCGCGGAAAATACAGGGTGCGAACAAGCAGGAAGCAAATATAGGCCCGCTCGGTCGCTTGATGGAGCAGGAAAGCCGCATCTTTCAATTCGCCCTCCTGAAGTGCGAATGCTGCCAGTTTGATCCCGCTGTCGATCTTGGCGAGCCAGTCTTGGAAGTAGGTGGAGGCCATCTCATAAGCATCGGCGGCCGTCAGTGGCTGCGGGGTGGCAAGTGCGCTCCCGGGCAATTCGTAGAGAACGATCCCGTCGCGGGCGATATCAACCCAGAAATATTCGCCCCGGCTTAGCGCTTGGTTCACCTCCTCCAGCGTGTGGACGATGATATTCACGGGTCGCGCGATTGCGGTGTCGCGCAGGATCTTGTCTTCGGCAACGTACCAGTAATCGGCGATATCAGTGAGATCGGGATGGCTGACGATGACCAGCAGATCATAGTCGGACTGGTAGCCATTTTCGGGTTCATCAACCCAATCGTCCCGCGCATAGCTGCCGAACAGGACGACTTTGAGGATGCTCCCGTTTTTCTTCCAGGGCTGGGTCGCGCGCGCCGTCGCCTCGGCAAACTCGCCCATCAGCAATTGCTTCACCCGATCCAGTTCGCCTTGCTGGACCGAGGGCAGATGATCAACATCAGAGCGCACGGCGACGATTCTCGCGAGAGACCAGGCGCTTGGCAAGCCTTGACCGCGTGCATGGACACGTCGATGGTCCCGCCTCACGCACGAGCACAGCCTCGTAGATATCGTACACGCCTGCGCATCGCCCCGTCGTCTCCCTTATTTAAGCCCGCTTACCTTAGCTTGTTTGCTAATTAAGCCAAGTGCCAGTTGCTTAAATAAGAGGTTTTCCGCATATTGGGTCCGCATGGTCGATCCTGAACCGAATCTGCGGCTGGGCCGCTTCGTCGAGACCCCCGTTGCGGGCGAGGTTGTGCGAGCCTTCGTGCCACCACCGCTTCCACCAGCGCCACCCATCGACGTGCTGGGCCTCCTCGACCGTCTCAGTCTGGCCGAGCGCGCCTTGGGGCGCCTCGACGGTATCACCATGCTGCTGCCGCGCCAGGAACTCTTCCTCTACATGTACGTGCGAAAGGAAGCGGTGCTGTCCTCTCAGATCGAGGGCACGCAATCGACCTTGTCGGACCTGCTCCGCTTCGAAACCGAGGCGCAGGCTGGCCAGCCGATCGACGATATCCGCGAGGTCTCGAACTATGTCGACGCCATGATGTACGGGCTCGATCGGCTGGAAGAGCTGCCGCTGTCGCTCCGTCTCATCCGAGAGATGCACGAACGCTTGCTGCAAAGCGGCCGGGGCGGCACCAAGAGCCCCGGCGAATTCCGCCGTTCGCAGAATTGGATCGGCGGCACGCGCCCAGGCAACGCGCTGTTTGTGCCACCGCCGATTACGGAACTCGATGGCTGCCTGGATGCTCTCGAACGCTTCATGCACGAGAGTGAATCTCGCCTGCCCGCACTGATCAAGGCGGGCCTCCTCCACGTCCAGTTCGAGACAATTCACCCGTTCCTTGATGGCAATGGCCGCATCGGCCGTCTGCTGGTGACGCTGTACCTTTGCGTCAACGGCGTCCTGCGCAAGCCGCTGCTCTATCTCAGCCTCTATCTGAAAACCCACCGAGCCGACTATTACAGGCTGCTGCAGGAGGTGCGGGAGCATGGAGCATGGGAGGCGTGGCTTGATTTCTTTCTCGCCGGCGTTGCCGACACTGCCAACCAGGCCTTCGATGCGGCCACGCGCATCGTCGAGCTCTTCAAGGAGGACCGGGAAAACGTCACTGCGAACAGCGATCGCGCCGGGTCAGCGCTGCGTGTTCACGACCTTTTCCAACAGAATCCCTTTCTCAGCGCCAATCAGTTGGTTCAGCGGACCGGCCTATCCGCCCCGACCGTCAATGCTGTCCTTGCTGATCTTGAACGGCTGGGTGTGGTCGAAGAGATCACGGGCAAAAAGCGAAGCCGCGTCTTCGGCTATCGAAGGTATTTGGCTATATTGAGCGAGGGCACCGCGCCCCTCCCGGCCGTCGGCTGATCGGCCGGCCATTGGATAATCGACGGCCACCGCAATTGTACCTCATCTCGCGAAACGTGCGACTGTGTGTTACCTGACAGCATTCGAAAAAGAGGGCGGCAATGGGTGTGATACGCGGCGATTCTAGCAAAGACCGTGTTGGAACAATCTCGCTGGATTACCATGCCACGACGCCGGTCGCGCCTGAGGTCGTCGCCGCGATGATCCCATTCTTCTCGGACACCTCTTGGAACGCCCATTCTGCACATGCGGGCGGCGCGATCGCTGCGAGCGCCGTCGCCGTCGCCCGCGCGCAGGTGGCAGACCTGGTTGGAAGTGCTCCAAGCGAGATCATCTTCACCTCTGGTGCCACCGAAGCGAATAATATCGCCATTCTTGGTACGGCAGCCGCCGCGACCCATTCCGGGTCTATTCGGCGACGCATCCTCACCTCGACAATCGAACACAAATGCGTTCTCGAAGCGGCTGGCCACCTGTCGAGTGTTGGCTTCGTACACGAACTGATACCCGTAACCGCAGAAGGGCTTATCGACCTCGCCGTCCTGAGCGAAATGCTCGATGAGGAAGTCCTCCTCGTCAGCGTGATGGCGGCGAGCAACGAAATCGGCGTCATCCAGCCTCTGGCTCAAATTGGCGAACTAGCTGGGGATTATGGAGCAATTTTCCATGTCGATGCCGCGCAGGCGGTGGGACGCGTGCCGTTTGACGTATTTGCCCTCCGCTGCGACCTCGCGAGTTTCTCTGGCCACAAAATGTACGGCCCCAATGGGATCGGGGCGCTCTTTGTGTCATCCGCAGCCGAGCTAAAGCCTCGACCGATCATGTTTGGAGGGGGACAGGAGCAAGGACTCCGACCGGGTACGCTGGCCGTCCCTTTGATCGTCGGCTTTGGTAAAGCTGCAGCGATCGCGGCGGAACGGATGGAGGCAGACGCCAGGCATCTTACCGAAATCGCTCATCTTTTTGTGAGCAATCTCAGATTGCTGGGGATCGCGGCGCGCCTCAATGGTGCTCCTTCACCCCGTTTGCCAGGCAGTCTGAACCTGCTGATTGACGGCGTCGACGCTGACGATGTCGTTCTGCGCCTTGGCGATGATCTGCATCTGTCGACCGGATCGGCCTGTCAATCGGGCGAGCTTCAAGGATCCCATGTGTTGCGGGCGCTCGGTCTGTCGGATCAAGACGTTGCTTCTTCGTTCCGCATATGTTTTGGGCGTGAACATACCGAATCAGACGCGATTGTTGCCGCCAAACTGCTTGCAGAAGCAGTAGCCTCATGCGAGAAGCCCACTGGAGGAGGCGTCCAGCAGCGGGGTAGCGACGGTGGAAAGGTTCACGGCGAAAGATTTTCGCCCGCAATTTGCGGGACATGAAACCTTTCCTCTCAGAACGCTTTGGCTAAAAAAGGCGTTCGAGGCCGTAAAAGACGGTGCCGATCGTAATATCTTCGTTGCCGCTGACGCAATCGTTCGATTTGGTGTGGGTAAAAACATGGCGCAAGCAATGCGTCATTGGAGCGTGGCGACTGGTATTATTGAGGATGTGGAGACGCAATGCCTCCCATCACCGCTCGGATCAGCAATCTTTGCTAATGACGGCGGTCTCGATCCCTATCTCGAGCACCCGGCCACGTTATGGCTGATCCATTTGGCGCTCGCCGGATCGCCTGAAATGTCCACAACATGGTATTGGGCATTCAACGTCTTCGGGAGCCTCGCATTCGACCGCGAGGCACTGACGCGCGGTCTGCTTGATATTGCCCAAGAACGCGGTTGGAAACGTGTCGCTCCCGTCACGATCAAACGTGATGTCGATTGTTTCATTCGCTCCTATGTCGCGCGTTCACGCGGCGGAGCGACCGAGGATGCGATCGAACCTATCCTCGTTGAGCTTGGTCTGATCCGTCCATCGCCCATCGGAGATGCCTTTGAATTCGTGCGCGGTCCAAAAGCTAGCCTGCCTGACGCAGTCTTCGTGATCGCCCTTGATCGCTTCTGGCGTGATGCCCATGGCGAGGCCGCAACGCTCTCGGCGGAAGCTGCGTGTTACGGGCGCGGCTCGCCCGGGCGTGTCTTCAAACTCGACGAAGACAGTGTGATCGAGCGAATGATCCGTATCGGTGAGATAACCGGCGGTGCCCTAGCATGGTCGGAAACCGCTGGATTGAAGCAGGTCGTCCGACACCGCGCCATCGATGAGGTGGCGGTACTTCAGCACGCCTTTGGAATCCGGAGACGCGCGGCATGAAGCTTGCCGAAACCGTTGGCGTCAGCCGCCGCTTTGCGCGCTCGGCGCGGGTCGACGCTGATATCGGCAAAGCGGAGGCACTCGACGGCTATGTGCTGCAGCCCTCTGTTCGACAAGCATTCATCACGCTTGCGCAATCCTTTCAGCAGGCGGGCCAAGGGGCATTTACATGGACTGGCCCCTATGGCGGTGGCAAATCGTCAGCGGCGCTCGTTCTCGCCGGTTTGTTAGGAAAGAGTCCGGCGGCGCAGGCATCGGCGGTCGCGCTATTTGACAATGACGCGCTTGAGATTGTTGGCGCCTGCCTGCCCAGAACGAAGCGTGGGTGGCGCGTCGTTGCGCTCTCAGGACGGCGCGCAGCCCTTGCCGAGGATATAGCGCAGGCGTTTGATCTCCCTAATGGCGACAGGCTGGTCAGCCAGATTGGCGTAGCTGCCCTTAGCAAAGATGCTGATGGTCTCGTCATTATCATCGACGAGCTTGGCAAGTATCTTGAGCACGCCGCTTTGGACGGTGGCGACGCGCATATACTTCAAGATCTGGCGGAACTCTCGGCTCGCAGCCAGGGCCGCCTCTTGATCGTCGGCATATTGCATCAATCATTCGAGCGTTACGCTGCGAAGCTCTCGCGCATGGCCCGAGACGAATGGGCTAAGATCCAAGGCCGGTTCCAGGACATTCCGCTGGCAAGCGCCACCGATGAGACCCTCGATCTCATTTCCAAGGCGATTACAGCCAAGGCTCCGCCCGTGGCGGCGGCGCCCTTAGCCTCGCGCGTCGCCCATGAAGTGCTCCAGCGTCGTGGCAGCGCATCCCCCAATCTTGCCACCACGCTTGAGCAATGCTGGCCGCTCCACCCGGTCGTCGCGTTGCTCCTCGGACAGCTGGCGCGGCATCGTTTTGGCCAGAATGAACGGAGCGTATTCGGGTTTCTTGGATCAGCAGAGCCGTTTGGTTTTCAGGAATTCCTTGGAGCAGATGAGCAGCCGCGTGGCGGCGTCTACGACCCCGCAATGCTCTTTGATTATCTCGTCGCTAATCTCGGACCGGCCATTCTTGCCTCAAGCGAGGGCCACCGCTTTTCGACCAGTCTGGACGCGGTCGATAGAGCGGCAGCACGCGGTGGGCCACTGCACATCGCGGTCGCAAAATCTGCCGCGGTCATAGAGTTGTTCGGCGCCGGTACTGGGCTAATCGGAAGCGATCTGCTACTTGCGGCATGCGTTCCCGCCATGTCGGAACGTGAGGTAGCAGGCGCACTTGAGGATCTCGTTGCCTGGTCGGTGCTGATCCACCGTCGGCACCAGGGCGCATTTGTCATATATTCTGGATCAGATTTCGATCTCGATGCCGCCGTCTCCGCTGAGAGAACACAATCAGGCCGCGCGGACTTGGCCGACCGGCTCGCACTGCCCGCGATTGTCGCCAAACGCCATTATTATCGCACCGGAAATTTGCGCTGGTCCGACGTGGCGATCTATCCGCTGCCCGAGATTGAATTAACAGTCGAGGCCAGTCGCGGCGATCGTGTGGCGGCGTTCGCCAGCGCCCATATTGCGGCCTTTGCGGAATGGCGCGGGTCACGGCGCAAGAACCCGACGCTCGTCCTCGGCGTTAAGCCGCCCGAGATGTCGGAGGCCGAAGCTGAGGCCATCGCCATCGCGCTTGCCCGACGTGACGAACATGCCAGCGTCACAATCGGATTGCCCAAATCGAGCTATATGATCCGAGAACTGGCCGCAGAGCTTGATGCACTTGAACGTGTCGCGCGGCAGAACCCCCAGCTCGAAGGAGATATGATTGCCCGTCGGGAAGTAGCTGCTCGGGTCTCCGAAGTCGGGAGCGCGCTCGAACAGGAAGTGCATCGCGCCTTCGAGCGCGCCAAATGGTATGCACACGGCACCCGCGCCAGGCAATATGATGGCGCACCACTCAGCGCGATCGCGTCAGCAGAGGCGGACGCCCTGTTCATCGAGACTCCGCTTATCCGAAACGAGCTGATCAACCGCGAGCGCCCATCGTCAAATGCGATGGCTGCAGTTCGTGCCCTGCTCCACGCCATGACCAACCACCGTGACGTCGCGCGGCTTGGGCTCGTAAATTTCCCGCCAGAATATGCCCTCTATGCGACAGTGTTGGAACAGGCGGGACTGCACCGGATCGGGAAGAATGATGAATGGGTGTTCTGCGCGCCCGATAATAGCGAAGTGGGCCGAAGCTACGTGCCCGCATGGGAAGCCGCGCAGGCACTCCCGATGGATGCGACGATCGCCGATCTGTACGAGATCTGGAGCAAGGCGCCGATCGGCATGCGCGCAGGGGCCATGCCTCTGCTCGCATTCGCTTGGATGTTGGCTAATGAATCCAGCACTGCTGTCTATCTGGACGGCTATTTCGTGCCGGTGATCGACGAATTGGTGGCGGATCGTCTCCTGCAGACGCCCGAAGCACTGACGGTGCGGCGCATCGAAATGGGCCGTGAAAAGGATGTGTTGTTGAACGGCCTTGCGTCCATTCTGAGACAGCGCGGGCTTGTGACCGCGGAGGCTAGCCCGCTTCTTGTCGCGAAGGGCTTAGTCCGCATCGTTGCCAGCCTGCCGAAATGGACACAGCGGACGCGCTCGATCGAGGCGAATACGCGTAAACTGCGTGACCTTCTCCTCCATGCCGACGACCCCCACCGCCTGCTTTTCAAAGACCTCACCTTCTTGGGCAAAACGCCCGCTGCACGCGTCGAGGCAGTGCATGCAGCCCTGCTGGAACTCGACGTCGGCTATCATGCGATGCTTGACGGATTGCGCCGCGCGCTAGCCGTCGCCTTGGGTTGTGATATCGCGTCCTTCGCGGGATTGCAGCGCCGCGCTGCAGCTGTCCAAGGTGTGTCAGGCGACTTGCGCCTCGATGCCTTTGCCCAGCGCGTGGGTACGCTTGAAATCGGGCAGGATCCCTATGCGGAAGTCGAGGGGCTGGGCAGCTTTCTTATACACAAGCCCGCCCAGCAATGGACTGATCAGGATGTCGACATGGCCCATGCCGAACTCGTGCGCTTTGCCCGCCGCATGCGTGAAGCTGAAGCCATGGCGGTCGCACGCGGCCGTTCGACCGGTGCCGAAGCGCTGAGCTTAGTTGTGGCGGGACGGGGCGGTGAGCCCGTTGTGCACAGCTTCGACATCAATGCCGACGAATCCATCCACGCAAAGGCGTTGGCAGACGACCTTATGTCTCGCCTCGATAATATCGACTACCGTGTCCAGTTCGCAGCACTTGCCGAGGCGTTCAGGCGGCTTGAGCTGGCGCAGCCTGGCGATTGCGAGGCCGCTGAATGACCATAGAACGCCATATTCTCGGCCTCTCCGGCGGGCGCGATTCTGCTTCGCTTGCGATCTGGATGCGTGAGAACCGCCCCGAGGTGGAACTGGAGTATTTCTTTACCGATACCGGCAAGGAACTTCCGGAAGTCCATGAATTCCTCGACCGGCTCGAAGGTTATCTCGGCCGACCAATTCTGCGTCTCAATCCCGACCGCGACTTCGACTTTTGGCTCCGCGAGTATAAGAGCTTTCTGCCTTCGCCGCGCACGCGCTGGTGCACACGCCAGTTGAAATTGCGGCCGCTCGAGCAATGGCTGCGCCCAAGCCTCGATGCTGGCGTCAAGGTCCATTCTTATGTTGCCATTCGCGCGGATGAAGACCGAGCGGGATATCAGGCCACGCACGCGAACATGGTAGTCCATTTCCCGCTTCGGGAAGCAGGGATCGACAAGACCGGTGTCATCGAGCTGCTCGATTCGTCAGGCGTGGGCGAGCCCGCCTATTATAGCTGGCGCTCGCGCTCGGGATGCACCTTCTGCTTCTTCCAGCAGAAGATCGAATGGGTTCGCCTCATGCGAGAACATCCAGACTCATTTGCCGAAGCGAAAGCCTACGAGAAAAATGCGGTCGAACATGGATCACCGTTCACCTGGTCCGATGCCGAGAGCCTTGAAGAACTATCGCAGCCCGAACGCGTCGCGCAGATCGAAAGCGATTATGACAAGCGTCTTGAGCGATTGCGTCGCAAGCGCCGGCTCAATCCCCTGCGGGATGGCCTCGAAGTATCGATTGACGACATCTATGGAGTTGACGAGGTCAGCGGGGGCTGCGTGATTTGTCACAAATGACCGCCCTTCCACTCGCAGAAGGAGCGCCAGCCTCGCGCGGGCTGAGTGATGCGCTGCGCGCCGGCGAACCTATCTACCTTCTCCCAAAAGACGACGTGGCGAACGGGGTTATCTCGCCGGCCTTGTCGTCGTGCAACAGTGCCGACGTGATGATCGGCTTCTTCGCGAGTCAATCGCTGGCGGAAATCGCACCGGGCCTTGCAACCTATCTCCGCTCGACCCAGGCACCGCTCCGGCTGATCGTCAGCCCTTATCTGACCGCCGCCGATCAATTGGCATTGGCTGCTGGCACGATGCCGTCAGAAAGTTTGGCAAGCGCGAAGATTATCGACAGCCTGCCCGACGCCGATGCTTTGAGCCGCCATACGTTGTCCTGCCTAGCTTGGCTGGTCGCCCAAGGGCGTCTCCAGATGCAGATCGCGCTGATGCGCGATGCGCTCTTCCATCCCAAGGTTTGGCTATTCCGCGATGGCGATGACGTCGCCACCCTTCATGGCTCGGCCAATATGACGGGAGCCGGTTTGGGAAAAAATCGGGAACAGCTTAGCCTTTCGCGCTCCTGGATGAGCGACGATGGCGCGCGAACCTGCGCTCGCCTGTCCGAAGAATTTGAAATGCTCTGGCGCGGCGGCGATAATGATTGCGTGATCGTAGACTTGCCCAAAGCGCTCGAAGAGCGGCTTCTGCGTGATTACAAATCCGACCGTCTGCCAGATGAGGATGATTTTCGGCGGCTCTGGAGGAAAGCCCATGGCCTGCCCGAGGAGTCTGTGGCCGAGCTAGCGGCCAGTGACTCGCGCGAACCTCTGCGCTTCGCAATCCCTGAGTGGCTTGAATATCGAGTAGGCGAATATGCCCACCAGGGAGAGGCGGTCGACGCGTGGCGCGCTACCGGATGGCGCGGTGTCCTCGAAATGTGCACGGGGTCGGGTAAGACGCTGACAGCGATGATCGGCGCGCACCAACTTCATGTCGAAGTCGGGCCGCTGTTGATTGTGGTAGCGGCCCCATACAAGGTTCTTGTCCAACAATGGTGCGGCGAGATCGGCCTGTTCGGCTTGAAAGCGGTCGATCTCACGGCCGAGGCCGGCGCCAAGGGCAGAGAGCGTGCGATTGCGAACGCCCGCCGGCGCCTCAGGCTGGGTCTCAGCACTTCAGAGGCGCTCGTGGTCTCCAACGACACCCTCTGCACGCCCGAGTTTGCCGCGCAAATCGCCAAGCATGACGGGCCAAAGCTGTTGATCGCCGACGAGTGCCACAATCTTGGCGCCGCTGGCTTCATGGCCAATCCACCGACCTTCTTCGACTACCGACTTGGATTGTCGGCGACGCCTGTCCGGCAATATGACGACGAGGGCACTGCTGCTCTGTTCGATTTCTTCGGTGATCCCTGCTTTAGCTTTCTACTCGAGCAAGCGATCGGGCGTTGTCTCACGCCTTATGACTATCACGTCCACTTTGTCCCCCTCAGCGCCGACGAAATGGCCGATTGGCGCGACCTGAGCGAACAGATTGCGAAGCTAGCCTGGAAGATTCAGGCGGGCATAAAGGACGATCGGCTCAATAACTTGTTTCTGAAACGACGGCGTGTGCTAGAGACCGCGCGCTCCAAGCTCGACAAGCTCGGGGAGTTACTAGACGAAGAGAACGCGAGGGCGCTGCGATACACGCTCATCTACGCGACCGATAAAGATCCTGCGCAGCTCGATCAAGTAAATGCTGCCCTCAATGAGCGGCGTATTCTTTTCCATCAACTGACAGCCGAAGAGAGCGGTGACAAGGTCAGGACGCAGAGAATCCTCAGTCGCTTCCAAAGCGGCGATCTTCAAGTTTTGACCGCCAAGCGAGTTCTCGATGAAGGGGTCAACGTACCGCAGATCGAGCGCGCCTTCATCCTCGCGAGTACAACAGTCAGGCGCCAGTGGGTTCAGCGGCGCGGGCGTTTGCTTCGCACTTGTAAAGCCATTGGCAAGACACATGCGGTAATTCACGATCTCGTGGCGCTACCGCCCGAAGCTTATGAGGGCGGAACCCTGGACTCGGAGGCGAAAAAGATTGTTAACTCCGAGCTGGATCGCGCCTGGGAGTTCGCGCGGCTCAGTCGAAACGGAGCGGCAATCGGGGGGCCATTCGCGAAGGTCGAGGAGCTTCGTGCGCTTTTGAGGGGGTGAGGCAGGATGGCATATAAGGACGAGAAGATCGTCACGATCATAATGGAGCAGCTTGGCAGTGTCGAAGAACGCTGCCCGGGCTATCGTGACGAGGTGCAACAAGCGCTAGCCGAGATTCTCCAAGCTGAGCGCCAGCATCAGTTTGCCCGAACGAATATCGTGTCCAAGATCGGGGATCTGGTGGGCCGCGTCGGCACCTTTCTCGATCGCGACACATTGCCGAGCGAGGGATAAGTCATGAGGTTGATCCGCGCTCGTTTCGAAGGCTTCCGCTTGCTCGACGGTATCGACTTCGAATTTTCGAACGATCCAGACAAGAACATTACCGTCATCCGCGCCGCGAATGAAAGCGGCAAGACGACGATGCTGACCGCGCTCCAATGGTGCCTGTTTGGCGAGGATGCACTCCCATCCGGATACAGCCCCCACTCGATGGACAAGAAACCGGGCGAGTTGTCCGACACCGTTTGCGAAGTAATATACGAGGTAAGCGGCAAGACTGGAGCCAAGCGCTTTCGCCTGATTCGTAGCCTGACGGAGCATGTTGGATCGGCCGTCCGAAGCCGATCCGTTCCGCAACTTTATGAAATCCTGCCCAGCGGCGCCAAGGAAGTGCCGAACGTGGAGGCACATCTCGCGGTCCATATGCCCGGTGAGCTGCGCGAAGTGTTCTTCACCGACGGAGATCGGGCGCTCAGTTTCATCGAGGGGCTTCGCACAGAGCAACAGCGGCGGGTGAAGAAAGCGATCGAGCAGCTAATGGGCCTCCCAATGCTTGAGGAAGCGGTCGACCACGTCAAGAAGGTCGAACGCGACGTTCGCGCCAAGGCAGACGCTGCCGCCGGGAGCGACGAGCTCCGACGTATCCGCGTCGAGCTTGAGTCGATCGATCAGTCGATCCCGGAACTCGAAGGCAAGCTGAAGGAAGCGCAGGATGAGATCGCCAATCTCAATGACCTTCACACCAAGGCCGACCGGGAGCTGCAGGAGGCGTTGAAACGCGGCAATCGCGAGGAGATCGCCATCGAACTGGCCCGTGCCCAGAAGCAGCGGATCGCTTCCGAAGGGCGAATCAGGGCGGCAGAACTTCGCCAGGCCGCACTTCTTTCGAGCAAAGGTTTCGCGCGCGAGATGCTCGGTGACAAGTTCAGAGCCGCCGGTGCGCTGTTGGACGATCTTCGGAAAAAGGGCGCGATCCCCAACAAGACCATTCCGATTCTTGAGGACCGACTGCAGCATAGCGATTGCATATGTGGTGAGAGTCTCGATGCGGCGCAGACCGATGGTGCCCGCCGCCGCGCGCATATCCAGCAGCTGATCGAGGACAGCCGAGATGCCGACGCGCTGAAATCGAAGGTGTCTGATCTGTATTTCGAAGGCCGAGAGTTGTTCATTCCGGCCGCATCGACCTGGATAGACGACTATACAGCTGCCTTTGGTGACCGGAACAACGAACAACGGACTTATGAGGAGCTCGGCCAAGCAGAGGCCGACCTTGAAGCTCGCCTTGACAAGGTCAAGGATGACAATGTCCAGCGCGCACGGGATATGCGCGACACCTACCGTCAGCGTCTCGACGAGAAAATACCGCTCGCCGCGCGCCTTGATCACCAGATCCGCGATCGTCGGGAGAGGCGCGTTGAACTCGATCGAAAGTTTCAAGCCCTTTCCGCTCGTGAGGATAAGGCCCGTCGCTTCACCTGCGAGCTGATCGTCGCGCGCGATATTCGGGGCGTCGTCGAGCGTGCGCTGGAGATTATGAAGACCCGGGAGGTTGAGGCGGTCTCGCAGAAGATGAACCAGTATTTCCTGCGAATGATCGGTGCCCATCCCGACAATGCCCTGATCCAGCGCGCCGAGATTACTCCTGAATTTCACATCGTCGTGCATGGACGCAACGATAAGAAGCTTGATCCTTCGATGGACTTGAACGGCGCTTCGCGCCGTGCTCTGACCATCGCATTTGTGCTGGCTCTCACGGAAGTAAGTGGCGTCGAAGCGCCCAATGTCATCGATACGCCGCTAGGCATGATGAGCGGGTTCGTCAAAACCGAGGTCGTGCGCGTCGCCTCTGAAGCCAGCTCCCAACTGATCCTCTTTCTCACTCATGACGAGATCAACGGCTGCGAGGCGATCTTAGACGCACGGGCTGGAAAGGTGCTCACGATCACCAACCCAATGCACTACCCGCGCATGCTCAAGAATGACCCTGGCACAACGGACGCGCGAGCGATCCAATGCGGCTGCGATCATCGGTCAGTGTGCGACGAATGCGAGCGTCTACCGACCGGCGCAGCCGAACTGGAGGCCGCGTAATGAACAACCCATTCGCCGGCAGCGATATCATGATTCCCGATGATTTCCGCGAGCATTTTGACTCGTTCGTGCAAAAGAAAGAGGGAAAGAGCGCCCAGCCGATCCATCAGCCATTCGGTCGAAATATCGACATGTGGTTTTTCGCAATCTGTTTAGCGGTGAAGAAGGGCCTCACACCGACCACGCATGCCGGCAAGTCCTACAAAGCCGCAGAGGGCGTCGTTCTCAACGCCGATCCCTGGAGGCCAACGGCACTGACGCTGCTCGCGATTGGTGAAACAGGTGACGTGTCGATCGTCGATCGGCCGGGAGAAATGCTGCGCATCGCCAGTGGATACGCGATGGCGGGCTTGCCTGAACTGTTGACGCTGCTCAACGAACGAGAAGGTGACACCGCATTGGATTATCTCAGCGAATCAATCGAAGGCATGCTTCGTACCAAGAAAGCTGCCTGACGATGAAAGTCGAACAACGGTTATGGACTATTGAAAAGCTGATAGACCTGAAGGCGGAGATCAATTTGAATCCGGCATGGCAGCGTGGCCCTGCGTGGAAGGATGCACGCCGCGTCCTGCTTATCGACTCGATCCTGCGCGACATGGATGTCCCGAAAATTTATCTCCGCAAGCTCCCGGCAGGCGGACTCTTCAAATATGAGGCCGTCGATGGCCAGCAGCGCCTCCGTGCCATTTGGGACTTCGCTGCCGCGCCGATGGCAGCGGACAAGTCCAAGGCTTTCGCGCTGAATGGTCCCGACGCGTTGCCACCCATTGGCGGATGCGTGATCGCTGGAAAGACACTCGCCAAGCTCGACAAGCCGCTGAAAGATCGATTCAAGGCGTTCAAAATCGGCGTCGGAGAGATCGTCGAATCCACAAATGACGAGATCACGGTGTTGTTCGCACGTTTGCAAATGGGCATGCCGCTCAACCCAGCCGAGCTGCGCAATGCCGATCTGGGTCCGATGCGCAACGTGATCCAGCTAATGGCGACATCTCACGAATTCTTCACCGGCACCAGGATCAAGGACGATCGAACCCGCCACTTCGATTTCGCAAGCTACGCATTTGCGATCGGCGCCAGCAATGGCACCAGCGACATGAAATCGCCTGATCTGCGCGAACTGCAGCGCGAATATAACGCCAAGCCGATGGATGAGATCACGGCACTGTCGGCCAAGGTGGGCGCGGCGCTCAACATCCTGGCCGAAGTCGATCAGGAGACCAGTTATCGAATCATCAGAAAATGGATCTTCGTCGATCTGCTGTTGCTGATCATGCAGTATCAGGCGGCTGGCAAGGCGATCGACATCACTCGTTTTACGATTGCCTATGACGCCTTCGAGGAGCGGCGGCAGCAATATACGTCCGAACCCGATCTGCTTCTGAACGGTCGGCGGCGCGACGCGGCGCCCAACGATCGCGCGCTTTATGACTATCTCTATGCCTTCCGAACCGAAGGCGCCAAGGCAGCCAGCCTTCAAAAGCGGAACAAGGCGCTCGCCAAGTTCTTCCGACGTGTGGAGGTGCGATAGTGGCTTTCGACCCAGGAACTATCCCCGGCTCACTCCTGCAGGAATATGCCAAGGGGCGTTGCGGCCTGCTCGTCGGTGCTGGCGCATCAGTTGGAGCAGGCTTGCCGCAATGGGGCGACCTTCTTCGTCAAATGGTCGCGGAAGCAAAAGACAATGTCGGCATCTCCGATGAGAAAGTTTCCGACTATGAGTCCCTGATTGATCAGGGCCGCTACTTGATGGCGGCGTCCGGCCTCAAGACCGATCTCGGCAGCTTTTTCGCCGGCTTCATTCGGCGAGTCTTCGTCGACTCGAAGCCTGCTCCGACCGAGCTTCACGAGGCCATCGCCCAGCTAGCTCAGCTCCAATTTGTTTTGACCACCAACTATGACACTTTGATCGAACGGACGTTCCGGAAGAACGATCCAGACGTTACCGTGTGTACGTTCAAAGATGCTGGTGAAGTCCGACGTAGCCTGTCGAGCCGAGAATTCTTCATCCTAAAAGCGCATGGCGACGCGACGAAGAGCGGCGACGGGATCATCCTAACTGAGCAGGATTATCGCAACATCCTGTTTAAGGAGCCTGCGTACCAGCACATGCTGGCGACCATGTTTTCCATGTACACGGTCATCTTCGCGGGCGCGTCAATGACAGATCCCGAAGTCAATCTGATGTTGAACTACGTCGCCAGCACATTTGCTCCTGACTCCGGTCCGACGCACTATGCGCTTCTGACCAAAGAAAAGATCAACGAGGTCGAGAAGGAGCGCTGGTTCAAGGATTTCAAGATCCGCGTGATCCCCGTGAGCTCCGCAGATGAATATGCTGAGCTGGCCGAATTCGTCCTTGCGCTGGCGGCCTCAGCGGCACCGATTTAGGAAATCGTCGGCCCGCTCCGATCGCCCCCGAGCGACCAGGTGCGCAGGTCGATTTGTATAGGGCGTTGTGCGTCGTACCGCCAACCCTCGGTACAAATCGATCCCGACGCTTGCGATGCTCCGCCTTGCCGCTGTTCCGTATGAGGCCTTCAGTGCGTTCGAGGCCCAGCCATCGCTGGCTCCAGTAGTCAGGGTCCGATGGGATAAGCGGTGGGCGAACCGCACTCTTGGTCGATCTGTCGCCGCCTCCCGAGGATCGAGCATTCGCAAGGCCATGAGCGAGAACAGGCAATTCACGAAATGCTCGGTCCACTTCGGCCGCGCCCAATCGACCAACTGATGCCGTCGCCGCGCATGAGGCCCGAAACTGATTTGCCGACCTGCCGCTCGAGCACCGGACGCCACGGCACGAGCGTGAAATCCCGGGCGCGTTCGATCAGCACAAAACGCCCGCTGACGAGATCGACCGGGCGGCGATAGATGCCCTCGATCCGGGCACCTTCGGCAGCTTCCCGGTACGGCATTTTCAGCTCGTCGGCGAGCTGGCCTGCAACCCGAAGCAACTCACGCCGCTGGAGAACCGCGATCATGCCGTTCGAAAACGTAGTGCTGCCCCCGGTTTCCTCAGCAAAACCCTGCGCCGCCAGCCACTGCCGCCGACGCGCCTGGGCATCGCGCAGATCGTGGCCGAACCCGGCATCGCGAGCAGGCTCGGGCGCGGCCGAAACCAGCTCCCGGTCGATCCAGGTCGCAGCCTCGGCATCGATCAACCGATCGAGCGGCTGCGGCGACAGCATGGTGATCGCGACGGGACGGTCCCGCAGCTTCGCCGTCTCATGGGCTGTCACGCGATCGAGATGGTCCGGCGCGACGATCCAGCGGCCCGACGGCTCGCGCTCGACCATACCCGATATCCGTCGCATCGCCTCGAGCCGCCGGACATGGGTTTCAGCGAAGGCCTGCGTGGCGGTCGGATCGTGGCGAAGATGGGCATCCACATCGTATCGCCCACCATTGCCGGCGGCGACTGCGGCGATGGTCCGATCCACCTCCCGTACTGTCGGCCTGACCGGATCGATCCGCACAATCGCACCACGCGGCACGCTGACGTCGGTTTCAGCACCCTTGCCGATCGCCACATAATGGCTGCGCCCGTCCACGCCGTCGATGATCAGATAATGGCGGTCGGTATGTTCGTTGGCGAGTCCGCGCGCCAGCACGCGACCAACCAGCGGGCGGGCATCGGGTGCGGCTGGATCGTAGATCGCCTGGTCGGCCTGCGCCCGGGCAATCGCGGCGCGGGAAAATTCGCGCTGCATCGTGCGGATGATGTCGCCGCGCTCACCCAGCGCGCGGAGCGTGTCGGCGAGGTCGGGCGAAAGCCGGAAGCGCCCGGCGCCGAGCGGCTCGGCCAGGCCCAGGCGCGACAGCTTCGCCAGCCGGCCGGCGCGCAGCGTCTGGTCGAAGGCGTCGCGACCGTTGGTCGCCACTACTCGCTCGGCGTCCGCCCCCTTCAGCAAGGCCCGGTCGATCGAGGTCAGCCGCTCCTGCTCGACTTCGGCGCGTAGCGTCTGCGCGATTTCGCGGTGGGTGCGGGGGCCGAGATCGAGATCAACGAGCTCGGCGGCGCGCTCGCGGATGCCGGTCGTCATATAGTCGCGGGCGATGACGAGATCGGCGCCCCGATCATCCTTACCGCGCACGACGATATGGGTGTGCGGATGGCCGGTGTTGAAGTGGTCGACCGCGACCCAGTCGAGCTTCGTCCCGAGATCCTCTTCCATGCGCGCCATCAGCCGGCGGGTCAGGGGTTTCAGATCCTCATATTGATCGCCGTCCTCGGGTGAGACGATGAAGCGGAACTGGTGGCGATCACCAGACCCGCGCTCGCCGAACGCCTTGCCGTCGATGGTATCGGCATCGCGCCCATAGAGTGTGCCGCGTTCGCCCTCGCGCGTGGTGCCGTCGCGCTGGAGATAGCGCAGGTGCGCGGCAGCGGCCGACGCGCCCTTGCCGGCGAGCTTGACGATGCTTGCCTTGACGATGACGCGGCGGCTGTTCGACGCTGCATGTCCGCCGCGGCTGGCGAGCATCCGCCCGACACCCGCGCCGCGCCCGATCCGGGTGCCCGAGAACACTCCCCGCGCGAGACCCACAGCCGCCGTGCCGCCGCGCGCAAGATTGGCGGCGGCGAGGACGCGGCCGAGATAGCGCCGGGCGCGCTTGCCGCCCTGCTGGCGCTGGCGCCCAAGGGTGGGCAAGAAGCTGTCGTCGTCGTCCATTTTCCTGATTCCGGCGGTGTGGAACGGCGATCATGACCCGCAGCCGGTGATATGAAAACCGGTGCCGCCGAACAGGGCGGAATGCCGTCCTTTCGACGCGGAACGGCACTGGCCGGAAAAGGACAGTGCCAGGAATAGGCCGAAAAAACGATGTGCAGACAAAGGCTTATGGCGCGCCAGTGCCATAGCTTTATCTTGCCTTACGCCGCTCTCCCGCCTGAACCGCTCGTAACCGTCCGAAGTTCGCACATTGTTCTCTGTGACCCTGACAAACCATGTCGTGACCTTTCCAATGCGAGGGGTGAGCGATGGCACGGCGAGCGTTCGACAATCCGGCGAAGCGGGCATGGTGGTCGGTCCATGTTGAGGCACATCGGAAGAGCGGCCTGACGGTCACGAAATACTGCGTCACGCACGGGCTGGTGCGGTGGACGTTCAACAAATGGCGGCGCGAGCTTACCGACTGGGAAGCGCAGAAATCCGCCGCTGCAAGCCGTCGGAGAGGCCAGTGGAAGCCGATCTCCAAGGACAAAAGGCGGCAGGCGACCCAGGCATTCTGGGCCATGCATGTCGAGGCGTGGACGTGGAGCGGACTCCATCTGCGCGACTATGCGGCGACCCATCGGCTGTCGACGCACAGCCTCAAACGGTGGCGCAATATCTTCGACAATGAGGAGGTCGTGGTCGACTGGCGGACGCATCTGCATCCATCCGCGCTGCCGCTGATAAGCACCGAAATAGGTCCTAGTGCTAAGGAAAAAGCGGAGGCTGCGCGCTTGACAGCGGCGATCGAAGCCGATGCGCCGCCACCCCGAAGAGCCACGCGCCGGCGATGGTCGACCGAGGAAAAGATCGCGCTGCTGCTCCAGGCGGAGCGTCACGGATCGACGATATCGTCGGTGGGTCAGGCGCATGGAATATCCACCAGCGTGCTGTTCCGGTGGCGCGACCAGCTTGGCATGGGGAAGGAAAAACCGGCAGTGATCATGCCGGTCCGCGTTGCCGAAGGGCGCGACCGGACAAGCTCCGGCGCGCCTAGCTTGCTCGCCGACCTGCTGCCCAGACCGGAAGGCATGATCGAGGTCGCGCTCGCCGATGGCCGGCTCGTGTTCGCGCCGGAAGGCAGCGACGCGCAGGCCGTCCAGCGCGAGGTTACGGCCCGGGAGCAGCAGCCATGATGCTGATGCCGGCGGGTGTGAAAGTGCATCTGGCGCTGGGCGTGACCGACATGCGCAAGGGGCTCGATGGGCTCGCCACCCTCGTGCAGGAGACGTTGAAGAAGGACCCGTTCTCTGGACATCTGTTCGCGTTCCGCGGGCAGCGGGCGAACATGATCAAGATCCTGTTCTGGGATGGAACGGGCCTGTGCCTGTTCACCAAGCGCATCGATCGCGGGTACTTCGTATGGCCGCGCATAGCTGTTCCCGGCGACACGATCCCGCTGACCACGGCGCAGCTGGCGATGCTGATCGAAGGGATCGACTGGCGGCATCCGGAACGCGTGTGGCGGCCCGCAAAAGCGGGCTGAAGCTGGCGGAAAACCGCCCAAAATGCTTGGGAAAACGACCCCTTTATAGTATGATCGGGCATGCGGCTCGATCTTGAAAATCTGCCGTCGGATGTCGGCGTTCTGCACCAGTTGGTGCGCGATATCGCGTCCGCCGTTACCCAGCATCAGGGTGAGATCGAGCGGCTCCAGCAGATCATCAAGCAGTTGCAACGCGCCCAGTTCGGGCGGCGCTCCGAACGGCTCGATCCAGACCAACTTGGCCTGGCGCTGGAGGATCTCGACGCCGATATCGCAGCAATCGTCGAAGAGCAGCCGGTCATCGAGAAAGCGGATCGTGCCGGTCCCAGGCGCAAGGCGCTGCCGGAGCATCTGGAACGCGAAGAGCAGCTGCTCGACGTTCAATCCGACGCCTGCGTGGGCTGTGGCGGCGCGCTCCATCCGATCGGCGAAAGCGTCAGCGAGATGCTCGACTGGGTGCCGGCGCGGCTCCGCGTGCTGCGCATCCGTCGCCCGAAATATGCCTGCCGGGCGTGCGAAACGGTCGCCCAGGCGCCTGCGCCGGAGCGTGTGATCGCCGGCGGGCTCGCCACGCCGGGCCTGCTCGCACAGGTGATCGTCAGCAAATACTGCGATCACACGCCACTCTACCGGCAGTCGCGGATCTTCGCCCGACACGGCATGGAACTGGAGCGATCGACGCTTGCCGGATGGGTCGGCGGGGCGTGCTGGTGGCTGGACGCGCTGCACGAGAGGCTCGGCAATCATATCCTCGCATCGGACCGGCTGTTCGCGGACGACACGCCGATCCCGGTGCTCGATCCGGGGCGTGGCCGCACGAAAACTGGCAGGCTGTGGGTCTATGCGCGCGACGAGCGAGGATGGTCCGGGCCTGCTCCGCCGGCCGCCATCTACTATTACGAACCCGACCGCCGTGCCGAGCGACCGCAGTCGCATCTGGCTCGGTTCAAGGGCGTGGTGCACGTCGATGGCTATGCCGGGTTCGAGCGGCTGACGGCGCGCGGTGACGTGAAGCTCGCCGCCTGCTGGGCGCATACGCGGCGCAAATTTTACGAGATCGCCGAGGCCGACAAGGCGCCGATCGCGATCGAAGCGGTGCGCCGCATCGCCGAGATCTATGCGATCGAGACCCGCGTTCGCGGGAAAACCCCGGCCGATCGGCTGGCCTGGCGGCAGTCGTTGTCCAAGCCGCTGGTGCGCTCGCTGAAGGTCTGGCTCGAGGCGCAGCTGCCGCAGCTCGCGGCGCGTAGCCGCCTGGCCGAGGCGATCCGTTATGCCCTCGGCCGCTGGGAAGCGCTGTGCCGGTTCCTCGACGATGGTAGGGTCGAGCTCGATACCAACCCGGTCGAACGGGCGATCCGGCCGGTCGCGCTCGGACGCAAGAACCACCTGTTCGCGGGCTCCGATGGCGGCGGCGCGCGCTGGGCGACGGTGTGCTCGCTGATCGAAACCTGCCGCCTGAACGACGTCGAACCCTACGCCTATCTCCGCGACGTGTTGCAGCGAATGATCGACGGCCATCCCGCGAACCGACTCGATGAACTGCTGCCGTGGAACTGGGCGCTCAATCACGGCGCCACCGCCTGACGTGCATCCGCCGGACGGATACAACCGCTCCTGCCGCCTATTTCCGCCTTCCTGTTGCCCGTCCATTTCGCCCGAGCCGAGGCAAAAAGAAGCCGGGACACGATGCCTGCCCGGCACCCTGTCCCGGCGTTTCCGATGCTCCGATCAATGTGTCGCTTCAAAGGCTTCGCGTGCCTGGCTTTCGCTCCTGAAGCTGCGCCGCCCCATCAATCCATGCGCGTTTCCGTCTCCATCGACGATGCTCACCGCGACGAACCAACGGCCATCCAGCCGCCCGATAATCGCCACCCGATCGAGTTCGAAATCCTCCTCGTCGATGCTCTCATACGCCCCGAGCCACCGCTCCGACACCCTCGCATCCCACAGGAAATCGCTCTCCTCGGCCTCCATGAACCGCTGTGCCAGCGCCTCGCCTGCGCCCCGTCCGAACTCGATTTCGAGCCCTGCCACGAGCGTCGCCATCACGCGGTCCGACGCCGCACCAATGGGTTGAAACATGGTCATGATCGCCTCCTTCGCTTGAAATCCTCCTCATTGAGGACAGCCCTCCGAAGACGGGTGGCGGAGTGGCTGTCAGGGCCGCTGGAGGCGAAGCCGGAAGCGCCGCGCAGCGGCGGCGGAGGAACCGATTTTGTTGCGCGCAAAACGAACAAAAGCGCGTGCGAAGCACGCTCAATTTCGCGGCAAAATTGGAGGGGCCGCCGGCCTTGCACAGCCGCTTCGCCGCCCGTCATGCTGGGCCTTGCCGAGACGAGCCCCCCCACCTCACCGCAGCGCGCTGCCGATCATTGCGTGCTGCCTCGGCCCCTTCTTCATCCGATTGTGCGGCATCTGCGTTTTGCGAAAAGCCAGCGAATCTGGTATGATACGGTTGACCGTCAGCCGAGTTTCGTCGTCATGATGCAGCGTAAATCCGTCGTCATTTCTTCTGTCGTGCTGGTCGCAGGATTTGCGATCGGGTTCGTTCTGCGGCCCGTCATCGATCCGGTTACGGCGCCTCCGACCAGCGTCGGTTCGGGACTCGTTCCGGCCGCGATCGCGGGGCCGCGCGGCACACAGTATTTCGCCGCGAATCTCGATGAGGCCCGCAAGATCATCGTCGGCTGCCGCGACGGCTCGGTTCGCGGCGACGAGTGCGCCCATGCCGAACAGGCTGTTGAGACTGCGGAAGGCCGCTCAAACACGAAACGATTCCTCGGCAGTCGCCCGCACTAGCGCGCCCCTGTTTCTCGGCCAGGGACGGTCGAGGTCAAGGCGACGAACAGGCTCGGTGCCGGCGCGTCAGCATTTGTTTGGCCGGAAGGCTGCGTTGCGGTTGCGAGCACAACAAACATGCCGGCCGACGGTCTGGGCTCATTGCTGATCACCCTCGGCCGGTCGCTCGTGACCTCGGCAAGATAGGCGCGGGTTTCGCCTGGAAGCGCACGGCCCGACGCCAGATGCGCGGCATATCGGCCGGGACCGGCATTGTAGGCGGCGAACAAGCCGGGATAACCGAAGCGGTCATACATCGCGCGCAAATAGGCCGTGCCTGCGAGAATATTGTCGTGCGGATCATGCGGATTGCCGCCTAAGCCGAGCGCTGCCCGCATCGCTGTCCAGGTCGCGGGCATCAATTGCATGAGGCCCAATGCGCCCGCCCTACTGGTGATCGGCCGCCCGTTGAGCATGGTCTGGCCACCACTTTCAGCCCGCATCACCCGTTCGATCCAAGCCACCGGCACGCCGAACCGAGCGGACGCCTCGGCGATCTCCGCTCGCCAGCGATCAAGTGGATCGGCGGCGGCGGGGGTTGCAAACAGCAGCGCGATGGTGAGCGCGACCGTCCTCAGCGTAGCCACAACGGGGTCGCCTTGCCGATGACATCCTGCGCCAAGGTTGGCCCAAAATAGCGTCCATCGAACGAGTCCGGCGTTTCGCTCATGAGCAGGAACAGCATTCCCGGCCCCAGCCGGACGCATCCCTGCCACGCGGGCAGCGGTCGGCCCGCTGCATCGGCGACACGTCGCGTTGCAACCGGTCGGCCGTTCACCGTCACCACGCGATCCACCCCGCAGATCATGTCCCCGGCAATACCGGCGACGCGCTTCACCAGCGGCACGTTGCTGGGCAGATAGTGGCGGTTCGCGGCCAGTTGCCGCGCTTCGGCCGGTGGCCAGGCGATCACCATGTCGCCGCGCCTGAGCGTCGCGCCGGGCGACACGGCATAGAGGCCGATAGGTGCGCTGGCGCTCGCATTCCAGACCAGCCGGGGCAGCGGCGGCAACGCGATCGTGAGGCCGAGGCACGCGATCCCGGCGCCGAGCAGGACGGCGCGGTGGCGCAACCTTGTGCGGCGTGCGCGGGCGGCGCGTAGCGCGTTGCCCCAGGCGAAGAGCGGCAGGTCGCGGCGCTCAACCATGATGGCCTCCACGCGCACGGGCCGCCGACCATGCCTCGATATCGGCGATATGATAGCGCCAAGTGCGGCCATGCAGGCGGCATTTCGGACCATTGCCCGTCTGGCGAAGGCGCTTCAGCGTCGAGTAGGCGAGGCCGAGATGAAAGGCCGCCTGCTTGGCGGTGAGGAAGGGGCAGGTCTCGCGCGCGGCCTGCGCGCGTTCGGCGATATCGTCCATGATTTCGGTCCATCTGGGCCAATGCATCGTGCGTCGGCTGATGAGCGCGGATTGGATCGATCCGGCCATCTTCGGCAGGGTCGCAAATCGACCCATGCGATTCCGACCCCCCTCGTTTCGGGCCAGCGGTGATGCCCCGCGCCCTTGCGGGACGCGGGGCGGTCTGCTCATTGGCGAGGTTCGAGATGATCCCGAAGGCGCCTCGCAGCGCCCCGAAACACGATGTCCCGAGGCTAATTTCGCAAAAAAAGCGGCGTGGGTTGAACCGGGTGGCACGGGCTTTCGTCCGTGCGACGGTAAGCTGACGGTGCAGACGCCCCCGCCTGCAGAGTCCCTCGCGAGCTATGGCAAATCCGGCGCACCGCTTCATGCCCCGCGCCCTTGCGGGACGCGGGGCGGTTCGCTCAATCGGCCGGGTTCCAGATGATCGCAAAGGCGTCGTCGTCATCCTGCCCGGCGGCGCGGCCGAGGTTGGCGTAGAGCCGGCGCGGGCCGAATTCGGGGGCGGCGAGCGACAGCGACACATAGTCCTTGCCGCTCATTTCGCCGCGCCGGACCCATCCGGCTCCGACCTCGACGCCGGCCGCCGATACGCGATAGTCGGGCTGGGTGTCGCCGGACTTGCGGGTGTTGGGAATGATCTCGATGTCGGTGCGGATCGAGAGCGTCTTGAGCTGGCCCTTGAAGCCTTCTCCTTCGCGAGTGACATAACCGATGGCGGGCATTGTTCGTCTCCTGAAAAGTCGCCCCGAACCGTTTCCGGGCGATGGGCGGACCGGAGGGACGGTCAAAGCGGGCCTGCGAACCGGTAGGCCGGAGCGAAGCGGAGGACCGGAGCCGGCGGCTTATTTGAAGCGCAGCGACCGCGAGGAGCCCGCCCTGGCGGGCGGGGAAATAAGCCGCGCGGCGATGGTTTCGCAGGGTCGCGGCCGTCCCAGGTCATGCGCCCGAGGAGCCGAAACGGTTCAAGGCACGGCAGCAATGATGACGACCATTCCGCCGGTACATCCCGCGCGAGGGATCAGGCGAACACAGCGCGGACGGGACGCACCAGCACGCTATCGGATCGACCGTCCAAACACACAAACGGCGAGGCCGCCGACATTGCCGTCGGCGTAGCCGATGACGACGGTCAGGGTTTCGGGTCTGGCGCGAAAGGACGTAGAGCCAGCACTATGTCGATGATCGTCGTCCGCCTGCCGCCAAGCTTCGCCGCACGCCTTCCGCCGCGGGAGGATGAAAAGGAAATGCCGCGATGAACGATCAGACCGGAACCGAAAACAGCGGTCTGCGCCGCGTGATCGGCGCGGTCGCGGTGCTCAATCTCGGATATTTCGCGGTCGAGTTCGTGGTCGCGCTGACGATCGGATCGGTGTCGCTATTCGCCGATTCGATCGACTTTCTCGAAGACACGTCGGTCAATCTGCTGATCCTGATCGCGCTTGGCTGGACGGTCCGAAACCGGGCGCGACTTGGCATGGCGCTAGCTGCAATCCTGCTAATTCCGGGCGTTGCGACGCTCTGGATGGCATGGGAGAAATTCAGCGTTCCGGTCGCGCCAGACGCCGTGTCGTTGTCACTGACCGGGCTTGGCGCGCTCGCGGTCAATCTGAGCTGCGCTGTCATGCTCGCGCGCTACCGGCATCATGGCGGGAGCCTGACCAAGGCTGCGTTCCTGTCGGCGCGTAACGATGCGTTCGCCAATCTGGCGATCATTGCGGCGGCGGTTGTTACGGCGTCGGTTTGGCGATCGGCCTGGCCCGACCTGATCGTGGGATTGGGTATCGCCGCGATGAACGCCGACGCCGCGCGCGAGGTCTGGGGCGCGGCGCGGCGCGAGCATCGCGCCGCCGCATGAGCGGCGGCGGGCAACTCTGTTGACCGCCGCGCCGCGCGGGAGCGGGCGAACCAGACCCATTTTCCTGCCGTTTCAAGGTATCAGCCGCAGCGGCGGGACGGCGAAATCGCCCGCCGCGAAGTGGGCGAGGATCGCTTCGTAGCTGCCGAGACGTTCGACGGTGCAGCGGCCGATCAGGAGATAATCGTCCTCGTCGGCGGCATAGCACTGCACCTCGCCCTCGCCGGTGAACACGGCACGCTCGGCGCCCCACTGGCCGGAATAGGCGCCCGACCAGCGGGCGAAGGGCAAGCCATGCGTAATACACCAGCTTTCGAGGCCCTCGAACCGGCCCCAGGCCACTTCATGCGCCATGAGTTCGAGCGGCACGCCCTCGCGAAACATCGCGGGCGTGAAGGTTTCGCCATCCCATTCGGTGGACAGTCCCTGCTCCTGAACGAGAGCGGCGAGATCGGGCAGCAGGGATCGCGGCAGGGTGCCGCCGATAGTGATGCTCGCGGATACGCGGTCGGCCATGATGGTCTCCTTTCCCGCGCGGCCGAGCCCGCCAGGGCGAGGGCGCGCGGCCGAATTTTCGAGAATGGAAGGATGCGGGCGGCGGTTTCCCGCCGCCCGCAAGGGATCAGGCGGCGAGGCGGTCAGCCTCCTCGTCGGGGTCCGGCGGGGCCATCACCGCGCCGGGTGCGGTCGGATCAGGCTCGTCGTCGCTTGGGCGGAGCCGCTCGATCTCGCGTGCCGCCTGCGCCTTGGCATGGGCCGCGACGGTGCCGACGCCGCCGCGCGCCGTATAGGCGGCGGGCGGGAACGCCATCCAGCGCGGCACCCAGCTTTCGCGCCGGTCGCGCCCGTTGGCGCCGTCGAGATGATCGCGGACGATGCGTTTCAGGGTCTTGGTCTTTTCCCCCGCATTGGCGCTGGCGACGGTTTCGCCCGCCACCTCGGCGACAATCCGGGTCAGCACTTCCCGGTCGCGGATCAGCCCGAAAAAGGCATCGTCGGCCTGCCAGCAGCGGGCCATATCGACGCCGATCTCCATGCCCACCGCCTCGACGGCGGCGCTGCCCGACGCCAGTGTTTCGCCCATGACGATGGCGATCACCTCCATGACGACCGCATCGGGAAGGTCGAGCAGCCGCTGGAAGATGCCGACGACGCCATAATCGTCGCCGTTTCCTCCGGTCACGGTCGGTTCCTCGGCGGAGAAGCCGAGAACCGCCAGAACCGCGCGGCGGCGCTCGTCGAAATCCGCCTCGGCCTTGCTGTTGTCGAGGCTGTCGCGCACCTCGTCGTTGCGGGTGGACTGCGGCTCGGCCTTCACATTCCAGAGATGGGAACCGCCGATGACATGGGCCACCATCAGGCGTAGCGCGACCGCCGGATGGCCGGTCAGCGCGGCGCGGACGGCAGCGTGGCGATGCAGGTCGACATAGGTCTGCATGGTCGATGTCACCTCGGGCCGCGCCGCTTTCTGGCCGGTCCCGTTCCCGTTCTCCGACCCCTCGGCCTTGGCGATCCGGCGGGCTTCCTTGCCGGAGACATAGCCTTCATGGACGATCACCTCGCCGTTCGCGCGCACGTCGATATAGACGCGCCCGCCCTTGCGCTTGCCCGCCTTCTCATATTCCCATGTCGAGAAATGATCGGACGGCGGCACGATGATCGCATCGGCCCAGCCCTGTTCGACATAGGCCGCGCGGCGCGCGTCGATCTCGGCATTCTGCGCCGTCCAGAAGGCATCGGCATCGGCGACATAGCGGTCCTCGCCGAACAGGTCGGCGATAGTCGCAAGCCCGCTCGCGTCCACGTCGAACAGCGCATGTTTGACCGGGATCGACTGCCCGCCGAAAAGCCATGATTTCAACTGGTGGCCGGTCGGCAGATAGGCATTCTCGTCGTCGGCCAGCGCCAGCCATGCCTTTTGCTGGCTCTTGGACGCCATCGTCAGATGGCGCACGGTCGCCGCGTCGATCCGCTCCTTTCGGTAGAGGTCGCGGATCGCGGGGAGCAGATTGCCAAGCGCCAGCACGCGCTTGACGGTGAGGTCGGGCAATCCGAACGTCGCAGCGATATCCTCCACCTTGCGGCCCTCGCGTACGAGGCGGGTGAAATTCTCCCATTGCGTCACCTCGTCGGGATCGAGCCGCGCCATGTTCTCGATCATCGACGCCTCGATGGCGGCGGCATCGTCGCCCTCGTCGAGGATCGCGCACGGCATCGGTTCCGGTGCCATGTCGCCCGCCGCGCGCCGTTCCTCGGCGACGATCTTCGCGGCATGGAAGCGGCGGCTTCCGGCGACGATTTCGAACCCATCAGGCGCACAATTGGGGCGGACAATGACCGGCTGGATGACGCCACGGCTGCGCACGGTCGGCAGGATATCGGACACGTCCGGGGCCTTTTTGCCGTAGCGCATGTTGGCCTTGCTCACGACCAGCTTGTCGAGCGGGATAAAATCGAGTTTCATGGTCAGCACTCCTTGTGAGTGCCGGTCCGTCGATCTTTGCGGGTAGGCGGACCGGCTTACGATAGGCGGCGTTACGCGCCGCGCGTCATCCGCCTTTCCCGCCTTCGGGATCGGTCGGAAGCTCGGGGACCGGCGCGGACTCGATGCGCCAGATGATGGATTGGGCTTGCTGGATCGAACCGGCCCGGCGCGCGGTGTCGGCCCAGACCGACAGGCTGGCGGTCGTCGCAAAGCCGATATCGCGCTCGATGCCGAGGCCGAACGACAGGCGGATGCTCGCCACTTCGGACAGGCTGAAACAGCCAAGCTCGGGACAGCCGAACCCAAGGTCGGCCAATCCGAACAGCGTGTCACCATCGTCGTAAAGCTCGGTCGCAAGCCATGTCGCCGCGCCCAGCGGGTTGAAGAATTTGACCACGGGCACGGGATCATGATCGCTCTCGGCGGAGCGGTCGGAATTCACGCGCAGCGCGGCGTGAAGCTCGGGGGTCAACAGGATCATGCCGCCCTCCGTTCGCCAGCGTCGCCTTGGGCTGCCTCGGCTTGGGCGGCGGCGTGCCGGGCCAGCAGCCAGTCGGCGGCCTTGCTGGCGGCGCTGGCGGCGCGGAAGATCGCGCGGTTATCCTCACGCAGTACGGCGAGCCAACTGCCAAGGTAATCGGCATGACGGACGGTCGGGACGATGCCGAGGGCCGCGCAGAGAAAGGCCGAACCCAATTCGGCAATCAATTCCTCGCGGGCATAATCCTTCGACCCGAAGCTGTTGACGAGGTTGCGGTTCAGCCGCGACTTGTGGCCGCTGCCGTGACAAAGTTCGTGCAGGCAGGTCCGGTAATAATTGATCTGCTCGAAAAAGGCCGGTTGCGGCGGCACCTGCACATAATCCTGCGCGGGGACATAGAAGGCTTGGTTGCCGCCGACGCGGAACTCGATGCCGCTCGCCGCGATCACTTCCTCGGCGACCGGCACGATTTGGCGTTCGGGCAAGGGGATCGCCTCGGGCGCGAGGCCGGGGCGCAGCCCCTCGCACTGCGCGACGTTGAACACGGTAAAGCGTTTCAGGAACGGAATTGTCTTGGCGTCGCCGCCGGTTTCGACGGCGCGCGCCTTCTCGGCCTCGGGTGTGAAGCGGTCGGCATAGACGACGGTGGTGCCGCGTTCGCCCTTGCGGACGCAGCCGCCCGCCTCAAGCGCCTGCTTGAAAGTAAGCCAGCCCTGCGAGGGAAAGCCCTGCTCGATGACCGCGCCCCACAGGATAAGGACGTTCACGCCAGAGTAACGGCGCGCGGTAAGCGCGTTGCGCGGCAGGCCGGGGCTTACCGCGCTGCCACCACCATCGGGACGCCCCCAAGGCTGAACCCACGGAAAGCGGCCCGCCTCCAGTTCGGCGATGATCCGCCCCGTCACCTCGTCATAAAGACTGGTGCGAGCCGTTTCGGGTTTGGTCCGGGCCTCGGCCGGGGTTGGCGTTCCGGCGCTGGAAGCCGGGGATTTCCGGCCCTTGCCGCGCGTGCGGACGGTCGTGGGAGCACGCATCGTTCACCTCCTGCACCGCCCCAAAACCACCATGGCCTCCCCCGGAAGCGGGGGTGGGCGGCAAGATGCGAACCGGAGAGGACCGCTTGAGCGGCCCCGGCACCCAAAGGGCCGCAACGCAGTGAAGGAGCCGGGCGCAGCACGGCTTGCCGGGGACGCGAGCGGGCCTAGCAGGGAGCGCCGCCCACTCCCGCGCCACCGGGAGAGGCCACAAACAGCGCCGCCGCGCGAGCGGCGACCGCAGCACTTCCCGGCGGCAAAGCCGCCGCCAACAAAAGATGGACCCCCGGCCGGCGCGGGCGGATGAGCGGTGCTGGGTCGGGCTTCGCAAGGCCAGGGCGGCACTTGTCGCCGGCTTTGCGAAACCGGGCGCACCGCCCGACCGAGAGGCCGGAGTGCCTGCGGGGCCGCCATCAGGCGCCGCACCCTGTCCGGCTGCGCAGCAGTCCGGCAGTGTGCGTCCTCAGCCCCGCTCCATCAGGTCAGCAGCGCTGACCCGCGCCAGCCGATCGTCACCGCCAGGCCGAGACGCGGAAACGGGGCTCGGCGGCGAGAAGCCTGGCTTCGAGCCGTAGAGCGCGGTCGCGCCGCTTCACCGGCGCGAGGCGCCTGCTCCCCAGCCAGTCGCGAACCTTCCGGCGTCCATTTTGCGATCCTGAAATCGGTCGTTCACCGGGCCACCGTTCCGGCAAGAACCGACCAATTCTCGCCGTTTGCCGGGCGGCACGCGAACGTCCGCTCCTGACCCAAGCGGTCGTTCACGCACGACAGGCCGGACCATCAGCAGAGCGCCAATTGCAGTCGTTCGCGCTCGCCTATCGGCTCCCGGCGGCGCTTCAGGTTCGTGATGCCGCCAAGGGCGACGTGATCTCGACTCGTTCGGCTTGCGGCGACGCCGATGATCTGTACATCGACGGCGATCGCTTCCTGCTGATCTGCGGCGCAGGCCATGTGGACGTGTCGTCGACGAAGGACGCCGGCGGTGAACCGGTGCGCGTCTCGACCGCTGCCGGCGCACGTACGGGTCTGTTCGTGCCTGACCTCAAAACGCTGTTCGTCGCCGCACCCGCTCGTGGCGGCGTCCCCGCCACCTTGCGGGAGCTAAAGACCAGCTGAGCCTGGGAAATCAAGCAGCCTTGGCGGATGGTTCTGGTGGCGCCTTTTTCGCTCGCACCGTCGCTCCATCGTGGAGCGCGTCGCTCGCGCGCTTGACGACAAAATCGCCCGGATTGATCGTGCCGAAGATTTCGGTTTTGCCGTCGACCGTCATGCCGGTTGTCACGGTGATCCAGTGGGCGGTTCCGTTTGCAACCTTGATGACGAACTGCGTCTGCTGATCGTTGGCGATGGCTGTCTGCGGAACTTGCATGGTCGGCATTGGGCGCCGTACCGGCCATTGCACCGTCGCAAATTCACCGGCCGTCAAGACTGCCTCCGAATTCTGTACGTCCAATTCGATCGCCATTGTCCGGGTACGATTATCGAGCGCATCGGCGATGCGGGCGACCGGCGCCTCGAATTTGCGGCCGGGGACGCTGGGTACCGTAAAACTGACGATCTGCCCCACCCGCACGTCCTGAACATCGACCACCGGCACCGCGATGACGAGGCGAAGCCGCCTCACGTTCGCCATTTGCAGGATAGGCTGGGCGCCGGGACTGCTCGAGGATGGTCCAACCAGCGCCCCGGGATGAAGGTTGCGCGCGGTAATGACCCCATCGAACGGCGCGGTGATGGTCAAATAGGCTTCCTGCTGTCCGACATTGCGAAGCGATTCCCGCGCCGAGGCGACCTGCGCGTTGTCGGCAGCCGCTGTCTGGCGCGCAATATTCACGTCGTTTTCAGCGACGACGCCCGGGGTTTTCGCCGCATTCGCCAAGCGCGCATAGGTCGCATTGTCCGCCGCCGCCTTGGCTAGTGCGGCACGAAGAACGCCTTGCGCCTGCTCGCGCTGAGCACCGAGTTCGGGTGCGGTCAGACGGACAAGCGGCTGTCCTCGGCGGACGACAGAGCCTCGATCGACCGTGATATCGCGGATGAAGCCCGCCACGCGCGGAAAGATATCGACCGTTTCATAAGGCTGGAGCTGCGCTGGCAAGGACACCGTCGTCGAGAGGTTCGAACTCTGGACGCTGACCACTTCGACCTGGTCGGGCTTGACGACTGGCGCGGTCTGGCTTTGATCGCGACCACACCCTGCGAGAGCGAGGCAGATCGACAGGAAGGCGGGCACCGAAAACTTCATTGCGGCTGCTCCACAAGCTGGGCGTCAGGATGATCGTCCGGGTGGAGGGACACAGAAGCCAGAGCGGCGCCGCGCTGAACCAGACCGAACACGATGGGGAGGACGATGAGCGTCGCGGCGGTCGCGAATAGCAGGCCACCGATCACGGCGCGCCCGAGCGGCGCGGTTTCCTGCGCGCCCTGGCCAATCGCAAGCGCCATCGGCACCATGCCCGCGATCATCGCGAGGCTGGTCATCAGGATCGGCCGGAGCCGTTCATCGGCTGCCAGGTAGGCGGCCTCGAACGATGTCTTGCCGGCACGGCGATTGTGCTCGGCGAAGGTGACCAGGAGGATTGCGTTCGCCAGTGCCACGCCCACCACCATGATGATGCCCATGAAGCTTTCGAGATTGAGGCTCGTGCCCGTCACCGCGAGCATCACGAGAGAGCCCATGAGGCCGGCCGGAACCGCGGACAGGGCGATGAGCGCCAGGCGGATCGACTGAAAATTGGCGGTCAGCAGGAGCAGCATCACGAGGATCGCCGCCCCGAGTCCGATGCCGAGATTGCCGAAAACGCCTCTCATGACATCGACCTGACCGCGCACCTGGACCGAGACCCCCTTGGGTGGCGCGCCGATGTCGGCGATCGCCCGATCGATCGCGCTGGCCGCACGGCCGACATCCGCCTTTGCCAGGTTGGCGGTCACGCTGACGACCCATTGTCCGTTCTGGCGATCGAGCTCACCGGGAACGGCCTGCTGGCGCAACTGGGCCACTTGCGACAGAAGAACAGACGATCCGTCGGTGCCGGTCACCGGCAGGTTCCCGACATCCGCGACCGACGTCATCTTGGGTTGGGGAACCTGGAGCTGGACCTGGTAGCTGATGCCCGATTTGGGATCGCGCCAATAGTTTGGTGTAATGAAACGGCTGGAAGCTGTTCCGGCGGCGACCGCCCGCGCGACCTTGTCCGCTGTCACGCCGACGTCCCCGGCAGCAACACGGTCGATGCGAACGTCGACATTGGGATAGTGAAGCGACTGGCCAAACTTGACGTCCGCAAGTTCGGGGGCGGCCGCGAGACGCTCCTTCAATTTCTGCGCGAAGCCGGCGACGTCCTTATATTGCCCGCCCATCACCGCAACATCGGCGACGGTGCTTGAGCCGAAGCCAAGGATCTGGCTGACGAGATCGCCCGGCTCGAACGAGAAAGTGCTCCCGGGGAAGCGCTGGGGCAGCACTTGTCGCAGGCGCGCGATCAGCGGCGCAAGCGCAATGCTGGAGCCTGGCTTCAGCGAGATGTTCATGATCGCCTCATGCGAACCCGCGGTCCACAGGAAGACGAGATTGACGGGGTAGGATGAGGGCTGCCCACCGATATAGGAGAGCGATAGGTCGACGTTGCCGGCGCCGGCTTCTTGATCGACGATCTTCAGGACATCTTGTGCCTGTCGTTCGGTCATCGCGATCCGAGTACCGTCGGGCGCATCCATCCGGAGCCGGACTTCATTGGCGGCGCTGGACGGGAACAACTCCGTTCGCAGGACGAAACTCGCGCCTGCGACCACCAGCACGGCCGACATCGCGTAAGCGATCAGGAGAGCGGATCGCCGACCGTCCAAGCGCTTCTGCACCGCGGCATAGCGTCCCCGAATCCGCTGATACCAATGCGCCTCTTCGCGCGCCTTCCGGTCGTCCCCCAGCCAGTTGGACAGGATCGGCACGAAGATCGTGAAGAGAAGGTAGGATGCTGCCATGGCGAACGCGACGGCGAGAGAGAGCGGCAGGAAGAGCGCTTGGGCCGGGCCACTCATGAAGAAGGCGGGCAGGAACACCGCTACGATACACATCATGGCGAGCAATCGGGGCACGGCGACTTCGCCGCTGGCATCAAGCACCGCACGCGCCAGCGGCTTTCCGCCAGCGCGGTGGAAATCGATATGTTCGAGCAGGACCACGCCTTCATCGACGAGAATGCCGATGGCAAGCGCCAGTCCGCCGAGCGTCATGATGTTGATCGTCTGCCCGGCAAGCCAGAGTCCGATGACGGCCGTAAGCAGCACGACGGGTATGATCGCGACGACGATCACCGCACTCCGCCAACTGCCCAGGAAGAGGAGGATCGTGAGGCCCACGAGACCAGCGCCCAATGCGCCCTCGCGCACCACGGCCCACAGGGCGTCGGTTACATATTTCGATTGGTCGAGCTGGTAACTCACCGTGACATCGTCCGGCAGCAGCGACTGGAACTTGGCCAGATTGCTCTTGACCTCGTTGACGACGCTGATCGTCGATGCGCTGGCGCGTTTGGTGACCGGGATGTAGACGGTGCGCTTGCCATTGATCAGCGCGTAACCGGCCGGCAGGTCGGAGCCGTCCGCGACCGCCGCGACATCCCGCATATAGACCGCGCCGCTGGGGCCGGATCGCACTGGAATGTCGAGCAACGTATCGATCGAGGTCGCGGTCGAGTCGGTCGTCACCAGCGTCTGGGTCGTGCCGATATTGACCGAGCCCGCGGGCTGGATGCTGTTGCCGGATACCAGTGCCTGAAGCAGTTCATCGGACGAAAGGCCAAAGCCGCGGAGCTTGTTCGGGTCGACATTGAGAAGGATGGTGCGTTGATTGCCGCCGAACGGCGGAGGCGACGACACGCCGGGCAATGTCCCGAAAACCGGTCGTACCTTGTTGAGAGCGACATCCTGGATCTCGCCGAGCGTCTTGGTCGGGCTCGAAAAGACGAGATAGCCGACGGGGAGCGTGCCCGCGTCATACCGCACGACAAACGGCGCGACCGTTCCGGGCGGCATGAAGGCCCGGGCGCGATTCACGTAGGAGACCGTCTCGGCGAGCGCCTCGCTCATGTTCGTGCCGGGATGGAAGGTGAGACGCAGGAGCGAAGCACCCTGGATCGACTTGGCCTGAACGGTGTCGATGCCGTCGATATAGAGGAAATGGTATTCGTAATAATAAGAGACGAAGCCCTCGATCTGCTGCGGGCTCATGCCGCCATAAGGCTGCGCGACATAGATAACGGGCGCGTTGAGATCCGGCAGGATGTCGATCCGCGTTCGGGTAAGCGAAAGCAACGACGCAAAGGTCAGCGCGACGGCGAGGACGGCCATCGAGATCGGGTGGCGCAAGGCCGTGCGGATGAGCCACATAGGGTCGCCGTCCTACTGATCGGCCAAGGCGGTGCGGACCGGCGCGAGGTCGCCCATCGCCACCGCATAATCGCCAAGCGCGCGCCACACGTTGAGCTTGGCGATCGCTTCCTGGGCTTCGGCCTGCGCAAGCGCGGCCTCGGCGACCGTTACGTCCACGGCACTCGCCAATCCCGACTGGAAACGCGCCCGCTGCTGGACCTCGGCCGTTTGCGCAGCCTGAAGTTCGGCAGGCGTGATCCTGGCGATGGCGATGGCGGCGACCAGTGCAGCGCGCGTTTGCTGCTGTCGTTCTGTGATCAGTCGCAAGGTTTCGTCGTAGCGATCCCGTTCCGCGCCGAGCGAAGCTCGCTGCGCCTGCTCTTGAGCCCGGATCGTCGGATAGGACCCCAGCGGCAGCGTGATTTGAAGTCCGAGCGCCCAGTTGCTTGTGTTCGGCGTCAGACCTGACGTTCCTCCAGAATATGTTCCGTTGGCATCGCGCCCCGATCCGCGCGTGTAGGCGCTGGCAAGCGCATCGACCGAAGGGGCATAGCTGCGGGAAATCGCGGAGAGGCGAGCTCGTTCTCGATTTACCCGGGCCTGTTCGGCAATCGCTGCGGGATGATCCTTGGCGTATTGAGCCGGTGAGATCAGACTGTCCGGTACGCTCGGAATGGCCGGCGAGGATAGTCGCAGACCATCGACCGATCGGCCAAGCAACCGCGCGAGGGTCGCTTTCTGACTTTCGAGATCCGCTTGCGCCGAGATCAAACGGGTTTGCCCCAAAGCGAGCGCGGCGTCCGCCTGTTGCGCTTCAACGCCGGGCCGCAGCTGGTTGGCAACAAGAACATGCACCGCATTGCTGAAGGTTTGCAGTCGATCGACATTGGCCTGAGCCGCGGCCACCAACGCGCTGGACGCCAGGGTGTTGAGATAGGCGCCCAATGTGGCCCTGGCGACCTCAAGCCTCGTCAGGTTGAGATCGGCGTCAGCGGCCGCGGCGTTCTGGCGCTCTGCGTCCACCCGCGCCGCGCGCTGGCCCGCGTCGAAAACGCGCCATGACGCGAGAACGCCAGCGGCGCTGTTCCAGTCGCTCCGGCCGGATTCCGGCAGGACGGGTCCGGAAATCGCGGGAAGCGTCGATTGCGGAAGGAGCACACCGGTGATGTTGTTCGCGGTCGCGCGATTGATCTGCGCCAATAGGTTGATTTGCGGTAGGTAGGCGGTTCGCGCGACATCGATCTGCCGCGCCGCAGATAGGCGCTCGTTGAGCGCTGCTTTTATGGCTGGATAATTGGAATCCGCATAGTCCAGCGCCTCTCCCAAAGTGATGACATCGGCGGCGGGCGCAGGCATGCGTTCTTGCGCGCTCAATCCAGAAACCGGCGCGAGAATGAGCGATGCGGCAAATGTGGAGAGCGTCATCGCGCGAGTAATCGTACGAATCACTGGGCGATTCCCGAGAATGAGCAAGTGGAGACGCGTCGGGCTAGAACCCGTCCGCGGCTCGCGGACTTATCCTTTTTTGCGAAATCATCGGCCCTTCGGGTAACAACTATCGCGGATACGCTTGGCAAGCGATCGAGATCATCGGATGAGAGCGAATTGCAAGCAGGCATGACGCGTCCACTGAATAGGCAGGACGCGATACTTCAGCATGTCGCCTCGTGGGGTGATCGCAAGCCCCATGGTTTTCGCTCAGCAAATTTCCACTGACGTGTCAATCATATGGAACGCGTTTTCTCGGTCGCTGGCCCAGCGGCCTGTTCCTGCCCGAACTGAAGACCCTGTTCGTCGCCGCGCTGTGGCTGCTGCGCACCGGCTAACGCGGTTCAGACCTGCGGCATGTGCCCGCCGGTCAGCCCGATCCAGCCCGACACACCCATGTACAGCGCGATCACCAGCATCAACGCGCCCGAAGCGTAGGGCGCGCGGCGCGCGAAGGTGTTGAAGCCCGACCAGCGCTTCTGGATATGGCGCGCTGAGCGAGGCGGCGACGCCGACCAGCACCATCGTGATCGCAAGGCCGACGCTGAACGACAGTACAAGCACGGCACCGAGCGCAAGTTGCTTGAGCTGAAGGCAGAGCAGCAGCACCGTGATCGCCGCCGGACATGGGATCAGGCCGCCGGTCAGTCCGAACAATATGATCTGACCCGTCGACACGCTCCGTCCGCCGAAGCGCCGTTCGATATCGCTGGCATGGGCGCGTTCGTGCGCGTCCATATAACTGCCGTCATCTAGCAATACCCCACTCTCGCCATGGTCGTGATCCTCGGTGAGGGTCAGGTCGTAATCGTGGCTGTGACCGGCATGCCCCAGGCTCAGCCGCGCGGCGAACGCGTGCGGTTCGGGGATTTCGTCGACGCTTTCGAGATAGTCGCCGCGCTCGGCAGCCCGGTCCAAAAAAGACATTCCGCTTTCGGCCCAGCGTCGGGCATATGCGGCCGGCTTCCGCCCCATTCGAGAATGTCCGCTCCTGCCGAATACCGCCATTCAGCACGGCTTCTGTGAATGGCAGCAAAGAGTCCCAGCCTTGGCCAGAAAGACAAAGGCACCTTCTCACGAATTCCGACCGCAAGGGGCCGACGCAGAACCCACCATGGAGCACCTCCGAAGGTAGCGTGGATCCGTCAGGACTTTCGCCGCATTAAGTGCCGGTATCCGCCCCGCGCCATGGCGTGCGCCTCGCGCACCAATCGACGGACACGCGATCGCAGCGAATCCGATTCCCCGCCCCAGTCGCGCGCCACCCGCTCATCGCCGAACAGCGCCGCGCCAATCTCGCGCTGGCTCGCGCCGTCCCTGACAGCATCATGCACCCGTAGCATGTTGATCCAACGGTCGGTGCGAGGATCGCATGGGAACAGTGATCGCGCGAAACGGCGATGCCGGCACAGGTCGAGAAGACGGCGCAGCGGCAGCACCCGGTTCTCTGCGGAAGCCAGTCCGCACAGCCGATAGTGGAGAAGGACCGCCTCCTGGCCGGTCAGCCGACCTTCCTCGATGTCGAGCCGGATATGGTGCCAGCCATCGGACAGGACCACGTGCTCGCGGCCCTCCGCGTCGACCGCCATGGCGAGCCAGGATGAAATCCGGTCGATACGAAGGCTGTCGGGGTCGGACGGGTCGGCGGGCACCGCGGCGACGCCGATCGTTTCGGGATCGAGATCGGCATGCCAGATGATCCGGGCCGCGGGTGCTGCGCGGTCCGGCTGCTCGGCGAAAGTGAAGCCCCCATTGAAGCGGATCCTGGGCCACCCCGCGCGTGGCGGTACTCGCGCGCACGTGCCAGGCAATATAGTCGGGATCACGGCGCAGCCATTCCCACATGAGTCCCGCGCGGTCGATTCCGCGCAATTGCAGATAGCCCGTCGCCTTGCGCCAGTCCGACAAAGGGTATTCCCCGGCGGAATCGCTCACCGGCGGGCTCCGGCTGGCCGTAATCTGTCGCCACAAAGAGCAACCAAAATGGTTGTATCGCCTGAGGCTTTACGCGGTGTGCACCTTGATCCCGATAATCTGCCACTTTTGTGTCCAAAGTCTCTGTGATATTGCGCTTTTATTACTGGAGTCGCCCCGCGACGGCCTGAGAACCCGTCGTTTGGCCTGTACGAACGGGAAAGGGCGACCGTCGGGTATCCGGTGGCTTGAGACGCCGCCCGCGGTCGCAATGCTGGACGATGCGCCTTCACGCACTGGCGACGCATTTCATGCATGTCGTCGAAGCGGTCGGAAGCGCCGATGATCTCGCCTTGGCGATGGCCGCGATAACGGCCGAGATCGGCTTCCAATATTTCGCGCTGACGCACCATGTCGACATCGTCGCGGCGAGCGGCAACGCGATCCGGCTGCACAATTACCCCGCGCAATGGGCCGACTATTATGACGGCAACGCACTTGGCGTCAGCGATCCGGTGCACCGCGCGAGCCATGTGACCAGCGCGGGATTTTGCTGGTCGCGCATGCCCTTCATGATCCCGCTGACGGCGGCCGACCAGCGCATGCTGGCGCTTGGGCGTGACCAGGGAATCGGCGACGGCTTCACGGTGCCCGCGAATGTCCCGGGCGAGGCGCGCGGGTCGTGCTCGTTCGCCAACCAGGCGGGACGGCCCATGCCCGACACGAACCTGCCGCTCGCCCAGCTCGCCGGCAACTTCGCCTTCGAGGCGGCCCGGCGCCTGTGGAGCAAGCGCGGCCATCTGCCGGTGCCGCAGCCGCGGGTCCTGACCGACCGCCAGCGCGACTGCCTGCTGTGGGTCGCCCGAGGAAAGGGCGACTGGGAGATCGCCATCATCCTGGGCATCAGCGAGGAGACGGTCGCCCGCCATGTCAGGGACGCCTGCGAACGCTACGGAGTGAACAAGCGGACATTGCTGGTGATCCGGGCACTGTTCGACGGAACTCTGACCTTCACCGATCTCTTCCGCCGCTGATATACCCCTTTTCCAGTATAGCGGCGCAGCCGGCTTCTCGCTGACCCTTGGCCGATAACGGTCAGGGAGCCAGACCCATGCTGCATGTCCTTCAATCCGCCGCGCGCCCGGCATCTGACGCGGTCCTCCGGGCGATGTTCGCCGCTCGCAAGTCGGTCTTCGTCGACCTGCTCAAATGGGACGTTCCCGTCCTCGACGGCGCCTATGAGGTCGACCAGTTCGACGACGTCCACGCCACCTATCTGATCCTCGCCGAGCCGGACGGCACGCATCTCGGTTCGGCCCGATTGCTGCCGACGACCCGGCCGCACATCCTCGACAGCTTCTATGCCGATCTGTGCGAGGATGCTCCGCCCCGCGACGCCGATATTTTCGAGATCACCCGCTTCTGCCTCGATCGCCGGCTGTGCGCGCACGAGCGACGCCAGGTTCGCGACACGCTGGTGAGCGCGCTCGTCGACCATGCGCTTGCGACGGGCGTCGCGGCCTATAGCGCGATCGCCGAGATGGGCTGGTTCCAGCAGATCCTCGCCTTTGGCTGGCGCTGCATGCCGCTCGGGCTTCCGCGCGTCATCGACGGCACGATGCTGGCGGCGCTCCGCATCGAGATCACGCCGGAAACGCCGAGCCTGCTTGAGTCCGGACGTGCCACGGCAGCCGCGCTGCGCGTCGACCGACGCGTTGCGGCCTGACGAGCGGAGACGGAGCATGACCGACACCCTCGACCTTTCGAACGAGATCGTGCGCCACGCCGCCGACCTCCTTGCCGATGGCTATTGCATTATCCCTGGCGCGCTGGCGCCGGCGACGATCGGCGCGCTCGATGACGACCTCGCCGACGGTTTCGCCCGCACGCCGTTCGGTCAGGGCGGCTTCTACGGCACGACGACGAAGCGGTTCGGCCGCCTTCTCATCCGGTCGCCCCGCGCGGCGGCGCTGGTTCAACATCGTTTGATTCTCGGTATCGTCGAGGCGGTGCTGTCCCCCTGGTGCGACCGGATCCAGCTCAACACCACCCAGGCGATCGCCGTGCATCCCGGCGCCCCGGCGCAGCTTCCCCACCGCGACCAGGATATGTGGCGCGGGCCGGTCGGCGAGATAGAATATCTCGTCAACGTGATGTGGCCGCTGACGCCCTTCACGTGCGACAATGGCGCGACAATCGTGTGGCCGCGGAGCCACGGCTCCAGCGCGCTCAAGCCTGAGCCGGACGAGTCGCCGCTCGCGGCCGAGATGGCACCGGGCGCGGCGCTCATTTTCCTCGGCTCGACCCTGCATGGTGCCGGCGCCAATCTGACGGGCGCAGTGCGGCGCGGTCTGGTTGTCGGTTATTCGCTCGGCTGGCTCAAGCCCTATGAGAACCAATGGCTCGCCTATCCGCCCGAGGTCGCGCGCCATTTTGCGCCGGAGCTGGCCGCGCTGGTCGGCTATCGCCAGCATCGTCCCAATCTCGGCAATTATGAAGGCCAGTGTCCGTCGGTGCTGCTCGGCGATGGAGCCGACCGCCCGCTCGGCGCGATCGACGCACTCCGCCCGGATCAGCAGGCGATGGTCGAGGCTTATGAACAAGAACGGCGAGCGGTGTCGTGAACTCGGGCGCAACCGCCGAGCGCGTCCATGAGGCACTGAAGCGCCGCATCATGGGCCGGGAATTCCGGCCGGGCGACCGGCTCGACCCGGCGGTGCTGGCGGCACCATTGGCGTCGAGCGTGACCCCGGTACGTGACGCGCTCCACCTGCTGACCGGAGAGGGACTGGTCGAGACCCGCACCAGCGGCGGCTTCCACATTCCCGCGCTCGACGAGCCGGCGCTGAAGGACCTCTATGACTGGTCGGCGGAACTGCTTGCGCTCGCCATCCGTGGATGGCCGCGCCCAGAGACCGCGACCGCCGAGCCCGGCGGTCAGGACGATCGATCGATTGCCGATCGCACCGCGGCGATATTTCTGTCCATCGTCCGGCGTTCGCCAAATGGCGAGCACCGAGGCGCTGTTGATCGTCTCAACGCACGCCTGCACGCGATCCGGACCGTTGAACCGCACGTACTCGACCAGGTGGATGAGGAACTCGCCGCAGTGGCATCGGCAGTAGCCGAGGGCGCGCGCGACACGCTCCGCCGCCTCAGCACGTCCTATCACCGCCGCCGCCGCCGCGCCGCAGCCGATATCGTGCGCGCCGTGTACCGCGCCGACTGAAGGACGACCGCCCCGGTGCGTCAAACAAACTCGATATAGAATCCGTATAAAGTTCGGATAGCCGACCGCGCTCCATAGACTGCCATGGCTGCATTTCGCAGCATGACAGAAGGAGTGCATCATGGAACGCGAAGACGACGTGATCGAACTCGGCACCGCGAGCGTCGAGACCAAGGGCGGCGCAGGCCTGGTCATCGATGCCAAGAACGGCCAGCAGCCGTTCGGCATCGCTGACGACTGACCCTGTTGACGCGCGGTCCCGTCCGGGGCCGCGCGTCGATCAGCAAGATCCAGCCATGCACCTCGCCCTGCGAACCGGCATTTCCTTCTGCTGCGTCGATGGGCGCCTGCTATTCCTGGACGTAATCGCCGATCGCTATTTCTGCCTGTCGGAACCCGCCGAGAAATGCTTTCTCGGGCTCGTCGAGGCCGGCGGCAGGGTCGCTGACCGCGAGGATGCGCTCGATTCGCTCATCTCACGCGGCATGCTCGTCGAGGCGCCCGTTCCGCTCAAGCCATGCACGCTCCCAGCGCTTCCCGAGGAGAGCGTGCTCGACCAGCCGCTGCCGCGCGGAAGCTTGCGGCAAGCGGTCGGAGCCCTGGGTCGTCTTACGGCGGTCCAACTGCGCCTGAAGATCGCCGGGCTGGCGCGAACCCTGTTCGCGATCAGCGTGATGAAGGCGCGCCTGGAGCCGGTTAGGGGCAACCAGGACATGCTGCTCTGCCGGACAATGGCCGGCTTCGGTCGGGCAACCGGGATCGCGACGATCCTCGACAACTGCCTTGGCCAGTCGATCGCGATTGCCCACGACATGCTGGCGCGCGGGCTCAGGCCGGACGTCGTGCTGGGCGTGCGGCTCGGTCCGTTCAATGCCCATTGCTGGGTCCAGTGCGAGAACCGCCTGGTCAACGACCGCTTCGACATGGTTCGTACCTTCACGCCGATCCTCGTGATCTGATGCACGCGCGCTTCCTCGCCGTCATTCGCCTCGCTGGGCCGGACGCGGGGGTGGTCGAACGGCCGGACAGTGCGGCAGCGACCGCCGAGCCGCTTCCGGTTCTGGTCCGCGGCGACCGTCTCACGGTCTCGAGCAACTTCGGAATGGCTGGTCCCGACACAGCCGGAGAGGCGGTCGTCGGCGAACTCTTCGGCCGCGGCAGCACGCAACCCGCGCATGCGCTCACGGAAACCGAATGGACCGGCATCCGCCAGTCGCGCGGGCTGGCCCTCGTCGAACGATATTGGGGTGCCTATGTCGCGTTCATCGTCGGCGACGGCGAGGTGAGCATCTTGCGCGCGCCGCTTGGCGACGTGGGATGCTATTATGCGCAGTCCGGCGACATGCTGATCGTCGCATCCGATCTTGCATTGCTCCTCGCCGCGTCCGGTCGGGCGCGGCGCATCAGCATGCCGGCGCTGGCGCGCCATATCGCCTATCCGGAGTGGCGGTCGGGGGAAACCTGCATCGATGGCGTCGGTGAGCTTCGCGGCGGAGACCGGCTTACCGTCTCGGCGGCCGGCATGCGCTGCGAGACCTTGTGGTCGCCCTGGGCATTCGTCGCGGACGAACGGATGATCGACGATTCCGACGAAGCCGCGCGGGCAATCAGGAACGCGGTCCACCTTGGGGTCCGCGCGCGCGCCGCCTCCCAGGACCGTAGCCTGCTCCTGCTGTCCGGTGGCCTGGATTCTGCGATCGTGGCGGCAAGCCTGGCCCGTATCGGTGCGGACTTTGCCTGCCTCAACCTTGTCGGCGACGACCCCGCCAGCGACGAGCAGCATTATGCCGGCCAGGTCGCCGATTCCGTCGGTGCCAGGCGGCTGACGCGGCGGTTCGAACTGGAGCGGATCGACGTGCGGCGATCCGGCGCCGCGCACATGCCCTATCCCGTCCATCGCTGCTTTACCCAGGCGCAGGACAGCATGGCGATGGAGGTCGCCAACGAGGAGGGCGCCCAGGCCATTCTCGACGGCGGCGGCGGCGACAATGTCTTCTTCGCCTCGCGCACGGTCACAATTCTTGCGGATTGCCTGATCGCGGGTGGCTTCGATCGACGCTTCTGGGCCGCGACCCGGGCGCTCGGCGACCTTGGCCAGACGGGCATGCTCGCGCTCGCGCGCAAGGCCGCCTACCGTGCGTGGTTTCGATCGTGGGCGCCGCGGCTGGCGGCGGGGACGGCTTTCCTGACCAGGGCAGCCAGGGCAGCCGTCGCGGAAGGGGCTCCGCACCCCTGGTTCCTGCCGCCGCCACGAATTCTGCCGGGCCGCGCGAGCCACGCGGCGCTGCTCGTACCGGCCCAAAATCTCGCGGAGGCGATCAACGCCCAGGCGCCGGCGCAGGCGATTTCACCCCTGATCACCCAGCCGGTGGCCGAGGCATGCCTGCGCGTACCGAGCTGGCTGTGGCTGGCGCCGGGCCAGGACCGGGCCGCTGCGCGCCATGCGTTCCAGTCCGCCCTGCCACAAGCGATCATCCATCGACGCTCGAAGGGGACGCCGACCAGTTTCGTTGCGACGATCTTCGACCGGAACCGCCCGGCCATCCGCGACATGCTGCTCGGCGGAAGGCTCGCGGCGCTCGGAATCCTCGATGTGAACGCGGTCGAACGGGCGCTGGATATCGCCGGACCCGTCCGTGACCTTCGCTTCGTGCGGATCATGGAACTGGTCGACGCCGAGGCCTGGGCCAGCGCGCAGGGCTAGCGGGTCGGGCGCGGTTGCGGCGTGCTCCGGGCAGGCGACCGCAGCGCGCGCCAGCGGGCATATTGGGCGGCCTTGGCGGGGTCGGAATCTTCCTCGTGCTGCAACCAGAAGGAGAACCAGTCGAGATTGCGCTCGTAGACGGCCCGGCGATGCACAGGCTGCCATTTCACATGATATTCGTCGGGATAGACGTACATTTCCACCGGCTTGCGCTGCTCGCGCAGCGCGCTGAACGCTTCGAGCGCAAGCCGAAACTCATTGTCCGCAAGCTGCAAAAGAAGCGGCGTGTCGATCCGTGCGGCATTCTGGGCAAGCGACGTTTCGCGCCAGAAGGCGCGATTGTTGGCGGTTGCCGGCGGATAGCCCATGCCACGCAGCCAGTCGGCCCAGGCGATGCCGCCATAGGTTGCGGTCGTGTTGGGCTCCATGCAGCAGGTGCTCATGGCGGCAGCGGCGAAGGTGCGCGCATTGATCAGCGCGAAAGCCGCGGTCGACGCACCGTCGCTGAGGCCGGTGATTCCGACCCGCGCGGGATCGGCGAAGCCGCGATCGACGGCGAGGCTGACTCCGGTCAGGACAGAAGACAGGAGGCTGCGTCGCTCACCCCAATTCTTCTGGTTGGCGGCATTGATGTCGTACCATGTCTTCAATTTGGGAAACGCTGCGGCGAAGAAGGTCGGGCGCTCGGTACTGAGGACGGCGAACCCGCGCTCGGCCAGGAGGTAGATCGGGTAGTCATCCCCGGTCCCGCCGCGAAGAAAGCCGTCGCTGTGATACTGGACGACGACCATCGGCAGCTTCGTGCCGGCACGATAGTCCGGCGGCAGGACAAGGTCGCCCCACGCTTCGAGACCGAGATCGTTGCGCCATCGCAGCCGGACGACCTGCCCGAGCCGGATGCCCGCAAATTCGGGGTTCGGGTCGAAAATCTCGCGAACCGCGCCGGTCGTCACGTCGATCGTCACCACCCGGCGCGGTGTCACGCTATTCTCCCGCGTGCAGACCAGCGCGGTGGTCGCCTTCACGCAGCCGTGAAGAACGTCGTCGGTCCGCAGCACGGTCACGGGCGCCCGGGCGTCGACCGACCAGCGGTAGAGCGCGGTGTCACCCTTGTCCCAGCCCTCGCGCCGCAGGAACAGCACCGCATCGCCGTCCCACCAGATGGAGAGGGCGCCGCCGGCACATGCGGCGGCGGGGCACTGCATCGTCTCGCCGTTATGCCCGGACGCCATCAGTCTTGCGGGCGCCAAGGGCGACGAAACCGCGCGCTCGGCCCATGCCCTGCGACCGTCGGCCGCGACCGCCACGGGGTCGGCGGGCAGATCGGGCGCGACGGCCGCCCGAAGCGCGGCACGATCGACGGAATCGGCCGCCATGGTCCGTCCGGACTGGACCTCCACTGCAACGACATCCAGTTCGTCGGTCGCTGGTGTCAGCGGCCGTGCCGAGATTTCCGGCGAAACGCGCCTGTCGTAAAGCCATCCGGCCTCGCCTTCGCGGTCGATCGCCGCGTCCGCGGCGGCCCCGTCCCGACGGCTGGCGAAGAGCAGGCGCGCGCCGTCCTGGCTCCAGGCGAGCACATCAACGTCAATGCTTGAACGGGAAACAGCGCGCGTGCCGCTGCCATCGGCATTGGCCACCCATACCTGGGTCACGCCATTGTCCCGGCGCAGATAGGCGAGCGCTCGTCCATCCGGCGACCATTTGGGAACGATCGTCTGGGTCGCCCCGCTCGGTAGATAGAATCCGCGCTGGACGTCGAGGATCTTGATGAGTTCGCCGCCACGATCGAGCACTGCCGGCGGCCCGGGCGCCCGGAGCTCGTTCACGACCAGCGCTCGGCAATAGCCGTTGGTGGCAAGGTCCGCGCGATTGATGATGTAGGCCACGCGGCTGCCGTCGGGCGAGACCGCGAACGGGCTCGGACCCGCATAGGATGCGGAATCCGGATCGCCGATATCGCGCAGTCCGATCAGGTCGACCGCCGTGATCGGGCGCTTCGCCCCCGTTTCCGGCGTCGGCGCCGGGATGATATCGTCGCATCGCGCGTGCGCGACCGCCGGGAACGCCAGCAGGATCGCGAAAGCGGACATCGTGCGCACTCCGGATAGCCTCACCATTTCTTGGTCAGCCCGAAGGCGATCAGGCGTCCGACCGGTGAATAGTTGGTGGAGTCGTAGGGTGTGTCATAGGGGATCGACGTGGCGATCGGGTCGGGCTTGGCGTTGAACAGATTCTGGACCGAAAGCGTCACCTCGATGCCGCGCAGGGCGGACGACGCCGCTTCCACTCGGTAGCGCACCGTCAGGTCGACCGTCGTCATCGCGCCGACCCGGACCGCCGGGCTGGAGCGGACATCGCTGACGCCGCCCGTATAGTTTCCGTTGGCCGTCAGCGTCAGCGGCCCGCCGGTCCAGCCGATGCCCGCCTGGCCTCGCCAATGCGGCGGATTGAAGATCACGCCGGCGAGCGGCGATACGGGCTGGCCGGCGCTTAGCTGCTGGTCGCTGGTCAGATAGGCAATGTCGGCCGACAATCGGAGCTGCTGGCCGTTTGCGATCGACGCGGTGTAGCTGGCGAGGACGTCCACGCCCCGCGCGGTCTGGCGGCCGGCATTGACGTTGGCGTCGTCGACGATCGCGATCACATTGGCCGGATCATAAGGCACGCCGGTGATGTTGAGGAACGTGCCCGCGCTCGCGATCGCCGCGGCCTGGGCGCTGGCGCTCGGGTTGAGAATGATCTGGTCCCGGTAGATCGGATTGCTCAGCGCCTGCTGGGTGAGCGTGATCGGCGCGACGATGCGGTTCCGATAGGCGACATTGAAATAGCTGATCTCAAGGCTTGCCCCGGCCAGTGATCGGGGATGAAGCGCCACGGTCGCCGACCAGGTCGTTGCGCGTTCGGGCTTGAGATCGGGATTGCCGCCCAGGATCAGGATGGCGCCGGCGGTCGCGGGCACGCCGGTCGCGCCCAGCGCCGCAGGCGGGAACAGATACACGGCGCGCGGCTGATATTGCTGGTAGAGTGTCGGTGCCCGGAAGGACTTGCCCCAGCTGCCCTTGATCGCGATGTCCGGGCTCAGCGCCCAGGAAAGCCCCAGCTTGGGCGTGGCGACCTCGCCGATGCCCGGATAGCGCTCGTAGCGGACAGCCGCGCTGAGATCGATGCGGTTGGCGAAGCGCAGGTTCTGGTCCGGGCCGATCAGGGGAAGGTTGAGTTCGCCGAATGCGAAATGACTGGCCTGCGAGTGCGCGGTATTGACCGCGCTGCCCGCGCCGACAAAGCGTCGGAAGCCGATGTCGCGATAGCCCGCGCCCAGCGCGAGCTTCGCGATCCCGCCGGGAAGCCGGAACAGGTCGCCATCGCCGTCGATCTCGATCGACTTGGCGGTATTGCGATAGAAACTGTTCCCGGAGTCAGAGCATGCGGCGAACGCGCATTCGACCTGATGATAGTCGACCCGCTCCTTGCCGTAGGTGCCCGTCAGCGCGATCCGCCAGTTGCCGGGGAGTTGAAGCTTTAGTGACGGGGCGATGCCAAAGGACTTGTCGACCGAGGAGAAGGTCGCCTTGCCTTCGTCGAGATTGCCGCCCGCGACTGTCGGAAAGGTGAGGTCGCTCCAGCGAATATTGTAGAGACCGTCGATCTCGAAGGAGAGGCCCCCGCCAAGCGCCTGGTGCGCGCTCGCGAGGACACTGTGGTGGCGCAACGCCGGGAACAGGTCGAGGCCCGGCGAGCGATTGGCGGCATAAGAGCGCTGGCTCGCCCGGATTGCGGTGTTGCTGCCATATTCATACGCCGCGATCAGCCCGCCGCTCGACCATGTCCTGCCCGCGACCGCGCCATACTGCTGCTGAAAATCTCCGCCGTCGGTCGTGGCCGCGAGGCGCGCGCTGGTTTCCAGCCCGTCATAATCGCGCCGCAGGATGATGTTGGCGACGCCGGCGACCGCGTCCGAGCCATAGATTGCCGACGCGCCGTCGGGCACGATTTCGATGCGGTCGACGGCACTCGCCGGGATGCCCGACACGTCGACGCTCTGCTTGACCGCCGTATAGGCCAGTCGATGGCCGTTGAGCAGGGTAAGCGTCGCGTCGCTGCCGAGGCCGCGCAGATTGACTGACGAGCCGCCGCCAACATCCACTCCGCTGGCGGTCGGCACGTTCATGCCGAGGCCCGGATTCTGTCCTCCGCCGAAGCTCTGCGGAATCCGGCGCACGACTTCGCCCAGGCCGGCCTGTCCCGAATCCCGGATATCCTCCGCGCTCAGCCGAATGACCGGGGAGGCGACCGACGAGCCGCGGATGCGGCTTCCTGTCACGACGATGTCCGATCCATCGGAAACGGCTGCCGCGTCCTGGGGATCGACCGAGGAATTCCGCTCGATGATCAGGCCATCGGCCACGGCACGCTGCTGCAGGCCAGACCCGGAAAGCAGGAATGCGACGGCATCCTCCACCGTGAAATCGCCATCGAGCGCCGGCGCGCGCTTGCCCTTCACGAGGTTCGCCGGGGCGACGATGCTGCGGCCGGAGGCGATCGCGACCGCGCGCAGCGACGCTGCCAGCGGCTGCGACGGAAGTTGGTAGCTGTGCCGTTCGACTTCGCTGGCCTGGGCGGCCCCCGCTCCCAGAATGACCGCTGCCACGCTCGTCGACATCGAGGCGGCAATCACCGCATAGCGCAATATCCCCATTACGAACTCCCCTTGCGACACACCGACGCGGCATCGCTTGGGGACCTCGACAACTGAGGCGCGTTCTACCCTGGGATTTTTTTCGGCTATCGACGCGGCGCAAGGATCAGGTTGCCGTGATCGTCGTGGGACAGGTCCAGATTGAACGTCGCGGACAGCATCCGGGTCAGACCTTGTGCATCCCTCGCGGCGAAAGTGCCGGTGAACCGGAGGGCTCCGACGCCTGGGTCCGCAAGAATGATCTGCACGGAATTATAGCGGTTCGCGGCTGCCACGACCTCGGCCAGCGGCGCGTCCTCGAACGACAACATCCCGGAGGGCCATCGCGTTTCGCTGGCGCGGAGCGCTACCGGAGAACCCGTCGGTGCGCGCTGTTCCAGTTCCAGCCGCTGGCCGGGCTTGAGTAGCCGTCCGGTCCTTGCCGTCCCGACTTGACCGGCCGCTTCGTTTCTCACTTCGACCGACCCTCGAAGCAGCGACACCGTCACGCGATGTTGCTGCAGGTCGACGTCGAAGATCGTCCCATGCGCAATGATCATGCCGCCCCCGGCCGTGACGACGAACGGGCGCGCTGGATCATGCGCCACATCGAAGCGGGCACGCCCATGCTCGAGCGTCAATCTGCGTTCCCCGGCGGTGTAGGCGATTGCCAGGGCACTGTTCGTGTCGAGCGTGACGCGCGTGCCGTCGGTCAGCGTGACGGTGCGGATCTCGCCTGTCCGGCTGGCGACTTCGGCCGGGTCCGTCCGGCCTGGCCCAAAGGCGCCGAACCGGTGCAAGCCGACGCCCGAAAGCACCACCAGGACAAGGGCGGCAACAGCGGCGACCGCCATCCGGAACCGCGGCCGGGTATCTGGCTTTGAGTCGAGCCGCCGCGGCATCTCGCCAGCCGGCGTACGGGCCGCCAAGGCCGTGCTGTCCCAGGTGCCGAGAACATCATCATAGATGTCGGCATGTCGAGGATCGGCGGCGTACCAGTCCTGGAAGGTTTCGTGATCTTCCGCACCGTCCGGCGAGCGCAGTCTCGTCAGCCAGGCAATGGCCTCCGCGCGCACGATCTCGTCCGTGCGGGCTTCTCTCCCGGCTTCGGACATCAACGGGACCTCAGCACGCGGTCGAGATGGGTTATCGCCTTTGTCATGTGCCACTCGACGCCTTTTACGCTTAATCCCGTGCGCTTGGCGATGTCGCTATAGCTGAAGCCGTCGACACGATGCGCCAGGAATATGTCGCGGGTCTTCGGGCCGAGCCGCATCAGGGCGTTCTGGATCCGGTTAAGCAGGTCGCGAGCTTCGAGTGCCGCGACGATGTCCGGTCCGGCCAGCGACTCCTCGTCGGCGGGCACATGCCGCGCGAGCGAGCGCTGCAGGGCCGTCTTGGCGCGGTCGCGAAGCAGGTTCGTCGCGATCCGGTTGAGATAGGCTTCGGGCTGTTCGATCACGCGGTCCGCGGCCGCCGTTGCATCCACGAAGCGGGCGAAGCTCTCCTGCATGAGGTCGTTCGCGTCCTGACGGTCGGCTCGCCGCGCGAAGTAGCGAAGCAGCTTCGGCGCCTGGGTCTGGTAGAGATCGTTCAAGGCGAGCACCGATCCAGCCACCACGCGGTCGTCGGGGGGCAATGGGTCGCCTTCGACCAGCCTTGGCGAGACCAGCGATTTCAGGACATCGGGAATCAGTCGCATCGGGATCCGCAATCCATGATGCAGCTCTGGTCGTTCGCGCGACGGAATCTTCTCAATCCAACACCCATGCCCGGCTCGCCCAGTCGTTCGAGGCGAGCCGGCGGAAGCCGGGTGTAGAGAACATGCTTGAGACATGCGCCGACGCCTTTGGCCGCAAGCGGCTTGGACATGCGCGTCGGCCACCCGGCCGCGTCGATGGCGGGTCAGACTTTCCCAAGCGAGGTTCTCAAGCCTCGGCGCCGCCCTCGCGGCGCGTGGTCAGACTAACGCGCTGATTCGCAGAAGCAATACCAACATCATGCGTGGGCTGGGTATCTGCCCGGTCGCCTCGAACAACCGCCGTCGGCGTTCATATCTAGTCGCGACTAGCCAAGGCCGCTCCAGGGAATGCGCTCGACGAGGCGCGCGAGGCCATAGAGGGCGAACGCGATCAACGCGATGGCCAGAAGGACTGCCATCGCGATGGCCACCAGTCTCGATCGATCTTTCTGCGCCATCGCATGGCCTCCTGACCACCGATCGTCCCTGCCTCACCCTCACGGAGTCGCGGGCACGTCGACCCTATCATGCTCGCCCTCCCGACGCCTGCCCACGAAGCGGAACATCAATGCCGAGATCGCGGGGAGCACCAGGAGGGTGAGTGCGGTTGAGGTGATCAGGCCGCCGATGACCACTGTCGCGAGCGGACGCTGCACTTCGGCGCCGGTGCCGGTCGCCAAGGCCATCGGCACGAAGCCAAGGCTGGCAACGAGCGCAGTCATCAGCACCGGCCGCACGCGCTCCATCGCGCCGCCGATGATCGCGTCCTCATCGCCCGCGCCGTCCTCGCGCCGCTTGCGGATCGCGCTCATCATGACGAGGCCATTGAGCACGGCGACGCCGGACAAGGCGATGAACCCGACCGCGGCAGTAATCGAGAAGGGAATGCCGCGCAGCAGCAGGGCGAACACGCCGCCTGCCAGTGCCATCGGCACCGCGCTGAACACGATCAGCGCCGGCATGGCACCGCCCAGCGCCATGTAGAGCAACGCGAAGATCAGCACGAAGCACAGCGGCACCACGATCAGCAGCCGCATCCGCGCGGATTGCAGGCTCTCGAACGTGCCGCCCCATTGCGTGTACATGCCCGAGGGCAAGGACATCGCCTCGATCTTCTCCTGCGCCTCGGTGACGAACCCGCCAAGATCGCGCCCGCGAACATTAGTCTGGACGACCACCATCCGCTTGCCGTTCTCGCGGCTGATCTGGTTGAGCCCCTCGGTATAGCGGAACCGCGCCACTTCGCTGAGCGGGATCGAGCGCGATGCCGCGCCATTGACCGACGGCAGCATCACCGGCAACGAACCCAGCGTCTCGATGTCATCACGCTGCGCGTCGGGCAGGCGCACGACCACGTTGAACCGGCGGTCGCCTTCATAGAGCATTCCGGCCTCGCGCCCGCCTAGTGCGGCGGCGACGGTGTTCGCCACTTCCTCGACCGACAGGCCGTAGCGTCCCGCCGCCTGGCGATCGACCTGGATGTCGAACGTCGGCGCGCCCGAGGTCTGCTCGGCCTGGACGTCCGCTGCGCCGGGGATGGTGCGCAGCACCGCCGCGATCCGCCCCGCGGTCTGGCTCATGCTGTCGAGATCGTCGCCATAGAGCTTGACCGCCACGTCCGAGCGCACGCCGGCGATCAGCTCGTTGAAACGCATCTGGATCGGTTGCTGGATTTCCGTCCTGTTGCCGATCAGCGGCTTCATCTTCGCTTCGATGCGCTTGAGGATATCCGCCTTGCTGTGGACGTCGGCCGGCCACTCCTTCTCGGGCCTGGGAATGACATAGGTGTCGGACGCATTGGGCGGCATCGGATCGGTGCCGAGGTCGGCATTGCCGTTCTTGGAGAAGACCAAGGCCACCTCCGGCAGCGATTTGAGGGCATCCTCGATGCGAAGCTGCATCTGCGTCGACTGGTCGATCGAAGCCGAGGGGATACGGAAGTTGGTGACGGTGATGTCCTTCTCGTCGAGTTGGGGCATGAACTCCTCGCCGAGCGCGCCGAACAGCAGCACCGCCGCCAGGAACACGCCCGCGCCGCCCGCCACGAACGGCAGCGGATGCGCCACCGCCTTGGCCAGCAAGGGCGCGTATTTCTCCTTGAACCAGCGGATCGGCTTGACCTCGGTCTCGCTGACCTTGCCGGTGATCGCGAGCGCGATCATCGCGGGCACGAAGGTGATCGACAGCACGAAGGCCGAGGCGAGCGCGACCATCAGCGTAGTCGCCATCGGCGCGAAGGTCTTGCCCTCGACGCCCTGGAAGGTGAGCAGCGGCACGAACACGAGGAAGATGATCGCCTGGCCGTAGACGGTGGGCTTGACCATCTCGCGCGCGGCTTCCGCAGTCTCGGTCAGCCGCTCCAGCCGGGTGAGCAGCCGGCCCTCGCGATGCTGGCGCTCGGCGAGGCGCCGCAGCGTGTTCTCGACGATGATGACCGCGCCGTCGACGATCAGGCCGAAGTCGAGTGCGCCCAGGCTCATCAGATTGCCGGAGACGCCAAGGCCGTTCATGCCCGCCGCCGTCATCAGCATGGTGATCGGGATCACCGCCGCCGTGATCAATGCCGCGCGGACGTTGCCGAGCAGCAGGAACAGAATGACGATGACCAGCAGCGCGCCCTCGACGAGGTTCTTCTCGACCGTGGCGATGGTGGCATTGACCAGTTTCGAACGGTTATAGACCGACTCGGCGATCACGTCGGGCGGCAGCGCCCGGTTGATCTCGGTGAGCTTGTCAGCGACGCGGGTCGCGACGATGCGGCTGTTCTCGCCGGTCAGCATCAGGATCGTCGAGATGACCGCTTCGGAGCCCATGCGGCTGCCCGAGCCGGTGCGGACCGCGCCGCCAATGACGACGTCGCCCACGTCGCGCACGCGTACCGGAACTCCGGCCCGCGTGGCGACAACAGCCTCCTCGATATCGGCGATCGACTTCAGCCGCGCGTCGGCGCGGACCAGGAAGCTCTCGCCCGCACGGCGGACATAGTTGGAGCCTGCCGACAGGTTGGCGCGCTCCAGCGCATCGGCCAGTTCGGTGACCGACAGGCCGTAGGCGGCGAGCGCGCTCAGCTTGGGTTCGACGACATATTGCTTCACATAGCCGCCGTTGGAATCGACACCGGCGACGCCGATCACGGTACGCATCTGCGGCCGGATCACCCAATCCTGCACGGTGCGCAGATAGGCCGCCTTGGCGAGTTCGGTGGTCAGCCGTTCGCCCTCGGGCGTCAGATAGCTGCCATCGGGCTGCCAGCCGGGCTTGCCGGCATTGGCCTGCACGCCCTTCCCATCGGGATGCCTGAACGCCACCGAATACATGAAGATCTCGCCGAGCCCCGTGGTCAGCGGCGCGAGCTGGGGCTGGACGCCGGCGGGCAGGCTGTCCTTCGCCTGCGCCAGCCGCTCGGTGACCTGCGCCCTCGCGAAGTAGATGCTGGTCGAGTCCTCGAACACCGCCGTCACCTGGCTGAAGCCGTTGCGAGTGAGCGAGCGGGTCATCTCCAGCCCTGGAATGCCGGCCAGCGCGGTTTCGACCGGGAAGGTCACCTGCTTCTCCATGTCGACCGGGCCAAGGGTCGGCACAAAGGCGTTGATCTGGACCTGTCGGTTGGTGACGTCGGGCACCGCGTCGATCGGCAGCCTGGTGATCTGCCACGCGCCAAAGCCGACGACGAGCAGCGTGAGGAACGCGACCAACCAGCGGCCGCGCACCGAGAGGCCAAGGATGCGCGCGATCATTCTGCCGACTCCTTGCCGAGTTCGGCCTTGAGCAGGAAGGCGTTGGACGTCGCGATCGGCGTCCCGGCGGCGAGGCCGGAGGTCACTGCCACCAGACCGCCGCTGCGGCTGCCGATCTGCACCGCCTGCGCTCTGAACCCGCTGCGCGTGCGCACGAACACCACCGTCCGGTCGCCGATCGTCTGCACTGCATCCTGCGGCACCATCACGCCGCCGGTTGTCACGCTGCCGCTTGCGTAGATGCGTGCCTGGACGAGCTGCCCAGGTGCAATTCCGCTGGCGCCGCCGCTGGGGCTGACCACCACCGTCGCCTGCCGGGATTCCGGATCGACAACCCCGGTCGCGGAGCGCACCCGGCCTTCGATCGTCTGTCCGTCGATCGTGGTCAGTTCTACCCGATCGCCGGGCCGCACACGCGCGGCGTCGCCTGCGGGCACGCTGGCTTCGATCTGGAGCCGGCGGGGATCGGCGACACGGAACAGTTCGGTCTCGGCCTGGACGAACGAGCCGAGACTTGCCGGTGCCGACGTGATCCGTCCCGATATCGAGCTGACGACCGCGACCGAGCGGCCATCGCCGGCAACGCGGGCCGCGCTCGCGGCCGCATTCGCCTGCCGCGCCTCGGCTTGCGCCACCGCGAGATTGGCCTCGGCGGTTTCATAGTCGGCGCGCGGCGATACCCCCTGCGCCAGCAGGGTCCGCTCGCGTGCGAGCTGGCGGCTTGCCAGCGTCACCCGCGCCGATGCGGTGCCGCGATCGGCGGCGATCGCCGAGGCATCGCGGCTTTCGACCAGCGCGATCGTCTCGCCCGCGCCGACCGTATCGCCGATCCGCTTGAAGATGCGGGTGACCGTACCCGGCGCTCGGGCGGTGAGCACAGCCTGCGCGTCGGGCGTCGCCTCTACGGTCGCGCTCGCAAGAATGAGGCCGGCGACGTTGCCGGCCGTGGCGGGCGCGACGCCGATGTCCGAGGTCTTGATACCGTCTGCCGAAATGGCGACGCTATCTTTGTCTCCCGGTGCTTCGGTCGCTGTCTCGACAACCGGTGCGGACGGTCCAGTCAGGCGCGCGATGCCGAAACCGGCAAGGGCGGCGAGAACAAGGCCAAGCGCGGCGCCGGCATAGAGCTTGTTTCGGTCGGGGGTCATTGGATCGGATCTCCGAAAATCGTGCGGCCCTGCAAGTGGGCCAGTTGCGCGCGCGCCTCGAACCGGGCGGTGCGCGCATCGAGAACGATGCCGCGTGCGGCGCCAAGGCCGTGACGGGCAGCGAGCAGTTCAACGAGCGGCGATTTTCCCGCCTCATAGGCGATGCGGGCGAGGCGATAGGTCTCGTCGGCGGTTGCCTGCGCCGTCTCGGCTGCCGAGACGCGGGCATCTGCGGCGGCAAGCTGCGCCTGCACGGCCTGGGCTTCGGCCTGGGCATCATAGCGGGCCATCGCCAGGCGGGCTTCGGCCGCCTGCACGTCGGCCTGCGAGGCGGCGATATTGCCGCGATTCCGATCGAAAATATGGAGCGGGATCGACACGCCGCCAACGAGCGCAGTGGAGTTTTCATAGTCGAGCCGACGCACGCCGATATTGGCGGTGATATCGGGGATGGTCCGTTTGCGCTCGGCGGTGAGACGGCGGTCGGCCGCCTCGCGTTCCGCCCGTGCCGCGAGATAGGCGGAACTGGCCAGCGGATCGACCGGCCCAATGGCCGGAGCCGTGACGGGCCGATCGAGCAGCGATTCCGAGAGACTGGTGAACGGCTGGTCGACCCCGGCGAGCGCGGAAAGCCGGGCGAAGGCAGCGATGCGATTGGCCTTGGCGAGTTCGAGTTCGGCGTTGACCGCATTCAGCGACGATTCCGCCTGGAGTGCCCGCAACCGGGCTTCCTTGCCTGCGCCGACCAATGCGCGTGCGGCGCGCAGGTCGTTCTGCGCTTCCTCGACCTCGTCTTCCGCCAACGCAATCCGTCGGTCGGCAATCTCGGCGGCGGCATAGGCACGGGCCAGATCATAGGCATAGGCGATCCGGGCGTCGCGGTCGCGGGCTCGCGCCGCGACGACCCCGGCCTCGCCCGCGGCGATCCGCGCCGAGCGTTTGCCGCCGATCTCGATCGGCTGGCTATATTGCAGCGTCGTCTCGGCCCGGTCGAACCCCCGATAGGGTGAGGAGCCGGCGATATTCTCCGTGAGTATGCTCACGCTCGGATTGGGCCGCGACCGGGTCTGCTGCGACAAGCCCTCCGCACGCCGGAGTTCGGCTTCGCTCAGCTCGAGGCGCGGCGCGTCCGCGCTTTGCTGGAGCAGCGTCGCATAAGGTGGCGCTGCCTGCGCGCGCGCGGGCGCGCCACTTTCCTGTGCGCGTGCGGTCGCGCACAGGGCCACGACGCAGGTCGCGGCCATCATGCCGGACACCGCGCGACGCGGCAGCCGGCCCATAAAGGCTTTCATGTTCTTGTCCCCTTGAAGGCTGCAATGGCGACGCGCCGGTCCAGCGCGTGCGGTCAGCCTCGGGGGGGACGGAGAATCGACACAGGGGCGATGGAGCGCGAGCCCTCGGTCGTGCCGAGGGTCCAGCTCGCAAGAGCCGGTGCCAATGCGCCCGTCACCACCGGCGGTGCCGGCACAACGATGGTCTGGAGTACGACATGGGCGGCCATGTGCATGAGGTCGGCCTGATCGGGCTGCTGGCCGGGGGCACGATCATGATGGTCGGTCTCGAGACTGACGACATGGTCCCCGTCATGAACATGCGGCATCGCGTCGTGCCAGTTGGCGAGCGCCAGCATTCCGAACAGCGCCAGAATCGCCAATAGCGCCGAAAAGCGCATGTGAATGCCCCCCGGCGCGGGAAGGCGCGATCTGGCCGGCGATGCCGTCATGCCGGCGAACCTATCGCGCCTGGTGCAGATCGACAAGCATATCGCTGATGCGGTGCAGCAAATGTGAAAATGTCCGCCATCACTGCCGGGGCCAGTGATGATGAAGATCGTCGATGACGAAGGCGTGCGGCTGCGCAGCGCGATGATGTTCACGCAGATGCGGATGGTCGGGCGACAGGTCGGCATGATCATGCTCGACCGCATCGGGATCGCCCTGCGGCCAGACCCAAAGCGCGCCGATCGTACCGATCAGGGCAATCGCCGCCATGGCACCTAACGCCGCTGCCTGGCCCGCTCCCGCGCCGAGCTGTCCGACCAGCGGATAGCAAATCAGCCAGCAGCAGTGGCTGAGCGCAAATTGCGCGGCGAACAGGGCGGGCCGGTCATCGGCATTGGCCGAGCGCTTGAGCAGCCGGCCAGAGGGGGTCACGCTCATCGAATAGGCGATGCCGAGCACGAACCAGCCCGCCAGGATGACATGCCAGTAGCCGGTACCCTGGCCGAGGCTTGCGGTCAGCACTGCGAGCAGGCCCAGGCCGATCGTCATCGCCGCAGCCGCGCCGATCATGATCGTGCGGTCGGCAACCCGGTCGAGGATCCGCGGCAGGGTCAGGGCGGCAAGGATCGAACCGCCGCCGAACGCCGCCAGCGTGAACGCGACATCGCGCTGCGACAGGCCGAGATTGCCGCGCACGATCACGACCGTGTTGACGATCACCATCGAACTCGCCGCGGCGGATGCAAGCGTCAGCGCGAGCAGTCCGCGTAGGCGCGGCGTCTTCAAGTAGATGCGCGTGCCCCGCGTGGTCTTGGCATAGATGCCGCCCTCGCGCGGCGCTGATGCCGCCGCCTTCGGCAGCACGGTCGAGACGACCAGCGCGGCCGAGCAGAGGAAGCCGATCGCGGTTCCCGAGAACAGCCAATGGAAGTTGATGACCGTCAGCAGTCCGGCGGCCAGGATAGGGCTGGTCAGGCTTTCCATGTCGTAAGCGAGCCGCGAGAGCGACAGCGCACGGGTATAGTCGCGCTCCTCCGGAAGCACGTCGGGAATGGTCGCCTGAAAGGTCGGGGTGAACGCGGCCGAGGCCGATTGCAGGACGAAGATCAGGACATAGACTTGCCAGACCTGATCGACGAACGGCAGGCAGATTGCGACGCCCGCGCGTATCAGGTCCATACTGACGAGGAAGGCGCGGCGCGGCAGCCTGTCGGCAAAGGCGCCGACCACGGGCGCGACGCCGATATAGGCCACCATCTTGATCGCAAGCGCAGTCCCGAGCACCGCACCCGCGCTGCCGCCGGCGATGTCATAGGCGAGCAGGCCGAGCGCCACCGTCGCAAGCCCCGTGCCGACGAGCGCGATGACCTGTGCCAGAAACAGGTGGCGATAGGTCCGGTTGGCAAGAACGGAGAGCATTTTTGCGAGATGTCCCGATTGACCCCAATCTATCCCCCTGGGGGGATATAGGCTCGCTTGAGCTATCCTCCCGGGGAGGATAAGTAAACCCGAGGCGAACGGCTGGCGGGATATGCGCGATGACGGACCACAGGCACGACAGTCACCCCGCGATCGTCAAGCGGCTCAATCGTGCGGGCGGCCATCTGCGCAGCATCGTCGAGATGATCGAGGGCGGACGGCCCTGCATCGACATCGCCCAGCAGCTCCACGCGGTCGAGAAGGCGATCACCAACGCGAAGAAGGCGCTGATCAACGACCATATCGACCACTGCCTCGCTCATGCGGAACAGACCGAAGGGGTCGGTTCGGCAGTCGAGGAGTTCCGGACGATCTCCAAATATTTGTAGCAATAACAACAGTAGCGCGAACACACGGTTGACAGACTCGGTCACACAGGCATTAGATCGGCGCCATGGGGATCGCGATCACCCCATGAGGCGACATGCTGAAGTATCGCGTCCTGCTTTCATCGAGGACGCCGCATGCCTGCTCTCAACACGATTCCCATCGACAAGCTTGTTCGTCTCGTTGGCACCGCCAAGGGGCCGGCGATCATCGACGTCCGGACGGACGAGGATTTTACCGCCGACGCCCGGCTGATCCCGGGCGCGGTCCGCCGGCCATGGGCCGAGGTCGCCAACTGGGCGACAGACTATCGCGGCAAGGATGTGGTCGTCGTCTGCCGCGAGGGTCACAAGCTCAGGCAGGGCGCGGCCGCATGGCTGCGCCAGGCCGGGGCCGACGCGGAGGCGCTGGATGGCGGTGTCCACGCCTGGATCCAGGCGGGCCATCCCATGGTGCCGGAAGCGGCCTTGCCGGCGCGCGATGCACAGGGCCGGACGGTGTGGGTCACCCGCGCGCGGCCCAAGGTCGATCGTATCGCGTGCCCCTGGCTGATCCGGCGCTTCGTCGATCCGAACGCCGTCTTCCTGTTCGTCGCGCCAGCCGAGGTCGCGGGCGTCGCCGAGCGGTTTGGCGCCACGCCGTTCGATGTGGAGGGTGACGGCGTCACCTGGAGCCATGATGGCGAGCGCTGCACCTTCGACGTGATGGTGGACGGCTTCGGCCTGGGTGGGCTCAAGCCGCTCACCCATCTCGCGCTGATCGTCCGCGGCGCCGATACGGCGCGGCCCGATCTTGTGCCAGAGGCGGCGGGGCTCGTTGCGCTGTCGCTCGGCCTGTCCCGCATATTCGCCGACGATCTCGAGCAGCTCGACGCCGGCATGCTCGTCTACGATGCGCTGTATCGCTGGTGCCGCGATGCGACCGGCGAGACGCACGACTGGGGGTCGCACCAGCCCAAGGGCGCACGCGCCAAGCCGGTGCCGGCATGAGCACGGCCCCGATCGACATAGCAGTCGCGTCTACGTCGACCGCCGTTGCCCCGGTATCGCTTGGACAAGCCTTCTGGGTCTGGCTCAGGATCGCTGCCCTGTCGTTTGGCGGGCCCGCCGGCCAGATCGCGGTGATGCACCGCATCCTCGTCGACGAGAAGCGCTGGATCGGCGAGCACCGGTTCCTCCACGCGCTCAACTATTGCATGCTCCTGCCAGGACCCGAGGCGCAGCAACTCGCCACCTATATCGGCTGGCTGATGCACAAGACCCGTGGGGGCATCGTCGCAGGTGCCCTGTTTGTCCTGCCCGGAGCGATCTCGATCATGGCGCTGAGCTGGATCTATGCCCTCTATGGACGGGTAGGAATCGTCTCGGCGCTATTCTTCGGGCTGAAGTGCGCGGTGCTCGCGGTCGTCTTGCAGGCGGTCGTGCGGATCGGCAGCCGGGCGCTCAAGAACACCATCATGCGCGGCTTGGCGGCGGCAGCGTTCGTGCTCATCTTCTTCCTCAGCGCGCCGTTCCCCATCATCGTGCTTGGCGCCGGGCTGATCGGCTACTTCGGTGGCCGCGCCGGCATCCCGGCCTTCCAGGTCGGCGGCGGGCACGGGGCGGCCAAGGGCGCCATCGTCGAGGATGCCGACACGCTGCTCGGCGAGGAACTGCCCGCGCATGCCAATCCCACCATCGGCCAGTCGTTGCGCCAAGCCGCGGTGTGGCTGACGCTCTGGCTCACCCCCGTCGCTGCGCTGCTGCTGATAGCAGGGCAAGGCAGCGTCTTCACCCAGATCGCGACCTTCTTCTCGACGATGGCGGTTGTGACGTTCGGCGGTGCCTATGCGGTGCTCGCCTATGTCGCGCAGCAGGCAGTCGAGAACTATCACTGGCTTCAGCCAAAGGAGATGCTCGACGGGCTCGGCATGGCCGAGACCACGCCCGGGCCGCTGATCATGGTGCTGCAGTTCGTCGGCTTCATGGGCGCCTATCGCCATCCGGGCATGCTTTCGCCGCTGCTTGCGGGAACGCTGGGCGGACTGCTCGCCACCTGGGTGACGTTCATCCCCTGTTTCCTGTGGATCTTCCTCGGCGCGCCGTTCATCGAGCGGATGCGCGGCAACAAGGCGCTGTCGGGCGCGCTGTCGGCGATCACGGCCGCCGTCGTCGGCGTCGTGCTCAACCTCGCCATCTGGTTCGCGATCCATACGATCTTTCGCGTAGTGCAGCCTCTGAAGTGGGGTCCTATCCACTTCGACATGCCCGTTCCCGGCAGCATCGATCTTTGGGCGCTCGCCATCTCGATCGCTGCGGTCGTCGCCATGTTCCGCTTGAAGGTCGGAATATTCATGACGCTTGGGGGAGCCTCGGCAGCGGGCATCGGCCTCTACGTGGCGGGTATTTTGAGCTGAAATCGATTGAATGAAGGAGTAGACTCATGCGCATCTTATCGTCTTTGCTTGCCCTTGCCGCGCTGTCGCAAATCGCAGGAGCGGCCCACGCGAGCGAACCTTGGGAAGATGCGGTCGCGGTCGCGCTGGGCAAGCCCGGAACCGAGATGCCAGGCGGCGTTTATCGTGTCGGTTTTCCAAGGACCGACCTGAAGGTCGTGCTCGATGGCATCACCGTGAAACCCACTCTCGCGCTGGGATCATGGGTCGCGTTCATGCGACACGGAAATGAGGTGATGGTCATGGGTGACCTTGTCCTGACCGATGACGAGGTGAACCCGGTCATGAAGCGCCTCCTGGAAGGCGGCTTGACCATCACGGCCCTGCACAATCACCTGCTGCGCGCGACGCCCCACACCATGTACATGCACGTTGGCGGCACGGGCGACGGCGCGAAACTCGCTGCCGCGTTGCATGCCGCCCTTGCCTTGAGCCACACGCCGTTTCCGAGCCCGTCGACGGCAACCGCAGCACCCGCCACACCCGCGCCCGCGCTCGAAATCGATACGGCCGCCCTCGACCAGACACTCGGGCACAAAGGCAAGGTCAACAACGGCGTCTACGCCTTCAGCATTCCTCGCGCGGTAACCCCAAGTGCCGGCGGCATGACCATTCCCGAAGCCATGGGGTCTGCGATTGCCATCAACTTTCAGCCAACCGGCGGCGGAAAGGCAGCAATCGCTGGCGACCTGGTCCTGACTGCCGACGAGGTCAACCCGGTTCTACGGAGTCTCCGCTCCAACGGAATCGAGGTCACAGCATTGCACAACCACATGCTAGACGACGAACCCAGGCTCTTCTTCATGCATTTCTGGGCCAATGACGATGCCATCAAGCTTGCCCGTGGCCTCGCGGATGCCCTTCGGCATGTGAAATTGACGAATTGAATCGGAGCGCCGAACGGCGGGACAGCTCGATGACGGACATTGCCAAGACCACGATGCGCTCTGTCCTGATGCTCGTCGTCTTGACCGCGACAACAGCGTGCAGCGCGGCGCCCAGGACGTTCAGTCCAAACGATCCCGCCTCGCCGCTGAAGCTTGAGCGGGTCATTCCGCTACCCGGTGTTTCCGGGCGGATTGACCATCTGGCGCTCGACACGACCCATGGTCGGCTGTTCGTGGCAGAATATGGCAATGGCTCGGTCGATGAGATCGATCTGGCCAGCGGGCGCCGGATCGGCCGGATCGCGGGCCTGCGCGAGCCACAGGGCGTCGCCTATCTCGATCGGCTGGATGAGATCGTCGTCGCTTGCGGAGATGGATCGGTCCATTTCTATGCCGCGTCCGATCGTCGTGAGGTGGCACATCTGGACCTCGGCGACGACGCCGACAATGTCCGGATCGACGGCCGCAACGGGCATGTCATTGTCGGCTACGGCGGCGGCGGACTGGCGCTCGTCGATCCGGCGCAAGCTCGGATCCTCAACCGGGTATCGCTCGCCGGCCACCCCGAGGGGTTCCGGCTGAGGGGTTCCCGTGCCTGGATTAACATCCCCGATCGCGGAGCGATCGTGGTGGCTGACATCGATTCAAGCCGGGTCCTTTCGTCATGGTCGACGGGAATGCACCGCCTGAACTTTCCCTTGGCAATCGACCCGTCCGGTCGCGAAGTGGTTGTCGCCTATCGATTGCCCGCCGCGCTTCAGCGCCGGGATGCCGATACGGGAGTCGTCATCGATACGCTGCCTGCCTGCGGCGACGCGGACGATCTCTTCCTTGATGGCGACCGACGTTATCTGATTTGCGGTGCGGGCCACATTGATGTCTCGGTGCGATCGCGGCCTCGGGAGGTAAGCCTGCGCGTGGTCACAGCATCAGGCGCTCGCACCGGCCTGTTTTCACCCGAACTCGGAAAGCTATTCTTGGCGGTGCCCGCCCGTGACCGGCCTGCCGCGATCTGGGTCCTGGATACGGCAATCGCGCGTCGTTGACTGGCACTGGTCGTAGAAGTGCAACGGTTGGTCGCAGCGGTTCGCAGAAATCCGCCATCAAAACCCGGACGGAGACCCGGACGCTGGGCCAAAATCCTAAAAAAATACAATAATTTCAATAGGTTTTGGCGGAGCGGGAGGGATTCGAACCCTCGATACGGTTTTGCCGTATACTCACTTTCCAGGCGAGCGCCTTCGACCACTCGGCCACCGCTCCGCATGCACTGGGAGGCGACGCCCTAAGCTGGCTCGCGGCATGACGCAAGGGTTCGTGATTGCATCATTCCTGCCCACACGGCAGCATCACGCGCATGATCGCTGAAATCCTCGCGCTGCTCGCCATGCCCGCTGCCCCGGCAAACGCGACCTCGAACGCCGCTGCTCCCGGGCTTGCTCCGGCGGAGGTCGTCAGTCGCGCATCTCCATCGGAATGGCGGGCCATCCCGGCTTCTGACATCATGGTGGTGGAGCTCGCCCCCGCCGCCGGCGGCGTCCGCCGTCGGGTGGTCGTTCAATTACTGCCGTCGCCTATCTCGCAGGGGTGGATCGGCAACATCCGCCAGCTCGCCAAAGCACATTGGTGGGACGGTACAAGCGTGAACCGCGTGCAGGACAATTATGTCGCGCAATGGGGCGATTCGACTGAAAAGAAGCCGTTGCCGCCCGGCCTCGCGACCATGTCGGACAAGGATTATACCGCCGCTATCGGCGAAACCTATCTGGACGGAGCGATGGTGCGGCAAGCGCATTCGCGCGATTTCGTGGGGCGCGTGGCGGAAAGCGGGCGCGATGCCTATGCGCCTCTCACCTTCACCTGGCGGAGCTGGCCGATGGCGGCCGAGCGACGCGGCGCCCCCGGTTCTGCGGCGTTGACAGTCGCGTGGCCGGTGCATTGCTACGGCATGGTTGGCGTTGGTCGAAACATCGCGCCCGATACCGGCAATGGGGCCGAGCTATATGCGGTGATCGGCCATGCCCCCCGTCACCTCGACCGCAATATCGCGCTGGTCGGGCGGGTGATCGAGGGAATCGAGCACCTTTCTTCGCTCCCCCGCGGTACCGAGGCGCTCGGCATGTATGCGACGGCGGCAGAGCGGGTGCCGATCATCTCCGCCCGCATCGCGAGAGACCTGCCGCCACCCGATCAGCCCCATTTCGAATATCTCGCCACGGATAGCGACAGTTTCGCCCGGTATGCGGATGCGCGCGCCAATCGTCATGACGCGTTTTTCATCCGTCCCGCCGGCGGGGCCGACATATGCAACGTGCCGACACCGATCCGGCGCGCGAATTAAGCCTATCGGCCGACCCAGTCGGCTACCTGCGCGGCGACCTGGTTTGCGCCCCGGTTGAGCGCCGGGCCGACGGAAGCCGCATCGATCTTCGCGATCGGCACGCGCGCCTCGAACCGCTGCTTCTCGACCTTCCCGTCGCCGCCGCGCACCAGCGCCGCATCGAACGTCACGATCGCGGAGGAGGACGCGGCATCGATGCCGAAATTACGCAACTCGCCGCCAAGCCTCGCGCCCGGATCACCGAAGGATTGCGCCGCGCCCAGCACCACGCGCCCGGTGCGCGCGGAGATCGTGTCGGACAGCAGCCGCGCGAACAATCGCTGGGGTGCTTCCACCCATTGCGCGTCCTTCACATAGGCGACGGAGGTCGCGCTCGACTGCACCGGCACGCGCGCGGTGGAAAGCGCCTGCGGCACCACCGGCACGCTGATCGTCATCGTCTTCGCGCTGGAGGCATCCTGCTCCTGCCCCGGTTTCACCTGCTCCACAGCGGTAAGATCAAGTAGCGAGGGCGGCGGCTTGGCACCGAAGCTGATGCAACCGGCGAGCGGCAGCGCCGCAAGGAAAATAGCAAATCGCTTCATCATCCGCCTCACTTGCCGGGCTTGTAATCTGGGAGCCGCTGCTGGCCGATCAGCGAGCCGGCACCGTTACGATCGACCTTTTCAGCCACCGAAGACAGCGCCGCCGCCATATTGCGCAAATCGTGCACGAGTTGCCCGACTTCCGGAATGGTCTGCTTCGAGAAGGTCTGCAGGCCCGGCCGCGCGTCGTTCACCGCCGCGTTCAGCGTATCCGCGCTCTGCTTGGCCGAGCGGATCGCATCGTTCAGATTGGCCATCGCCGGCTTCACATCTTCCGACAATACGCCGTTCGTGGTCTGCGCGAGATTGCCGATCTTCTCGGCCGCATCCCCGGCCTGCTGCACCGCCACACGGGTCTGCGCGAGCGTTGCCGCAATTTCCGGCCCGCGATCGGCAAGCGCGCGGCTCAACCGGTTGGTATTGTCCAGGATGCCAGCGATCGATGCCTGGTTCTTGTCCGATACCAGCCCGGTCAGCTTCTCGGCCAGTGTCGACAGCCGTTCGAGCAATTGCGGCGCGGAATTCAGGATCGCGCCCAGCCCGCCCGCCCGCGTCGGGATCACCGGCACGCCATAGGGGCATTGATTGGCGGCATCGTTCTCCGGGCATGCGATCGGCGGCGCGCCCTTCACCGCGCCATCGAGCGTGACGGTGCTGGTGCCCGTGAAGCTGCCCTGGATCGTCGCGGTGGTTCCCTGGAGTATCGGCGTATCATCGTTCACGCTAATGCGCACGCGGACGAACTGCGGATCATTCTTCCACAGCTGGATCGACTTCACCTGGCCGGAGGGCACACCTGAGTAAGTGACCGTCGAACCCTTCGCGAGGCCATCGACCGATTGTTTGAAGAAAATGTCATATTCCTTCTCGGTCGCGCCGCCAAGACGCGCGATCCACACCGTGAATAGCGCCAGCACCGCGAGCAGGATCAGCACGACCGACCCCACCAGAACGTGGTTGGAACGTGTTTCCATCAGTCAATCCCCGCCTTCTCGCGCCCGGCCTGCGGCTCAGAGACCTGTGCCTCGCGGGTCGCCACCGCCGCCCGGCCGCGCGGGCCGTTGAAATATTCTTGAATCCACGGATGATCCAGCGCGAGCAACTCCGGGATCGTGCCGACGGCGATCACCTTCCTGTCCGCCAGCACCGCGACCCGGTCACAGATCGCATAGAGCGTATCGAGATCGTGGGTGATGAGGAACACCGTCAGCCCCATCGTCTCCTGCAGCGAACGGGTCAGTTCGTCGAACGCGGCCGCGCCGATCGGATCGAGCCCGGCGGTCGGCTCATCCAGGAACAGCAGTTCCGGGTCCATCGCCAGCGCGCGGGCAAGCCCGGCACGCTTTTTCATGCCGCCGGAAAGTTCGGACGGGAATTTCGGGCCCGCCTCCGCGGGCAGCCCGCTCATCACCACCTTGTAGGACGCGATCTCGTCAAGCAGGGCCAGATCAAGCTCGGGATAGAATTCGCGCAACGGCACCTGGACGTTTTCCGCCACGGTCAGCGTGGAAAACAACGCGCCGCCCTGAAACAGCACGCCCCAGCGCTTGCGGACGTTCACCGCATCGGTTTCCTCGCGGCCGATCGTCGATTCGCCGAAGACCGTGATTTCCCCTTCATCGGGGGTCTGAAGTCCGATGATCGATCGCATCAGCACCGATTTGCCGGTGCCCGATCCGCCGACCACGCCAAGGATCTCGCCGCGCCTGACATCCAGATCGAGCCCGTCGTGAATCACCTGCTCGCCATCACCGAAGCTGGTGCGCAGGCCACGCACGCGGATGATGAAGTCTTCGCTCTCGTCTGCCATCAGTTCCACCCTACCGAGGTGAAGAACACCGCGAAGAACGCGTCGAGCACGATCACGAGAAAGATCGCCTGCACCACCGCCGCCGTCGTGCGATTGCCGACCTGCTCGGCGTCGCTCTCCACCTGCATTCCCTGGAAGCAGCCGGCCACGGCGATGATCGCGCCAAACACCGGCGCCTTGACCAGCCCGACGTAAAGGTCGGTGATCGGCACCACCTCGCGAATGCGCGCGATATAGGTGACCGGCGGGATGCCAAGGTTGATCCAGCACAACAGGCCGCCGCCGATGATCGCCACGATCGAGGCATAAAAGCCCAGCAGCGGCATCAGCGTGATCGCCGCCAGCGTACGCGGCAGCACCAGCGCTTCCATCGGGGAAACGCCGATCGTGCGCATCGCATCGATCTCCTCGGTCAGCTTCATCGTGCCTAGTTGCGCGGCAAACGCGGAGCCTGATCTGCCGGCGACCATGATCGCCGTCATCAGCACCCCCAATTCGCGCAGCGTGATGCGGCCGATCAGATTGATCGTATAGACCTCCGCGCCGAATTGCCGGAGTTGCACCGCGCCCTGCTGCGCGATGACGATCCCGATCAGGAAGCTCATCAACCCGATGATGCCGAGCGCGGTGACGCCGACCACCTCGAACCGCTGGACCGTGGCATTGAAACGAAAACGGCGCGGATGGCGGATCACATTGCCAAATGCGATCACCGTCGCGCCGAGAAAACCGAGCAGGCCGAGCAGCGTTCTGCCGGCGGTGATCGTCGCGGTGCCGATCTCGCCCAGCACGCGGGTGAAGGCGGTGACATGGGTTGGCCGCATGGCGACCACCTGATCGGCGCTCTCGACATGTTTGAGCAGCCGGGCGCGCTCGCCGTCCAGGCCCTCGATCTTGGCATCATGTTCATGCGCGAAGCGGTGGATCAGCCAGGCGCCGATCGTGTCCATCCGCTCGATCGCGGAAAGATCGACGCGGCGCACGCCCTCGCCCACGCCGCGCAGGCGTTGCGGAAGATCACCCAGCTTCGGCAGCGACAGGTCGCCGCTGAAGCGCAGGGTGCCGTCATCCTCGCTGAAATCCGCCGGTGCGCCCATCATCGCCCTCCTTGCGGGAAAGCGGCGGTCACGGCAAGCGGCGCTTGTCGCGCAATCTCGAACACGGGCGTGGCTAAATCGTCGTTCAAATGGCGGCATCCACCGCATGGATCGCCAGCCCCACCATGCCGCCCACCAACGTGCCGTTGATGCGGATGTACTGGAGATCCCGGCCCACCGCATTTTCCAGCCGGCGCGTGATGGTCTGCGCATCCCAGCCATGCACCGTCTCGGAAACCAGTCGAACGATCGAATCGCCATAATCCGCCGCCGCGCCGACTGCCGCGCGGCGCACGAAGCGGTTGAGCGTGCGTTGCAGGCGCACATCCTGTTGCAGTGTCTCGCCGAGCTGGTTGAATGCCTCGCGCATCTTGCCCGCGAGCAACGCCTCCGGATCGCGCGCGACGCGCAACATTCCGGCGCGCGCCTGTTCCCACAGCCCGTTGATCCAGTCCTGCATCGCAGGGTTTTCGAGCAGCTCCAGCTTCAGTTCCTCAACCCGGCCGATCAGCGCGGGATCGTGCTGCAGGTCATGAGCGAGTTTCACCAGCCCTTCCTCGGCCTTTGCGCGCAACGGGTGATCGACGTTCTCGGCCATATCGGCCAGCATCCTGTCGAGTCCGTCGATGATCTTGTTGGCCAACGTTTCGTCCAGCCCTGTCCAGCGCATGATCGATCCGGCGCGGTCATGCACCATGGTGCGGACGATCGGCTGGTTCGCCTCCAGCACGCGGCCGGCCCAGCGCACGATCCCGTTGAGCACCGGCAAATGGCGATCCTCCGCGATCGCGGCGACGAGCGCGCGGCCCAGCATGGGCGAAAGCTCGATCGCCCTCACCTGCCGCACCAGCGCGCCGCGCACCATGCCGCCCAGCCGTTCCTGATCCAGCGCCTGAAGCACTTCCACCGCGAGGCGCGATACGCCGCGCGTCAGCCGCGAGCCGCCGGAGGTGGGATTGGTCAGCCAGCGCCCGGCGGCGCTCGCAAGATCGATCCGCCGCATCCGCCGCGCGACCACTACCGGAATGAGGAAATTGTCACGCAGGAACAGCGCGAGTTGATCGCCGATGCGATCCTTGTTGCGCGGTATGATCGCGGTGTGCGGGATCGGCAGGCCCAGCGGGTGGCGGAACAGCGCCGTCACCGCGAACCAGTCCGCCAGCCCGCCAACCATCGCGGCTTCGGTGAACGCGCGGACGAACCCCCATGCCGGATGCACCGGCTGCATCGTCCGCGCGATCGCGAAGGCGATCGCCATAAACACCAGCATCGCCGTGGCGATCACCCGCATACGCACCAGCCCGGCGGGGGCTCTTTCACGGGGAGGACGCCGGCGGACGATCAGGTTCATTGCCGAAACAATCCCCAACTCTCCACTTTGTTCAAGCGGAGTTGCGGAAAGACGGGCGACAGCCGTTCAGGGCGCCGCCCGCTGGATATCATTCGGCGGGTTGCGAACCATCGTCGTCATAGCCGATCCGTCCGTGCGGCGCCGGCAGCGGTCCGCCGCCGGGCTGGTGTTCGATCGCGCCACGCCCGTCATCGCCGGGGCGATAGGTGAGCAGCCGGTGACCGATCCACGGGCCGATCCGCCGCTCGATCCCGATCGCCAGGCTGAACGCGGCCGGCACGATCAGCAGCGTCAGCAGCGTTGAGAGCGTCAGCCCGCCGATCACGACGATGCCCATCGGCGCACGCCACGATCCATCCCCGGACAGCGACAGCGCGGTCGGGACCATTCCCGCGACCATTGCGACGGTGGTCATCACGATCGGCTGCGCGCGCTTGTGGCCGGCATCCATGATCGCCGTGTGGACCGGCACGCCCTTCGCCATTTCTTCCAGCGCGAAATCGATCAGCAGGATCGAATTCTTGGCGACGATGCCGAGCAGCATCAGCAGGCCGATGAACACCGGCATCGACAAAGGATTACCCGTCACGAGCAGCGCGAGAACGCCGCCGAGCGGTGCTAGCATCAGCGACCCCATGTTGACGAGCGGCGGCAGCATCCGGCGATAGAGCAGCACCAGCACCGAGAAGACCAGGAACACGCCCGCGATCACCGCGAAAACGAAGTTGATGAGCATCTCCATCTGCCACTTCGCCTGGCCGACGCTCATCCGCTGGACGCTGATCGGCAGGTTCTTCATCGCCGGCAGCGCGTTCACCTTCTTCATCGCATCGCTCAGCACGAGCCCGGAGGCCAGATCGGCGCCGATCGTAAGCTGGCGCTGCTGATTGAGGCGGTTGATCTTGGTCGGCCCCGATCCGAAGCCGATCTCCGCCACCAGCGACAGCGGGACGGAGCCGCCGCTCTGCGTTTGCACCGGCAGGTTCTGGATCGTCGACAATTCCGTGCGTGACGATTGATCCAGCGCCACGCGGATCGGCACCTGACGATCGGACAGCGAGAATTTCGCGCTGTTCTGATCGATGTCACCCAGCGTCGCGATGCGGATCGCGTTCGATAGCGCGCTCGTCGTCACGCCAAGGTTGGCGGCGAGGTCGAGGCGGGGCTTGATGACGATTTCCGGCCGCTTCAGATCGCCCGCGATGCGCGGCGCGATCAGCCCCGGAACATGCGCCATCTGTCTGACGAGCTGGTCGGCGGTCTTGCGCAGCAGTTCGGGATCGTCGCCGCCCAGCGTGATCGACACGTCACGATTGTTGTCGCCCCAGCCGAACTGCGACTGGAAGTTCACCCGCGCGTCGGGGATCTTCGCCAGCTCGGGCGCAAGGCTGCGCTCGAACTGCGTCGAGGTCATCGACTTGTGATCCTTGAACACGGCGCTCACCCGGCCGGTGCCGACCTGCGTGCGGCTATAGACGCTCATCACGTCGGGCTGTTTGCGCAAGAGCGCGACGACCTTGTCCACCGTGCCCTGCGTCTGCGCGAGCGTTGTCCCCGGCGGCATGGTGATGGTGACGGCGGAACGTTCGGAATCGGTCGCCGGCTGAAACTGCAACGGCAGCATCGCGAAGCAGACCAGCGTCAGCAGAAACGCACCGGCGCCGATCCCGAGCACCCACAAGCGATGATCGCGGAAATAGCCGGTGACGCGGCGGAAACCGCCGCGCGCGCGTACGGCCGGCGCACGGCCGACATCTAGCGTCCAGTGCAGCACGCCCATGTAGAGGTCCATCAGCCTGCCCTCGCCATGTTCGGCGTGACCGAAGGCGCGCAGGAAATAGGCGGCGATCATCGGCGTGATGAGACGTGCGACGGCGAGGCTCATCAACACCGCAACCACCACGGTGAGGCCGAAATTCTTGAAGAACTGCCCCGAAACGCCGGGCATCAGGCCGACCGGGAGGAAAACCGCGACGATCGCCATCGTCGTGGCGAGCACGGCGAGGCCGATCTCGTCCGCGGCGTCGATCGACGCCTGATAGGCCGTCTTGCCCATGCGCATGTGGCGGACGATATTCTCGATCTCCACGATCGCGTCGTCCACCAGCACGCCCGCGACGAGGCTGAGCGCCAGCAGCGTCATGCTGTTCAGCGTGAAGCCCATCAGGTCCATGAACCAGAAGGCCGGGATCGCCGAGAGCGGGATCGCGAGGGCCGATATCACCGTCGCCCGCGCGTCGCGCAGGAACAGGAACACGATGAACACCGCGAGCACCGCGCCCTCGATCATCGCGTGGATCGCGCTCTTATATTGTTCAAGCGCGTATTTGGATCCGTCGTAGCGCAATTCGAAATGCACCTGCGGGTTGCGCTTTTCCAGCGCTTCCAGCTTCGCCTTCGCCTCGCGGAAGATCGTGACGTCCGAATAGCCTTTGGCGCGCTTGAAATCGAAGCTCAGCACGGGCCGGCCATCGACCGCCGCCGCGCTGCGCTGCTCGGCATAGAGATCGCGCACCGTCGCCACGTCGGCCAGCTTGACCGTGCGACCATCGCCGACGGTGATCTGCGTCTGGCCGAGTTCATAGGCGTTGCGCGCGTTGCCAAGCACGCGCAGCGACTGTTCCGCGCCCGCGATCTGCGATCGGCCGCCGGCCGCGTTGAGGTTCACCTGCCGCAACTGCTGGTTGATCTGCGTCGCCGTCAGCCCGAACGCGGCCAGCTTGGCCGGATCGAGGATCACGCGGATCTCGCGATCGACGCCGCCATTGCGCTCCACCTTGCCCATGCCGGGCACCGAGAGCAGCTCCTTCGCCACCGTGTTGTCGATGTACCAGGAGAGCTGTTCGATCGTCATGTCGGTCGAAATTGCCGAATAACTGCCGACGTCATTGTCGTTGATCTTGACGCGGCTCACCTGCGGCTCGAGGATTCCCTCCGGCAGATTGGAACGGATCTGCACGATCGCGTCGCGCACCTCGTTCACGGCCCGGTCGACCGGAGTGCCGATATCGAGCTGCACGATCGTGGTGGAATCGCCTTCGCTGACGAAGGACTGGATCTCGTCGATCCCCTCCACCGATCGCACCGCCGCCTCGACGCGCTGCGTTACCTGCGTTTCAAGCTCGCTCGGCGCGGCGCCCGGCTGCGTGATCTCCACCGCCACCGCCGGGAAGTCGATATCCGGCTCCTGATTGATGTCCATGCGGATGAAGCTGACGACGCCGGCCACCGTCAGCATCAGGAACAGGACGATCGACGGAACGGGGTTCCGGATCGACCAGGCGGAGATGTTGCGAAAACTCATCGCCGATCAGCCCCCGCTCTTGGCCAGCACCGGCGCGACCTTCTGGCCGGGATTGAGGAACGCGCCGGCCGATCGCACCACGCGCTCGCTGCCGGTCAGCCCTTCGGCGATGGCAACGTTGCGGTCGGTCACCGTGCCGAGGCGAACGTCGCGCCGCACCACCTTGTCATCCTTGCCGACGATATAGACGAAATTGCCGCGATCGTCGCTCATGATCGCGGATTGCGGCAATTGCGGCTCGCTGTTCATCCCGCTCGTCAGCGCGACCGACGCGAAGCCGCCCGGGCGCAGCGCCGGATCATAGGAAAGCTGGACGCGCACGATGCCCTGGCGGGTGCGCGGGTCGATCACCGGAGCCACCTGCCACACCCTGCCCGCGAACGAGCGCGTCTCGCCGACCGGGGTGACGGTGGCGCTGTCGCCGACATGGGTCTTGACCAGATCGCTCTCGGCGAGCTGCGCCTGCATCTCGAGCTCGCCGTTCTTCGCCATGCGGAACAACGTGCCGGAGGCGGAGCTGATGATCTGCCCCGGCTCCACCTGACGGGTAAGGATCAGGCCCGGCTCCGGCGCGCGGATATCGAGGCGCCGGTTGCGCGCGCCCTGCTCGGCCACGGCCGCCTGGGCTACCTTCAGCCGCGCCGCCGCGGCATCGCGCGTGGCGATGCGGCGCTGAACGTCGGCCTGGCTGATGAAGCCGCGCCCGACAAGCTGCTGCGCACGTTCCAGCTCCTGCTGCGCCAGCACCAGATCCGATCGCGCGACCCCGATCTGGGCATTGAGGCTGGCGGAGGTCTGCGTCTGCACGGATCGGTCGACCGTCGCCAGTATCTGGCCCGCCGATACCCACTGGCCCGGCTCGACCAGGACGCGCGTCACCATCCCGCCCTCGCCGGCCACGCCGATCGGCATATCGCGCTTCGCGGCGAGCGAGCCGGTGGCGTTGATCACTCGCCCGACGGCCGCGCTGCCCGGCACCACGACGGTGACGCTCGGCGCCTGATCGGCGGGCGAGGTATGCTCGGGCGCGCCGCCACGCCGGGAGAAGAAATAGGCGGCGGCGGCCACCGCCACGATCACGGCGGCGATCACGATCCAGCGGCGGCGGCGGCGCGCGTCATGCGACGGCCCTTCGATCGCCAGATGCTCCCCTTCAAGACTGCCGGATTCGTAATTCATTCGATCCACTTTCCCGTCCCGGCGCACCCGGCCGCCCCTCGCTCGTTTATTTTTGCTGTATTACAGAAATAAATCACTTCCCTCAAGAGGGCTGATCCGCTGGCGCTTTTCCGGGCGAGCCTGGTATATCGTTCATGTGCGGTTGATCGACGCTCTGCCACAACTCGCCGCGTCAACAAAGACGGGAGCCTTCGAATCTCATGCGTTTTCTTCTCACCCTCGCCGCGGCAGGCGCCGCGATCGTCGCCGTGCCGGCGCTCGCCGCCGATACCGCGATTCCCGATGGCACGACGCTGGATGTCACCGCGACGGGGAAGGTGACGCGCACCCCCGATATCGCCACGATCCGCGCCGGGGTCGTCACCCAGGCGCCGACCGCTGCCGCCGCCTTATCGGAAAATGCTGCGCGGATGAGCCGCGTGATCCAGTCTCTGAAGGGCGCCGGGATTGCCGAGCGTGACATCATGACGAGCAATGTCGGGCTGTCGCCACAATATCGTTACCAGGAAAATCAGGCACCGGTGATTACCGGCTATCAGGCGAACAACACCGTATCGGTGAAGTTTCGCGACATCTCGCGCAGCGGCGCAGCGCTGGACGCGCTGGTGAAAGCCGGTGCGAACCAGATCGACGGCCCGTCCATGTCGATCGACAAGCCGCAGGGCGCGCTGGATGAGGCGCGGACGGAGGCGGTCAGGGCCGCCCGCTCGCGCGCGGAGCTTTATGCGAAGGCGGCCGGCCTGCGGGTGGTGCGCATTCTGTCGATCAACGAGAATGGCGAGAATGACGGCGGCTCCCCGCGCCCGCCGGTCATGTACATGGCGCGCGCGCAGAAGGCGGAGGCGGACACGCAGATCGTCGCCGGCGAGACCGACCTGTCGGTGACGCTCGCGGTGCGTTTCCTGCTCCAGTAAAAAACGAAGCGGCCGCCCGATGCATTCGGGCGGCCGCGATGTTTTCGTCGTCTGCGTTCAGGGGGCGCTTAGCGCACCGAACCGCGACGCACGAGATTGACGATCGCCAGCAGAACCACCGCACCAAGCAGCGATACCAGGAACGAGGTGAGCGTCAGCGGCGAATTGTTGATCGATCCGCCCGACAGGATCAGGCCGCCGATGAAAGCGCCGACGATCCCGACGATGATGTTCAGAAAAATGCCCTGCTGCGCATCGGTGCGCATGATGATGCTGGCGAGCCAGCCGATGACACCGCCGATGACGAGCCAAAGAATGATACCCATGACCTTCTCCCCTGCAAAGACCCAGGCACGTCCGGGCCGCGTGGAAGGATAAAATGTCGAGCGGTCATTTTTGTTCCGATCGCGTAACCTGCCCGGCCCGCCGCCCGATGCCGGGCCATCTCGCGAACGAATAAGGCGCTGGTGCTGCTTCCTCCGCCCCGCTGTTGTCCGAATACGGGAAGTAGGAATAGGCACCCGCGCCGCTTGCTGTCCGGCGAACCGGATCGGGCATGAGCGTCAGTATTTCTGCTGGCGCTCGTACAGCGTCTTGTAATGCTGGATGCGCGTCACCCGAAGCCCTGGCATCCCCGACCGGTCGATCGCGCGTTGCCAGCCGGCGAACTCCTCCACGGTGAGGCCGTAGCGCTCGCAGACTTCGTCCACCGTAAGCAGGCCGCCGTTCACCGCGGCGACCACCTCGGCCTTGCGGCGCACCACCCACCGCGTCGTCGTGACCGGCGGCAACGAATCCAGCGTCAGCGGCTCACCAAGCGGCCCGATAACCCGTGCGGGGCGAATTTTCTGGTTCTCTATCATAACTTTAACTTTCGGTTCGGGGCGGGGGGCCCCCTCTCCAATCACAACAACCATGGCCTAATATGCAGGCCGTTGAGGGCCGGCTAAGCGGCACGGTAAACGCGGCCTTCATTCATCTTTCCATTCCGCCAACGCCCGCGCTGTGGCGCCGTTGAACGAGCCATCGTCCGGGGCGAAGCGCGTCGCGACAACTGGCCCGTGGGTCATCCGGGCATGCGCGATCGCCGTCGGCGATGCCGCCTGCCGCGCCGCCATCCGGACCAGCAGTACCGCCAGACCGACGGGCAGCGGCACTGCTGTGTCGGCGCGCCTGTCGAACCTGGCGAAACTCAAATCCATTGCGACCCTTTTGTTTTTTCACGCCCGTTCGGCGCGTTGGGGTCGTTGTAACCGGCGTTGCTGAAAGTCCCGTAAAGGGCGCTGAAACAGTTCATTCACCAAGGTTACTTTGCGCTCCGCCGCGCCCTCCTGTATCGGCGCCCGTCATGGATCAGGCGGATTTCCAGTTGGGCGAAAGCCTGTCGGGCAGGCGTATCGTCGTCGCGATGTCGGGCGGGGTCGACAGTTCGGTCGTGGCGGCGCTCGCGCATGCGACCGGGGCGGAAACGATCGGCGTCACGCTGCAGCTTTACGATCATGGCGAGGCGGTCGGCCGCAGCGGATCGTGTTGCGCTGGGCGGGATATTCGCGATGCCCGCGCGGTATGTGATCGGCTCGGCATCGCGCATTATGTGCACGATCATGAATCGCGCTTCCGCGAGACGGTGGTGGATAAGTTCGCCGACGAGTATCTCGCCGGGCGTACGCCGATCCCGTGCATCCAGTGCAACATGGGGCCGAAATTCACCGATCTTTTCGCGCTGGCGCGCGATCTTGGCGCGGATTGTCTGGCGACGGGCCATTATGTCCGCCGGGAGATCGGCGCGGATGGGCCGGAACTGCATCGCGGGCGCGATCCCGCCCGCGACCAGAGCTATTTCCTCTTCGCCACAACCCGCCCCCAACTCGATTTCCTGCGGTTCCCGCTTGGCTCATTGCCGAAGGCGCGGGTGCGGGAGATCGCTGCCGAGCTAGGTCTTGGCGTCGCGGCCAAGCCGGACAGCCAGGACATATGCTTCGTCCCCGATCGCGACTATGCCGGGCTGGTTCGCAGGCTGCGCCCTGAAGCGGATACGGCGGGCGAGATTGTGGACCTGGATGGCCGAACGGTGGGGCAGCATCGCGGCATCATCCACTTCACCGTCGGTCAGCGGCGAGGTCTGGAGATCGGAGGTGCGCCAGAGCCGCTATACGTCCTGCGCGTCGACGCGGCGGAGAAGCGAATTGTGGTCGGCCCGCGCGCCGCGCTTGCGGTCTGCGCTGCGCGGTTGGAGGGGATAAACGCGCTGGGGCCGCTCGATCGCCCCCTGACCGCGAAGGTGCGCTCGATGGCGAAGCCGGTGGCAGCGAGGCTGTCGGGCGATCGGTTGATGTTCGATGTCCCCGAATATGGGGTCTCGCCCGGCCAGGCGGCGGTACTCTACGACGGGGACCGCGTGCTCGGCGGCGGATGGATCGCGGAAACCGAGCCTGCGATGATGAACGCCGCCTAGTCCGCCGCCACCGGGCCGCCGCCGCCGGAGGGACGACGGCAGAACCACACCACGATCACCAGCACAGCCGAAAGCCACGCCGACAGCCGGAACAGATCCGTCGAGGCGAGCAGATATGCCTGCCCCACCATCTGCCGCGTCACCGCCGCGGCCGCCTGTGTCGCGTTCAGGCCAAGCCTCGCCATCCCCTCCACCGCCATGCGATAAGGCATGCCCGTTCCGATCGCCTCGGAGAGATGTGCCTGATGAAACGCCTCTCGGCGATCCCAGGCGGTGGTGATGATCGAGGCGGCGAACGCCCCCGCCACGATTCGCGCAAAATTGGAAATGCCCGTGGCCGACGGAATCCGCTCGGGCGGGATACGATCGAGCGATATGGTCACCATCGAGAGGAAGAATGTGCTCATCGACACGCCCTGCACCAGCAGCGGCAGCGTGAAATCCCAGAAGCTCGCGGTTGTCGTATAACCGGACCGCATCCAGTAACTCACCGCAAAGCCGATGAAAGAAATCGTCGCCAGGATGCGCGCGTCGATCCTGCCGGCCGCGCGCGCGGCAAACGGCGTCAGGAGCACCGCGACCACCCCGCTGGGTGCGGCGACCAGCCCCGCCCATGTCGCGGTATATCCAAGCTGGGTCTGCAACCATAAGGGCAGCAGCAGGATATTCGCGAAGAACACCGCGTAGCCGAGGCAGAAAGCGATCGTCCCGATCAGGAAGTTGCGGTTCGCGAACAGCGTCAGGTCGACCGTCGGGTTGGCGTCGGTAAGCTCCCAGATCAGCCACGCGGCGAAGGTGATCGCGGCCATCACCGCTAGCACGACGATCATGGGATCGCTGAACCAGTCCGCGTTCTTGCCGAGATCGAGCATGATCTGAAGCGAGCCTACCCACAACACCAGCAGGATCAGCCCGATCGTATCGATCGGGACCCGCGCGGTCGGCGTCTCGCGATCGCGCAGGTTGAACCAGCAGATCGAGGCGGCGAACATCCCGAACGGCACGTTGATGAGGAATATCCACGACCAGTGATAATTGTCGGAAATATAGCCGCCAAGGATCGGCCCCATGATCGGGGCGACCAGCGTCGTCATCGACCAGATGCCTAGCGCCGTGGAGCGCTTGTCCGGCGGGAAAATCGATATCAGCAGCGCCTGGCTTCCCGGCATCATCGGCCCGGAAACCGCCCCCTGCAACACGCGAAAGGCGATGAGCGACGGCAGGCTCCATGCCAGTCCGCACAGGAACGAGGCGATGGTGAACATTACCAACGACACGCAGAAGGTGCGCACGACGCCGAACCGTCGCATCAGCCACCCGGTCAGTGGCACGGAAATGCCGTTGGCGACCGCGAAGGCGGTGACGATCCACGTCGAATTGTCACTCGATACGCCGAGATTGCCGGCGATCGTCGGCAGCGAGACGTTCGCGATCGTGCTGTCCAGCACCATCATGAAGGTGCCGAGCGCCAGCGCGATCGCGACGAGCGCACGACGCCCGCCCTCCATCGGGCGGGGCTGCGGGGGCGCGGCGCTGGCCATGTTCCTATCGCCTCAGCGGTTCGCCGCGACGATCTCGCGGATGCGCGCCTCGACCGCCGGATTGCTCGCGTCGGTCGCCACGTCGCCACGATAGGGCGAAGCCGCCTGCTTCGCGAGCCGAACCCCGGAGAGATCGGCGGTGTCCACCGTGGCCTTCACCGACAGACCGACCCGAAGCGGGTTTTTATCCAGCTCCTTCGGATCGAGCGCGATGCGCACGGGCACGCGCTGCACGATCTTGATCCAGTTGCCGCTGGCGTTCTGCGACGGTAGCAGCGCGAAGGCATTGCCGCTGCCCGCGCCGAGACCGACGACGCGGCCATGATAGACGACCTTCCCGCCATACATATCGGACACCACCTCCGCCGGTTGGCCGATGCGCACATCGCGAAGCTGCGTCTCGCGCAGATTGGCATCCACCCACAAGCGGTTGAGCGGCACTACCGCCATCAGCGGCGCGCCAGCCTGAACCTGCTGACCGACCTGCACGGTGCGCTGCGCGATCACGCCATCGATCGGCGCGATGATGTGCATGTGGCTGCGGATGATCGCCGCACGGCGATAGGCGGCGATCGCCGTCATCACCGTCGGATTGTTGTTCACATCGGTGCCGGCCACGGTGCTGCGCGCCTGCGATTTCTGAGCGCGCGCCAGATTGAGCGTGGCGGTCGCAACCTTCACCGCATCCGCCGCATGACTAAGCTCCTCGCCGGAAATTGCGCCGGACGCGGCGGCGGCTTTGCGGCGGGCATAGTCCGCCTGCGCCGCGGAAAGCTGCGCCTGCGCCTGGATCACCGCGGCGCTGCTGGCCCCGACCCTGGAGAAATCGGCACGGGTCGCGCGGACCGCGCGCGCCAGTTCCGCTTCGGCTGCGGCCAGGTTGACGTCCGCGGTCGCGGGATCGAGATCGATCAGCGGCTGCCCCGCCTTCACCGCCTGCGTATTGTCGGCGTGGAGCGACACCACCGTGCCGCCGTCGCGCGCGGTGATCGCCACCACGTCGCCCGCGACATAGGCATCGTCGGTTTCCTCGGACGGCGGGGCGAGCAATACGCCAAAGACAAACCATGCGAGGGCGGCAAGCACCACCACCACGGCAAGCACGGTCAGCAGTCGCTTGCGGGCACCCGGATTGCCGCGCGGCAACGCGGCCGCAGGGGTCGGATCGTTATGCACGGGATTGTCTGCGTCGCTCATTGCTGAATGTCCCGGGAAGGATCGAAGCCACCACCGAGCGCCTGCGCGAGCTGGGCGCGCGCGGCGAGCGCATCGATGACAAGATTGGTCTCGGCAAGCTGCGCGTCGAGCAGCCGCACATCGGTGTCGATAAGGTCCAGCCGCGAGGCGAGCCCGCTCGAAACGCGAATGCCGTTGAGCCGCGCAGTTTCAGCATAGCCGCGTACCACGTCGCTCTGTTTCGCGCGCTCCGCATCGGCAGCGCGAGTCTTCGCCACGGCGTCCGCCGCCTCTCGCACCGCACCGACGACCTTGCCGTTATAGTCCGCTATCGCCAGATCGAGCCCGGCATTCGCTCCGGCAAGATCGGCCTTGAGCCGTCCACTATCGAAAATCGGCAGATGGATCGCGCCGCCGCCACCGGCAACACCGGAATCGGCATCGAAAAGATTGCCCAGTCCAAGCGCCTGCAACCCGGCGAGCGCGGAAAGATTGACGTTGGGATAGAAAGCGCGCCGCGCGACCTGGCGCCCGGCCGCCGCCGCCGCGATCCTCGCCTGCGCCGCCGCGATATCCGCGCGACGCGCCAGCAAATCGGCCGGGATCGTCGAAGGGATCGGCAACGTGGCATCAGCGCGCACATGCGTAACGCCGATCGTGGCGGGATAATCCGCGCCGCGACCGGCCAGTGCCGCCAGCGCGTTCGCCGCGAGCGCTCGCGCCGCCTGTGCGCGGGTCAGCGCCAGTTGCGCCTGCGCGAGAAGCGTGGTCGCTGCCTCTCGATCGAGCTTGCTCGCCAGATTGCTGCGAATGCGCACATCGGTCAGCCGCAGCGACTGGGAACGCGCCGCAATCGTGCGCCCGGCCAGCGCCGCCTGCCGTTCCGCGCGCACCACCTCAAGGTAGGTGGAGACAGTCGCCCCCTCCAGCATCAGCCGCGCCGCCGCCGCGTCCAGCTGCGCCGCCTGTGCCGAGGCGCGCGCACCCGCGATCGCCGCCTTCTGCCGCCCGAACAGGTCGAGGTTCCAGGCAAGATTCGCTTGCACGTTGCCCAGGAAGCGCACGGTGCCGCCATAGGGCGGCGGAATGATATAGGTGCCGGAGAGACGCTGAACCGTGCCGTCCGCATCGAAGGTTAGGTTCGGCCCATCGTCGGCGCGCCGCGAGGCGAGTGTCGCCTGCGCCTGACGCACGCGGGCGGCGGCTGCATCCAGCGACGGATTGCCCGCGATCGCATCCGCAACGATCCGGTCCAGCTGCGCATCTCCTAGCGCACGCCACCATCGCTGATCGACTGCGCGCAGATTCGCGTCGGTCAGCCCCAGATCGGCAGGAGCTTTCGGGTTCACCGCCGGGCGCGTATCCGGCGGCACGCAGCCCGCCAGCGATACGCCAGCCAGCAACGTCATGATCGTCAGGCGTCGCATGGCCCGGCCTTCTCCATTGATGATTTCAGTCGCCGCATCATTGTCAGCTGCGAATCCACCTCTTCCCGAGTCCAGTCAGCGAGCCAGTGATTCCAGCATTCGATAACCTTGCGCCGACCGCGCATCGCCACCTCGAAGCCAACCGGGGTAAGCGCCAGCCGGATCACGCGACGATCATCTTCGGCGCGGGTGCGCTCGACCCAGCCGCGCTCTTCCAGCGCATCGATCAGACGCGTCATCGCGCCCTTGTCATGTGCCATGTTGCGGGCAAGATCGGCGCACGTATCCGCAAAACCGAAATGCAGCGACACCAGTGTCATCCACTGCGTTGCCGTAACGCCCTCTTCCGCCAGCACACGATCGAGCCCCGCCATGCTCATCTGATTGATGAGCCGGACGATGTACCCCGGCGACGAATCGGGGACAAAGTTGGTCTCGTCGAACAGTGTCATTTCGTTGCTTTGGCAATCATTGCTCTGGCAGTCAACTGCCCTTTCGACGCGCTTTACGTTGCCCGCTCCCCGCCGTAGCGTCTCCGCTGTTGTTACAGGAGTTCTCGCTTGCGTTTTATGACGATCAGCGGCGCTGCGCTTGCACTGGCGCTCGCCTCCCCAGCCGCTTTCGCTCAGTCCGGCGCCGGCAAGGCAGCTCCGGTCTCACGATTGGTCCGCGCGATCGATATCCCTTACGAGCAATTCACGCTCAAGAACGGCTTGCGCGTCGTCGTTCACACCGATCGCAAGGCCCCGGTCGTGGCGGTCAGCGTATGGTATGACGTCGGGTCGAAGCATGAGCCGGCCGGCAAGACCGGCTTCGCGCATCTGTTCGAGCATCTGATGTTCAACGGCAGCGAGAATGCGCCGGGTGACTTCTTCGAGCCGCTCAAACAGGTGGGCGCAACCGATCTGAACGGCACCACCTATTTCGATCGTACCAACTATTTCGAGACGGTGCCGAGGTCCGCGCTCGATCGCGCGCTGTTCCTCGAAAGCGACCGCATGGGCTGGCTGACCGGCGCGATCACGCAACGCGTGCTCGATACGCAGCGCGGCGTCGTTCAGAATGAGAAGCGTCAGGGTGACAATCGCCCCTATGGCCTGATCCGCTATAAATTGACCGAGGGGCTGTTCCCCGCCGACCATCCCTATGGCCACACCACGATCGGCTCGATGGCGGATCTCGACGCCGCCAGCCTCGCTGACGTGAAGGGCTGGTTCCACGATCATTATGGTCCAAACAACGCCGTACTCGTCCTGGCCGGAGACATCGACGCCGCCACCGCGAAGCCGCTGGTGGAAAAATATTTCGGCGCGATCCGGCCCGGTCCGAAGAGCGTGCTGCCGAAGGTCGCCGTCCCGACGCTTGCCGCCCCCAAGGCCGAGGTGATGAAAGATCGCGTCGCCGCCCCGATGGTGCTCAAGGCATGGGCGATCCCCGGGCTGAACGACCCGGATTCGGTGCCGCTGGACGTGGCGGCGGCAGTGCTGGGCGGCCTCGCCAGTTCGCGGCTTCAGAACGTGCTGGTGAAGCAGGAGAAGCTGGCGGTGGATGTGGGCGCGGACGCGGATGATTTTGCCCAGGCCGGCATGTTCACCGTCAACGCGGTCGTCCGCCCCGGCGTCGATCCAGCGGTGGTATCGAAGCGGCTGGACGCGATCGTCGCCGATCTCGCGAAAAACGGCCCGACCGCGGACGAGGTGCAGCGCGTACTTACCAGCGCCGTCGCCGGCCGCATCGGCGGGCTGGAGCGAGTCGGCGGGTTCGGCGGCAAGGCGGTCGCGCTGGCCGAGGGCGAGCTCTATTCGGGTGACCCCGGCTTCTACAAGAAACAGCTCGCCGCGCTTGCCGCGCAGACGCCGGAAACCGTTCGCGCCGCCGCCCGCAAGTGGCTGGAGCGCCCCGCCTATACTCTTACCGTCGTACCCGGCGAGCGCGAGCATTATGCCGAGGCGCTGGCCGGCGCGCCAAAGCCGGAAATGTCGCCCGAGAAGGCGCCTAAGGGAACGCGCGGGCCGATCCCGGCGGCGGGCGCGGTCGCCGATCTCGCTTTCCCGAAAGTGGAGCGCACGCATCTCGCGAACGGCATCGAGCTGATCTACGCCAACCGCACCACCGTGCCGATCACGCGCGGCGTCCTCAGTTTCGATGCGGGCACCGCTGCCGATGTTGCCGACAAGCTCGGCACCCAGACGCTGACGCTGGCGATGATCGACGAGGGCACGCCAAAGCTCGATTCGATCCGGCTCGCGGAGGCGAAGGAGCGGCTCGGGCTGAATATCTCGACCGGCTCTTCCGCCGACCGCACGACCCTCAGCTTTGAGGCGCCGAGCGCGAATCTCGTGCCGGCGGTGGCGCTATGGGCCGATATCGCCCGCACGCCCGCGTTTCCCGAAAGCGAGTTGCCGCGCGTGAAAAGCCAGCTGCTGGCCGGCATCGCGCAGGAACTGACCGATCCGGCCGGGCTTACCCGCCGCGTGCTGCCCCCGATCCTCTACGGCGCCGGCAGCCCGTATGCGAAGGGGCGCGGAAGCGGCGACGCCAGGGCAGTGGAAGCGCTCACGCGCGCTGATCTGCTTGCCTTCCGTCAGGCGTGGCTGCGGCCCGACAAGGCGAAGATCTTCGTCGTCAGCGATCGGCCGCTGGCGGAGGTGAAGGCGGTGCTGGATAACGCGTTCGGGGAATGGCGGCCGAATGGCGCCGCTGGCGAGAAAATTTTCCGGGAGGACCGCAGCCTGCCCGCCCCGCGCATCGTGCTGATCGACAGGCCGGACTCGCCGCAGTCGCTGATTTCGGGCGGCCTGCGCACCTCGCTGCGCGGCACCGACGATCTGCTCGCAGTGACAACGGCAAACGACTCGCTCGGCGGCGATTTCCTCAGCCGCCTCAACATGGATCTGCGGGAGGACAAGCATTGGTCCTATGGCGTGTCCGGCAATTTCGTTCGCAACGCTTTCGCCGCGCCCTATGTCGTCCGCGCGCCGGTCCAGGCCGACAGGACCGGCGCGTCGATCGCGGCGCTGCGTGACGACATGACCGCATTCGTCACCACCAGGCCGATCACGCAGTTCGAGTTCGACCGAAGCGTTGCCGACGCGACTCGCTCGCTCGCGGGAAACTTCGAGGCAGGGAGCGACGTGCTGGCCGCGATGCAGGCGAACGACCTTTATCGTCGGCCGGACGACTATTACGCCACGATCACGCAGAAATATCGTGCGCTGACCCGCGACGAGCTGGACGCTACGGCAAGGCGGGTGATCGACCCGAAGCGCTTTGTGTGGGTAGTCGTGGGCGATGCGAAAGTCGTGAAGCCGCAGCTTGACTCGCTCGGTCTGCCGGTCGAGGTCGTCACGGCTGCGTCCATCGCGGACGCGAAATAAGGAGAGCGCCCATGGCCGTTGATGGCACCTACGATATCACCGTGAAATCCCCGCTCGGTGATCAGAAATCGACCCTCACCGTAAAGACTGACGGCGCAACCTTCACCGGCACCGCTGCCGGCGCGATGGGTTCGTCCGACATCTCCGGGGACGTCGACGGGAACACGATCAGCTGGAAGCAGCAAATGACCGTGCCGATGCCGATGACGCTCGACATGAAGGCGACGATCGATGGCGACAGCGTGACCGGCACGGTCGGCGCCGGGGCGTTCGGCAGCTTCCCGCTGAACGGCACGCGCACCGCCTGAGAAATCCGTCCCGGGATACGAATTCGGCCACGCTGGCATATGCTGGCGTGGCCGATTTCGTTCACGTTAGAGCGCGGTTCAGCGCCAAAGCTGCCGATTGACGCAACCGTGCCTTTTTGAGACGATCCGTTTCATGGGCGGGATAACATCCAACGCGATCTACCTTGCCTCGTCGCTTACGGCCGCCAGCAATGCCTCGGCGGTGGCAGCCGAAACGACCGTCGTCCCGGTTATCGTTGCAGATGCTCCGCAACCGACGCAGCCGATAACGCCGCTCAGTCGCGGCTATGTCATCCTCGATGTGCCGGCAGCCGCCCGCCCGCCGGAAACGCCGAACCTTGGCGAGCTTATCAACACGGAGATCCGGCGTCACGCAGAGCAATATAGCGCTCCGGGCCCCGTTACATCGCCTTGGGCGGCCGGTCCTGGTGAGAGCGCTCCGCTCGCCGGTGATACCGGCGACATGGATCGCGACGTGCTTGCCGAGCATGAAACGCGCATCGCCCTGTTGAAGCAGCGGATCGACCGGCTGCGCGCTGATCATAAGGACAACGCCGCGGCCCTCATTCGCGATCTGGGCACACGCCTGAAGCGCGCCCAGGCCGCGCGAAAGCTCGCGATGGCGCGCGCGATTCTGACCGGCGACAATGCCCGCCCCGGCGAGCAGATCGCGGCTAGTCTTTCGGGCGATTCCCTGCCGCCCGTATCGGCACCGTCTGCGCACAAGCCCATCGCGCGCTTGGTAACAGGGAAGCACGGCAACGTGATCGCCCGCGCCACGCCCGATTCTCCAAAACCCAGGGATTTGGCGATCGGGCGAGCACCGCGCGCGTACGGACGATCGCTATCCCTCGGTCAGATGGCGACGGCCAAAGCGCTTAACGGCGTCCAGCTCGCCCATGCCACCGCGGCGGGATGGCGTTCCTCACGGGTACACCATGTCACGACGCGTCGAAATGCGCCGACCGATCGCCGCCTCGTCGCCTCGACCAAAGCCGATCGCACCAGCGCTTACCGCCTCGCCCATGCGCGTCGCCTGCTGTCGAACGCCCGCACCAAGCTGGCGTCGGCCGGGAAGCCTCCGGCAGTCTCGATCAGAACGGTCGGCTTATGGCAGTGGGACGGCAGCGACAAATGGACGCTCGCCAGCTATCGGCGCCCCCGGGCCTGAAACTTTCCGGGTCTAGCGCTTGAGGCGCGTGACATGCCCCATCTTGCGCCCCGGCCGCGCCTCGCGCTTTCCGTAAAGGTGCAGGTGCGCGTCGGGCTCCGCGAGCAGCTCGGGCCAGCGCTCCCAGGCGTCGCCGATCAAATTCTCCATCTCCACCCGGGGGGCGGTAAGCGCGACATCGCCCAGCGGCAGGCCGCAGATCGCACGGACATGGTTTTCGAACTGCGAGGTCGTCGCGCCCTCGATCGTCCAGTGGCCGGAATTGTGCACACGCGGCGCCATCTCGTTGAACACGGGGCCGTCATCGGTGGCGAAGAATTCACACGTCAGCACGCCGACATGGCCGAGCGTTTCCGCGATTCGCCCGGTCAGCGCCGCCGCTTCCGCCCAATGACGCGCGATCTCGGCCGGCGCGGGCAGCGTCGAGCGGGCGAGGATCGCATCCTCATGCACGTTCCACGGCGGCGGATAGCTTACCATCGTGCCGTCCGCCGCGCGTACCAGCACGATCGAGAATTCGTGGCTGAAGGCAACGAACGCCTCCAGCACGGCGGGGCCCTTGATCGCCTCCCACGCCGCGTCGGCATCGGCAGGGGCATGCAGCCGTACCTGCCCCTTCCCGTCGTAACCCATGCGTGTTGTCTTGAGCACGGCGGGCGTCCCCACGCTGGCGATCGCGTCGTCGAGCGCGGCGCGGCTGTTCACCGCCGCCCATTTCGCGGGCCGGCCGCCAAGCTGCTCGACGAACTTCTTCTCCGCCACCCGCTCCTGCGCAACGCGCAACGACGCCGGAGAAGGACGCACCGGCACCCGCTCGGCAAGCCATTCGACCGGCTCGACCGCGATATTCTCGAATTCGTAGGTCACCACGTCGCACTGCGCGGCGAAATCGGCGAGCACGATGCGGTTGTGGTAATCCGCGCGTGTCAGCGAGGAGGCTGTCTGCGCCGCGACACTCTCGCGATCCGGCGCCAGCACATGAGTGCGATAGCCCAACTCGGCTGCGGCCGATGCCAGCATCCGTCCGAGCTGGCCGCCGCCCAGGATGCCGATCGTCGATCCGGGAGGCAGGATCGTCATTGCGGCGTATCGGCCACGCTGTCGGTCTGCGCCTGCCGCCACGTCTTGAGCCGCCCCTCCAGCGCCGGATCCGACAGCGCGAGAATCGACGCGGCGAGCAGCCCCGCATTGGTCGCCCCGGCCTTGCCGATGGCGAGCGTGCCGACGGGTATGCCCCCCGGCATCTGCACGATCGACAACAGGCTATCCATGCCCTTCAACGCCTTGGACTCCACCGGCACCCCCAGCACCGGCAGATGCGTCATCGCTGCCGCCATGCCCGGCAGATGCGCCGCGCCGCCCGCGCCCGCGATGATGACGCGGATGCCGCGATCGGCCGCGCCATGAGCATAATCGTAAAGCCGCTGGGGGGTGCGATGCGCGGAAACGACGCGGGTCTCATGGGCGATGCCCAGCGCGTCGAGCACGTCCGCCGCGTGTCGCATCGTCTCCCAATCGGAAGTGGAGCCCATGATGATGCCGACTTGCGCCATTGCGGGCGGTTAGCGGGACACGACGTTGAGGGCAATGCCCGGATTGCGGTTCAACGCGCCTTGCGCTTCCCGGGGAGCGCTTCTTTCTGCGGCACGAACATCGGCGCGATCACCGGCGCGGAAAAACAATCCGGGATGGCGTTATCGTAAACGCCGCCGCGCACGCGCTCATCGCGCGCACCCTGCCCGGCGAGCGGCACGAACATCGTCCAGCCGAGCGAGCATCGCGTCGTGCTGGTTGCCCCGGTCTTGGTGATGACAAGCAATTGCTCGCTCGCCCATGTCGCCCCGACAGGCATCACCAGACGACCACCGACTTTCAACTGGTCGAGTAACGGCTGGGGCACCTTGTCGCTGCCGGCGGCGACGATGATCGCGTCGAACGGCGCGCGCTCTGCCCAGCCGGCGAACCCATCACCGCTGCGCACGTCGACATTGGCATAGCCCAGCCTGGCCAGGCGTTCGCGCGCAGTCGCGGCGAGGTCCGGCATGATTTCGACGGATGCGACATGATCGGCAAGGCGCGCCAGCACCGCCGCCTGATAGCCGGTGCCGGTGCCGATATCGAGCACGTTCGCATGCGGGGGAAGCTGCGCTGCCGCCGTCATCAGCGCCACCGCGGAGGGGGCTGAGATCGTCTGGCCGTCGGCGATGTCCAGCGATCGATCGGCGAATGCGAGCTTGCGCTGGGCCGCCGGCACGAACGCCTCGCGCGGCACCTGCTCCAGCACAGCGAGCGCGCGCGCCAGCGCGGCGTTGTCCGCATCCGGGGCGGCGCGATGGATCGACTGCCTGATCGCCGCGACCATCGCCTTGCGCCCGCCATCGCCCGTGCGCGAAGCGGCCGGCGCCGCCACCGCCAGCAGCACGAGCGCCGCCAGCCACCACGCGCGCGTGGTTGGAATTTTGTTCAACGCTCGCTCAGGTAATAGCGGTCGGTGGCATTGAGCGCGTCGTCCAGCTCGTAGACGATCGGTTGGCCGGTCGGGATTTCGAGGCTGGTGATCTCGTCGTCCGGGATGTTGCTGAGGTGCTTCACCAACGCGCGCAGCGAATTGCCGTGGGCGGAGATCAGCACGCGCTGGCCATCGCGCAGCGCCGGGGCGATGCGCGTTTCCCAATAGGGCAGAACGCGCGCGATCGTGTCCTTCAGGCTCTCGGTCGCGGGCACGTCGATCCCGGCATAGCGCCGGTCGCTGGCGAGGTCATAGGGGCTGCCCGCCTCCAGCGGCGGTGGCGGCACATCGAAGCTGCGGCGCCAGATATGGACCTGCGCCTCGCCATGCTTCGCCGCCGTCTCCGCCTTGTCCAGCCCGGTCAGCCCGCCATAGTGGCGCTCGTTGAGCCGCCAGTCCTTCTCGGTCGGCAGCCACAGCCGCCCCATCGCCTCCAGCGCGAGGTTGAGCGTCTTGATCGCGCGCGTCTGGAGCGAGGTGAAGGTCATGTCGAAATCGAGGCCACGGGCGCCCATCAGTTCCCCGGCGGTGCGCGCTTCGGCAGCGCCCTTCTCGGTCACGTCCACATCCCACCAGCCGGTGAAGCGATTTTCGAGGTTCCACGCCGACTGGCCGTGGCGGATGAGGACGAGGCGGGGCATTGGCTCTCCTTGCGATGCGGGCGGCCGCTCTGTAGCGCGTCCTGCATATCGGGCAACCTTTGGGAGAGAAGCGATGGCAATCGTCCGGCAGACCTTGGTGTATGACGGCCCCGGCGGCCCGTTCGAGGGCGTGATCGCCTATGAGGACGAGGTGGAAACCCCGCGCCCGGGCGTGCTGGTGATCCCGAATATCCTGGGCCAGAAGGAATCGGACAACGTCCACGCCGAAAATCTCGCCAAGCTCGGCTATGTCGGCTTCGCCTGCGACGTTTTCGGACAGGGCCGGCGCAAGACGCGCGAATCGCCGGCGATGTCGGAATATATGGATGAGCTGAACGCGGATCGCGCGCTGCTGCGGGATCGGCTCGTCGCATCGCTCGGCGTCCTCAAGGGCTTCGGTCATGTCGACCCGGCGAAGACCGCGGCGGTGGGTTATTGCTTCGGCGGCAAATGCGCGCTCGACATGGCCCGCGCCGGGCTCGACATCCGTGGCGCGGTAAGCTTCCACGGCGTCTACGACCGGCCCGATTACGCGAACGTCAACCCGATCGGGCCGAAGCTGCTGGTGTGCCACGGGTGGGAAGATCCGATCGCCCCGCCCGACGCGATGGTCGCGCTCGGCAAGGAACTGACCGAAAGCGGCGCGGACTGGCAGATCCATGCTTATGGCAATGCCGGCCACGCCTTCACCGACATCGAGCTGAAAGGGCACAGCCCGCATCCCGCCGTCGCCTATGAAGAGCGCGCGGACCGGCGGAGCTGGGCGGCGATGCAGCATTTCCTGGCCGAACTGTTCGTCTGAAACGTCGCCCTCCAGCAGGGGGGCGAATCAGGCTGGCAGCCGCGCGGCGCGCGTGTAAATATGCGCGCCCACGCGGGGGGCCGCGTCTTCCACAACCACGCGGGTATCCATGCATCGTTTTCTTATCGGCATTGCCGGCATCGTCGTGATCCTGTTGATCGCGCTGGCATTGTCGACCGATCGCCGGGCGATCCGGCCGCGCGTCGTCGGGGCGGCCTTCGCGCTTCAGGCGGGGATCGCGGTGATGGTGCTATACGCGCCGTGGGGGCGGCACGCGCTGGCCTTCCTGTCCGGCGGCGTGGCGAACCTGCTATCCTATGCCAATGCCGGCACCGCCTTCCTGTTCGGAAAGCTGGCGGATGATCCGCTGGGCAAGAATTTCGCGATCCAGGCGCTGCCGGTCATCATCTTCTTCGCGGCGCTGGTGTCGATCCTCTACCACCTCGGCATCATGCAGCTCGTGGTGCGCTGGATCGGCGGCGGGATCGAAAAGATCATCGGCACCAGCAAGGTGGAGAGCCTGTGCGCGGCGGCGAACATCTTCGTCGGCCAGTCCGAATCGCCGCTTGTGATCCGCCCCTATCTCGCCGGCCTCACCCCGCCGCAGCTCTTCACCGTGATGACGAGCGGCATGGCGGGCGTCGCCGGCACGATCCTGGCGGCCTATGCCTCGATGGGGATCAGGATCGAATATCTGCTCGCGGCCAGCTTCATGGCGGCGCCGGGCGGCATCCTGATGGCGAAGATCATCATGCCGGATCGCGCGCAGCCGATCGAAGGCGAATTGCCGCTGGGCGACATGAGCGATGAGGATCGGCAGATCGCGATCGCCGAGGCGCGGATCAGCGGCAAGGGCCCCGCCGCGCTACTTCCCGAAGGAACCCCCGGCGAACCGATGCCGCAGGCGACGCATGACGAGGAGCGCCCCGCCAATCTCATCATGGCCGCCGCCCAGGGCGCGCAGACCGGCGTGCGGCTGGCGGTAGCGGTCGGCGCGATGGTGCTGGCGTTCGTCGCGCTCGTCGCGCTCGCCAACGGCATCCTCGGCGGGATCGGCGGGTGGTTCGGCTATCCGGGGCTGAGCTTTCAGGGGCTGCTTGGCTATGTGTTCGCCCCGGTGATGTTCCTGCTCAACGTGCCGTGGCATGAGGCGGGGATCGCGGGCGGGCTGTTCGGCCAGAAGATCGTGCTGAACGAATTCGTCGCCTACATTTCGCTCGGCGAGCAGCAGGGCCAGCTCAGCCAGCGGACCGTTGCGATCATCACGTTCGCGCTGTGCGGATTCGCCAACTTCTCGTCGATCGCGATCCAGATGGCGGTGACGGGCAGCCTCGCGCCCAACCAGCGCCCCGTCATCGCCCGGCTCGGCGTGCGTGCGCTGCTTGCCGGCAGCCTTGCCAATCTGATGTCGGCGGCGCTCGCCGGTCTGCTGATCGCCTGACGCGATTCACGCGGCGCGCTGGCGGCTCACCCGGGGCCGGCGCGTCCGCCGGCGCTGCGTCCAGACGAACTGGGTGGCGACGCCGAAGTTGAACACCGCGCTCATCAGCGCCCCGGCGATGCCGGCCAGCGGCCAGTTGTCGATGCCCGCCAGCACCAGATCGGCAACCCCGATGTTCGCGATCCCGCCGATCGAGCACACCAGGCAGAATACGAAATAGCCAATGACGAACCGGCCGCCGCGCAACCGCTGCGAACGATATGTCACCGAATTGTTGATGACGTAGTTGAGCGTCATGGCCACCACCGTCGCCGTCGTCTGCGCGACGAGGAAAGTGCTGCCAAACGCCTTCAGCGTCTGCAGCACGACAAGGTGGGACAGCAGGCCCAGCCCGCCGACCGCAGAGAACAGCACGAAGCGCGGCGGGATCAGCCCGCGCGTCACCTTCTCGATCAGCAGGAACAGGAATTCCAGCATGATCATCAGATCGACCTTGCTCTCCCCTTGCGTCCGGTTGCGGAAAACATAGGGGATCTCGGTGATCTTCAACTCGCGCGGGGCGGAGCTGATGATGTCGAGCAGGATCTTGTAGCCCTGCTGGGACAGATCGTGGACGCAGGCGTGGAACACATCGCGGCGGATCGCGAAGAAACCGCTCATCGGATCGCTGATGCCAGTGCCGAGCACGATATTGGCACACCAGGTGGCGAAGCCGCTCATCGCCTGCCGGTCCCTGGACCAGTCGCCGACGCTGCCGCCCTCGACATGCCGGCTGCCGACGACCAGATCGCTGTCGCCATCCGCGATCAGCGACAGCATCCGGGGCAACAGCCGCTCGTCATGCTGAAGATCCGCATCGATCACCGCGATTACCGGCGCGGTCGCCGCGAGCGCGCCTTCCACCACCGCCGAGGCGAGCCCGCGCCGGCCGATCCGGCGGATGCAGCGCACCGGATAGCCCTCGTGCGCTACCGCAAACGCCTCTTCCGAGGTGCCGTCGCCGCTGTCGTCATCCACGACGATCAGTTCCCAGCGCGTCTCGCCCATCGCCGCCGCGATCGCCATCACCAGCGGGCGGATATTGTCCCGCTCGTGATAGGCGGGCGAGATGATCGACAATTGCGGCACGGCCGGCCGCGCGCCGACCGGGGCCGAACCCGCCATCGTGACGGCCGCTCCGTCGGGAGCCGGGGTTACTGACATGGGCGAAACCTCGAAAGAACAGGCGGGACGCGGGTTGGCGCGCCGGTAGCAACATCCCCCGCGCTTAGCCAGAAAAGCGTAAAAATGCCGTGCCGCCCGCGATCAGGGCGCGACGAGCGTCGTCTCCTCGGCCAGCGGCCGCCGATCCTTGCGGTGATCGGGCCCGCTGCGCACGCGCGGCAGAAACCAGCGCTCGACCAGATACCAGCTCGCCACCCCCGCCGCGAGCGAACAGGCCAGCGCGGCGATCACGAATACCGGAAACGGCACCACATGCCGCAACAGCGCCACCAGCATCTGCTGGATCGGAAAGGCATAGAGGTAGCAGCCATAGGAAAAGTCGCCGAACCGCGCCGCATTCCCCATCCGCACCCGCGCGTCGAAAGCGAGATAGAGCACGCCATACACGAGGGTCGGCGGCAGCAGCAGCCGGGTGAGCACCAGCCGTAGCGGATCGGCGAGCGGCAGATGCGCCGCGATCAGGGTGGCCGCGACGAGCCCGGCCAGCAGCCATCCGCTGCGCGGCACCCGATCCCGATAGATATACGCCGCCCCGCCGAGCACGAAGGGCGGCAGCACGTTGAACCAGAAATAGGCGACGCCGATGATCGCCTTCAGGCTGCCGCCGTCCGGGTGGCGGCCGGTCATGTCCAGCCACACCCGCACGGCCATCACGCCGATGGCGATCACCAGATAGGCGGGCCGCCACCGCAACACCCCGCACAGGCCGAGCGCCATGACCCCCAGATAGCACCAGAATTCGTACGGGATGCTCCACAGCGATCCGTTCACCGCGCCGCCGCCGAACGCATCGGACGTGATGATATAGTTCCTGAGCAGCAGATTGGACGCGATGCCGAGCATTTCGGCCCCGCGCAGTGCACCGAAGGCGCGCGATGAGAATGCCGGCACGATCACCAGCGAACACAGCGTCACCGCGATCAGATAGCCGGGATAGATCCGCATCACACGGCGCTTCAGATAGCTGCGCCACGTCGTCGATCGCTGCCAGCTTGCCGTGATGAGGAAGCCGCTGATCGCGAAGAACGCCAGCACACCCAGATTGCCGGCGTTGTACGTGCCCGCCATCGCGAGCGAAATCCACTCACCCGCTTCGGTATGAAACCAGAGCGCGAAGGAATGCGACCATACGACCAGCAGCGCCATCGCCAGCCGGATCGCATCGAAATTGTTGCTGCGCTGCGCCTTGTCGTCGCGGGGGATCAGAAGCGGCATGGCGCGATCCTGCGCGCGGGGCCGGCGCGAGTCGAGCCGTCGATCGCCGCCCCACGCACCGATCGGGAGGGTGCGGCGGGGCGGCCCCGTCTCAACCGATCACGGCCCGGTAGAAATCCACCGTCTGCGCCGCGATCCGCGCCGGCGCCAGCAGCCCCGCGCACAGGTCACGCCCGGCAGCGCCCACCTGGGCCAGTCGCGCCCGGTCGGACAGCGCCTCGACGATCGCATCGGCCACCGCAGCCGCATCGCCAACCGGCGCGACGAAGCCGTTGCGGCGGTTTTCCACGATCTCCGCGATCCCAAAGGTATCGGATGCGAGAATAGGCATACCGGCCGCGAGTCCTTCCGTGAGGCTGTAGGCCAGCACTTCGAAGCGCGAGGTGGAAACGCTCAGCGTCGATTGAAGCCGCAAATCGCGAATACGATCCGGCTTCACCGCCCCAAGATAGGCGATGCGCTTTTGAGTCTCGGAGCGAAGGTGGAGCTTCGAATAGTCATCGAAGCAGCGAGCTTCCCCGTCATCTCCCACAATGCCGACGTCAGGCCCGCACATCGTCAATCGCAGCGTCGGCCGACGCTGCAACGCGAGGTCGAAAGCGCGCAGCATTATATCTGCACCCTTGCGGAGATCAAACCGGCCGACAAACAACAATTGGTCGGGATTGCAATGAGCGCTTGACCAAGTGTCGGCGGGCGACGCGACCGGAATCGGGTTGTAGATCGGGGCGGCGTGGACGGGGCTGACGCCATAGTGGTCCAGCGTCGCAGCCATCATCTTGGGCGACGGACACGTGACTCCAGCGGTGTCCGCGATAGATCCCCGTTCAACCACGATCCGCGCCGCGCTGATCCGCGCGATTTCCGGCGGCTCGCAGGCATCCTTGCCATAGATATGCGGGCCATGGAGGCGGGCGACGACGGGGATGCCCAGGCCGATGCGCCCTGCGAAACCGAAGCTTTCCTCGATCTCCAGAACATCGATCGGATGCGCGGCGTGGATCTTCTCGATGATATGCCGGAACGTCACCGGCCATTCGGTCGGCGGGCGGCCGAAGACCCGCTCCTTCGCGCGTCGCAGCCGGGCGGGCAGGCGCGTATCCGGGCCGACCGGCTCGACGCGCCCGTCGTCATACTCGATGCCGAAGCGATCGAACACGGTGACACGATGCCCGGCCTCCCGCAGCGCCGCCTGCATGATGCGCGCATAGGTGACGATCCCGTTGGCGGAGCCGGTGGATGGCAGCGCCGGGGCGTACATCGCGATATGCATGGATGGCCTTCCCAAGGGGTTCAGGCCGACTGACCGAGCGGCACCGCATCCTCGCGCGGCATCCGGGCGACGAGGCTGCGAAACGCTGGCGGCTGTTCCGCCCTGCCCGCCGCGTCGCCCACCCTTGCGAGCCGCACATAAGCGCTCATCAGCCCCATCGAGAGCAGGACGAGCGGGATCATCCGGTCGATCGTGGAGGTGAACGTCAAACAGGCGAAGCACGCGCCGATCATCGCGAACGGCAATGCCACCGGCGTCTGCGCGTCATGCGCGCTCGCTCTTCCCCGCAATCGCCAGCCGATCACCATCGGTGTGAACCAGGCGATGAGCCACAATGCCAGCCCGCCCAGGCCGCTGATCAACGCCACCGTCAAATGGGTGTTGACGAAATCGATGATATGCTCGCCCTGCCGCATGTCGTTCATCGACACCTCGAGCTGCGCGCGCGTCTGCCCGGTGACGGGATGCGTCGCGACCTCCTGAAGCCCGCGCGCCAGCAGGTTCTTGCGATAATCCGCCGTCCAGTTCGCAGCGCCCGAGCGGCCGACCAACCGGCCGATCCTGCTATCGCTGGGGGCGAACGAGACGAAGACCGCCCCGGCGACGAGGCTCGCCGAAACCAGTCCGACGAGAAGCAGGGTGCGTCGCTCGTACAACAGATACAGCGCGCCGCCGACCAGCACCGCGATCCACGCCCCGCGGGACTGGCTGCCGATCATGCCCGCCGCCAGCGCCACCATGATCGCCGCCCAGGCGACAGGCCGGAAACGCGGCCGCAACGTCACCATCGCGAGCATGGCAAGGCCAAGGATCAGCCCCAGCGTCGCGGGATTGGTCACCGCCCCCTGCGCCCTCAGGAAGCCGGCCCGGATCGAGAGCGTGGCGCTCATCCCCATCGGCACGCCGAGCGAATCGTAGAACGCCTGATACAGCGGCCATCCGCGAAAGGATTCGAAGATCGCCACCACGGCGTTGCAGAAGGCGCCCAGGACGAACAGCAACGTCCCGTCGCTGGCGATCCTGCGCGTCGAAACCAGCCTGGCCAGCAGGTAGAATGGCGGAACGATCGACAGCATGGTCGTGAAGATCGACCTCAATACCCCGGTCAGCGGGATGCCGCGCGTCTCCATCAACAGGCTGAACGCGAAAAACAGCCACACCGCGATGTCGATCGCCGCGACCGGCCTTGCACGGCCCCGGTTCGTGAAAACCAGCGCGCCCAGCGCGCCGAGATTGAAGGCATCGATCGCCGATAGATCGCCGAGATATACCCCGCCCGCTATGTAGTTTTGCAGCAGCGTCGGGAACAGCGGCAGCAGCAGCAGATAGCGCCTGACCAGTTGCGCGGGCTTGCCCACCGACAGGAGCGGAATGACGAACATGAAGGCGTAGAAGACGTTCTTGTCGCGCCCGAACAGCCCGACCACCGGGATCGCCAGCGCCAGCGCCATGTCGAGCGGGCCGATCAGCCGCCGCGCCTCCCCCTTCAGGGCAAAGCGGAACAAGGCGAACGCGACGATCAGCAGCGCCTCGATGAAAATCAGCACCTTCAACGAAACGATCATCACCTATCCCCAAAGCCCGTCTGGCGGGATCAACGCCTTCCCGCGGCCGATCGACAAACCCCCACATGCACGTCTGGCATATCCGGCGCTTATCTGCTCCCCAACATCATCAGTCCGAACGAGGCAGCGCCCCCGCCCACGGCGCCCCCGGCCGCGATCACCGCAAACGCAAGCAAGTCATGGCGCAGGCTGTAGAGCCCGAGCCGGTTCAACCGGAATGCGCCATAGCAATAAGCGGGCAGCTCGATGAGGGCCAGCGCCGCCACGATCCCGATCGGCCCGATCCAGACATAACCCAGCGCCGCTGCGATGAGCAGCCAGCACACGCGCGTGATGTTCATTTCCAGCGTCATGCGGACGCGTCCGATCGAAACCATGAATTCGTTCATCGGCTTGGTGAGCATTATCATCGCGGTCGTGATCGCGAGCAGGTGAAGGTAACGCGACGCCTCCGCATAGCGTGGATCGTACAGGAGCCGGACGAGCAGCGACGCCGAACCGAGCAAGCCGCCAGCGGCAAACAGATAGCCGAAGAACACCGCGCCCCGCATGCCGTAGAACGTCTCGCGCATCCGGTCGGGCGTGGTCCGCCACGCCTCGGCAAGCGCCGGATAGATGATCCGGGAACTGTAGAGATGGACCACAGCGATCGGCGCGGTCGCCAGAGACCCGGCGATCGAATAGACGCCGAACTGCTGGAGCGAAAACAAGCGGGCCAGAACCAGCCGATCGACCTGGCTGATGAGCAGCGTCAACGTGCTCGACGCGGCGATCAGCCGCGAGAACCGCCACAATTCGCTGGCGATCGGGCGGTGAAGGCGCAGCCGATGGGCGGCTTCGGGAAACACGATATAGCTCGCTATCGCGCGTGTCGCGCTCTGCGCGATGATCGCGATCACGATCGCCCAGGCGCTGCGCAGGAACCATGCCGCGACAAGGCCCACCGCAAGCTGCACGAGGAAGGCGACGAAATCGACGATCGACAGCTTGCGCACCATCTTGCGGCGCAGCGCGGTGAGCAGCGACAATGAGGACGCCCCGTCGATCGCGAGGCTGATCGCCGCAACCGCCATCAGCGGCGCAAGCCCGTGCTTGTCGAGCAACAGCGCGAGCGGCACGGCCAGCGCGACGGCCACGAGCGCGTTTGCCGCGCCACGCAGCACATGGATCGTCCAGACCGCGTCGAGGAATTCGCGCTCCAGCCCGCGCTCATGACGCACGATGAACGCCTGGCAGCCGGTATCCGTTATCATCGTGATGACGAAGAAGATCGCCATGACGATGCCGATCAACCCGTAATCGGACGGCGCGAGCAGACGCGTCAGCACCACCGTGTTCGCGATCCGCAGGACGTTCATGAGAACCGTCGTCCCGATCAGCGTTGCCGACGGGCCGGTCAGACGGCGTGGCGAGAGCATCGGCGCCGCGCGCGCGCGCAGCGACCGCACGGCGGACAATCGGCTTTCCGGCACCCCCATCTTCGTCAAAACAACGTCCTGAACAATCTGTATGCGGTCGCGTCGAGCGGCGGTCCGGCGCTATTCTCCGCAGGCGATATCAAGAGAAGGGATTCAATCGGTTAACGACACCCTGCAGCCGCGGCGGAATCCAGTCGTTGACGAAATGACGGAAGGCCACGGCGCGATCGGGGCGATCCTCGGTGCCCGGGCGGGCGCGGAAGTTCGTCGATCGCCTGACGATATCGCCCGCATCCGCCTCAACCGCGGTGTAATAATAGGTGGCGATGGAGCGCCGATCGCGATCCTCCGGGCAGGCCAGCGGGTCGGGATGGCCGTGATAACTGTCCAGCGTGGTGCTGAACACCACGGCGCGCCCGAGATGCGGCGCGACTTTCACCTCGCACGCCTTCATCTTCGTATCCCACAATTCCAGCGCACCGCCCCAGGATTCGTCCCAGTCTTCGTTCAGATAGACCAGCAGGTTCAGCCGCCGCTCCAGCTTCAGCGTTTCGTGGATGTTGAAATCGGCATGGACGCCCAGATGCCCTCCGCGCCGCGTGAGATGGAGGCCGCCGCCGCTGTAATAGGGATCGGGGATAAGCCCCGCGATCCCCGTCATCCGCTCAAGAAAGGCGATGAATGCCTCGCTGTTCAGCTCCGCGAGCAGGTTCAGCGCAAGAGGATCATCGATCGCGGCGGGCTGGAACTGATATTTGAACCGCTCCTGCTCGCGATCGAAAAACTGCCGGTCCTCGATCGACGGGTAATGGCGGGCGATGTCTCGAAGCATCGCGCGATCGAGGAAATCGTCGATGGCGATGTGCGGGAATGGCGCGGCGCCGCGATAGCTTTCGGCACGGGCAGCGCCAGCCTGTTCGCACTCCGCCTTGTCGAAGCGCCGATACCCCGACCCCTCGAATGTCAGCACTGCCATGGAATTCTCCTCGCGGCCATCCTGTAGTGAAGCCGGCCCGGTGCGAAAAGCATTTTCCCGGCATCGCGCGGGGCGGCTGTCTCGATTCGATATCGTGACGCCGCCCTCCGCCGACACGGCTATCCTTCGGCTCGGCGCATGGTGATGGCTCGTCAACGCTGTCATGGTTACGGGCCGAATCGAAAACAGGACGCGTCGCCTCATGGAGCTGGTGGGAATGAACAAGGGGATCGATCGCCGGCTTTTGCTGCTGGCGGGAGGCGGGGCGGCCGCCGCCGCGGCATGGCGCCTTTCCATGGGAAAGGCCCCGGCGCTGCACACCGCGTCGCTGGCGACCAACCCGGCCGCCGATGCGGTCAGCGCCTCATCGACCGGCACCACCACCGCCGCTCCCGTGGCCGGCGGCGCCAGCGCCCCGGCGATGCCGTCGCTGGGCGTCAACCTTACGCCGATCAACTATTGGACCGCCGTCGCATTCATCGATCGCCTCAAGGCGTCAGCCGGGTGGGACACCCACGGCATCCCCGCGCCCGTCAATTCGCTTGGCTATCCGACGGGGCTTGGCGGCCAACGCATGATCGCCACGATGCTGCCGTGCGAGCCTGGCACCTACCTGCTATCGCACAATGGCGACATGGACGTGAGGATACAGGGCGGCACCCTGGTCGCGCGTCGCCGGGATGGCGTGGTCTATGAAGCACGCGGGGCCATGCCCACCGGCCGCCCGCTCATCATCGATGCCATCCGCAAGCCGCCGACGTTCATGCGCCTCGTCAACCAGAAAGACGCCGCCGCCTTCGCCGCCGGAGAGGTTTTCGCGCCCGAATTCCTGTCGCAGATCAAGGGCTTCGACACGCTGCGTTTCATGGACTGGATGCGCACCAACGGCAGCAAGGTGACGGACGCCTTCCCCGCGGTCGATTCGTGCAGCTACGCGAATGGCGTGCCGATCGAGATCATGCTCGCGCTCGCGAAAAAGATCGGCGCGCGCCCATGGCTTTGCGTACCGCATCTCGCCAGCGACGGGCTGGTGGCGCGGATGATCGACGCGCTGCGCGCGGCATCGACGGGTGGCGGGCCGGCCGGATTCCTCGAATACAGCAACGAGGTGTGGAACCTTCGCTTCGAGCAGGCACGCTTCGCGCAGCAGCAGGCTGTCGCCCGGCTGGGCGGCGGGACGGCGGGCGATGCCTTTTACGGCTATCGCTCCGGGCAGATCGCCCGCCTCGCGCGGGGATCGGGCGTTCGCATGCTGCTCGGAACGCAGACGGTCAATCCGCGCCGGGCCGACGCCGTATGGGATGGCGTGAGGCGCGCCGGTGCCAGCGATGGCGATTTCGCGGGATGGATCATCGCGACCTATGTGAACGGAACGCTCACCGATGCGCGCGGCCCCACCATAGCCCTGGCAGCCCGAAAGGACGTAGCTGCGGCGATCGACAATCTGCTCAACGCGACAGGGCCGGGAGCGCTCAGCGTCGCCACGATGAAGCCGATCTACAAGCAGCAAGGCGACATCGCCCGCGCGCACGGCCTGCCGCTGATCGCCTATGAGGGCAATCTGCACCTCAACCCGATCCCGACCTTCGCTGCGCAACAGGCTCTGGTGAAGCCGTTCTTCGAGGCGATCACGCGATCGCCGGCCTCGGCAGCCGTGATGGAGGCGAACCTTGCCGCCTTCTCCGCCGCCGGGGGCAACCTTGCCTGCCTCTACAATCTGTCCAGCGGCCCCGGCAACGGCGGTTTCTTCAGCCTGGTGGACAGCGGTTCCTGGCCCTTCATCGAGCAGCAGCGCGCGCAGCAGCGCCCCGCCGCATGACGCGCCCGGCGCGATCGACTTTTACCTTTCGTTAGCAAAGCGCGGCGTACCGTCCCCTCGGAGGATTGTGATGCCGCAGCCAGCCGTTCAGTTCGATGCAGCCCCGGCCGATCCGTCGATCGGTCGCTCCAGAAGCACGCCCGCCGCGCAGCCGGTGGTCGTGACTCTCGGCGAAAGCGATCTGGCGTGGGCCGCATCGCCGGCCCGCCAGCTGCACGATCGACTGGTGGAATCCTTCGCCGCCCCTGCCGCCGCCCCCGGGACGATTCTGTCGCGCCGTCAGCGGCTGCTGATTCTGGCTGGCTCGGTTGCCTTGCTCTGGTCGATGATCGGCACGATCCTGGTTTCCGTGCTACGCTGAAAGCACGTGCATGCGGCGGCGCGGTATAAGCGCGCGCCCATGTGATCGCGACCTTCGGTTGCACTACATCACAAACCGCCTAGTAATGTTTTCGTGCGAAGGCCTAAAGGGTCGCCGCGCCACAACCGGAAATGGGGGGTGTCGGGCGATAGTTTCGCTGACGGCCAACGGACGGGGCAGTTGAGTTAGGTGGGAAATTCAACCGCAGCTACGCTCCAGCCGCCCGAACCGGCGAGAGCGTTCAACACGTCCTTTCACAAGCGCCGCATCCGCGCCTTGCTTTATCTGGGTGTAATCCTGTGCGATTGCGCGGCCATTCGCTCTGGCTTTGCGGTCGGCGGATCGCTCCGTGCCGCGCGATGGCTCGCCCCGATGGGGTTGCAGATCGCCTGGATACTCCTGCCGATCCACATCTTCATCGCGCTGCGCAACGGCGCGGTATCGCGCGAGGCGTTGCAGCGGCCGAGCGAATCGCTGCGGCGCGCGATGTCCGCGCTGATCCTGGCGACGAGCGTGGTGACGCTGGTGATGTTCTTCCAGTATCTCGGCCTGCTGGTGTCGCGCGTGGCGTTCGGCGTTTCGATCCTGTGTTCGCTGGGCTTCATCTGCCTGTTCCGGCTTTTCTTCCACATCTGCTTCGTTTCGCCGGTGAAGGGTGGACTGGTGGGCGAGTTGCTGATCGTCGATGGCGTGCCATCGCGCCCCGGCGCCTATCATGTGTTCGATGCCGGCGCGGTCGGGTTCGTGCCGGATCTCAACGATCCCGAGGCCTTGTCCAGGCTGGCCGTGCTGGTGGAGCCGTTCGATCGCGTCGTCGTCTCCTGCCTGCCCGAGCGGCGTCATGCCTGGGCGCTGCTGCTCAAGGCGTATGACCTCACCGGCGAAATCCAGCTCGACCAGGGCAGCCCGCTCGGCGCGATCGGCATCTCGCGCTATCACGGCAGCGATACCGCGGTGGTGGCGGTCGGCGCGATGTCGCTCAGCAATCGCGTGATGAAGCGCGCGATGGATCTGTTGCTCGCGGGGGCGACGACGATCGCGCTGTCGCCATTGCTGCTGCTGGTCGCGCTTGCGATCAAGCTGGACAGCCGCGGCCCGGTGTTCTTCTCGCAGGTCCGCATGGGGCGCGGGAACAAGCCGTTCAAGATCCTGAAATTCCGCAGCATGCGCGTCGAGGCGACGGACGCTGACGGCAGGAAATCGGCCACCCCCGACGACGAACGCGTCACCCGTGTCGGGCGCATCCTGCGCATGACGAGCATGGACGAATTACCACAGATTTTCAACGTATTGCGCGGGGACATGAGCATCGTCGGCCCCCGCCCGCACGCGCTCGGCTCGCTTGCCGGCGACAAGCTGTTCTGGGAGGTCAGCCAGAAATACTGGCTGCGCCATACGCTGAAGCCCGGCATCACCGGACTGGCGCAGGTGCGCGGCTATCGCGGCGCGACGCACGAGCAGTCGGACCTGGAGAATCGCCTGCAATCCGATCTTGAATATATCGAGGGCTGGCGGCTGTGGCGTGACGTGACCATCATCTTCAACACGTTGCGCGTGATCGTGCACCCGAAGGCCTATTAGGCGTGGCCAGCGACGCCGCCGCGCGCCCGCATCTGCGCTATCTCGATGGCTTGCGCGGTGTCGCGATCCTGGCGGTTCTGCTCGTCCATTCCGGGCAGTTGATCGCGGGGCTTTCGCAACCCGTCCGTGATTTCACCTTCTATGGTGTGCGCGGGGTGCAATTGTTCTTCATCGTCAGCGGGCTCACGCTCACGATCAACTATGCCGGCCGGCCGTTCCACGCCGCCAATTTCGCGGCGCGGCGTTTCTTTCGCATCGCGCCGATGTTCTACCTCGGCATCGTCCTGTATCTGCTGCTGAGCCGGTTGACGGCAATGCAATTGCCCACCGACAGGGCGACAGCCGGTGATGTGGCGGCAACCATCCTGTTCGTGCATGGCTGGCTCCCGAGCGCGATCAATACGGTGGTGCCGGGCGGGTGGAGCATCGCGGCGGAGGCGATGTTCTACGTCATGTTCCCGCTGTTGCTGGTCGCGAGCCGCCGCCCGCGCCTGATGGCGGGCATGCTGGCGGGCAGCTATGTGCTGGCAGTCGTCGCCAATGTCGCGCTCAAGCGGGCGCTGGGCGATGCGCCGGGCGGCATCGAATTCGCGCGCCAGTTCTGGCTGGTGCATGCGCCCGCCTTCATCGGCGGGTGCTGGCTGGGAACGCTCGCGCCGCAGGGGGCGCTCGCGCGCAAGATCGCGCCCTTCGTCCTGGCCATCAGCGTCATCGCGCTGATTATCGACAGTCAGCTTCGCGCCTATTCGATCGTGCTCGTGCCGATCGCGTTGCTGACGGCGCTTGTCTGGTCGGCGGGCGTGATACGCCCCCGCGCGCTGGAGGGGCGCATATTGCCGCTGATCGGCGAGATCAGTTTCAGCCTCTATGTTCTCCAGTTCGCGGTGCTCGGCGCGCTTCACCCGCTGGCGGCCGGGATGGAAGCGAGGATCGGCGCCAATCCTGCCTTGGTCGCCATCTATCTCGCGGCATTGCTGCTGGCCGGAGCCGGATCGTGGCTGACCTGGCAGCTGATCGAGAAGCCGGTGGTGCGCGCGACACGACGTGTCGGGCTGGGGCGCCCGATGCGCGCGCCATCACATGCCCGCCAACCCAATGAATTCGATCAGGGGAATGAAGCTTGAACAATAGAGGCGGGGCACCAGCGATTGCGGCCGATCGCCCGGCCAGTCCGTCGGCCGGCTACATCCCGGGCTTTGACGGCCTGCGCGCAATCGCGGTCGGCATGGTGCTGATCGCGCACGCCGGATACGGCAAGCTCGTTCCCGGCGGTTTCGGCGTCACGATCTTCTTCGCGATCAGCGGCTATCTCATCTGCACGTTGCTCATCAACGAATTCGCGCGGACGGGAACGATCAATCTCAAGCTGTTCTACGTGCGCCGCATCCTGCGGCTCTATCCCGAGCTTATCGCCCTGGTGATCCTGTGCCTGATCGCGGGCGCAGTGCTTGGCCTTAGGGCGACCACCGCAGAAAAGTTCGCCGGCCTGTTCTATTACATGAATTATTATTACGTCTTCGGCGCGCATTACACCGAGGCGGAAAGCTATCCGTGGCGGCAATTATGGTCGCTGGCGATCGAGGAGCATTTCTACTTCTTCTTCCCGGGCCTGATGCTGTTCATCACGCGCACCTGGCGCTCGCGCATGGCGCTCGCGCTTGCCCTGGTGACGATCCCGTTCCTGTGGCGGTTCGTGACCTATTTCTGGCTCGGGCTTCCGTGGCAATATAATTACGTCGCGACCGATACGCGGATCGATTCGATCGCGTGGGGGTGCCTGCTCGCGCTGGCGATGCGGCGGCCGGACGGCGGCGAGCGGGCGATGTCCGAGCTGTGGTTCATCAGCCGGCCCGCGGTGTTCCTGGGCTTTGCGCTGATTATCGGATCGCTCCTGTACCGCGACGAGGCGTTCCGCTGGACGTGGCGGTTTACCGTGCAGGGAATCGGCATCGTCCTGCTCATTGCCAACGTGCTGTTCGATCCGCGCTGGCGCGGCGTGGTGCGTGTGCTGGAATGGGCGCCGGTTCGCTATGTCGGGCGCATCTCCTACGGCCTGTATCTCTATCACATGCTGTTCAATCGCGTGATCGAGGAAATCTGGCCGACCATTTCGCCTCCGGTGCTGCTGCCCGTGTCGATCGTCGGATCGCTCATTATCGCGTCGATCTCCTACAACGCGCTGGAGGTGCCGCTCAAATCGCTGCGGCGCAAGCTCGGCTCGCATGTCCGCTGATCCAACCGCCGCGGCAGGAGAGCCCCAGCATCGGCGGCTGAAGATGCTGGATGGCTGGCGCGCGATCAGCATCCTGGCGGTGATGGCCGCGCACATGCTGCCGCTCGGGCCGGCGCGGTGGGCGATGAACGGGCCGATCGCCGCGAACGGGATGGCGATCTTCTTCACGCTTTCCGGCTTTCTGATCGTCAGCATCCTGCTGCGCGACGACGATATCCTATCGTTCCTTGTCCGGCGATTCGCGCGAATCCTGCCACTGGCGTGGGCGGTGCTGGCGATTTCCTTTCTGGTAAAGGGGCAGCCAGCGTCGGTGTGGATCGCGAACTTCCTGTTCTACGCCAACCTCCCGCCCTTCTGGCTCGATAGCTGGTCTTCCCATTATTGGAGCCTGTGCCTCGAGATGCAGTTCTACGTCGCGATCGCGCTGGTCGTGGCGACGTTCGGTCGACGCGGCTTGATGCTGGTGCCGGTGGCGGCCCTGATCGTGACGGGCGCCCGCATCATCACCGGCACGGACATTTCAATCGTCACCTGGTTTCGCGTGGACGAGATTCTTGCCGGCGGAATACTCGCGCTCATACTTCACGGCAGCTTCGGCCCCCGCGCCGCGGGCTGGCTTGGTCGCGTGCCGTTCTGGCCGGTCGTCATCCTCTTCCTGCTGGCGACCCGGCCCGAACTCCCGTGGTTGAACTATATTCGCCCGTATCTCGCGGCCACGATGGTGGGTATCACGGTCGTGCGGCCGATATGGGGCCTGTCCCCGGCACTGGAATCGCGTCCGGCGAACTACATCGCGCAGATTTCCTACGCGCTATACATCGTCCACCATTTCACCCTGTTCGGTTGGCTGGGCGCCGGGCACGGATGGGAGAAATACGCGAAGCGCCCGATCTGCTTCGCGATCACTTTCGCCCTCGCCCACTGGTCGACATTCCATTTCGAGAATCGCTTCATCGACTGGAGCCACCGCGTAGCGAAGGCGCGCCGCGCCCGCTCGATCGGTCATGCCGCTACATAGCCGCGGCCGGCGCCGGGTTCACAGCGACCGCAATTCCCGGTGCACCGTCGAGGGGATGTCGAACACTATCTCGGTCCGCCGCTCCTTGATCGCGAGCGCGGTCTGGTTTTCCTTGAGCGTCGGGAAGGTGCGATAGAACCACCTGCCCAGCCGCTTCTTCACCGAACTGCCCTGAAGCGTCTCGCCATAGGAAAAATAATAATGATCCTGCAGGCGGAAGCCCAGCGGCTCCAGCATCGCGCGCACCTCGGGCATCGTATATTCGCGCCAGTGGCCGTTGGCGATCAGCGAGCTTTTGGGATCCAGTTGCGCGAAGAATTCGTCCACCGTGATCCCGGCCGCATTACCGCGCAGGATCGCCTTTCTGTTCTTCATGCGCGCGTAATTGGGCAGCGAGAGATAGAACAACCCGCCGGGTGACAGGATCCGGTTGATCTCTTTCAGCAGCGGCAATGGATTGAAGTTCAGGTGCTCCAGCACCTCGCACATCACCACCACGTCGAAGCTCTCGTCGGCGAACGGCAGGATGAAATCCTCAAGCCGGATGCCCGCGGTGTCGATCCCGTGGCGGGCATAACGCGCCACCTGCTCCGGCAGCTCGATATATTCCGGGATATCGCCGGCGGTCACCTTATAGCCGAGCCGGCTCAGCGCGATGCATACGGCACCGAAAAAGGCGCCGATCTCCAGCACGCGCACGGGCTGGCCGGAGGGCGGGCGCGCCTTCACGATATCGCGAACGGTGCGCACATATTCGTGGCGATGTTCGCGCAGATAGTGGGATGGCGCCCCAGCCGATTCCTCGGTCACCGCCAGATCGACATTGGCGAGTTCGGCAATAGCCTCATCGACAGCCAGCGTTGCATCCATCACGCGCGCGCCTCCCTCGCCAATCGCCCTATCGGCGCCGGAGCAGCAAGCAAGTCGTATCCCCGCTGCCACTCGCCAACCACATTATCCCAAGTAAAGCGGCGCTCGGCAATGCGCCGCGCGTTCACCGCGATGGCATTGGCGCGCACGGGATCGTCGGCCAGTGCGTCCATCGTCGCGGCAAGCTCGCGCACCACATAATCATGCGAGCGCGGCTCGATCAGCACGGCCTCCAGATCACTGGCCAGCATCGCCGGCCCGCCCCATTTCAGGCAAACCGCCGGCAGCCCCGCCATCATCGCTTCCTGTACGACGATGCCGTTCGCTTCGGCGAGGCTGGGCACCATGTAGCCGCGATAATCCGCCATCCGGGCGATCAGCGCGTCGTGGCTCTCCATCCAGCCGAGGAAGCGCACCTTGTCCGCCACGCCGAGCCGCTGCGCCAGCGCCTTCAGTTCAGGCCCGTAATAACCGTCGCCATAGACGTCGAACACGATCGGCCGCGTCACATATTGCAACGCCTCGATCGTCAGCTGCACGCCCTTGTGCGGGACCAGGCGGCCGCTCGTCATGAAGCGGGTGTTGACCCCGTCGTGCCGGATCAGCGGATGCGCATCGAATTCGTCGGAGATGCCGGAATCGATCACGTCGCGCATCGCCTCGTCCGGGCATCCCGCCCAGGACAAGGATCGCCGCGTGCGCTCCCCGCCAGACACCAGCACGCGCCAGAATACCCCCTTGTCGCCGATCAGCGCGCGCGACAGCCGCTGCGCAAGATAGTGAAAGCTGCGGCGGAACTTGTCCTTCAGCGGCTCGGCGTCGCGGAAAGCAGGGGGATAATAGATATTGCCGGTCAGCGGGCCGAGCACGTTGGTGGCCGCCTTGACCGGGAAGCGCGGCAGGATCGGCGATACCGGGCAGAGATAGTGGAACACCGCGTCCGGATGCCGCGCCAGCAATTCCTTCACCACGCGCCGGGCATAGAAGAAGAAGAAGCTGGCGATGACCGGCCGCAGGGCGACACTGTTCCACACCGCGACCTGATCGAGCGAATCCTCGACGATCCGCACATCGACCGCCGGGAAATCCTTTTCCAGCACGGGCGCGCTGCGCCGATGTGTCACGACGGTGACGTCCGCGCCGGCCAGATGGAGATGGCGCAGGAATTGATAGGCCTTGATCGCCTCGCCGCCCATCTGTTCGGAGATATTCGGCGTGACGATGACGATCTTACGAGCCAAACTCACAATGTCACTCCTGGCGCCGGGAACCTGATGCCCGGCTGGCCGAGCGGTGTCGATTTCTTTTTGCATCGCAGCATCGGCTTTCTGTCCCGATTTCGTCACTTGTCGAGCCGATCGGTGGCCGGGGCACGACGAACGCCGGCGGGGCGCGCGGGAATGCCCCATACGGTGGTCCCCGGCGGCACATCGTCGAGCACCACGGCGTTGGCGCCCACCTTCGCGCCCCGCCCCAGCCTGATCCGCCCGAGCACCACCGCGCCCGCGCCGAGATCGACGCCCTCATCCAGCACCGGCGCGGCGGTAAGATCGTCGAGCCGGCGTATCCCCAACGTGCAATTCTGCCGAATGATGCAGCGATCGCCGATGCGGCAGGCGCCGTGGATGACGATACCGCCCTGATGCTCGATCACCACGCCGCGTCCGAGCGCGACCGTATAGGGAATCTCGATCCCGTAAAGATTGCGGCACCGGCGGAAGAGATAGCGATAGAGCAGGCTGAACGGCGCGCGCAGCAGCCCCGAGCGGATGCCCATGCGCCACACGCCGAAGCGATGTGTCGCAACGGCGCGAAAGCCGGGCCTGGTCCAGTCGCGTCCGTGCGCGCGCCAGTCCTCGGCGATCTGCCGCCACAGGCCGCTCATGCCGATGCCCCCTTATATTCGATGATCGTGGCGCCGCGCCCGCCGATCCGCCCCAGCGCGTAGCGCAGCGCGCCGAGCGTCTGCGCCGGCTTTGCCAGCATCAGGAACGTCGCGAGCGTCAGCGCCTCGCGCAGCGGCCGTCGGCGACGCTCTCGCCATGCGATCCGCGCGAACTGGAGCAACGCGAGCGCCAGCACCGCGCCGCCTGCCGCCACCACCGCGGCCTTGCCCGCGAGCGCGCCGATCAGCAGCAACGTCGCGCCGGCCAGCGGCACCGCGCCGCCCCAGAACGCCACCCCGCGCAATCGCCGGCCGTAATCCTGCAATGGCGAGCCACGATGGCGCGCCGCCAGTTCGGCATAGGCATGGCCGGAACGCACCGCGCGCCGCCACCATTGGCCAAAGCGCGTGATCGCGGCATCGTGGCGCGTCATCTCGAACGGCACGCACGCGATCCGCCAGCCGAGCGCGCGCATCCTGATCGACAGGTCCGGCTCCTCGCCGGCGATCATCGCGTCGGGATAGCCACCGGCGGCATCGAGCGCCGCCGCGCGCATCATCACGTCGCCGCCGCAATAGTTCACCGGCCCCGGCGGCACCGCCCATTCGATATCGCACAGCCAGTTGTAGCGGCTGGCATCCGGCCGTATCTCACGCCGCCGGCCGAACACCGCCGCCAGCCCCGCATCGCCCGCCAGCGTCGCCATCCCGTGCGCCAGCCATGCCGGATCGAGCGCGCAATCGCCATCGACGAACTGCACGAGCGTCACCTCGGCGCCAAGCGCGGCGCGGCCGGCATTGCGCGCGCGCGCCGCGGTGAACGGGATCGCCATATCGAGCGCGACCACCCGTGCGCCGGCCCGCGTCGCCGCCGCGACACTGTCATCGGTGGAGCCGGAATCGACATAGACGACCGGATGGCCACCGCCGATCGAGGCAAGGCAACGCACCAGCCGCTCGCCCTCGTTGCGCCCGATCACGACGATGCCGAGCACGTCGCTCACCCCGCATCGCCCCAGGAGGGCGCCGCTTTGCGTTGCGGGCCGAGCGGCGGGGCGGCAGGCGTCACGTCACGGCCGCGCGGCCACCAGCCATAGGTCAAAAGATCACGTCCGCTGCGCGCCGCGCCGCCCTCCAGCCGCGGCGAGAGCAGCTTGCGCGCGCGCCAGATCGCCCGGCCTGCGGCATAGGCGATGCCCGCCGCGATCGCGCTTCCACGGCCACCGGCCAGCGCGAAATAGCGGCGATGCGATTCATACCAGTAGCGCGGCATCCGCCGGGCTTGCGGCAGCCCGGTGCCGGGATCGCGGATCTGCGTGGCGGCCCCGCCCGCATGCACCACCTGCGCGGCCGGCTCATGCCACACCGCCCAGCCCGCCCGGCGCAACCGGCGCATCAGATCGGTCTCTTCGAAATAAAGGAAGAACCCGTCATCGAACAGGCCGGTCCGCCGCAGCGCCTCGGTCCGCAGCATGACGGCCGCGCCTGTCACCCAGGGCACTTCGATGGCGTGATCGGCATGGATGCTGGTCGGCGGCACGCGCAGCAGCCGCTCGACCATTGCCGTGCGCGCGCCGCGACAGAATTCGCCCCGGATCGACGGAAAACGGAAGGCGGAGGATTGCGGGCGGCCGTCCTCGTGCGTGAGCAACGCCCCGACCGCGCCCGCCCCCGGCTCGCGATCGAGCAGCGCCGCCATCGCCTCCAGCGCGCCGGGGCGCGGGCGCGCATCCGGGTTGATGAGCGCGATCGCCTCCGGCAGCCGCCCGCTGTCAGCCAGCAAGGCGATCGCCTGATTGTTGGCGAAGGCGAAGCCGCCGTTGACGGGCAGCGGCAGCGGCGTCACCCAGTCTTGCCACTCATTCGCCGCGATCGCGTCCGCGATCCGCTCGGCGGAGCCGTCGCCGGAGCCGCCGTCCACCGCCACCACGCGAAGATCGGGAAACGCGCGCCGCGCATCGTCAATCGCGCTGATGCACGCAATGGCAAGGTCGGGCGTGCGATAGTTGACGATGATGACCGCGAGCCCGTTCACGTCCGTATCCCGCCCCGCTTGCATCCATGCCGTCCGTTCACGTCGTTCGGACAAGGCACCTCTTGCTTAGGACAGACTTCCTTGTCAAAGCCCTACCAACGCCCACCAGCCGTCATCCCGCCGCAAATACGCAGGGTTACGGCATTCCCCGATGGTGAATGATGGCCCGCCGATGACCGCCATCCTCTATGTCGCCGCCCGTTTGCCGACCCTTTCGGAGACGTTCGTCTATCGCGAATTGCTCGGGCTGCGCGCGCGCGGGCACGAGGTGATCGGCGCCAGCGTGCATCGCCCGCTGCCAGCCGAAGATCCGCTGCTGCGCGAGATCGCGCGCACCGCCTTTGTCGTTTACGCGCCCGCGACCGCGCTGGCGCTGCCGGTCGCGCTGCTGCGGCATCCTCTGCTAGCCGCCGGTGCGGTGGCGGACGCGTTCCGGGCCGATCATCCCTCGCTCTCCAGCCGGCTGAAGCATGTCGCGCAGGCCGCGTTCGGGATCGCCACCGCATGGCGGCTGCGCGGACGCGGGATCGGCGCGGTGCACGCCCATATGGCGAACGTCCCCGCGATGATCGCGCTCTATATCGCGCGGGCGCTTGGCGTGCCGTTCAGTTTCACCGGCCATGCCGCCGATCTGTTCGTCCAGCGCGCGGCGCTCTCGTTCAAGCTGCGCGAGGCATCGTTCGTGTCGTGCATCAGTCATTGGCATCGCGGCTTCTATCGATCGATCACTGCGCTCGATGAGCGGCGGCTGCCGGTGGTGCGCTGCGCCGTCGCGATCCCGGCAGCCGTGGCGGTGGAGCGGCAGGAGATCGTCACGGTCGCGCGCCTGGTGGCCAAGAAGGGCATCGACCTGCTGATCGAGGCCTTCCACGCGGCCCGCCCGGCCGGCTGGCGGCTGCGCATTCTGGGCGACGGGCCGGAACGCGCGCGGCTCGAGGCGCTGGTTGCCGCGCTCGGGCTTGGCGACGACGTGGCCTTCGATGGCGCCCGTCCGCATGCCGAATGCCTGGCCGCGATCTCCACTGCCGGCTTGTTCGTGCTGCCCTGCCGCACCGCCTCGAACGACGATCGCGACGGCATTCCGGTAGTGTTGATGGAGGCGATGGCCGCCGGGCGCGCGGTGATCGCGGGCGATCTGCCGACGATCCGCGAGCTGGTCAGCGATGGCGAGACCGGGCTCCTGGCGCCGCCGGACGATGCCGCCGCGCTCGCCACGCTGATCGCGCGGCTCACCGCCGATCCGGTCGCCCGTCGCCGGCTTGGCCTCGCCGCGCGCGCGTTCGTGACGGAGGAATTCTCGGACGCGGTGAACCTCGCCCGTCTCGAAGCCGCGTTCGCAGCCGCCGGAACGCCCGCGTGATCGCCCGGACGGATTTCCTCGATGTCCAGTTCGATCCGCTGCCCTTCGATGCGGCGGTCGCGTGGCTCGCCGCGCGGCAACGCGATAGCGACTACGGCTATGTCGTCACCCCGAACGTCGATCACATGGTGCGGCTCGCCGATGCGCCGGCCGAGGTGCGCGCTGCCTATCGCCAGGCGGCGCTGTGCCTGTGCGACAGCCGGGTGCTGGCGAAGCTCGCCCGGATCGCGGGCGTCGCCCTTCCGGTGGTGCCCGGCAGCGATCTGACCGCCGCGCTTTTCGAGAGCGTGCTGCAGCCGGGCGATCGGGTGGCGCTGATCGGTGGGCAGGCGGAGGATGTGGCGCGGCTGCGACTGCTGCATCCCGCGCTGGATATCCTGCATCACGAGCCACCGATGCGGCTGCGCACCGATGCCGCCGCGCGCGCGGGTGCCGCACGTGTCGCGGCAGCGGCCGGCGCGCGGTTCATCCTGCTGGCGGTCGGCTCGCCGCAGCAGGAGCTGCTCGCGCATGAGATCGCGGCGATCGACGGCGCGAGCGGTACGGCGCTGTGCATCGGCGCGTCGGTCGATTTCCTTGTCGGCCGGCAGATCCGCGCGCCGCGCATCGTGCAGCGCGCGGGCATGGAATGGGCATGGCGCCTGGCCACCAGCCCCCGCCGGCTCGCGCGGCGTTATCTGATCGAGGGGCCGGCGATCTTCCCGCTCGTCTGGCGCTGGCGGCGCGCGCGCCGATGAGCGCCGAAAAGCCCGTCATCGTTCACCTCGCGGTGGATGTGAACACGCCGCAGCGCGCCCGAACCACCACCGCGATCGAGTGGTTCGTTCGTGAGCTTGTCGATTACGATAATATTGTGATCGCCTATCAGCGCGTCGAGCGTCCCGCCCCGGCCCCGGTCGCCTGCGTGGCGGAGGGATTTCGGCTGTTCCATTTCCCTTATTTCGGGTTGCGCCTCGGCATCGGGCTGTTGCCCGCCATGCGCCGCGCCGCCGGTCGCACGATCGCGCTGCTGGAGGCGGAGGGGATTCGCCCGGATCTGGTCCACGCGCACAAGTTCACCTTCGAGGGGCTGGCCGGCTGGCATATCGCGCGGCATTTCGGCGTGCCGCTGTTCGTCTCGCTGCGCGGCGAGGTGGAGACGAAGGTTTTTCGCATGAAGCCGATGCTGCGCCCGCTTCTCAGGCGCGTCGCGGCGGACGCTGCCCGGCTGTATTTCGTCTCGGCATGGTTCCGCGACGAGTTCCACCGCCACGTCCCCGCGCAGTCGGCGAAGGAGCGCAACCTTCCCAATATCGTGCGCAACATCGCCCCGGCGATCACGCCGCATCCGGCGGGGGACCGCTTCGTCGCGATCCTCGCCCTCGATACATGGCGGCGCAAGGGGGTACGCTGGCTGCTGGACGGGCTGGCGCTGGCGCGGCGCGAGCGGCCCGGCCTGAAGCTCGATCTGATCGGCGGCGGCAGCGCGCAGGCGCGCGGGCGGATCGAGCGAATGATCGCCGAGCGTGGCCTCGCCGATGCCGTCACGCTGACCGGGCCGTTGCCGAATGCGGATCTGCTCGCCCGCCTGCCGGGCTATCGCGGGCTATTGTTGCCGAGCCTCAACGAGACTTTCGGCATGGTCTATGTCGAGGCGCTGTTCGCCGGCGTGCCGATCCTGTTCACGCAGGGCACCGCGATCGACGGCTATCTTGACGGGCTGGACGTGGGCAGGACAGTTCCGCCGCGTGATGCGCGCGCGATTGCCGCCGCGATCGTCGATATCGACACGCGAACCGACGAGATGCGCGGGGCGATCACCGCGGCCGCTCCGCGCCTTTTCGCCGCATTCGATCCCGCGACGAACCTCGCCCGCTACCGCGCCGACATCGCCGACGCGCTCGCGCCGCGCTGACCGGCGCTATTCCTGGTAATAAGCGTCGTAGTAACGCTGGGTCCAATAGCCGAAGCCGTAATCGTCGCCGCCGATCGCGCCATGATAGCGATTGAGGACGGTGCCGATGCACGGCGCCGGGCTGAGCACCTCGATCGCGTCCTTCACCTGCCGCGCGGTGGTCTTGCCCTCCTCGACCACGAGCAGATAGGCGTCGATCTGCTGCGCGACGATCGAGGCGTCGTCATTGGCGAACGCCGGCGGCAGATCGCACAGGCAGAAATATTTGTCCCCCAGCCCGCGCATCGCCTCGACCAGGCCCTTCATGCGATTGCCCGCCAGCACCTCGGCCGACTGGCGCACGACATTGGCGGCGGGGAAAACCACCAGCCCGGTCCCGTCCACATTGCGGCCGACCGCATCGAGCGAGTCGGTCTGCCCCGTCAGATAATCGCCGATGCCCGGCCCATCCTCCAGCCCGAAGCATTTGCCGATCGAGCTGCGCCGCAGATCGAAATCGAACAGCAGCGTATATTGATCCGGGATGCGGGACATCGACGCGGCCAGATTGCTCGCGATAAACGTCTTGCCGACGCTCGGTGTCGCGGAGGTGACGCCGATGATCTTCCAGCCATTGGCCTTGGCGATCTTCAACACCTGCGATCGCAACAGGTTGAACGGGCGCGAGCGCCGATCGCTGCTGTTGAAGCCGAACAGCTTGCGCTGGATCGCATCCGGCAGTTCGAGCCGCTCTTCCGCAAGCGAGGTGACAAGCACGTCGCCGGCGGGCGGGGCGGTTTCGGCTTCGTCGAGGTTCCACGAATTGGCCATCGATTTGGGTCTCATCCTAAGAACCGGTCAGGAACGGGCGAAGCGCCGCGGCAGCCAGCGGCGCCGGTTGCCCTTTCCCGAAAGCACGGGGACGACCGCCAGCGGCGGTTCGCCAAGCAGATTGGTGAGCTGGCCGGCGCTGCGGATCGGGCGCAGGACGAGCTCTACCAGCAATGCCAGCGCCAGCCCGACGGCCAGCCCGCCGACGATTCCGCCCACGATCAGCAGCGGCCGGTTCGGCGAGGTCGGGTGATCGGGCGTCACCGGCGGATCGATCAGGGTCAGCCGCTCGCCGCGCTGCTGGTCCGCCAGCTTGGCCATCGAGCGGGCTGTCAGCAGGTTCGCCGATACCTTCGCCAGGTTGGCGCGGATGATATCGGCGCGTGCCTGCAGCTGCTGCACCTGTTGCGCCACCTGCGGCCCGCGCGCCTGCGCGGCGGCGAGCGCGGCGGCGCGGCTCTGTTCGGCGCCACGCTGGCGCTGGAGATCGGCGATCGCGCGGTTGTTGGCCGAAAGCTGCTGTTGCACCACGGCGGAAACGCCGCGGGTCTGGAACTGCTTCGAATTGGCGCGCGCCGCCGCGAGCCGGCTTTCGGCCAGCTTCACGTCGGGGTGGTTGTCCGAATATTGCGCTTTTGCCGCCGCAAGTGCCGCTTCGGCCGCCGTCACGTTCGGATCGCGCTCCACCGCCACGCCGGTCTGCACATTGAGTGCGGCGTTCTCGCGTTGCAGCGCGGCGATCTGCCCGGCGTAATCGATCGACGCGCCCGCGCCCACCATGCCGAGCCCGGCGGAAGAAAGCGCTGCGCCATTGACGCCGGCGATGCGGTTGATCTGCGATTCGATCCCCTGCACCTGCGCCTGCAGGTTCGATTCCTGATCCTCCAGGAACGCGACATTCGTCTGCGCCTCATCCTGCGACGAGGTCGCGGAAAGCTTGAGCAGGCGATCGACGAAGGTCTGCGCGACGATCTGCGCCTGTGCGGCGCGCGGATAGGCAAAGCTCAGCGAGAAGGCGATCGAGCCGCTGTTGGGCTTGCCGCCGCTGGGCGATCCCTGGATGTCGGCGTCGATCGCGCTGATCGTCGTCGCATCCCGCATCCGGTCGACCAGCTTCGACAGCGGCTCGCTGTGCGCCGAGGCGTTGTAGAGATCGTTCGCCTGAATCAGTTCGACCAGGTCGGGCCGGCTGAGAATCTGCTGCCGGATCTTGGCGATGCGCCGGTTGATCGGATCGTCGCCGCCCGGCGCGGCGGTCGCGCCCGGCAAATCCTGCGATTCGACCAGCAGCGTGGCTTTCGACTCATATTTGCGCGGCAACAGATAGGCCGCCGCAAGCGCGGCGACGGCGATCAACACCGCCGGCACGATCACGAGCCAGCGGCGCTGCCACAGGACCATCGGCAGGTTGCCGATCAGGCCAGATGATTCCTGCTGGTCATCGAGCGAGGCGCGCGCGCCGTCGTTCATCGCGGATCTCCGAAACGGTAGGACAGGCCCAGTCGCCCGCCATAATCGGCGGGGCGGTTCAGGCTGCTGGCAAAAATCTGGCGATACTGGCCGGTCGCCGTCAGTCGCAGGCGCTCCGACAAGCGGCGCTCATAGGTTGCCGAGGTGGTCAGATATTGCGCGCGGATACCGGGCACCAGCGCGGATTGCGAGCCGCCTTCCGTGGTGTAGAGCGCGCGTGCCGAAAGCGTCGTGAACTCGCTGAGCTTCCGGCTCCAGTTCGCGCCGATCGAATTCACATATTGCGATCCGTTGAACCCGGTCGGCCGCACCGAGCGCGAGCCGGTGATGCAGAAGTTCGACAACGGCCCCTGGCGACACAGGTTGATGTTGCCCGATGGGGATGCCTTGCCGGTCGATCCCGTCGAGCTGCTGTTCACGAACGACACGCCGAGCGATCCGTCGACCGTCCAATATTCGTTCAGCTTGGTCGATGCCGTGGCGCTGATCGTATAGACGTTGGTCCGCCCGCGCGCGCCGCGATAATCGTAGCGCGATACCGCGCCCTGCGCGCCGATCCGCGTATTGCCCGAAAGCTGGCGATTGTAGCTGAACGTGGAGCCCAGCCCGTCGTAATCGCTGATATCGGCGAACCGGCGATAACGCGCGATTTCGTAGAACACGCTCGCGCTGATGCTGTCGCGTGCCGACAGCGCCGCATCGAAATCGCCCGTCGCATATACGCCGCGCCGCCGGTCGCGCGTGCCGAACAGCGCGAGATCGGTCGGCGATGGCACGCCCGGCTCGATCGCCCCGCCCACCGAATCATAGGCGCCGATGATCGCGCTCGTCAGATCGACACGCATATGCGTGTTGACGCGTTCCGACGGGCGCCCGCGATAGTCCGTCGATACGCGATAGCTGGTCGCATCGGCATAATTGGTGAAATACTTCTGGAGGCTCGCATTGCCCGTAACGGTCAGCGTGTCCTGCGGCATCAGCAGTTCGAAACGCGGCGTCACGTCAAGCGCGGCATAGCCGCTGGCCAGATTGCTGCCCGTCCCGGAAAACGGATTGGACGAATAACCAACGCCGGGCGCCACATCCACGCTGGCGCGTGTCTGTTCCTGCGCATGGGCGATGCCCGGGGCGATCAGCGCCGCGGCTATCACGCAGCCGTAATAGCGCGCCCTCACGGAACGATAACCGTGTCGCCGCTTTCAAGCTGCGGCAGGCCGGCAAGATCACGATCGCTCGGGTTGCCCTTCAGCGTATCGCTGAGCCGCACCTTCAGCACGACCAGCCCGTTGCCGGATTTGCGCAGGATGCGGACGTTGCCGACATCGGCGAAATCCGCCGGGCCGCCAGCCAGCGCCAGCGCTTCCAGCACGTTGATATAGCGCCCCGTCGCGAATGCGCCCGGCGACTTGACCTTGCCCGCGACCGAGAACTGCACGCCCACCGGCGTCTTCACCGAAACGGTGACCTGCGGCACGGCATCGCGATACTGGCCGCGCAGGCCGCGCGAGATATCCTGCTCCACGTCGGAGGGAAGCTTGTTGTTGGCATTCACCTGCCCAACCAGCGGGAAGGAGAAGGTGCCGTCCGGCAGCACCTTGATGACGCGCTGCAGCCGCTCCTCGCCCCAGACGTAGATTTCAAGTTCGTCGCCCGGGCTGATCCGGTACGGACGCGATTGTGCGGCGGCCGGCGCGGCGGGCGCAGCCTGCGCCATCGCCAGTTGCGCCTGAGACAGGCCGGCGCAGGCAAGCCCGGCGGCCGTTATCCATGCTTTATGCTGCATTCCCACCCTCGATTGATCTGTAGTACCGCAAATTCCCCTGCGAACCGTGGGGTTCTACCTGCTTGCCTACACCACCGCTAGGCAAAAGAGTGTTAACCGCGCGGGTTGTAGCGAAGCATTTCTTCCATCTATTTTGCCTAAGCCATCCCCATCGCCCATGAACGAACGCTGCCCTCAATCTCTGCACCAACGATACGGATGTCATAAAACGATGAAGCACCGTTCGATTCCGTTGTTCGCGCCGCTCGCCGCCGCGGCGCTGCTCGTCGGCTGTACGTCGGGGGATCGCACGGCCGCGAACGATGCCGCCATCGCACAGGGCGCGCTGGAACGGGGGCAGCTCACGGTGGCGCGTCAATATATCCAGCGCGCGCTCGCGATCCGCGACGACATCAGCGATTACTGGCTGATAAAGGCGCATATCGGGCTGGCCGAGCGCGATCTTTCCGGCGCTTACGACGCCTATCAGAACGTCCTCCAGCTCGATCGCGCCAATGTCGAGGCGTTGACCAGCCTGTGCCAGATCGCGCTGGCCGGCAATGTCGCGAACCAGGCGGAGAAATTCGCCGACCAGCTCGCGCTCATCAATCCGACGGATACCTTGCCCAATACCGTGCGCGCCTCCGCCGCCGCCGCGCGCGGCGACAAGGACAAGGCGAACCATTATCTCGATCTCGTCCTGAAGGCGCGCCCCGGCGATCCGTCCGCACTGATCGTGAAGGCGCGGATGCTGGCCAACGATCAGGATTATGCCGGTGCGGCCAAGGTGATGGAACAGGCGCTCGCAACGCCTGGCGATCCCACCGCGCGCCTGTCGATGCTGCTCGATTATTACAAGCGCGCGCGCGACGGCGACGGGCTGTTCCGCGCGGTCGAGCGGCTGGTGCAGGCCAACCCCAAGGATCCCAATCTCCAGCTCCAATATGCGGATCTGCTGTTCGATCGCGGCGCGAACGACGCGGCGAATGCGGCGATCGCCCGGGCGGCGGAGGGCAGCGGCAACGATCTCGGCGTGCCGGCGAACGCGCTTAATCTGTGGCTGAAGCAGGGCGCGGATGCGCTGCCGGTTGAAAGGATGCTGGCGAACGCCGCCGGTTCGACGCTGGCGATGAAGGCCGCCTATGCCCAATATGCCAACGAGACTGGTCATCCCGATGTGGCGGTTCGCATCCTCGACAGCGCCAATCTCGCCAATGCGCCGATGCAGCAGCCGGATGCGGCCAGCGCCGCCGCCGCGCTGGGCTATGCGCGCGCGCTGACGGGCGACACGGCGGGCGGCAACGCGCTGATCGCGGCGGTGCTGAAGGCCGATCCCGATCAGCCCGCCGCGCTGCTGGCACGCGGCCGATTGCGCGCCGCCGCCGGTGATCGTCGCGGGGCGATCGAGGACATGCGCAACGCCGTGTCGCAGGATGCCGACAACATCGCCGCGCGGCTGGCGCTTGCGGATACGCTCTTTCGCGGCGGCGACGCGGTGCTCGCCGAAACCGCGCTGCGTGACGGGATGAAGGGTGCCGGTGACGATCCGCGCCTGGCCGCCCGGCTGGCGCGGCTTCAGCTCGCCCAGGGGCGACACGACGCCGCCGCCGCCACCTTGGCGGATTTCGTGAAGGCCAATCCGCTCAGCCGGCGCGCGGCGGGGATCAAGGCGGGCTGAGCCCGCGCCGGGCATGAAAAGGGGAGCGAGGACCATATCGTCCCCGCTCCCCTTTCTGACTGGAACCGTTCCCGGTTACTTGGCCGCCGCCGGTGCGCCCTTGTTGGCCGGCGGTTCGAAACCGGGCTGATATTCGATCTTGGCCTTGGCGCGCTCGGCGTCGAGATCCTTCTTCATCGCCGCTTCCACCGCCTGACGGCGCAGGATCTGCGTCGCGACCGGCGTTGCCTGCTGCTCGGCAACCGGCTCGGCCTCGGTATTGCGGATCACGCTCGCGATAAGCTGGCCGTTCTGCGGCACGAGGAACGGTTCGTTCGGCTTGAGCGAGGCGATCTTCTGCGCCGCGTCCGGCGGCAGCGCTGCCGAATCGAGCACCGAACTGCCGCGGTTGAACTGGATGTTCGACGATTTCAGCGCCGCTTCCACCTCCGCCATCGTCTGCGCCGCCTTCAGCTTGGCGCCGAGCGCGGGATCGTTGGTGAACGGGAAGGCGATCTGATCGAGCGTGTAGCGCTTGCGCTGGCCGAACAGCGAAGGATTGTCCGCGACGAATTTCTGCGCGGCGGAGGCATCCGGCAGGGCCACGGCCTTTGAGCTCTTCGCGGCGAGCAGATCGATCAGGATGCCGTCCTGCGCGCGCGAGATCTGCGTCAGATAGCTCGGCGACTGGTCCAGGCCCTCGGCCTTCGCCTTGCTGACGAGCAGCTTGCGGTCGATCACGCGCTGCAGCACCTGCGCCATGACCGCTTTCCTGTCCACGCCCTGCGGAATCTGCGTGTTGCCCAGTTCGGCGTTGAGCTGCTGCTGCGTGATCTCCTGCCCGTTGACCACCGCGACGACCTGGCCGTCGGCCTTTTTCTGGCACCCGGCCACCAGCGGCAACATCATCGCCGTGGCAACCACCAGACCAATTTTCACCTTGCTCATGCTATCCCCCAACGAGAATGTTACGTTAATTTCGGCGCTTGGGTGCCGCGATCCATGCCGACCAGCACCTGGCGCAAGCGGAGCCCGATCGCGGCGTACAGATCGCGGGCGAAGCCGTCGAGCAGCGCGCTCTCGTCGCCGCTGCCCACCGTCGACACGCGCACCAGCACGCCGTCGGGGATCACGCCGGCGAAGTTTTCCCTCACCACCGCACCGCGCTGTGCGGACCATTTCGTCGGGAAATAGTCGCCCACGCGGGTCCAGTAGATCAGTTGCTCGCGCCGCAGATCCGCCTCCGCCACGATATAGCGCGATGGGATGGCGACGCCGGGCGCCAGCGGTGTCTCGTGCTGTGCGATCGTGGTCAGCTTGTAGCCGCTCGCCGGATAGCAGACCTCTGGCCGGTGGACCTGGATCGTGCCGTCCTGCGCCCCGCTATAGGCGATCAGCAGCATCACCGAAGCACCATCGGCGCGCGTGTAGGCGCGTGTCACAAGCTGGCTGTATATCTTGTCGCGCATCTGATCGGCCGGCGGCAGAACAAGCCCGCTCGCGGCCTGATACTTCCAGCCGCCGAACGCGTCCGGCACGAGCGATTCGAGCTTGGCATTGCCCAGCAGCTTCTCGATCCGGCGCGGCTTCAGCGCGAAGCCCGCCGCCGCCACGGCGATCATCGCGCCGCCCAGCAGCGCCTCCCGCCGCGTCGCACGAGCCTCGCCCTGCCCGGCGTGGCGCAGCCAGCTTTCCTCGTTCATGCCGCCCCCCGCGCCGCGAGACGGTCACGGATCGGCGCCGCGAGGCTGTCGATCAGGAAGATGCCGAGCAGCGCGCTCATGAACATCGTCAGGCCGGCCGCCTCGTGGATGAAGCCCTGCCCTGCCGCCTCGCCGAAATGATAGGTCACGAGCAGCAGGATGATAACGCGTACGAGGTTCGCCACGATCGCCACCGGCAGGATGCAGGCGACCAGAAACAGCATGTAGCGCCAGTTCGCGCTGTGGCGGATGTAAATGTAGAACAATCCCAGCGCGGTGAGGCTTATCATCGAGTTCAGGCCCGCGCAGGCCGCCGCCACCAGCATGTCATATTGACCGATCTGGATCGACACGCCCGATCCCGCGATCGGATAGCCGGCGGCATGCAGGATCCCGACCGCCCATTGCGAGATCGCGATCTTCAGCGGCTGGGTGAGCATCGCGAACAGCGTGTCGGGCGGCGGAAACATGAATGCCAGATAGAACAGCGGGAACCACACGACCCGGATCGTCGCGGCGCCCCACAGCAGATAGGCGGTGGTCAGCACGATCGCGTACATCGTCGCGCCCTCGATCTCGACGATGCTGGTGACCCGGGCGAACAGATAGAGCGGCAGCAGCACCGCCAGCAGCACCCCGCCGACCAGCCACGATCCCGGCCGCGCGATCGCACGCGCCGCGCCCCATTCGCGGCTGAGCAGCCACAGCCCGGTCGCGAGCACGATCGGGCCGTGCGCGCCCTGTTCGGTAGACCAGCTTTCCTGGCCGACATGGATCATCACGGGAACGATCACCGCGAGCAGCCCGATCACCAGTATCGGCGTCGAGCGGATCCATTCGACAGGCGTCTGCGAATGCTTCGTCAGCAGACCGGCTTCCACGGTGAAAACACCTCCCCAGGGTAAAGGCTGATCACCGCGACACTTGCCGATTGCCCTGACCAGATTTTCTATCGAAGCGGCGCCAGTTTAGCAAGGAGCGTTCCCCTGTCGCAGCGTGGCTGGATCATTCCGATACATTAACGATAGTCGTGAATATTTCGCGGCTTGGCCGTCACCATCGGGACAAGTTCGGCCGCGTGGCGATGATGTATCCCATACACACCTTATTTCTTCCTAAACCGTTTCATGCTTAGAGATGGTGGAACAGCGGGCGCGCCGCGCGCCATCGATCTTGGAAACGGAAAATCTATCATGCAGACGGCCTACGACTGGATCAGCGTCGCGATCTTCGCCGGGCTTGTCGTGCTCTTGTTGCAGCGCTCCTCCCGGGAGGAGCCGACCGATCATCTCTGGCAGTATCTGCCGCCCGCGCTCGGCTGCGCGGTGGCGAATTATTTCGGCAACGAGGGAAATCATCTCGTCGCCGTGCTCGTCCTGGCGGCGGTGGTCGGCTATATCTTCCATATCCTCAAGCCGGAAATCTTCCCGAAGCGCTGATCTAGAAAAGGGCGGCGGATCGCACCCGCCGCCGCCGCTCACAGGGCGGCCATCACCGGCGCCACCACCCCCGCCAGCACCGCGTAGCCGGCGTCGGTCAGATGAATGCCGTCGGTGTGGAAATTGGGTCCGTAAGGCGCGGCGTTGGGGCAGGCGCCCTCGGTGCCGATCGCCGCATTCAGGTGCAGCGGCACATAGGCATCGCACAGCGCCGGCCCGTTCGCATCGAAAAAGGCGTTATAGGCTGACCGCGATAGCGGCACGTCGAGCGCATCGGCCGCATCGGTGCTTGTCAGCAGCACCAGCTTGGCCGCGCCGGCCGCGCGCCGCGCCTGAAGATAGGATTGCGTCGCCGCCGTCGCCGCCGCGGTGGAAAGCAGCCGCTGGTTATACCATTCCCACGCCGCCAGATGCATCGGGCTCGCCCCCAGCAGCACAAGCATCGGATCGATTTCCGCCGTCGCTTCGGCCTTCATCGCGGTCATCGATACGCCGACATGGCCCAGATTGGTCCACCGGCCCAGGCTCCAGCCGTTCGCCGCCGCCACCCGGCCGGGATAGCTGTTGAGCGGTGCGGTGATACTGTACCCGTTCGTTATGCTGTCCCCGTGAAACACGCGGAACGGCGCGCCCGCCCATGGATAGGGGGACGCATATTTGTCGCGCGCCCATTTCTCCGCCTGCATCATTTCGGCGGCGGTCAGCGCGCGATTCCATACGATCACCTCGTAGATTTCCGCTTTGGCCGCCGTGCCGGGCGTCGCGGGCGATCCGCCGATCCCCACGTTGTGCCCCGCCGCCGAGACGAACTTGCCGAAATGGGTGACGCAGGTGTTGTTGATATAATATCGCGCCGAGGTCGCATCCGGCAGCCCGGCGGTATAGCCCAGCGTCGTCAGCCCCGCCCCGCCATAAGGGCATCGCCCCAGCCCGTTCCCGTAAAAGCCCGCCTGCGTGCCGTTGGCGAACAGGTTGTAGCCGGTGGAATTCGACGCGGTGAACAGAAACCCGAACGAGCTCGCCTGCACGTTGCGGCACACCACAAGCGCGGAGCTGGACGCGCCCTGACAGGCGCTCGCCACCGCGTTCGCGGTGCCCGCGTCGAGATATTGCGCGCCGGAAAACAGCACATAGGGTTTTCCCCCTGCTCCGCCGGTGCGATATTTCGGCTGGTTGGCCGGCGTGTTCTGGACCGCCGCCAGCCCGCCGGCCCCGTCGGCCCAGCTCGCCAGATTGCTGTTGTCCGCCTGCGGCGGGATATCGTCGGCCGACCAGCGCGCCACGATCGCGGCGCGCTGCGGCAGGGCGGCGGCCGACGGCGGCAACGATCGCCGCCGCCGTCGGCCCTGCGCGCCGATCGCGAAGCCCAGCGACATCACGCGAACGCCACGATATCGGCCGCCGTGGTGCCGGTTGCACGCACGAAACCGGCGCGGACATCGATCACCTGCCCGGCCGCCACGTTGCGGAAGGTCACGTCGCTCGTCCCATTGACGCCGCGCAGCACCACATCGCCGGCCGTGCCGACGTAGAGCGCCTTGGGCACCACCGGCAGCGGCGTCGAATCGTTCGGGGCGACCGGAAACGGCGCGCACGCCGGCGCGATCACCGAATCGCTGAACTGCGCGAAGGAATCGGAAGGCATCGGAAATCTCCTTTCAGAGGCCGATCCGCATCTCGAATCGGCAGGAGTGTTCCTGTTATGTTCGAAAACCCGCCGTAGGACAGGGCTATTTTTCTCCCGCCCGGCCGGTCGAAGTTAAACGCGCCTTTACCAGCCCGGCTTACCACGGCGTCGTCCCCCAGTACCAAAGGCCAGTGCGATGACCGTGACCGAGCGTATCCAGCGCCTCAACGAAGCGTTCGGCGGCCCGACCGTCGATCCCGAATCGGGCGCGCAGGCGCTCGCGCTGCTGCTGTCGCTGCACAATCTGGCGATCGATCCCAAACAGTTGCGGCACGAGCTTGGCCATGCCGAGCCGCTGTCGTCCGGCGATATCGTTCGTCTGGCGCGCCGTATTCCCGGCGTCCGCGCGCGGCCGGTCAAGGTGGAGCCGGGCAAACTTTCGCGCCAGCCGCTGCCGCTGCTGGCGAACGGGCCGGAGGGCTGGTTCCTGATCGGCCGGCTGGTCGAGGATGGCGTGCTCATCCAGCATCCCGGCCGCGAGGTGGAGCGGATCGATCGCGCCGGGCTGGATGCGATCTGGTCGGGCGAGGTGGTGCTGGTCGCGACGCGCGAGCCATCGGTCGCCAACGGCCGCCGCTTCGACATTCGCTGGTTCGTGCCGCAGATCGTGCGCTATCGCCGCCTGATCGGCGAGGTGCTGCTGATCACCTGCACGCTCAACCTGCTTGGCCTCGCCTCGCCGCTCCTGTTCCAGAACGTGATCGACAAGGTGCTCGCGCACAACGCGCTGACCACGCTCAACGTGCTGGCGATCGCGTTCGTCGCGGTCGCGCTGTGGGAAACGGTGTTCGGCTGGATCCGCACCCGGCTGTATGCCGAAACGAGCCAGAAGATCGATGTGGAGCTTGGCGCCCGCGTGTTCCGCCACCTGCTCGCCCTGCCGCTCGATTATTTCGAGCGCCGCCGCGTCGGCGATACCGTCACGCGGGTGCGCCAGCTCGAAACGATCCGCGAATTCCTGACGAACGCCTCGCTCACGGTGCTGGTCGATCCGTTGTTCACGATCGTGTTCATGGTGGCGATGATCGTCTATTCGCCGGCGCTGTTCGGGATCGTCGCGCTCACGCTGGTCGGCTATGTCTGCGTCTCGCTGTTCGTCACCGGGCCGTTGCGCGACCGGATCGAGGACAAGTTCGAGCGCGGCGCGGCGAGCAACGCGCTGCTCGTCGAAAGCGTGGGCGGTATCCAGACGATCAAGGCGTCCGCCGTCGAGCCGCAGTGGCAGGACGGCTGGGAGCGCCAGCTTGCCGCATACAGCGCGTCGGCGCTGCGCGTCATCAGCCTCTCGTCCACCGGCAGCCAGGCGGTGGAGCTGATCTCGAAGCTGGGCTTCGCGGCGATCCTGTTCTTCGGCGCGCAGCAGGTGATCGGCGGCGCGATGACGGTGGGCGCGCTGGTGGCGTTCAACATGTTCGCGCAGCGCGTGTCCGGCCCGGTGATCCGCATGTCGCAGATCTGGCAGGATTTCCAGCAGGTCCGTATCTCGATCGAGCGGCTTGGCGATATCCTCAACCACCCGATCGAGCGCCAGTCGAACAGCAAGGTGGACATGCCGCCGATGCAGGGCACGATCACCTTCGAGAACACCCGCTTCCGCTACGCGCCGGATTCCCCTCCGGCGGTGGACGGCATCTCGCTGCACATCGGCGCGGGCCGCTCGATCGGCATCGTCGGCTCGTCCGGCTCGGGCAAGTCCACGCTGACCAAGCTGCTCCAGCGGCTTTACGTGCCGGAAAGCGGCCGCGTGATGGTGGACGGCATCGATCTGGCGCAGGCGGACCCGACATGGCTGCGCCGCCACATCGGGGTCGTCCTGCAGGAGAATATCCTGTTCAACCGCTCGATCCGCGAGAATATCGCGCTCGCCAACCCCGCCATGCCGCTGGAGCGCGTGATGCGCGCCGCCGCGCTGGCCGGCGCGCATGAATTCATCCTTCAGCAGCCGCATGGCTACGACACGCCGATCGTGGAGCGCGGCGCGAACCTGTCCGGCGGGCAGCGTCAGCGGATCGCGATCGCACGCGCGCTCATCACCGATCCGCGCATCCTGATCCTCGATGAAGCGACCTCCGCGCTGGACGCGGAGAGCGAGGAGATCATCCGCCACAATCTGAAGGCGATCGCGCAGGGCCGCACCGTCGTCATCATCGCGCATCGCCTGTCCGCGGTGCGCGAATGCGACGGGATCATCGCCATGGAGAAGGGCCGTATCGTCGAGGGCGGCACGCATGAGGAGCTGCTTCGGCTCGGCGGCCGCTACGCCGAACTTCACCGGCGACAGACCGGTATCAAGGATCTCGCCGCATGAACGCGCTCACCACCAACTGGTCGATCGTAAAGAGCGCGCTGGCCGAGGATCGGCAGCGCGAGGCCGAGCGGCTGCGCATCGACGACGCCGCTTTCCTGCCCGCCGCGCTCGAAGTGATCGAACGCCCGGTATCGCCCACCGCGCGCCTCACCGCGCGCGTGATGATGGCCGGTGTCGCATTCCTTGCCGGCTGGCTGGCACTGGGGCGGACCGACATCGTCGCCTCGGCGAGCGGGCGGATCGTTCCGAAGGGGGCGGTGCAGCTCGTGCAGCCGGCGGAGGCCGGCGTGGTCCGCCGCATCCTCGTCCACGATGGCGATCATGTGAAAAAGGGCCAGCCGCTCGTCCTGCTCGATCCCACCGTATCGGGTGCTGAAGCGGCGCAGGCGGCCAAGGCATTCGAGACGGTGGCGTTCGAGGTCGCGCGCACCCAGGCGGTGATCGACGCGCTGGATGGCAAGCCGCTCGTCATAATCCCCCCGGCCGGGGCGGATGCGCACACGATCGCCGCGCAGGAGGCGCTGGCGCGCGCGCGGCTCGCCGATGTACGCGCCACGATTGCCGCGAACGTGGCGGGTGGCGGTGTCGCCAGCGCCGATATCGCCAGCGCGCGGGCCGAGGTCGCCAAGCTCGACAAGTCACTGCCGCTGCTCGATCAGCAGATCGCGGCGAACGAGCAATTGCTCGAAAAGGGCTTCGTCTCGCGCCTCAAGGTGCTGGAGATGCGGCGCCAGCGGATCATGGAATCCGGCAGTCGCGATGCCGCGCGGGAGGCGATCCGTCGCGCTTCGGCCCAGGCGGGCGGCGCGGCCTCCACCCTCGCCAAATCCCGTGCCGACGCGCGCGCCGAGCTTTACGAGCAGCTCGTGAAGGCGACATCGGACATGCGGTTGCGGCAGCAGGAAATGGTCAAGGCGAAGCAGCGTTCCGGCTTCCAGGCATTGCGCGCGCCGGTCGACGGCACGGTTGGCCAGCTTTCGCTCCACACCGAGGGCGGGGTGGTCGAGGCCGCCAAGCCGATCATGACGATCGTGCCGACCGGGGACAAGCTGGTGGCGGAGGTGAAGCTGCTCAACCGCGACGCCGGCTTCGTCCAGCCGGGCCAGAAGGTGGCGCTGAAGCTGGATGCCTTCCCCTTCTCGCGCTACGGCACCTTGCCCGGCCATGTCGTCAGTGTCAGCCCGGATGCGGTGGACGACGAGAAGCTCGGCACGGTCTATATCGTCCGCATCGCGCTGGCGCGCACCACGGTCGATCGCGGCGACCGGGTGACGGCGCTGGTGCCAGGCATGACGGCGACCGCCGATATCGTCACCGGCAACCGCAGCTATCTGAGCTATCTCACCAGCCCGATCGAGGAAGCGCGGGGGAGCGCGCTCAAGGAACGGTAGGCCGGGCCGGCGGGTCGCGCGGGGCGCGGGCGTGTTTCACTTCGGATGGAAATGGGCCACCCGCGCCGCCACCAGCGCGCGTTCGATCGCGGGGTCGAAATCGGCGCCCCGCTGGCGCAACATGTCGATCCACGGCAGCGTTTCCGCCTCGGCCAGCCGGCGGCGCAACAGATCGGCGACGCTGCCGATCCGCCGCGCGGGCACGCCTGCGACGATCGAATCCGGCGGCACGTCCTTCGTCACCACCGCCCCGGCCGCGACGATCGCATCGGGCCCGATCGTCACGCCCGGCATCACGACGGGCGGCACACCCGCACGGGCGGCCCACGCCCCTGCCGCTGCAAACTAAAGATCGGTAATCGCAGGGTTAACCACGCACATAGAGGAAGGATCAGGACGAATCTGACAATCTTGGCCCGCTAGAAAAGGGGTCTTCTTTCCATGGCGACGAACACTTCCGTCGGAATCAATCTTTCTCCCGTCAATTACTGGAGCACCGAATACCCCTTCATCGACCGGATGAAGACTGCCGGTTCCTGGGGCGTGCAAGGGGGTTCGCTTGCATCGCTGACAGTGGACCAGAACGGATATCCGACCAAGCTTCCCGCCGGCGCCACGAGCGTCTCCACCATGGTCGCGCTCGATCCCGCCAGCGCGGGCACGAACAAGACGTATGTGCTGTCGTACAGCGGCACCGCGACATTCCGCATTCCGGGCGCGACGATCGTCAGCTCGAAGCCGGGCGAGATCACGTTCACCGTTACCGGCGCGACACCGATGCAGACGGTGATGATCACCAGCATCGACGGCAACAATCCGCTGACGGCGATGCATATCGTTCGCCAGGATCAGGTCGCGCTGTTCAACAAGGGTGAGTTGTTCAACCCCGATTTCGTGGCGAAGGTGTCGCAGTTCGGCACGCTGCGCTTCATGGACTGGGAACAGACCAACGCGACGACCACGACAAGCTGGTCGCAGCGGACGACGATGAACAGCTTCTCCTGGGCGACGACATCGAGCACCACCGGCGTGCCGATCGAGGCGATGGTGGCGCTCGCGAACGAATCGCACACCAGCATGTGGCTGAACATCCCGACGCAGGCCGACGACAATTACGTCCGGCAGATGCTCACCTACGTGCGCGACAATCTCGATCCGTCGCTCAAGGTGAACGTCGAATATTCCAACGAGGTCTGGAACTGGAGCTTCCAGCAGTCGCGTTATGCCAATCAGATGGCCACCCAGCTCTGGGGCAGCGATCTCACCCGGCCGCCCCAGCAATATTACGGCTATCGCGCGGCGCAGGTCGCTTCGATCGCGAACAGCGTGTTCGGCGCCAGCGGTGCCGACCGGCTTCAGAACGTGCTCTCGACGCAGACCGCCAATCTCGGCCTGGAAAAATACATCCTCCAGGGGATCACGCGCGCCGGCGTGGGCGATGCCTCGACGCTGTTCAAGAATTACGCGGTCACCACCTATTTCGGCAGCGAATTGAGCGGCCAGAATGCCAGCGATCGCGCGATCATTCTGGGCTGGGCGAATGGCGGAACCGCCGGGATGGACGCCGCCTTCAACGAACTGCTCAATGGCGGAACGCTCACCGGCTGGGGCTCGCTGCCCTCGGTCATGGCGCAATGGGCGTATCAGGCCGGGGTCGCGAAAAAGAGCGGGCTCAATCTGGTCGCCTACGAAGGCGGGCTGGATCTGAACGCATCGAGCTTCGCGACCGCCGACCAACCCACGATCATGGCGTTCTTCGCGCGGCTGAACGCCGATCCGCGGATGACGGACGTCTACAACAAGATGATCGCGGGCTTCTCTGCCGCAGGCGGCACGCTGCTGACGGCATACACCGATGCGCAGTCCGATCGGCCGGGCGGATTGTTCGGAACGCTCAAGTCGATCTACGACAGTCCCTCGCCCTCATGGACCGCGCTCGTCCAGGCGCAGGCCGCGCTTTTGGCCGGGCAGGGCACGACACCGACCACGCCCGCGCCAACCAGCCCGATACCGACCACGCCCGCGCCGACAACCCCGGCGCCGGCCGTCCCCACGCCGGCCAATCCCAATGCGGTGCAGGCGCCGCTGCCGAGCGCCCCGCTCGATACGAGCACGACGCTGGCCAATGTCACGCTGAATGCGAATACGCGCAATCTCACGTTCACCGGCACCGGCGCGTTCGCCGCCACCGGCAACGATCGTGACAACGTCATCACCGGCGGAAACGGCGGCAACAAGCTGTATGGCGGCGCCGGCAACGACACGCTGGTCGGCGGCAACGGCAACGATTATCTCGACGGCGGCACCGGCGCGGATCGCATGGTCGGCGGCGCGGGCGACGACACCTATATCGTCGACAACGCGGGCGACACGATTGTCGAGCAGGCCGGCGGCGGCAACGATACGGTGGTGAGTTCGATCAGCTACACGCTCACCGCGAACGTGGAGAATTTGAAGCTGACCGGCACCGCCGCCATCAACGGCACCGGGAACGAGCTTAATAACATCATCACCGGGAATGCGGGCAACAACGTCCTGTCGGGCGGCGCGGGCAACGATCAACTCTTCGGCGGCGACGGCGACGATTATCTCGATGCCGGCGACGGCAACGATGTGCTCGATGGCGGCAACGGCAACGACACGCTGGTCGGTGGCGCCGGTAATGACATCCTGTTGGGCGGCGCCGGCAACGACATCCTGATCGCCGGCACCGGCAAGGATTCGCTGACCGGCGGCGCGGGCGCGGATCGGTTCGTGTTCGCGCCCGGGGACCTCGGCAACTCGATCACCAATACCGATGTCATTCTGGATTTCAGCCGGGCCGAGGGCGACAAGATCGATCTGTCCGCATTCGACGCGAACACGAAGACGGCGCAGAAAGATGCCTTCACCTTCATCGGCAGCAAGGGCTTCACCAAGCAGGCCGGTCAGCTGCGGGTCGATTCGGTCGGCGGCTACTGGAACGTGATGGGCGACACCAACGGCGATGGCGTCGCGGATTTCGTCCTCAACGTGAAGGCGACCGGGCCGTTGATCCAGTCCGATTTCATCTTCGGCTGATCGATCGCGCAACGGCCGCGGCGTCCCACGGCGTCGCGGCCGTCATGCCGACATGTTCGGCCGCAGCACCAGCATGATATAGGCGATCACCGCCACCAGCCCGGCGATCGCTAGCGCGATATAGCCTTCGTTGCCGATATAGTTGACGACGGCGCACCCGATCGCGGGCGGGGCATAATGCCACAATTTGTCGACCGGCTTTTCCGCCGCCGAGCGATGCAGCATCAGCACGACCAGGCCGGTGAACACCATCAGGGTCAGCCAGTCGAAAGGTGTCTGCATCGGGCGCTAGGGCCTTGGCCGCGCCGCGGCCGGGCGGATGCGGCACATCGCGTGACGTTGCCCCGCCGATATGACGACTATCGCCCTCACCCCGCTATGGAAATGAACCACGAGGCCTGCCCTCCCCCTATCGACCGTAGGCCGCCCCGATGGGATAGCAGACCTCGCGCGCGCCTGTCCATCGCACCCGCCAGGGCGATAATTGCCCGGATCGGTTGCAATCGTCCCGTCAGGGGACGAGCCGCCGCACGATCAGTTCGGCCGCCTCCTCCGCCGACATCGCGCTCGTGTCGATGCGGATCTCGGGATCCTGGGGTGCCTCATACGGCGAATCGATGCCGGTGAAATTCTTCAGCGCCCCGCTGCGCGCCTTGGCGTAAAGGCCTTTCACGTCGCGCGATTCCGCGTCTGCCAGCGACGTATCGATATGCACCTCGATAAATTCGCCCGGCTGCATCATCCGCCGCACCATCTCGCGCTCGGCGCGGAACGGGGAGATGAAGGCGGTGATGACGATCACCCCGGCATCGGTCATCAGCCGCGCCACCTCGCCCACGCGGCGGATGTTCTCCACGCGATCGGCGTCGGTGAAGCCGAGATCCTTGTTCAGCCCGTGGCGCACATTGTCGCCATCGAGCAGGAAGGTGTGGCGGTTCATCCGCACCAGCTTCTTCTCGACCAGATTGGCGATCGTCGATTTGCCCGCGCCGGAAAGGCCGGTGAACCACAAGACCGCCGGCTTCTGGTTCTTGAGGTCGGCGCGCACCTCGCGCGTCACGTCGGTCGGCTGCCAGTGGACGTTCTGCGCGCGGCGCAGCGCGAAGTGCAGCATGCCGGCGGCGACGGTCGCGTTGGTCAGCTTGTCGATCAGCACGAATCCGCCGAGCTGGCGGTTCTCCGCATAGGGTTCGAACACGATCGGCCGGTCGGTCGAAAGGTTCGCCACGCCGATCGCGTTCAGGTCCAGCGTCTTGGCCGCGAGATGTTCCAGCGTGTTGACGTTGACCTGGTATTTCGGCGCCTGGACGGTCGCGCTCACGGTCTGCGTCGCCAGCTTCAGCCAGTAGGAGCGGCCGGGCAGCATCTCCTCCTCGGCCATCCACACGATCGTCGCCTCGAACTGGTCGGCCACCTGCGACGGCGCGTCGGCGGCGGCTATTACATCTCCTCGCGAACAATCCACCTCCCCCGTGAGCGTGAGCGTGACCGACTGGCCCGCCACCGCTCCATCGAGATCGCCGTCCATCGTCACAATCCGCGCGACGTTTGAGGTTCTGCCCGAGGGCAGCACGCGGATCGCATCGCCCGGCTTCAACCGCCCGCTCGCGACAAGCCCGGCGAAACCGCGAAAATCGAGGTTAGGCCGGTTGACCCACTGCACCGGCAGACGAAACGGCTGTTCCTGATCCGCCTCCGCGTCAAGCGGCACATTTTCCAGATGCTCGATCAGTGTCGGCCCGCGATACCAGGGGGTGTGCGGGGAAAGCGAGGCAATATTGTCGCCCTTGAATCCGGAGATCGGGATAGCGCTGAAATCCGCGATCCCGATCGAGCGCGCGAACGCCGCATAGTTCGCCACGATCCGGTCGAAAACGCCCTGCTCGTAACTGACCAGGTCCATCTTGTTGACTGCCAGCACCACGTTGCGGATGCCGATCAGGTGCGCAAGATAACTGTGCCGGCGCGTCTGCGTCAGCACCCCCTTGCGCGCATCGATCAGGATCACGGCGAGATCGGCGGTGGACGCGCCGGTGACCATATTGCGGGTATATTGCTCGTGCCCCGGCGTGTCGGCGACGATGAACTTGCGCTTCTCGGTCGCAAAGAAGCGATAGGCGACGTCGATCGTGATCCCCTGTTCGCGCTCGGCGGCGAGTCCGTCCACCAGCAGCGCAAAGTCAATCTCCTGCCCCTGGGTGCCGACTTTCTTCGAATCAGCCTCCAGCGCAGCGAGTTGATCCTCGAAAATCATCTTGGAATCGTACAGCAGTCGCCCGATCAGCGTGGATTTGCCATCGTCGACTGAGCCGCAGGTTATAAACCGCAGCAATGACTTGTGCTGATGTCGATCGAGATAGGCATCGATATCCTCTGCGATCAGCGCGTCCGTGTGATAGGCGCTGTCGGGCGCGGTCGCGTTCATCAGAAATATCCGTCCTGCTTCTTTTTTTCCATGCTGGCCGATCCCGCGTCGCGATCGATCGCGCGCCCCTGCCGTTCGCTGGTTGTGGTGAGCAGCATCTCCTGGATAACCTCGGCCAGCGTCGCGGCCTCGCTCTCCACCGCTCCGGTAAGCGGATAGCAGCCCAGGGTGCGGAAACGGATCGAGCGCTCGACCGGAATTTCGCCCTCGGCCAGCGGGAAGCGGTCGTCATCGACCATCAGCAGCATCCCGTCGCGCTCCACCGTGGGGCGCGGCGCGGCGAAATAGAGCGGAACGATCGGCACATCGTTTATCTGGATATATTGCCAGATATCCAGCTCGGTCCAATTGCTGATTGGAAAGACCCGAATGCTTTCGCCCTTCGCCTTTTTTGTATTGTAGAGGTTCCACAATTCCGGTCGCTGGTTCTTCGGGTCCCAGCGATGGCTGGCCGAGCGAAAGCTGAATACGCGCTCTTTCGCACGGCTCTTTTCCTCGTCGCGCCGTGCGCCGCCAAATGCCGCGTCGAAACCATACTTGTCGAGCGCCTGCTTCAGGCCCTCGGTCTTCCACATATCGGTATGGAGCGCGCCGTGATCGAACGGGTTGATTCCTCTCGCTTCCGCTTCGGGATTGCGGTGAACGAGCAGTTCCATCCCGCTCTCGCGCGCCATGCGGTCGCGCAGGTCGTACATCGCCTTGAACTTCCATGTCGTATCGACATGCAGCAGCGGAAACGGCGGCGGCGCGGGATAGAAGGCTTTCCGCGCCAGATGCAGCATCACCGCGCTATCCTTGCCGACCGAATAGAGCATGACCGGCTTCTCGCACTCGGCCACCACCTCACGGATGATATGAATCGATTCGGCTTCGAGCCGCTCGAGGTGGGTGAGTGTCATCGCGCCGGTCGTCATCGCCGCCATTTGTGAGGCTGGCTTTCGCGCGCCACCTCCCATATGGGAGGGCAATGGCATTCAGCCGCATCGACGAAACCGATCTGTTGCTGCCGCTCCATGAAGCGGCACGGGAGGCGCCACGCTGGCGGACGTTTCTCGCGCGCCTTCGCCAACGCACCCGCGCCGACTCCGCGCACCTGCTAACCAGTCCGTTCGGTGCCGCCCTTCCCGCACCCTTCAACGACATCACACCCGAACGCCTCCGCCCGAACCGCGTCTACGCCGCGGCAGAACTGGGCGAGCGCGCAGCGGGGGACGGGCGGATCATCCGCGTGACCGAACCCAGCGGCGCCGGTGCGGTGCTCGCCATCATCGGCGTCGCGCGCGTATTCACCGCCGCCGATAGCGCGCTGCTGTCGGCGCTGGGCCCCCACCTCGCCGTCGCGCTGACCGGGATGGTCGCGATCGACGGGTTGCGCGCGCGTCTCGACCTCGCAGAGGACATTGTGGCGCGAACCGGCACGGGCCGGATCAGCTTCGATCGCGACGCGCGCGTGCTCCATTTCGACCCCATCGCGGAGCGGATCGTGCGCGCATCCACCGGGAATTCGCCCGCGATCGGCCAACGACTGCGCATCGGCGACCTCGAGGCCGAGCGCCTGCTCCCGCTAGCCGCCGCGACGTTTGCCGATAGCCCGGATAGCGCCCCGCGTACGCTCCGCCTTTCCGCCATGCCTGCTTGCAATATCCTGCTGGTTCCGGCGCGCCCCGCGATGGCGGCGCTGTTCCGGTCGCCGATCGCGACCGGCCCTCAGCGCCTGGCGGCGATCGAAGCAATCCACGGCCTGACACACAGCGAGGGGCGACTGGCCGCGGCGCTCGCCGATGGCGCCAGTATCGCGCAAGCGGCGGCCACCATCGGCCTGACGATCGAAACGGCTCGAAATTACTCCAAGCGAATCTATGCCAAAACCGGCGTGCGCGGTCAGGCAGAGCTCGTTCGCCTGCTGTGCACGGGCGTTTCCGCGCTGGCGTAAGCGGCGATCATCGTCGCTAAATGCCGGCCAGCGGTTGCAAGCTCCGCGAGCGCACCATAGGGCATGGCGATGCAGAACGGGTGCGGCACCTTCCGGCTCAGCCATGGTTCAGCCGCGGGGGTGTCCGTCCGCCGCATGGCTTGGTGTACATTTGCCTCGCAGGAATATGTCACATGATCCTGGCACTGCTGCTTCAGGCCGCTGTTCCCTTGACCGCCGCGCCGCCCGGCCCCGGCCAGCCGCCCGCCACGATGGTGGTGGAGCCTGCCGCAATGATGATCGCCGCCTGTGATCTAGATCGCGACGGCCGCACCACCGCCGGCGAGCTTCAGGCCTGCGTCGAGCGCAGCTTCGCCGCGATCGATAGCGCGCACAAAGGCTCGCTCGGTTACATCGAATTCGCCGACTGGGCCGAACGCTGGCTGGGAGATCGCAACGCTCTCCCGAGCCCGTTCGAAGTGGACAGCGATGGCGACAATCGCATTACCGCAGCCGAATTGAACGCGAAGATGGCTCAGATCTTCCGGCGGCTCGATCGCGATCACGATGGCGCGGTAACGCGTGCCGAATGCCTGACGATCCGCGCGGTCCTGCCCAATCCGGCGAGCGGCAAGCACAAACGCGGCGCAACGCCGCCACAATGAGTTCCATACGATGACCTCGCGGTTCACCTTCACCGTCGCCGCCACCGACGGGGCGGCGCGCACGGGCACAATCGCGATGCAGCGCGGCGTGATCCGCACGCCCGCCTTCATGCCAGTCGGCACCGCCGCAACCGTGAAGGCGATGAAGCCTGCAGATGTCGCTGCGTCTGGTGCGGACATCATCCTGGGCAACACCTATCACCTGATGCTGCGCCCCGGCGCGGAGCGTGTCGCGCGGCTTGGCGGGCTGCATGATTTCATGGGCTGGAAGCGGCCGATCCTCACCGATTCGGGCGGCTATCAAGTGATGAGCCTCGCCGATCTCACCAAGCGCAGCGAGGATGGGGTTTCGTTCAAGAGCCATCTCGATGGCTCGCGCCATATGCTGTCGCCCGAACGCTCGATCGAGATCCAGCGCCTGCTCGGTTCGAACATCATAATGGCATTCGACGAACTCGTGCCCACCACGTCGGCGCGCGAGGTGCAGGCGGCGGCAATGGAGCGTTCGATGCGCTGGGCAAAGCGCAGCCGCGCCGCTTTCGATGCGGGCGGCGCACATGCCGCGTCGAACGCGATCTTCGGCATCCAGCAGGGCGCGCTTGACGAAGGGCTGCGCAAATCCTCCGCCGACGCACTGATCGATATCGGCTTCGATGGATACGCCATCGGCGGTCTGGCGGTCGGCGAGGGTCAGGAGGCGATGTTCGGCTGTCTCGATTTCGCGCCCGGCCAGCTCCCCACCGAAAAACCGCGCTACCTGATGGGCGTCGGGAAGCCGGACGATATCGTTGGCGCAGTCGAACGCGGGGTCGACATGTTCGACTGCGTACTGCCAACCCGTTCCGGCCGCACCGGCCAGGCCTTTACCCGCACCGGCCCGATCAACATCCGCAACGCGCGCTTCGCCGAGGATGACGGGCCGCTCGATCCCGACTGCGGCTGCCCGGTATGCAGCACCTGGAGCCGCGCCTATCTTCATCATCTCGTGCGCGCGGGCGAAATTCTCGGGGCAATGCTGATGACCGAACATAACATCTGGTTCTACGAAGCATTGATGGCGGATTTGCGCGCGGCGATCTCGGCGGGCACGCTGGGTACTTTCGCCGGCGCGTTCCGCGCGCGATACTACGGTTAAGAAGGAGAGTAAGCGTGTCCGACAACGAAGAGCCCAACGAAATACTCGCCGCCGCGCGCGATGCCAAGGCGCATGAAGAGGGCGCCGGCAAGGCCAAGCGCGAGGAGCGTGCGCGCAACTGGAACCTCGGAAAGATCGGCTTGGGCGTCGGAATCGGCTCCGCTGCGGTCGCTGCGGCCGTGCTGTTCGCGAACCGCGACAAGAAATGACAACCGACGCCGCGCGAGAAGCTTCCGCGCGGCTGAGCTATCATCGCCCCCCGCCGTCAAGATCATCGCGGCGTCGCGCTGAGAGAACGCCATGCGCCTGATCCTGACGTTGCTTGCCGCTGTCGCCGCTCCCGCGCTTGGCGAAACGGCACCACCCCTGCCGGCGGTCAAGCCAATCGCTTTCAATGAACGCAGCTTGCCGAACGGCCTGCGTGTTTATGCGATCCGCGATACGGCTACCCCGAATGTGGCGGTTCAGGTGTGGTACGATGTCGGCGGCCGCGACGATCCGCGCGGCCGCTCCGGATTCGCGCATCTGTTCGAGCATCTGATGTTCAAGGCGACGCGCAACCTTCGGGCCGAACAGTTCGACCGGCTGACAGAGGACGTCGGTGGTTATAATAACGCTTCCACGGGGGACGATTACACGAACTATTTCGAGGTCGTCCCGGCCAATCATCTCCAGCGACTCCTGTTCGCGGAGGCCGATCGCATGGCTTCGCTGGTCGTCTCTCCCGCCGATTTCGCCTCGGAGCGCGATGTGGTGAAGGAGGAGTTTCGTCAGTCCGTCCTAGCGCGTCCCTATGGTAAATTGGAATCGCTGTATCTTCCGGCGCTGGCCTATCAGCGCCACCCTTATGCGCGCGGCGTGATCGGCAGCATCGCCAATCTCGATTCAGCGACGATCGAGGACGTGCGTGCCTTTCACGCCACCTATTACCGGCCGGACAATGCGGTTCTGGTCGTCGCCGGCAACTTCGACCCCGCAGAGTTCGATCGCTGGGTCGATCGCTATTTCGCGCCGATCAAGCGCCCCGATCGCCCGATCCCTCGCGTGATCACCGACGAGACCGTTCGCACAAAGCCGGTAAGCGTAACCGTCCACGAACCGAACACCCCGCTCCCCGCGATCGCGCTCAGCTATCCGCTGCCGCCTGATCGCTCCACCGACATACCTGCGCTGATGGTGCTCCAGGCGATCCTCGCGCACGGCGAGAGTTCGCGACTTTACGAGAATCTGGTCTATCGTGACGGCCTTGCGCAGTCGGTCGAGGCGACGCTCGATACGCGCGCGGGGCCGGGGAAGCTCGACGTCACCGCGATCGTCGCGAGCGGCAAGGCGCCGGACGCGGTGGAGCATGCGTTGCGGGCGCAACTCGCGCGGATGCGCGATACCCTCGCCTCCACCGCGGAACTTACCATCGCCAAGACCGGCATTCTCACCGATGCCCTCAAGGCAAGCGAGACAGTGGAGGGTCGCGCGCGCATCATCGCCGCGTCGGTGCTGGTGGACGGCGATCCACGCGCCAGCGAACGACAGCTCGCGGCGGTTCGGCGGATCTCCGCCGCCGACGTTCAGCGGGTCGCACGTCTTTATCTGGGCGATGATCGCGTCGCGACGATTCGTTATCTTCCGGCCGCCGATGGTGCGAACGCGGATACAGGCATCCCCATCGCCGCGACGGTAGAGACACGCGCTCTTGCGATCCCGGCCGATATCACCCTCGTCACGCCCGCCAGCGATGCAGATCGGGTGCCGCTGCCGCCTCTCGGTCCGGCCATTGAGGGGCAGGTTCCGGTGCCGCGTGAAATCCGGCTGGCAAACGGCCTGCGCGTCGTGACCATCGAGCGCCATGACGTGCCGCTCGTCACCGCGAGGCTGGTCGGGCTGTCGGGCGCAGCGCGTGATCCGAGCGGCAAGGCAGGCGCCGCGAGCCTCGCTGCCGCACTGCTGACAAAAGGCACCCATACCCGCTCAGCCGTTCAGATCGCGCGCGAGGCGGAGGCGTTGGGCGCGTCGATCGATACCGGCGTGGCCCGCGAGGGCAGCGCGATCGGCATCACCATCGCGACGCCCGCGGTGGCCCCCGCGCTCGATCTGCTCGCCGATGCCGCGCGCAACGCGACACTTGCGCCAGACGAACTGGAGCGCGCCCGCGCGCAGGCGATCGATGCGGCACAGGTATCTCTGACCGAGCCGATGGAACTTGCCGGGTTGGCCGCTGATCGCGCGCTATTTGGCGCATCGGGCTATGGCGGCGCCGTGGACGGCACGCCCGCCTCGCTGAAGGCGATCACCCGCGCAGATCTGCAGGCAGCCTCTGCCGCCGCCTGGTCGCCCGATCGAACGACACTGATCCTGGCTGGCGACATAACGCCGGACACCGCGAGGGCGCTGGCGGAGCGAGCATTCGGTGATTGGCGGGCGGCCACTACCGCTCCCGCGCCGGTCGCTCGGCCGACGCCGGCCACCGCGCCGCGCACGATCCTCGTTGATTTGCCGGATGCGGGACAGGCAGGTGTCATTGTCGCGCGCGGTGCGGTGCCCAGGGGCGATGCACGCTATTATCCGGCATTGCTCGCCAATACCGTGCTCGGAGACGGTTACACATCGCGGCTCAATCAGGAGATCCGGATCAAGCGCGGGCTTTCCTATGGGGCGCAAAGCGATCTGAACGCTGGGCGCGACACGGGCTCAATCGATGCCGGCGCCTCTACAAAGAACGCCTCCGCAGCCGAGGTGGTTACGCTGATCGCCGGAGAGATGCGACGTCTGGGCGGCGTCCCGATCCCGGAAGCCGAACTGGCCACGCGCCGCTCGGTGCTTATCGGCAATTTCGGGCGACAGGTGGAACGCACCGCCGGGCTCGCCGGAATCGCTGGAAGCGCGGTGTCAAACGGGCTGCCTGTCGACGAAATGACCCGCTACGCCGAAGCGATTCGCAACACCCCCGCCAACGCAGTGCAGGCTGCGGGCGCCTCGTTGTTCGATCCGTCTAACGCGGTCATCGTCGTCGTCGGAGATGCCCGCGCATTCGGTGACGCATTGCGCAAACAGCGACCCGAAACCGACACGATCCCGGCTGCCGCCCTGAACCTCGACGTCGCAACGTTGCGACGAACCGGTCCCTTGAGATGAAATCGTAAGCCATCCGCGCTAGGGATCGGCACATGCCTACCGCCGCGACCCATCCCAGCGAACGGCGTGCCCAACGCCGCGCGCGGCGGCCGGCGCGGAGACGAGTGGTAGGTCTTACGCTGCTGCCCGTCGCGGTAGCTTCCGCCGCGCTCACCGGCGTGAGCATATTACACTTCAACGATGCTCCGCCCGCCCTCCGCACCATGCCGAGCCGGAACGCGCTGAGCGACGCCGCCGAAGCTCCGAATGGCGAGCTCGCGGCACCGGCGCGCGGCTCTACCGGCACAATCGCGCTGCCGCCGGTCCCGCGCAACGCGACGCCGTCAGGAGCTGGCGGCATTACCCCGGCCGTTCCTTTTTCCACCCGACTCGCCAGTTCGATCGATCGTGCCCGCGCCCTGGAGTGTCTGACGTCGGCGGTTTATTACGAGGCTGCCTCGGAGAGCGATGCCGGCCAGCGCGCGGTGGCGCAGGTGGTCGTCAATCGGGTGCGGCATCCGGCCTCCCCCCCCACGATATGCGGTGTCGTCTATCAGGGCGCGAACCGCACCAGCGGGTGTCAGTTCAGCTTCGCCTGCGACGGTTCTGCCGCGCGTATTCCGGCAGGCGGCGCGTGGGGGAGAGCCGCGCGCAATGCGGCGGTGATCCTTGCCGGGCAGGTGTTCGCGCCGGTCGGCCTCGCGACTCACTATCATACCTATGCCGTCACCCCGTCTTGGAACCGTACACTGGTGATGACGGATGCGATCGGCGCGCATTTCTTCCACCGCTGGAAAGGCTATTGGGGAACGCCGGCAGCGTTCAGCCGGATCTATCGCGGCGGCGAGCCGGCAATTGCCGCGCCATTGCCGATACTTGCGCTTAAAGGAAACGCGCAGGTCATCGAACGGGACAATGTCGGTTCGACACCCACCGCCTCGGGCCCGCCCACCGATATGGAAAGCGGCGCCGCGTTGCGCGACGCCACTTCCGATAAACTGCCCCAGTCTCCGATACTTGACCGCTGGAAAGACTCGGGGAAACCGCTACGCTAGATCAGCGACGATGGCGAATATCGTGCTTTCGCGCATACACGCGCGCGCTGAGTTGATCGAACCGCCGGTCGAGATCGCGGCGCTCGGCGATTGTAAAACCGCCGCGACGATAGCGCGCTTCCAGCCCCTGCAGATCGCGTAGTTGCCCACGCAGACGCAATGCCTCCGCACGGTTCAGGCTGCCAGAGCGAAGTCCTTGGTCTATCCGGGTGTCGAGGTTGCCGACGCGCTGGCTGATCGGCACCCACCGCCCCGGCTGGGCGACACTAGGCACAGCCGAGACTGCAAGACCGATCCCGGCCGCGATCATCGTCAATTTCTTCATGTTCATACTCCCTACACGGCCGATACGACGGCCACGGGCGAACCTGACTCAACACTGTCGCGCACATGTGCCGGGACGGCGACAAAATTGTCGCAATATGTCGCCGTCCTGGCGCTTAGATCAGCGGCAACGCACGTTGCTCTTGTCGACAGACTTGCCGAGAAGCGCGCCGCCCGCGCCCCCCAGCAGCGCGCCGAGCACGCCCGAACCGCCGGGCGCGATCGCCGCGCCCAACGCACCGCCGGCAATGCCGCCGACGATCAGGCCGGTGGTGCCGTCGTTGCGGCGGCAATAATAGCGGCCGTCCTGCCCGACATAGACGCGGTCGTTGTTGCTGAGACGACGCTCGCGGTAGCGCGGATTGTCGCGATAGTAACGATCGGCGTAATAGCCGTTATACGCGGGATCGGGACGGTTGTAATCGTAGCGGCGGTAGCCGTCGCCAGCGTAGCCGGGGCCTTCATCGCCGACACAACCCGTCACCATCACCGCCGCGCCAAGCGCGGCCAGAGCAACCTTCCTCATCACCTGTTCTCCATCGTTACCGACGGAAACAAAATGGTTACGCCCGCGAAAGGTTGCGCCGGCCAAATGGATTGCGGATGAATTCGGCCGTCGCCCGCAGCCGGCTCAACGGGCGATCCCGCCCGCCGCAAGCACCGCGAGCGTCACCAGCTCGCTGGCGGTGGATGTCATCGTCGCGATCTGCACCGGCTTTTCCATGCCGATCAGCATCGGGCCGATCATCGAATCCCCGCCCAGTTCGCGCAGCAGCTTGGCGGAGATGTTGGCCGATTGAAGCCCGGGCATCACCAGCACATTGGCCGGGCCAGACAGACGGGCGAACGGATAGTTGGCAAGCTGCTTCGGATTGAGCGCGACATCCGGCGCCATCTCGCCTTCATATTCAAAGCCCACCTTGCGCTCGTCGAGCACCCCCACCGCCGCACGGATATTCTCCAGCCACTGCCCCTCGGGATTCCCGAAGGTGGAATAGCTGAGAAAGGCGACGCGCGGCTCATGCCCCATGCGCCGCGCGACCTGCGCGGTCTGCTCGGCGATGTCGGCGAGTTCTTCCGGGCTCGGGCGTTCGTTCACTGTCGTATCGGCGATGAACACGGTGTGGCTCTGCCCGACGAGGATATGGATGCCGAACGGCGTGCGGCCGGGCTCGGGATCGATCACCCGCTTCACCTCGCGCATCGTGTGCGCCCACGTGCGCGTGATGCCGGTGATCATCGCGTCAGCCTGACCGAGCTGCAGCATCACGGAGCCGAAAATGTTGCGATCCTGGTTTATCATCCGCTCGCAATCGCGGCGCAGATAGCCGCGCCGCTGGAGCCGCTGATAGAGGAAGTCGACCATCCGGGGCACCAGCGGGGAATGGCGGCTGTTGTGCAGCTCATATTCCTCGGGGTTGTTGACGCCCAGTGCGCGCAGCCGGTCGGGCACGTCGTCCCGCCCGACGAGCACGGGCGTGCCATAGCCGCCTTCCTTGAACTGGATCGCGGCGCGCAGCACCACCTCTTCCTCGCCCTCGGCAAACAGCACGCGCTTGGGATGCGCGCGCGCGCCTTCATAGGCCAGGCTGAGGACGGAATTCGTCGGGTTGAGCCGCCCGCGAAGCCGCTGGCGATAGCCATCCATATCGAGGATCGGCTTGGTCGCGACGCCCGAATCCATCGCCGCGCGGGCCACGGCGACGGACACCACCTCCATCAGGCGCGGGTCGAACGGGGCGGGAATGATATAATCGGGGCCGAACACGTGGCGCACGCCATAGGCAAGCGCCACTTCCTCCGGCACGCGATCGCGCGCCAGCTCCGCGATCGCCTGCGCCGCGGCGATCTTCATCTCCTCGTTGATCGCCGAGGCGCGCACGTCGAGCGCGCCCCGGAAGATGAACGGGAAGCCCAATACGTTGTTGACCTGATTGGGATAATCCGAACGCCCGGTCGCGATGATCGCATCCGGTCGCGCGGCCTTGGCCTCCTCGGGGCGGATTTCCGGTTCCGGGTTGGCCATGGCGAAGATGATCGGCGCCTTCGCCATATCCTTCACCATTTCCGGCTTCAGCGCGCCGGCGGCGGAAAGGCCGAGGAACACGTCCGCGCCGACCAGCGCCTCGGTCAATGTGCGCCGCTCGGTAATGGCGGCGTGCGCGGACTGCCACTGGTTCACGCCGTCACGGCCCTGATAGATCACGCCCTTGCGATCGCACATCAGCACGTTGTCGTGCCGCACGCCCATCGCCTTGATAAGCTCGGTGCAGGCGATCGCGGCGGCGCCCGCGCCGTTTACCACCACCTTCACCTCGCTGATGTTCCGCCCGGTCAGCAGGCACGCATTGATGAGGCCAGCCGCCGTGATGATCGCGGTGCCATGCTGATCGTCATGGAACACCGGGATGTTCATCCGCTCGCGCAACGTCTGCTCGATGATGAAGCATTCCGGCGCCTTGATGTCCTCCAGGTTGATCCCGCCGAACGACGGCTCCAGCAGCGCAACGCAGTTGATGAAGGCGTCGACATCCTCGGTCGCCACTTCCAGATCGATCGAGTCCACGTCGGCGAAGCGCTTGAACAGGACCGCCTTGCCCTCCATCACCGGCTTGGAGGCCAGCGCGCCGAGATTACCAAGCCCCAGGATCGCCGTGCCGTTTGAAATCACCGCGACCAGATTGCCCTTGGTCGTGTAATCATATGCCGTCGCAGGATCCCGCGCGATCGCCTCCACCGGCACCGCCACGCCGGGCGAATAGGCCAGCGCCAGATCGCGCTGCGTCGCCATCGGCTTGGTCGCGACGATCTCGATCTTGCCCGGCCTTCCCTCGGAATGGAAAAGCAACGCTTCGCGCTCGGAAAACTGGACGCTGGTGGGCTCGGACATAGGGCAACCTTGCTGCGAGGGATTGGCAACGATCCTTTAGGCGCACCCCGTCATGATGCAACCGCTCGACGCCTGAAACAATCGTGCGCCTGATGCATGCCGAAGCGGGCCGCCTGTGTTACGCCCGGCGTTGTGGCAACGCACCGCCGCGTTCCCGGTGTGGAAAGCCGGTTGGGGCGAGCCGTTTCGCGCCGGCGAGCGGCGCCGTGGCTGCCGGGCATCGTCAACTCGCTGTTTCCCGGCGCCGATCGTCGCGGTATCGCCATCTGGATGACCACCGCCGCCGCACCCACGCCGATGATGGCGCAATATCTCTCGCTGAAGGGCGAGGCCGGCGATTGCCTGCTGTTCTACCGGATGGGCGATTTCTTCGAGCTGTTCTTCGAGGATGCGAAGATCGCCAGCGCGGTGCTCGACATCGCGCTGACCGCGCGCGGCGAGCATGATGGCCAGCCGATCCCGATGTGCGGCGTGCCCGTCCACGCCGCTACCGCCTATCTCCAGCGTCTCATCAAGGCCGGCCACCGCGTCGCCATCGCGGATCAGACCGAATCGCCCGAGGAAGCGCGCAAGGCGCGCGGATCGAAGGCGCTGGTCAATCGCGCGATCGTCCGTGTCGTTACCGCCGGCACGCTGACCGAGGAGGCGTTGCTCGACGCGCGCGCCACCAACTGGTGCGTCGCCATCGGCGAGGCGGCGGGCGAGATCGCGCTGGCGGCGGCGGATATCTCCACCGGCCGGTTCGAGGTGATCGCTTGCGCCCCGCAGGCGCTCGATGCCGAGCTGGCGCGGCTGGCGGCGGCGGAAGTGGTGGCGGCGGAGGGGAGCGAGGCGCCCGCCACCGTCTGGCGCCCACGCGCCGATTTCGACAGTGGCGCCGGCGACGCGCGGATGAAGCGGCTTTACGGCGTCGCCACGCTCGACGGATTCGGACAGTTCAGCCGCGCGATGCTGGCGGCGGCGGGCGGCCTCGTCGCCTATCTCGATCATACCGCCAAGGGCGCGCTGCCGTTCCTGCGTCCGCCGCGCGTCTCCAGTGCGAGCGCGGCAATGGCGATCGACGCCGCCACACGCGAGAGCCTCGAACTCACGCAAACGAGCTCCGGCGCGCGCAAGGGCAGCCTGCTCGACGCGGTGGACCGCACCGTTACGGGCGCGGGCGCGCGGCTGCTCGCGGCCGATATCGGCGCCCCGCTGATGAGCCGCACGGCGATCGATGCGCGGCTCGATCTGGTCCAGCTTTTCCATGACGACGGCGCGCTGCGCGAGCGGCTGCGCAGCGCGTTGCGGGCGTTGCCCGATGTCGGCCGCGCGGTCGGCCGGCTGGCGGCGGGGCGCGGCTCACCCCGCGATCTGGCCCAGCTCCGCGACGGGCTGGATGGCGCATGGATGCTGGGCGAGATGCTCGACCGGGTGGAGGCGGCCCCGCCCCTTCTCGCCGAACTGGCGCCGCAACTTCGCGGGCATGGCGCGCTCATCGACGTCCTCAAGCGCGCGATCGTCCCCGCGCCGCCGATCGAGGCCTCGGCGGGCGGCTATATCGCGGCGGGCTATGACGCCGCGCTCGACGATCTGCGCGATGCCGGCGCGGGCGGCCGCCGCGCGATCGCCGCCCTGGAGGCGCGGTATCGCGCCGACACCGGCACGCAGACGCTCAAGATCCGCCATAACGGCGTGCTCGGCTATCATATCGAGGTGCCGGCCAAATCAGCCGATGCCCTGATGAAGCCCGATTCCGGCTTCACCCACCGCCAGACGCTGGCCGGCGTCGTACGCTTCAACGCGCCCGATCTGCACGAGGTCGCCGCGCGCGTCACGCAGGCCGGGGCGCACGCGCTCGCCGCCGAAGCCGCGCACCGCGAAGAGCTGACCGCACAGGCGCTCGTCCGCTGCGAGGAGATCGCCGCCACCGCCGATGCGCTCGCCCGGCTGGATGTCGCCGCCGCCGCTGCCGAGCGCGCGGCGGAGGGCGCATGGGCGCGGCCACATCTGGTCGAGCATCCGTGTTTCGAGGTGTCGGGCGGCCGTCATCCGGTGGTCGAGGCGGCGGTGGCGAAGGCCGGCGAGCGCTTCGTCGCGAATGACTGCGCTTTATCCGAAACCTCGCGACTGTGGCTCGTCACCGGCCCCAACATGGGCGGCAAATCCACCTTCCTGCGGCAGAATGCGCTGATCGCAGTGCTGGCGCAGGCCGGCTGCTACGTTCCCGCGAACAAGGCAACGCTCGGGCTGGTCGATCGCCTGTTCAGCCGCGTCGGCGCGTCGGACAATCTCGCGCGCGGGCGCTCCACCTTCATGGTCGAGATGGTCGAGACGGCCGCGATCCTTGCGCAGGCCACGCCACGCAGCTTCGTGATCCTCGACGAGGTGGGACGCGGCACCTCCACCTATGACGGCCTCGCCATCGCCTGGGCGGTGGTGGAGGCGATCCATGAGGAAAATCGCTGCCGCTGCCTGTTCGCGACGCATTATCACGAGCTCACCCGGCTCGCCGAACGCTGCGACGCCCTGAGCCTTCACAATGTTCGCGCGCGGGAATGGAAGGGCGAGCTGGTGCTGCTCCACGAAGTGGCCGATGGCCCGGCTGACCGCAGCTATGGCCTCGCGGTGGCGCGCCTCGCCGGCATGGCCCCCGCGACCGTGGCACGCGCCAAGGCGGTCCTGGCGAAGCTGGAGGCCGGACGCGCGAAAACGGGCGGGCTGGCGGCCGGGCTGGATGACTTGCCCCTGTTCGCCGCTTCCCTGCCGGAGCCTGAGCAGGAAGCCGATGCGATCCGGCGCGAAGTGGAGGCGCTCGACATCGACGCGCTCACCCCGCGCGAGGCGCTCGAGACGCTATACCGGCTGAAGGCACTGGCACGGGAATAGAAAAAGGGCCGTGGATCGCGCCACGGCCCCTTCTGTGGTTCGTGTCGCGAGCCGATCAGGCGGCGATGGTGGCAAGCTGTTCGGCCTTGCGGCGACGCATCGCGCCACCGACCACGCCGAAGCCCAGGATCATCAGCGCCCAGGTGGCAGGCTCCGGCACAGCGCCGCCCGCAGCGCCGGAGCCGAAATTGTCTGCCGCGGCCGCGCCGTAGAAGCCAAGGCCGATTCCGGTGCCGCCGGGAGTATAGCGATAGTCATACGTGTAGACCTGCTGCGTGCCGCCAGTCGGATCGATCGTCAGCGTCGCGACGGTTCCCACGAATGACGCGGTGACGTGTGCGGAGGTGAAGGTACTGTTGAGGCTGCTAAAGATACCGGTAGAGTTATTATTGCCGGTATAGAAGCCGTAGGTGTTGAACGCGCCGCCGCCGTTGTTCTGCACCTTGATGAAATAATTGTCCCCCGCGCCATAGCCGAGCACCGCCGCGATATAGCTGGTGCCGCTGGTCAGCGATGACAGATCGAAGCTGACGGTGTTGCCCGATCCGCCGTTGAACGTCGCGAGTGACAGGCTTGAACCGGTCGCCTTGCCATCGACGATTGACGAGCTTCCGGACTGCTGGGTCCAGCCCGAACCGAGCGTCGCGGCGTCGGGACGGTTGAAATCATCGAGCGTCGCCGCGCCTGCTGCGGTGGAAAGCATGGTGGCGGCCGCAAACGCGACGGCAACAAGATTCTTCTTCATCGCTACATTTCCCTGTTGTGACGAGAAGACCGCATAAGCAACTTACGACATGCTTCAAATCGTATACTTGTTGTTAATGATGCTGGCATTTCCCATATTGACACATGATTACCCTGGCTTAGCAGTCGACCACCATCACCCCAACCCGAACGGCACCACGCAATTCGCTTGCGTATGCCCGATCTCGGCATGCCCCAGAAACGGCACCCCCATGTCGCGACACCAGCGCTGCAGCATCGCATCGAGCGGCTCGCCCCATGGCGGGTCATTCTCCTTGACGTCGCTCACCGCGCCCAGTCGCACCCCGGCGATGCCGCGCAACTGGGTGGCGTTCGCCATCGTGAACAGCATCCGATCGATATTGTAGAGCGGCTCGGACACTTCCTCGATCAACAGCACATGGTCGGCGAGGTCTGGCAGCCACGGCGTGCCGATCAGGCTGTTGAGTATCGCCAGGTTGAATGCCACCGCTGGTTTGGTGCCCAGCCCCGGCTCCAGCCCCTGCCGATCGCCGGTCAGCCAGCCCAGGGTGCGCGCGATCGTGCGATCGCCGCCGTCGCGCAGCGCGTCGATCGGCATCGGCCCATGCGCCGGCCGCCCGATCCGCCGCGCGTAGAGCGCCGCGAGCATGAAGCCCATGTCCGAATAGCCGATATAGGCCTTGCTCCGCGCCGCCGCCGAAAGCTGCGGCATCGCGGCGGCGAGAATGCGGTTCGAGCCATATCCACCGCGACCAAACCAGATCGCGTCGAACGCGGCGTCGTTGGCGAATTCCACGAACGCCGCCGCGCGGCGCGCGTCCGGCCCGGCGAAATGGCCGCCGTCGCTTTCAAAACATTGCGGGTGGAAGACGAGATCGACCGCGGGATAGGCGAGCGCCGCGAATGCCGCGGTGCGCTCGGCGGCAAGTGGATCGAGCGACTTTGCCGGCGAGACGATCCCGATGCGCACTGATCCAAAACCCCGCTGACGGTTGAGCCAATTCCCGATCCGGGATAGCGCCGCACGATGCACGACGCCAACCTCGCAGCCACGCGTTACTTCCTCGTCGGGATCGGCGGATCGGGCATGATGCCCCTCGCGATGATCCTCGCGGGCCGTGGGGCAAGCGTCGCCGGATCGGATCGCTCGCTCGATCAGGGGCGCGTGCCCGCCAAGTTCGACGCGCTGAAGGCGCTGGGGATCGCGCTGCACCCGCAGGACGGATCGGGGATCACCACGCCCGACCAGATCGTCGTCGCCTCGGCGGCGGTGGAGGCGACGGTGGCCGATATCGTCGCGGCGGAGCGGCTCGGCTGCCGGCGCCTGTCGCGCGCGGCGCTGAACGCGCGGCTGTTCAACGAAAGCGCGCTGCCGATCGGCGTCGCCGGCACCTCTGGCAAATCGACCGTCACCGGAATGATCGCGACGATCCTGCACGCGGCCGGGAGAGATCCCACGGTGATGAACGGCGCGGTGATGAAGGATTTCGCCGCGCCCGATCGCCCCTTCGCCAGCGCCTTGGTCGGCGCCGGGGATGCCTATGTCAGCGAGGTGGACGAGAGCGACGGATCGATCGCGCTCTATGCGCCGCGCATCGCGGTGCTCAACAACGTCAGCCTCGATCACAAGTCGCTGGACGAGCTCAACCAGTTGTTCGGCGATTTCATCGGCAAGGCGGCGCACGCGATCGTCAACATCGACAATCCCGACGCGGCGACGCTCGCCCTCGCCGTGCCACGCGGGCGGGTGACCAGCTTCGGTATCGCGCACGATGCCGATCTGCGCGCCACCGATATCGTCGAGGAGCCGTTCGCGGTGCGCTTCATGCTGGGCGGCGCGCCGGTCCGGCTTGCGGTGCCGGGGCGGCATAACGTGTCGAACGCGCTCGCGGCGATCGGCGCGGCGATGGCGGCGGGGGTGACGCTGGAACAGGCGATCGCCGGGGTCGAGCGCTTCACCGGGCTCAAGCGCCGCTTCGATCTGGTCGGGCAGGCGGGCGGCGTCGCGGTGATCGACGATTTCGGGCACAACCCGGACAAGATCGCCGCAACGCTCGATACGCTTCACGCCTTCCCCGGCCGATTGCTGGCGCTGTTCCAGCCGCATGGCTACGGCCCGCTGAAGGTGATGCGGCGCGAACTGGTGGCGATGTTCGCGGAGAAGCTGGCCCCGGGCGATCACCTGGTGCTGCCCGATCCCGTCTATCAGGGCGGCACCGTCAATCGCGAGGTGACGAGCGCGGATATCGTTCGCGATATCGCGCAGGCCGGTGCCGATGCGCGCCATATCGCGGATCGCGACGCGGCGGCGGCGCATCTTGTGGCCACGGCGCGTCCGGGCGACCGCATCGTGGTGATGGGTGCGCGCGATGATACGCTGCCGCTGCTCGCGGCGAGGATGGTGGAGGCGCTGGCTGCTCACAAAGCCGGTTGACCTGCAATCCTGGCACCGCTTGATCGGCTGTATGACGAGCGGGGCGGGTAGCGCTTCCCATGCCCGCATCCTAGATACGCCGTCATGCGCCCTCGTCTCGCTTTCCGCCACACTCCGGGCACCGGCCCGACCGTGATCTTCCTGCCCGGCTACGCCTCCGACATGGAAGGAACGAAGGCGGTTGCGCTGGAACATTGGGCAAAGGCGCGCGGACAGGCATATCTCCGTTTCGATTATGGCGGCTGCGGCGCGAGCGAAGGCACGTTCGAGGAGCAATCCTTCGCCGACTGGCGCGACGATGCGCTGGCGATGATCGACGAGGTGGCGCATGGCCCGGTGGTGCTGGTCGGCTCCTCGCTCGGCGGCTGGATCATGCTCTCCGTCGCGAAGTTGCGGCCCGATCGAGTCGTCGGTTGCGTCGGCATCGCGCCCGCGCCGGATTTCACCGATTGGGGCTTTTCCACCGACGAGAAGATGCGCCTGCTTCAGGAAGGGCGGATCCGGCGCGCCAATCCCTACGGCCCCGAACCGACCGTCTATACCGCCCGCTTCTGGCAGTCGGGCGAGGCCAACCGCCTGATGTTCGGCGAAATACCGATCGATTGCCCGGTGCGGCTGGTGCAGGGGCAGCGCGATCCCGACGTGCCGTGGCACCGCGCAGGGCGGCTGGCGGAACTGCTCCGTTCAGCCGACGTGCAGACCGTGCTCATCAAGGATGGCGACCACCGCCTGTCGCGCGATGGCGATATCGCGCTGATCGTTCGCGCGGTGGAGGAAGTGCTCGGATGATCGCGATGCTCGCGCTGCTGCTCGCCGCCGACGATCCGGCCACGCGTTGCCTGCCGCTGTCGCGCGCCGATCCGGTCGCGGCGGAGCGGATGGCGGAACGCTGGTCGCTTTCCGGCGGGGCGGCGAAGGCGAAGCAGTGCCTCGGCCTAGCGCTCACCGAACAGGGGCGGTTCGGCGAGGCGGCGGCGGCCTTTGCCGATGCCGCGAGACAGGCGGAAGCGGCGCACGATACGATGGCCGCGACCTACTGGGCTGAGGCCGGCAATGCCGAACTCGCGGCGAACCAGCCCGCCAGGGCGCGCACCGCGCTCGATGCGGCGCTCGCGGCCGGAACGTTGCAGGGAATGGAGCGCGGCGAGGCGCATCTCGATCGTGCCCGCGCGCTGGTCGCCGTCGGCGATCTGGCGGCGGCGCGCACCGATCTTGACGACGCCACGCGCGACGCGGCGGACGATCCGCTGGCCTGGCTGCTCTCCGCCACGCTCGCGCGCCGAACGAACGATCTGCCGCACGCCAGGCTCGCCATCGCGGAGGCGCTCAAGCGCTCGCCGGATGATGCGCAGGTGCAGCTCGAGGCCGGCAACATCGCCGCGCTTTCGGGCGATGCCGCCGGCGCCAGAACCGCATGGAACGCGGCGCACCGGATCGCCCCCACCGCCCCGGCGGGGGTTGCGGCGGCGCAGGCGCTGGCCCAGTTTGAGGGCGAAAAGCCCGCGAAATGACCCCACCGCAACGGGAGCCGAGCATGAAATATCTCCACACGATGATCCGCGTGAGCGATCCCGACAGGACGATCGCCTTCCTCGAGGTGCTCGGGCTGAAGGAGGTTAGGCGGATGGAGAATGCCGCCGGGCGCTTCACGCTCATCTTCCTTGCCGCGCCCGGAGACCTGAACGCCCCCGGCGAGCGCGCCGAGGCGGAGGTTGAGCTGACCTACAACTGGCCGACCGAGGGCGAAGCGCCGGAAACCTATACCGGCGGCCGGAATTTCGGCCATCTCGCCTATCGTGTCGATGATATCTACGCCACCTGCGAGCGGCTGATGGCGGCAGGCTATACGATCCACCGCCCGCCGCGTGACGGCCACATGGCGTTCGTGAAAACGCCCGACGGTATCTCGATCGAGCTGTTGCAGGAAGGCGTGCTGCCGCCGCAGGAGCCGTGGGCATCGATGGCCAATACCGGAACTTGGTAATCCCCATGCGCGCGTCGGACGATTTCTTCACCTCGCTCGGCGCGCGCTGGCCCGTCATTCAGGCGCCGATGGCGAATTTCGCCGATTCGGCGCTTGCGATCGCCACGATCCGGGGCGGCGGGGTGGGATCGCTCGCCGGCGCGATGTTCGCGCCGGACCGCTTACTGGCCGAAGTGGCCACGGTGCGCGCCGCGGCGCCGGGTCCGCTCAACCTCAATTTCTTCTGTCACGCGCCCCCGCCCGACACCGACGAGAGCGCCTGGCGCGCCACACTCGCGCCATTCTACGCGCAAGAGGGCGTGCGCGATGACCCGGCGACCACGCCCGTGCGTCGCGCGTTCGATGCCGATGCCGCCCGTATCATCGAGGAGGTCAGGCCGGAGATCGTCAGCTTCCATTTCGGATTGCCTGATCCCGCGCTGCTCGCCCGCGTCCGCGCGACCGGCGCGCGGGTGACCGGCAACGCCACCACCGTTGCCGAGGCGCGCTGGCTGGTGGCGGCGGGCTGCGATGCGATCATCGCGCAAGGATTCGAGGCCGGTGGCCATGCGGGCTACTTTCTCGCCGATCATCGCCCGGTCGGCACGTTCGCGCTGGTCCCGCAGATCGTCGACGCGGTGGGCGTGCCGGTGATCGCCGCCGGGGGGATCGCCGATGCGCGCGGCGCGGCGGCCGCAATCGCGCTGGGCGCGTCCGGGCTTCAAGCCGGCACCGCCTATCTGCTCACCCGCGAGAGCAACGCCAGCCCCGTGCATCGCGCCGCGCTGGCGGCGGCGGGGAGCGAGGGCAGCGTTTTCACCAACGTCTTTTCCGGCCGGCTCGCGCGTGGCCTGCGCAACCGCCTGATCGACGCGATCGGCCCGGTGAACTCGTCGGCCCCACCCTTTCCGCTCGCCGGCAGCGCGATCGCGCCGCTCCGCGCCAGCGCGGAGGCCGATGGCCGCGGGGATTATTCGCCGCTGTGGGCAGGGCAGGCCGCCCCGCTCGCGCACATCCGCAGCGCCGCCGACCTCACCGAAATGCTGGGCGCCGCTGCGCTCGCCGCCCGAAGGAGCCTTGCATGACGAACCGCCTCGACGTGATTCGCGTACCCGTCCTCAGCGACAATTACAGCTGGCTCGTCCACGATCCCGACACCGGGGAGACGATGGTGATCGATCCGGGCGAGGCGCAGCCCGTTCTGGATGCCGCTGCCACGCGCGGGTGGACGATCACGCAGGTGTGGAACACGCACTGGCATCCCGATCATGTCGGCGGAAACGGGGCGATCGTCGCCGCGACCGGCGCGATCATCACCGGCCCCGAAGCGGAGCGGGCGAAGATCGGCCATCTCGATCGCGGGGTCGGTGAGGGCGATGTGGTGACGCTGGGCACGCACGAGGCTGTGGTGTTGGCGGTGCCGGGTCACACCGCGGGCCACATCGCCTTTCACTTCGCGGGCGACGGCGCGGTGTTCACCGGCGATACGCTGTTCGCGATGGGTTGCGGACGGCTGTTCGAGGGCGATGCGGCGCAGATGCTGGCGAATATGCGCCGCTTCGCCGCGCTGCCGGATGAGACGCTGGTCTATTGCGGACACGAATATACCCAGTCGAACGGCCGCTTCGCACTGGTGGCGGAGCCGGATAACGACGCTATCCGTGAGCGGATGGTGGCGGTGGATGAAGCGCGCGCGGCGGGCGAGGCCACCGTGCCCACCACGATCGGGCTGGAGCGCGCCACCAATCCCTTCCTGCGCGCGCCCGATGCCGCGACGCTCGCGGCGCGGCGCCACGCAAAGGATGAATTTCGCGGCTGATGTCGCTATATCGTCGGGTGCGGGGCCGAAGGAGTTGATACCATGCGTATGATCCTCATTCCACTGGCCGCCGCCGCGATCGGGGCGGGCGCGATCGCCATTGCCGCCCCGGGCAACCGGAATGATCGCGCGGCCGCCGATGAAGCCGCCTTTCAAAAGGAGGTATCCGGGCTTGTGCCGGGCAAGCCGGTTGACTGCATTGGCACCCGCCTCAACAACGGCTCGGTAAAGGCGATCGGTTCGCGGCTGATCTACCGCATCAACAGCAAGCGGGTTTACGTCAACGAGACCAACGGCGGCTGCGAGGCGGTCGCACGCGGCGACGCGCTGGTCACCCGGCAATTCTCCACGCAATTGTGCCGCGGCGATATCGCGCGCACGGTGAACATGCCCGCGCGGATCGACAGCGGCACTTGCACGATGGGCAGTTTCATACCCTATCAAGCACGCTGAATTTCCGGCAGAGACCCGATCATCACGGGCCGCGCGATCGCTTGCACGGCAAGCTGGCGGCCCCTCGTTCGGAGATCATGAATGACCAATGAAACCGAAGCCGATCTGACCTGCATTGCGGCGCGCGTATCGCCCCGGCCGGAAATCGAAAAGATCGGCGGCCGCAAGCTCAAGCCGTCGACGCTGATGATGGGGCACGGCTATGATCCGGCGCTGTCCGAAGGCGCGCTGAAGCCGCCGATCTTTCTCACCTCCACCTTCGTCTTCCCCAATGCCGCTGCCGGAAAGCGTCATTTCGAGGGGGTCACCGGCAAGCGGCCCGGCGGCGCCGAGGGCTTGGTCTATTCACGCTTCAATGGCCCGAATCAGGAGATTCTGGAGGATCGCCTGGCCATCTGGGAAGAGGCCGAGGATGCGCTCGCCTTCTCCTCCGGCATGTCGGCGATCGCCACGCTGTTTCTGTCGATGGTCGAGCCGGGTGACACGATCGTCCATTCCGGTCCGCTCTATGCCGCCACGGAAACGCTGATCGGCCGCATCCTCGGGCGGTTCGGGGTCAAATGGCTCGATTTCCCGGCCGGCGCGACGCGCGAGGAAATCGACGCGGTGATGAAGGAGGCGGCGAAGGGCAAGGTCGCGCTGATCTATCTGGAAAGCCCCGCCAACCCGACCAACGCGCTGGTCGACGTGGAGGCGGTGGCGGCGAGCCGGGATGCGATCTTCGCCGACGCCGAGGCGAAGCCGCCGATCGCGATCGACAACACCTTCCTGGGCCCGCTGTGGCACAAGCCGCTGCGGCATGGCGCGGATATCGTCGTCTATTCGCTCACCAAATATGCCGGCGGCCACAGCGATCTTGTCGCCGGCGGGGTGCTGGGCACGAAGGCGCACATCAACACGATCCGGCTGATGCGTAACACGATCGGCACGATCTGCGACCCCAATACCGCGTGGATGCTGCTGCGCAGCCTGGAAACGCTGGAACTGCGCATGAGCCGAGCGGGCGAGAACGCGGAGAAGGTATGCGCCTTCCTCGCCGATCATCCCAAGGTGGAACGTGTCGGCTATCTCGGCTTCCTGGAGGGCGGGAAGGATGCGCGCCAAGCCGATATCTATCGGCGCCACTGCTCCGGCGCAGGCTCCACCTTCTCCTTGTACCTCAAGGGCGGCGAGGCCGAATCGTTCCGCTTCCTTGACGCGTTGCGCATCGCCAAGCTGGCGGTGAGCCTGGGTGGCACGGAAACGCTGGCGAGCCATCCCGCCGCGATGACGCATCTGTCGGTGCCCGATGCGCGCAAGCAGGCGCTCGGGATCACCGACAATCTCGTCCGTATCTCGATCGGCGTGGAGGATGCGGACGACCTGATCGCCGATTTCGCCCAGGCGCTCGACGCGATCTGATCGCAACGGCGGGGCGGGGAAGCACCCCCGCCCCGCTATTTAACGCGAGCGACTTAATCCCTCTTCCCTCTTGGGCTTTGACACGGCATCCTGCGCATCAACGCGGCGATGACCGCGCACGGAGAGCGAAGAGAATGGCGAAGCGAATCGCAGTGGTCGGCGCGGGCATGGGCGGGCTGTGCGCCGCAATCCTGGCGCGACAGGCCGGCCATGATGTGACCATCTACGAACATGCCGATTCGGTCGGCGGCACCTGGCGCGCCAATCGCTACCCCGGCGTCGCCTGTGACGTGCCGGCGATCCTCTATCAGTTCAGCTTCGCGCCCAATCCGATGTGGAGCCATCACTACGCCCGCGGGCCGGAAATCCACGCCTATACCAAGTCACTGGTGGATCAATTCGGGCTGGCCCCGTCGCTCCACCTTAACGAAGGGGTGACGAAGGCGACGTGGGACGAGGAGACGCGGCAGTGGACGATCGAGACTGAAAAGGGCGCGACCGGGGCGTTCGACGTGATCGTACCGGCGCTGGGGCAGCTCAGCCGCCCGACTTTTCCCGATATCGCCGGTGTCCACGATTTCGCCGGCGCGAAGTGGCACGCCGCCGACTGGCCCGAATCCCCCGATCTCAAGGGCAAGCGCGTGGGCGTGATCGGCTCGGCGGCGAGCGCGGTGCAGCTCATCCCCGAAATCGCCAGGGAAGCCGGGCATCTCGTCGTGTTTCAGCGGACCGCCAACTGGTGCGTCCCGCGCAACGACGTGCCGCTGACGCCCGAGGCCAAGACGCTGCTCGCCACCAATATCGACGTGGCGATGAAGCTCGGCGCGATGCAGCGCCAGATGATCTTCGATCAGGCGGACAATTTCTCGTGGCAGGCGTTTCAGTGGACGCCGGAGGGCCGCGCCGCGTCCACCCGCACCGCGCTCGATCATCTCGAGGCGCAGGTGCCGGACGCGGAGCTGCGCCGCAAGCTCACCCCCGATTATCCGATCGGCTGCAAGCGCATCCTCATCACCGACGATTTCTATCCCGCGCTGATGCGCGACAATGTGACGCTGGAAACCGCGCCGATCGAGCGGATCGAGGCTGGCGGTGTGCGCGTGGCGGGTGGATTCCACGATCTGGACGTGCTGGTCTTCGCCACCGGCTTCGAGACGACACAATGGAATTGGTCGATGGCGGTGACGGGCAAGGGTGGGGAGACGCTTGCGCAGCGCTGGCAGGACGGGCCGGAAGCCTATCTCGGCATCATGGTCTCGGGCTTCCCCAACATGTTCATCCTCTATGGCCCCAACACGAACCTCGGCCACAATTCGATCAGCTTCATGATCGAGGCGCAGGTGAACTACATGCTCAGGACGCTTGCCGCGCTGGAGAATGAAGGCGCGGCGGCGGCGGATGTCACGGCGGAGGGGCAGCGGCGCTTCTATCAACGGATCGAACAGGCGTTGTCCGCCACCGTGTGGGCCGATCCGCATTGCAACAGCTGGTACAAGGCTTCGAACGGGCGCATCTATCAGAACTGGTCGGGCAATTGCGCCAGCTACGCCGAGGCGACCGCCACCATCGATCGGGAGGAAGTGGCCTTCGCCTGAAGGCTCAGGCCGGCTCCGCGAACGTCGCGATCGATACGCCCGGCGGCATCGGAACGCGGCCGACGAGATGCCGCTCCAGCCGGAAGATCGTCTCGAACAGGCGGTTGAGCGGCGCGGGCGGCGGCGTGTCGTCGCTGTCGTCGCGGCCGGTGATGCGGCCGGCTACCCGCGCGCCCGCCGCGAGCGGAAACAGCAGGGAATTGAAATAGCCCAGCTTGCGCGGCTTGAGCCCGGCGTCGGTGATCGCCTTCGCCAGCGTCGCCTTGGAATAGCGGCGATGGTGGTGGTTCACCACGTCGTGTGCGCTCCACATCCATTGATGCGCCGGCACGGTAATGAGGATGCGGCCCCCCGGCGCGAGCCGCTCGCGCATCGCGCGCAGCGCCGCTACGTCATCCTCGATATGCTCCACCACGTCGAGCACGGCGATCAGATCATAATGCGCCTTGGGCACCCCCGGCAGCACCGGCAGCGGCGCCTCGCCCACGTCCCTGCCCAGCCGCTGGCTCGCGATCGCGCGGGCGGCGGGGTCGATCTCGATCGCATCCACCTCGCCGAACTGCGCCAGCATCGGCAGATTGTGCCCGGTGCCGCAGCCGATCTCCAGGATCTTCGCCTGTCGCGGCAGCCTGCCTTCGCGCGTGATGAAGTCGGCGAGGATGTCGCGGCGGGCGCGATACCACCAGTGCGTGGAATCGTGCGCCGCCATGCGGTCATAGATTACGCGATCCATATCAAGCGAACACCAGCCAGCGATTGAGGATGAAGGTGAAGATCGTCGCGAGCGCGACCGCCGGAAGCAGCGGCGCCCATGCCGGGAAACCCAGCCACGCGGTGCCGATCCAGGTGATGACGGCGTTGAGCGCCATGCCCGACGCCTGCACCGCGACGAACTTCACCTGCTGCGCGGCGCCGGGCTGGCGCGTGCCGTGCCCCCTGAAGCTCCAGCGGCTGTGCAGGAAGAACCCCGCCGTCACCGCCACGGCGAACGCGAACGGCACCGCATAGACGGCGTGCGCGCGGGAGAAGACGAAGAAGGTGAGCGGCAGATAGACCGCCGAATAGATCACCGTCGACAGGCCGCCCGCGATCCCGAAACGCACCAGTTGCCAGAATATCTCGCGCGTGCGCGGTGATCGGAAATGCCTGCGAACCGCTTCCACGCCTTGCCCTTTGCGCCGGCCGCGATACAGCGGCGAACCGGCATTTCACCGCCCCGGCGTCTAGAGGCACCGGAGCCATGAGGAAAGTCCCCTTTGACGATGCGCGACGCACGGTCGTTTCTGCCGGCACTCGACAGGCACTGGCTCCGCCTCACCCTGCTCGCATGGGCGGTTATCGCGCTCTGGTATGTGATCCAGCGCTGGGCGGCGATCCACTGGCTGTCGCTGGGCGACACCGACGACAATATGCGCCTGATGCAGGTCCGCGCGCTGCTCGATGGCCAGGGCTGGTACGATCTGCGCAATTACCGGCTCAATCCGCCGGGCGGCTTCAACATTCACTGGACCCGCCTGGTCGATCTGCCGATCGCCGCGCTGATCCTGCTGTTCCGTCCATTCCTCGGCACCGGCGAGGCGGAGCGGCTTGCCTGCGGCATCGCGCCGCTGCTGCCGCTGTCGCTTGCGCTGGTGGGGCTGGCGGCGACGACGCGTCGGCTGATCGCGCCGGTCGCATGGCCGCTGGCGATCGTGTTCATGCTCTGCTCGACGGTCGCGCTGATGATGTTCATGCCCGAGCGCATCGATCATCACGGCTGGCAGCTCGCCATGCTTAGCCTGACGCTGGCGGGGCTGTGCGATCCGAAAGGCGCGCGCGGCGGCGCGGTCGTCGGCATCGCCAGCGCGGTATCGCTGACGATCGGGCTGGAAATGCTGCCTTACGCGGTGATCGCCGGCGGGATCATCGCGCTCCGCTGGGTGTGGCAGGTGGAGTCGCGTGATCGGCTCACCACCTATGCGTTGACGATCGCGGGCGGATCGGCGGCGGGCTATGCCGCCTTCGCTTCCTACGACAATCGCGTGGCGCGATGCGACGCGCTGACCCCGGTGTGGCTCTCCGTGATGGTGCTGGCGGGCGCGTTCCTGCTCGTCATGGCGATGCTTTCCCCCCGTCGCGCGGGCGTGCGGCTGACGCTGGCGGTGATCGCCGGTGCAGTGATCGCGGGCGCGTTTGCGCTGGTATTCCCGCAATGCCTCGGCCGCCCGGAGCAGGTTTCGGACGAACTATATCGCAACTGGCTCGGCAATATCCGTGAGGCGAAGCCGATCTACCAACATGCTTTCCGCATCGGCTTTCCCGTCGCGGCGCTGCCGGTGATGGGGCTGATCGGCGCGGGAGTGGCGACATGGCGCGCGCGGCGGACCCCGGAGCTGCTGATCGGCTGGGCCTGCGTCGCGCTATTCGCCGCCTTCGCCTGCGCGATGTTGCTGTGGCAGATCCGCGCGGGGCCAGCGGCGCAGATGCTGGCGGTGCCGGGCGTCGCCGCGCTCGCATGGCTGATCTTCCCGTGGCTGCTCGGCCATCATTCCGTGTTCGTGCGGGTGTTCGGCACGGTTGGCGGTTTCGTGATTATCTCCGGTCTGTTCTCGGGCCTCGCCTTGCGCTGGTTCGATATCGACAAGCCCAGCCCCTATGTGAACCGCGTCAACAAGGCGTCTGGCCGGTGCGTCACGCTGCCCGCGATGCAGCCGCTGGACAAGTTGCCGGCGCAGACGATGTTCACTTTCGTCGATCTGGGGCCGCGCCTCATCACGCTGACGCATCATTCGGCGATTGCCGGGCCCTATCATCGCAATGGCGATGCGATCCTCGACGTGCAGCATGCCTTCAGCGGATCACCCGAGCAGGCCCGCGCGATCATGAAGCGCCATCGCGCAACGCTGTTGCTGGTCTGCCCGAACATGGCCGAATCGACGATCTACCGCTCGCGGGCGCCGCACGGCTTTTACGCCCGGCTGGCCAGTGCCGAGAAGTTTCCGTGGCTCACGCCGGTGCCCCTGCCGCGTAATTCGCCGCTGCGGGCGTTCCGCATCGATTGAGCGGGCGGCGCTCGCTCAACGCAGCTGCGATTGAATACCGTCGATCACGAACTGTACCGCGAGCGCGGCGAGCAGCACGCCGAGCAGCCGCGTGATCACGGCCTCGATCTTCGGCCCCAGCACGCGCATCAGGCTCCCCGCCGCCAGCAGCGCCGCGAGCGTAAGCCCGAGGTTGAGCCACATCGCGCCAAGCACCACCAGGCTGCGCTCGATCCCGTCGTTGCGCGCCATCAGCAGCATGACCGATGCGATCGATCCCGGCCCCGCGATCATCGGCATCGCCATCGGGAAGATCGAGACGTCCTCCGCCTCCGCCTGCGTCACCTTCGCCGCGCGATCCTCGCGCCGCTGGGTGCGCTTCTCGAATACCATCTCGAGCGCGATCAGGAACAGCATGATCCCGCCCGCGATACGGAAACTGGCCAGTTCGATGCCCAGGCCATGCAACAGCTTCTCGCCGAACAGCGCGAAGATCGTCAGAATGACCGCCGCCACGCCGACCGCGCGGATCGCCATCGCGCGGCGATGCACCGCCGTCGCCCCGGCGGTCAGCCCGGCGAAGATCGGTGCGCAGCCGGGCGGATCGATCACCACGAAAAACGTGGCGAACGCGGAAATGAACAGCTCGATCATCGCGGCGCGCTCAGATGTCGAACGCCACGCCCTGCCGCCGGCACGCCGAAACCAGCGTGTTGCGGAGCAGGCAGGCGATCGTCATCGGCCCGACGCCGCCCGGCACCGGGGTCATCGCGGCGGCGACGTGCGCGCAGGCCGGATCGATATCTCCCACCAGCCCCGCTTCGGTGCGGTTGATGCCGACATCGATCAGCGTTGCGCCCGGCTTGATCCAGTCCGCCCGCACCATGCCGGCGCGCCCCACTGCCGCGACGACGATATCCGCGCGGCGGACCGCATCCGGCAGGTCGCGCGTGCGCGAATGCGCGACGGTCACGGTGCAGCTTTCGCGGATCAGCAGCTGCGCCATCGGCTTGCCGACGATGTTCGATCGGCCGATCACCACCGCATCCAGCCCGGAAAGGTCGCCCAGCTCGTCCTTGAGCAGCATCAGGCAGCCGAGCGGCGTGCAGGGCACGAATCCCTCTAGCCCGGTCGCCAGCCGCCCGGCGTTGACGGGATGAAAGCCGTCGACATCCTTGTCCGGGTCGATGCGGGTGATGACGTTGCGCTCGTCGATATGCGCGGGGAGCGGCAATTGGACGAGGATGCCGTCCACGGTCGGATCGGCATTGAGGCGATCGACCAGTGCGATCAGATCGGATTCGCTGGTGGCTTCGGGCAGGCGATGCTCGAAACTCTCCATCCCGGCGGCAAGCGTGGCCTTGCCCTTGGAGCGGACATATACGGACGAAGCGGGATCCTCACCCACCAGCACCACGGCCAGCCCGGGCTTGCGCCCGCCTGCGGCCAGTAACGTCGCCGCGCCTTCCGCCACGCGCGCGCGCAGCCCGGCGGCGAATGCTTTTCCGTCGATTGTTTTTGCAGTCATGGGCCGTCGCCATAGAGCGCGCGGGCGCGTTCGGCCAGCGCCTGCGCATCGCCGCCGATCTTCACCCGCTTCAATCGGGCATTTTCGCCGGCGATGATCCGCACATCGCGCCTGGCCACCGAGAAGGATTTGGCGATCAGCACGATAAGCGCCGCATTGGCGGCGCCGTCGACCGGCGCTGCCGCAAGCCGGGCGGCAAGATGGTCAGCCGTGCCGGCCGTCAGCGCATCGTATCCGCCACGGGGCGTGACCCGCACCGACAGGACGATGCCGTCGGCGATCTGCCTCCAGCCGGTCAGGCGCCGCCCGTCACGACGCTGATGGCGATATTGCCGAGAACGATGCGCAGGATCGCGATCAGCACCAGCACCGCCGCCGGCGCCAGATCAAGCCCGCCGAGGTTCGGCATGATGCGCCGGATCGGGCGATAGAGCGGTTCGGTCAGGCGATCGAAGCCATATGCCATGCTGCGCACGAAATTGGACTGCATGTTCACGACGTTGAACGTGATGAGCAGCGACAGCACGAATTGAATGACGATGATCCACCATGCGACGTTCAGCAGCACCTGCAGGATCTGGATGATGGTGAGCGTCAGCACGCGTGCCCTCTCATTGGTTGATATGTGGCACGTGCCTAGCCCAACCGGGCACTCGCCGACAATGGGGCGCACGCGCACGCTCCATGCGGCAACGCCATAAGAAAAAGCCGCCGGCCGATGGCCGACGGCTTCGTCTCAATGATTGCCCGAAGGATCAGGCGGCGTAGGCAACGCTCACGCGGCGGCGGCGCATCGCGCCACCGATCGCGCCGAAGCCCAGGATCATCAGCGCCCAGGTCGCCGGTTCCGGCACCGCGCGCGCCAGATTGTCGAACTCGAACGAATTCGACGACGAGGTGAAGGTCGCACCGGTGATGAGCGGGCCGCCATTGGCGTTGTACGAAACGACGCCGTTGGTCTCGCCGCTGATCTGGCTGCCGCTCGGGAAGGACAGATCGTTGATGATCTGGCCGCCGATGTAGGTCAGCGACGAATTGTCCGCGAAGTGCAGCGTCAGCGTGTTGTAGGTGTCGAGCGAGCCGAGCACGAACGAGAAGATCGAGGTCGCCCCGAAGTTCACCGTCCAGGTCCCGCTGCCGAGCACCGAACCGAAGTTGCCCGTGCTGCCATAGGCAGGACGCGCGCCGTTACCGCCGGAAGAACCGAGCGCCAGCGCGCCGGTGCCGCCCGGCAGGGTCGAACCATCGGCGAAGCTGTCGAAGTTCTGGAAAACGGTCGTCCCGGCGGCGGTGGCACCGGAGCCACCAGCGAACGAGACGGTCGGCGCCGCCTGGGCGCTTACCGAGGTGGCGGCGAGCGCGACTGCGCCCAGAATTGCATAATTCTTCATAAACCTGCTCCCACTGTTGCAAACACGAGCGCCAGGACCCTGAATGTTATTATGCGACTCGGCTTATTGTTGGCCTACGCGATTTTCAAAAATCCGAATAGTACGTTAACGACAGCCACGCCCAAAATGGGACACTTCTGCTAGCGCCGGATCAGCGTTCCCGCGCCGCGCCGCGTGAAAATCTCCAGCAGCATCCCGTGCGGCACCCGCCCGTCGAGCACGACGGCGGCATCCACGCCCGATTCGACGGCTGCGACACAGGTTTCCAGTTTGGGGATCATTCCGCCCGAAACCGTGCCGTCGGCGCGCAGCCGCGCGATATCGTCGGGCTTCAGATCGGTCATGAGATCGCCCTGCTTGTCCAGCACGCCCGCCACATCGGTGAGCAGGAAGAAGCGTGACGCGCCCAGCGCCGCGGCGATCGCGCCCGCCATCGTGTCGGCGTTGATATTATAGGTGTGGCCGTCCGCCCCGGCGGCGATCGGGGCGATCACCGGGATGATCCCGTCGCGCACCAGCGAATCGATCAGCCGCCGGTCGACCGCCACCGGCTCGCCGACGAAGCCCAGATCCACCTTGCGTTCGATGCCCTGCAGCGGGTCCGGCTGATTGCGGCCGACCTTCTCGGCCTGAACCATCCCGGCATCCTTGCCAGAGATCCCCACCGCACGGCCACCGGCGCGGGAAATCCAGCCGACGATTTCCTTGTTGATCGATCCCGCCAGCACCATTTCGGCGACCTGCGCGGTTTCGGCGTCGGTAACGCGCAGGCCATCGACGAAGCGCGATTCGACCCCCAGCCGCTTGAGCATCGATCCGATCTGCGGCCCGCCGCCGTGGACGACGACCGGGTTTATGCCCACCGCCTTGAGCAGCACGACATCCTCGGCGAAATCGCGCTGCGCTTCCGGATCGCCCATCGCGTGGCCGCCGTATTTCACGACGAACGTCTGCCCGGCATAGCGCTGGAGATAGGGCAGCGCCTCCACCAGCGTTTCGGCCTTGGCGAGCAGATCGGGCGCGGGGGAATGATCGGTCATGCGCGCGCGCTTACGGGCGAAAGCGCCATCGCTCAAGCCGCGCGATCAAGCTTCCGCCCCAGCGCCACGAACAGGTAGATCAGCGGCGGCACCAGGATCACCGACAGCGTGACCTTGGCCAGCATCTGGCCCAGCAGCAGCGCCCCGATCGGAAACACGCCCCAGAAGGCGATGGTCACGAACAGCAGCGTGTCGACGATCTGGCTGAGCACGCTGGCGATGCCGGCACGCAGCCACAGCAGCCGCCCTCCGCCGCCCTCACCCTTGAGCTTGGCGAAGATCGTGACGTTCAGCGTCTGCGAGGTGCCGTAGGCGACGATGCCGCCCAGCCAGATGCGCGGCGTGCCCGTCATCATCATTTCGAACGCGGAAAGCCGTGCCGGGTCCATCTCGGGCGAGGCGGGCACGGCGAGCACCACCAGCGTCAACAGCAGCGAGACGATCAGCGGGATGAAACCGATCCGCACCAGCCGTGTCGCGATCGCCGCGCCATGCAGTTCCGCCACCGCGCTGGATGTGACCACCAACAACAGAAACGCGAAGATCCCCGCCTCCACCGCAAGCGGCCCGAGCGCGACCTGCTTGTTGCCCAGCACGCCCGCGATGCAGACCATGCCGCCGTAGAAGATGGATAGGGCGAAAAGCGAAGGCGGGATGCCACGGGAAGCGTTCATCGCGCCGTGCTAACAGAGGCGCGCGCGGGATGCGATATCGATCGACCCGCCGGCCGCTATCACCGGGCCGGTCGCGCGCGCCGCCCCGATCACAGCGCGAGCGTCATGAAGCGGTTGTGTCGGCTCGGCGGATAACCGCCAAACGGCCGGCAATCGACAAAGCCCGCCGCTTCATACATCCGGTTCGCCGCGTCGAACATCGGCGCGGTGCCGGTCTCCAGGCTGACGCGGGCCAGCCCCTCCGCCCGCGCCAGCGCGATCAGATGCGCGAGGATCGCCCGCGCGACACCGCGGCGCAGGTGCGCGGCGGCCGTGCGCATCGATTTCACCTCGGCGTGATCCGCATCGAGCCGGCGCAGCGCGCCGATGCCGAGCAGTTCCTCGCCCTCCCACATCGCCCAGAACGAGATATCGGGGCGATCTAGCGCCGCCGCGCCCATCGCATGCGCGTTATCCACCGGGGTGGCGCCGCGCGCCTCGGCAAGGTGGTGCGCGATCAGCGCCTGCACGCGCGGATCGCTCAGCCCACCGGCGCGCAGCTCCATCCGCGTCAGATCGCGTCGATCATGCCGGCCAGCGTCTCCAGACACGAGACGGCAAGGCGGCGCGAGCGCTCCGCGCTCCAGCCGAATTCGGCATCGGCGTTCGGTGCGTGATCCTTGAACGGCATCTCCAGCGTCACCGATACCGCGCCGAAACGCTCGGCCAGCTGGTTGGTGGACATGGACAGATTGGCCTTGCCCGGCGCGGATTTCTCATAGCCTTTCTCGGTCTGGAAATCCGGCGTCGCGGCCGCGAGCCGGCGGCCGAATTCATAGAATTTCGCGCCATGCGCCTCGGTCCAGGAAGGAATGCCCTCGAACCCGGCGATGAAGTTCGCGGCGATCGCCTCATCACCATGCACGTCGATCGCGAAATCGACGCCGGTTTCGTCCATCGCCTGCAGCACGCAGCGCACTTCCGGGCTGCGCTCCGGCGTCGGCGCATGCCATTCGCGATTGAGGTTCACGCCGGCCGCGTTGGTGCGAAGGTGCCCGCGCCGCGTGCCGTCCGGGTTCATGTTGGGCACGACATGCACCGTCGCCTGGGCTAGCAGATCGCGCGCGGCATCGCTGGTCAGCCAGTCGAGCGCGCCGTCCATCCACCATTCGGCCATCGATTCGCCAGGGTGCTGGCGAGCGTAGAGCCACACCTGTTTCGCGCCGCTGCCGACGCGGAAATAATCGATCGGCTGGCCATCGAGCGACAGGCCCAGTTCGCGATGGGTAACCCCGGGGCGCCGGGCGATGCGCGCGATCAGGTTCGCATGCATCTCCATGGTAAAGGGCGCGAAATAGGCGAACCATGCCACCTGCGCATCGCCCCGCCATTCAAACTCCAGCACGCCATTGTCGTAACGCGTCGGGATCATCCGCCACGTCTCGCGATCGACCGAAACGCGCGCCTGATAGCCCGGCCAGCCGAACGGATAGGCCGAGCCGCCGGCGTTCAGGATACGGAACGTCGCGGGCTTTCCTTCCAGCCCGGCGGCGCGGAAATAGAACCATTGATAGAAATCGGACTGGTGATCCTTCACGATCTCCAGATCGATCCGATCGCCGTTGATGCCGATGACGCGAATGTTGCCGCCATCGAAGGCGGAATTGATGCTGAGGGTCATTTCACCTCGATAGTCCGCCCGCTTTCGCCGGGAAAGCCCGTGAACAGCGCGCGCGACAATCGTTCCGCGATCCCCTGGGTATCCACATTGGGCGCGCTGGTGTCGGTCAGTGATTGTGCCTGCCCCTCCCACACGGCGTCCGCGCCGTGGCGGATGCGCACCGACAGCTCGGTGACGATGCCCACGCGGTCGCGCTGGCCACCGATCGGGAAGCTGACACCGCCGCCCAGCCCTACGCCGCCGTTGCGCCCGCCGCTGAACGATCCGCCCCCGATACCGATCGAGAACGGCGAACGCTTGGGCGGCAGCGGGCGCTCGGCGCGGCTGAAGGCGACGGTGGCGAGATAATCGCCGCGCGTGCCCGGCGGCGGGCTGGTAAAGCCGGCCCGCAGCAGCTCCGCCTCCACGGCGGCGGCATAGGTCTTGTATTCGATGCTCGCGACGCTCCCGCCCGGCAGCGGCTCCACCGTGATCGTGCCGCGCTGCGCCACCGCATCGTAATGATAGCGTGACACCTGAACCGGGAAGGAAGTCGGCGCGGTCGCGCATCCGGCCAGCCCGACCGTCCCGAGCGCGATCACCATTGCGACGAATTTACTGCGCATCTACCGAATCCTTATATCTGCGACACCGTAACGCACATGCTTCGTCGCGCGCTCCGGCTTGACTTGCAAGGCCCCGAGCACTAGGCGGCCACGCTTTCACCAGAACCCCGTATTCAAGAAGCGAATCCACCATGAAGATCCGCAACAGCCTGAAGTCGCTCAAGGACCGGCATCGCGATAACCGCGTGATCCGCCGCCGCGGCCGTACCTATGTCATCAACAAGACGAATCGTCGCTTCAAGGCGCGTCAGGGCTGAACCAGCCCTTTGGGGGAAGGCGAATCGTGCCCAACCCCGGCAGCGTCGTTTTCGATGTCGGCCACGTCCTGTATGATTGGGACCCGCGGGTCCTGTATCGGCGCCTCATCCCCGATGATGAGGCGCTTGACGTGTTCCTGGGCGAAATCTGCACGCGCGAATGGCATTTCCAGCATGATGCCGGGCGCGATTTCGCGGATACGTCCGCCGAGCTGACCGCGCGCCATCCTGAGCATGCCGATCTGATCGCCGCTTGGGGGCCACGCTTTTCGGAACAGATTCCGGGGCCGATGCCCGGCATGGCCGAGCTGGTCGCCGATCTCGATGCGGCGGGCGTGCCGCTCTACGCGATCACCAATTTCAGCCACGAATTCTTCCCGCCCTTCCGGGACAGGGAAAGCGCGCTGTTCGATCGCTTCCGCGCTATCGTCGTGTCCGGCGCGGAAAAGCTGACGAAGCCCGATGCCGCCATCTACCGCCTCGCGCTCGATCGATTCGGGATCGCCGCGGCGGACGCGGTGTTCGTCGATGACCGTCAGGATAATGTCGATGGCGCGGCGGCAGTGGGAATGCACGCGCTGCTGTTCACCGGCGCCGCGCAATTGCGCACCGATCTCAGGGCGCTCGGCTTTCCGCTCTAACGGGTCGGCGCGCGCCGCCATTTAATGCTTGCGTGGATCCGCGCGAACCCGTAGCGGCCGACTACCGGGAGTGATGTTATAGTATCACATTGGGAGTCGCCATGCGACCTTCGCTCCTTGCCGGCATTGCGTTTCTTGCTCTCGTCCCGGGTGCCGCCCTAGCCGAAACCACGCCGTCCGACGACGGCGGCGGGACCACCCCCAAGGATATCGTCGTCACCGCCAAGCGGCTGGATGACGCCCGCGCGCATATCCAGCCGAGCCTTGGCGCGACCAGCTATGGCGTCGATGCGGCCGCGATCCAGAACCTGCCCGGTGGCGACAACCAGCAATTCAACCAGATCCTGCTCCAGCTTCCCGGCGTGGTGCAGGACGGCTTCGGCCAGTTCCATGTCCGCGACGATCACAACGGCCTGCAATATCGCATCAACGGCACGGTGCTGCCCGAAGGGCTGGCGGTGTTCGGCCAGACGCTGTCGCCACGCCTCGTCAGCAAGGTCGATCTGCTCACCGGCGCGCTCCCGGCGCAATACGGGCTGCGCAGCGCCGGGATCATCGACATCACCACCAAGAGCGGGATGTTCCAGAACGGCGGCAGCGTGTCGATCTACGGCGGCAGCCACGACACGATCGAGCCAAGCTTCACCTATGGCGGATCGAGCGGACAGACGAACTATTTCGTTTCGGGCGATTATCGCCATGACGCGCTGGGAATCGAAAGCGTCGATGGCCGCTCGAACCCTATCCACGATTCGACCGATCAGTATCAGGCCTTCGCCTATGTCGATCACATCATCGACGATCATAACCGGGTGTCGTTCGTCGGCGGCTATTCGAATCAGTGGTTCCAGATTCCGAACCCCGCCGGGCAGCAGCCGGGCGGCCAGTGGAGTGTCGGCGGCCAATCGGCCTTCCCCAGCGAAAAGCTTGACGAACGGCAGCTGGAGCGCACCGGCTTCGGCCAGCTGAGCTGGCTGCATGACGATGAGCCGCTGACGGTGCAGGCATCGCTCTTCGCGCGCTATTCCTCGCTCGCCTATCGTCCCGATGTGCTTGGCGAACTGTTGTTCAACGGGCAGGCGCAGGCGGCGTTCAAGCAGGATCTGGCGCTCGGCGGGCAGGTGGACGGCGTCTATCATCTGGGCGCGGCGCATACGCTGCGCGGCGGGCTGCTGCTGATCCACGATCACAGCACGAGCAACACCACGACGCACGTCTTTCCCGTCGTCACCGATCCGGCGTCGCCCGATGTCGGCGCGCAGGCGGGCGAGCCGGTTTCGATCATCGACAACAGCTCGGCGAACGCCACGACGTTCAGCGCCTATCTCCAGGACGAGTGGAAGCTGTCGCCGGCACTGACGCTTAATTACGGCGCGCGCTACGATCGCTTCGCCGGTTTCCGCACGGAGCAACAGCTCAGCCCGCGCGTCAATCTGGTGTGGCAGCCGGATTCCTCGCTCGCCGTCCATGCCGGATACGCGCGCTATTTCGTGCCGCCGCCGTTCGAGCTGGTCGGCACCGCCAGCCTCGACAAATTCGCCGGCACCAGCGCCGCGCCGATCGTGACGCTGAACACCACGCCCTTCGCCGAGCGTCAGCATTATTTCGACATCGGCTTTCAGGCGAAGCCGAGTGGCTCGTTCACCTATGGCGTCGATGCTTATTACCGCATCTCGAAGAACCTGATCGACGAAGGGCAGTTCGGCGCCCCGATCATCCTCACCCCGTTCAATTACGCGCAGGGGCGGATCGGCGGCGTCGAGGCGAACGCGACCTATTCACATGGCGGCTGGAACATCTACGCCAATTTCGCGGTGGCCAAGGCCAAGGGGCGCGACATCATCTCCAGCCAGTTCGCATTCGCGCCGGACGAGCTGGCCTATATCGCCAACCACTATATCTACGTCGATCACGATCAGACCTACACCGGCTCGGCGGGCCTCACCTATACGTTCAAGCACGGCGTGCTCGCGCAGACCGCGCTTGGCGGAACGATGACCTATGGCTCCGGCCTGCGCACCGATCTGGTCCTGCCCGATGGCAGCGACGTGCCCAATGGCGCGCATCTGCCCGGTTACGCCCAGTTCAATCTCTCCGCGAGCCATCATTTCACCGGGCCGAACCTCGATGTGCGGCTCGATATCATCAACGCGCTCGATCACATCTATGAGATCCGCGACGGCAACGGCGTGGGCGTCGGTGCGCCGCAATATGGCCCGCGCCGTGGCTTGTTCGTCGGGCTCACGAAGAGCTTCGGGGGATAAGCCGGGGCCGCGGCCGGCTCAGCGATGGTCCTTCAACTCGTCGCCGACCAGCCGCACGACGTGCAGCACATTGGTGGCACCCGGCGTGCGGAACGGCACGCCGGCCATCACGATCACGCTGTCCCCCGCCGCCGCCACCCGGTGGCGCAGCGCCATGCGCTTCGATTTCGCGACCATCTCCTCGAACGATTCGACATCGCGGGTGTGCGCGGCGTGGACGCCCCACAACAGGCCCAGCCGCCGCGCCGTTTCCAGCCGCGGCGTGAGCACCAGCAACGGCACCGAAGGCCGCTCGCGCGCGATGCGGCGCGCGGTGGAGCCGGAGGTGGTGAAACAGATGATCGCCTTCGCCGATACGGTGCGGGCGATGTTCTTCGCCGCTTCCGCCAGCGCGTCTGCGGTGGTGGGGTCGGGGCGCATCACGGTGAAGTGCACGCGATCCCCGTGCATCGGATCGCGCTCCACCGCGTCGCCGATCGCGTTCATCATCGCTACCGCCTCGATCGGCCAGTCGCCCGCCGCGCTCTCCGCCGAGAGCATGATCGCATCCGCGCCGTCATAGATCGCCGTCGCCACGTCCGAGACTTCGGCGCGCGTCGGCGACGGTGATTTTATCATCGATTCGAGCATCTGCGTCGCCACCACCACCGGGCGGCCCATGCGGCGCGATACCTCGACGATGCGTTTCTGGAGCGGCGGCACGGATTGCGGCGGCAGCTCGACGCCCAGATCCCCGCGCGCGACCATCACGCCGTCGCACATGTCGACGATTTCCTCGAGCCGGTCGATCGCGGCCGGCTTCTCGATCTTGGCGAGCAGCGCCGCCTTCCCGCCGATCAGCCGCCGCGCCTCCGCCAGATCCTCCGGCCGCTGGACGAAGGAAAGCGCGATCCAGTCCACCCCATGCTCGCACGCGAAGGCGAGATCGCTGCGATCCTTCTCGGTCAGCGCCGCCATGGGCAGCACCACGTCCGGCACGTTTAGCCCCTTGTTGTCGCTGAGCGGCCCGCCGACCTCCACCCGCGTCACGATGCGATCGGGCGTGTGCGTCACCACGCGCAGCACCAGCTTCCCGTCGTCGAGCAGCAGCCGCGCGCCCGCCTCGATCGCGGCGAAGATCTCGCGATGCGGAAGCTGAACGCGCGTCGCGTCTCCGGGCACGGCGTCGCGATCGAGAACGAACGTCGCCCCCGTTTCCAGCAGCGCGCGACCGCCGGTGAAGCGGCCGACACGCAACTTCGGCCCCTGCAGGTCCGCCAGGATCGTGGTCGGCCGGCCGAATTTCTTTTCCAGCCCGCGGATCGCCGCGATCACGGGTATCTTCGATTCCTGATCGCCATGGCTCATGTTGATGCGGAAGGCGTCCGCGCCCGCCTCGAACAGCGCCGCGATCATCTCCGGCGTATTGCTCGCCGGCCCGAGCGTCGCGAGCACGCGTACCTTGCGGCTGCGGGGGCTGATCGCTCTGGTCATCTTGGTCCTCGTTTTACCCTTGCTCCCGCCTTAGAGTCATTTGATGACCGATCAAACCAGGAGTGAGACGATGGACCCGATCGATGCGATCGACGATGCGACCGCCGCGGCCGCGTTCCGCCGGCTGGTGCGCCATCTGCGCCACCGCGACGATGCCCAGAACATTGACCTGATGGGGCTCGCCGGCTTCTGCCGCAACTGCCTGTCGGACTGGATCGGCGAGGCGGGCGGGCTGGCGCGGGAGGATGCGCGCACGGCGATCTACGGCATGCCCTATGCCGATTGGAAAGCGGGCCATCAGCAGGAGGCGACGCCCGAGCAATTGCGCCGGATGGAGGAGAGCGTCGCAAAAAACGCCTCGTGATGACGCGGGCGTGAGCGGATGGCTTGTCGAACCTCGCGTCTCTCCCCTATCCCTTCGGCAACGAAGGGGCGCGCCTGAAAGCGCCCCGCCAACGGGAGTTTGAGGGGAATGCTGAAGACGTTGCTGATCGCGCTCGCGGTCTCCATTGCGGCGCCCGCCGCCGCGCAGACGGCCGCGCCCGGGAAGGTCATCTATATCCACGCCGGTGCGCTGCTCGACCGGCCCGGGCAGGCGCCGCGCGGCAAGAGCACGATCATCGTGCAGGACGGCAAGGTGGTCGAGGTTCGCGACGGCTTTCTCGTTCCCCCCGCCACGGCCGAGCTGATCGAGCTGCAGGACAAGTTCGTCATGCCGGGTCTGGTGGACATGCATGTGCACCTGTGGGGTATCGGCGGCGATCCCGTGCGCGCGCGCCTGGCAGAGATGACGCAGGACGACGCCGACGACCTGATCGTCGCGGAGGTGAATGCCCGCAAGACGCTGGACGCCGGCTTCACGACCGTGCGCGATCTGGGTGGCAATCCACGCGGTATCCGCGCGCTGCGCGACGCGATCGAGCGCGGCGATCTCGAAGGCCCGTCGATCATCAACGCGGGCCAGATGATATCGATCACCGGCGGCCACGGCGACGGCACGAACGGCCTGGCGGAGGAATGGGCCGATGCCGTCCACAAGCATCAGATCAACACCTGCGACGGGCCGGACGATTGCCGCCGCGCGGTGCGCGCGCAGATCGGGCTCGGCGCGCAGGTCATCAAGTTCGCGGCGACCGGCGGCGTGCTGTCGAACGTCGCGGGCGGCCTCGGCCGCGCGATGACGCCGGAAGAGATGCGCGCGATCATCGATACCGCGCACGGCTTCGGCCGCAAGGTGGCCGCGCACAGCCACGCGGCGGAAGGCACCAGGGCGGCGCTCGAGGCCGGCGTCGATACGATCGAGCACGGCACCTTTCTCGATGATGAGACGATCCGGCTGTTCAAGGCGAAGGGCGCCTATCTCGTCCCGACGATGATCGCCCCGGTCACCGCGCTGGCGCAGGCGCGCGGCGGGGCGCTGCCGCCCGCGACGATCCCCAAGGCCGAAGCCGCCGCCGCCGCCGCGCTGGCCAGCCATCGCAAGGCGATCGCCGCCGGCGTCAAGATCGCGTTCGGCACCGATACCGGCGTATCGAAGCACGGCGAGAATGCGCAGGAGTTCGCGCTGATGGTGAAGGCGGGGATGACCCCCGCCGCCGCGATCCGCGCCGCCACCATATCGGCGGCGGACGCGCTGGGGCGCGACGATATCGGCACGCTCACACCCGGCAAGCGCGCCGACATCATCGCGGTCAGCGGCTCTCCGCTGGAGGATGTGACGCGCCTCGAGCATGTCGCGTTCGTGATGCATCGCGGCATCGTCGCGCACGCCGCGCAATAAGCGTCGGCCATCATCGGCGCGCTCGCCCGGGGCGGCCCTGCGGCCGTTCCGGGCGAAGTGCTCTTCGGCGTTCGCGCGGCGTTGTCCTCGGCCGCTTTGGCCCTTATCGCGGGCGAAAATCCCGAACGGAGTGATTCATGACCGACAACGTTTCCGCCGACCAGCTGCGCCTGTTCATCGAGCGCATCGAGCGGCTGGAGGAAGAGAAGAAGGCCTTCGCTGACGATATCCGCGACGTTTACAGCGAAGCCAAGTCGACCGGCTTCGACGCCAAGACGATCCGCGCGATCGTGCGCCTGCGCAAGATGGAGAAGCATGCCCGCGACGAGGCCGACGCGCTGCTCGAAACCTATCGCAACGCCCTCGGGATGGCCTGAGCCGCCCGGTGGGCACGGGGGGCGCCGAGCGATGCTCCGCCCCCTCCCCTCGCCGCGGCGTGCTACGCGCGGCTGACCAGCAGCTTGTCGATCCGCCGTCCGTCGAGATCGACCACCTCGAACCGCCAGCCCTGTTCGACGAAGCTCTCGCCCTCGTCCGGCAACCGGCGGAGCACCGCCAGCGCCAGCCCGGCGGCGGTGGCGTAATCGCGGTCCTCCGGCAGATCCATGCCGAGCCGCTCGGCCAGCAGGTCCGCCGCCATCGTTCCCGCCACGAGCAGCGAGCCGTCCTCCCGCTCCACCACATCGGGGCCGTCGCCCGCATCGGCATCCGATACGAACGCCCCCGCGATCGCCGCGAGCAGGTTGGCGGGCGTCACAATCCCTTCGAAATGGCCGTATTCATCATGGATCAGCGCCATCGGCACCTCTGCACGGCGCAGCGTGTTGAGCACATCCATCGCGTCGATCTGATCCACCACCACCGGCGCCTTGCGCACCAGCCGGGCGAGATCGAGCGACTCGCCGTTTGACAGGGCCGCGGCGATATCGCGCGCCTGCACCACGCCGATCACCGCATCGATCGATCCTTCCGCCACCGGCAGGCGGCTGTGCGCGGTCGCGAGCATGCGCGCGCGGATCGCCGCATCGTCGAGCGCGACGTCGAGCCAGTCCACCTCGGTGCGCGGCGTCATCACCTCGCGCACCGGTCGGTCGGCAAGCCGCACCACGCCCGAGATGATCGAGCGTTCATGCTCCTCGATCACGCCTGATTTCGATGCTTCCGCGACGATCAGATGCAGTTCCTCCGCCGTCACCTGATCGGCGTTCTCGCGGTTCAGCCCGAGCAGGCGGAAAACGAGCGCGCTGGTCGAATCGAGCAGCCAGACGATCGGCTTGCCCGCAACCGCCAGCCACATCATCGGCACCGCGACGATCGCGGCGATCGGCTCCGGTGAGCGCAGCGCGATCTGCTTGGGCACCAGTTCGCCGACGATCAGCGAGGCGAAGGTGGTGAGGCCGATCACCAGCGCGAAGCCGAGGTTCTCCGCCAGATGATGGCTCATGCCGAGCAGCTCGAGCCGCGCGGCGGTCGGCTGGCCGAGGCTCGCGCCCGAATAGGCGCCGGCCAGAATGCCGATCAGCGTGATGCCGATCTGAACGGTGGAAAGGAACTTGCCGGGGTCGGCGGCAAGCACGGCGGCGGCGCGCGCGCCCGATTTCCCCGCGCGTGCCATCGCCTCCAGCCGCGCCTTGCGCGCCGAGACGATCGCCAGCTCGCTCATCGCGAATACGCCATTGAGCGCCACCAGCGCGAGGATGATAAGGACGTCGATCCAGGGGAACGGCGGTAACATGGTCTCATCCAGTCATGGCGATAAAAGGCGGGGACCACAACCGTTCTTGTCATCGCCGGTTCATCACGATGGCGGAACAAGTGGCCATATGCGCGGGTTCACCCGGCCAGGAATACAGGGGAGCATGATGGGATTCCGTTCGACGATCGCCGCCGGCGCGGCGCTGATGGCATTGCTAGGCACGACCGCGGGCTGCACCACCGATCCAGAAACCGGGCAGCAGCGCCTGTCGAAGACGGCGATCGGCGGTATCGGCGGGGCGCTGGGCGGCTATCTGCTCGGTGATCTTGTCGGCGGGCGGCATGATCGCACCGAGAAGATCGTCGGCGCCGGGCTCGGCGGTATCGCGGGCGCGGCAATCGGCGCGTACATGGACAAGCAGGAGCGTGAATTGCGCCAGCGCACCGCCGGCACCGACGTGCAGGTGATTCGTCAGGGTGACGATCTGCTGCTCAACATCCCGTCGGGCGTGAACTTCGCCTACAACAGCGCGACGGTGGAGCCGCGTTTCCAGCAGACGCTGGACCAGGTGGCTGGCGTCTTGTCCGATCAGCAGAACAACCGCACCTATATCGACATCTACGGCCACACCGACGCGAACGGCAGCGACGCCTATAACCAGGCGTTGTCGGAGCGGCGCGCGGCGGCGGTGGCGCTGTATCTCGAATCGCGCGGCGTGCAGGCGGCGCGGGTCGCCACGCGTGGCTTCGGCAAGACCCAGCCGATCGCCTCGAACGAGACGGAGGAGGGGCGCGCGCAGAATCGCCGTGTCGAGATCAAGATCGTGCCGATCGCGCAAAGCGACATCGGCTGATCGGCACGGCGCCGGTCAGCCGATCGCCTCCGCCAGCCGCTCGACCAGCGGGTGCGCGAGCAGCGAGGCGTCCGCGGCGAGCAGGCCAAGCTGGCGGACGTGATCGAATTCGGCCAGTTGACGCATCACGACACCCGCCCCGCCGAACGACGCCGGGGCGACGGTGACGCCCAGCCCGGCGGCCACCAGCGCGCGCGCGCGATCGTCGCTGGTGGTGCGCGCCGGGAAGAACGGGCGCACCCCGCGCGCGGTGAAATAGCGGCTCGTCTCGCTCAGCAACTCGCAGTGGCGGCGCACGATCATCGGCTCGTCCACCAGTTCCTCCGCCGCGATCTCCTCACGGGCCGCGAGCGGGTGAGCAGCGGAAAGCGCCATCATATAGCGCTCGCCGATGATCGGCCGCGCCGCGAACCGCGGGTTGCCGCGCAGGATGCCGAGTGCCACGTCGATCCGCCCGCGCGACAGGTGATCGACCAGCTCGCGCTCGCGCCCCTCGATCAGTTCCACCTCGTCGCCGTCGCGCGGCACGCTGCCGACGAAATCGGCCACCCACCGGGTCGGGGCGCTCGCGAGCACGCCGATCCGCAGCCGCCCCGTCACCCGCGCCGCGCTCGCCTCGCGCTCGGCCTGTGCGAACTCCGCCTCGATCCGCCGCGCACGGGCGACCAGCCGCGCGCCCGCCTCCGTCAGCGCAACCCGGCGGTTGGTGCGCGTGAACAATTGCCGCCCGAGCGCTGCCTCCAGCTTGGCGATGCCGGCCGACAGCGTCGGCTGTGACACATTGCATGCGGCGGCGGCGCGCGAGAAATTGCCCTGATCGATCACAGCGAGAAAATAGCGTAGCAGATAGCGGTCGATCATAGACGCCATCTATGACATGCCGCCGCGCCTTTCAATTTTCCTCGCGCGCGCCGGGCGGGTAGAAAGGCTGCACCAGTGCGGAGAGGAAAGACCGTGGAAGACCTGCATTCTCTCGGCGAGACCGCCGACATGATCCGAGCGACGACGCAGCGCTTCGCCAGCGAACGGATCGCGCCGATCGCGGCGCAGATCGATCGCGAGGATTCGTTTCCGCGTCACCTGTGGCCGGAAATGGGCGCGCTCGGGCTGCACGGCATCACCGTGGAGGAGGAATTCGGCGGGCTGGGCCTCGGCTATCTCGATCACGTCGTGGCGTGCGAGGAGGTGAGCCGCGCCTCCGCCTCGATCGGTCTCAGCTATGGCGCGCATTCGAACCTGTGCGTCAACCAGATCCGCCGCTGGGGGAACCCGGAGCAAAAGGCGAAATACCTGCCGAAGCTGGTATCGGGCGAGCATGTCGGCAGCCTCGCCATGTCGGAGGCGTCGGCCGGGTCGGACGTGGTGTCGATGAAGCTGCGGGCGGATCGTGTCGAGGGCGGATGGCGGCTTAACGGCACGAAGTTCTGGATCACCAACGCGGCCTATGCCGACACGCTCGTCGTCTATGCCAAATCCTCGCCGGAGGCGGGATCGCGCGGGATCACCGCTTTCCTGATCGAGAAGGATTTCGCCGGTTTCTCGATCGGGCAGAAGATCGACAAGCTGGGGATGCGCGGCTCGCCAACCGCGGAGCTGGTGTTCGACGATTGCCTCGTGCCCGACGAGAATGTGATGGGGCCGGAGAATGGCGGGGTCGGCGTGCTGATGAGCGGGCTGGATTACGAGCGCGTCGTGCTCTCCGGCATCCAGCTCGGCATCATGCAGGCGTGCCTCGATGTGGTGCTGCCCTATGTTCGCGAGCGCAAGCAGTTCGGCAAGCCGATCGGCGCGTTCCAGCTGATGCAGGGGAAGGTCGCGGACATGTACGTCGCGCTCAGTTCGGCGCGCTCCTATGTCTATGCCGTTGCCAAGGCGTGTGACGCCGGCCGCACCACGCGCTTCGACGCGGCGGGCGCGATCCTGCTCGCCTCCGAAAGCGCGGTGAAGGTGGCGGGCGAGGCGATCCAGGCGCTGGGCGGTGCGGGCTATACCAGGGACTGGCCGGTGGAACGCTATTGGCGCGATGCCAAGCTGCTCGATATCGGCGCGGGAACGAACGAGATCCGCCGCATGCTGGTGGGCCGCGAACTGGTGGGCGCGGCGTGAGCGCCCCCGTCCTCGATACGAAGCTGTCGGCGGACAGCGCCGATTTCCGCGCCAATGCCGCGCACAATCGCGCGCTGGCCCAGGAACTGCGCGCCGATGTCGCGAAGGCGGCGCTGGGCGGGAACGAGAAGAGCCGCGAGCGCCACACGGCGCGCGGCAAGCTGCTGCCGCGCGATCGCGTCGAGCGGCTCCTCGATCCCGGCTCGCCGTTTCTGGAGATCGGCCAGCTCGCCGCGTTCGATCTGTACGAGGGCGAGGTGCCCGGCGCGGGGATGATCGCGGGGATCGGCCGCGTTTCCGGCCGCCAGTGCATGATCGTCTGCAACGACGCGACGGTGAAGGGCGGAACCTATTATCCGCTCACCGTGAAGAAGCATCTGCGCGCGCAGGAGATCGCCGAGCAGAACCGCCTGCCGTGCATCTATCTCGTCGATTCGGGCGGGGCGAACCTGCCGCATCAGGCCGAGGTGTTTCCCGATCGCGAGCATTTCGGGCGCATCTTCTTCAATCAGGCGAACATGAGCGCGCAGGGCATCCCGCAGATCGCCTGCGTGATGGGAAGCTGCACAGCGGGCGGGGCATATGTCCCCGCGATGTCGGACGAAACGGTGATCGTGCGCAATCAGGGCACGATCTTCCTTGCCGGCCCGCCGCTGGTGAAGGCCGCCACGGGCGAGGAAATCTCGGCCGAGGAACTGGGCGGCGCGGAAACGCACGGGCGCAGATCGGGCGTGGTCGATCATGTCGCGGAGAATGACGAACACGCGCTGACCATCGTCCGCGATATCGTCTCCACGCTCCAGCCGCAGACGCCCGCAGCCGTCAATCAACGCGCGCCACGCGCGCCGAAGTTTGACGCGGAAGAGCTATACGGCATCGTGCCGCAGGACGTGCGCGCGCCCTATGACGTGCACGAGGTGATCGCGCGGCTGGTGGACGGCAGCGAATTTCACGAATTCAAGGCGCTGTATGGCTCCAGCCTGGTGTGCGGCTTCGCGCATATCTGGGGCCTGCCGGTCGCGATCCTCGCCAACAATGGCGTGCTGTTCAGCGAATCGGCGCAGAAGGGCGCGCATTTCATCGAACTCGCCTGCCAGCGGCGCATCCCGCTGCTGTTCCTCCAGAACATTTCCGGCTTCATGGTCGGCGGGAAATACGAGGCGGAGGGGATCGCCAAGCATGGCGCGAAGCTCGTCACCGCCGTCGCCACCGCCAGCGTGCCCAAGATCACCGTGCTGATCGGCGGCAGCTTCGGCGCGGGCAATTACGGGATGTGCGGCCGCGCCTATTCCCCGCGGTTCCTGTTCACCTGGCCCAACAGCCGCATCAGCGTGATGGGCGGCGAACAGGCGGCCAGCGTGCTCGCCACCGTGCATCGCGACGCGGACAGGTGGACGCCGGACGAGGCGGAGGCGTTCAAGGCCCCGATCCGCCAGCGCTACGAGGATGAGGGCAATCCGTGGCATGCCACCGCGCGGCTGTGGGACGATGGCATCATCGATCCCGCGCAGACCCGCGACGTGCTCGGCCTGGCGCTGGCCGCGACGCTCGACGCCCCGATTCCCGAAGCGCCGCGCTTCGGCGTGTTCCGCATGTGATGGGAGAAACCATGATCGCCCCGCTTCTCGCCCTGCTGCTCCAGGTCACACCCGTCGCCCCGATCGTGAAGGGCACCGGATTGCCGCCGTCCACCGGCGAGGAACAGGCGGTGCTGGCGGTCGCGACCAACCTGTTCGAAACGCTGAGCGCGCGCGACAAGGCGAAGGCGCTCACCTTCTTCCGCCCCGATGGCGCGGCGCAGGCGGTGGTCGAGAATCCCGATGGCTCGCGCAGCTACCGGCATATGACCTGGGCGCAGTTCATCGGCGGCATCCCCGATAGCGGCCCGCGCTTCGTGGAGCGGCTCACCGGCCCCGCGGTCGAGATCGACGGCGATATCGCGATGATCTGGAGCGATTATGTCGCAACGATCGACGGCAAGGTCGCGCATTGCGGCGTCAACCACTTCGACCTGATCCGGGAAGGCGGCCAGTGGAAGATCCTCAACATCACCTGGACACAACGGACAACGGGATGCGCGGCGGCATGATCAAATCGCTCCTCATCGCCAATCGCGGCGAGATCGCGTGCCGGATCATCCGCACCGCGCGGGCGATGGGCGTGCGTACGGTGGCGGTCTATTCCGATGCCGACGCGAACGCGCTGCACGTGCGGCAGGCGGACGAGGCGGTGCATATCGGCCCCTCCCCGGCGCGCGAAAGCTATCTCGTCGGCGAGCGGATCATCGCCGCGGCGCGGGCGAGCGGGGCGGAGGCGATCCACCCGGGCTATGGCTTCCTTTCGGAAAACGCCGATTTCGCGCAGGCGGTGATCGATGCCGGCCTGGTCTGGGTCGGCCCGAAGCCCGCCAGCATCCGCGCGATGGGCCTCAAGGACGCCGCCAAGCGGCTGATGCAGGAAGCCGGCGTTCCCACCACGCCCGGCTATCTCGGTGACGATCAGGCTCCCGGGCGGCTCCGGGCCGAAGCGGACGCGATCGGCTATCCCGTGCTCATCAAGGCGGTCGCGGGCGGCGGCGGCAAGGGGATGCGCCGCGTGGAGCGGGGCGAGGATTTCGCCGACGCGCTTCTCTCCTGCCAGCGCGAGGCGGCGTCCTCGTTCGGCGACGATCGCGTGCTGCTGGAGAAATACATCCTCTCGCCGCGCCACATCGAGGTGCAGGTGTTCGGCGATACGCATGGCAATGTCGTCCATCTGTTCGAGCGCGATTGCTCGCTCCAGCGCCGCCACCAGAAGGTGATCGAGGAAGCCCCCGCCCCCGGCATGGACGAGGCGACCCGCGCGGCGATCTGCGGCGCGGCGGTGCAGGCGGCGCGCGCGGTGGATTATGTTGGCGCTGGCACGATCGAGTTCATCGCCGACGCGAGCGAGGGCCTGCGCGCCGACCGCATCTGGTTCATGGAAATGAACACGCGGCTTCAGGTGGAGCATCCGGTGACGGAGGAGATCACCGCCGTCGATCTGGTCGAATGGCAGCTCCGCGTCGCCAGCGGCGAGCCGCTGCCCAAGCGGCAGGAGGAGCTGTCGATCAACGGCTGGGCGATCGAGGCGCGGCTGTATGCGGAGGATCCCGCGAAGGGGTTTCTGCCGAGTCCCGGAAAGCTCAATCATTTACGACTGGATCACCGTATCCGCATCGAAAGCGGGGTTGAGGAGGGTGATGTCGTCACCCCGTTCTATGACCCCATGATCGCAAAGCTCGTGGTGCATGCTGATACCCGTGAAGAAGCAAGGCTGGTGTTGATGGCGGCCCTCGATGCCAGCTATGTCGCACCGACAAAGACAAATGCCGGCTTTCTATATGCTTGCCTGGCGCACCGAGATTTCGCGGCTGGAGCAGTTGATACCGGATTGATCTCACGTGCCGGCGACGCGCTTTTGCCGTCCCCCGCTCCATCGCCGGAAGCAGTCGATGCAGCAGCCCGACGTTATCGCCTCGATTTTCTCGACTGGACTGAGATTAATTATACGCCCGCTGGCGTTCGGTTAGCAGCATTGTTTGGATTTCGTCTAAATAGTCACACAAAAGAGAGCATCAATCTCTATTACAGCGGCAAACATCTGGTTGGCTCCAGTAAGAATTACACCCGGCCTCACGGCATTTGCACTACAATGACACGTGATAGCGAGATTTTGGTTACCGAGAGGGGGGAGACTTATCTTTTTTCTGTTACTCAGCGCCCCAATTTATCTGCCGCCGGCGCCGCTGCAGACGGCGCGATCCTCTCGCCCATGCCGGGCCGCATCATCGCGGTGGAGGTGGCGGCGGGCGATACCGTCGCCAAGGGCCAGAAACTCGTCACGCTGGAGGCGATGAAGATGGAGCATAGCCTCGTCGCGCCGTTCGACGGGACGGTGGCGGAACTCAACGCCGCCGCCGGCGGGCAGGTGAGCGAGGGCGCGCTGCTGGCGCGGATCGAGCGGGGAGAAGGCTGATGGCCGGGCGCTTCTACGACGAATGGCGGGTGGGCGACCGGATCGAGCATGAGATCCGCCGCACCGTGACCGAAACGGACAATCTGCTGTTCTCCACCATGACGCACAATCCGCAGCCGCTGCATCTCGACGTGGAGGCGGCGAAGGCGAGCGAATTCGGCCAGATCCTCGTCAACGGCACCTTCACCTTCGCGCTGATGGTGGGGCTGTCGGTGGGCGATACGACTCTCGGCACGCTCGTCGCCAATCTCGGCTACGACAAGCTCGTCATGCCAAAACCCGTGTTCATCGGCGACACAATGCGCGCGACCAGCGAGGTGATCGCGGTGCGTGAGAGCAAGTCCCGCCCCGATGCGGGGCTCGTCACCTTCACCCACGAACTTGTCAATCAGCGCGATGAAATCGTCTGCCGGTGCGAGCGATCGGCGCTGCTCAAGCGTCGGGCGGCCTGATCGTTCAGCGGGAAGCGCGCCGGAGCGCTCATCGCAGCGAGCGCACCTAGCGCCGCGCGGCGAAGAAATCCCGCAGCAGCGTGCCCGCTTCACGATCGCCGATGCCGGCGAATATCTCGGGCCGGTGATGACAGGTCGGCTGCGCGAAGAAGCGTGGGCCATGTTCCACCGCCCCGCCTTTCGCATCGGCCGCGCCGTAATAGAGGCGCGCGATCCGCGCATGGGCGATCGCGCCCGCGCACATCGCGCATGGCTCGAGCGTCACCCACAGGTCGCAATCCTCCAGCCGGTCGCGACCGATCAGCGCCGCCGCCGCGCGAATCGCCAGCATCTCGGCATGGGCGGTGGGATCGTGCAGCGCGCGCGGCGCATTGGCGCCGGTGGCGATCACCGCGCCATCGCGCACCACCACGGCGCCGACCGGCACCTCGCCCTGTGCGGCAGCAACGGCCGCCGCATCGAGCGCGGCCCGCATATGAGGCGGAAGCGGGAACATCGCTCCCCGCCTACCGCCCGCCATGCGAGATTGTCTATCGAGACTATTGAGCGTTGTCGGCCGGCTTCTGGACCGAGACCTTCGGCACTTCGATCGTCTTCTTTTCGGTGCCCACGTCGATCTTGCCCACATCGGCCTTGAACGCCGGGGCCTGCCCGCCCTCCAGATGCGGCAGTTGCGCGGTGCGCGTCTGGTCGAGGTTGATGAACCCGGTCATGATGCCGACCAGGGCCACGAGGGCGACGACGCCCAGCAATACCAGAACAGCGCGCATGAATTTCTCTCCCGTGTTGATGCGATCGTGAAACAACGTCGCGCGCGGCCGGGAGTTGCACGCGCCGCGCTTGACGAAATGGCGGGGTCGCGTTAGGGCCGCGCTCTTTCCGGGCAACCGAAATTCAGGATTATATCATGTCGCGCATCTGCGAGCTGACCGGCAAGGGCCGGCAGGTGGGGAACAACGTTTCCCACGCCAACAACAAGACCAAGCGCACGTTCCTGCCGAACCTGCAGAACGTCACGCTGATCTCTGACACGCTGGAGAAGAGCGTGCGTCTGCGCGTATCGACCCACGGTCTGCGCTCGGTGGAGCATAACGGCGGCCTCGACAACTGGCTGGTGAAGACCGGCGACGAGAAGCTGTCGCTGCGTGCACGCCGCCTGAAGCGCGATATCGTGAAGAAGCGCGGCGCCGTCGCGGCGTAACGCTTTCGATTCGATTGCCGGCCGATCTGCGCGGCCCGCCCTCCCCAGCGGATGGCGGGCCGTGTGGCGTTTGCCGCGCGTCATCGCAGCCGGAATTTCATCAGATAGCTGCGCCGCAGCGGCATCTGATCGTTGTCGGTGGTGATCCACAGCATCGTCGCGCCGTGCTCGCGCGTGATCGCCAGCCCCTCGCAATTCTCGCTTGTCACCGGCGCAGCGAGCGTCGCGATCTCCCGCCCGCCGAGGCTGGCCCCGGCGCGAATCGCGGCGCGCGGGATCACCACCAGCTTCGCGGAGAAGCGCAGCCAGCCGTGATGGCGCCGATTGAGCACGATCAGATCGCCCGATGGCAGCACCGCCGCGTCGCTCGGGTCGTACCCCGCCGGCGGACGGTAGCGAAACCGCTCGATTCGCGTCGTCGCCCCGGCGGGGTCGCCCTGAAACAGCAACGCCGGCCGCGTCGCGCCGTGCGCGCGCTCCGCGATCGCGACGAACCTGCCATCGCGAAAGCGCGCGAGCGATTCGGCGCCGCTGTTGCCCCACCATGGCGCCATCGCGCGCGGCGCGCGATGCGCCTCGCCGGTTCGTAGCGTGGGATCGAAGCGCCAGATCTCGTTCGCCCGCTCGAACCCCACCCAGGCGCGGCCGGTCGCGGGATCGATCGCAAGCGATTCGCTGTCGCGATCCTCTTTCGACCAGCCCCGCCCCGGCCCGGCGCCGAGCGCGCCGGTTTCGCTGGACGCCGCGCCGTGCGCGATCCGCAGCAGCAGCCAGTTGCCCGAATCGCTCAGCAGCGTCGCGCGCCCGTCGGTCAGCGCCAGCGCGGAAAAGCCGCCGAAGCCCGCGGCCGGGCTGTCGATCGTCACCGCGGCCACCGGCTCCAGCCGCCCGATCCGCCCGGGCCAGCCGCCGCGCGGCACATAGCGCCGCACATGCACCGTCGCCCCCGGTGAAAGGCGCGCGACCGGATCGATCCCCGCGAATCCCGGCACGATCAGCAAGACGGCGGCGATGGAGGCGAACAGCGGGCGCACGCGATCCCGATAGCCCGGCGAACCCTGAACGGTCGATAACGGGCGCATTCAGGATCGGTTCGCGGCGAATCGGGCAGATAGTGTTTCGCCGATCCGGGAAACGCTCCCGCCATCGGCCGGAATTTTCGGGAGACGTTCGATGTTCAAGAAACTTTCACTGGCCGCCGTCGCCCTTTCGATCGGCGCGGCAACCATGGCCCCGAGCGCGGCGGAAGCGCAGCGCTATTACGGCGGCGGCTACGGCAATGGTTACGGCAACGGCTATTATGATCGCGGCTACAACGATCGCGGCTATGACCAGCGGCGCTACGACGACCGCCGCTACCACTATCGCGAGCGCCGCTGCTCGAGCGGCGGCACCGGCACCGTGGTCGGCGCGATCGCCGGCGGCTTGCTCGGCCGCACGATCGACACGCGCGGCGACCGCCTCGGCGGCACGCTGATCGGCGGCGTCGCGGGTGCACTGGCGGGTCGCGCGATCGATAAGTCTGGCAATCCGCGTTACTGCCGCTAAGCGGCACGCCCCTTTCCTCGGGTAGCGTATCGAGGACATTTCCCTCCAGTGGCGTAGCGAGGGCGCGGGCCCGTCTCCCCAGCGGAGGCGGGCCCGTTGTCGTATCGGGCCGAGCGCGCTATATCGCGCCCATGCGCCACGTTTCGCCATCGCGGACCAGCACTACCCCCGGATCTCCGGGGGGCCTGACGCGCATCGGCTGACGATCCGCGCTTCAGGCACCTTCCCGGGATCGGGAAGGAGCACGCGCCCGGCCTTCCCGTTTCCTGCCGCTTTCCCCGGGGCGTCGCGATGTGCATAAGCCCGCGTGAATCGACAGGATACGCCTTCACATGAACGACATGATCTCGATCTCGCTGCCAGACGGCTCGGTCCGCGCGATGCCGCCCGGCACCACGCCGGCGGATGTCGCCGCCGCGATCGGGCCGGGGCTGGCGAAAGCGGCGCTTGCCGCGCGGGTGGACGGCGAGCTGCGCGATCTCAATCGCCCGATCGAGCATGACGCGGCGCTCGCGCTCGTCACGGCGCGCGACGAGGCGGACGCGCTGGAGCTTGCCCGCCACGATTACGCGCACGTGCTGGCGGAGGCCGTGCAGGAATTGTTCCCCGGCACGCAGATCACCTTCGGCCCCTCCACCGACGACGGCTTCTATTACGATTTCGCGCCGAAGGATCGCCCGTTCACCGAGGAGGATCTGCCCGCGATCGAGGCGCGGATGCGCGCGATCATCGCGGCCGACAAGCCGCTGCGCCGCGAAGTGTGGTCGCGTGAGCAGCTCATCAGCCGCTGGAAGCAGCAGGGCGAGACGTTCAAGGCCGAATGGGCCGCCGAACTGCCCGGCGACGAGGAGCTGACCGTCTATTGGTCCGGCGACGACTGGCTCGACATGTGCCGCGGGCCGCACCTCGCCTCGACCGGCAAGCTCGCGCCCGATGCCTTCAAGCTGACGCGCGTGTCCGGTGCTTACTGGCGCGGCGATCAGAACAACGCGATGCTCAGCCGCATCTACGGCACCGGCTGGCTCAACAGGAAGCAGCTCGATCAGCATCTGTTCCGGCTGGAGGAGGCCGCCAAGCGCGATCATCGCAAGCTCGGGCAGGAGATGGACCTGTTCCACCTTCAGGCGGAGGCGCATGGCAGCGTGTTCTGGCATCCCAAGGGCTATGTCATCTGGCGCGAGCTTGAGGCGTATATGCGGCGCGCGATCGACGGCGCGGGGTATCGCGAAGTCAAGACCCCGCAGGTGATGGACGCGCGCCAGTGGGAGCAATCCGGCCATTGGGGCAAATATCGCGAGAACATGTTCGTCATCCCCGACGAAGTGCCCAATACCGAGGATGAAGGGCCGATCGTCTCCGATCACGCCGAATGGATGGCGTTGAAGCCGATGAACTGCCCCGCGCATGTCCTGATCTTCCGTCAGGGGATCAAGTCGTATCGTGATCTGCCGCTGCGCCTTTACGAAAACGGCTGCTGCCATCGCAACGAGCCGCATGGCGCGCTCCACGGGCTGATGCGCGTGCGCCAGTTCACGCAGGACGACGCGCATATCTTCTGCCGCGAGGATCAGATCGTCGATGAGGTGCAGGCGTTCTGCAACCTCGCCGATCGCATCTACAAGGATTTCGGCTTCACCTATTCGATCAAGCTCGCGCTGCGCCCGGAGAAGCGTTTCGGCAGCGACGAGATGTGGGACAAGGCGGAGAACGAGCTGCGCGACGCGGTCGCCGCCGCCGGGCTCAACACGCCGGAATATGGCTGGGAAGAACTGCCCGGCGAGGGCGCCTTCTACGCGCCGAAGCTCGAATGGCATCTGACCGACGCGATCGGGCGGACATGGCAGGTCGGCACGATCCAGTCGGATCGCGTACTGCCCGAGCGGCTCGATGCAAGCTACATCGCGGAGGACGGCCAGCGCCATCGCCCGGTGATGCTGCACCGCGCGATCTTCGGCTCGTATGAGCGGTTCATCGGCATCCTCGTCGAGCATTTCGCGGGAAAGCTGCCACAATGGCTCGCCCCGGTGCAGGCGGTGGTGGCGACGATCGTGTCCGACGCGGACGATTATGCGGTGCAGGTGGCCGCGGAACTGCGCAAGGCGGGGCTGCGCGTCGAGACCGATCTCCGCAACGAGAAGATCAACTACAAGGTGCGCGAGCACAGCATGGCCAAGGTGCCCAACCTGCTCGTCGTCGGCAAGCGCGAGGCGGACGAGGGAAGCGTGGCGCTGCGCCCGCTCGGCGCGGATGCAAAGCAGGAGGTGCTCGGGCTGGCGGCCGCCATCGAGCGGCTGCGCGATGCCGCGCGGGCGCCGGACCTCACCTGACGTTTACGTCAACGTCGCTGTCGCTTTGTGGCGAAAAGGGCGCAGCGCGCGCAATAAACGTGAAACCGGCATGACCGCGCCGTGACATGCGGCCCGGCTCGCGCATAACCTGCCGCCCGTGACCCCGTTCAAGAAGGGTCCGACCGGGAGATGGATTTTATGCGCAGTGCTGTTCTGCCGCGCCTGTTGTCGTGCGCGGCGCTCGTGGCCTCAACCCCCGCCGTTGCCCAGCAGGCGGCACCCGCCGAAACCGCCGCCGAGCGTGCGCCGGACAGCGCCGGCGATGTGATCGTCACCGCAACGCGCCGCGCCGAATCGCTGTCGAGCGTGCCGATCGCGATCTCGGCGGTGTCCGGCGATACGCTCCAGAACACCGGCGCGACCGATGTGCGCGCGCTCAACCAGGTCGCCCCCTCGCTGCTCGTTTCCGGCGCGACGAGCGAGGTGAATTTCACCGCGCGCATCCGCGGCATCGGCACGGTGGGCGAGAATGCCGGCCTCGAAAGCTCGGTCGGCCTGTTCATCGACGGCGTCTATCGCAGCCGCACCGGCGTCGGCCTCTCCGAACTCGGCGATATCGAGCGGATCGAGGTGCTGCGCGGGCCGCAGGGCACGTTGTTCGGCCGCAATTCCACCGCCGGCCTCATCAATATCGTCACCAAGGGGCCGGAGCTCGATGGCTTTCATGCCAAGGGCGCGATCACCTACGGCAATTACGATTACTGGCGGCTCGACGGCGGGCTGAACGCGCCGCTGTCGGAAACCGCCGGGATCCGGCTCGATGGCGTGTGGCAGCGGCGTGATGGCTATATCAAGGCGCTCACTCCCGGCCAGCCGGATATCAACGATCGCAACCGCTGGCTGGCGCGCGGCCAGTTCCTGTTCGAGCCGTCGAGCGATCTCAAGGTGCGCCTGATCGCTGATTATTCGAAGCGCGATGAGAATTGCTGCGGCGGCGTGCTGCTCGGCCCGACGCGCAGCCTGACGCGCCAGGCGGGCGGCGGGGTGGCGATCTCGCCGAACACGCTGCTGCCGCTGCTTCAGGCGCTCGGTGCCAATTATCCGACGATTCCGAACGGCGAGCGCTTCGTCTATGGCGTGCCCAACACGCCGGGGGTGCCCTATACGTCCAAAAGCGAGGATTGGGGCGTTTCCGGCGAGATCAACTACAAGCTCGGCAGTGCCAATCTCACCTCGATCACCGCCTATCGCGATTACAAGAACCGGCAGGGGCAGGATGGCGATTTCAACGCGCTCGATATTCTCGACCGGCAGAACCTCAACCGCCGCTTCCGCCTGTTCAGCCAGGAACTGCGCCTGCAGGGCGAGGCGCTGGACGGCCGGCTCGACTGGCTGATCGGCGGCTATTACTCCACCGAACGCCTAACCACCTCCGACGACATAAAATATGGCAAGGATTACGAGCGTTTTGCCAACTGTTTGCTAATGGCCAATGTACTACCGGGGGCAGTTCTCCCGTCGAATCAATATTGCATAAACGTGCCCGTGGTGCAGGGGACGATTGCAGCGCTGCCGCCGGGCACCGCGCGCTCTACGTTGCAGGCGCTTATCGCCAATCCGGCCCGCCCCGGCTTCGGCAGCCTGGCCGCAGCGCTAGGCCAACCCGCCATTTCGATCAATGGCACCGGAGCGAATGGGTCGAACTTCCGGCAGGACAGCTCGAACATTGCGGTGTTTACGCACAATACTTTCGACATCATACGCGACAAGCTGATGCTGACGATCGGCGCGCGCTACACGCACGAGCGCAAGAACCTGCAAGGCAACGCCAATTCTAACAACGCGCTCTGCCCGCTGATCGTGAATTCACCATTCCAGTCGCTGGCGTCGCTGGCGTGCGTCATCAACGGGACTGCCGTCAGCATCCCGGCCGGGTCGACCGGCTCGCGCTTCAGCGATGGCGAGTGGACGGGAACGGCGGTTCTGTCTTTCAAGCCGATCGAGCGGCTGATGATCTACGCCTCCGCATCCAAGGGTTACAAGGCGGGCGGTTTCAACCTCGACTATTCCGCGCTCGATCGACCGTGCTACACGGCTTATGATGCGACCTGCGCCGCGCGGCTCGCGCTTCCGGCGAACTCGCCGGGTAACGGCCGGCCTGAGGCTGCCGATCTCGCCTTCGCCAGCGAAAAGGTCAACGCTTATGAAGTCGGGCTGAAATGGAACGGGCCGGGCGTGGATATCAACCTTGCCGGCTTCTACCAGGAATATAGCGATTATCAGCTCAACACGTACAATGGCGTGAATTTTGAGGTCACGAACATTCAAGCCTGTAAGGATAATCTGAACGGCGGGGATCGGGATGCCTCGACCGTTACCGGATCGTGCGCGCCCAATCGCCTGCGGCCGGGCGTTATCTCCAAGGGCTTCGAGATTGAAGCGTTCATACGGCCAATCCGGCAGGTGTCGGTCAACATGGCGCTCACTTACACCGACGCCCAATATCGCAACAATCTGGTAGGGACCGGCGGGCGTCCGCTGTCGCCAGTGTTGTTCCAGCTTCCCGGTAACGAGGTATCCAACGCGCCGCGCTATACGGTCACCACAGGGGTGAGCTGGTCGCCGCAGCTCAGTGACAAGCTTTCGGCGCTATTCTATGTCGACGCGCGCCTGCAAAGCGATACCAACACCGGCTCCGATCTCGATCTGGAAAAGGTGCAGGATGCGTTTGTCGTCGTAAACGGCCGCGTCGGGATTTATGGCCCGGCAAAGAAATGGGGCGTTGAATTCTGGGCACAGAACATTTTCAACCAGCGCTACTTCCAGATCGGCGCGGATATGCCCCTTCAGGGCAGTGGCACTTATCGTTCAGTCGCGGCTCCGGCATCGTCCGGATTTGCGGGCTCGGCCAACCAACTGTTCGTCGGCTTCCCCGGTGAACCGCGCATGTACGGTGTCACGCTGCGCGGCAGCTTCTGAACAAGTGTGACTTCAGAGCACGGCCGTCGCTCCATTCGGGGCGTCGGCCGTTTCATATCTTCCGATTCCGCGCAGGAAGCCCTATATCGAGCGCAGTGAGTCAGCAGGAGAAGTACCTATCCGTCCGCCCATGATGCGCCGCCCGATGCAGGCGCCGCCAATGAATGGCCCCCGTTTCAACGAATGGATTCAGAGCCCCAAGGTCCGCGTGATCGATCATGAGGGCGAGAATCTTGGCGTGATGTACACGCGTGAGGCCATGGAGCAGGCGCGCGATGTTGGCCTCGATCTGGTCGAGGTGTCGCCCAATGCCGACCCGCCCGTCGCCAAATTTCTCGATGTAGGCAAATACAAGTACGAGGCGCAGAAGAAGGCGAACCTCGCCCGCAAGTCGCAAAAGACGCAGGAGATCAAAGAGATCAAAATGCGTCCGAACATCGATGATCACGATTACGATACCAAGATGAAGAAGGTGGTCGAGTTCATCGAAGAGGGCGATAAGGTTAAGGTGACGATGCGCTTCCGCGGCCGAGAGCTCTCTCACGGTCAGATCGGTATGGCGGTGCTGCAGCGCGTTGCGGAGCAGGTGGCGGAAGTGGCCAAGGTTGAAGCCTATCCACGAATGGAAGGCCGCCAGATGCTGATGGTCCTCGCACCGAAGTAGTTTTGGGTACGCCCCTCTCCGCTGGAGGGGGGCGTGTGCCTCACGCCGCCAATTCGCTTGGCATGCCGGCTGCCGCATCCAGCAGCCGCCGCTCCAAAGCCTTTACACGCCCGGAAGCAGCGATCTTGTCCCCGGTAAGATCGGTCAGATAGAAAGTATCCACCGCGCGCTCGCCGTATGTGGCGACATGTGCCGAATGGATCGTCACTTTCGATTGGAACAGCGCGTGGGCGAGTTGACTGAGCAGTGCCGGCCGATCGCGTGCGTTCACTTCCACGACCGTGAAGCGGTTGGAAGCGTGATTGTCGACCAGCACGTTTGGCTCGATCGGAAAGGCATCGGCGCGCACCCGCGGCAAGGGCTTCGCCTTCAGCCGGTCGATCAGCCGGCTTCGGTTGGCGAGCGCATCCTCGATCGCGGTGCGCAATCGGTTGAGCTGCCCGGCTTCGTCGAAGGGGCGACCGATCGGATCCTGCACGAGAAAATTGTCCAATGCCATGCCATCGCGCGTCGTGTGGATGCGCGCATCGATGATATTGCCGCCGGCGAGATGGATCGCACCGGCTATGCGATAGAAGATGCCCGGATGATCGGCGGCATAGACGGTCACCAATGTCGCGCCGCGATCGGGATAGACCTGAGCGTCGATCGCGAGCTGCTCATCACCGGTGGCGGCGATGAAACGCGCGTTATGCGCGAGTACATCCTCTGGTTCCGCGATCCAATACGGCTCCGGCATCTGCCGCACGAATTTCGCCAGCGCCGTTTCATCCCAGCCCAGTGAGCGCGCAAGATTGGCCTGCTTTCCCGCGATCCGCTCGGCGCGCCCGCGTTGCTTGTGGCCGAGCCGCAGCACTTCCTCCGCCGCTTCGAAAAGATCGCTAAGCAACTGCCGCTTCCAGCCGTTCCATGTCGCCGGACCGACCGCGCGGATATCCACGACCGTAAGCGCCAACAGCATACGCAGCCGCTCGGGCGACTGAACGACTGCCGCGAAATCCAGGATCGTCTTGAAATCTGCTAGGTCGCGCTTGAAGGCTGTTGCCGACATCAACAGATGGTTTCGTACCAGCCACGCCACAGTTTCCGTCTCAGCAGGGCCAAGTCCGAAACGCGGGCACAAGCGCTCCGCCACTGCTGCGCCCAGAATTGAGTGATCGCCGCCGCGGCCTTTCGCGATATCGTGCAGCAGCACGGCCACGTAAAGCGCGCGGCGCGATACGATTTGCTTGAAGATTGCAGTTGAGAGCGGATGCTCGCCGGCGAACTCGCCGCGCTCGATCCGGCTCAGCAGTCCGATCGCGCGTATTGTATGCTCGTCGACCGTATAATGGTGATACATGTCGAACTGCATCTGCGCGACGACGCGGCCGAAATCGGGCACAAAACGACCGAAAACCCCCGCCTCGTTCATCCAGCGCAGCACTAGCTCGGGATCATTCCGGCTCGCGACGAGATCGAGGAACAGCGCATTTGCGCGCGGATCATCCCTGATCTCATCAACCAGCTTGGCATCACGCGCGGCGATACGCATCGCCATCGGATGGATCTCCAGCCGGTGCACGTCGGCAAGCTGGAATATCTCGATCAGCCGCACGGGATCCTCGGCGAAGAAATCGTCGCGCGGCAGCGCCAGCCGTCCGCGATCGAGGACGAAACCACTCAGCTTGCGCGGCCGCCTGCGGATGGTCGGAAGCCCGAAGCGACGCCCGCGCGCAGCAAACTGTTCATCAAGATGGGCGAGGAACACCCCCGTCAGCGATCCCACCGCCTTCGCCTGCAAGAAGTAATATTGCATGAAGCGCTCGACGCCAGGTTTACCCGGCCGATCCGAAAACCGCATCCGTTCGGCGATCTCACGCTGCACGTCGAAGGTCAGGCGGTCCTCTGCGCGTCCGGTGATCAGGTGGAGGTGGCAGCGCACTGCGCAAAGGAAATTATCCGCGCGATGAAACAGGCGATATTCGGCCGGGGTGAACAGCCCCTTTTCGACCAGATCGGCGGCGCGATCCACGTCATAGACATATTTGCCAATCCAGAAGAGCGCGTGGAGATCACGCATCCCGCCCTTGCCCTCTTTCACATTGGGTTCGACGACATAGCGGCTGTCACCCATTTTGAGGTGGCGCTGATCACGCTCCGCCAGCTTGTCCGCAACAAACTGTCGCTCGGTATCGCGCTGTACCTCGGCCTTGAAGCGGCGCGAGGCTTCATCCGCCAACGCTTCATCGCCCCAGACATAGCGCGCCTCCAGCAACGCTGTACGGATCGTCACATCCCCTTTCGCCTGCCGCACCATCTCATCGAGCGATCGGCTGGAATGCCCGACCTTCAGCCCCAGATCCCACAGGACATAGAGCATCGATTCTATCACCTGCTCCGCCCATGGCGGCTGCTTCCACGGCGTGAGAAAGGCGATGTCCACATCCGAGAAGGGTGCCATCTCGCCGCGCCCGTACCCGCCGACTGCCAGTAGCGCGAGCCGTTCAGCCGCCGTCGGATTGCTCAGCGGATAAAGTCGCTGGGTGACGAGATCAAACAGCACACGCAGAATCTGATCGATAAGGAACGCCTGCCCATTGGCTGCTTCCAGCCCGCGCGAGGGATGCTCGGTAAGCCGCCGTGCGATCTCGACGCGGCCTGCGTCGAGCGCGCTCTTGAGTTCTACGGTGACCGCGCGGCGCAGCGTGGCCTGGTCAGCGATATCGAGCGCGGCGAGACGATCTGAAAGCTCGCGACGATCAATGATCGCGCGACGGTTCGGCAGGTTATCGAAGCGGCTCGGCATCTTTCTACGCGGTTACAGGAAACCGGCCGGGCGGTCGATGCGCGTGAACGCCTTTTCGCGGCGGCAGCGGCGCGGGAGCCAGGCCCGCGTCGCTGGAAGACACGCCGCGCACTACGTCAGTACATGTGCTGCCCGCCGTTGATGCTCAGCGTCGACCCAGTTACAAACCCCGCCTCTTCCGAGCACAGGAAGGCTACGCCGCGCGCAATCTCTTCCGCCTGCCCCAGCCGACCGACCGGAATCTTGGCAACGATTTTCTCCAGCACATCGGGCGGCACCGCCGCGACCATATCGGTATCGATATAGCCTGGCGCGATCGCGTTCACCGTCACGCCGGTCCGCGCGCCTTCCTGTGCAAGCGCCTTTGTAAAGCCGTGGATGCCTGATTTGGCGGCGGCATAGTTCACCTGGCCATATTGGCCCGCCTGCCCGTTGATCGAGCCGATGTTCACGATCCGCCCCCATTTGCGCTCGCGCATGCCGGGGAACACCGCCTTGGCCATGTTGAAACAGCCGCCAAGGTTGGTGTCCATGACCTCCTTCCACATCTGGTAGGTCATTTTCAGGATCGTGCCATCGCGGGTGATGCCGGCATTGTTGACGACGATGTCGATCGGGCCGAGTTGCTGGGCAACTTCCGCACAACCCTGCTGGCAGGCATCGTAGTCGGCAACATCCCACTTGTAGGCGACGATCCCGGTGCGTGCGGTGAATTCCCGGGCGCGATCGTCGTTGCCGGCATAATTAGCCGCCACCGCGATCCCCTTGTCCCGTAGCGCGACACTGATCGCTTCGCCGATACCCCGGGTTCCACCCGTCACGACTGCAACTCGCGCCATTAGGACTCTCCTCTCCATGAAGTGGACTTGAAACTACGAGTGGGCGACCCATCCTTCAAGTTCTCGCGAAAGGATTTTCCGAAGCATTTCCAAACCTGTCGGGGTGTCGTTAAGGCATGGGAGATAGGCGAAATCCGTTCCCCCGGCGGCGGCGAACGTCTCACGCCCGCGAATCGCCAGCTCTTCCAGCGTCTCGATACAGTCGGCGGAAAAGCCCGGCGCCACGATCGCGATGCGCTTGACGCCCCTGCCAGGCAATGCGGCCAGAACCGTATCGGTCGCCGGCTCAAGCCATTTTGCGCGCCCGAACCGGGACTGAAACGTGATCGTCACCTCCCGTCCCAAAGCCTCGCCCAGCAGCCGCGCCGTTTTCTGGCAGTGGCAGTGATAAGGATCGCCCAGCGACAGGGTGCGCGCAGGCATGCCGTGGAAGCTGACGAGGAGCGCATCGGGCACGAAATCCAGCCCGGCCAACGCGGCCTCCACCGATTGCTTCAACGCATCGATGTGCGCGGGATCGTCGTAATAAGGCGGCAGCGTGCGGATTGCCGGCTGCCACCGCATCGCCGCCAGCGTGGCGAACGCGCTGTCGTTGGCGGTCGCGGTGGTGGCGGCGCAATATTGCGGGTAGAGCGGCGCGAGCAGTATCCGCTCACATCCGGCCGCCTTCAGCACCTCCAGCCTCTCCCCGATCGCGGGCGTGCCATAACGCATCGCCCAGTCGACGATCACGCCCGGGCCGAAAGCGTCGCGCAAGCCCGCCGCCTGCGCCCGCGTGATAGCGGCGAGCGGGGAGCCATCGGCACGCCACACCTGCGCATATGCATGGGCGGATTTCTTCGGCCGTGTCATCAGGATCGGGCCGCGCAGGATCGGCTGCCACAGCAACTTGGGCAATTCCACCACACGTTGATCGGATAGGAACTCTGCCAGATAGCGCCGCACAGATTTGGTGTCGGGCGAGTCGGGCGTACCAAGATTGATGAGCAGCACGCCGACGCGCGGCGCTGCTAGCGCTGGATGATCTGCCGGCCTCACGCAGCATGCCCGAGCGGCAGTGCGCGCAGGCGCTTGCCGGTTGCGGAATAGAGCGCGTTGGCGATCGCGGGGGCGACCGCGACCATGCCTAGATCGCCGATTCCGCCCGGTTCCGCGTTGCTCGCGATAAGCTCAACAGTGATGTCCGGCGTATCGGCGAGCCGGGGGAGCGCGAGTTCGCCAAAGCGATGGGCGGTGACGAGGTTGCGGTCGATATGCACGCCAGCGGACGTGGCCGCAGCCAGACCGAATATCAACCCGCCTTCGATCTGCTGGCGAATGATATCCGGGTTTACCTGCCGTCCGCAATCGACCGCGGCGACCAGTCGGTTCACGCGCGGGCGACCTGCCTGATCCATCTCGGCCTCGGCGAGCACCGCGATACAGCTTCCTGCCATTGTGTGACAGGCGATGCCCTGCCCGCTGCCATCTCCCCCGCCATCCCATCCGCCAAGCGCAGCGGCGGTGGATAAGCATCTGGCGAGCCGCGCATCTCCGCCAAGCATGCCGATGCGGAAGGACATCGGCTCCATACCCGCTTGGCGCGCCAGTTCGTCAAGGAAGCTCTCCGTAAAGAAACAGGTGTAGCCGTGTGCGCCGCCTTTCAGGTGACCGCCGGGCAGCCCGATTTTCGCTGGATGATGCTCCACGATGCAACCAGGCAAGCGATAAGGCGGCAATGAGCCGGCGACCGCATAGCCGTCCGCTCCCGCGGGAAGCGCCAGCGCCGCCGCAACCAGCGCGTCGCTTGGCATCAGTCTTGCGGCAAGTTCGCGTCCGGTGGACGGGGCGGCGATTTGTGTGCGCCAAGCGATAATAGCGCCGTTCGAGGCGAGCCGCGCGGTCATTCGAGCTTTCGCTGGCGCGCGGAAGCGGTCCCGCGCCAGCGCCTCGCGTTGAGACCACACCAGTTGCACCGGGCGCCTGGCCTCCGCTGCCAGGATCGCCGCCTGTGCTGCCACATCCACCTCGAGCGCTGCGCCGAATGAGCCGCCGATCAGTGTAGGGTGAAGGATCACTGCGTCTGGAGATATGCCGATCGCGCGTGCCGCCGCCTCGCGCGCGAGGCCCGGTGCTTGCGTGCCGATCCACATTTCCAGCCGGTCGCCGTGGAACCACGCGGTGGCGCATGGCGGCTCGAGCGCGGCGTGAAAGGCAGGCGTGACCAGATAATCCGCCACGATCAACCCGGGACCGCCCATTACCGGCGCAATATCGCCGCTCGTCGCGAAGCGATGACCGGGTGTTTTCAACGCGGCGTCGAGCACTCCAGCAATGCTCGCGTCGTTCACCACCGGGCCGCGGGTTGCGAAACGCGGCGCGAGCGCGGCGATGGCGCGATCAGCCGCCCACCAATCGGTCGCGAGTGCGGCCACCCAGCGTTCGTTCTGCACGACGGCGACCACGCCCCGCACCCGCTCGGCCGCCGCGCGATTGACCCCGATCAGCCGGGAATCCCCGAGCGGCCCCTGCATGATGCTGGCGAACACCATGTCCGGTAGGCGCACGTCGGCGGCGAAATTGGCCGATCCATCCACCTTCGACGGCACATCAAGGCGGGGCACGTCCTTGCCGGTCAGCCGCCCGTCCTCGTCCACGCGTAGCGGCAGATCCGCCGGCAGGTCGAAGCTGATCGCCTCGGCGGCAAGCTCGGCGAAGCGGATGCGTCGTTTGTCGGCCACGACAAAGCCTTCCGCCGTTTCGCACGCCGTCCAGTCAATCCCCCAGCGCTTCGCCGCCGCCTTGCAAAGAAGCACGCGCGCCGCCGCGCCCGCCTCCCGCATGGCAGATTCGAACCTCCGGATCGACGTGGAGCCACCCGTCAGCATCAGCGCACCGCGCACCGCGCGTTCACGGCGCAACGCGGCCGGAATCCGGTCGAACGCGCCGGCGAACAGCGTGTCGGCAGCGAGCGGATTGGCGTAAAGCGGGTTGAGCGGCGCGGCCTCGACGCCGATGGTGCGCCAGTCCGCGCCCAATTCGTCGGCGACAATCTGCGCCAGCGCGGTCCAGACGCCCTGCCCATGCTCCGCCTGCGGCACCGCGACGATCACTTGGCCGTCCGTCCCGATCTTCAGCCACGCGCCATAGATTGTCTCGCCCGGCGCTGCGGTAAGATTCGGCCGATAGCTGCGCGGCCACGCAGCCCAGGCAACGATCAGCCCCAGTCCCGCCCCCCCGGAGACGAGCAAATTGCGTCTAGTGACCATCGGGGAAGCCACTAGGCGGGATCACCCTTCGACGGAAGCGACGGGATCAGGCCGCCTCCGCTTCAAATTGTGCGCCATAAGTTGCGCGTAGCGCCACCTTGTCGATTTTCTCCGTGCCAAGCCGGGGGAGCGGTTCCGATACGATCCAGATCCGCGCCGGCACCTTGAACGCGGCGATATGCTCGAGGAGGAAATCGGTCAGTTCCCCGGCCGTCAGCGAAGCACCATCCGCCGGATGGACCACCGCGCCCGGCACCTCGCCATACTTCTCGTCAGGCAAGCCAAACACGGTCGCCTCCGCAACTTGCGGATGCTGATAGAATGCCGCCTCCACCTCCTGACAGGAGATGTTCTCGCCGCCACGGATAATGATGTCTTTCTTGCGATCGACGATGAACAGATAACCGTCCTCGTCGAGATACCCTATGTCGCCGGTGCGGAGATAGCCGTCGGCGGTAAAGGCGTCGGCGGTCGCGCGCTCGTTGTTCCAGTAGCGCTCGAAATTGGCGACCGAGCGGATGCAGACCTCGCCACGCTCACCCGGCGCGACCGGCTTGCCCGCATCGTCGAGGATCGCGAGATCGACCAGCGGCGGCGAGGGGCGGCCGGCCGAATTGGGCTTTGCGATGTAATTCCCGCGCCAGTTGCCGGTGCCGATGCCATTTGTTTCGGTGAGACCATAGCCGATCAGCGGCGCGCCCTGCATCTCGTCATGGATGCGGCGGACATGCTCCACCGGACGCGGCGCGCCACCGGACGCGATATCGCTCACCGTCGAGAGATCGTATTTGTGCCGGTTGGGATGCGTGAGCATCTCGAAACTCATCAGCGGCACGCCGACGAAATACGTGATCCTTTCCTTTTCGATCAGCCGCATCGCCTCTTCCGCGTCCCATTTCGGCATCAGCACCAGCTTGCGCCCGATCGCCAGCGACTGGAGCATCACCGGCACTTCGGCAGTGACGTGGAACAGCGGCACGTTGAGCAACGTCGCAGGCTGCAACGCGCTCACCTCGCCTTCCTGCGTCGCGATCGCAAGCATCATCAACGCCGAGGCGAGAAAGTTGAACACGCCCTGCACCACCTGCCGGTGCGTGGACAGCGCGCCCTTGGAGCGGCCGGTCGACCCGGAGGTGAACAGGATCGTGGCATGATCGTCCGGGGCGATTTCCGGCAGGGGCGTCTCATCCGCGCGCGCGGCGATGTCGGCGAGCGCCTGCGGTAGCGGCAGCCGATCATCGAAGGTGACAATGGTTGCACCCAGCCCCGTGATCGCGGCCAGCCGCGCGGCGCGCGGCGCATCGGCGAAAACCAGCCCGCAATCGACATCCTCGATCCCGTCGCGCAATTCGTCGGATTGCCACCAGCCGTTGAGCAGCGTCGCGACCCCGCCGGCCATCAGGATGCCGAAATAAAGCGTGATCCATGAGGGCGAGTTGCGCGCCGCGATGCCGACGCGATCGCCCTTCTTCACGCCAAAGCCGCCCACCAGTGCGCGCGCGACCTTCTGCGCCTCGGCATGGACCTGCGCGAAGGTAAGCCGCTCGTCGCCCGAGATCACGAATTCTGCGGCGGCATGCTGCGCGCAGAAGTGCGAGAAATAGGCGGTGAGCGTGGGCGGGGCGGCAGCGATCAGCGGCAGCTCGCGCCCGAAACGCTCCACCGAGCCAAGCGCGAGCTGACCGCCCTCGCCCGTCATCGCGGCGATCACGGTGTCCATCTTCAGGTCAAGCTCGGTCTTCATGCGCCTCTCCGCTTGGTCTTGTCATTTGACGCTACTATGCAGGGGCGAAGCACGAGGGAAAAGCCTTGATCCTGTCTTTGTTCGCCGCATCCGCCGGCCATATCCGTTTCACCGACCTGGGATTGCACCCGGACGTCTTCTCGATCGGCTTCTTCACGCTGCGCTGGTACAGCCTCGCCTATATCGCCGGGATCGTCGTCGGCTGGTGGTATCTGCTGAAGCTGCTCGCCGAGCCGGCCGCACCGATGGCGCGGCGCCACGCGGACGATCTGGTGTTCTACGCAACGCTCGGCATCATCCTGGGCGGGCGGATCGGCTATGTCCTGTTCTACGCGCCCGACATGATCCTGCATCCGATCCGCATCCTGCGGCTGTGGGACGGCGGCATGTCGTTCCACGGCGGCGTGATCGGCACGACGATCGCGATCATCCTGTTCGCGCGCAAGAACGGGCTGAACTGGCTGCGCATCCACGATTATGTCGCCTGCGTCGCGCCGTTCGGGCTGTTCTTCGGCCGGCTGGCCAATTTCGTGAACGGCGAATTGTGGGGCAAGCCGACCGACGTGCCCTGGGCGATCGTCTTCCCCCACACCGTGCCGATCGGCATGATCGAGCCGGCACGGCACCCGAGCCAGCTTTACGAGGCGGGGCTCGAGGGGCTGCTGCTGTTCGCGGTGCTCGCCTTCTTCTTCTGGCGGACGAAGGCGCGATACGAGCCGGGCAAGCTCGTCGGCATCTTCGTGCTCGGCTATGGCCTGTGCCGGTTCTTCGTCGAATTCTTCCGCGAGCCGGATTCCCAGTTCGCGGGCACCTTCTTCGCGACGACGATCCACATGGGGCAGATCCTGTGCCTGCCGATGATCGCCGGCGGGATCTGGCTGATCGCCACCGCGCGCGGGCGGCGCGAGCGCGTCGAGCCGATCGCCGGGAGCGACAGCGTCGCGTGAGCCGGATTGTGGAAGAGGGCCCGCTGCCAGAACGGCTGGCGCGAGCGATCACTCTCGGCGGGCCGATCCCGGTCAGCCAGTTCATGGCGGCCGCCAACGCGCATTACTACGGCACACGTGATCCGCTCGGCGCCGGAGGTGATTTCACCACCGCGCCGGAGATCAGCCAGATGTTCGGCGAGCTTATCGGCCTGTGGTGCGCGGACCTGTGGGATCGCGCCGGGCGGCCAGATGTGGCGTGGGTGGAGCTGGGGCCGGGGCGCGGAACGCTCGCCGCCGATGCGCTGCGCGCGATGGCGACGGCAGGGCTTACCCCGCCCGTGCATTTCGTCGAGACCAGCCCCGTACTGCGCGACGAGCAAGCCAGGCGCGTGCCCCACGCCACATGGCATGATGACGTGGAGGAGCTGCCGACTGACCGGCCGCTGCTGGTCGTCGCCAACGAATTCTTCGATGCGTTGCCGATCCGCCAGCTCGTGCGGCGCGGCGCGACGTGGCATGAGCGGCTGGTGGCGTGTCAGGACACGTTGTTTCTGCCTGTCGCCGGCAAGCAGGTGCCCGACGACGTGATCCCACCGCATCTTCGCGACGCGCCCGCCGGCTCGATCATCGAAACATCGCCCGCCTCGGTCGGCATCATGCGCGTGCTGGCCGCGCGCATCGTGGCGCAGGGCGGCGCGCTGCTCGCGATCGATTATGGCTATGAGGGGCCGGCGGTGGGCGACACGCTCCAGGCGGTGCGCGCCCACACCTATGCCAATCCGTTCGAGGAGCCGGGCGAACGCGATCTGACCGCGCATGTCGATTTCGCGACGCTGGCGCTGGTCGGCCATGCCAGCGGGGCGATCGCGAGCGGCCCGGTCGGGCAGGGCGCGTTTCTCCGCGCGCTGGGTGTTGATGCCCGAGCGACGGCGCTGGCGCAGAGCAACGCCGATGTTCTTGTCGATCGCGACCGGCTGGTGGAGGACATGGGCGAACTGTTCAACGTAATCGGCCTGCGCCACGCGGACTGGCCCGAACCCGCAGGATTCGCATGATCGATTATCGCACCCCTACCCTCGCCGACGGCACCGAGATCGACGCGATGGCGAGGAAGGTGTGGCTGGAGACGTTCGAGCCGTTCACCAGCCCGCAGAATATCGCCGCCTATTTCGCCGAGGCCTATGGCCCGAACGGCAAACTGATCCGCGATCTTTCGAATCCGGACGTATCCTGGCGCGTCGCGTGCGCCGGGGACGAGATCGTCGGCTATGCCAAGCTCACCCCGCCATTTCTGCCCGATCCCGCGATGACCGCTGGCGCGCTGCAACTGAGCCAGCTCTACATCGCCGGCACGCATCACGGCGCCGGCATCGCACAGGCGCTGATGGCGTGGACGATCGATACCGCGCGCGCGCGCGGCGCGAAGGCACTGCTGCTCACCGTCTATGAGGCGAACCCGCGCGCGATCCGTTTTTACGAGAAGCATGGGTTCGCGCATATCGGCGATTATGCTTTCCCGGTCGGCGATCAGGTCGATCGCGATCTCATCATGCGGCTGGCATTATGAGCGCGGTGGAGGTCAATCGCGCCGCCGCGCTGTCGGGCGTGGCACACGGCTTTCTGGGCCGGCGCGGCGGCGTTTCGACCGGGCTGCACGGCGGGCTCAACGTCGGCGCCGGATCGGCCGACGACGCGGATGCGATCGCGGAGAACCGTCGCCGTGCGGGCGACGCCGTACTGCCAGGCGCGGCGCTGGTGACGGTCTATCAGGTTCATTCGGCCGAGTGCGTGACGGTTCGCGCGCCGTTCGATCCCGCGCTGCGCCCTCGTGCCGATGCGCTGGTGACGGATCGACCCGGCCTGGCGATCGGCGTGCTGACGGCGGATTGCGCGCCGGTGCTGCTTGCGGATGCCGAAGCCGGCGTCGTCGGCGCGGCCCATGCCGGGTGGAAGGGCGCGCTAGCCGGGGTGACGGATACGACGATCATCGCGATGGAAGCGTTGGGCGCGCGTCGCGACCGGATCGCCGCCGCTGTCGGCCCGTGCATCGCGCGCGCCAGCTATGAGGTTGATCTCGCGTTTCGCCGTCGCTTCGAGGAGGCGGATGCGGCGAACGAACGCTTTTTCGCGGACGGGCGGGCATGCCACGCGCAGTTCGATCTGGAAGCCTATGTCGCGCATCGCCTGGCCGATGCGGGCGTCACCCGCATCGAAACGCTGGGGCTGGATACCTACGCCGACCCCACGCGCTTCTTCAGCTTCCGCCGCGCCACGCATCGCGGCGAGCCGGATTACGGGCGGCAGATCTCGATCATTGGCCTCAGATGAGGGCGGCCCCGGCCGAAGCCGGGGTTTGAAGGTTACAGCACGAACCGGCTGAGATCGGTATTCCGCGCAACGCTGGAGAGTTGCTTTTCCACATAGGCTGCGTCGATCGTCAGCGTGCCGCCGCCGCGATCCTCCGCGTCGAAGCTCACTTCCTCCAGCAGTTTTTCCATGACCGTCTGGAGCCGCCGCGCACCGATATTCTCGATCTCGCCGTTCACTTCGGCGGCAATCTTCGCCACCGCGCGAATACCGTCCGGCGTGAAGTCGATCGTGACCCCTTCGGTGCCGAGCAAGGCGCGATACTGCGCCGGCAGCGATGCCTTGGTGTCGGAAAGGATCGCCACGAAATCCTCCTCGGTCAGCCCCTTGAGCTCCACGCGAATCGGCAGCCGCCCCTGAAGCTCGGGCAGCAGATCGCTCGGCTTGGCGACGTGAAACGCGCCGGAGGCGATGAAGAGGATATGGTCCGTCTTCATGGGGCCGTATTTGGTGGACACGGTGGTCCCCTCGATCAGCGGCAACAGATCGCGCTGCACGCCCTCCCGGCTGACACTCCCGCCCCGCACGTCGCTCACCGCGATCTTGTCGATCTCGTCAAGGAAGACGATGCCGTTCGCCTCCGCATCCGCCAGCGCGACGCGGCTCACCTCGTCCTGATCGAGCCGCTTGTCCGCCTCTTCCTCGACCAGCTTTTCCCACGCCGCCGGCACCAGCAGCTTGCGGCGCTTCGCCTGCCCGCCGCCGAACGCTTTACCCATCATCTCGGACAGATTGATCATGCCGACCGATCCGCCGCCGGGCAGCTCGAACGGCATCTGCGGCGCCTGTTGCAGTTCCAGCTCGATCTCGGTGCTCTCGAGGTGTCCGTCGCGGAAGCGCTGACGGAAGCTTTCGCGCGTCGCCTGGCTCGCATCCTTGCCGACCAGCGCGTCGAGCAGACGCGCCATCGCGGCTTCCTCCGCCTTGTCCTTGACAGCGTTGCGGCGGCGCTCCTTTTCCAGCCGGACCGCTTCCTCGACGAGATCGCGCGCGATCTGTTCCACATCGCGCCCGACATAGCCGACCTCGGTGAACTTGGTCGCCTCGACCTTCACGAACGGGGCATCCGCGAGCTTCGCGAGGCGGCGGCTGATCTCGGTCTTGCCGCAGCCGGTGGGGCCGATCATCAGGATGTTCTTGGGCGTCACCTCGTCGCGCAGGTCCGGGCTCAGCTTCTGCCGACGCCAGCGGTTGCGCAGCGCGACGGCCACCGCGCGCTTCGCATCGCGCTGGCCGATAATATGCGCGTCAAGCGCGGCGACGATCGCCTTCGGGGTGAGATTGTCGTTCATGGTCATCTTTCGTGAATCGGGAGAAATCAGGCGGCGCTGCCGAGCGTTTCGACGACCAGCCGATCGTTGGTGAACACGCACAGCTCGGCGGCGATCTTCATCGCCTTGCGCGCGGCGGTTTCCGCGTCCTGCTCATATTCCACCAGAGCGCGCGCCGCGGCCAGCGCATAGTTGCCGCCAGATCCGATCGCAGCAATGCCTTCCTCAGGCTCCAGCACGTCGCCGTTTCCGGTCAGGATCAGCGTCGCATCCTTGTCGGCGACGATCATCATCGCTTCGAGATTTCGAAGGTATTTGTCGGTGCGCCAGTCCTTCGCCAGTTCCACGGCGGCACGCATCAGATGGCCCTGATGCCGTTCCAGCTTGGCCTCCAGCCGCTCGAACAGAGTGAAGGCATCCGCGGTGGCGCCGGCGAACCCCGCGATCACCTTGCCGTCCGCGCCCAAGGTGCGAACCTTGCGCGCGTTTGGCTTCATCACCGTATTGCCCATCGATACCTGGCCGTCCCCGGCCACCACCACCTTGCCGCCGCGTCGGATCGACAGGATCGTCGTGCCATGCCACACGGGCATGCTGCTTTCGTTGCTCATGGGCCCGCATATGGTGCGGCGGCCGGAAGGCTGCAATCTCCTCGCCGGTCAGGCGTGGTCGATGGGGAGGCTAACGCCCGCGAACCACACGCGATCACGGCCGCGAATGCTCAGCGCCCCTTTGCCTTCCCCCATTCGCGCGCCACCGTATAGCCCAGATACCCGGTGCCGAACAAAGCATAGAGCGGTTCGGGTATGCCGCTGAGATAGGCATTCATCCCCTGCCCGATCGCGGTCGCCCAGCTCGGCCGGATCGCTGCGATCAATCCCATCGGGATCGACCACAGCAGCAGCGCGTACATCACATAGAGGAAGCTGGGGCGAGCGCGGCTGGTCCACGGATCGGCGGAATTCGCCTCTGCCAGCACCGCGGTCATCTGTGTCTTGATCCGTTCCAGCTCCTGTGTTCCGTCGAGCCGCAGCAGTTCCAGCTTGGCCGCTTCGCGCATTTTCGGATCCGGGATCAGCCGGTCGAGCAGGCCAGCCACCGGCGCGATAATCCCATCGAGCAATGCCATAATGTCTCTCCCGAACCTCAACCGAGCCGATTGGCGAGCCAGCCGTAAAGGAACGCTTCATTGGCCGGGCGGCTTTCCGCCAGCGCCATGTAGCGCGCGCCCTGCAGCGCCTCGAGCGCCTTCATGAGCACCTTTTCCCCCGCCGCGCCGCGCCGCGTGACGAACCCATCCAGCGCCGCCAGCGTGCGTGGGCCGATCACCCCGTCGACCGCGATATCCGGATAGTCGCTTGCGCCACGATTGAGCGCATTGAGCGCCCGCTGCAGAAAGCCAGTGGCCACCTTGGTCCCCATGTTGACCCCGGTGTCGAACATTTCGGCCGCAACCTGCGGCATTCGGCGTGCCACGCGATCATAACCCGGGTGTTGCCAGTAAAGCCGCCGGTAGATGGCCGCGGCCACAGATCGCGATAGCGCGCGCATGTCGCCGGAATAGCCGTTCGCGCGCGCGACCCGCTCGGTGATGCCCCAGCGGGTGGCGCCGCCACGATCCGCCGGATGATTCGCATAGCCGCCCTCGCGACCGATCACCTCATCGATCAGTTCGTCGATATCCATTTGCCGTCCCTCATATCGGAAAACGGCAAGCCATTTAACCCAATTGGTTCATGTAGGACAGAATGACTTAGCTGAAATCGACCGACTCAAAGCGGATCGGCGTGCCTTGCGGGCCTTCCCCGAGGCTGTCTTCCCACATCGCCACCGTCCCGCGGATGATCGTGCCGATCGCCTTGCCGGTAAGCTGCATCCCGGTGAACGGCGACCAGCCGCAGCGTGAGGCCAACCAGTTCTCCTCAACCGACCAGCGCTTTTTCAGATCGACGATGGTGAAATCGGCGTCATAGCCGGCCGCGATTCGCCCCTTGCCCTCGATGCCGAAGATACGCTGCGCGCCCGCGCTGGTCAGCTCGATCACACGCTGTAGGGTTAGCCGTCCGTGCACTGCATGATCGAGGAGCAGCGGCAACAACGTCTGCACGCCCGGCATGCCGCTGGGCGATCCGGGGTAGGGCGTGGATTTTTCCTCCAGTGTGTGCGGGGCGTGATCCGAACCGATCACATCCGGGACGCCCTGGTTCAGCCAGTGCCACAACCCGTCGCGATGCGCGCCCGATCGGATCGGCGGGTTCATCTGCGCCAGCGTGCCGAGGCGCGGATAGGCCTCCTCCCCCGCGAGCGTGAGATGCTGGGGCGTCACCTCGCACGAGGCGATATCCTTGTGCTGCGAAAGCAGCTCAAGCTCGGCGGGCGTCGTGACGTGGAGCACATGGATGCGCCGCCGCGCCGCCCGCGCCAGCTTCAGGATGCGGCGCGTGGCAAGGATCGCGCTTTCGTCATCACGCCATACCGGATGGCTGGAAGGATCGCCCGCGATGCGCTCATCGGCGCGCGCGTTCATGCGGTCTTCGTCCTCGGCGTGGATCGCGACGCGGCGATGGCCGGACGCCAGCACTTCCGCGAGCCGCGCGTCCTCACTCACCAGCAGATCGCCGGTCGAGGCGCCCATGAAGATCTTCACGCCCGCGGTCCCCGGCAGCCGTTCGAGTTCCGCCAGGTCTCGCGCGTTATGGTTGGTCGCGCCGACATAGAAAGCGTGGTCGCACCACATCCGCCCCTTGGCGCGGGCGAGCTTGTCCGCGATCGCTGCGGCGCTGTCGGTATTGGGCTTGGTGTTGGGCATCTCGAACACGCCGGTCACGCCGCCCATCACCGCCGCGACGCTGCCGCTGGCGAGGTCTTCCTTGTGCTCCAGCCCCGGCTCGCGGAAATGCACCTGTGTGTCTATGACGCCGGGCAGGATATCGAGCCCGGTGCAGTCGATCGTTCGGCCGGCATCGCCGCTCGCGCCGATCGCGGCGATCTTCCCGTCCCGCACGCCGACATTCGCCGCGATCGGGCCGCCGGGCGTATGAACGATCCCGTTCGCCAGCAGGAGATCAAAGGTTGCCATCGTTCAGCCCTTTCGTCGCGTGTCGCGCATCCCTAACTGGGCGGCATGAGCGATACCACCCCGACGATGCTGCCAGACCGCGCCGTGATCCGCATTTCCGGCGAGAATGCGCGTGATTTCCTGCAAGGGCTGGTGACGAATGACGTGTCGGGCGCGCTCCCCGTCTGGGCGGCGCTGCTGACCCCGCAGGGAAAGGCGTTGTTCGATTTCATCATCTGGGAGGACGGCGCCGATCTGCTGATCGATTGCGAGGCGACGCAGGCGGACGCGTTGGCACGCCGGCTGACGGTCTATCGCCTGCGCCGGGCGATCTCGATCACCCGCGATGAGACACTTGCGGTGCATTGGAGCGCGTCCAGCAATGAAGGCACGGCCGATCCCCGCCTGGCTGCGCTGGGCAATCGCTGGATTGCCGCGCCGGGCGCGCCGGCGGAGGGCTGGCTCGCGCACCGCCTTTCCTGCGGCGTGACGGAAGGCGTTGCCGAATTAGGCGACGGTACGACACTATGGCTGGAATGCAACGCGCGCGAGTTGAACGGCGTCAGCTTTGCCAAGGGATGCTATGTCGGGCAGGAAAACACGGCGCGCATGCATCATCGCGCCAAGGTCAACCGCCGCCTGATCGTCGCCCCGCTCGGCGACGCAAGCGAGCGGACGCGGATCCGCTATCCCGCGCTCGGGCTGATGGTCGAGCATCGCCGCGTCGAGGCACTGGGCGACGCGCTGGTTCCCGAGTGGCTGTCATCCGCGATCGCTTGACCGCCGATCCTCGTCATTAGGCCACAGCCCGGGCGTCGCCAGCTCGAGCACGTGACCATCCGGGTCTTCAAAATAGACGCTGGTGCCGCCACGTGGCCAGCGCATCTCGCCACGCATTACAACGCGATGATCCGAAAGATGCGCCCTCCACCGATCGAGTGCATCGGCCGGAATCGCAAACGCCATATGCAGTGGCCCATCGCCGTCATGGCCGGGAATCGTGCCGCTTTCGGTTGTGACGTCGCGCGTCGCGCCGCCGCGCGGGAACAGCAGCAGCACCCCGCCGCGCCCAGCATCGAACGCCGTTAGCCGCGCGCTCTCGATCATGATACGCAGCCCGAGCGTATCCCGGAAGAACGCTGCCGATCGCACCATATCGGAAACATAGAGCGACGTTTCCAATAATCCCGCGATCGGCGGCGCCATTGCTATCGTCCGACCGCCGTATAAGCGAAGCCCGCCCGCTCGGCCTCGTCGCGATCATAGATATTGCGCAGATCGACAAGCGCCGCGCCCGCCATCATTGTGGCAAGCCGCTTGAGATCAAGCGCGCGGAATACATCCCATTCGGTAACGATTGCCACCGCATCCGCGCCCTCGGCCGCGTCATATGCATCTCTGCAATAGGTGATGTTCGGCATCACTGCCTTCGCGGTTTCTTCGCCCTCCGGGTCGAACGCACGGACATTGACGCCGGCATCAATGAGGCTTTGCACGATCGCGATCGACGGCGCGTCCCGCATATCATCGGTATTCGGTTTGAATGTCAGGCCGAGCACCGCGACCGTTTTGCCGCGCGGTTCCCCGCCAAGCGCCGCTAGCACCTTGCGCCCCATTGCGCGCTTGCGCGTGTCATTCACCTGAACGACTGCCTCGACGATCCGCACCGGGCTTTCGAAATCTTCCGCTGTCTTGAGCAGCGCCAGCGTATCTTTCGGGAAGCAAGAGCCGCCATAACCTGGGCCGGCGTGAAGGAACTTGCGCCCGATCCGGTTGTCCAGCCCAATCCCGCGCGCCACGTCCTGCACGTTCGCGCCGACTGCTTCGCACAGGTCGGCCATTTCGTTGATGAAGGTGATCTTCGTGGCGAGAAACGCGTTGGCGGCGTATTTGGTGAGTTCGGCTGTTCGCCGCCCGGTGAAGAGTATCGGGCTTTCACCCAGATACAGCGGGCGATACACTTCGCGCATCACCGCCTTGGCGCGTTCGTCATCGGTGCCTAGCACGATACGGTCCGGGCGTTTGAAATCACCGATCGCGGCGCCTTCACGCAGGAATTCCGGGTTTGAAACCACGGTGAAATCGCCGTCCGGGCGCGTTTCACGCAGGATATGCTCGACCCGGTCACCCGTGCCCACCGGCACGGTTGACTTGTTTACCACCACCAACGGCCCGGTCGCCGCGCGGGCAATCTCCTCGGCCGCGGCATAGACGTAGCTCAGATCCGCATGGCCATCACCGCGACGCGATGGCGTGCCGACCGCGATGAAGACAGCATCAGCTCCCGCGACCCCTGCCGCAAGGTCGGTCGTGAAAGCGAGCCGGCCGGCCGCGACGTTGGCCGCCACGAGTTGGTCGAGCCCGGGCTCGTAGATAGGCATCCGGCCCGCGAGCAGGGATTCGATCTTCTCCGCAGCCTTGTCGACACAGGTGACGCTGTGGCCGAAATCGGCGAAGCAGGCGCCGGATACCAATCCGACATAGCCTGAGCCGATCATCGTGATACGCATCTGAACTCCCTTCATCAGGCGTGTTGCCGACGCGGCTCTAAAGTCTTCACCGGCAAACACCACCTCTAACCGCACATCATCAGCCCGGTTGGCAACGTCGTCCGCTTGGCAGCCGATTGCCGCGATACGATGAAACGATGCGGTCAAAGCAGATCATGGCGACAGCTTGGCGTTGGCGGCAATACCCCCGCAAGCGCGTGATCCCGGTCGCGCCTGTGCAATCAACTGTAAACGGCTAGATCCCGCCGGCCGTGTTCCTGTCCAGCCGCACACAAAAAAAGGGAGGCCGGCAATGCCGACCTCCCGATTTTCTCTGTCTTGTGAAAGACCTTACTGACCCGAACCCGGGCCGTAGGTGATTTCCACGCGACGGTTCTGCACTTCGCGGACCCCATCGGCGGTCTGCACGCGCAGGTGCGTCTTGCCGAATGCCTGCGTCGCGATCACCCCATCCGGGATCGACTTCGACGTCAGGTAAGCCTTCACCGCATCTGCACGACGCTGCGAGAGGCCCATGTTGTACTTCGCCGAACCCGAGGTGTCGGTGAAGCCCGCGACCATAACCTGCGCGTTGCCGCAGCTCTGGTACTGCGTGACCGCGTTGTCGAGGATCGACGCTGCCTCTGGGGTAACGTCCGACTTGTCCCACTCGAAGAACACGATGAACGGACCCGGCGAGCACACCACTTCAGGCGGCGGCGGCGGCGGCGGGGGAGGCGGCGGGGGAGGCGGCGGCGGCGGCGGCGGCGGCGGCGGTGCAGCCGGCTCACCGAAGTTGTAGGTCAGACCGCCCAGGATGCTGTGCGACCGGAACCGCCCGTCGTAAGCCGAACCCGCGAGGTCGTTCAGCTTCACCTTGTCAGCGTTGAAGAAGCGATACTTCAGCGAGACATCGACATGGTCGGTCAGCGGCGCGCGAACGCCGGCCAGAGCCTGCCATGCGAAAACGGTGTCGGAATCGTCCAGCGGCGACCCTGCGGTGCCCAGGTCGATCCGGCTCTTCACGCGAGCGACACCGGCACCACCGCCGACGAAGCCCTGCAGGCCATCATCCGGGCCGAAGTCCAGAAGGCCGTTCAGCATGAAGCTGAGTGCGGTCGAGCGGCCACCGGCGCCATTGTAGGTTCCGGCTGCGAGCGTGCCACCCGCATAAGGAATACCGGCAGAAGCCTGATAGCTGTCCACGTTGGCCGTCCGGTAACCGACTTCGGCCTCGAGGCGGAAGCCGCCGAAGTCGTAACCGATCACGCCGTCAGCGTCCCAACCGTAATGATGGTTGACGGTGGACGTTCCGTTCAGCGCAGGCGTCGCGCTGGCGATGTTATAATTGATGTCTTCGACGAGCATCCCGCCGAAATCAGCCCCAACATACCACGCCTTGTCGCGCGCAAGCGCCGGCGAGGCAAGTGCGGTGGAGGCAAGTGCCACTACAACGGCAAGCTTCCGCATCATAATCCCCTTCTCAATGGTGTCACTACGGACAACGCAAACTCACTACCCAAGAGAAGGTTTCCACGCAAGCGCGCAAAAACCGGGCGTTGTTGCATAAAGGCAACAATTATACCTCGATTATCCCGTGTTCCCTGAGAGTTGCCAGAATCGTGTTCAGCGCGTCGCGCGCCTGTGCATCGATCACCACGCCGCCCGTCGGATCGGGAATGGCGGCCGCCTGCGGCCCGATCACCTGCTTGCCTTCGATCATCAGCCGCGCGCCGCGAATATCCCCGCTGCGCCAGCCGCCCGCCTCGTATCGGACGGGCAGACTGTCCGGTACGCTCCACACCGTCATTCCCGGCTGCGGTGTAAGGAACCGCCATCCGCCGCTCGTCCACGCCGCCAGTGCAGCGGCGTGTTCTGCCCACGCTCCCACCGGAGAGGGGCCGACGATCCAGCAGTCGCCCGGCACCGGATCGGCCGGCGGCGCGTTCACCGCCACCGCAAGCACAGACGCCTGCGTTGCGATGTCGAGCAGCGCCAGAGCCTCGTTGTGATCGTTTTCCTTCTGCGCCTGGCCCGGCTGCAACAATGGCAGCGCGAGACGTGGCGATCGTTCGTCGCTCATCATTCTCTCCGTTTAGAAACTGAAGATCGCCGCGGGGGAGATGCCATTCGTGCCGATCTGCGCGACAGAGATCGACACCGGCCCGGCCGCGCGCTCGGCGGCGGACACCAAAGCCGCGGCGACCTCTACCGTCATCGTCCGGGTCGGCAGCGTCGCCGGCGCGATCGTGACGCGATATTGTTCGCGCTCCTCGCCCAGCGGCGTTTCCGCGCCGTCACGCCAGCGCCAGCCGCTGCGCCCGCGCCGCCGCCATCGCACCAGCGCGCTGCCGTCCACCTGCGAGACGGCCTCGATGCGCACCGGCGACGGCGGCAGGATCGAGGCCCCGGTAAGCAGCACCTCCGCCTCGGCCGAGTCCGCGACAGCATCGGCCGCAACGCGGAGCGTCCGCCCCACCGATGCGGCTACCGAAACGGCGGCGACGGCATCCTGCTCGATCAGCACGAAGCGCTCGCCCGGCGTATGTGCAACAGCGCCCGTTCCGCGGCGCCCGCGCCACAATCCGCGAAGCAGCCATCGTCGCGGCGCGATCTGTGTCGCCGCCGCGAACTGAATCAGTTCGTCGCCGATCAGCGCCAGATTCGCGCCAAGATCCAGCGCACCCGCGCCCGCATCGCCCAGCGACATATCCTCATGCGCCAGATCGACGATGATCTCGTTGCGCTGGTCGATCAGCGCCACTGGCCCGGCCGGCACCGCGCCAACCGTCGTGCCAAGCGTCGCCGGCAACGCCGTGCCGCCGATCGCTATCCAGCTTGCCCCCGCGTCCAGGCTGTATCGCAATCCTGCCCGGCGCCACCCCGGGCCGGTTCCGGCCGCGGCGATCAGGATACGCGGTTCCGTCAGCAGCGCCTCGTCGAGCGCAGGCAATTCGAAAGCGTGCAGGATCGTAGCACCCGCCACCATGTCCGGCGCGCCGACCGATCGCCCGGGCGACGCGCGCGCCGGAAGCGTCGCCGCGCGCTCCGCGACCAGTTCGAGCGTCGTCGCCATCCCCTCCAGCGACGTGCCCGTCACCGCCACCGCCCGCTCTCGCCCCGGATCGTCACGCGGTCGCCCGGCGCGATCCCGATCGCACAGGTGTCGGTCGAAACCGTGCGCCCCACACGTTCCGTTTCAGCGCGGGCGAGTGTCGCCGTCGCAATCGCCTTCGCCGCCCCCGCGCCGATCGCGACGGGAGCATCGATGGTGTCGTGCCGGTTGCCCGCGCCGGGCCGCGTCGCGCGCTGGATCCCGGTCTGATAGTCGCGATCGGGATCATAATGCGCGACGGAAACCGATTGCGGCACCGCCTCGATCGGCCGGATCGAACGGGCGCGCGTCGATCGCTTCACGCCGTCATCGGCGATCATCAGCACCGGCCCGGAACCCGGCCCGCGCATCTCGGTCGCCGCGCCGACCTGCGCAAAGCGGCAGCCACCGATCCGCCCGAGCGTTTCCACCACTGCCCGCGCCGTATCGCCATAGCCGGAGAAGCCGTCGATAACGGTCGCGGCCCCCGCGTCCCGCACCACGCCATCGCTCATCGCCGCCGCGATTCCGCCGATCGTCACCGGCCCGGCATCCGCCTGCACCTCGAAGGTTAGCGAGGGGATGCGGTTCCCGAAATCCTCCAGCGCCATATCCTCGAACACCGCATAGGCGATGCCGCGATGCGCCGGAGTCAGCGCGCTCCCCTCCGCGCTCGCGATCAGCGGATCGGCCGGCTGGTCTTCCGCGCCGGGATGGAGCCGGAAGCGCGTCGCGGATTTCCAGTCCCCCGCCGCGCCGCGCAGCAGCTTGCCGTCAGCCCAGATTCGCCGCACGCCCAGGATCTGCCGCGCCGACAGCGCCACCGCGAACGAGGCCGTGTAGCTATAGGTTGTAACGCTCGGCCGCCCCTTCCCCCCGCCGCTGGTGGCGCGATGTTCCACCAGGTCAGTCGCCCAGATGACCGATCCCGCGACCCGCATCGTGCCGAACATCTTCGGAATCTGCGTGCCGTAGCTCGACGTCTGTACCGCCAGTTCGGTCAGCCGCGGGCCCTCGCGTCCCTTCGGCTTGAACAGGACGGTCCGATCGACCGTCTGCCCGATCAGCGCGCCTATCGCGCCGCCGATCGGCCCGCCGATCACTGTGCCCACCGCCGTCAGCACCAAAGTCGCCATCTTCTTCCCCTTCCAATCGCCACGCGCCGATCACCGGCCACGGCGGTGCACCCGGTCGCTCGACCACACGGCGCAGGCCCGCATCAGCGTGAACAAGGCCCGCGTCGGTGACGATGGCGAGATGCAGCCCGCCATCGGCGCAACACAGCAGCAGATCGCCCGGCGCATCGCCCGGGCAGGTCGCCAGCCCGGCAAGCATCGCGTCTTCCAGAGCCGCCGGGCCGGATCGCAACGCATAGCCGGCCGGCACCTGCCCTCGGTAGCCGCCGGCCCGCAGCGCCCAGCCCGCCACGCCGACGCAATCCAGCCCCAGCGCCGGATCGCGCCCGTGCGGCCGGAACCGCGCGCCGACCGTCGCTCGCGCCGCCGCGACGACGCGGTCCGCGCGCGTCATCCGCCCGGATAGCGCGTCAGCAGGTCGATCCCCGGCAGATACGGCTCGCCGCGAAAGTTCACCGCGTTGCCGAACCGCCCCGCGCAGGTGGCGAGCGTCTTGTCGCATCCCTCGCTCACCTCGATCAGCGCCCCCGCTTCCACCGCGAACGGCGGCAGGCTGCGCAGCGTCACCGTCGAGCCCGACGAGGCGGTCACAGCGCTTTCGAACCCGCTGTTCGCCCCGCCGAACCAGCGCAGCAGCCCCCCGCCATAGGCATCGGCCACCGGCTCCGCCCGATCGAGCGTCAGCATTTCGTCGCTCGCGGCGGTCACCCGTGCGAACCGCCGCCGCCCCGCCATCGCCACGCGGCAGCGCCGGTCGCCCAGCGCGGCGCGGCAATCGGGCGAGGTCGCCTCCGTCGCGGGGCGATCGAGCGCCGCGGCTGCCCCGCGCAACTCGGCGGTGAACGCCTCGCCACCCAGCTCCACCGCCCCGATCGTCCCTTCGCCGAGCGGCACCGCATCGCCTCGTGCCACCCGATCGACCGCGAAGATCGCCACGCGCGCGCCGTCCCAGCGGCCCGCGATCAGGTCACGCTCGGTGATCGCCGCGCTGGAAAGCGAACCCTTCGCGTCCATCGTCGCGGGATCGAGGCCGTCTCCGCGCACGATCGCCGACGGGGTCATGCCCGGCGCCGCGCGATAGGCCATGCCGTCGATCTCCAGGTCGCGATCGTGATCGGTCAGCCCGATCGCCACGCCGTCGCGCCGCTCGATCCGCCAGCAGATCGCAAGATGCGTCACCCGGTCCATCTCACGCCTCCCGGATCTCGATCAGCGGCACCGACGGCGCGGCGCCCGCAAGAAACGTCGAGCGCGTCACGCTCAGCCGGTCCTCCGCGAAACGCACCGGCACGTCGAACGCGAAGGAGGCGGTGATCGCAACGCCCTCGGCCGGCGCCGCATCCAGCACGATATCCCCGCCCTCCAGCGCGAACGCCGCCGTCGCCACCCCACCGACCCTGACCGATACGCTCCCCGCGACCGGCCGCGTTATCCGTCGCACCGTGGCGCCATAATGCTTCACCAGCGCGAACCGCCGCGTAACGCCGTCCCCGGTCCCGATCGCCTCGTCGCCCGCCGCCGCGTCGAACGGATCGCGCAGGCGGAAGCCGCGCGCCGATCCGCCGCGTGCGCGGAAGAAATCGAGCAGCACGCGAATGTCCGCCTCGCTTCTCACCCCCGGCCCGACATCGTAGCGCGTGCGCGCCTGCTCCCACGCCACGTTGCGGGTCTCGCTACCGCCCGCGCTCGTCACGATCGTGGTGGAGAATTCCGGCGCCACTTCCGCCTCGCGGCCCAGCGCGAGCGGGAACAGCACGTCATCGAACGCGGTCACATCATCCTCCTCATCCCAGTGCACCAGGCCGTCGCGCATCACCTGCGGCAGCGCCCAGAGATACGCGCGCCGCGCGCCGCGCCGCAGCGCCGCATCGGCGGCCGCGTCGATCAGCCGCCATTGCGCGGCATCCTCCGTCTTCAGCACGAAGCCAGCGAGATATTCCTGCCGTTCGGGCGGATAGCCCAGCCGCGTGAGCGCCGCTTGCGCGCCTTCCCGCGAGGCCGCGGTATCGCCCGCCGTCACCCAGTCGTAATCCTCAAGCTGGAGCACGTCGAAGGCCGGCGCGGCCCAGCCCGTTGGCAGGTTCGCGCGCTTCGCATGGGGCGCGGCGGCATCCAGCACCGTCGGCAGATAGGCGAGCAGATATGTCTCGCACCCCGCGGCCACTTCCCGCGCCGCCGCGCACAGCGCCGCCGTGGACGTCGCCAGCGCCGCCCCGGCAGCGTCCAGCGTCGCGATCTCCGCCGCGCTCTTTGCGCCCCGGATCGATGCGATCGGCACCGGCGCGAACGCCGCAACGGCGCTGGCATCGTAGAGGCATGGCCGCCCGTCCGGCATCGTCCACCACCACGGCTCGCCGACCTGGAATTTCGCCGCCAGCCCTGCCGCCGTGCCGATCGCCACGAACGCCGCCGCCACCGCGCGCAGATAGGCCATCGCCCCCTCATGCGTGGGCGACAGGAGGGTGGACGGCGGCGACCATCCGGTCAGCGCGGGCGCGCCATCCGCCGCGCGCTGCTTCCACGCCTCCGGGCAATGCGCGTCGAACAGTTCGTAGCTCAACGACCAGATCAGGTCGTAGCCAAGCTCCTTCGCCCGCCGCGCGAAATCGCGGTGCCACGCGGCGCACGCCACGTTGAGCGCCCCGCCGCCAAGGCTCGCCACGCCGCCCGAGAGCCGGAAATAATGGCTCATCCCGACGTAATGAACGATCGCTCCGCGATACCCGAGATACAGCGCGTTTCGCAGCAGCCGCGCGGGCGTCAGATTATAGCTGTCGTCATAGCCGCTCGCGATGCCGAGCCGGTGCTCGGGTACGACCGCCTCGCCGATCGCGATCACCGCGCCGGCGCCGTCGCAGCGGATCTCGCTGATCTCGGCCCAGCCCTCGGCCGGTGCGGCGAGCGGCGCATCCGCCTCGGTATAGCCCGGCGGCACGAGCGAGAAGAACATCCGGTCCACGTCGCCCGCCCACACCGGATCCGCCTCTGCAGGCAGCATGAAGCCGCCTTTCAGATCGGCGAAGTCGATCGTGACGCGCGCGTCCTCGGGCGCGCCCTGCGCGTAGTTCCACAGTCGCACGTACCAGGAACGCGCCTGCCCCGCCGCGTCGCGCCCCTCGATCGTCAGCACCGGGCCGTTGATCGCGTCGAGCGCGCGGACGCCGCCGGATCGCCAGCGGAACGACAGCCGGCAGGCGCGGAAATCGCGCGCCGTCTCATATTTCAGCAATGGGTGATCGTGGCGGTCCTCCGCGTCCCAGATCAGCCCGGCGAGATCGTTCTGGCGATAGAAGGCGCAATCGACGCGCAGCGCATCCGGCGCGATGGTCGTCACCGCCGCCATCATCGGGCGCGGGAAGTTCACCGTCCAGAAACGCGGATCGAAGCGCGATATCGTGCCCGTCGTCTGATGCCGCCGTTCGCGGCAGAGCCAGTGCGCCATCAGTCCCCCGCCCCCTCGAGCGCGGCGCGCACCGCGCGCGCCACCTGCCGGCTGGACCGCGCGAGCACGCCCGGCGCGGTATCGGCGGCGGCGTTGATCGTGATCGCCACCCGCACGTCGCGCCCGCCGCCGCCCGTTGCCGCTGGCGCGATCGATCCGCTCGCCGTCGGCACGAACAGTTCCGGCCCGCGCTCGCCCACCCAATAGGCGCGCGCGGGCGATACCGGCCCGCCGGTCGCGCGGCCGGGCAATCCCAGCAGGCTCGTCAGGCCGCCGAGCAGCCCCGCCCCGCCGGTGATCTGCCCGATGCCCGCGCGCAGCGCCGAAGACGCGATCTCGGTCATCGCGGACATCGCCACCGTCTTGAGATCATCGAAACCCAGCTTGCCGCTGCGCACCGCGCGCAGCAGCGTGTTCTCGATCGCGCGCCCGGCGCGATCGGCGCCGCTCGCCAGCGGCCCTTCCAGTTCGCCCCGCATCGCGCCCACGTCGCGCGCGAAGCCGGCGGTGTCGGCGCGCACGCTCACCACCAGCCGTTCGATTTCCTCATCCATCGGGAAACATCTCCCTCAATCGTGCGATCGCGCCGGCATCGGGCGGATCGCCGCCCGCCGCCTCGCCGGTCATCGCGCCAACCAGCACGCCCAGCTCCGCCGGGGTTGCGCGCCAGAATGTATCCGGGGACCAGCCGAACGCCGCCCCCGCCAGCCCGGCGAGCCGGGCGGCGCTGTCGCGGAACGTCATTTTCCCGCCAGGATCTGGCCGAGCAGCAGCTTCAGCACCGGCGTCGCCGCTGCCAGCCCGCCCGCCGTCACCGCCTCGCCCAGCCGCTCGCGGGTCAGCCCCTCGGGCCGCTCGCGCAGGCAGTGCCAGAACAGCGCGACGATCTCTCCCAGCGTCAGCCTGCCCGCCACGGCGCGCTCCACCAGCGCGAACAGCGGCCCCAGTTCCTGCTCCGCCGCCACCAGCGCCGCGAAGCTCGGGCGCAGCGCCAGCATCTCGCCCGCCACACGGATCGCCGCCTCGCCGCGCGCGGGATTTGCCGGCGCGCTCATGCCGCCACCACCGCGCCGGAGCTTTCCAGATTCAGCGTGTACGATCGCTCGCCGTTGAAATCGCCGGCATAGTCCAGCCGCGTCACGAGGAACCGGCCGGTCATCGTCTCCCCGCCCTCGAACGTCAGGCGATAATCGTCGATCAGCCCGGCCAGCGCATTGGCCTTTACCCGCGCCTCCGCCGCCGATCCGGTGAACACCCCCGCCGCCGACACGCTGACGCTGCGCACCCCCGCGCCGGACAGCAGCTCGCGCCACCCGCCCGAGCCCTTGTTGGTAACGACCACCGCGTCGCCGTTGATGTTCATCTGCGTCGTGCGCATCCCCGCGACCGTCTGCCACGCGACCGGGCTGCCCCCGTCGCCGACCTTGAGCAGGAACGCGCTCCCTTTCTCCACCGCCATCACACACTCTCCCGATAGATCCGTACCGTGAACTCGCTCGTCGCGGCCCAGCGATCGTCGCCCGCCCGCGCGATCCGGCTCCGCACCAGGCGCGCCGAAACGCAGCGCCAGCCATCGCCCATGTCTGGCGGCATCGCCTCCACCGCTTCCTCGATCGTGCCCGCCACTTCGCGCAGCCACGCCGGCCGCTCGCCGCGATCGAATGCCGAGACGACCAGCCGCCCCTCGCGTCCGCGCCAGTCCTTCGTGCTCCAGTCGATCAGCAGCGGCGGATCGACCACCACGTAGCGCGGCGCCGCGCGCACCGGCGGCGCATCGAACACCGCCACCGCGCCCAGCGCCGTGCGCAGCGCCGTCACCGCCGCCGCCTGCACCGCCTGTTGCCCGCTCATCGCCCCAGCCCTCCCGGCCAGCGCAGGCGGGAGAGCACGCCGCGCCCGGTGATCGTCACGGTCGCGCCCTCGCGCGCCACCCGCACGCCCGGCAGCGCCGCGCCCGCCGCCGCCGCCACCCGCGCCGCGACCACCAGCGCGCGCGCCTTGCCGATGCGCGCCGCGATCTCGCCGGCGCGCGTCATGCCCGTCGCTCCGTCGTCAGCCGCAGCCGCCGGTACGGCCGCCACAGCGCCGCCACCGCCGCCGGCGGCTGGGTGGCGCGCCCGCGATCCTCGAACAGGTGCGCGATCAGCGCGACCACGCCCTGCGCGATCGGCGCGGGCAAGGCCGCCCAGTCCGTCGCCACCCCGGCGGTGTAGTTCACCGCGATCCGCCGCGCATTGCCCGGCGCGCTCACGCGTATCCAGCCACGGCCGTCGCCATCGATATCGATCGCATGGCCCGCCGTCGGCAGCGCGAACGGCGCGCCTTCCTCCGGCAGGCCGGTGATCTGCGCGATCGCGTTCACCGGCGCTTCCGCCAGCATCCGCCAGTCCGCCGACACCGGCAGCACCTCGTCCACCGCGCGGCGGATCAGCAACGTGCCGGTGAATGCCTCGCCGAGCAGGATGGCGCTCGCCGCCAGTTGTTCCAGCAAGGCCTGTTCGCCCACGCCGGAATCGCGCAGGAATTCGCGCGCCGCCGCCACCGCCGCCTGCGCCGCGGCGGCCGGAACCGGGGCGGCGCTCATCGGCCGGCCCGGCGCATCGCGCCGGTCGTTCTTGTCGTCACCATGTCATTCTCCCTGATCCGACGCCGCTTGCCGGGCGACGCATGCGCGTCACCCGGCCCGTCCCCGGCTCAGGCGGCGGCGAACTTCATCAGCTTGATCGCCTCGCTGTTCGACACGCATCCGCCGATCCGCTTCGTCGCGTAGAAGCTGACGAACGGCTTGTTGCTGTACGGATCGCGCAGGATCGCCGTTTCGCTGCGTTCCGCGATCAGATAGCCCGCCTTGAAATTGCCGAACGCGATGGACAGCGAATTGGCGGCGATATCGGGCATGTCCTCCGCCTCGATCACCGGATAGCCGAGCAGCGTCGCCGGCTGGCCCTGCGCCAGGCTCGGCTGCCACACGAACGCGCCGTCGCTCGTCTTGAACTTGCGGATGCGCGCCAGCGTGGCGGCATTCATCACGAACACCGCGCCCTGCCGATATGGCGCGCGCAGGCTCTGGACGAGATCGACGAGCCGCTCCTGCGGATTCGCGGAGAAATCCCCCGCCGCGCCCGCCGGCAGATATTGCAGCGTGCCGAACGCCCGCGCGCCGTCGCCGGTCGCGGCCGTCGGGGACTGGAGGAAGCCCTTGGGCCGATTCGTGCCGTTGCCGCTGACGAAGGCCGCGCCCTCCGCCTTCGCGAATTCGGTCGCGATCTCTCCGGCGAGCCATTCCTCCACGTCGAACTGCGCATCGTCGAGCATCGCCTGCGTCGCGGTGGGGTTGGCATAAAGCTCGCCCATCGGCGGCGCGATCTCCACGAAGTTCGGGCTGGCGGTTTCGGGCCGCGCGCCATTCTCCGCCGACCAGCCCGAAGGCGTGCCGCCGGTCGTCACCAGCTTGCGATACCCGGCCGATCCCACCGCCACCACGTTCGCGATCGCGCGGATCGGCGAGGCGGCCTTCAGCGTCGCGTCGATCACCACGTCGATCTCACGCGGCACGGCATAGCCGCCGCTATCGCCGGAAACGCCGCTGAACGCCTTCATCTCCATCGTCGCGCCGCTGCGCACATAGCCTGCGAACACGCGGCTTCCCGCTTTCGCCGCCGCACCTTCCAGCACCGGCCGCGCCATCACCATCTCACCCATGCACACCTCCGCAAAGCCCGCCACGCATGGCCGGCGAAAAGAACGGGGACCGTCCCCGCCCGATCTGTTGAAAATCCGCCCGGTCAGTCGCCGGGGATCAGCTCCACGCGCGCCGCCGGTTGCGCCGGCCGCGCGACGAGGCTCACCTCGAAGAGCTGCGCCGCCAGTATCTCGCGCCACGCCCCCTGCCGCGTCGCGGTCGCGCGATAGCCGACCGACAGGCCCGGCAGCGCGCCGGCGCGCACCAGCCGTGCGGCATCCTCCCGCGCCACCGCCGCCTCGATCCACAGGCCGCGCGCATCTTCGGCGATGGTCGCGATCGTGCCCACCGGGGCCCCGCGATGCTGCATCAGCAGCGGCACCACCGCGGGCGCGCCGAATGCGCCGCGCCGGATCACGTCACCCGCGCGGTCCACCCGGTCATAGACGGCGGCATAGCCCCGGATGCGCGTCACTTCACCCATTGGCCGAACCCCAGCTTCACCGCGAGCACCGCCAGCAGCAGCGCCGCCACCCAGCCCGCGAACGCCTTCCACGCGCTCTGCTTGGCATCGCGCCATGCCGTCAGCAGCGCGCGCAGCTCCGCCACGTCGCGCGTCGCCTCGTCGTCGGCGAGGCCGAGCCGGGTCAGCGCGCGCGTCGCGCCCAGCTCGCCCGCTTCCTCCGCGATCGCGCGCAGCGTGGCGAGGTCCGCGCCGGTGGCGGTGCCCTGCGCGATCAGTTGCGCCAGGATGCCCGCGCTCATTGCGACCACCCGACCATCTGGCGCTTCTCGTCGTTCGTGATGAAATCGGCCGCGGTAATCATCCGCCACAGCCGCTCGCGATCCTCCACCAGCGCCGGCACGCGATCGAGGTCGATCTCGAGCCGGCCGTCGGGAAACCAGCGCTCGATTCCCGCCAGCAGCGCGCCGATCACCGCGTCCGCCAGCGGCAGCACGGTGAGCCGCCACAGCGCGCGATTCGCTTCCTTGTAATTGGCGTAGGTCGCGTCGCCCGGCAGCCCGAGCAGCATCGGCGGCACGCCGAACGCCAGCGCGATCTCGCGCGCCGCGGCCGCCTTCAGCCCCACGAAATCCATGTCTGCGGGGGACAGGCTCAGCGCCTGCCACTTCAGCCCGCCCTCCAGCAACATCGGTCGCCCGGCATTGCCGGCGCCGGCGAACCCGGCCTCCATTTCCTCCTTCAGGCGGCGGAACTGCTCCGCGCTCATCGCCGATCCGTCGCCGGGATCATAGACGAGCGCGCCGGAAGGCCGCGCGGCATTGTCCAGCAGCGCCTTGTTCCAGCTCGCCGCCGCATTGTGGATCGCGATCGCGGAGGATGCCGCGCCCAGGCATCCCAGCCCGTAATGATCGTCGACGGGGTTGAAGCTGCGGATATGGATCACCTCCTCATCCGAAAGATGCGTCGCCCGCCCGCCGACGCGATAGACATAGCCCGCCGGCCAGCCCCCCGCATCCAGCTCCACCGTCACGCGCTCGGGCCGCAGCGGATAGAGTTCCGCCACCGCGCCTTGGGCATCGCGCAGCACCTGCACGAAGCCGTTGCCGTGGAGCAGCATCTGCGCCGCGAGCACGCCGAGCAGCCGCTCGCCCCCGATGCGCGCGCTCACCAGCCTCGCCAGTGCCGGAGCCGAGCCGTCGAGCGGCGCGCCGCCCACGCTCTCCGCCACCAGTCGCACCGCGCGCTGCGCCACGGCGTTGCCGCAATAGCCCGCGCGCACCTGCGCCTCATATCCCTGCGGCCAGCGCGCCGCCTCGTCGAAATACGTGCCGCCACGCGACAACGCCGGGCGCGACCCCTCGCGCCCGGGCTTCCAGCCGAACAACTTCATGTCAGTCTCCTATGGGAGCTTGGTCCTACAGTTCCCGCACGGCCACCGCGCCGCGCCGGCCCAGCATCAGTTCGGTCAGCGCCCACACCAGCGCGTCGGCGCGATCCGGCGAGCGGCCCGGCCCCTCATATCCGCCACCGGCGGAAAGCCCGCACAGCTCGTCCTCCAGCGCCGGAAACGCGCCGACGTGCCATACCCGGCCCGCCTCGTAGAGCGCGGCGACCGGCTCCGCCCGCGCCGCCTTGCCGCGGCTGGCGTGCACCAGCGTCACCGGCAATGCCGCATCGGCGGCGAGCAATGTCGCGCGCACCATCTCGCCGCCCTGGTTCTTCTCCGCCACCACGCGATCGGCCCCGCGCCGCGCCGCGCATGCCGCCACCGCGCGCGCCCAGCGCTCCGGCGTCGCGCCCGTGACGCTCGCGTCTTCCAGCACATAGCCGCGCCCGTCCGCGCCGAGCGCCACCGCGACGATGCCGCAGGCGTCGCCGCCCACCCCTGCCGGCGGATCGACGCCCACCACCACGCGCACGGCATCGGGCATCGGCGCCGCGCGCCGCGCCTCGATCAGCCCGCGCGTCCACAGCGCACCGGCCACCTCGTCGATCAGTTCGCCTTCAAGCTCCTGCCGCCCCAGCATTGTCCCGGCATAGCTGTCCGCCATCGCCGCGACGAAGCTGGCGGGCAGGTGCGGGTTGTCCGCCGTGCGCCCGCGCGTCTCCACCACGCCGGGCAGCGCCATCACGCGCCGCATCAGCCGCGTCGGGCGCGGCGTGGTCGTCACCAGCACGCGCGGGCGCTCCCCCAGCCGCATCGTCAGCATCAGATTGTCCCACGCCGCCTCGCCGCCGCGGCCCCATTTGCCCAGTTCGTCGCACCAGGCGAGATGATGTTCCGGCCCGCGCAGTCTTTCCGGCGCGCTTGCGGCATAGACGCTGGCGGTCGCGCCATTGGGCCAGCGCACCACGCCCGCCGTCGCGCGCCACTCGATCGGCTCATGCTCGCGTGCCAGCGCGATCAGGCCGCTCGGCCCTTCGATCATCACCTGCCGCACATCGTCTGGCGTGGCGCCGACGAGCGCGACCCGCGCCTCGGGCGTCGAGCGGGCCAGCGCGCCGATCCACTCCGCGCCCGCGCGCGTCTTGCCGAAGCCGCGCCCGGCCCGGATCAGCCACACCCGCCAATCTCCCGGCGGGGCGCGCTGGCCGTCATGCGCCCATGCCGCCCAGCGATCGCGAAATTCGCGTCGCTGCGCCGGCGTCATCGCCAGGATCGCGGTGCGCCGCTCGCGTGGCGGCAGCGCAAGCAGCCGGTCGATGATCTCGGCGGTGGGATCGCTGCCCGTGCCGCGCCTCACTTTCCATCGCCCGCGGGCGGAGTGGCCCGCCGCGCCTCGATCTGCGCCAGCTTGGCCAGGATCGCGCGATCGCTGTCGTCCTGATCGGCATAGCGGCGCGTGGGGCCGGTCGCGCGGCGCGGCCTGCCCGTCGCCTCGCGGTGCCGGCTCAGCAATTTGATCGACAGGTCCACCGAAATCGCGGGCAACGGATCGGCGCCGGCGATCATGTCGCCCGGCTCGCCGCCCAGCGCGTGGCCCAGCAGCCGGGTTTCGAGCATCTCGTAACCCAGCGCCAGCGCCTCGCCCCATGCCTGCGCGAAGGCGGGGTCCTGGCGCCGCCAGCGATGGACGGTCGCGACATGCACGCCGCCCGCCACCGCCGCCGCCTTGACGTTGCAGCTTGCCGACAGGCAATCGAGAAACGCCTCGCGCTGCGCCGCCGGCCATTTCGGATAGCCGCCATTCCCCGGCGCGGTCTTCACCTGCGTGGCCATGCCAATATCCCCCATCCGAGCCCACGAAACGGAAACGGGCCGGCCGCAGCAGGATATGATCCGCGCGCACCAGCCCGTTTCCGCGCCGACGCGCGCCTCGCGAGCCGCCCGCTCGGCCCCCGCAAGTCACAATTCGTCAGCGTTCCTGTTATGTACCCAAACAGCGTGACGCTGTCAAGCACTTTGTTCCCGTTTGGTTCTCGCTTTCTTCCGAAGTGCCCGTTCTAGGCGCGACGCGGCGGGTTGCTGCGCACGTGCGTCAGGGATGCGCGCACATGCTCGCATCTGATCGGGGGTAGCGCGGCATGAACGGCTGCGCGACGTTTCAGCGGCGGCGGGATCTCGTCGATCTTCTCGCGCGCATCGCCCCGTGCGCCTTGCGGGTCATCGGCGGGGCGCATAGGCGCGACACGCATGCGCGCCCTCGTCCTGCTCCTCGCCCTGCTGCTGTCCGCCCCCGCCGCCGCGCAACGCGCGGACCGCGCGACGCCGGGTTTCGTCCGCGTGCGGCTGGAAACCGCGCTCGGCAACATCGTGCTCGCGCTGAACGCGAAGCGCGCGCCGATCTCCACGGCGAATTTCATGCGCTATGTCGACGACGGGCGGTTCGACGGGATCAGCTTCTATCGCGTGGCGCGCAATCGGAAGGCGCCGCAATTCGGCTTCGTCCAGTCCGGCATCCGCACCGATGCGCGCCGGTTCCTCGATACGATCGCGCACGAGCCGACCAGCACGACCGGCATCCGCCACCTCGACATGACGATCTCGATGGCGCGGCGCGGGGAGCCGGGATCGGCGAACGGCAACTGGTTCATCACCGTCGGCGCCATGCCGTCGATGGATGCGGGTGCGGCGCAGCCGGGCTATGCCGCGTTCGGGCGTGTCGTGGGCGGGCAGGAGGTGGTGCGCCATATCCTCGCGCAGCCGACCGGCGGGGGCATGGGCGGTACGATGCTGATGAAGCCGGTCTACGTCCGCCGCGCGGTGCGGCTCGACGGGGTCGCCAGGCCGACGGGCCGGCCGCGCCCGTGGATCATCGAGCGGCGCACGGACGGCTGATCCGCACACGCCGCTCCTTCGTCACCACGCCGGTCGCGGCCGACGGTGCGGGCCGCGCCGTTCAGCCCTTGGGCGTCACGATCTCGATCGCCGGGCCGTGCGGCGGCACCGCCATGTTCGCCTGATAGGCGATCACCAGCGCCCATCCGGCGAGAATCGCGGTGACGGTCCAGGTGGCCAGCGCGCCCCCGGCGCGGAATCCGTTGGGGCTGGCCCGCAACATCCCGATCGGATGGGCCACCCGCGCCAGCACGAACACCGCCGTCAGCACCCAGAGCGGCAACGACGGGCCGCGCGCCAGCTCGATCAGGCCGGTGAGGATCAGCACGAACGGCGCATTCTCCACGAAATTGGCGTGCGCGCGCATCCCCGCCAGCATCTCCGGCCTGCCGCCGTCGCCGATCATCACGCCCTGCATGCGCCCGCGCACCAGCCGCAGGCCAAGCCACAGGTTTATCAGTCCGCACGCGGCGGCGAGCACCAATGTTACCGGAAGCAGCATCCTCTTTCCCCCTTATGTTATCCGGTTGTGAGACTGCCACTTGCCCGCACCGCTTGCAACGCGGCGATATTCGGGTATAGGCGCGTCACTTCGCGATGCGTCCGGCCGCCCGGCGCGGCTGACGTTTTGTCGGCGGCGTCACAGTCGTTTCGGATGGATCGTCTCCTGCTGAACTGAATACGGATTAAGGTGCCGCGATGGCCGTCCCCAAGCGAAAGACTTCCCCCTCCCGCCGTGGCATGCGCCGCGCGCATGATGCCCTGTCGGTGGAGGCGTTCCAGGAATGCCCGAACTGTGGCGAGCTGAAGCGCCCGCACAATCTGTGCCCGTCGTGCGGTCACTATAACGGACGCGAAGTCGTTTCCGTCGAGGGCTGATAGCCCGGCCAGTCAAGGGGGGACGCCGCTTCATGTCCGACAGTTCCTGGATCGCCGTCGATGCGATGGGCGGTGACGAGGGGCTCGCGGTCATGCTGGCCGGCGTCGCGCGTGCGCGTCGCAACTTCGAGGGGATGAAATTTCTCCTCGTGGGCGACGAGGCGGCGATTCGCGACGGGCTGAAGGCCCATCCCAACCTCAGCAACAATGCCGAGATCGTCCACGCGCCCGATATCGTCGGGTCCAGCGAGACGGCGGGCAAGGCGTTGCGCCGGGCGCGGACGACCTCGATGGGCGTCGCGATCGACTGCGTGAAGCAGGGTCGCGCCGGCGCTGCCGTGTCGGCCGGAAACACCGGCGCCCTGATGGCGATGGCGAAGCTTTCGCTGCGCACCATGCCGGGCATCGATCGTCCCGCGCTCGCCGCGATGCTGCCGTCGCTCGGCGCGAACGACGTGGTGATGCTCGATCTCGGCGCGAATACCGAGTGCGATGCGCGCAACCTGATGCAGTTCGCGGTGATGGGCGCGGCCTATGCCCGCACCACGCTTGATCTCGAAAGCCCGCGCGTCGCGCTGCTCAACATCGGCAGCGAGGATCAGAAGGGCACCGAGGAGATTCGCGATGCCGCGCAGGGGCTGCGCGCTGCGACTCACCTGCCGATGAACTTCACCGGCTTCATCGAGGGCGATCGGATCGCGCGCGGGCATGTCGACGTGATCGTGTGCGATGGCTTCTCCGGCAATATCGCGCTCAAGACGGCGGAGGGCACCGCCCGCTTCGTCGGCGATCTGCTGAAGCGCGCCTTCACCTCATCGATACGCTCGAAGATCGGCTTCCTGATCTCCCGCCCCGCGACGCAGCTGCTGCGCGATCATCTCGATCCGAACAATCATAACGGCGCGGTTTTCCTGGGCCTCAACGGCCTGGTGCTGAAGAGCCACGGCAGCGCCAACGAACTTGGCGTCGCCACCGCGATCGGCAATGCGGCGAAGATGGTGAAGGCGGATCTCGCACGGCGCATCGCCGAAGATTTGGGCAATTTCGAAAAGCAGGCGGCATGATACGTAGCGTCATCACCGGAACCGGCTCGGCATTGCCGGCGCGGCGCGTATCGAATGCGGACCTTGCCGAGATGGTCGACACCACCGACGACTGGATCGTCGAGCGCACCGGCATCCGCTTCCGCCATATCGCCGCCCCGGATGAGACCACGGCGACGCTGGCGACCGATGCGGCGAAAGCGGCGCTGGCCGCCGCTGGCGTTGAAGCGCGCGATATCGATCTGATCGTGCTCGCCACCGCCACGCCGGATCAGACCTTCCCCGCCACCGCCACCAAGGTGCAGGCGGCGCTCGGCATCGACGATTGCACCGCGTTCGATGTCGCGGCGGTGTGTTCGGGCTTCCTTTATGCGGTGCAGGTGGCGGACAGCATGATCCGCGCCTCCGCGCATCGCAAGGCGCTGGTGATCGGCGCGGAAACGTTCAGCCGCATCCTCGATTGGGAGGATCGCACCACCTGCGTCTTGTTCGGCGATGGCGCGGGCGCGATCGTGCTGGAGGCGCAGGAAAGCGCGGATCTGGACGGGCGCGGCATCCTCGCGACCCGGCTGCACGCCGATGGCCGGCACAACGAACTGCTCTATGTCGATGGCGGTCCGTCGACCACCGGCACCGTCGGCAAGGTCCGCATGAAGGGGCGGGAAGTGTTCCGCCACGCGGTCGTCAATCTCGCGACGGTGATGGGCGAATCGCTCGTCGCGGCGGGGCTTTCCTCCGATCAGGTCGATTGGGTCGTCCCGCATCAGGCCAACGCGCGCATTCTCGATGCCACCGCGCGCAAGCTCGGCCTGCCTGCGGAAAAGGTGGTGGTGACGGTCGATCGCCATGCCAACACCTCCGCCGCGTCCGTTCCGCTCGCGCTGGATACCGCCGTTCGCGACGGGCGGATCGTTCCGGGGCAGATCGTGGTGCTCGAGGCGATGGGCGGCGGCTTCACCTGGGGCGCGTCGGTCGTCCGCTTTTGAAACACGGCGTTGCCGGGGCGCGTCAAAGGTCCGTAACAAAACCCTTTCTGCGCGGGCTGCGCGGTGATAAACTTACAATAGTGCAACCATTCCGGGGGGAGTGAGGCTGGTATGAGCGAAGCGGGTACCTTGACGCGTGCGGACCTGTCGGAGGCGCTGCATCGGCAGGTCGGGCTTTCGCGCGCCGATTCATCGCGTCTCGTCGAACAGGTGCTCGATCTGTTGTGCGACGCGCTGGCCAGGGGCGATAACGTCAAGATCTCGGGCTTCGGCACGTTCGTTCTGCGCGACAAGGGCCAGCGGGTTGGCCGCAATCCCAAGACCGGGGTTGAAGTGCCGATCGCGCCGCGCCGCGTTCTCACCTTCCGCGCCAGCCAGATGATGCGTGAGCGCATCGTCTCCGCCGGGTAGCGTGGCCGGGCCGGATGTAAAGGCGGCGGGGGCGTTTCGAACGATCGGGGAAGTCGCGGCGGCCACGGGTTTGGCGCCGCATGTGCTGCGCTATTGGGAAACCCGCTTTCCCCAGCTCCGCCCCATCACCCGCGCCGGCAACCGCCGCTATTACCGCACCGAAGACATAGCCCTCATCACCCAGATCAATATCATGCTTAACCGCGACGGCTACACCGTCAAAGGCGTACAAAAATTGCTAGCCGGCGAGCGGAAGCCCATTTTAACGCCGGTGACCGTAGCGCCTGCAAGTGACGCCGCCGCAATACGCTTGATACGGTCGACTCTGCGGAGCGCATTGGACGACGACGCGGCCTGAGGCTCAGTCAATAGCAATGCTGCCAAGCAGCGCCCAAATACTGCGACCGCCGGTCAAGGCAGCCCGGACACTGAGCCAGCACTCGTCTCGGCTACCATCGCCCAAGCCGCGATCTCTTCGTTGAAGTGGTGCGCGATAGTCAAATCGCCGGCGATGCCTGTCGCGAGATCAACGTGCAACGCGCCCTCCCACTCCCACGTCGCGTTGCCGCTCAACGCCACCATGCCATTGCCTGCCGCACAGGCCATCACTAATCCCCCCTTGTTGCGCACCGTCACCTCGCGATCGAAAGAAGTGCGCCCCGTCAACGCCGCGACGAAGGCCGAGGCGGCCATCGCGCTGCCGCAGCTGTCGGTAAGTCCCACGCCCCGCTCGAACGTGCGGACGTAGATCGTGTCCGGCCCAAGCGCGCGTACGAACGACACGTTGGCACGGTTCGGCAGCCAATCCGGCGCTGCCTCGCACGATGACCCGATCCTTACCAGCGCCGCCTCGTCGATGGTTTCCACGAAAGCCACCAGATGGGGGTTGGGCATGGCGACCGCGGTGAAGGCAATCATGGGATCAAGCCGCACGATCGGCCGCTCCACGATTTCGTGCGCCTCGCCGTGAAACGGCCAGGTGCTTACGTCCAGCGTCGCCGGTCCAGCCACTTCGCGGACGGTGTAAACGCCCGGCGCGAGATCCAGTTCGCGGACCACATCCACAGTCGAGTTCATTAGATGAAGCGTGGCGCGGTCCACTCCGGTGCGCTCGAACGCCATCCGCGCCACGCAACGCACGCCGTTGAGACAGGTCTCTGCTTCCGATCCATCCGCGTTGAACATTCGAAATCCAATACCGCCCCGATAGTCGGTAAGCAGCAACAGCCCATCACCGCCGACTGCCCCCCGCCGGTCCGCGAGCGCACGCGCAACGACTGGCCACTCCGTCTCATCCAGCGTGACCCCACGCGCATCAATCAGCGGAAAATCATTCCCCGATCCGTGGCATTTGACGATCTCGAACCGCATGACATGCCTTTATCAGTCCTCAGCCCAATTGGTAGTGATCCGCGAGCCGGTCGAGCGCCATTGTCAGCACAAGTCGCCCGGATCGCGTCGGCCATCCAAGCGCTCGCTCGGCCTCAGGTAGCCGCTCGCCGGCGCAGATGACGCGCCACAGGATATCCGCAAGGCCGCGACCTACGCCCGCGATCGCCGCGTCGAACCGGCGCTTGGCGGCGATATGCGAGTTCGTCGGATCCGCGAACTCGCCGCCTCCATCGACCCGCTGGACCCCCCAACGCATCGTCGTCGCACTCGCGATCGAGGCGCGCTCGTAATCGCTGCGGAGTCGTTCCCCAGCTTCGCACTGGCGCCCATCGACAAGCCCGCGCGACGCTAACCACGACAGCGGCGATTCCGCCAGATTGACCGTTACGAAGCATCCACCGCGTCTCCGCACCCCGAGCACGCCTCGATTATCGATCGCTTTCTCAACCAGTTCGCGCATCTCATCCTCCGACTGACGAATCGGAACTTGCCACAATGGCGCGATTGTAGGACAGACATTCAACCTATCTGGTTAGGCTTTATTATGATAACAGCTATCCGCGAAGTACGCATTGCTAAGGGGCTGACTTTAGAGGAAGTCGCAAAACGCTGCTACCCGCCTACAACGGCGCAGACGATCGGGCGGCTGGAGACGGGCACGCGCACCGTGTCGGTCGGGTGGCTCAATCGCATCGCCGGCGCGCTGGAGGTGGAAGCTGGCGATCTCGTTTCTTTGTCAGAGCGCGACAATCTCGCCGTGGCCGCGACGCTCGGCCCGGATGGCGCGCAAGCATTACGCCGCCCCGCCCGGGTAGTTCCGCCGAAACCAACCCCGGGCGCGGTGGCGGTCTCCGTCAGCGCGGCAACCGGAGATTACCATTCTGGCGATGCGATCTGGTGTGACATGCTCACGCCGGAACAGTTCGCGAGCGCGCTTCACTATGATGTTCTCGCGCCGAAGCCAGCGGGCAGGTTCCTATTCGGCCGGTTGCTAGCGGTCGATGGCGCCGATGTGACAATTCTGCCCCTCGCACCCGGCGCCAAGCCTCTTACGGTAGAGGACGCGCCGTGGCTTGCCCGAGCGGCGCGGCTTGTACGCACCCTTTAGCGCTTGGGGCCCCGGCTATACGATCACCACAACGAGCCGATCGGATAGCCTCAGATTGGCGAATATGCAGCCCACACGCCTCTCATCGGGGGTACGTGCCCGTCGGCTATTGGCCTGCGCGAATATCGCACTTGATTTATCTAAATGACTGGATCGAAAGGCTATTTCTTTCCGGGCCGCCAGATCTGCTTGAGATACTATTGTATCAAAACAATATGAGTTGGTCGTGATACTATATAAAGTGGTAATACCGAATTCACAAACTTCCGACAGATATATTGCTGCAAATTGGTTCAAAATAAAAATATCTATGCCAATATACATATTCTTAGATTGATGCAAAATACTTAGATCTAATAATTTTTGCACCATATTTTGATATACGATCTTCCTGTCGCGCAGGTCTATTTTCTTTTATCGTGCTTCAATCGTATTTTTACCAAGATCATTATTATATTCTCTTTTCATCGCATATTTTGTTATTTTTTCTTTTATGTTGGTATATTGACGGACGTGACGTCGCTGCTATTGACAGACGAACTAAGTTAAAAGGAGCGTCGCATGTCCGAAGATTCCGTCGATACCAATGCGGTCGAGCTCGCTACCGAGTTGACCATTGCATGGCTGTCGAACCCGAACACGCGCGCGTCTAGCGAAGATGTGCCGGCGTTTCTGAAGCAGATGCACGATGCAGTTACGACCCTGTCCGGCGAAATAGAGACTAATGTCGTTGCAGATACGACTGTGGAGTTCGTCCCCGCTGTCTCTGTGCGCAAGTCGCTCGCATCGAAAGACTTCATCATTTCGATGATTGACGGAAAGCCTTACAAGACTTTGCGCCGCCATCTCGCTGGGCAGGGGTTGACGCCGGCGGAATACCGTCAACGTTATGGGCTGAAGCCGGATTATCCGATGGTCGCCGAAACCTATTCGGAAGCCCGTCGTGCGATGGCGAAGAAGATCGGCCTTGGCCGCAAGCCGGGCATGAAGCGGAAGGCCGAAAGCGAAAGCCCGACTGCGCCCACGCGCAGCCGCCGCAAGAGCGCGCAGACCGACGGCTGATTGTCGTAGAGGCGCCCGCTTTCCTGCTAAAACGCTGCGGAAGCGGGCAAGGCGTCTGTGCCAACGGCTAGGTTTAAGCACGATCAGTCTGCGATCGCTCCACGCGTCAGATTCGCGTCAGCCAATCGAGCAACAGGTTATTCACCTCCACTGGGCGCTCTTGCTGCGTCCAGTGGCCGCAACCCTCTAAAATATATCCTTCCAAGCGCGGCACCAGTGGCTGCATCAGCGCCACCGGATCGGTGACCGCGCCGAAAAGGGTCGTAGCCGGATCTTTGCTGCCACCGATGAACAGAGCAGGCTGCTCTATCAGGCGCTCGCGATAGGGCTGGAGCCATGCAAAATCGCGTTCGTGGTTGCGGTAACGATTGATCGGCCCGCGAAAGCCGGACGCCTCAAATTCGGCGACATAATAGTCCAGATCATCGGGCGTCAGCCACGCCGGAAACGGCTGAGGATCGACCATCTGCTCCAGCAATGTCGCGCCGGCAGCCTTGTCCGGCCAGGTGCCGACCGGCGCATCGCCGGATATAGCATAGTAGAATTTGCGTAAAAAATCGCGCACGTCGCGTTCTGCTTCGATCTCGGGCGGGCCCTCGGCCTGAAACCATTCCTGATAGAAGAAGCGCCCCTTCGCCGTGAATGCCGCGCGGAACACCTCGGTGAACGGGCGAGACGGTACTCCAGCGTATGGCACTGAGAGCGCCGCCACCGCGCGAAAGCGCTCGGGATGAACGAGGGCACTGTTCCACACCATCGGAGCGCCCCAGTCATGACCGACCAGAATGACCGGGCCAGACGGTTGCAACGCAGCAGCAGCCGCCACGATGTCCGCCACCATGTGCTCCATCGCGTAGCTACCTACCGAACCTGGCTTTTCCGATCCGCCATAACCGCGCACATCGATCGCTGCGGCCGTGAATCCCGCGCGCGCGATCGGCCCGATCTGATGCCGCCACGAATACCAGCTTTCGGGAAACCCGTGAACCATGAGGACGAGCGGGCCCGTACCCTCGACCGCGACACGCAGCCGTACCGCCCCCGTATCAATAAGCTGGAAATCCGGCACCCACACTCTCCTTGACGTTTTGTTGCTGAAGAATACCCGGATCATGACAGAAAGATGGGTGCGCGATAGGCCCCGCGCGTATGCACAAAATTGCCTTTGCCATCGCCCTTGCGTCCTCCCTATTCCCCTCAGCCAGCTTTGCCGAGACCCGACAGGACGAAGCGATCTGGGTCAACGCCACTGTTATGGGGCGGATCGACGGGGGGCTGGTTTTTTTCGCGGAAGTGCAGCCGCGCATCGTTGAAGGCGCGTCGCGACTCGGACAGGTGATCTACCGCCCAGCGATCGGCTGGCAATTCTCGAACGCCGTCACTGCCTATCAGGGCTATGCCCGCGTCGTCGAACCCCACAAGGACGGAGGGGAAGCTCGGATTGAGGATCGGCTGTTCCAGCAGATCACCTGGAACGTCGGCAAAATCGGGTCGCTGGAGGTGCAATCGCGTACCCGGCTAGAACAGCGATGGCGGTCGGATGCCGAAGGCATGTCGCTGCGCGTACGGGAGATGTTGCGCTTCGAATATCCACTGGCTGACGCCGAACGGCGGGTAGCCGCGCTGGGCTGGGTTGAGGGGTTCGCCGGGCTAAAATCGGCCCGCTGGGGCGGGGTGTCCGGTTTCGACCAACTCCGTACCTTCGCCGGGCTCGAAATTCCGCTACCCGGCAAATCGACGATCGAGGCCGGCTACCTCAATCAGACACGCCACGTACGTGGCGGGCAGAGCGATATGTCGCACATCGCATCGCTCACGCTGTTCGTCCGACCCTGAAACCGCGTGGAAGCATTAATAGAAAGCGCCCGGGAATTGCTTCCCAGGCGCTTTTGTCGCTTCTTCGATCACACCGACTGATCAATGATGACCGTCGTCATCGATCACTGGCAGCGTCTCAAATTGATGGTACGGCGGCGGCGAGGAAAGCGTCCATTCCAGCGTCGTCGCCCCTTCGCCCCAAGGATTGTCTCCGGCCTTCTTACCCGCGATCAGCGAGATGATCACGTTAACGAAGAACACCGCCATGCCCGCCGCCATTATCATATAGCCGATCGTAGCAATCTGGTTCCAGTGCGCGAAGCCATCAGGATAATCCGGGTAACGACGCGGCATACCCTGGAGCCCCAGGAAATGCATCGGGAAGAACATCACGTTCACGCCGATGAAGAATACCCAGAAATGCAGGTGTCCCAGCGCCTCGTTGAGCATCTTCCCCGACATCTTCGGGAACCAGTAATAAAAACCGGCGAACAGCGAGAATACCGCGCCGAGCGACAGCACGTAGTGAAAATGCGCCACGACGTAATAGGTGTCCTGCATGTAATCATCTACACCACCATTGGCGAGCACGACGCCCGTCACGCCGCCGACGGTAAACATGAAGATGAAGCCGATCGCCCATACCATCGGGGTGCGGAACGTGAGACTGCCGCCCCACATCGTTGCGATCCACGAAAAGATTTTGATGCCGGTCGGCACCGCGATCACCATGGTCGCGGCGGTGAAATACATCTTGGTGTTTACGGAAAGGCCGGTGGTGAACATGTGGTGCGCCCACACGACGAAACCGACCACGCCGATCGCGACCATGGCATAAGCCATGCCGAGATAGCCGAACACTGGTTTGCGGCTGAAAGTGGAGATGATCTGACTGACGATGCCGAAGCCCGGCAGGATCATGATGTACACTTCGGGATGGCCGAAAAACCAGAACAGATGCTGGTACAGGATCGGGTCACCGCCACCGGCCGGATCGAAGAAGGTGGTGCCGAAGTTTCGATCGGTAAGCAGCATGGTGATCGCTGCGGCAAGCACCGGAAGCGCAAGCAGAAGCAAGAACGCGGTCACCAGCACCGACCATACGAACAGCGGCATTTTATGCAGCGTCATCCCCGGCGCGCGCATATTGAAGATCGTCGTAATGAAGTTGATCGCGCCCAGGATCGACGACGCACCTGCGAGGTGAAGCGACAGGATCGCCATATCGGTGGACGGCCCCGGCTCGCCATAGGTGGAAAGTGGCGCATAGAGGGTCCAGCCGTTGCCGGCGCCGCCGAAAAACGGAGAGGCAAGCAGCAAAGAGAAACTGGGGATCAGCAGCCAGAACGAGATGTTATTCATGCGTGGGAACGCCATGTCAGGCGCGCCGATCATCAGTGGTACGAACCAGTTGCCGAACGCACCAATCATCGCCGGCATCACCATGAAGAACACCATGATGAGGCCGTGCGCGGTCACGAGGACGTTCCATAAGTGCAGCGACTCGTCGAGACTTGCCTCGCCGCCATGCAGCATACTGGCCCAGCCCTGGAGATACTGGATGCCCGGATGCATCAGTTCTGCACGCATCAGACCTGAAACCGCGCCGCCAATGATCCCTGCGCAGATTGCAAAGATCAGATAGAGGGTGCCGATGTCCTTGTGGTTGGTCGACATGAACCACCGGGCGAAGAAGCCCGGCTTGTGATCGGCGTCATGATGATGATCGTGCGCGTGATGCGCCTCGAATGCCGAAGGATGAATTGCGGTGTCGGTCATAGTCAGCGTCCCGTCGCGCCAGCGGCAGCCGCGTTCGCGGGCGTCGCCTGGGCGGTGTTGACAGAGGTAGCGGCATTCGCGGCCGGGGCTGCGGAGTTGGCGGCGGGATCAGCCGGGGCTGCGATGGCGGCAGGTGCCGCAGCGGGCTTGGAAGCGCCCGGCATCGTGCCGCCCTTGGCCTTCACCCATGCCGCAAATTCCGCCGGTGAAACGGCTTCCACCGCGATCGGCATGAGCGCGTGGCGGGCGCCGCACAGCTCGGAGCATTGACCGAAATACAGGCCGGGCTTTTCAATTGTGAAGCTGGTCTCGTTTAGGCGACCGGGCACTGCGTCCAGCTTGATCCAGAAAGCGGGGACCGCCCAGCTGTGGATCACGTCATTGGCGGTGGTGATGAGGCGAATCGGCACGCCAACGGGCAACACAATACGGTTGTCGACGGCAAGCAATCGCGGCCCGTCCGCATCGGTGCGGAAACGCTCACCGGCTGCGACCTGACTTTTTTCCTTCAACATGTTTGCGGTGATCTCGATCCCGCCATTGTCGGGATATTGGTAGCTCCAATACCATTGATTGCCGATCGCTTTCAGCGTGATCGCATTGGCGGGCGCCGGCTTGTACTGCGCCGACAAAAGCCCGATCGAGGGCACCGCCACTGCGACCAGGATCAGCACCGGCACGAGCGTCCACACGATTTCAATCGCTGTGTTGTGGCTGGTTTTCGTCGGCACCGGATTCGCCGCCCGGCGATAACGAATTCCAACCCAGATCAACAACCCGAGAACGAAAAGCGAAATAACGGTGATGAGCGGAAACAGGATGTAATCGTGAAAGTTGTGAGCGCGCTGCCCCACCTTGGTGACCTGCGGCTGGATACGCATCAGCCCGTCGGTCGGCTGGCCAATCATCGGCTTCACCGTCATGGCGGGTGCACCGTCCATCGCCAGTTCTGGCGAGGTCGGCGCGGCTGCAGCGGGCACCGCTGCGGTGGTGGCCGCAGCCTTATCCTGCGCTGCGGGCGCCTGTGCCGATACGGGCGTTAACCCGGCCAGCGCGAGGCCGGCCGCGAGAGCCAGTCCTTTGAACGCGATCTTCATCGTCTTGTTGTCACCCCTGCCTGTCCCGGCTTCATATCACCGCCAGCGCGGCGCAGATTCCGTCCATTCGGCCTGCGCTATACGCAGCCGCTCCCCTCGCCTCAAGCGCATAAGGCCATTTTTGCCGCGCAACATTGCGTGCGTCTCCGTGGGACCGTATCTGCGCTGGGCTGCGAGACGTGAAAGGACGGGCATGAACGAAGACGAGGTGCTGGCCGAGTTTCGCGCGGCGGACGCGTTGCTCGAAGGGCATTTCATCCTGTCGTCCGGTCTGCGTAGCCCGCGTTACCTGCAATGCGCGCGTGTGCTGATGGACCCGCAACGCGCCGCGCGGCTGGCCAAGGCGCTCACTGATCGCCTCCCGGCGGCGTTACGTGCCCGCATCACCGCAGTCGTGTCACCCGCGATGGGCGGCGTGATCGCCGGGCATGAAATCGCGCGCGCGCTGGGAGTCGAGGCGATGTTTGTCGAGCGGCCAAGCGGCACGTTCGAGTTGCGGCGCGGCTTCCGTCTTGCGCCCGGTCAGGAAGTGCTAATGATGGAGGATGTCGTCACCACCGGCCTATCCAGCCGCGAGGCGATAAGGGCGATCGAGGCGGCAGGCGGGCAGGTGATTGCTGGGGCAGCGCTGGTCGATCGCTCGAACGGCACAGCGGATCTCGGCGTGCCCTTCTTTCCGCTGATCCGGCTCGATGTGCCAACGTATGAGGTCGACGCGGTTCCGCCCGAACTCGCCGCGATTCCAGCGATCAAGCCCGGCAGCAGGGCAACGGCGTGAGCAATATTCTGCGCCTGGGTGTCAACATCGATCATGTCGCGACCGTCCGCAACGCCCGAGGCGGGGCGACGCCCGACCCGGTGCGCGCCGCACTGCTCGCGGCGGCAGCGGGCGCAGACGGGATTACCGCGCATCTTCGGGAGGATCGTCGACACATCACCGACGGCGATATCGCCAAGCTTTCCAAAGAGCTGACGATCCCGCTCAATCTGGAGATGGCGGCGACGGAGGAAATGCTCGACATCGCGCTGAAGCATCGCCCACACGCTGCCTGCATCGTACCGGAAAAGCGCGCTGAAAGAACCACTGAGGGCGGTCTGGACGCCGCTGGTCAGTTCGATCATCTTGCGCCGATGATGCGCACACTGAGCGCGGCAGGGATCCGAGTGTCGCTGTTCATCGAACCCGATGCGGGCCAGATCGATGCGGCGGTCCGGCTGGGGGCACCGGTGGTTGAGCTGCACACCGGGCGCTATGCCGAACTCGTCGGAGAAAGCCGGACGGCAGAGTTGCGTCGTCTGTCGGACGCGGCGGCGCTGGCGGCCAAGAACGGGATCGAGGTACACGCCGGGCACGGCCTCACTTTCGACAATGTCGCCCCCATCGCCGCCATCCCGCAAGTACGCGAACTCAATATCGGGCACTTTCTGATCGGCGAGGCGATCTTCGTCAGCCTCACCGAAAGCGTACGCCGGATGCGCGCGCTGATGGACGAAGCGCGGTGATCGTCGGCCTCGGCTCCGATCTGTGCAATATCGAGCGGATTCAGTCTTCGCTCGATCGTTTCGGCGCGCGGTTCGAGCAGCGCGTCTTCACCGATGTCGAGCGCGCGAAAGCGGCGAAGCGCCCACTTACCCGCGCAGGCACCTTTGCCAAGCGTTTCGCCGCCAAAGAGGCTTTCTCCAAAGCGGTTGGAACCGGATTCAAGCGCGGCGTGTTCATGCGCGACATCGGCGTAGTCAACGCCCCCTCCGGCGCGCCGACCCTGGCGCTGACTGGCGGTGCAAAGGCTAGGCTTGACGCGATGATCCCGGAAGGCCACGTCGCCCGCATTCACCTGACCCTTACCGACGATCACCCCTGGGCGCAGGCGTTTGTGATCATCGAGGCGGTCGCAACCGAGTAATATCATGGCCGAGGAGCTGGCATTGACGAGCGAACCGCCGGCCGCGCCGGAAACCGCCACGCGTCGCGGGATCGACTGGCGTGGCGAAGTGCGCGGCATGTTCTGGCTGATCCTCGCGGTGCTGGGCTTCCACAGCTTCATTGCGAAGCCATTCTATATTCCAAGCGAATCGATGCTGCCGGGCCTTGAGGTGGGCGACCGGCTGGTTGTCTCCAAATATGCTTACGGCTGGTCGTTCGTTTCGCCGACGATCCCCAATCCGGTCGCGATCTTCGAAAGCGTCGTGCTGCGCCAGTCGGAGGATAGTTGGTCGGTCCAGCTTCCCTTCATCAAGGGGCGGCTGTGGGGCAAGATGCCGGAGCGCGGCGATGTCGTGATCGTCACTCCGCCGGGTCAGTCGAGCGACTACATCAAGCGCGTCATCGGCCTGCCCGGCGATACGCTGGAGGTTCGTGGCGGAGTGGTGATCCTCAATGGCCGGCCAATCCCGCGCAGCGCGATACATTATCGCGACCTTCCGGTGGATGCCAACGCTACCTGCGATCCTGCGCAATATCCCGGCGCGCGCCTCACTCTCGCGAACGGCACCACCGTTTGTCGCCTCCCGCTTGTTACCGAAACCTTGCCCAATGGCCGCCGCTACGAGACGGTCGATCTTGAGCCGGACAGCCCCGGTGATTTTTATCACGCGGGCAATCCGATCACGATCCCCGCGGGCCATGTATTCCTGATGGGCGATAACCGCGATCGTTCTGCCGACAGCCGTTTCGCGCTCGGCGGGCTGGAGCGTGGGCTTGGCGGCCCTGTGCCGTGGGAGAATTTGGGTGGCCGCGCCGAATTCATCACCTTCTCGGTGGATGGTTCGGCGACCCTCAATCCGCTTTCGTGGTGGTATTCGCTGCGCGCTGGACGCGCCGGCACTTCGCTTCATCCGGAGCAGGCCAAGTGAGCCGCGGCAACCGCATGGAGGTCGTCGAGGGCGCCAGCCCGCACGAGGTCCGCAATCCGGAAACACGCCGCGAAATCCGCCGTGCCGCCGTCTGGTTCGGCATGGCATCCGCGATCGCACTCGTCGTGCTGCTGATCCAGCCGCTCCTCATCATCTTCGCCGGCTTGGTGTTTGCCGCGCTGCTCGATGGCGGAGTTCGCCTGCTCGGGCGCGTGCTGCCGATCGGGCGCGGCTGGCGGTTGCTGATTGTCTGCCTGCTGACAATCGCCTTCCTCATCGGCACTTTCTACATCGCCGGGGTGCAGATCACCGATCAGGTGACCCAGCTCCGGTCCACCGTCGAGGCGCAGGCGACGCGCGTGCTCGGGTGGCTTTCTGCGCAGGGCTTGCTGCCGGGTGCCAAGGACATTTCAGGCATAGCGCGCGAGGCGTTGTCCTCGGTCGGTCGACTCACCTCATGGGTCGGCACCGCGTTCGGCGCGCTGACCACGATGTTCATGATAATGGTGATCGGCCTGTTCGTGGCGATGGACCCAAAGGTCTACGATCGCGGTCTGCAATGGATGGTCCCGGAGGATAACCGGCGCGAATTCGCGGTAACCGTGCGCGAGATGGGAAAGACGCTACGTCGGCTGCTCGCGGGACGCCTCGTCGGCATGGCCGCGGAAGGCGTGCTGGTCGGCGTCGCGTTGGCAATCGCGGGTGTGCCAATGGCCCTGATTCTAGGCATCCTGACAGGGATGCTCGCCTTCATTCCCAATATTGGCGCCTTCATCTCCGGGGCGCTAACGATCGCAGTCGGTTTTTCGGCCGGGATGAACACTGGCTATGCGGCCATCGCCGTTTATGTCGCGGTCCAGTTGTTCGACGGCTATGTCGTGATCCCGATGGTAGCCAAGCGGGCGGTGGACCTCCCCCCTGCGTTAACGCTGGGTACGCAGATTCTGGCGAGCGCGTTATTTGGCATCATGGGCCTTGCGCTTGCGGATCCCATGACAGCGCTTATCAAGACGGCGATGGAGCGCCGTTCCGAGCATGTGGAGGATCAGGACGCCATCGCCGTCGACGCCACGCCGTGAGGATCGTGCTTCACGATTACTGGCGCTCTTCCGCAGCCTATCGTGTGCGGATTTGCCTCAATCTCAAGGGAATACGCTACGAGCGCGTGGCAGTGAATCTGCTGGAGGGTGAGCAGCGTACTCCGGCGAATGTCGCGATCAATCCGCAGGCGCTGGTTCCCACGTTGGTTGTGGACGGCCGTCCATTGACGCAAAGCCTGGCGATCATCGACTTCCTCGACGCCGAATTCCCCAATCCCCCGATGGTGTCACGCGATCCCTTCACGCGCGCGGATCAGCTCGCCCGCGCGCTCGTGATAGCCGCAGACATCCACCCGATCGACAACCTGCGGGTACTGAGGCGACTAGAAACGCAGTTCCGCGCGGATCAGTCCGCGCGCGACGAATGGTATAGGCACTGGATCGTCGAGGGGTTGAACGCTCTGGAAGCGATGGTCGGTGACGAGCCTTTCCTGGGCGGCGAGGCACCGGACATTTCCGACTTATGCCTCGTGCCGCAGCTTGCCAATGCGCGGCGCTTCAAGGTGCCGCTGGACCAGTGGCCGCGACTTCTGTCGGCGGAAGCGGCGTGTCTGGCACTGCCCGCCTTCCAAGCCGCCGCGCCGGAGAATGTGCGCCCGACATAAGCGAATCGAACAACTCAAGATAACGCAGCGGCGAATCTGCGCCCGGCGGCAATACCGGCTTCGGTCGAATCGCATCGGGCCGAAGCCATGCGTTAAGCGCGCGCACGAGCGCATCGCCATCATATGTCTCCACGATCGTGCCGAACCGCGCCGACGATACGATCTCGCGCACCGCCGGTGACGAGTCGGTCGTGACGACCGGCGTACCGACCGACAGGGCCTCGCGCAGAACGCCCGGCACGCCCTCGTAATCCGACGTCAGCACCAGCAACTCGGCCGATCGCATTGCCAGCAGCGGATCGGGCGCATGACCGAGAAGCCGCAGATCTACGCCCAGCGAGCGAGCACGCGCTTCCATCGCCGCGCGCTCCTCGCCCTCACCCAGAATGACAAGTGGCAGCGGCTCGGCGATTCGCGGCATCGCATCAAGCAGGCGATCCCATCTTTTTTGCCGCACCAGCCGACCGACCCCCAAAATATATCGCTCCGGAAGCCCCTCGATAGTTGATCCGGGCAGCGGCATCGCTGGTGGATTGGCGATGATGCGCACCCGCGACGAATCGATTCGCGTCGTTTCGAACACATCGCGGGCGCTCGCCTCGGTCATCGCAATAATGTGGTCGATGAACCACGGATGGGTACGCAGCCATGCCGAATGCCCGAGTGCGAACAGCGGCGGATGGTCTCCGCGGCGCATCGCATTGGATACCTTGCTGATGATCGGCGGGCATGAACTGCCCAGCCGCAGGCGGGTCCAAAGCGCGATGCTGGTATAGTAAGAGCCCGGACAGAAGATGATATCCGGCTTTATTTTCCGTATGATAGCCGGAACCGCAAACAGCGAGCGGAATGTCCTGCCGCCCAGCGGAATGACCTCCAGCCCCACTGGAATCTCGGCTGCCAGCGGCCCGCCCGTACAGCCCACCGCCAGCGTGACGCGACGCCCCGCCTCGATCCAGCCGCGCGCGAGCCGCAGTTGCGCTCGTTCGACGCCGCCGCCATCCAGCGTTTCGGCATAGGTGAAGATGTGTTTAGCTCGATCCATCTTGCGCACTGCCATGCAACAGCCCAGATTCGCCCACAAGAATCCACAATCTGCCGCGAGAGGGTTAATTGCCCGAAATCGGGCGAATCGAGAGATTGTTTTGCCCGCCGGAGCTCCACCCGAAATGCCCGCAGCGATTCTAACGCCCGATCCGGTTGCCGACCTGGCCGGTTTGGAGCCGGTAGAGACGATCAAGCGCCGCTGGCCGATGATCCTGGGCGGGGTAGTGACGATCGCGATGATCGTGAGCCTTGGGCATGAATTGCTCAGCGCCGGCCTTGCCGGGCTAAACCGCACCGTGCCGTCTAGCCCGTGGTTCTATGTCTCCTTTGCACTGCTCTACGTGACCTTCCCGCTCGGCGACCTTCTGATCTTTCGTTATCTCTGGCGGATCCCGTGGCTCGGCGGCTTCATCGCGCTGAACAAGAAGCGAATCGCGAACGACGTCGTGCTCGGCTATTCGGGCGAGGCGTATTTCTATGCCTGGGCGCGCGCGCGGGCGCACATGGTTGCGGCCCCGTTTGGGGCGGTGAAAGATGTCAGCATCCTTTCCGGCATCGCCGGTAATGGCGCGACGATCCTGCTCTGCCTGATTGCGCTGCCGCTCGGCTATCAGCTCATCCCGCTGCCGATTCTGAAGACGGTCATGTGGTCGGCATGCATCACGCTGTTTATCTCGGTGGCGATCGTCGCCTTCTCCAAGCGCGTCTTTTCGCTGCCGCGCCGCGAACTGTGGACGATCTTCAACATTCACGCCGCGCGGATCGCGATCACATCGGTGTTGCTGGCGCTGTGCTGGCATTTTGCGATGCCTGGCGTTTCTGTCGGCATGTGGCTCTTCTTGTCGGCCGGCCGTCTGCTAGTGTCGCGGCTGCCGTTTCTGCCGAACAAGGATCTGCTGTTCGCCAATTTCGCGATCCTCATCGTCGGGCAGGACAAGGCCTTGTCGGAGATGATCGCCTTCACCGCTGCCCTCACTCTTCTGGTTCACGTCTTGCTCATCGCTGTTATCAGCGCGGGCAGCGGCATAGCAAAGGCACGCGCATGGCACGCCGCCTGATTTCCCTCGCAATTCTTGCGTTATTCGTGGCGCCGCCGGCCGCGGTCGCCCAGCCGATCGGCGAAACCGACGCATGCGTGAATGGGCCGGGCATCCGCGCCGACATTCTCGGTATGAAGGATCGCGCCGGCTCGTTGAAGCTTGAGCTCTACCCCGCGACGCAGGACGATTTTCTGCGCGACGATCACGATCTGAAGGCGGAAGGGAAAGTGTTTCACCGGATCTGGCAGGCTACGCCGAAGAACGGGCCGGTGGTGATGTGCATGCGCGTGCCACGTCCCGGCACTTATGCGCTGCTATTCACTCACGATCGCGACGGGAAGAACAAGTTTAACTTCTGGACCGACGGCGTTGGCGTGCCCGGCAACCAAAAGCTCGGCCGCTCGCGACCCAAGGTCGGCTATGCGATGGTCAATGTCGGCGTCGGCGTCACCACGATCATGATCCGTGCGCAATATTTGCACGGGTTCCCGCCTGCCTTCGGCCCGCTGGGACGCTGAATATGCGCATCGTCGACGTCAACGAAATCTATTCCCCCACCGGCGGCGGGGTGCGCACCTATATCGACCGGAAGATTGGCATCATGGCCGATCTCGGACACGAACTGATAGTTCTCGCCTGCGGGAAGGAAGAGCGAATCGAGGATCGCCCCGGCGGCGGGCGCATCCATTTTGTGAAATCACCCCCGATCCCGTTTGACAAGAACTACGGTTTGTTCTGGGATCGCGCTGCGATCACTCGCCTGCTCGATCATTACGACCCGGACGTGGTGGAGAATTGCAGTCCGTGGAAGCCGGCGTGGTTCGTGGGTGACTGGCAAGGCCGCGCGCTGAAATCCTATTTCATGCATAACGACAATATGGCCGCTTACGCCCAGCGCTGGTTTGAAGGCGTGGCGAGCGCCGAGCGCGTCGAGCGCGCGTTCGCCTGGTACACGCGCTACATGGCGCGCTTCCTTAACAAATATGATTGCGTCGTCACAAACGGCCCCGCGCTTCAGAAGCGACTCACGGCGCGCGGTCTGCGCATCGACGCCTCGTTCCCGCTCGGTATCGAGCGCCAGCATTTCTCGCCTCGCTTCCGCGATGAAAAATTGCGGCGCGCGCTGCTGAAGCAATGCGAGCTGCCGGAGGATGGCTTGCTGCTTTTCGGCGTCGGGCGTCATCATCGGGAAAAGCGCTGGGACATGATTATCGACGCGGTTGAGCGCGCCGGAGCGCACCTGCCGGTTGGGCTGATCCTGATAGGGCATGGCGGCCAGACGCCGGCGCTGGAGCGTCGCGCGGCGGGCAGTCCGCATATCCGGCTGTTCAAGCCAGTCTACGATCGCGAAAGACTCGCCAGCATCATGGCAAGTGCGGACGCCTGCATTCACGGCTGCGAGATCGAGACGTTCGGGCTGGTCGTGTCCGAGGCGCTGGCCTCCGGGGCGCCGCTGATCGTGCCGAACGAAGGCGGCGCGGGCGAAGTGGCGCGTCCGGAATTCGCGGAGACCTATGCCGCCGGAAATGCGCGCGCGTGCGCCGACGCGATCTTGCGGCTCGCCGCACGAGATCGCCGTATCCTGCGCCGAGCCGCCGCCGTGGCGGCGGGGCAGGTGGTGGACGATCGCCAGCACGCTCAGGCACTGGTCGATTACTATGCCGACCGAATCGCGCTGCGCGACGGCGTTCAGCGCGCCAGATCGGCGTAGCACGACGGCACGCGCCCGCCGCGCGTGAAGGCGCGAAAGGTGCGATCGATGCTGTCCAGCAGGCGCGGCACATGCGCGTCGCCGGGGTGCACCGCCACCCGGACGACCCGTGCCGGCTGAAGCAGCGAGCGCAGCACGGCAGCGGCGGCGAGCGAGCTTAGCTGTCGCCCATTCGTCCGGCTGGCCCAAGTGATGACGGGGCCGCGTGTCAGCACCTTGTCCGCGGCGCTCGGCACCCATACCCGTCCATGGTTTTCGGCCAGCGCAAAGCCCGCCTCTCCCAGCGCCCGCATCGCATCGGGCGAATAGAGCCACGCCGGTGCGATGAACCCCGCCGCCGGGCGGCCGATGATATCCTCCACCAGTGCCTTGCCGCGTTTCATCCGATCGAGCGCGGTTGCGTGATCGAGGCCGAGGAACTCGCCCTCGCTCGCGGTCATATGCTTGGCCTTGAGGGCCGCGATTCCCCGATGCTCGGTGGTGTCGCGGTGGAACCAGCCATGGACGAACATCTCGACACCCGAATCCGCCCAGCCGCGCAGCTTCGTCGCGAAGGGCGTGCCGGGCGCCAGCGGCGCTTCACCCCAATGATCCGGCACCACCAGCATCGCGAGGCGTGGGCCGCCCAAATGCCTGGACAGTCGCGCCAGCAGCGCCTCCACCTCGCACTCGAAACGCGGGCCGACATCGTGGATTGAGGCAAGCAGTCGCTTCATCGCTTCAACTCATAGACCGAAATGGTCTCGTCCCCCAGCGGCATGGCATGAACAAGGCGATACTCGCGCGTCATCGCGGCGGTCACGATTGCGCGGATATCCTGTCGCTCCCCGCGCGAGGCCGGCCGCATCACCACCGTCGTCGGCCGCAGCGACAGGATGCGTCGCACCTCCCGGGCCTGGTCCACGCCGACCGCGCGCTGTTCACGAAGACGATAGAGGTGGCTGGGGAACATGTAGCGGCTGGGATGGCAACGCGCCGTCGCGGCATAAAGCTTTGTGTCGCCGGAATAAACCCACAGGCAACCCGGCCCTGGCCCCACCGCCTGCGTCAGCGCCGCGAATTCCGCCGGGCCACCCCGCCCGATTCGCTGCATCACCACGTTGACAGTGCCGACCAGCGCGACGAGCACTAGGATCGTGAGGCCCGCGCCACGCCGCCGCCCCAGGAACCCCGCCGCGCAGATCGTGCCCGGCACCATCGCCGGCAGGGCGTAATGTTCGTACCAGCCGCCGAACAGCAGGATGCCCATCAGCGCCACCGCGAACCAACAGCGGACGAAGCGCCGCGATGCCGCGTCGCCCGCTTCCGCCACCCCGTGCGAGCTGAACGCCATCGCTATCAACGGCGACAGGAACAGCACAAGCTGCGCCAGATTGCCCCAGCGTTCCATCGCCGGATCGTCCGCCCGCGAGAAAATCGACCATACGTTGGCGTACAAAAAAGCATCGAAAGCGCCGATCGTAGCATAGAAGAGCGCGATCGCGGCGGTCGGGGCGAGCGCGAGCATCGCCAGCATCACCGCGCGCGACGCCACGCGCGCCATGCCGATCCTGCCGCGCCAGTCCCGTGCGACGATCCACAGCCCGAAGAACACCCCCTCGAACACTGCCGAGGTCTTGATCGTCAGCGCAATGCCCACCAGCAGCATCGCGGCCGCGTCGCGTCGCCATAGCCTCGCGCCATTGCTGGCGATCAGCAGCGCCGCCGCCGCCATCGGCAGGTTATAGAAAACCGGCGATTGCCCGCCCTGCCCCTGCGCGACATTCAACCACAGGATATAGGCAGCGCCCGCCAGCGTCGCGCCGTCCCGCCATCCTGCGCGGATCGCGAGCCGCGCGATGAACCCCGCCGTTGCCACCACCGACGCCAGCGCCATCGCCTGATAGGTCCAGATGCCCCACCAGAATGGCAATGCGGCGGGCGGCATATAGAGCAGGAACAGCCCCGCCGGCTTCCTGTCCCAAATGTCGATATAAGGGATTGCGCCACGCCACATCGCCTGCGCGACGGTGAAATAGAAATCCTCGTCGACATGGACGACGGGGTTGCCGAACGTCGCCGCGCGCGCCGCGATCGCGACGATCAGCAGCACGAGCAGGCGGTGGCGATCGATCAGGCGCGAATGCATCGCCACCGGCTCTATCCGAGATGACACGGACCTGTCACGATCGCACGGCAGACGACGCGCAAGACGCCGCACGCTTTCAGGAAGGATGTCGCCACGATGATCGACCTTTCACGCCGTTCCCTGCTGGCCACCGGCACGCTGGGGCTCGGTGCGTTCGCCCTCCCCGGCTTCGCCGCTGCGGAGAGCGTGATGGCCGCACGGGGTTTCACCCACGCGGTCGCGTCCGGTGAGCCGGGGCCGGACGAGATGCTGCTGTGGACACGTTATATACCGGTTTCCGGCGATTCGGCCGAGTTGAAGGTCGAGCTTGCCGAAGCCGCTGATTTTGCGCGGGTCGTTGCGTCGGGCGCGCAGATCACCGGCCCATGGCGGGATTGGACGGCCAAGATCACCGTGACCGGGCTGAAGCCCGGCCGCACCTATCATTATCGCTTCGTCGCCCCCGATGGCAGCTTCTCGCCGGTCGGCACGACTCGCACCCTGCCCGATGACGCCGCGCGCAGTTTCCGTGCCGCGATCTTCTCCTGCTCGAACATGGGATTTGGCTGGTTCAACGCTTATGGTCATGCCGCCGCGCGGAACGATCTGGACCTGTGGATTCACCTCGGCGACTATTTTTATGAATATGCGCTCGGCGAGTATCCCTATAGCACGCAGGCGGTGGCGGGCCGCGTGCCGCAACCTGCGGGTGAGCTCATCCATCTCGCCGATTATCGTCTTCGCTACGCGAGCTATCGCGCCGACCCCGATCTTCAGGCGCTTCACCTGCGGCTGCCGATGCTGGCGCAGTGGGACGATCACGAAAGCGCTAACGACAGTTGGGAGGGCGGCGCGGAAAACCACGATCCCGTCAAGGAGGGTGACTGGAATGATCGCCGTGCCGCCGCTATCCAGGCATACCGCGAATGGATGCCGGTGTCGGACGAGCCGTGGAAGGCGTATGACATCGGCACGCTTGCGACGCTCTATCGCACGGAATCGCGGCTGCTCGCCCGCACCCGCCAGCGCGAAATTGAGGAATTCCTGAAAACGCCGGATGTCACGGTCGCGCTGAAGAATTTTCGTGACCGAGACTGGCAGGATCCCGCCGTCACCATGCTTGGCAGCCAGCAGGAGGCATGGCTGGCCCACGGGCTCCGTACTTCTGTGAAAGCTGGCAAGCGCTGGCAGGTCGTAGGCTTCGGCACCGTCATGGGTGACCTCCACACGCCCGCAGACGCTCTCTCATGGCTCAGCACCAATGCGGGTGAGCGGGCGCAAGGCTATGTCAACGCCGGGATCGCGGCGGCAAAGCTCGGCATGCCAAACAATTACGATAGCTGGGGCGGCTATCCTGCCGCACGACGCCGCTTCCTCGAATCGGCCCGCGCTGCCGATGCGAACCTCGTCGTCATCACCGGCGACAGCCACAATGCCTGGGCGTTCGATCTGGCGCAGGGCGGCAACGCCACCGGCGTCGAGTTCGCCGGCCATTCGGTGACATCGCCGGGCTACGAGAATGCGCTGGCTGCCGACCCCGCACAGATCGCAAGATCGCTCGTCGCCGCCAATCCCGAACTGAAATGGTGCGACACCAGCCGCCGCGGCTACATGGCGATGACGATAACACCGGATCGCGTGGCCAACGACTGGTTGTTCGTCGATAGCGTCCGTGTGCGTTCGGCAAAGGCGTCGGTCGGGCACAGCGTCGTCGTGCAACGCGGCCGGCGGGCGATGATGTCCTAGTATCGGGCGCTACTCTCCGCGTTCGATCGGCAGCGACAAGAGAATCTGCTCGCGCAGCATCGCCTCAAGCTCTTCGGCGCCCTGCCCGTGCGCGGTGGCGCGCTTGCGGAGCAGCGCACGGAGCACGCCCGCGCGCGTGACCGGCGGACGCGCGGCGCGACCTTTTTCGAGCGCGCGCGACAGCGTGAGTGAAAGCCTGGACATATCTGTATCTTAGGCGTCGGCGATTTGCGCGGTGGATAACGATCGTGGTTACCGACTGATTTACCTTGGCCGCGTCCACAGCGATGCCGCGCGCGGCACATCCGTGATCGGGCGCGATGCCGCCAGCCACGCGCCCATTACATGCCCGAGCTTGCCCGCCTTGCCGGTCGAAACACGATGATCCCAGGCATGAGCGCCGCGCCGGGCGACTTCACGCGCAATGTCGCCGTAGATTCCCGCAGCGGCCAGCACCGCCCAGCGCGAGCGCCGCGGCAGGCGCGCAGCACCGATCCGTGCACTCGCCTCATGCTGCGCCGCGCGATCGGTAAGGCGGCGCACAAGCACTACCAGCCGATCGCGGAACGGCGGCTTCATGTGCTGGCCCGGCGGAATATCCATTTCCGCGAGCCATTCCATCGGCAGATAGCAACGTCCGGCGCGATCATCCTCCGCCACGTCACGCGCGATATTGGCGAGCTGAAAGGCGAGGCCGAGGTCGCACGCCCGGTCAAGCGTGTCGTCATCCCCGGGCGGCACGCCCATCACCGCCGCCATCATGCACCCCACGGCGCCCGCGACATGATAGCAATATTGGAAGAGATCGTCCTCGCCGCGCGGCCGCCAGTCCTCGGCATCGAGCCGGAAGCCCGCGACCAGATCATGCGCGAAACGCGGCGGCATCGCGGTTTCCGCCGCGACGACGCCCAACGCGTCGAATGCCGCATCGCCCGTCACCTCGCCGGCGAGCGCGGCGTCGGTCAGCCGTTCGACCATCGCCACCTGCGCCAGCGGATCGGCAACCCGCGTCATCTCATGCCCGTGATCCTGCCCGTCGATCAGATCGTCGCAGCGCCGACACCACGAATAAAGCAGCCACGCCCGCTCGCGCGTGGGCGGATCGAACAGGCGGCTTGCCAGCGCGAAGCTTTTCGAGCCGCGCACGATCGATTCGCGCGCCGTCGCGACGAGCGCGTCGCGGTCTGGCGCTGCGCGGCTCAGAGGTCCGCCGCCTTCATCCGCACGATCGGCTGGGTCGGCACGTGCGCCGCCATGCGATCGAGCAGTTCGTCCAGGGTTTCCGCCACGATCAACAGGTCGCGATGCTGCGGCCGCAGGAAGCCGACGGTCGCCATCTTCGCCCAGAAAGCGACGAGATCGTCATAATAGCCCATCGTGTTGAGCAGCCCGACGGGATCGCTGTGATAGCCAAGCTGCGCCCAGGAGAGCGCCTCCCACAACTCATCCATCGTGCCGGTGCCGCCGGGGATGGTGACGAAGCCGTCGGCGATATCGGTAAACGCCTTCTTGCGCTCGTGCATCCCGGGGACGACGTGAAGCTCGGTCAGCCCGCGATGCGCCACTTCGGCATCGACCAGCGCCTGCGGAATCACGCCAATCACCTCGCCGCCCGCCGCCAGCGCCGAATCGGCGAGCGCGCCCATCAGCCCCAGCCGCCCGCCGCCATAGACCACGCCGATCCCGCGCGCCGCCAGCCCGCGCCCCACGGCGCGCGCGGTCTCGAGATAGACGGGATCGGCCGGCGTGGCCGAGCCGCAATAGACGGCGAGACGCTTCATCTGTTCACCCTGCTGGAAAGTCCGGCGGCGCTACCGAAACGGGCGCGCGCGGGCAAGATGCCGCCCCTCAACCGCGTCCCAGCATCAGCCCGGCGGTCGCCTTCGCGCTGCCGACGACACCGGGGATGCCCGCCCCCGGATGCGTCCCGGCGCCGACGAAATACAGGTTGGATATCGCATCGTCGCGATTGTGGACGCGGAAATAGGCGCTCTGCGTCAGCACCGGCTCCAGGCTGAAGGCGCTGCCGAGATGCGCGTTTAGATCGTGCTGGAAATCGGCCGGCGTATAGCTGAATTTCGTCACGATCCGCTCGTGGATATCCGGTATCAGCCGTCGGCCGATCTCGTCGAGGATCCGCTTCTCCATGATCGGCGCGACGCGGCCCCAGTCTTCCGTGAATTTGCCGGTGTGCGGCACCGGCGCAAGCGCATAGAAGGTGGAGCAGCCCTCCGGTGCCAGCGACGGATCGGTGACGGTCGGGTGGTGCAGATAGAGCGAGAAATCGGACGAGAGCACGCCGTGATCGTAGATGTCGGCGAGCAATTCGCGATAGCGCGGGCCGAACAGGATCATGTGGTGCGGGATGCCCGGCCAAGTTCCCTTGATCCCGAAATGCACCACGAACAGCGATGGCGAATATTTCTTCTTCTCGAGCTTGTCCGCGCTCCGCCGCGCCGAGGCCGACCCCGCGAGCAGATCGCGATAGGTGTGAACGATATCGCTGTTCGCGGCGAGCATGTCGCATTCACCGCGCCATCCGCTCGCCGTCTCCACCGCCGTCACGCGATCGCCCATCGTCTCGATCCGCGCCACCGGATCGCCCAGCCGGATCGTGCCGCCGATCCGCTCGAACAACGCGACCAGCCCGGCAACGAGCCGGTTCGTCCCGCCGCTGGCGAACCACACGCCGCCATCCCGCTCGAGCTTGTGGATCAGCGCGTAGATCGCGCTGGTCGTCATCGGATTGCCGCCGACCAGCAGGGTGTGAAAGGACAGCGCCTGCCGCAGCTTCTCGCTGCGCACGAAGCGCGAAACCATCGAATAGACCGATCGCCATGCCTGATATTTCGCCAGCGCCGGCGCCGCCTTCACCATCGATGCGAAATCCAGAAAGGCAACGTGCCCGAGTTTCTCGTAGCCTTCGTGAAACACGCCGGCCGAATATTCGAGAAACTTCGCATAACCGGCGATATCGGCCGGATCGAGCTTGCCGATTTCCGCGCGCAGCACGGTATCGTCGTTGGTATAGTCGAAGTTCGTCCCGTCCGGCCAGTTGAGGCGATAGAACGGGCTGACCGGCTGAAGCGTCACATCCGCCGCCATGTCGTGCCCGCTCAGCGCCCACAGCTCTTTCAGACAGCTGGGATCGGTGATGACGGTCGGGCCGGCGTCGAACGTGAATCCTTCGCGCTCCCAGAAATAGGCGCGCCCGCCCGGCTTGTCGCGCGCCTCGACGATCGTCGTCGCGATCCCTGCCGATTGCAGCCGGATCGCGAGCGCCAGCCCGCCGAACCCCGCACCGATCACCACCGCCGTTGTCATGCCATTCGCCTCGCGACCCTCACCGCGCGCCAGAACGGCACGGGCGGCTTGCCACTTAGCACGCGCGCCTTGTCGGGAAAGGTGGAACGCGCGGCATAGAAGCGCGCGATCAGCCCGGCGCGCAGCCGGTAGAAGCGTTCGAGCACGCGATAGCGCGCATCGGGATCAGCGGCCCGGAAAAGCATCGCAGCGAGCAGACGATAGAAACCCCGGTCATCCCAGGTGGCGCGGGCATGATCGTGCGTCAGCGTGTGCAGCGCATCGCCGGACAGATCATCCGCTGCCGCAATCCTCACGGCGAGGCGCACCGCATCTGGCAGCGAATAGCCGGTCATCGGGTGGAAGAGTCCGGCCCGCATTCCCGCCTTGGCCACGCGCGCGCCGCCCGCGCGCCAGAAAGCCTCGAAATCGCCGCCCATCGCCACCGGCAGCGCGCCGCGTTCCTCGCGACCGCTCTCCGTCACCTGCCAGCCGCGGCTTTCGGCATAGACCTCGATCCGCCGGCCAAGCGCGCCCGCGTTCACATTGGCGCCGTCGCTGTAATAGGTATCCTCGACGAACACGCGCGTGGGAGAAAGCGGCAGGCAATAGACGAAGCGATAGCCGTCGTGCTGCGCCACGGTGGCGTCCATCACGACCGGCCGCTCCAGCCCGTGCCCGCCGGCCACCTCCAGCTCGCGCCCGACAAATTTCTGCCAGCCCAGATCGAGCGCCGAAAGATCGCCCGCACCGCGCGCGTCGATCACCCCTTTCGCCTCGATTCGGTCACCATCGGCGAACGAAACGCCGGTCGCGGCGACGCTGTGCACCTTGCGACCCATCATCAACGCATGCGCAGGAAGCCGCGCGCGCACGACTTCGTCGAGCCGCTCGGAGGCGATCGAATAATAAGGCTGGCGCAGGATGCGCGCGTGCGCCGGAAACGCCACATCATAATCGGGCCAGGCATGGCAGACGAGCGGCGCCAACAGCCACCGGTCCTCCTTCGCCACATCGGCGTCGAAGAACGACCAGAGGTGGTTGCCGCCGATCGTTTCGCCCGCCTCGATCAGCAGAAGCGAAAGATCAGGGCGTTTTTCGGCAAGCGCCAGCGCGATCAGCGACCCCGCGAGGCCGCCGCCGACGATCGCCACGTCGCAGCCGTGGATTTCCGCCATGAGCGCGGCCCTAGCCGATCCCCGCGGCGCGCGAAAGAGCAGGAGAATCACGCCAGCCCCGGATCGGGACGGTTCCCGGCACCGCCCATCAACGCTGTCATCGTTCGGAGACGGGCGCTAGAAGCGCATCGATGCTGATCGCGATCCTCCTCTCCGCGCTCGCCATGACGGCGATCGTCGGCATACGATATCTGCTGACGAGCGGTGGCTTCGCGCTGGCGACACGGCTGCGCCATCCAGGCCTGTATCGCGGGCTCGATCCGCAGATTCGCGCCGAGATATGGTGGAGCCTGGTGTCGGCGGCGATTTATGGCGCTCCGGCCGGCATTATCGCCTGGGGCTGGCAGAACCGCGGCTGGACGCAGATCTACACCGACATCCATGCCCGGCCTATCTGGTATCTGCCGCTTTCGGTGCTGCTGTATCTCGCGCTGCACGACACCTGGTTTTACTGGACCCATCGCTGGATGCACTGGCCAAAGCCCTTCCGCATCGCGCATGCCGTCCACCACGCCAGCCGCCCGCCGACCGCATGGGCGGCGATGGCGTTCCACCCGATCGAAGCGCTGACCGGCGCTGTGATAATTCCGCTACTGGTGTTCCTCATTCCGATCCATGTCGCGGCGCTCGGGGTGGTGCTCACGGTGATGACGGTTATGGGGGTCACCAATCACATGGGGTGGGAGATTTTCCCCCGGTTCATGTGGCGAGGGTATCTGGGGGCCTGGCTCATCACCGCGAGCCATCATCAGCGTCACCACGAGCGTTACGGGTGCAATTATGGCCTCTACTTCCGGTTTTGGGATCGGCTTTGCGGCACCGATGACGGGCTCGGCGATTTCACCCGCGCGCATCGTGCCGCGGCTCGTCTTGGCGGCGGCGGGAACGATGCTGATCGGCGCAAGCCCGGTCGCACGGCTTGATCTCGATTTCGTGAACGTCCGATCGGCGAAAGGGATGCTGCGCATCTGCATCGCCAACACCGCGAAGAATTTCCCCGCCTGCAAGGATGAGCATCACGGCATCGCCCGATCGATGCCGGCCAGCGCGCGCGAACTGCTGCTCGAAGGGCTGCCGCCAGGCGACTATGCCGTCGCGGTGATCCACGACGAGAACGGCAACGGCAAGCTCGATACGTTCGCCGGCATTCCGCGTGAGGGCTTTGGCTTTTCGCGCAATCCCTCGATCCGCTTCGGGCCGCCGAGTTTTGCCGCCGCGCGCTTTCCGATTGACGGGGACGGCGCGCGGCAGACGATCAGGATACGCTATCTGTTGTGACGCGCGACGGACCCGATCGCCGCCCCGGCAGTTTCAACCGGAACGACAAAAGGGGAATCGCCTGTGCGTAGCTTGTATCTGATCGGGGCCGCCTGTTTCCTCGTTTCCGGCCCTGCGCTGGCGCAGCAGAACCCCGGCCCGGGATCGAGCCGCCCGACACCCGAGGATCTGGCGCGCGACAGCGTGACGGTGGGCATCGGCGCAGGCTATATGAGCGATTACGAGGGATCGAACCATTATTCGCTTTTCCCGATTCCGGGCGCGATCGGCACGGTCAGCGGATACAGCTTCACCGTCATCGGCAATCGCGCCAGCGTCGATCTGATCCGCAACCAGCCGGGCCCGACATGGGATATTCAGCTCGGCCCGGTCGCCGTCCTGAACTTCAACCGCTCCACGCGCGGCGGGATCGACAATCCGCAGGTCCGCGCCCTGCCCAAACGCGGGCTGGCCGTGGAGCTTGGCGGCTATGTCGGCATCGGCAAGACCGGCGTCATCACCAGCGACTACGATAATCTCTCCGTGTCGCTCAGCTACCGCCGCGATGTCGCCGGCGTTCATGACAGCGCGATCATTTCGCCATCGATAACCTATATGACGCCGCTGAGCCGCAAGGTCGCCGTCGGCCTCTACGCGTCGGCGGAGCATGTCCAGCGCCGGTACATGACGGCATATTATGATGTGAGCGCCGCCGACAGCGCGGTGAGCGGCCTGCCCGTTTTCAACGGCAACGGCGGGTGGAAGAACTGGACGGTCGGCGCGCTCGGCACCGTTTCCGTTTCCGGCGATCTGCTGCGCGGCTGGAAACTGGTTGGCGGCGTGACCTATGAGCGGGTGCTCGGCGATACCGCAGCCAGCCCGCTAGTCAGCGTCGCTGGCTCGCCCAACCAATGGCTCGGCGCGCTCGGCGTGGCCTATACCTTCTAGGGCCTGAGCATGTATGGCCATTTCCGGTCGCGATTCTGTCGATTCGTTCAGCTTGGCGACAGCGAAATACTTTACGCCGCGTTTTTGCCCGGCAACGAACGGGCGAGTTCAGGAAGGAAGGCAGCATGACGCAGGACGAGCGACTTGTCGTGGCACCCGAGGTGTCAGAGGAACGGCGTGACGACCGCCGCGCCTTCTTTGCCGCGGCGGCGGGCGCGCTCGCGATCGGCACGGGCGCGTTTCTGTTCGCCGATCCGCTTTCCGCGCAGACGCTCGTCGATGCCGACGTCCTGAATTTCGCGCTTAACATCGAATATCTGCAGGCGAATTTCTACGGCTATGCGTCCGCAGGCGCGGGGCTTGCGACAGCGGATACCCAGAGCGGCGCCGCGACCCCGGTTGCAGGCGGCACCGTGATTCCTGGCGCAAAGGTTACGTTCGCCGATCCGATCGTTGCCGCCTACGCCAATGAAATGGCCGCCGTTAACCTCAATCAGGTTCGCTTCCTGCGCACCTCGCTCGCCACCTCTGCGGTGGCGCAACCGGCGATCGACCTGGGCAATGCGGCGACCAGCGCGTTCAGCGTGATGGCGCAGAATGCCGGGCTCGTCGCACAGGGCGCTCCGTTCGATCCATATGCATCGGACACCAACTTCCTGCTTGCCGCATTCTTCCTCCAGGATGTCGCTGTCAGCGCCTATCAGGGCATGTTCGCGTTACTTTCCAGCAAGACCTATCAGGAAGCGTTCGGCGGCCTGATGGCGACCGAGGCGCATCATGCGGCGCTCGTGCGCACCACGCTGTACCAGAAGAGCGTCGCCACCCCTGCGTTGCTCGATCAGGTCGACCTCATTTCCAATTATCGCGACAGCATCGACGGTGGTACGGATGACGATCAGGGCATCCGCCCGGTCAGCTCCGGCAACGGCCTGGTCGCCAATATCGCACCCGTGGACAGCAACGCCAACACCTTCCCCCGCACCAGCGGCACGGTGCTCAACGAGCTGTTCCTGACGCGAACCTCGACGACGAAGGGCGGCTTCTTCCCGGGCGGCATCAACGGCAACATCACGACGAGCGCGGCAAGCTGAGGGCGGACCGACGCCCCCTCCCAGCCTCTCCCGATTCACAGGATTACCGTCATGATCGACCAGGAAAAGATCGCCACCGTCCTCGACGCCGCCGCGCTGCGCAACGCGGAACGCCGCCGTTTCCTCAGTATCGCTGGCCGCACCGGCGCGGCCGCCGGCGGCCTCGCGCTGCTTTCGGCCTGCGGCGGCAGCAGTTCGGGTAGCGCGACGCCCACCCCCACGCCCACCTCGACAGCAACCAGCAGTGTCGAAGCGGCGGACATCTCGATCCTCAACCTAGCGCTCAACCTCGAATATCTTTCCGCGCAATACTTTTCGTACGCGGCGCTCGGCACCGGGCTGCCCGCGTCTGACCTGACCGGCACGGGCACGCCGGGCACGGTGACGGGCGGCGCGCAGGTCGCGTTCGCCGACCCGGTCGTCGCTGCCTGCGCACGCGAGATCGCACGGGACGATCGGGCGCATGTCGAATATCTCCGATCGCTGGCAGCGTCGCTGACCGGCTCGTCGCCGGTGGCCATGCCGGCGATCAACATCGACGGCACCAGCGCGACCGGCGCGTTTTCCACGTTCGCGCAGCTTGCTACCGTGGTGGCCGCGGGCGCGCCGTTCAATCCGTACGCTTCGGACGAGAATTTCCTGTATGGCGCGTTCATCCTCAAGGATGCGATAGTCACAGTGTACAAAGGCCTCGCGCCGCTGATCGGAACCGCTGCCTTCGCGGCCGGCGCGGTGGGCGTTCTCGGCGCCGAAAGCTATCACGCCGGCCTGATCCGTACGTTGTTGTATTCGAAGGGCCTTACCGCCAACCCCGCGCTGTTCAGCAATGCGCGGAACAGCCTGAACCCGGGCAAGAACCTCGACGAGGGCATCGCGGGCGCCAACTCTTCTATTTCGAACATCGCGCCTGTCGATGGCAATGGCATCGTATTCAGCCGAAACACCGGGCAAGGGCTGAACATCTTCTTCCAGAACAAGGCGGCGGTCACCTCCGGCGGCTTCTTCCCGTCCGGCGTCAACGGAACGGTCAACACCAGCGCCGCGAGCGGATGATCCCGTGGGCCGGCGCTGGACGCCGGCTGACGATCCGCCTACAACGACCGTATCCCCGGGGGACCGCTTTCGTCGCGGTTGAGAGGAGGGCCGCAGCCCTCGACCCGCTGAACCTGATCCGGCTGACACCGGCGTAGGGAGGGAGCGGCGCTTCATCCCGGCCGTGCCCCTCCCCGCGACAAGCGAGGAATGCGACACATGGCCGATATCCCAGCACGTACCGAAATCGGTGTCACCACCGGCCCGATCCGCGGCAGCCGCAAGATTCACGTCGGCCCGCGCAAGGTTGCGATGCGGGCGATCGATCTGGAGCCCTCGTCCGGCGAACCGCCGCTCAACGTCTACGACACCTCTGGCCCTTACACCGATCCCGACGCACGGATCGATATCATGGCCGGCCTGCCCGCGCTGCGCCGCGACTGGATCGTGGGGCGCGGCGATGTCGAAAGCTATGACGCGCGCGAGATCAGGCCCGAGGACAACGGCCTCAAGGGGCCGGATCGCTCGGCCGGCGTCGCGCAGTTTCCCAATGTCGTCCGCCGCCCGCTGCGCGCCAAGCCCGGCGCCAACGTCAGCCAGATGCATTACGCCCGGCGCGGCATCATCACGGCGGAGATGGAATATGTCGCCACCCGCGAGAACCTGGGACGCGAAATGCTGCGCGACTACATCCGTGACGGCGAGAGCTTCGGCGCGGCGATCCCCGATTACGTAACCCCCGAATTCGTCCGCGACGAAGTGGCACGCGGGCGGGCGATCATCCCGAACAATATCAACCACCCCGAATCCGAGCCAATGGCGATCGGGCGGAATTTCCTCGTCAAGATCAATGCCAATATCGGCAACTCGGCCGTCGCGTCCGACGTGGCGAGCGAGGTGGACAAGATGGTCTGGTCGATCCGCTGGGGCGCGGACACGGTGATGGACCTGTCGACGGGCCGCAACATCCACGACACGCGTGAATGGATCATCCGCAATTCGCCGGTGCCGATCGGCACGGTGCCGATCTATCAGGCGCTGGAGAAGGTGGGCGGGATTGCCGAGGATCTGACGTGGGAAATCTTCCGCGACACGCTGATCGAGCAGGCGGAGCAGGGCGTCGACTATTTCACCATCCACGCCGGCGTCCGCCTGCCCTACGTGCCGCTGACGGCCAAGCGCGTCACGGGGATCGTCTCGCGCGGCGGCTCGATCATGGCGAAATGGTGCCTTGCGCATCACAAGGAGAGCTTCCTTTACGAGCGCTTCGACGAGATCACCGAGATCATGAAGGCGTATGACATCGCCTATAGCCTCGGCGACGGGCTGCGCCCGGGGTCGATCGCGGACGCCAACGACGAGGCGCAGTTCGCCGAACTCTACACGCTCGGCGAACTCACCAAGCGCGCCTGGGAACAGGACGTGCAGGTGATGATCGAAGGCCCCGGCCACGTGCCGATGCACAAGATCAAGGAGAACATGGACAAGCAGCTGGAGGCGTGCGGCGAAGCCCCCTTCTACACACTCGGGCCGCTGACGACCGATATCGCGCCGGGATATGACCATATAACCAGCGGCATCGGCGCGGCGATGATCGGCTGGTATGGCACGGCAATGCTCTGCTACGTCACGCCGAAAGAGCATCTCGGCCTGCCGGACCGCAATGACGTGAAGGTCGGCGTGGTGACATACAAGCTGGCCGCCCATGCCGCCGATCTCGCCAAGGGCCATCCTGCCGCGCGGCTGCGCGACGACGCGCTAAGCCGTGCCCGCTTCGAATTCCGCTGGCGCGATCAGTTCAACCTGTCGCTCGATCCCGACACGGCCGAAGCGTATCACGACCAGACGCTTCCGGCGGAGGGCGCTAAGACCGCGCATTTCTGCTCGATGTGCGGTCCGAAATTCTGCTCGATGAAGATCACGCAGGAGGTGCGCGAGTTCGCCCGGCTGCAAAACCAGCCCGCCGATGCCTTTGTAGCGGCGGACGCGGCGGAAGCCGGCATGAAGCAGATGAGCAAGGTGTATGACGAAACCGGCCGCGAATTGTACATGGGCGCCGGCGGCAGGGAGCATGATTGAGGGATATGGCGGCGGGCTGGCGGGCTCGCCGCTTACGGGCGGTCACGAACCACGGTCGGACCGCCCGCATACTTTCGGTCGATCGATAGCGGGCCTTCTGGAAGCGTGGTCTCGCGCGGGCGACCGGATCAACCGCCGCCGTGGAGGTTGATCTTCTGCCCGGTGACGTAATCGGCGTCGGCAGAAACGAAGAAGGAGACCGCCGCCGCGACATCCTCCGGCGTCGAGACGCGCCCGAACGGCGATTGCGCGTCGAGATCATGAATGCTCGCTACCCCGCGCGTGGCCTTGGCGAGGCGCTCGCCCATGTCGGTGACGGTGAGCCCCGGCGCAACGATGTTCACCCGGATACCGTTCGCGCGCTCCTCCTTCGCCAGCGTTTCCGCCAGCGCCTCAGCGGCGGCCTTGCCCATATTATACGGCGCGCCGTTGGGCGAATTGTAGAGCGTGGCGACGCTGGAGATCATGACGATGTCGCCGCGCGGGCGGGTGCGCATCGAGGGCAGCACCAGCTTGGACATGTAATGGGGGGCGAGCGCATGGGTGCGTACCACGCGCTCCAGCTCGCCCGGATCGGTATCCGCGACCGACTGGCCGCGGCTGGCGATGCCGGCATTGTTGACCAGAATGTCCACCACCGGGAAATCGGCCAGCACGGCCGCGACCAGCGCCTCGCATTCCTCGAAACGATCGACCGACGCGGCATAGGCCTTCGCGCGACGCCCGACCGCCTCGATCTCGCGCACGACGTCGGCGGCGGCGTCCGCATCGCGGCGATAGTTCACCGCGACATCGGCGCCGTCCCTCGCCAGCCGCAGCGCGATCGCACGGCCGATCCCGCGGCCGCCCCCGGTTACGAGCGCGACGCGCCCCTGAAGTCCGCTCATGCCCCTTGCTCCTTCCTGGTGTAGTCCGGCCGACGTTTCTCGAAAAACGCGGCGATCGCCTCGTTGAAATCCGGACCGGAGGCGCAGAGGATCTGGTTGCGATCCTCCATCGCCACTGCCGCCTCGAGGCTGGGCGCGTCGATCGACATGCGCAGGCACTCTTTGGTTAGGCGGAGACCGAGCGGCGCGGTAGTCAGCATCGAATCGATCAGCGGCGCGGCCGCCTGCGCCATCGCCTCGTCGGCAACGACACGGCTGACGAGGCCGGTGGACAGCGCACGCTCGGCCGTGATGAAATCGCCGGTCAGCATGAATTCCGCCGCCACGCTTGCCCCGACCAGCCGGGGCAGGAAATAGCTGACCCCGATATCGCACGCGGAAAGTCCGATGCGGATGAAGGCGGCGTTCATTCGCGCCGATTCGCCCGCGATGCGGATATCGCTCGCCAGCGCCATCGCGAACCCGCCTCCACAGGCAGGACCGTGTACCAGGCTGATGACGGGCTGCGGGCAATAGCGCATCTTCATCACGATTTCCGCGATGCTGCGCTGATGCGCGAGCCGATCGATCGTATCGCGATCGCCGCCGGCGCGCGGTGCCGCAAGGTCCAGCCCGGCGCAGAAGGCGCGACCGGCGCCGCGGAGCACGATGACGCGACAGTCGCGGTCTTTCGCGACTGCGCCGAAATAGTCGGAGAGCGCGCCGATCAGCGCATCGTCGAGCGCATTGAGCCGGTCCGGCCGGTTCATCGTCACCCAGTCGACGCCGTCCCGGCGCTCCACCAGCAGCGTCGCTTCGCCCACGCATTCTCTCCCACAGTTCTGTTGACGCATCTTTCTACATAACTAATGTTATCCCGCAACAGCCGGCGCGAACCGGCGTGGGTTACAGGAGAGCGATGCGTGAAGCTGGGGCCGGATATTGCGGCGATCATCACCGGCGGGGCCTCTGGCCTTGGCCACGCGACCGCAAGCGCATTGCGCGCGGCGGGGGTGAAGGTCGCGTTGTTCGACAAGAATGAGGAGATCGGCCCAGAGGCCGCTGCCGCGATCGGCGCGACCTTCTGTGCGGTCGATGTGATGCAGCAAGCTTCCGTCGATGCCGGCTTCGCAAAGGCGCGGGCCGCGAACGGGCAGGAGCGCATCCTCGTCAATTGCGCCGGGGGAGGCTTCGGCGCGCACAAGACGGTCGCGCGCTCGAAGGAAACCGGCGAGATCGAACCCTATCCGCTCGACAAATATATCAAGACGATCGAGCTGAACCTGATCGGCAGTTTTCGCTGCATCGTGGGCGCGGCGGCCGGGATGATGACGCTCGATCCGCTGCCGGACGGGGATCGCGGCGCGATCGTCAACACCGCCAGCGTCGCGGGCGAGGAAGGGCAGATGGGTCAGGTCGCCTATGCCTCCGCCAAGGCGGGAGTGATCGGCATGACGCTGCCGATCGCCCGCGATCTGATGAGCGAAGGCATCCGTATCAACACGATCCTGCCCGGCATCTTCGACACGCCCCTGCTCGCGCGGGCCAAGCCGCAAGTGAAGGCGGCGCTCGCTGCATCGGTGCCATTCCCGAAGCGTCTCGGCGCGGCGCAGGAATATGCGGCGCTGGCGGTGGAGATGATCCGCAACGGCTATTTCAATGGCGAGGACGTGCGCCTCGACGGCGCGATCAGGATGCAACCGCGCTGACGGCGTAAGGGGACAGGCGATGAACTTCGATTATTCCGACGACCAGAAGATGCTCAAGGAGGAAGCGCGCCGCTTCCTCGCCGCGAAATGCGACGCCAGGGCGGTGCGCGCGGTACTTGACGATGCCGGCCAGAGCCATGACGCCGGGCTGTGGCGCGCGGTAGCCGAACAGGGCTGGCTCGGCACCGCGATACCGGAGGCCTATGGCGGGCTGGGGCTGGGCCATGTCGAATTGTGCGCGCTGGCCGAAGAACTCGGCCGCGCCTGTGCGCCGATTCCGTTCGCCTCGACCGTCTATTTCGTGGCGGAGGCGCTTATGCTGTTCGGCTCCGAGGCGCAGAAAGCGAAATGGCTACCGCGGATCGCCGCCGGCGAGGTGATCGGCGCATTCGCCACGAGCGAAGGCAAGGGCCCGGTGACGCGGCGTTCGATCCGCACCACCGTGAGCGGCGGCAAGCTCACCGGCGAGAAGATTCCCGTGACCGACGGTGACGTGGCGGACCTGATCGTCGTGCTGGCGAAGGACGGCCTCTATCTGGTCGAAAAAGGCGCGGGTGTATCGCCGGAAGTGCTTACCACGCTCGATCCGACGCGCTCGGCGGCGAAGCTCGTGCTGAGCGGTGCACCCGCCGAGCGGCTTGGCGACGAGGACGGGATCGACGCAATGCAGGCGGTGTTCGATCGTGCGGCGGTGCTGCTTGCGTTCGAACAGATCGGCGGCGCGGATCGCAGCCTCGAAATGGCGAAGGGCTATGCGCTCGAACGCTTCGCCTTCGGCCGGGCGATTGCCGGCTATCAGGCGATCAAGCACAAGCTCGCGGACATCTATGTGAAAAACGAGATCGCGCGCTCGAACGCATATTACGGAGCCTGGGCGCTCAACACCTCCGCTGCGGAACTGCCGCTCGCCGCCGCCACCGCGCGCGTCGCGGCGAGCGAGGCGTTCTGGTTCGCGTCGAAGGAGAATATCCAGACGCATGGCGGCATCGGCTTCACCTGGGAGGCCGATCCGCAGCTTCTCTATCGCCGGTCCCGGCAATTGAGCCTTGTCGCAGGCGCGCCGTCTACATGGCGCGAGCGGCTGGTCAGCCAGCTCGAAGCACGCAACGCGGCCTGATTGGAGAGAGATGATGGACTTCAACGACACCCCGGAAGAGGCCGAATATCGCGCCAGGGCGCGCGCGTGGCTGGAAACGAATGCAGCCGAGCACAAGGCGATCGCCCACGCCGACGATATGGCAGCCGCACGCAGCTGGCAGGCGCGCAAGGCCGGCGCGGGCTATGCCCAGATCACATGGCCCAAGGAATGGGGCGGCGGCGGCGGCACACCGATCCAGAGCGTGATCTTCGGCCAGGAGGAATCGCGATTCCCGGTCCAGTACGGTTATTTCACCATCGGGCTGGGCATGTGCGTGCCGACCGTGATGGCCTTTGCCAATGACGAAACAAAAAAGCGCTTTGTCGGGCCGGCGCTGCGCGGCGAGGAAATCTGGTCGCAACTCTTCTCCGAGCCGGCTGGCGGTTCGGACGTGGCGGCGATTCGCACCCGCGCGGTGCGCGATGGCGACGACTGGGTCGTCAATGGCCAGAAAGTGTGGACGTCCGGCGCGCATTATTCGGATTACGGCATCGTCCTCGTCCGCACCAATACCGAGGTGCCCAAGCACAAGGGGCTGACGATGGTCTGGCTCGATCTGCGGTCACCGGGGATCGAGATCCGGCCGATCCACCAGATGTCGGGCGGGTCTAACTTCAACGAAGTGTATTTCACCGATGTCCGTATCCCGGATGCGCAGCGCTTGGGCGCGGTGGACGATGGCTGGAAGGTCGCGCTCGTCACGCTGATGAACGAGCGGCTCGCCGTCGGCGGCGGCACAGGCGCCGGACCGAAGGAGATCCTCGCGCTGGCAAAGGAACTCGACGCGATCGAGGGACCGCTGATCCGCGATCCGGCGTTCCGTCAGCGGCTTGCCGACTGGTATGTCCAGTCCGAAGGGCTGCGCAACACGCGGATGCGCACGATAACCGCGCTGAGCCGGGGACAGACGCCGGGGCCGGAGAGTTCGATCGGAAAGATAATTGCCGCCAATCAGCTTCAGGAACTGGGCAATGCCGCCGTGGAGGCGGAGGATCAGTACGGGATCATCAACGATCCCGCGCTGCTGCCGCTGAAGGGGCTGTTCCAGACGGCGGTGATGAATGCGCCGGGCCTGCGCATCGCCGGAGGAACGGACGAAATCCTGAAGAACATCATCGCGGAGCGTGTGCTCGGCCTGCCCGGCGAAATCCGCGTCGACAAGGACGCAGCGTTCAAGGATCTGCCTGCCGGGCGTTAAGCTGGCGGCGCGACCCCTTCGCGCCGCCGCCGGCAATCAGGCGATGACGCTCACGGCGTTGACGTAGACCAGCAGGGCGGCGGTTGCGAAGGAAGCGAGGCCAAGGGCGAAAGGGCGGTACATGTCTGTCTCTCCGGGTGCGATTGCGACGACGGCGATCAGGCGATCGGCATCACGGGAACGGCGGCGCTGACCATCAGCGCGGCGACGAACAGGGCGCCGACGAGGCTGAACGCATAGTGGCGAGCGGTGATGAAACGGTCGGTCATGGCATCGGCTTTCTGCTGTGCCACCAGACTATCCGGTGGCGATGCTTGATACCTTGCAGAGGCCGTGCCAGTTTTATAACTGATTATTTATCAATGCCTTAGCTTGCGGGCCAGGCACAATCAGCCAAATACGCCACGAGATGTTGGCACTACGCACCAGCTTCCGGTGCGATTTCCACCCGATTTCGCCCGGCGCGCTTGGCGGCGTAGAGCGCCGCATCGGCGCGGCCGATCCCCGCCTCCTGCCGTTCGGACGCGAACACCCGCGCCACGCCTGCCGAGATCGTGATCGTGCCGATGAATGCGTCGGTCGATCGCAGCCGCAGCCGGCGCGCGCCGATCGCACTGCGCGCCCGCTCGACCAGCACGCGCGCCTCGTTCAGCTCAAGGCCGACGAACAATATCGCAAACTCTTCCCCGCCGAGCCGCGCGACCAGATGGCCCTCGCATTCGGTCGCCAGCGTATTCCCGATCGATTTCAGCACGCGATCACCGACTGCGTGGCCGAATTCGTCGTTGACCCGCTTGAAATGATCGACGTCACACACCGCGACAATCGCCGAGGTGCCGGGCGTCAGATTGGCATAGGCCTCATCGAAGGCGCGACGATTGGCCAGTTCGGTGAGCGGATCGCTGCGGGCATTGCCGCGCGCCACATCGAGCGCAGCACGCAATTCCTCGGTTTCGCGCGTCGCCACCGCCAGCCGGGCCTCGACCTGGCGAACGCGCTCGAGCATCGCGCCGGTCAGCCGCGCGATCTCGTCGATCCCGTCAGCCAGCGTGTCCTTGCGCATCGCCGCGGCGCTAGCGGCAATATCACGGCCGAAATCGACCGCCTCGCCGTGAATGGCGCGGACCGTATCGGCGAATCCATCCACCTGTTGCTGCGTGCGCGCGATGAGCGCATCGGCATCGGGCCCGGTCGCTGGCGGCGGCGACGCGACTCGCGGGGTATCGTGCACGAGTTCGACCGCGGGCCCGGTCACGGCCTCTCCGCCCAGCGAAACGATATCGTCCCGCGACAGCCGCACGCCGCCATCGGTCAACGCGGCGACGGCCCTTGCAAGAGCGCCGTTCGGATCGCTAAGCACGTGATAGGAAAAGGTATAATGCGCCGGCTCGGGACTTAGCCGGTGATCGGCCAGGAACAATCCGATCCGCTCAAACAGACCAAGCGGCGCACTGCCATCCTGCATCTGTCGCGCAGCAATGAACTCCACCGTCGACATCCCCCTGGATGGGCCACGGCTCGGCGATCACCGCGTGGCTTGCGTTGTTCAGAGGGGAGATATCCGCAAAGCGCTAAGAACTGGTGACCAGATATATTAGCGCGCGTTAAGTTTCCGCACCGCTTCCAGTGTGGAAGAGATGTGATCCGCCGGGTTCATATCACTATGGACGAAGGCGATCTTGCCGGTGCGATCGATAACGTAGCTGGTTCGATTGGTAACCTGCCGTCCGTTCACGCTTCGCGGCAGCGACACATCATATCCTTGAACGACGCGGGGCCCGGCACTGGCGACCGCAAACTTGCCCGCACATTCGGCGGACGAGAACTTCTGCAGGTCTTCCACCGTATCAGCCGACATGCCGATCACGGTCGCACCCGCCTTCTGGAAGGCGCCGATATTCTCAGCGAATGCCTTCGCTTCCGCGTTGCAACCGGGGGTGAAAGCGGCGGGGAAGAAATAGAGCACAACCGGGCCATGCCGCAGCTTTTCGGCGAGGCTGATCTGCACGACCTTGCCCGCGACGGCGCCGCGCGTGGTGAAATCGGGCGCCTTGGCGCCGGGTGCGAGGGTTGCGCCAGCCGTGGTTGCGAAGGCGGCGGTCGCGACGAACAACGGGAACAGGCGCATCGAAAGTCTCCTGATGGTCGCGCCATCCTAGCGCGATCGCGCGCGGTGCGATAGGCGGCTGTGCCATGCCTATCCGCCAAGCCGACATCGATCTCGCGCTTCGCCTCGCCGATGCGGCGGGCGAGGCGATCCGCCCGTATTTCCGCACCGAGCATGGCGTGGAGATCAAGGCCGATCACTCCCCCGTCACGCTTGCCGATCGCGCGGCGGAGGCGGCGATGCGCCGCATCCTCGACGCGGAGCGATCGGGCGACGGCATTGTCGGCGAGGAATATGGCATCAAGGAAGGCGTCACCACGCGCCAGTGGGTGCTTGATCCGATCGACGGGACGCGCAGCTTCACCGCCGGGCGCGCGATCTTCGGCACGCTGATCGCACTGGTCGAAGACGGGTGGCCGGTGCTGGGCATTATCGATCAGCCGGTGCAGCGCGAACGCTGGCTGGGCGCGGCCGGGCGGCCGACGACGCTGAACGGCCGCGAGATTCGCACGCGTTCCTGCGCCGCGCTGGAAGGCGCGCTGCTGGCGACCACCAGCCCGCACGCCTTCGGGGGGGAAGAGGCGGACGGTTTCCTCGCGCTCGTCGCTGCAGTTTCCGGCGGTCATGCCCGGCAGGGCCCGGTCTATGGCGGCGACTGCTACAATTACGGGCTGGTCGCCGCGGGGCATCTCGATCTGGTGTGCGAGGCGGGGCTGGCGCTCTACGATTTCGCCGCGCTGGTGCCGGTGGTGGAAGGCGCGGGCGGCCGCATGTGTGACTGGCATGGCGATCCCTTGACCGCCGCAAGCGGTGGGCAGGTGCTGGCGATTGGCGATCCGGCGCGGACTGACGATGTGCTGGAAGCGCTGCACGGCGAGGCGCATGGAGCGGCTCACGCACATTAGCGCGCGAGCCTGCCGGTCGGCCGCGCGCCCATCGCCCTGAAATTTTTGCATTATCGGCTGGTCATCCCCCCCGCGGGGGATTTCGCGACCGGGAACGGGTGATAGCGCCCCGACGACCGCAGGGGAGCGGTCTGAGTTTCCGGGAGTTGTATAAATGCGGTTTGCAATCATTTCTCTGGGCGTCGCCCTGGCCGCGGCGGCGTCGCCGGCGCTGGCGCAGGACGGCGACAACAAGGGCGTCTATCTCTCGCTCAACGCAGGCGTCGCCACGGTGTCCGATGTCCGCCTCACCTATTTCGATCAGGGCGGCACGTTCGGCGGCACCGGCGCGCAAGACACGATCGACTTCACCGGCGACGTGTCCAGCGCCTTCGCGTTCGGCGGCACGATCGGCTATGATTTCGGCCTGATCCGCACCGATCTTCAGATCGATTACAGCCGCAGCAAGGTGAAGAGCCTCACGTTGCGCCAGGTCAACGGGCAGAATGTGACGCTGACACCCGCCGACGGCGCCGATATCTGCGACTATCTCGAAACGGAGAATTGCACGGTCAATGGCAATACGATCGGCGGCGATGGCATGAAGCTGCGCCAGCTCAGCGCGCTGGCAAACATCTGGGTGGATATTCCCACCGGCGGCCGCGTCACGCCCTATGTCGGCGGTGGCGCCGGCATTGGCGGGTATGAGGTCGGCGGCGAGGGCAAGGCGCGCTTCGCGTGGCAGCTTGGCGCGGGCCTGGCGGTAGATCTGTCGCGCAATATCGCGCTGACCATCGATTATCGTCATCGCCAGATCAGCGGCGCCCGCATCGTGGATGAGGATTTCCCGAGCGCCGGCCTCAACATCGGCAAGGTGAAGACCAACACCTTCTCGGCGGGGCTCCGCTTCAACCTGTAATCCAGCCATCGGCGGCCGGGTGCACGGGCATGCGGCCGCCCCGGTCGGGGCCGCTTCAGTGAACGCGCCGGTCAGTCGCTTCCAGCATAGCGACGATATCCTCCGGATAGATCGTTTCGGGCCAGCCCGCGATCTCATCGCGCGCGAACCAGCGCCACTCGGTCATCACGCGCCGTTCCAGCGCGGTGTGGCGAGACGAATCGATCTCGCCGCCGTCGATCTCGACGCGGAACCAGCGCTCGTCGGCCACCACCTCGATGCGCTCGATCGTGAGGAATTCCACCGTGCGCTGCGCCACCTCCGGCCCGGGATCGGCATGGATACCGGTCTCCTCCAGCAGTTCGCGGCGCGCAGCCGCGGCGTAGCTTTCGCCGGGATCGACCGCGCCGCCGGGAGTGCACCAGAACGGCGGCCGCTCATCGCCCGTGTCGAACCGGAACAGCAGTACGCGCCGCCGAGCATCGACCAGCAGGATGCGCGCCGCCGGCCGTTGCGCTCTCACACCGCCTCGCCGGGCGCGATCGTGCGAAGGGCGAGCGCATGGACCCGATCGCGCAGCAGATCGGCGAGCGCCTGATTGACCAGCCGCTGCCGCGCGACGCGGGACTGGCCGGTGAACACGGCGCTTTCGATGACGACGCGGAAATGGCTCTCGCCCGAGCCGTCATCGCCGGCATGGCCGCGATGCTGAGCACTCTCGTTGATGACCTCAAGCTGCGTCGGGGTGAGCGCTTCGGTGAGGCGGGCGGTGATTTCCCGGGCGACGGGGCCGGTGGCGATACTGGTCATCGTTCCTATATAGCCGGCTTTTTCGGGAAAGGCTCTGGGCAAGGTGCACGAACGAAAGGATCGGCCAAGTGCACGTTTTCACGGCCGGATCGCCGGAGACCGCCCCTGTGCCGCGCCGGGCTGCCCCGAGCCGGGCGAGTTTCGCGCGCCACCGCCGGAAGGCGCGCGCGGAGATCACGAAGGGCCGCCCGCCTTTCGCTGGTTCTGCCTCGATCACATCCGCGAGTTCAACGCGGGCTATAACTATTTCGATGGGATGAGCGCAGACGAGATACATGCCGCGCAACGCCCTATGGCGGGATGGGAGCGCGAGACGCGGGCGTTCGCGCATGCCGGCGCGGATCATCCGCCGCGCTGGGCCGATTTCGCCGATCCGCTCGATGCGATCAGCGCACGTTTCCGCCGCGAGAACATCGCCGGTCGCAAGGACGGCAAGCCGCTGTCAGGGCAGGATCGCGCCAGCCTGAAGGTGCTCGGGCTGGAGCCGGACGCGGACCGCCACGCGCTGCGAAGCCGCTATTCGGAGCTGGTGCGACGCTATCACCCAGACCGCAACGGCGGCGATCGCAGCCATGAGGAAAGGCTCACCAAGGTCATCGCGGCCTATCAGCACCTTCGCCGGGCGCCCGCCTTCGCCTGACCCGCGCGCGCCGTCGCATTGTCAGCCAGGCACAGCCGCGGGAGCGCCAATCGATCGAGGCCGTTTCGGTCCGCCAAAGTGCGTGCAGCGCTAATCCGCGATGTCGTGGGCAATCGCGCACTACGCTTCATCGCGCGGCGCGGCGTTGTTCGGATCGCAACATCGCGGGCGACGACACTTATGGCGATGCCCGCTACCCGCGGCGTGCCCGCTCGATGGTGGCGATATCGATCTTCGTCATCGTCATCATCGCCTCGAACACCCGCTTCGCGGCAGCCGGATCGCTGTCGCTCATCCCTTCCGTCAGCGCGCGGGGCGTGATCTGCCACGCATAACCCCATCGATCACGGCACCAGCCGCACCGGCTCTCCGCTCCGCCGTTGCTTGTGATCGCGTGCCAGTAACGATCGGTCTCTTCCTGAGTATCGGTGCAGACCTGGAAGCTGACGGCTTCGTTCGGCCTGAAGTTCGGGCCGCCGTTCAGCGCCATGAACGGCTGGCCCAGCAGCGTGAAGAGCACCGTGATCTCATTGCCCGCGCTGCCGCCGGGAAAATCCGACGGAGCCTTGTTCGCGTCGTCGAGATGGGTGTCAGGAAAGGTGTCGGCGTAGAATTCCGCCGCCTTCCGGCCCTCGCCATGATCGAACCACAAGCAGGTGCGCATCGTCGTCATGACTGGCTCCTTGGCGTGCGCGGCCCGACAAGGCCGATCTCAAAGCCATGCGAATCCGTGATCTTGGCCGAAAAATCACCGCCGGGTATCGGGTCCGGGCCTTGCAGCAATGCGCCACCGCGAGCCGTTGCGGCGGCGATCGCGGCATCGATAGCGGGGACATGGACATACCAAGTCCACCGCGCGGGAGCGCCGCTTCCGCTGCTCGACATCACCGCGCCGGGGCGGAAATCATCGCCTTTGCCGATGAAGGCATAGTCGCCCATATCGCCCATCGGCATCGCGCCCGCCTTCTCCCAGCCGAAGAGCTTGCCGTAAAAGGCGAATGCACCATCGGGATCAGGCGTGGCCAGTTCGATCCACACGCCATGGCCAATGCCCCCGGGCGCGCGGGCGAACGCGCGCGATTCCTCCGGGCTGGAGCCGGTCATCAGACTGAACGCAACGCCCTGCGGATCGGCGACGACGGCGAAGCGGCCCACGTGCGGTATATCCATCGGGCCGAAATGCACGGCGCCGCCCAGCTCCTTCACCCGCGCCGCCGCCGCATCGACATCGCCGGTGCCTAGATAGAGCGCCCAGCCGGGCATTCCTTCCGTGCCCGGCGGCGGTGTCATCATACCGGCGACCTGCTCGCCATCTGGCGCGGTCGCCAGGCGATAGCCGCCATGTTCGGCCAGCGGGGACGCGGCGATCGTCCAGCCCGCGACAGCGGCGTAGAACTCCTGCGATCCATCCTGATCCGGGGTGGTCAGTTCAAACCAGACGGGTGTGCCATCGGCATTGCTCATTGTCGCTATCCTCTCGAAATGTCGGTTCAGGCGAGTGTCGGCGCCACGACCTCATAGACCGGTCGGCGCTCCTCAGGCCGCCGCGGGGCGATCGAATGTGGCGAAATGATCGGCTATCGCCTTGCGGTGCGCTGGTCGCGCCTCGCCGCGCGCGACGTAAGACGCAAGGCGCGGGAAGCGCTCGAGCGTGGCGGTGTTGCGCAGGCCGCCCAGCACCGAAACCATCATCAGGTCGCCAACGGTGAAGACGTCCCCCTCAAGCCACCGCCGGTCGCCAAGCGCTTCTTCCAGATCGCGCAACCGGCCATCGAGATCGGCGACGACCTTGCCGTGGCGCATCTCCGACCACGGCTGGTCGGCCTCGAACAGATCGTTGACCGCAAGCGCCATCACCCATGGTTCGACGGAATTGAGCGCCGCGGTAAGCCATTGGATCGCGCGCGCACGGGCTACCGGATCGGTGGGGACCAGCTTCCCGGCCTTCTCGCAGATGTGCAGCACGATCGCACCGGATTCGAACATCTCCAGCGCGCCATCGCGATAGGCAGGCACCTGCCCGAACGGCTGGAGCCGCCGATGCTCGGGCGATTTGGCGTCGGCGATCAACACCGCCTCATACGGCTGGCCCACCTCCTCGCACGCCCAGCGCGGGCGAATATCGCGGACGAAGCCGCGCGCGAACTCCGGCACCCAGCCGAAGGTGATGATCTGTGGTATCCCAGCCATGTCCTCGCCCCCTGCAGTTGTGCCCTCGCCTCAGGCGTTCGCGTGCGTCGCCTGCTCGAAAGCCGCCATGTCCATGTACATCGGCTCGAAGGTGTGGCCGTCGAGATCCTCGATCGGGCGCGCATACATGAAGCCGAGATCCTGCTTTTCCCGTGCCTCACGCCCGCCGGCGGCGAGCGCGGCCTCGGCGAGCGCATCGACCTGCGCCCGACTGTCGAGCGACAAGGCGATCAGCGCGCCGCTCTGCGTTTTGGCATCGATGATCGTCTTGGTGGTGAAGGTGGAATAGAAGCCGTGATCGAGCAGCATGAACACGATCGTGTCGGACCATTCCATCGACGAAGCATGCTCGTTCGAGAACATCTCGTTCTTCCGCATGCCGATCGCCTCGTAGAAGGCGGTCGATTCCGCGACATTGGCAACCGGCAGATTGACGAAGATCATCTTTGTCATGGCAAACCATTCCTCTCCCGAATCGATGCTTGAGACTGTTGCGCGCGATAGTTATAAAAAACAACCATGAAGTTAGAAAAAGTGACTGATAGAGGTCGCGCCGCGACGAAGCGTTGGTATGACGATGCCTGCGGAACCGCGCTGGCGATGGAACTGATCGGGGAACGCTGGGCGCTGCTGATCGTGCGCGAACTGATATTCGGGCCGCGCCGGTTCGGTGAGCTTAAAGCGGCGCTGTCAGGGATCAGCGCCAACGTCCTGACGCAGCGGCTGGAGGGGCTGGAGAGCAGCCATGTGCTGAAGCGGCGCCGGTTGGCGCCACCGGTGAACGTGCAGGTCTATGAGCTCACCGAATGGGGATATGAGGCGGAGGCGGCGATCAAGGTGCTTGGCGCCTGGGCGGCACGATCGCCCGATCACGATCCGACGCTGCCGCTGTCGCCGGCATCAATGATGTCGTCGCTGCGCGCGATGATCGATGTGAAAAAGGCGCTGGCGCTGCCCGCCATGACGATCGGCTTCACCTTCGGCGCCGAATCGTTCATCGCGCGACTCGCCGGTGGCGATCTCCCGATCGCGCGCGGCGAGGCGGCGAGCGACGCGCATTTCGCCACCACGGCGCGGCTGATGGCCAATATCGTCTATGGCAAGTGGCCGATCGAGGAGGCGGAAGCGGAAGGCGCGCTGATCTTCACCGGGGATCGCGCTAAAGCGCGCGCTTTTATCGATCTCTTCGCGTTGCCGCCCAAGGCAAAGGTTGAATAAGCGCCACGCCCGCGACTAAGGCATGTGTGTTACTTCGCGAGGCGCGCATGACCGATATTCCGAACACCCAGCCAGACAGCCGCGAGACGACGATCCTCGACGCTCCCGACAAGATGGCCAGCGTCCGCGATCTGTTCGGCATCGACAGCGACATGCAATGCCCCGCCTTCAGCGAGGCGGATGAGCGGGTGCCGGATCTCGACCCCGCCTATGTCTTCGATCCCGATACGACGCTGGCGATCGTGGCGGGGTTCGCGCACAATCGGCGCGTGATGGTGCAAGGCTATCATGGCACCGGCAAGTCCAGCCATATCGAGCAGGTCGCCGCGCGACTGAAATGGCCGTGCATCCGCATCAATCTGGACGCGCACATCAGCCGCATCGATCTGGTCGGTCGCGATGCGATCGTGCTTCGCGACGGCCAGCAGGTGACGGAATTCCGCGAGGGGCTGTTGCCGTGGGCGCTACAGACGCCGACCGCGCTGGTGTTCGACGAATATGACGCCGGCCGCCCGGACGTGATGTTCGTGATCCAGCGCGTGCTGGAAACCGAGGGCAAGCTGACGCTGCTCGACCAGAACCGCGTGATCCGGCCAAATGCGTGGTTCCGCCTGTTCGCCACCGCCAATACCGTGGGGCTCGGCGATACCAGCGGCCTCTATCACGGCACCCAGCAGATCAATCAGGGGCAGATGGATCGCTGGAACATCGTGGTCACGCTGAACTATCTGCCCGCCGCGACCGAGGCGCAGATCGTGCTCGCCAAATCAGGTGAATATGACAAGCCAGAGGGCAAGAAGCTGGTCGAGAACATGGTCCGCGTCGCGGATCTGACGCGCAAGGGCTTCATCAACGGCGATATCTCGACGGTGATGAGCCCGCGCACCGTCATCACCTGGGCGCAGAACACGCTGATCTTCGGCGATGTCGGCTTCGCGTTCCGGCTGTCGTTCCTGAACAAGTGCGACGAGGCGGAACGGCCGCTGGTGGCGGAATATTATCAGCGCGTGTTCGGCAAGGACCTGCCCGAAAGCGTGGTGGGCAAGGCCTGACCGGCGCGCACGCGCATCCCGGCTGATAAAAGAAGGGGCGGTGCGCATGGCACCGCCCCTTCGTTCTTCGCGCTAACTGGACCGGTCAGGCGAAACGCACGCTCGTGTTGACGCGCTTGCGACGCATCGTCGCGCCGACTGCGCCAAAGCCCATGATCATCATGGCCCAGGTAGCAGGCTCCGGCACGGACGGATTAACCTGATTGCCCACATAGCCGATCAGGTTACGGGTCAGCGCCTGCGACTCCGCGTTCGCAGTGGTTTGCATGAAATTGACGTCGAAGATCGTCGTCAGCGCGCCCTTTTGCGCATTTGCCAGCGTGCCCACGCCAAAAGCGATGCCCGATCCGGCTGTGCCGGCCGCATTGGACGTGATCCACTGCCCGGTGCCCTTGCCGTCAAAGCCGCCAGCAGCCGAATATTGAATGGAGCTGACGGGATCCGGGCCGGTAAAGGGCGAAACCACGGTCTGGCCATCGCCCGGCGTCGTGAAGCCGATCGAGCCGCCGCCAGCAGCCGCTATCAGCGCCAGCACCGAGTCATTGCGCGTCATGAAGTAGGAATTCTCGCCCATGACGAACATGCCGCCCCCACCTTGCAGATAGGAGAGATATTCAGCCTGATCCGCGGAGGTCAGCGCCAGATTGTTCGAAAAGCGCAGATCCCACACCTGCGCATAGCCGGACAGCGAGACAGGGACGAGATCGGACACCGTCACCGTATTGCCGACAGCCGTCTGCAGCTGAGAAATCTGCTGGGTGATCGAGGCAGTGGTGCCGGTTTCGGAGGTTCCGCTTGAACCGTTGATGATGAGAATATTGCCGGCAAGGGCCGGCGTGGCGAGCGCTGTCGAGCATAACGCCAGCAGGATTTTCATTCCCAGTTTCATTATCGTGGTTCCTCTGTTTTGAGATGTTGATCTAGCGAATCGAGGGCGACCTTTTATTTTTGCTGTTCATAAACGCTTCATTAACGAGTCGCAACGCGCGTATCCTGTTATTGAACGCCGGTTTCGGCCTGAATCAGGCTTAATCGTCCCAAAACGGCACCGCGTGCGGGCCAACGCATAGGGCCACGGTCCGGCGGCGGCCCGAGGCGTTTGAGGATTGCTGGCCTTTTGGGGTTGCGCGCCGGCCCTTTGTCGCCACAAAGACGAGCGATGACGCAGCAGACGCCGCTCGACCGGTTCAAGGAAGTGCTCGGCGGTACCGCGCGGGCGCTGGCGGACGAACCCGAAATCGAACTCGCCTTCACCGCCGACGCGCCAACACAATCGGGCAAGCACCTGAAGGTGCCGATGCCGGCCCGTGCTCTCCCCGCCGATCAGGTGGCCGAAGCGCGCGGCTTCGCGGATGGCTTCGCGCTGCGCCTGAAGCATCACGACGCGGCGCTGCATCTGCGCGCCGCGCCGCACGAGGCGGTGGCGCGCGGGGTGTTCGACGCGATCGAGACGGCGCGGGTCGAGGCGCTAGGCAGCCGCGGATATGCCGGGATCGCCGACAATCTTGCGGTCGCGCTCGATGTGCGGCTGCGCGCCGATCCGATCACCCGCGCGCGCACGCGAGAGGAAGTGCCGCTGTCCACCGCACTCGGCCTGCTGGTGCGCGAGAAACTCAGCGGGCGCGAATCGCCCGCAATTGCGGCGCCCGGCCTCGCGCTCGTGCGCGACTGGATCGACGAAAAGGCTGGAACAGATCTCGATTCGCTCGCGCTCGCGCTGGACGATCAACGGGCGTTTCAGGCAATCGTGCGCAAATTGCTCGAAGACCTCGAACTCGTCCAGGGCGACGAGCTGCCCGAGGATACTGAAGACGGCGAATCGGAAGAAGACGGCACCGACGACGAGCAAGGCGACGACGGCGAGGACGAGGAAGGCGAGAGCGGCCAGGGCGAAGCGCAGGTCGAAGCGCGCGGCGAGCAGCGCGATGCCGAGAATGAGGACGGCGAAGGCCAGGAAATGGGCGACGACGTTCAGGACATGGACGGCGAGCCGGGCGATGACGGTGAGGATGGGATGCAGCCGGTGCGCCCCAACCGGCCGTTTGCCGATCTCTCCCCGCAATTCGATTATCGGGTGTGGAGCACCGATTTCGACGAGGTGATCGCCGCAACCGATCTTTGCGATGCTGACGAACTGGTGCGGCTGCGCTCCTATCTCGACCAGCAGCTTGTCCATCTGCAATCGGTCGTGTCTAAGCTCGCCAACCGGCTCCAGCGCCGGCTGATGGCGCAGCAGAGCCGCTCGTGGGACTTCGACCAGGAGGAAGGGCTGCTCGATGCCGCCCGGCTGGCGCGCGTGGTGGTCAGCCCGGACATGTCGCTTTCATACAAGATCGAGCGCGACACCGAATTCCGCGATACGGTGGTTACGCTGCTGATCGACAATTCCGGATCGATGCGCGGCCGGCCGATCTCGATCGCCGCGATCTCCGCCGATATTCTCGCGCGCACGCTCGAACGATGCGGGGTGAAGACCGAGATACTGGGCTTTACGACGCGTGCCTGGAAGGGCGGGCAAAGTCGCGAGACGTGGCTCGCCGCCGGGCGACCGCCGCAGCCGGGGCGGCTCAACGATATCCGGCATATCGTCTACAAGAAGGCGGACGAGCCGTGGCGGCGCGCGCGCACCTCGCTCGGGCTGATGATGCGCGAGGGGCTGCTGAAGGAGAATATCGACGGCGAGGCGCTGATGTGGGCGCATGCGCGCCTGATCGCGCGACCGGAGGAACGGCGCATCCTGATGGTGATATCGGACGGCGCGCCCGTGGATGATTCGACCCTCAGCGTCAATTCCGGTTCCTATCTCGAGCGGCATCTTCGGCAGGTGATCGACTGGATAGAGAAGAAGTCATCGGTCGAGCTAGTGGCGATCGGCATCGGCCATGACGTGACCCGTTATTACAGCCGCGCCGTGACGATCATGGATGTCGACCAGCTCGGCGGCACGATCATCGAGCAGCTCGCCGCGCTGTTCGATACGCCGTGATCGCCCCGCCCCCCGGCGGCTTCGTTGGTCCGGTCAAGCGCTCGATCACCATTGCCGGGCATCAAACGTCTGTCAGTCTCGAACCACCGTTCTGGCGCGCGCTTGAGGCGGCGGCGGCAGCGCGTGCCCTGCCGCTGAGCGCGCTGGTGGCCCAGATCGATGCGTTGCGCATTGCGCAGGCCGATCCGCCCAATCTTGCGAGTGCCGTGCGCACATGGCTGTTCGGGACAGCTTGCGACAATAGTGAGAATATTTCGCAATAGCATTGACTATGCGAACTAGTCGCAATAGCGGTTTCTCCGAAGGGGAAGACCGTGGCTAACAAATCTGTTTCGTTTCTCGCGCTCTCATGCGTCGGTTTCATCGCCAGCGCGCCGTTGCCGGCCCATGCGGCCACACTCGCCAACAGCGCCGACGCGCCGGAGGCTGAAGGGGACGGCGCGAGCGTCCATCACACCGATGTGGTCGTCACCGGCGAGCGCGAACGCCGCGACGCCAATCCGAAGTTCGTCGCCCCGCCGGTCGATACGCCACGCTCGATAGTCGTGCTGCCGGCCGAGACGATCCAGCAGACCGGATCAGCAACGCTGGCCGATGCGCTCCGCACCGTGCCCGGCATCACCTTCGGCGCGGCGGAGGGCGGCAACCCGATCGGCGACCGGCCGTTCATCCGCGGCTTCGACAGCCAGGGCTCGACCTATGTCGATGGCGTGCGTGATTTCGCCGCGCAAAGCCGGGAGGTGTTCGCGGTTGATTCGATCCAGATCGTGCGCGGATCGGACACCACGCTCGGCGGTCGCGGGAACGCGGGCGGCACGATCAACATCATCTCCAAGACGCCGCAGAAGGAAAGCTTCGTGGCAGCCGCGGCGAGCTATGGCACTGCCGATTACAAGCGCTTCACCGCCGACGTGAACCAGCGCGTGACCGATCAGATCGCGGTGCGCGTTGAGGGTGTGTTCCACGATCAGGATGTCGCCGGCCGCGATGCCATCTGGCAACGGCGCTGGGGTGTCGCGCCCTCGATCACGATCGGCATCGATTCCCCGACGCGCCTCACCGTCGGCTATTATCACATGGAGAGCGAGGAACTGCCCGATGCGGGCATTCCGTATCTCTACACGATCGGGAACACGCCCAACCTTGGCTATTCCTATTCGGAGCCGGCGATCGGCCGCGTCACCACCGCCTCCGGCCAGACTGGCACCGTCGGCCGCGCGACATTCTACGGGCTGAAGGACCGCGACTTCCGCGACACCAGCATCGATCAGGCGACGATCCGCGCCGAGCATGATTTCGGCGGCATCACGCTGCGCAACACATCGCGCTTCACGCACAACTCGCAGGCGTACATCTACACCCAGCCGGATGACTCGCAGGGGAATGTTTATAACAGTGGGCAGGTGTGGCGTCGCGCCAACTCGCGCTACGGTTATGCGAATTCGGTGGTCAACCAGACCGACCTTTTCGGCAAGTTCGAAACCGGCGCCCTCAAGCACAGTTTCGCGATCGGCGCAGAGCTGGCGTGGGAGAAGGCACGGCGCGGCAGCTACGTGACGCGCGGACTGGTCAACGGATCGGGCAACGAAATATTCTCGAACGGCTCGACGATATCGCCACGCTGCGACGCCACGGCGGTGGCACGATACAATTGCACGAGCCTGTTCAGCCCGAACCCGAACGATCCGTGGGTGAACTACGCCAGCGACACATCGACCACACCGGCGGCGATCTCGCGCACATTGCCGATCGCGGAGACGCAGAACGACGCCAATACGATCGGCATCTACGGCTTCGATTCGATCCAGCTTGCCGACCCGCTGATCCTCAACGTCGGCCTGCGTTACGATCGTTTCCACTCCCGTATCCGCCCCGGCCAGCCAATCGCGGCGACGCGCGTGATCGAGTTCGAGCGCACCGACGAATTGTTCAACTGGCAGGCCGGGCTGGTGCTCAAGCCCACGAGAAACACCAGCATCTACGCCAGCTATGCCACCGCCGCGACACCGCCGAACAGTCTGCTGGGGGAAGGATCGGAAGGCAATGCGCTGCCGACCACGACGGCCACGGCGAATGTCCTCGCGGCACTCAAGCCGGAAAAGACCAGATCCTATGAGGTGGGCGCCAAGGCGGACGTGCTGGACGGCCGCCTGAGCCTGGCGGTCGCCGCGTTTCAGACGGACACGGACAATGCCCGCGTCACGGGCGACAACAACACCGTACAGTTCATCGGCAAACGACGCATTCGCGGCATCGAGCTGAGCGTCAATGGCACCATCCTGCCGGGCTGGACGATCTTCGGCGGCTACACTCATCTTGACCCGAAGATCATCGATGGCGGTTTCTCCGCGCTTACCGCGGCGGCCGTGGGCCCCCAGGCGGCCCGGACGGTGCTCGTGCCGTCCGTCAACAACGGGCGACAGGCACCGCAAACCGCGCGCGACAGCGTGTCGCTCTGGACCAATGTGACGCTGTTCGAGCGGCTCCAGATCGGCGGCGGCGCCTTCTATGTCAGCCGCGTCTTCGGCGGCTACGCCGATAACCGGATCGCCACGCAGGACGCGGCCGGCAATGTAACGATCACCCCGGCCACCAAGGTGATCGCGCGTACCATCCCCGCCTACACGCGGTTCGACGCGCGACTGGGATATGACATAACCGACAAGGTGAATCTCAGCGTCAACGTGCAGAATCTGACCGACAAGACCTATTTCACCCAGGCGTTTGCCTCGCATTATGCGACGATAGCGCCCGGGCGGTCGGCGTTCGCCACTCTATCGGTGCGTTACTGACCGGGTGGCCGAAGCACCCGATCTGACGCGCGAGCAAACAGCCGCCCGCCTTTCCGGCCCCCCGGAACAGCGGGCGGCGTTCCTGCGCGAAATCGCCGACGCCGGCATCGCGGAAGCGCAGGCGCTGCTGGGCCAGTTGCTGCTCGACGGCAACGGCGTTGCGCAGGACGCGTCGGCCGCATTCGGGTGGTTCGAGCGCGCCGCGCGGCAGCATCACGCGATGGCGCTCAACATGGTAGGCCGCTGTTACGATCTTGGCTGGGGCGTGGCGGTGGACAAGACCCGGGCGGCGGAATGCTTCCGCGTCGCCGCCGCCCGGGGATTGCCCGAGGCGCAGTATAATTACGGGACGGCGCTGGCGCTGGGCGATGGCGTGCCGGAGGACAAGGCTGCGGCGCTGGCCCTGTTCGAGCGCGCGGCCGCGACGGGTTACGCCAAGGCGATCAACCATGTCGGCAGCTTTGCCGAGGATGGCTGGGCCGGACCGCGCGACATGGGCAAGGCGGCGGATTGCTACGCGCGGGCGGCAGAAGGCGGCGATTTCCGCGGCTGCTTCAACCACGCTCGGATGCTGGGCAACGCCGGTCGCGTGGGCGACGCGCTGCTTTGGCTCAAACGGGCGGGTGAACTCGGCAATGCGCGCTTTGTCAGCCAGGCGCTGGCGTGGCTTGCCGATAGTGAGATACCCGGTTTCGCCGACCGCGGTATCGCGGCGCTGAAAGAAGGTGCAGGATGCTGATCGCGATCCCCGACGTGCTCGATCCAGCGGCGGTGACGCGGCTGCGCGCGCTGATCGATGCGGCCGAATGGAGCGATGGCAACGCCACCTCCGGCCCGCAATCTGCGCTGGCCAAACGCAACCGGCAGTTGCCGGAGGACAGTGCCGCAGCACGCGAGGCGGGCAGTCTGGTGCTTGATGCGCTCGGCAATTCGCCGTTGTTCGTCGCGGCCGCGCTGCCGCTCAGGGTGTTTCCGCCGCTGTTCAACCGCTACGAAGGCGGGGACGCATTCGGCCTGCATGTCGACAATGCGATACGCATCCGGCGCGGCAGCGATTTTCGCATCCGCAGCGACCTTTCCGCCACGTTGTTTCTTTCCGACGCGGACAGTTATGATGGCGGCGAGCTGGTAATCGATGGACAGTTCGGCGAACAGCGCGTGAAATTGCCCGCGGGGCATATGGTGCTTTATCCCGCATCCAGTCTGCACCGCGTAACGCCAGTGACGCGTGGCGTGCGCGTCGCATCATTCTTCTGGATCCAGTCAATGGTTCGCGACGAAGGTGCCAGACGGATCCTGTTCGAGCTGGATCAATCCGTTCAGACGTTGGGGCACGAGCGCGGGCAAGCAGATGCCGAAGTGATCCGCCTCACCGGGGTTTACCACAATCTTCTGCGTCGGTTGGCGGAGATGTAGGCCGCGCCGCGCGCGACAGACCTACGCCTGCTGGATATAGTCGCGCATCGCCGCCGCATCGGCCTCGATCTTCTCGATCCGGTGTTTCACCAGATCGCCGATCGAAACGATGCCGATGACACGGCCATCCTCGATCACCGGCAGATGGCGGATCCGCCGCCGCGTCATTAGCGAGAGCGCGGCGAGCACCGGCTCGGACGGGGTGACGGTGAGCGCCGGAGCTGTCATGGTTTCCGCGACGGGCCGATGAAGCGTCGCGGTGTCGCCAGCGCTCAGCCCGTGGATCACGTCTCGCTCGGAAAACACGCCGACCACCTTGCCACCATCGATCACCGGCACGGCGCCGATACGATGCTTAGCAAGCAGGGCGATCGCCTCCGCCACCGTTTGCGTGGGGCTGACATGGACCACATCCCGCCCCTTGTTGCCCAGGATCGCCGCGATCGTCATCGTCCCTCTCCGTTTCTGATTGGGGTAGCAGCGTCTCACTTTTCCCGGCTAATGGCAAAGGATGAACGACCATCACAGCGGCCTTTCCGATCCCGAATATGCGCGCTTCGCCTGGCGGCGCTTCCGGCGGATTCTGGGATGGGTCGGCGTGGTTGGGGTGGCCAGCGCACTCATGTCAGTGTGGGCGCTGGGCCGGATCTACGGCCCGCTCGGCTGGGTGGCGACGCTCGCGACGATCGGCGGCGTGGTCGGCACCGTCCTGATGGCGGGGGCGTTGATGGGGCTGACCTTCCTCAGCTCCGGGACCGGCCACGACGAGTCGATCGATGACCATCATCCGCACAGCGACTGAATTTCGCGGAAACCGGCTCGAAAAGAAAAAGCCGGCGTCTCCCTGGGAGCGCCGGCTGATCCTTTACCTGCAGTCTTGGTTCAGCCTGCGTTCGCTTCCACATCCGCGGTGCGCCGACGACGGGCACGCGGCTTTGGCGCCTCCACCGGCTCGCCCTCGCTGGCGATAACACCCTCGGCCGGGGCGACGCCGAGCGACGGCGGCAAACGATCGGCCTCGATCGCCTGCGCACCTTCGCTTTCGCTCGTCACGCGGCGCGGGCGGCCACGGCGGGGGCGTGGAGCCTCGACCTCGGCATCACCACGCTGCTCGGCGACAACGGGAGCCGGCTCGGTTCCCTCGGGCGCGCTTTCCGCGTCAGCGCGCAGCGCTTCCTCGTTACGGTTAAAGCCACGATCGCGGCCATTGCGCTCGTCGCGGCGACCCTCGCCACGGCGGCTGTCCTCCCGACGCGCATCATCGCGGCGCCCTTCCTCGGCGCGCTGCTGCTGATGGTGCTGCTGCTGCTGTTGCTGCTCGTCGCCGCGGAAATCGCCCTCGTCCCCGAAATCCTCGTCGATATCGAAATCCTCGCGCCCGCGACGATCGCGGTTCTGCTCCTCGAAACGACCGCGCTGATCCGCCAGAACGCGAAAATAGTGATCGGCGAACTGAAGATAATATTCGGTGTTGACGCGATCGCCAGAGAGCTGCGCGTCACGCGCCATGTTCTTGTATTTCTCTAGAAGCTGCGCTGCATTGCCACGCGCGCGGCTGTCGATCCGGTTGCCGCCGTCCCGCTGACCATGCCCGCCGCCACCGGGCGTACGCTGCCCGCCACCGCGACCCCGCCGGCGACCATTCTGACGATTGTTGATCAAATTACTGTCCTCGTCCTCGAACCCAAACCGGACCCATTTCCGAACGCACCCATCCCGGACTTCACGGTGCAACCTCCCCCGGCCCATGCCGGCGCGAACAAATCGCGGGCCTGGGCCTGCCACGGGCCACCGGACTGCAGCGGCTTATGACGAGGGATGGGCAACTTCCCCAATTTCAACTACTTGAGTTGATCTGGTGCGCCCCTGCTGGCCTCTTAGCCGTTCGCGGGGCTTTCTCAAAGCAAAATGTTGGTTGCGCATTCGCCGGTTTCAAGGCGTGATGACAAGGCAACGGTCGTGACCGGCCAGATCGCGGCGCAGCGCGACCCGCAACCCGGCGTCGCGGAATAGCGGCGCGGCGCTTTCGGCCTGGTCATGCCCGATCTCGATACAGGCGACGCCGCCGGTCGCGATCTGGCCTGCGAGGTACGGCGCGATGAGGCGATAATCGTCGAGACCGTCCTCACCAGCAAACAGTGCGGACGCCGGCTCGAAGGCCGCGACCTCGCGTGGCAGCGGCGTATCCGTGGCGATATAGGGCGGGTTGCACAGGATCAGGTCAAACGGCTCGCCCGTCCCGTTCCATCCGCCCTCCGCAATGCACGCGCGGCCCGGCGCGACACGGGCGGCATTCGCGCGGGCGATGGCGAGCGCAGCGGGTGACGCATCCAGCCCGATGCCGCTGGCGTCCGGCCACTGATCGAGCGCGGCGAGCAGCAGCGCGCCGGAGCCGGTGCCGAGATCGAGCACCCGTCGCGGCCCGGGGGTGCCGGCGAAATGCGCCACCGCCGCCTCGATCAGCGTCTCGCTGTCGGCACGCGGGATGAGCACGCCCGGCGCGACGTCAAGCTCGATCGTCCAGAACGCGCGCGTTCGGGTGATATAGGCGATCGGCTCGTGCCGTGCGCGCCGTTCCACTAGGTCGGCAAAGGCTGGCGGGACGGGCCAGTCGGCCAGCGTCAGCAGCAGCCGTTCGCGCGTGATCCCCAGCGCATGGGCAAGCAGCAGCTCGGCATCAAGACGCGCGGTGGCGGAGAAGGCGAAGCGTGCGGCCGCCACCGCGAGCGCGCCGCTGGCCGGCGAGCGTGACACCTCAGGCAGCGTCGAGCGTCGCCAGCCGCTCCGCCTCATCTTCCGCGATCAGTGCGCCGACCAGCTCACCCATCTCGCCCGCTAGGATTTCGGGCAGGCGATGCAGCGTCAGGTTGATGCGATGATCGGTCACACGGCCCTGCGGGAAATTATAGGTGCGGATACGCTCGGAGCGATCGCCGGACCCGACCATCGATTTGCGCGCGCCCGCCCGCTCGGCATGAAGCCGTTCGCGTTCAAGCTCATACAATCGCGTGCGCAACACCTTGAGCGCCTTGGCCTTGTTCTTGTGCTGCGATTTCTCGTCCTGCTGGATTACCGTCAGCCCGGTGGGAATATGGACGATGCGCACCGCCGAATCGGTCGTGTTGACCGACTGGCCGCCGGGGCCCGACGAGCGATAGATATCGATGCGCAGATCCTTGTCGTCGATCTGCACGTCCACCTCTTCCGCCTCGGGCAGCACCGCGACGGTGGCGGCCGAGGTGTGGATGCGGCCGCCGCTTTCGGTGACGGGCACGCGCTGAACGCGGTGGACGCCGCTTTCGAATTTGAGCTTGGCGAACACGCCCTGCCCCGTGACGGAAGCGACGACTTCCTTGAACCCGCCGACCTCGCTTTCTGACGCAGAGATCAGCTCGACCCGCCAGCCCTGCGTCTCCGCATAGCGCTGGTACATGCGGAACAGATCGCCCGCGAACAGCGCCGCCTCATCACCGCCGGTGCCGGCGCGCACCTCCAGCATCGCGGAACGCTCGTCGGCGGCGTCGCGCGGGAGGAGCGCGAGCGCGAGCCTGCGGTCCGCCTGTTCGAGCGCCGCCTTGTTCTCTCGCAGTTCGTCCTCGGCCATCGAGCGCAGCTCGGCATCGGCGTCCTCGGTCATGAACGAGAGGCTTTCCGCCTCCTGCCGCAGCCGCCGCACCTCCGCCGCCGCAACCGCGACCGGCTCAAGCTCGGCATATTCCTTCGATACCGCGACGAAGCGTTCGCCGGAAAGATCGCCGGTCGCCATCATCGCCGCGAGTTCATCCCGCCGCGCCTCGATCTGCCGGATGCGTTCGAGCGAGATGGTGGTCATGCGTTCGCAAGCTCACCCAGGCGATGTATAAGTGGATCGATTATTGATCGCACCTTGTTCGCATCGACCGCATCGGGCTGCAAAATGCGTTGCCCGACATGCTCGCGCTGAAGGGAAACGACGTAAGAGGGGTTGGCTTTGAGCGCCTTGTCGTAGCGCTTCTTCGGGCTGCCTGAGGCAAACATTTCGGAAGATATTCCGGCCGCGCGAAGCGCCGCGACAAATGCGAACGATGCCGTTTCCAATTCCCTTGCTTCGGCGACGATTGCGACCGCGAGCGGCTCCGCCGCCGGCTCCTCGATCAGCATCGCCAGCCGCTCGACGCCCGCCGCCCAGCCGACACCCGCCGTCGCCGGGCCGCCGAGGCTCTCCACCAGCCCGTCATAGCGCCCGCCGGCCAGCACCGTGCCCTGCGCGCCGAGCCGGTCGGTGACGAACTCGAACGCGGTGTGACGGTAATAATCCAGTCCGCGCACCAGTCGCTCGTTGCGCGTCCACTTCACGCCGGCCGCGTCCAGCCCGCTGGTCACACTTTCGAAGAACACGCCCGCCTCGGCGGTCATGAACTCGTCGATCCCCGGCGCGGCCTCGGCGATTGCGCGGTCGCGCGGATCCTTGCTGTCGAGGATGCGGAGCGGGTTCTTGTCGAGCCGCGTCAGGCTGTCCTCGCTCAAATCGCCGCGATGAAGCCCGAAATGCGCGACCAGCGCATCGCGCCACGCATCGCGGGTCGCCGCGTCGCCGAGCGTGTTGAGCTGGAGCGTCACGCCGTCGGCGATGCCGAGGTCGCGGAGCAGCTGGTCGGCGAGGCACAGCAATTCCACGTCCGCCGCCGGCTCCGGCGCGCCGAGAATCTCCGCGTCGATCTGGTGGAACTGGCGGTAGCGCCCCTTTTGCGGGCGCTCGTAGCGGAACACCGCGCCGGAGGTGGCAAGCTTGAGCGGCGCGAACTGTTGCCACCCCTCGGTGATATAGGCGCGTGCGATCCCGGCGGTGAACTCCGGCCGCAGCGTCAGCGAATCGCCGCCCTTGTCGGGAAAGGTGTACATCTCCTTGGAGACGACGTCGGTGGTCTCGCCGATCGAGCGGGCGAAAACCTGCGTGTCCTCGAACACCGGCAGGTCGACGCGACCGAAGCAATAGAGCCTGCGGACGCGATCGAACTTGTCGAGCACATGGGCGAAGCGGCGCTGTTCGGCGCCGAAAATGTCCTGCGTGCCGCGGACGCGATTTGGGGTCTGGATACGGGCCATGATGAAGCGCGGCTATCTATGCGAGGATGCGCGCCGACGCTAGGGTTTGCCGCGCCGGGAGAGAGACGGGAGAGCAGATGACGCAAAGCGTTCAACGCTGGCAGGTGGGGCGGCACGTCGCGCCGCTGCGTTTTATAGCCTTCATGGCGATCATGGCGGCGGTGGGTGTCGGTTCCGGCATGGTCTGGGGCTTCGCCTGGGGACGGGCGCTGATGATCGGCTTCGATGCAGGCGCGGCGTTCTTCCTGGTCTCGCTGTGGCCGCTGCTGGGGGACGAGACGAGCGACGTGCGGGCGCGAGCCAAAGCGAACGACGCCAATCGCGCCGGGCTGCTCGCCATCACCGGGCTGGTGATGATCGTGATTCTGGTCGTGGTGGCCAACGAGCTGCGGGGGCCGCCGTCGGGACGCTCGATCGTGCTGCTCGTGGCCACGCTGGCGCTTGCGTGGCTGTTCTCCAACGTCGTCTATGCGCTGCATTACGCGCACCTTTATTATAGCGACAACGCCGGCAAGGATTCGGGCGGGCTCGATTTCCCCGAATGCGACGAGCCGAATTACTGGGATTTCATCTATTTCAGCTTCACGCTGGGGATGACGTTCCAAACCTCTGACGTGGACATGACAACGCGGCGGATGCGGCGCGTGTCGATCGGCCAGTGCCTGGCGGCGTTCGTGTTCAACATCGGGGTGCTGGCGTTCACCATCAACGTGCTGGGCAGCAGCGGCGGGCATTGAGCGGCTGGACGGGAACGTGCGCAGGCAGTTAGCGTGACCGTTCGTGTATGTGTTGTTGTGAAAGTTTGCTTGATGCTTCGTGCCATTGCCGCCGTGCTTCTGTTGTCCACCGCCCCGATCGCTGCGACCGCCCAGGTTCCCGCAGGTAACTCCGCGCCGCAGCCAACGCCGTTTACCGACACGATTCCTCAACCACGCGATGAGGCCTATCCGGGCACGATGGTGATCAATGTCGACGCGACCGATACGGTGCGCGGCATCCTGCGCGTGAAGCAGGCGATCCCCGTCGCGAGCGCGGGCCATATGGCGTTGCTCTATCCCAAGTGGCTGCCAGGTGCGCATTCTCCGCGCGGGGAGATCGAGAAGCTCGCCGGCCTCGTCATCCGCGCCAACGGCAAGCAGGTGCCGTGGACGCGCGATCCGGTCGATGTGTTCGCGTTCCACATCGACGTGCCGGCTGGCGCGAAGCAGCTCGATGTGGAATTTCAGTTCCTTTCCGCCACGCGCGCCGATCAGGGGCGCATCGTTGTGACCCCGACGATGATTAGCCTGCAACCAAATCAGGTGAGCCTCTACCCGGCGGGGTATTTCACGCGGCGCATCCCCGTGCGGATGAACGTTGCCTGGCCGGCGGGCTGGACGGCGGCGGGCGCGCTGCGCGGCAAGGCGACAGGCATCGCCAACACCTGGGCCTATCAGCAGACCAATTACGAAATCCTCGTCGATTCGCCGATGCTCGCCGGTCGCTATGGCCGCGTGATCCCGCTCAGCGATCGTGTGTCATTAAACGTTTTCGCCGACGATCCGGCGGAACTGGTGGCGACACCGGCACAGATTGACGCCCACAAAAGGCTGGTCGATCAGGCGGTGAAGACCTTCGGCGCGCAGCACTACGACCATTATGATTTTCTGCTTTCGATCACCGACAGGCTCGGCGGGATCGGGCTGGAGCATCATCGCAGCTCCGAAAACGGCGTGACCCCCGGCTATTTCACGAAGTGGGAGGAGGGACCGGGCCGTCGCAATCTGCTGCCACACGAGTTCACGCATAGCTGGAACGGCAAGTTCCGGCGTGGCGCCGATCTGTGGACCCCCGATTTCCGCGCGCCGATGCGCGGTTCGCTGCTGTGGGTGTACGAGGGGCAGACGCAATTCTGGGGTTTCGTGCTCCAGGCGCGGTCGGGCCTGGTTTCGAAGCAGGATACGCTCGATCAGTATGCCGCGATCATGGCGAATTACGATTCGCAGCCCGCGCGGCACTGGCGCGATCTGGTCGACACCACCAACGATCCCGTCATCGCCCAGCGCAAGCCCAAGGGCTGGACGAGCTGGCAGCGCAGCGAGGACTATTACAACGAGGGCCTGCTCGTCTGGATGGATGTCGATTCGCTGCTGCGCGAGAAATCGGGCGGCAGGAAATCGATCGACGATTTCGCGCGCGCCTTTTTCGGGGTGCGCGACGGCGACTGGGGCGAGCTTACCTATACGATCGACGATGTGGCGCAGACGCTCAATGCGATCCAGCCGTGGGACTGGAAAGCCTATCTGAACAAGCGGCTAACCGAGCACGCCGCCGGCGCGCCGATCGAGGGGTTCGAGCGCAATGGCTATCGCCTGATCTACACCGATACCGCGCCGCCATCGTTCCGCAACGGCGAGAAGACCCGCAAGATTACCGATCTCACCTATTCGGGCGGGATGATAATCGGCGAGGGTGGCGTAGTGAGCGGCGTTACGTGGGACAGCCCCGCATTCGCCGCCGGGCTGAAGGTCGGCACCACGATCACCGCGATCAACGGCGAGAGCTATTCAGCCGAACGGTTGAAGGCCGCGATCGCGGCGGCGAAGGATACGAAAGCCCCGGTGGCGCTGCTCATCAGAAATGCCGAAGAATATCGCACGGTATCGCTCGACTGGCACGGCGGGCTGCGCTACCCGCGCCTCCAAAAGATCGGCACCGGAGAGAATGGCCTCGACAGGCTGCTGGCGCCGCGCTGACGCGCGGATACCGGCGTCTCTCCGTTCGAGCGAAGTGAAGGATACCATGCGCATCGACCTTATCCCCGTGGGCAAGAACCCACCCGAGGAACTCAACGTCGTCATCGAGGTGCCCACCGGCGGTGAGCCCGTGAAATACGAGTTTGACAAGGAATCCGGCGCGCTGTTCGTCGATCGGATCCTGCACACACCGATGCGCTATCCGGCGAACTACGGCTTCGTGCCACATACGCTGTCGCCCGATGGCGATCCGCTCGACGCACTCGTCATCGCACGCTCGCCATTCATTCCCGGTTGCGTCGTGCGCGTGCGCCCGATCGGCGTGCTCAATCTCGAGGACGAGCATGGCGGTGACGAGAAGCTGATCTGCGTGCCGGTCGACACGACCTTCCCTTATTATTCCGACGTCGGCGAGCGTCAGGATCTGCCCTCGATCGTGCTGCAGCAGATCGAGCATTTCTTCACCCACTATAAAGATCTCGAATCCGAAAAGTGGGTGCGCGTCGGCAATTGGGGCGATGCCGCCGAGGCACGGCAGATCGTGGTCGAGGCGATCGAGCGCGCCAAGCAGGCCAAGGCGGCCTGACCGCATTTCTTTAGAAGCGGGGATCGCGCCGCCCGTTCCGCACCGGGGCGGGCGGCGTTTCCCTAGTTGCGCATGCGTGGCGCGCGCCGCCCGGCCGCGATTGCGGGGGCGGCCCATTTCTGCATCGCTTCGGCGTCATCGTAAACTTCGTCGGGGGCGCGGCGATAGTTGATCATCGCGATGGTGCCATCCCGTTCATAGGCGAAGCGCGCGCAGCCGGCGCCATCCCAGAAGGCGTCGCTTGCGGCATCAGCCTTGAACCATAGCGCGTCGTCGCGGTCGACAATCGCGAACACGGCGCCATCCAGATAGAGCGTCACGCCGCCCATCATCCGCCGGCGAGAAAGCGTGCCAAGTGGCTCCAGCGCCTCGGCTATCCAGGTGATCAGGCCGGTATCGATCGTCACGCTGTCGCCTTAAGCCCGGCGATACAGGCGACCACCCCGAAGATCAGCAGACCCCGGATCGCCGTCAGCGGCTCACCGTAGAGCGTTACGCCCACCACCACCGTGCCGAGCGCGCCGATCCCGGTCCACACGGCGTAGGCGGTGCCCATCGGGATCGAGCGCGCGGCAAGTTCCAGCAGACCCATAGAAAGCGTGACGGAGGCCAGAAAAGCGAGCGTCCATGGCAGATTGCGGAAGCCATCGGCATTGCGCAGGCAGGTGGTGAAGCCGACTTCAAAAAGCCCTCCCAAAATCAGCCATGCCCACGCCATCACGCCCGTCCCGCCAGGCGGACGAGTGCGTCACCGGTGACGCGCTGGACGGTCCATTCCTCCATGCCGGTCGCACCCATCGAGCGATAGAAATCGATCGCCGGCGTGTTCCAGTCGAGCACCGACCATTCGAACCGCGCGCAGCCGCGATCGAGCGCCAGGCCCGCGAGGTGAACGAGCAACGCCCTGCCCGCGCCGGATCCGCGCGCGGCCGGCGTAACATAGAGATCCTCGAGGTAGATTCCGCGCTTGCCCGTCCAGGTGGAGAAATTGTGGAAGAACAGGGCAAAACCGATCGGCTCGCCTCGCTGCTCCGCGATCAGCGCCTCGGCCGCGGGGGGCGTGGCAAAAAGCGCGGCGGCGAGCATCTCCTCGCTCGCCTCGACGGCGTCCGGCTCGCGCTCATATTCCGCCAGTTCGCGTACGAAGCGCAGGATGATGCCGCAATCTGTCGGCGTGGCGGGGCGAATGACAATGCTCATGCCGCACCCTCTATCGCAGCCTGTGCGATATCGCGACGGCGCGCGCCATAAAGACAGGCGGCGACGATGATCGCCGCGCCGGCGAGCGTGTGGAGCGAAAGCTGCTCCCCGAACACGATATAGCCGAGCGTCGCGGCATAGAGGAAAGACGTATATTCGGAGGTCGCGAGATAGCCCGCCTCGCCATGCGCATAGGCCCAGCCCAGCAGGAACAGCGAGCTGGTCGCCAGCAACCCGCCGACGGCGATCTTCCACCATTGCCCCGCCTCCGGCACCGCGAGCAGCCAAGGCGCGCCAAGCGCGAGGAACAGCGTGACGAGCGCGGATTGGAAAAAGGCGATCTCGGATGGTCCGGCCGCCTGGCTCTGCACCCGGGCGACCACCAGATTTACCGCGTAGAGCAGCGCCGAGGCCAGCACCGCGATCGTCCCTTCCATCCCCTGCCGGCCCAGCGCGAGGCTCGATTGCCCCGCGAGCACCACAAGCACCCCTGCGAATGCCGCAACGGAAGCGGCGATCACCCGCCGCCCGACCCGCTCCTGCAGGAACAGGGCGCCGAACAGCAGCGCCAGCAACGGCGCAATATATGCCAGCGTGATCGCCTGCGCCATCGGAATGCGCGCGAGGCCCCAGAAGAACAGCAGCGCCATCGCCGCCGTTATCGCCCCACGCACCATATGCAGACGCATCCCGCGCCGGCTGGGTCGCGGGGCGCCCCCCGCAATCCAGCCCGCCAGCCCGAACGCGGTGGACGCACCTGTGCGCCAGATCAGCGCGTTATAAACGCCGAGCGCAAGCGTCAGCGATTTCATGAACGCGTCCATGATCGAGAACAGGCCGATCCCCGCCGCCGCGACGGCGAAGGCCAGCGCGGGGGAAAGCGGCCGATTCATCCATCTCGCTTAGCCGGGTGTGCGCCAGCGCGCTAATTGAGGCGCATCTCATTGTTGCTGATCGATACGCTGCCGATCTGGCGCAGATAGGATTGGCCGAGCAGCGATACCCGCAGGTCCGGCAGCACCACCGCCCGCACCGCGCCCACGGCTTTTCCGTCCAGCTCGATCCGATCGAGCGTCACCGGCTGTCCACGCACTTCGCCGCCCGCGCCATAACCAACCGGCACGAACTGCGACGGGTCGACGCTGACATGCGCACGCCGCGCATCTTCCGCCGTCAGCGCGACCGTTGTCGCGCCGGTGTCGACCACGAAGCGGACCGGTTCGTTGTTGACAGTGGCGAAGGCGTAGAAATGGCCGCTGTCGTCGCGCTGGATCACCGTTTCGCGCGGCCGCTGGTAATTGGGCGCAGCGCCGGACGAGGCGACTGCCGCGATATCCACTTTCGCCCGCGCAGTGCCGCCGGGCCGCGCGCCGGGCAGCGCGAGGCCGATCACCGTACCGGCAGCGATCATCAGGAGCATCGCGGTGCGCATCGGCATGCCCTACCGCGCCGCGCTTAGGGAATGGTTACGCCGCCGCCTTTTCGTTCGCCGCGTCGATTTCGGCCGCCTTGGCTTCGACCAGCTTGACGATGTGCTCGATCATGTCGGCATCCTGCACATGGTGATCGGTGACGCCGGACAGATACACCATGTGCTTGCCGTTGCCGCCGCCGGTGATGCCGATATCGGTCTCGCGCGCCTCGCCCGGCCCGTTGACGACGCACCCGAGCACGGAGAGCGACATCGGCGTGCGGATATGCTGGAGCCGCTCCTCCAGCGCCTGCACGGTGCGGATCACGTCGAACCCCTGCCGCGCGCAACTCGGACAACTCACCACGCGCACGCCCCGGTTGCGGATACCAAGGCTCTTCAGAATCTCGAAGCCGACGCGCACTTCTTCTTCCGGCTCAGCCGAGAGCGATACGCGGATCGTGTCGCCGATACCGTACCAAAGGAGCGAGCCGATCCCGATCGCGGATTTGACCGTGCCGCCCACGAAGCCGCCTGCCTCGGTGATGCCCAGATGCAGAGGGCAATCCACCGCCTCGGCAAGCTGCTGGTAGGCGGCGACCGCGAGAAAGATATCGGATGCCTTCACCGCAACCTTGAACTCGTGGAAGTCGCGATCCTGGAGCAGCTTGATATGATCGAGCGCGCTTTCGACCAGCGCCTCCGGGCAAGGTTCACCGTATTTTTCCAGCAGGTCTTTCTCGAGGCTGCCCGCGTTCACGCCGATACGGATCGCGCAGCCATTCGCCTTGGCGGCGTTGACCACTTCATTGACACGTTCCGCCGAGCCGATGTTGCCGGGGTTGATGCGCAGGCACGCCGCGCCGGCATCCGCCGCCTCCAGCGCGCGCTTGTAGTGAAAATGGATGTCGGCGACGATCGGCACGCGTGCGGCGCGAACGATCTGCCGGAAGGCGGCGGTGCTCTCGACATCGGGGCAGCTCACGCGGATGATATCCACCCCGGCGTCCTCGCAGCGGCGGATCTGGTCGATCGTCGCGCGCGCGTCGCTGGTCGGGGTGTTGGTCATCGTCTGAACGGTGACGGGGGCATCCCCACCGACCGGCACATTGCCGACCATGATCTGGCGGCTCTTGCGGCGGTGGATATCGCGCCAGGGGCGAACGGACATGGACAAGCTTCCTATCGGGGTTCACCGCGATATAGCGGCTTGGGACGCGGAGTGAAACGCCACGTTACCGAAAAGGAGCAGGATCGATGACGCTTTCCCTTTATGATGCGACCATTCCGTCGAACATTCAGATTCTCGCCGCGCTGGAGGGCCTGATCGTCAAGGCGGAGACGTTCTGCGCCGAACAGGGGATCGCCCCGTCCGATCTGATCGGTGCGCGGCTCGCGCCGGACATGCTGCCGTTCGGCTATCAGGTGAAGGCTGCCGTCGAACATGCGCTTGGATCAATCGAGGGCGTCCGCGCGGGGAGCTATTCGCCCAACCTGGATGCGTGGCCCACCGATTTTGCGGGGCTGCGCGCCAAGCTGCAGCAGGCGATCGCCACGTTGAAGGCGCTCGTCCCGGCCGAGATCGATGCTCTGGGCGATCGCGACACCGAATTCCGTTTCGGCGAGACGGCGATGCCGTTTACGGGCGCATCCTTCCTGCTCAGTTTTTCGCAGCCTAATTTCTATTTCCACGCTTCGATCGCCTATGCGATCCTGCGCGCCAAAGGCGTTCAGATCGGCAAGCGCGATTTCATGGGGATGCCGCGCTTCAAGCGTTGAGGCTCCGCCGGGCGGCCTGGCGCGATCGGGCGTCACGCCGCCGTATGCGATTGTTATGGCCGGGTTTGCGCCTTACAGCCGATCGGATGGCGCGACATTACGGGATGGACTGGCTGCGGATCGGCGCATTCGGGCTGCTCATCCTCTATCATATCGGCATGGTCTTCGTGCCGTGGAACTTCCACGTGAAGTCCACCAACGGCGAGGACTGGACGACGCTGCCGATGATGGCGACCAACGCGTGGCGTCTGCCGCTGCTGTTCGTCGTTTCGGGCTATGCCAGCCGCGCGTTGATCCGGCGGTCGGCCGGACTGGTGCCGTTCATCGCCAATCGCAGCTGGCGGCTGCTCGTGCCGCTCGCATTCGGCATCGCGGTGATCGTGCCGCCGCAGCCGTGGGTCGAGCTGGTGACCAAGCTGGGATACGCCCATGGCTTTCCCTATTTCTGGCTGCACGATTATTTCCGCTTCGGGAAGCTTGGCGGAATCCTGCTGCCGACATGGAACCATCTGTGGTTCATCGGCTATCTGTGGGTCTATACGCTTGCGCTCGCGCTGCTGGTGGCGCTGGTGCGCAGCGATGCGCCGCAACGCTGGTTCGACCGGGTATTCGGCGGCTGGGGCGTGATCGTGATCCCGACGGCGTGGGCGCTGGCCGTTCACGCATGGTGGTTCCCGATGGTCGGCGAGACGCACATGCTGATCGACGATACGATGGCGCATTTCATGTACGTGCCTGATTTCCTGTTCGGCTTCGGGCTGGCCCGCTCGGTCGCGGCGATGGCTGCGCTGCGGCGGCTGTGGCCGGTCGCGGCAGTGATCGCGCTGGCGGCATTCGGCACGGTGCTGGCGATCGAATATACCTGGCCGCCTTCGGTGCGGACGCCCCGCTGGGTGCTGCGTCCCTATGGCGCGGTGCATGCGTTGCAGCAATGGGGCGCGATCGCCGCACTGCTCGGTGTCGCGGATCGCTGGTGGAACCATGACACGCCCGCGCGCAGGATCCTGACGGAAGCGGTATTCCCCTTCTATATCATTCACCAGACGATCATCGTGCTCGTGATGTTCTGGCTGTTGCCGCTGCGTCTTTCCGGCCCGGCCGAATTCGCGATCCTGGTCGCCGCGACGGTAACGGGGTGCTGGGCCTTTTACCTCGGCGGCCGGGCAGTTCCGCTCATCCGCCCGCTGATCGGGCTGCGGCTCAGAGGATAGCGACATGGCCGAGCCGAAGATGCATCCGACATGGCTGGAGCCGCTGCGTGCCGAATTCGCCAGCGATTATATGGCAGCGCTGCGTGACTTTCTCCGTGCGGAGAAGGCGGCGGGCAAGCAGATCTTCCCCCATTCCGCCGACTGGTTCCGCGCGCTGGTGCTGACTGCGCTGCCCGACGTGCGGGTGGTGATCTTGGGGCAAGACCCCTATCACGGGCCGGGACAGGCCCATGGACTGTGCTTTTCCGTGCCGCCCGGGGTTCGTCCGCCGCCGAGCCTCGTCAACATCTACAAGGAGCTGGAAGCCGATTGCGGCATCGCGCGGCCGGCGCACGGATTCCTCGAAAGCTGGGCGCGGCAGGGCGTGCTGCTGCTCAACAGCGTGCTGACCGTGGTGAGCGGGCAGGCCGCCGCGCACCGCGACCGCGGCTGGGAAAAGTTCACCGACGCGATCATCCGTCTGCTCGCCGCGCGGCCGGAGCCGATCGTGTTCATGCTGTGGGGCAGCTACGCCCAGAAGAAGGCGGGGTTCGTGCGGGGCGTGGAGCAGGGCGGGCACCATCTCGTGTTGAAGGCGCCGCATCCTTCGCCGCTTTCCGCGCACAGTGGATGGTTCGGCAGCGGGCATTTCAGCAAGGCGAACGCGTTCCTTGACGGCAACGGGCGGGGAACGATCGATTGGGCCTTGCCGTCGGCCGCCGAATAGCCAGAGGCGCGCCTTCGCGGTGGCAACGCGCCGCCACCGCCCCTGCCCGTCAGACCCGCATCGGCATCAGCACATACAGCGAGGGCGATTTGTCATTCTCGCGTATCAGCGTCGGCGCGGCGGCATCGGCAAGGTGGACTTCCACGACGTCGCCATCGATCTGCCCCAGGATATCGAGCAGGTAGCGGCTGTTGAAACCGATCTCGAACGGCGCGGACACATATTCGCCCGGCACCTCCTCCGCCGCCGTGCCGTTCTCCGGGCTGGTGACGGAGAGCGTCACCTTGTCGCGATCAAGCCCGACCTTCACCGCCCGCGTCTTTTCCGTGGCGATGGTGGAGACGCGATCGACACCTTCCATGAAGCTTTTCGGGTCGATCTTGAGGATCTTGTCGTTGCCGGTCGGGATCACGCGCGAATAATCGGGAAACGTGCCGTCGATCAGCTTCGATGTGAGCACCGCCTGGCCGAGATCGAAGCGAATTTTCGTGCCGGACAGCGATACGCCGACCGATCCGTCGACCTCATCGAGCAGCTTGCGCAGCTCGGCGACGCATTTGCGCGGCACGATCACGTCGGGCATGCCCTCCGCGCCTTCCGGGCGGGGAATGGTTACGCGCGCCAGGCGGTGGCCGTCGGTCGCCGCCGCCTTCAACACCGGCTGCGCGCCCTCATCGGCGACGTGCAGGAATATGCCGTTGAGATAGTAACGCGTCTCCTCGGTGGAGATGGCGAAGCGCGTCTTGTCGATGATCTGCTTCAGCGCCTCGGCGGGCATCTCGAACTGGGTCGGCAGCTCGCCCTCGGCGATCACCGGAAAATCGTCGCGCGGCAGCGTGCCGAGCGAGAAGCGCGCCCGCCCGGCCACGATCGCCATCCGGCCGTCGGCGGCGGAAAGCGACACCTGCGCCCCCTCCGGCAGCTTGCGTGCGATATCGAACAATGTGTGCGCGGAAACCGTGGTCGCGCCCGGCTGATCCACCGCCGCCGGCACGCTTTCGTTGATCTGGAGATCGAGATCCGTTGCCATCAGCCGCAGCGCCCCCTCCGCCGTCGCCTCGATCAGGACATTGGACAGGATCGGGATGGTATTCCGGCGCTCCACCACGGATTGCACATGGCTAAGCCCCTTGAGGAGCGTCGCGCGTTCGATCGTCGCCTTCATTCTGTCATCCCCCAGCCCTGCGGCAAAGGCCGGGGCAGTTAGCGCGCCACCCTAGCCAATGAAAAAGGGCCGGAGCAAGCGCCCCGACCCTTCTTTTCGTCAGATCGCGAAGCTGCGCTCAGAAGCGCATGCCCACGCCCGCCATGATCTGATGGCGATCGAGGTTCGGATCATAATTGTCGACGCCGTCGATGTGGCCATAATGCGAGTAGCGATACTCGCCCTTGATGTAGGCGGTCGGCGTCACGTTATATTCCACGCCCGCGCCAAGACGATAGCCGCCGAGGTTCTGGCTGTCCTCGAACGTCGTCGCGGTGCCGTCGAAATAGCGCGCGTTGAAGCGGGCATTGGTGTAGCCCGCCTTGGCATAGATCATCGCACGCGGTGAGACGACGTAGCCGAGGCGACCACCGACATAGAGGTCGCGGCCCGCCTTCAGGCGCGCGGCGTCGCCGGTGTTGACGATGTCATAGGCGCGTGCCTTGGTCGTCGAACCGTCGATCTCGCCTTCGATGCCGAGGATCGTGCTGCCACCCAGGTTCGCGTCATAGCCGATCGCGCCGCCATAGGTGAGGCCATCACGCCCGCTGCCGTTGCCGTCATGGGCGTTCAGATGATCCCATCCGGCCAGCACCTCGACACGCGGACCCGAAAACGGTGCCTGACTCTGCGCCAGCGCCGGGGTGGCGAGGGCGGCGCCCATCGCGGCGGCGGCAGTGGCGATAACGAGCTTACGCATAACAAACTCCATTCGATAACCGTCCCCTGAAACTGGGGGCGCGGAGCCTATCTGGGCGTTCTCGCAGCACTTTGCATGAACCTCAGATAAACGCGGAAATCCGTTGTTTTTCGGCCACAGGGGGTTGAAATCGCGGGGTGCGGCTCCGATCGCCCACGTCAAGAATAAGTCGTTGCGCGGGCATGCCGTAGCGGTCCAAAGGTCACCTCATGACCACCTCGGCACCCGCCCGCCTCGGCCGTGATTTCATCGCACGGCATGGCGAAACCGTGTTCAACGCCGCGCGCCGGCTGCAGGGCGATGCGCCCCACACCCCGCTCACCCGCGCCGGCTTCGCGCAGGCGGAGGAAATGGGGCTGGCGCTGCGCGACCTGCTCGGGCCGCGGCCGCCGCTCACCCTGTGGGCATCGAACGCGGGCCGAGCGCTGCAGACGCTGGCGATCGTGGCGGAGCATCTCGAGCTCGACTGGCACGAGGCGAACGTCGATCCCCGATTGGCCGAGATCGGCATGGGAAGCTGGGGCGGCCGCTATTACGCCGACGTCATCGGCGAAGTCGGGCCGGTGATCGACGCGGAGGGCCTGTTGCGCCCCGCACCGGACGGCGAGGATTACCCCTCGATCGCCCGACGCGTTTCCGGATGGCTTGCCGACACCGCGCGCGATCCCGGCGACCGGCTGGTCATCATGCACGGCATCTCCAGCCGCGTGATGCGGGGGGTGATGACCGGAACGCCGGTTGGACGTTACGGTTCGCCAGTTCTGCCCGGCCATCCGCAGGGGACCGTCACTCTGATCGAAGGTGGGCGCGAATCGGTCGCGCATCTCGGCACGGGCCACGCCCCGGCATGATCGCGGCCGCGCTCCTGTTGCTGGCCGGAGCGGCCGAGGGGCGCGCAACCATCGGCGTCTATCAAAGCTGGGGCGCGTTTCGCGATGCCGCACCCGCGCGCTGCTTCGCGATCGCCGCGCCGATGCGCGCCGGCGCCGCCTCACGCTGGCGACCGTTCGCCAGCGTGGTCAGTCGTTTCGGCACGGAACGGCGCGGCGCACTGTTCGTCCGCCTGAGCGCCGCGGCCCGCCCCGGCGCGACCGTGACGCTGGCGGTGGGGGACCGCCGCTTCAATCTTTCCGCGCGCGATTCCGCCGCCTGGTCTCCCGACGCGGCCACCGATCGTGCCGTGATCGCCGCGATGCGCGGCGGACGAAGCATGAGCGTGTCGACGATAGCCGCGAGCGGTCGCCCCTTCGCCGATACCTATGGCCTGTCCGGCGCCGCCACCGCGATCGACGCCGCCGCGCTGGGCTGCGCCGGGCGCTGAATCGTTGCTTCTGGAAAAACCGCGCGACTTCGCCTATGTGCGCGGTCATGCAGACAGCGCCGGCAGCCCTCATGCCCATTCCGGGGCACATCGATCCCGTGCCCGTGGCGCGCGCCCTTGCGCCGCGCAGCGACGGGCGCATCGACCTGCTCGGGTTGTCGAAAGACGATCTGCGCATGGCGCTCGAGACATCGCAGCTTGAGCCGAAACAGGCCAAGCTGCGCGCCAAGCAGCTCTGGCACTGGATCTACAATCGTGGCGTCACCGATTTCGATCTGATGACCGATATCTCGAAGACCTTGCGCCCGTGGCTCGCCCAGCGCTTCGTCATCAGTCGGCCGCAGGTGATCGAGGCACAGGTCTCCACCGACGGCACGCGCAAATGGCTGCTCCGGTCGGACGACGGGCAGGATTACGAAATGGTGTTCATCCCCGATGCCGATCGGGGCACGCTGTGCGTATCCAGCCAGGTCGGCTGCACGCTCAACTGCCGCTTCTGCCATACCGGCACGATGCGCCTCGTCCGCAATCTCACCGCTGCCGAGATCGTCGGGCAGGTGATGCTCGCGCGCGATTCGCTCGGTGAATGGCCGAGCCAGCCCGAGGGGCGGATGCTCACCAACATCGTGATGATGGGCATGGGCGAGCCGCTGTATAATTTCGACAGCGTGCGCGATGCGCTCAAGCTCGTCATGGACGGCGATGGCCTGGCGCTCTCGAAGCGGCGGATCACGCTCTCCACCTCGGGCGTGGTGCCGATGATGGCGCGCGCGGGCGAGGAGATCGGGGTAAACCTCGCCGTATCGCTCCACGCCGTCACCAAGGAGGTGCGCGACGAGATCGTGCCGCTGAACCGCAAATACGGCATCGAGGAACTGCTGCAGGCATGCGCCGACTATCCCGGCGCGAACAACGCGCGGCGCATCACGTTCGAATATGTGATGCTGAAGGACAAGAACGATTCGGACGATGACGCGCGCGAACTGGTGCGGTTGATCCGCCATTATCGCCTGCCCGCGAAGGTGAACCTTATCCCGTTCAACCCATGGCCCGGCGCGCCCTATGAATGCTCCACGCCCGAGCGGATCAAGGCGTTCTCGACGCTGATCTTCGAAGCCGGCATCTCCGCGCCCACCCGCACGCCGCGCGGGCGCGATATCGATGCCGCGTGTGGGCAGCTCAAGACCGCGTCCGAGCGCAAGACGCGCGCGGAGCTGGACCGGCTCGCGGAGGAGAAGCTGGCCGCTCTGGGGTGAGGCTGAGGGAATTTTGACCGCTTTCGCGCAGTTGCCGACACTGCTTGGGCGTGAGAATAGTTGAGCGATGGTCGAACTCATCTATTTGGCTCCCGGTGAACAAATGCCGCTACTGTCCGAGCGAGAGACTTGGATCGTCGTTGAGGCAAGCGATGACGGGCAGTTCTTTGGCACCGGCTATGGCAAGAAAGCGGGTGGAGAGGACGCGTTCTACATATCCCTGGCGGAGAACGACGTGAGCCTGGAGGTGGCGATAGCCGCCGCGACGAGGTGGGCAGAGCAGCGGGGTGTGTCGCGCATTTGGGTTCAGACAACGGCTGACTAGCTAATGGCAGCTTCCCAACAATCCCCGCCCCTCACCTCCGCGACCAGCGCGCCCAGATCGCTGTCGGCAGCACCAGCCCGCGCGATTCCTCGCGCACGCCGAGTTCGCCCGCCTCCACCTTCCCCGGCAGGTCCGCGAACGCCTGTCGCAGCATCTCGCCGATCGCCAGCGCGGACATGCGGACGGCGTACACCGTCAGGAAAAGATAGCGTGAATCGCCATCGAGCAACCGGCGGCAATCGGCGATCAGCGCGGGCAGGTTCTCCTCCAGCCGCCACACCTCGCCGGTCGGCCCGCGACCGTATTTGGGCGGATCTAGCAGGATGCCGTCATAGCGCCGCCCGCGCCGCACCTCGCGCGCGACGAACTTCGCCGCATCGTCGATCATCCAGCGCACCGGCGCGTCCGCCAGCCCGGAAAGCACGGCATTGCCGCGCGCCGCTTCCACCGATTTCTTCGAGGCATCGACATGCACCATCCGCGCGCCGATCGCGGAGAGCGCCAGCGTGCCCACACCGGTATAGCCAAACAGGTTGAGGCATTCCGGCTCGCTTCGGCCGGCGAGCTGCTCGCGCATCCACCCCCACACCGGCGCCATATCGGGAAAGAAGCCGAGGTGGCGGAAGGGCGTGGTCTGTGCGGTGAAACGCACCTCGCGCCACGACAAGGGCCACCCCTCGTGCGGCACCGGCTCGGCGAAGTGCCACTGGCCGCCGCCATCCTCGTCGCTGCCGGGCACGAATTCGCCATGCGCCCGCCAGTCCGCCTTTGCCGGCGCCCACAATGCCTGCGGTTCCGGGCGGATGAACCGAAAGCGGCCATAGCGCTCCAGCTTTCGGCCATGGCCCGAATCGATCAGGCCATAATCCGCCCATGGGTCGCCGATGAGAGTGTCAAGGATCACGCCGCCCTCACCTGCGCGGAGAGGCCAGCCCGGCGATATAGCCGCTCACCGCCTCGAACGTCGCATCGAGCGTGACATAGCGCTCTTCGCGGTCGAACAGGTCTCCGACGCGCGCAGGAAGCGTGGGGCGAACGCCCGTCGCGCGTTCCACCGCGTCGCGGAATTTCGCCGGATGCGCGGTAGCCAGCGTCACTACCGGCGCCTCCCCGGCTTGGCGGCGCGCCGCGGCGAGGCCGATCGCGCTGTGCGGATCGATCACCTGCCCGGCGCGCTCGAACGCCCAGCGCATCGCCAGCGACATGTCATCGATATCGACCCGCTCGCTCGCGAACAGCGCCGCCGCGCCCTCCTGTTGCGCGTTGCTCAGCCGCATCGCGCGCGTCGCCTCGAACCCGCGCATCTGTTCTGCCAGCGCGTTGCCGTCCCGCCCGCCGAGATCGAACAGCAAGCGCTCGAAATTCGAGGAAACCTGGATGTCCATCGAGGGTGTCGGCGTCGGCACGACCGTGCGGCACGAATAATCGCCGCTCGCCAGCGCGCGCGCGAGGATGTCGTTGACGTTGGTGGCCACGATCAGCTTCGCCACCGGCAAGCCCATCTTCACGGCGACATAGCCTGCGAACACGTCGCCGAAATTGCCGGTCGGCACGCTGAACGAGATCGCTCGCTCCGGCGCGCCGAGCCGTACGGCGGCGTAGAAATAATAGACCACCTGCGCCATCAGCCGCGCCCAGTTGATCGAATTGACTGCCGACAGGCTGAACCGCCCGGAAAAACCCGGATCGTTGAACATCGCCTTCACCAGCGCCTGCGCGGAATCGAAATCGCCGCGAATCGCAATATTGTGGACGTTTGGCGCGCCGACCGTGGTCATCTGGCGGCGCTGCACGTCGCTCACCCGGCCTTCCGGATGAAGCATGAAGATATCGACGCCCGCGCGCCCCGCCACCGCGTCGATCGCGGCGGAGCCGGTGTCTCCCGAGGTCGCGCCCACGATGGTGAGGTGGCGATCGCTGCCGGCAAGAAATTTTTCGAACAGAAGGCCGAGCAATTGGAGCGCGACATCCTTGAACGCCAGCGTCGGGCCGTGGAACAGTTCCAGCAGCCATCGATCATGATCGAGCTGGACGAGCGGCGTGACGGCGGCATGATCGAACCTGCCGTAAGCCGTGCTGCACAGCGACTTGAGTTCGTCGTTCGTCAGGCTGTCTCCCACGAACGGCGCCATCACCGCCACCGCCGTATCGACATAGGAAAGGCCCGCCAGTCCGGCGATCGCGTCCCGGCTCAGCGTCGGCCAGCGTTCCGGGAGATACAGGCCGCCATCGGCAGCGAGGCCCGCAAGCGTGACGTCGCGGAAATCCAGAGCCGGCGCGGCCCCGCGGGTGGAAATATAGCGCATGAACGACGCGCCTAACGCGCGTCGTTCATGCGGGCAATCCTCCGCCGCACCGCCAGCACGTAGATCACCCCCGCAACGGCCGCGAAGAAGAACCATTGCACGGCATAGGCGAAGTGGTTGTTGGGCACGATCGTGATATCCGGCCGCGTGTTCCGCGCAAGGCCCGGAGGCGGCGCATCCGCCACGAGCAGAAGTTCGCGCGGCATATGATCGAACAGGCCGGCGATCAGCGGTCGTGCGTCCGGCGCGTGGCTTACCCAGCCCGAAACCTTGCCGCCGCTCCATTGCACCTTCGCATCGGGATCGCGCGTGGTGCCAAGTTGCACTTTCATCCCCGGGCCCTCCGCCCCGGTGCGACAATGGGCGATCAGGCGGTAGCCGGAATTCCCCGCCCCGGCGCGCTCGATGCTTGCGACCGACAGACAGAAACCGGTCGCACGACGAAACAGCAACGCGTCATCGGGGAAGCGCGGGAAAGCGATCGCAGGCTTGCCGGGGTTGGCCGCAAGCTGCGCCAGTTGCGCTTCCTTTTCCGGCAGCCGGATCAGGAGCTGCCACAGGCCAAGCCCGATCATCGCCGCCACCGCGAGCGCGACCAGGATCGTGGGCATTACCGGCCAACGCGTCATTGCTTCAATCGCCCCTCATGCGCGGCATTGCGATATTCGAGTGCGATCAGCCAGCCCTTGGCCAGGCGCAGGCTGAACACCACGCCACCAAGCGTCACGGGGGTCCATAGCAGAAGCTGAACCCACAACGGCGGCTCGATCGTCAGCTCCAGCGCCACCGCGCCGATCACGACAAGCGTTCCCAGGATCAGCGTCAGGAACGCCGCCGGTCCGTCGCCAACGTTGAACGCGGCATAGTCCAACCAGCATATGCGACACCGATCGGCAAACTTCACCCAGCCCGCGAACAACGTCCTGCCGCCGCAACGCGGACAGACCCCCCTGAACCCACAATCGAAAGGGCGCGGCGAGATCGTTCCCGCCGCGCCCGCTTGTCCGTTATCCTCGGATCGCGAACCGGCGGGCGAATCCGCCGGTCCCGAACCGCTCTCAGCATCACCCACCGTGAACCGGCGCGCCCCAGCCGCCCCAGACGTAGATGGCGACGAACAGGAACAGCCACACCACGTCGACGAAATGCCAGTACCAGGCCGCCGCCTCGAAGCCGAAATGCTGCCGCGGCGTGAAATCGCCCTTGTATGCGCGGATAAGGCACACGGTGAGGAAGATCGTGCCGATGATGACATGGAAGCCGTGGAAACCGGTCGCCATGAAGAAGGCCGCGCCATAGTTCAGCCCCTTGAACGGGAACGGCGCGTGAATGTACTCATAGGCCTGGATCGACGAGAAGATCAGGCCGAGCACGATCGTCAGCCACAAGCCCTTGAGCACGCTGTCGCGATTGCCGACGCCGAGCAGGCCCCACAGGCCGACCTTTTCGCCGCCGCGCTGATTGTGGATCAGCGCATGGTGCGCCCAGGTGACCGTCGTTCCGCTGGTCAGCAGGATCAGTGTGTTGAGCAGCGGGAATTCGAAGGCGTTGATGACCTCCAGCCCCTTCGGCGGCCACTGAGCGGCGATCGCCGCGGCGCCATCGGCCGCATGCTCGACCTGCCCGTTGACGAAGCTGATTGCGGCGGGAAACAGCGCGAAATCGAAATAGGCCCAGAACCAGCCGACGAAGAACATCACTTCAGAGGCGATGAACAGGATCATGCCATAGCGGAAGTGAAGCTGCACCACCGGCGTATGGTCGCCCGCGTGCGCTTCCTTGATGACATTGCGCCACCAGCAGAACATCGTGAACAGCACCGCGAACAGCCCGGCGAAGAACAGGAAGCCGCCACCGTTGGGCTTGCCCACATGCCCGCCGTGCATCCACATGATGCCGCCCGCGGCCATCGCGAGCGCGGCGAACGATCCGATCAGCGGCCACGGATCGGGTGGCAGGATGTGATAATCGTGGTTCTTCGCGCCGGCCATTCGTTACGTTCCCTGTTCCTAAGTGGCTGGTTCTCTAGCTTGAGGTTTTCCCGGAATCCACCGGGTAAAATGTATAGCTGAGCGTGATCGTCTCGACATCCCTGGTATCGGGATCGGTCAGGATCTTCGGATCGACGAAGAAGATCACCGGCATTCGCACCGTCTCACCCGGCTTCAGCGTCTGCTGCGTGAAGCAGAAACACTCGATCTTCGTGAAATACTTTCCCGCCTGATATGGCGTTACGTTATACGTGGCGGTGCCAGTGATCGGCACCGCGGCGCGATTGGTGGCGGTGAAGAACGCCATGTCACGCGCGCCGACCTTCACGGTCTCGCTGCCCTGCTCCGGCGTGAAGCGCCATGGCAGATGCGTGCTGGTGTTGGCGTCGAAATCGATGCGGATCGCGCGATCCACCGCGCCCGGCGCCGCCAGCCCGCGTTGCGTGGTGCCGTTGAGGCCGGTCGCCTGGCAGAACAAGCGGTAAAGCGGCACGCTGGCAAAGGCGAGCCCGGTCATGAAGCAGATGCCGAGTACCGCCAGCAGCGCGGTGCGGGTGGTGCGCGCGACCCTCACCGCGCCACCATCCCCGCCTTGATCTTGACGATCGTGATGGCGAACACCAGCACGACGAACGCGCCAAGCAGCAGCCCCATCACGATCGCGCGGCCCTTCTGCCGCTGCCGGATCAGCTTTTCATCTTCGCTATTCATGCCATCCACCGGTCTGTCACCAGCGCGCCGAACACGACGAACAGGTAGAGGATCGAAAATTTGAACAGGGCCTTTTCAGGCTTCATCGCATCGTCGGGCTCGGCGGTGCGCGTCGCCACGCGCAGCGCGAGCCAGCCGAACCACGCCGTCATCACCACCGACACCAGCCCGTACACCTCACCCGAAAGCCCGAGCGGCCACGGCAGCACCGCAGCAACGGCCATCGGGATCGTATACAGCCCGATCTGGCGCCGCGTCGTCCGCTCGCCCGCCACAACCGGCAGCATCGGGATTCCGGCATTGGCGTAATCGGTCTTCACGAACAGCGCGAGCGCCCAGAAATGCGGCGGCGTCCACAAAAAGACGAGCAGGAACATCAGTACCGGCAGCAGCGCGATATGCCCTGTCGCCGCCGCCCAGCCGATCAGCGGCGGGAACGCGCCCGCCGCACCGCCGATCACGATGTTCTGCGGCGTGCGCGGCTTCAGCCACACGGTGTAGATCAGCACGTAGAACAGGATCGATGCCGCCAGTATCGCAGCCGCCAGCACGTTGAGCGCCAACCCCATCAGGATCACCGCGAACGCGCCGAGGCCGACACCAAAATGAAGCGCCGCCTGCCGATCCATCCGCCCGGCGGGCAGCGGCCGCGCGGCGGTGCGTCGCATCACGGCATCGATATCCGCTTCATACCATTGATTGAGCGCGCCTGCCGCCCCGGCCGCGAGCGCGATGCACAGGATCGCGGTGAAGCCGAGCACGGGATGGACGCGATGCCCGTCGATCGAGGGCGCGGCAAGCAGCCCGCACAGCCCGGTGTAAACGACGAGCGTCATCACCCGGGGCTTGGTCAGCGCCAGGAAATCCCGCCAATGTGCTGGCGGCAGAAGGGGAGAGGCGGTGCTCATGCTGGTCTGCGCGGGCCATAGCTTGTCGCGCGGCGCGGGGGAAGGGCGGGATGTCGATGGCGTCGATGCGGCGTTCGTGGCAAGTGCCGATCCAGCCAAGCGGCCATTCATCCTGCTTTTGCGGGCTGGGACTGCCGGGAACCGCGCCCATCGCCATAAGCGACGATCGTCGCACCGCCAATGACCGGCCGACCCTTATGCCATTATTGGGAGCGATGAGCGCGACCGCGACAACCGTGCGCGCCGGCCATTTTCCTATCGCGCCCCGCCGGGCACCCACAGCACATCGCCATCAGCGCGAAGGTTCACCGCACGGCAGGCGACGAACAGAAAGTCCGACAGGCGGTTAAGGTAGATCAACGCCTGCGGATTGGCGCCACCGTCGATCCCGACCGCCGATCGCTCCGCCCGTCGCGTGATCGCGCGGGCAAGGTGCAGCGCGGCGGCCGCGCCGCCCGGCAGGACGAAGCTGCGCAGCGGTTCCAGCGCCGCATTCATCTCATCGATCTCTGCCTCGAGCCGCTCGACCTGCGCGGGATCGATGCGCAGCGTCATCTCGGTCGGCGTGAAATCCTCACCGGGCGTAGCGAGATCGGCGCCGAGATCGAACAGGTCGTTCTGGATACGCAGCAGTGCCGCGCGCAACGCCGGATCGTCGATAGTGGCGATCGCGACGCCGATCGCGGAGTTCGCCTCGTCCACATCGCCGATCGCCTGCATGCGCGGATCGGTCTTGGCGACGCGGCTGCCATCGACCAGCCCGGTTGTCCCCGCATCGCCGGTGCGGGTGTAGATCTTGTTGAGCTTTACCATCGTCAATCCTCACGGCGCCGCCATCGACCGGGCTTCGGCGGCGGCGTCAGTCCATAACGGCGCGCGGGCCGCAGGCCGGCAACGCTGTTAAAATCTTACGTCCGCCCCATCGCGAACAGCAGCACGACGCAGATCAGGATCGCCAGCGCCTGAAAAAGGATGCGCTGCTGCATCATGCGGTTCGATTTGAGCTGGCTGGCGGTGGGGCCTGAGCCCACCTCGCCGCGCGCCTCCGCGCTCGCACCCTGAAGAAATGTAATGACGCCGCGCAAGAGCGCGACCACCGTGGCGATCATCGCTGCCACCAGCAGAATGACGAGGAAGATCTTCATGCTCGCTTCCTACGCCGTCACGATCCCGTTGGGAAGCCGCCCGCTCCGCAGCATCTCGGCCAGCACTCGCCCGTCCGCCCCGCCCTCGCGCATCGCCGCGAGCGTCGGGCTGCCGTGCCGTTTGGCGAGGCGCTCGCCATCGGCGCCGGCAAGCAGATCATGGTGGTGCCACGCAGGCACAGGCAAATCGAGCAATGCCTGCAACAGCCGGTGGACATGCGTGGCGGCAAACAGATCCCGCCCACGCACCACGTCCGTCACGCCCTGCGCCGCATCGTCGATCGTCACCGCGAGGTGATAGCTTGCCGGCGCGTCCTTGCGCGCGAGCACCACGTCACCCGCCGACAGCGGATCGGCCGCGATCGGCGCGCCATGATCGGCCCAGACCATCGGCCCGGCGAGCGCCGCCGCCTTCGCCATGTCGATCCGCCAGCAATGCGGCTCGTGCATTCGTCCGTCCGCGTCCAGCCCGCGACAGGTGCCGGGGTACAGCGGCTCCGGCCCATGCGGCGCGGCAAGGCTGGCGGCGGCGGAGATCTCCGCCCGCGTGCAGAAACAGGGGTAGAGCAAACCGCGCGCGCGCAACCGATCCAGCGCGTTTGCATAGAGGTCCAGTCGCCGCGACTGGAACACGACCTCCCCGTCCCACTCCAGCCCCAGCCAGCGCAGATCCTCGATGATCGCGGTGACATGCTCGCGGCGGCTGCGCGTGCCGTCGATATCCTCGATCCGCAAAAGGAAACGCCCGCCCCGCTCCCGCGCAAGGTCATGCGCTCGGATGGCGGACCATGCATGGCCGAGATGCAGTTGGCCGGTCGGCGATGGGGCGAAACGCGTGACGATCACGCACGCCATTTGGCGCTGACGCGCGGTTCCGGCAATCCTGACCAGCAAGCCGCCCGGGCTGTAAAGCTGTCATAATGATTGCGTAACTTACGTAAAATGCGAAACTGTTTGTGCCGAATCGGGGGAGCGGCGCTTGGGGGCAGTGGAAGTTCTGGCGTGGATCGATGCGGCGACCCGTGAGGTCACGCTGTTCGCCGCCGCTGGCTTCCTGATCGGGGGCGTCGATGATCTGTTGATCGATCTTGTGTGGCTCGTCCGGCGCCTCGTCCACGGCAGCGACGCCCCCGTGCTGGACGAACTCACCTCGCCCGCCGTCCCGCATCGCTTCGCGATCCTGGTGCCGGCGTGGGATGAAAGCGCGGTGATCGGCGCGATGTTGCGCGCGACGCTGGCGCGGCTCGATCATCCCGATTTCTGCATCCTGGTCGGCTGCTATCCCAACGACAGCGCCACCATCGGCGAGGTGGCGGCAGTCGCTGCGCAGGATTCGCGTGTGACGCTGGTGGTGGGAGACCGCCCCGGCCCGACAACCAAGGCCGATTGCCTCAACACGCTGTGGCGCGCGCTGGGGCGAAGCGGCGCGCCGGTCGATGCGATCGTCCTCCATGATGCGGAGGACGTGGTGCACCCGGCCGAACTTCGCCTGTTCGACGCACTGATCGATACGCACGCCGCCGTGCAAATCCCGGTACTGCCACTCCCACGCCCTGAATCGCCGCTGGTGGCCGGCCATTACATCGACGAATTCGCCGAGGCGCACGGCAAATCTCTGGTCGTGCGCACCGCGCTGAAGGCCGGCCTGCCGTTCGCCGGGGTCGGCTGCGCGATCCGCCGCGACGCGCTTGCCGCCATCACCACCGATCATGGCGCACCGTTCGACGCCGGGAGCCTCGTCGAGGATTACGAACTTGGCCTGCGCCTCGCCGCTGCGGGCCATGCCGCGCATTTCGCGCGGGTGCGGGAGCACGCTGGCGGCGCGGTTATCTCGGTGCGCGAATATTTCCCTTCGACCATCGGCGCGGCGGTGCGGCAGAAGGCCCGGTGGATGACGGGGATCGCGCTCGCCGGATGGGACCGCCTTGGCTGGGGGCGGATGCGTGATCTCGGCGATCACTGGATGCGCGTTCGAGATCGGCGCGCGACATTGGCGGTGATCGTTCTGGCCGCCGGCTATGCCGCATTGCTCGGCTGGGCAGTGTCGGCGACCGGCCACGCCCTGACGCACTCCCCGCTGCCGAATCCAGGCGCGCCGCTGGCGACCATCCTCACCATCAATCTTGCGCTGCTGCTGTGGCGCGCGGCATGGCGGATCGGCTTTACCGCGCACAATTATGGCTGGCGGGAGGCACGCTGGGCACCGTTACGGATGATCGCCGGCAATCTGATCGCACTGCTCGCGGCGCGGCGGGCGGCGATCCGCTATGCCGCGCTGCTCGCTGGCCGCGCGCCGCAGTGGGACAAGACCGCCCACGCCTTCCCCGCCAGTCTCGGCGGAACCGGGCGGTGATCGGCGAAAGCCGCCCGCTGCGCTTCGTGATGGCGATTGTCGGCGGGTGGATTGGCGTGCGCGTCGCGATCCTGTGGCCGGCGGAAGAGCCAGTGGCTGCGCTTGTCGCCGCCGCCGCGCCTCAGCTGATCGGCGCGCCCGCCGCCGATGCCGGGCCCTTCGCGCCGGCGGCGGCGGCGATCGATCGCGGCGAACCTATCGCGCGCGCCGGATGGACGCGACCGGCCCTGGCACCTGCGTCGCGACAGGGGGAGCCGCTGCTCACGCTCGCGCTCACCGCGCCCGCCCCGGTGGAGGCGATTGCGGATTCCGCACGGCTGAACGCGCCGCAACCGGGCGAAGCGATCGGTGCACCATTGCCGCCGCCCGATCGCGGTGCTGGCTCACGGCTCTCCGCCAGCGCCTGGCTGATCGCGCGCGGCGCGGGCGCGGCGGCGCAATTTTCCCCGCAACTCGGCGGCAGCCAGGCCGGCGCGCGATTGACCTATGCGCTGGGCGATTCGCGCCGCCTTTCCGTTGCGGCGCGGATATCCTCGGCACTGGCGGTGCGCCAACGCGAAGCGGCGATCGGGCTGGACTGGCGGCCCACCGCCCTGCCGATCCACCTTTTCGCCGAACAACGTATCGCACTCGCCGGTTCGCGCGGTGGCCCGGCTGCCGGCGTTATCGCCGGCCTGCCGCCAAAGCCCATCGCGGCCGGCTTCGCACTGGAAGGATACGGCCAGGCAGGCGTGATCGCGCGCGACGGGGGCGAAGCGTTCGTCGACGGTGCGGCGCATCTGCGGCGCCGCGTCGCAAAGATCGGCACGGCGCGCGTCGAGCTTGGTCTGGGCGCCTGGGGTGGCGCGCAGCGCGGCGCATCACGATTCGATGTCGGCCCGGCGGCGAGCATCGCCATTCCCGCCGCCCTTCCGCTTCGCGTTTCGCTGGAATGGCGGCAGCGCGTCGCGGGGGACGCGCGGCCGGAATCCGGCCCCGCGCTGTCGATCGGCGCGGATTTCTAGCGCCCGATCTTCCGCTCCGCCCGCGAAACGCTTACCGCTCGCGCATGGACCTGTATCTGCCGATCGCCAATCTTTCGGTGAACGCGCTTGTCATCATCGCGCTGGGCGCGGGGGTCGGGCTGCTATCGGGCATGTTCGGCGTGGGCGGCGGATTCCTCACCACGCCGCTGCTGATCGTCTATGGCATTCCGCCGACCGTCGCGGCCGCCAGCGCAGCGAGCCAGGTGACGGGCGCAAGCGTCTCGGGCGTGTTCGCGTATTTTCGCCGCGACGGCGTGGATCTGAAGATGGGCGGTGTGCTCGTCGCGGGCGGCATCGTCGGCTCGCTACTGGGCGCGTGGCTGTTCCGCCTGCTGCAATCCGCGGGACAGATCGATACGACGATCGCGATCACCTATGTGCTCCTGCTCGGCACGATCGGCGGGCTGATGCTGAAGGAATCGATCGAGGCGATTCGCATCGTCCACGGCAAGGCGGCGGCGCGGCCCAGGCGGCGGCGGCATCACCCGCTGGTCGCCAGCCTGCCGTTCCGCATGCGCTTTTATCGTTCGGGCCTTTATATCTCGCCGCTCGCGCCGCTGCTGCTGGGCGTGGCGACGGGTATATTGACGATCCTGCTTGGGATCGGCGGTGGCTTCGTGCTGGTGCCGGCGATGATCTATCTGCTCGGCATGGCGACGCAGGTGGTCGTCGGCACCTCGCTGTTCCAGATCCTGTTCGTCACCGCCGCGGCGACAATGGTCCACGCCACCACCACAAAGGCGGTGGATATCGTGCTTGCCGCACTGCTGCTGCTCGGGTCGGTCGCCGGGGCGCAGGTCGGCGCGCGCTTCGCGGAAAAGGCGCGGCCGGAATACCTGCGCCTCGCGCTGGCGATCATCGTGCTGCTGGTCGCGATCCGGATCGGCGTGGGGCTGGGGTGGAAGCCGGACGAGATCTACACGGTCGAGCTGTCGTGAAGCGCTGGGCGATCGGCCTGGCGCTCGCCGCGCCGCTGGTGATGGCCGAGGCCAAGCCGGTGCTGGTGCCCGACGTGTCGCAGCGCGAGATCGAGATCGCCTACAGCTTCACCGGGGCGGAACTGCTGCTGTTCGGCGCGATCCTCCTGCCGCCCGGCGAACCCCGCGCCGATGCACGCCACCCGATCGACGTGGTGGTGGTGGTGAAAGGGCCGGTCGAATCGATCACGATCCGCGAGAAGGAGAAGGTCGCCGGCATCTGGGTGAACGCCGATCGCCTGCGCTACAGTTCTGCGCCGAGCTTCTACGCGATCGCCTCGTCCCGCCCGATCCGCGATCTCGTCGACGATCGGACGCGCGCGATCTACGAGCTGGGGCTGGACAGTCTCCAGCTCTCCCCCACCTCCTCCGCGCCATCCGACGTGCAGGATCGCTTTACCAACGGGCTGGTCGATCTTCGCTCGCGCAACGGGCTTTATTACGAGGCGCCGCGCGCCGTGGAGATCACCGACGGCGTGCTCTATCGCGCCAGGATGAAAATCCCGGCCCGCGTTCCTGTCGGGCGCTTCACCGCCGAGACCTTCCTGATCCGCGACGGCAAGGTGCTGGGCGCGGCGGTGCGCGACATCGACGTGCGCAAATCGGGCTTCGAGCGCTTCGTGGCGCGCGCGGCGGACAAATCATCGTTTCTGTACGGCGTCACGGCGGTGGCGCTGTCGGTGCTGCTCGGCTGGGGGGCTGGGGTGATCGCGCGCCGCGTTTGACGGGCGGCGCGCAACCTCACCGTTAATTTACCAAATTGGGCGATGATTCCCAGGTTCTATCGACCCGTGGGATCTACCGCATGACCGAGATGCCGGCGCCTGGCGCCTTCACGAACACCCGGCCCGAGGCGCCGCACGTTCCTTCCGCGCTGCCAGAGCCGATCGGGATCGTGCTGGAGATCGGCGGCTCTTCCAGCAAGGTGATGCTGGATATGGCGGCGCTGGCGAGCTTCGCCACGCATCCCGATCCGGTAGTGGCCGTCGCGGGACAGGTCGGCAGCCAGATCAAGGTGCCGGTCGGATCGAACTGGCTGATCGCCAACGTGCGCTCGCTGAAGCTCGACGATCTCGATAGCGGGCGGATCATCGCGACGATCGATTTCCTCGGCGAAGGCGGCGAAGAGAAGCTCACGCGCAAGCTCTATCACTTCCGGCGCGGCGTCACCCGCTATCCGACTCCGGGCGCGGAGGTGTTCCCCGTGACGCAGGCGGATCTGCGCCAGGTCTATGCCGCCGATGACCGCGCCTCGATCGAGGTCGGCTCGGTGTACCCGACGCGCGACATTCGCGGTGCGCTGTTCATCGATGCGTTGCTCGGCAAACATTTCGCCTTGCTCGGTTCGACCGGCACCGGCAAATCGACCTCCGCCGCGCTGATCCTGCACCGCATCTGCGAAGCCGCGCCGCACGGCCATGTCGTTATGATCGATCCGCACGGCGAATATTCCGCCGCCTTCCGCACCAACGGCGCGCTCTATGACGTGTCGAACCTGCAGATGCCGTACTGGCTGATGAACTTCGAGGAACATTGCGAGGTGTTCCTCACCAGCGAAGGCGCCGACCGGCAGCTTGATGCCGACATTCTCGCCAAATGCCTGCTTGCTGCACGCGCCAAGAGCCGCGTCGGACAGACCATTCCGAAGCTAACGGTGGACGCGCCGGTGCCCTATCTGCTGAGCGACCTTACCGCGCAGATCCAGGCCGAGATGGGCAAGATGGACAAGGCGAGCAGCAGCGCCCCCTATCTCCGCGTCAAATCCAAGATCGAGGAGATCAAGGCCGATCCGCGCTACAGCTTCATGTTCTCCGGCATGCTGGTGGGCGACACGATGGCGAATTTCATCGCCCGCGTGTTCCGCCTCCCGGGAGATGGCAAGCCGATCTCGATCATCGACGTGTCGGGCGTGCCAAGCGAGATCACCTCGGTGGTGGTGGCGATGCTCAGCCGCATGGTATTCGATTTCGCGATCTGGTCACGCAACGAGCCGCAGCGGCCGATCCTGCTCGTCTGCGAGGAGGCGCACCGCTACATACCGTCTGACCGCGACGCCAGCAGCTCCGTCTCGCGCATCCTGGGACGCATCGCCAAAGAAGGTCGTAAGTACGGCGTCTCTCTCGGCCTTATCACGCAGCGCCCGTCCGATCTTGCGGAGGGCGTATTGTCGCAATGCGGCACGATCATCGCCATGCGCCTCAACAACGATCGCGACCAGGCGTTCGTCCGCGCCGCGATGCCGGAGGGCGCGCGCGGCTTCCTCGATTCGATCCCGGCGCTGCGCAATCGCGAATGCGTGATCTGCGGCGAAGGTGTCGCAATCCCGATCCGCGTCGCCTTCGACACGCTGGAAGAGGAGCGTCGCCCTGCCTCCGCCGACCCGCTCTTCTCCCAGTTATGGAAGGAGGTCGGCCACGAGGAGGAGATCATCGAGCGCACCATCCAGAAATGGCGCGTGCAGGGGAAATAAGGACGAAAACCGCGGGCGGCCGTTGCGCCGCACGGATCAATGCGCCGGTGCGGTCGCCAGCAGAGTCGCCACTTTCGATTTGAATTCGCGCAACGCCTTGCCGGAAAGCACGGCGACACTCGACAGCGAGATGCTGCGCGGGTTCACCGATACGCCGTTCTTCCACACTTCCCAGTGCAGATGCGGCCCGGTGGACAGGCCGGTCGATCCGACATAGCCGATCACCTGGCCGCGCGCGACATGCTGACCCGCACGCACCGCGATCCGGCTCATATGGCCATAGCCGGTGGCGACGCCGCCCGGGTGGTTGAGCTTGACGAAATTGCCATAGCCGCCCGCACGCCCGGCCTGGGCGACCACGCCATCCACCGCCGCACGGATCGGGGCGCCATAGGGCGCGCCGATGTCCATGCCCTTGTGCATGCGCATGAAGCCGAGCAGCGGGTGGATGCGGTTGCCATAGGTGGAGGTGACATGGCCGGCGACGGGCATGCCCATCGCGCCGCGCTGCTCGCTCTGGCCCTTTGCATCCCACCATTGGCTGTTCTCGCCCCAGCGGACGAGCTGAACTTTCCTGCCACCCTGATCGAGGCCGGCGAACTGGAGCTGCCCGATCTGCACCTCACCGGTGGCGGCGCGCGCCTGCTCGGCGATGATGTCGAAACGGTCGTCGGCGTGCACGTCGCGGCCGATCGACACGCGCGAGGCGAGCGCCTTGATATACGCCTCCACCAGCCGGGCGGGTACGCCGGCGGCGCGCGCGGAGCGATAAAGGCTGGAGCCGACCCGGCCGGTCACACGCAGCGGCGTGTGATCGATCGCGATCGGGTGACGTTCCAGCGTCAGCGCGTCGCCGGCACGATTGAGCGTGAGGTTGAGGTCGAACTTCGCGCGGAACGCGAGCCGCTCGAGCGGGCGGGCCACGCGCTTGTCGGCGCGGCGGCCGAGGGTGAGATCCAGCACGGTGCCTGACGGGATATCATCGAGCGCCACCGCCTGCGCGATCAGCGTCGCGGCGGCGGCCGCATCGGCCCGGCCGACACCTGCGCGTTGCAACGCGGCGGCGAAACGGTCGCCGTCGGCCAGCGTCGCGGTAAGCTCGATCACCGGGCGCTCGGGCGTTTCGGCGAGCGGGCGCACGAGGTCGCTCGCCGCCATCCGCCGCCCTGTGCCGCCGCCGAGCCCGAGCGGCGCGATCGCCAGCGGTCGCGCCTCTTCCCAGGCCGCGCCGGCCAGCGGGGCTGACTCATGCCCCGGCACCGGGCGAATTCCCGGCGCGGTCAGGATCGCCGCGCCGCACAGCACGGAGCACGTCGCCAGTCCGCGCCACCAGGTAAGCGAGCCGATCTCGGCACCGAGATCCGGCACCCAGTCGATCCCGCCCAGCAACCCATGCAGCCGCTCGTAATGCGAACGCGGTTTTACCGGGACAAGCGCGCGGCCGAACGAACCGGCGCCGCCGGCCAGCTCAAGTCCAGGCTGTTCACGCAGAAACATCGCGAGGAGGTTTCCCCCAAAAAATCCACCGTCGCCGAGCCCCCGGCGCATCCCGATGCGGGGATGTAATCGGCAAGTTCTAAAGTCAAATTAACCGCTGGAAACCGCAGGTTCCGATGCGGCGGGGCGTTCGCGCGCTGCGGCAAAGCGGCTCAAACTTGCATCCGCGCCCCGCCCCGCCGATGTAACATCCGACATGCGCGTTCCAGACAATGCCCGCATTACGGCGGTGCTCGGCCCAACCAACACCGGCAAGACCCATCTCGCCGTGGAGCGGATGGCGGCGCATTCCAGCGGCATGATCGGCTTCCCGCTGCGGTTGCTGGCACGCGAGGTCTATGACCGCGTGGTGGCGCTGAAGGGGGCGGAGCGGGTCGCGCTCATCACCGGCGAGGAACGCATCGTGCCGAAGGATGCCCGCTGGTTCCTGTGCACCGCCGAAAGCATGCCATCCGAGCGGGATACCGCCTTCGTCGCGCTGGACGAGGCGCAACTCGGAGCGGACCCGGAACGCGGGCATGTCTTCACCGAGCGGCTGCTTCATGCGCGCGGACGCGAGGAGACGATGATCCTCGGCTCGGCGTCGCTGCGCCCGGTGATCCGCCACCTCGTGCCAGAGGCGGAGATCGTCGAGCGGCCGCGCTTCTCGACGCTCAGCTATGCTGGCGCAAGGAAGATCAGCCGCCTGCCGCGCCGCTCCGCGATCGTCGCCTTCTCGGCGGAGGAGGTCTATGCCGTCGCCGAGATGCTGCGCCGACTGCGCGGCGGGGCGGCGGTGGTGATGGGCTCGCTCTCGCCGCGCACACGCAACGCGCAGGTGGCGATGTTTCAGGCGGGCGAGGTCGATTATCTCGTCGCCACCGACGCGATCGGCATGGGCCTCAACATGGATGTGGCGCATGTCGCCTTCGCGGGGCTGCACAAGTTCGACGGGCGCCGCCGCCGCCGGCTGACGATCGCCGAAATGGCACAGATCGCCGGCCGCGCCGGGCGGCATCAGCGCGACGGCACGTTCGGCGCGCTGGTGGAGGACGGCGCGGAAGCATTTCTGCCCGAAGAGGTGCTGGCGATCGAGGCGCACCGCTTTCCGCCGCTCGACGCACTGTACTGGCGCGAGGGGCGGCCCGATCTGTCCAGCCTCGATTCGCTCATCGCCTCGCTTTCGGCCCGGCCCGGCGATCCGATGCTGCGCGCCGCACCGGAAGCGATCGACCTTGCGGTGCTGCGCCGGCTGGCGGAGGATCCCGCGATCCGCGCCCGCGCGAAAGGGCAGGTGGCGCGGCTTTGGGCGGCGTGCGGCATTCCCGATTTCCAAAAGCTCGGCGCCGACAATCACGCCCGCTTCGTCTCGCGCATCTTCACCTATCTCGCGGATGGCCATATCCCGCATCAATGGTTCGCCGACGAGGTCGCGCGGCTTGATCGCGCCGATGGCGATGTGGAGACGCTGGCCGGGCGGCTCGCGGCGATCCGCACCTGGGCCTATATCGCGCAGCGCGGCGATTGGCTCGCCGATCCGGCGCATTGGGCGGCGCGCACGCTGGCGGTGGAGGAGCGTTTGTCCGACGCGCTCCATACCAGCCTGACCCAGCGCTTCGTCGACAAGCGCACCAGCGCGCTGATCCGCCAGATCGGCGGCGGCGCGGGCGCGCTGCCGGTGACGATCGAGGACAATGGCGATGTCTCGATCGACGTGCACCCGATCGGCCGGCTCGACGGCTTTCGCTTCATCGTCGCGCCGGAGGCGCGCGCGGCAGACAAGCGCCTCCTGCTCGCGACGGCCGAGAAGCGCCTCACGGTGGAGCGCGCGCGCCGCGCCCGCGCGGTGGTGGACGCGCCGGACGACGAACTCTCGATGCACGCGGGCGAGATACGCTGGCAGGGGCACGTGCTGGCCCGGATCGAGGCGGGCCGCTCGCTCGCTCGGCCGGGCGCGGTCCTCGACCCCGCGCTCGATTGCCTCGATGCCGGGTTGCGCCGCGAGGTGGGCGCACGGGTGCGTGGTTGGATCGCGGAGGCGATTCGCGATGCCCTTCCGTCGCTCGCGCGGCTGGCCGACCTGTCGCGCGACGAACAGGCGACCGCCGCGCTCCGCAGCATCGCCGGTGCGCTCGAGGCGGGCGCCGGGTTCGCCGAGCGCTTGCCGCTGCGCGCCGCGATCGACGCGCTTGCCGCCGCCGATCGCCACCGGCTCCGCAAAGCGGGGGTTACGATCGGCGCGCTCGATCTGTTCGACCCGCGCCTGCTCAAGCCGCGCGCCCAGCCGTGGCGGATCGCGCTGCTCGCCGCGCAGGGCACCGCGGGTGCGACGCCCCCCACCGGCGCCACCGCCGTGCCGCGCGATACGCCCGGCGCCTCCCTGGCGATGGGCTTCCGCCCGCTGGCGACGCAGGCGGTGCGCATCGATCTGGTCGAGCGGATCGCGCAGGCCGCGCACGAAGCCCGGAACGGACGCCAGCCCTTCGCCCCCGATCCCGCGCTCGCCACGTCGATGGGGCTGCATCCCGCGACGATCGCGCGGCTGATGACGGAGCTTGGCTTCCGCCCGGTGCAGGATGTGGAGGGCGCGACCGGCTGGCGCTGGCACGGCCGCCCGCAGCCCCGCCGTGCCGAACCCTTGCCGCCGCAGCCAGGCAATGCCTTCGCCGCCCTTGCCACACTGCGCCGTGGCTGACGTGACCGAGGCGATGCGGCTCGATCGCTTCCTGTGGTTTGCGCGGATCGTGAAGACGCGCAGCGCCGCGCAAGCGATGGCGAGTGACGGGCACCTGCGACTGAACGGTCGCGCCGTCGATCGCGCCGCCGCGCCGGTCCGCATCGGCTGCATCCTCACCTTCGCGCAGCACGGCCGCGTCCGCGTGCTGCGCGTCGAGGCGCTGCCGGCGCGGCGCGGCCCACCGGCGGAAGCGCGGGCCTGCTATCAGGAACTTCTCACTGATAACCATTCGCATCAAACGCCGGCAATTGACGACGCCGGTCGCGCAGCATAGCAGCGGGATAATTTCGTCCCAGGGGAGTTTTCCGGCAATGACCTACGTCGTCACCGACGCCTGCATCCGCTGCAAGTACATGGATTGCGTCGAGGTATGTCCGGTCGACTGTTTCTATGAGGGCGAGAACATGCTCGTCATCAATCCGAGCGAGTGCATCGATTGCGGCGTGTGCGAGCCGGAATGCCCCGCCGAGGCGATCCTTCCCGATACGGAGAGCGGGCTGGAAAAGTGGCTGGAGCTGAACAATACCTTCTCCGCGCAATGGCCCAACGTCACCCGCAAGGGCGATCAGACCCCGGAAGACGCCGACGAGCACAAGGGTGAAACCGGCAAGTTCGACAAATATTTCTCGGCGGAGCCCGGCGCGGGGGACTGAGACAGCCGGCGCGCGGGCGCCGAGACCATTGAGATCACGTGCAATGCATCCGCGCGTGAACCCCAGATGAGACAGGCCAGCATCACTGCCATGGTGATGCTGGCAATTTTATTACAGGCATGCTATATGCATCCACGGCGGTCGGAATCGAACCCGACGGCTACCGGAGATGTCCAATCCTTATCCTCTCGCAAAATCCTCGACGTGGCTTTCACCGCGCCGCGGGTGGCGGGATCATATCCTGACGAAAGGCCCCTAAATGGCTGCCAAGGCTCTGCATTTCGATGTCGGTGATTATGTCGTGTATCCCAAGCATGGGGTTGGCAGGGTCATCGAACTGCAGAAACAGGAAATCGCCGGCATGCAGCTCGAACTGTATGTTCTGCGCTTCGAAAAGGAGAAGATGACGCTCCGGGTTCCGACCAACAAGGCGGAATCGGTGGGCATGCGCAAGCTTTCGTCCGACAAGACGATGCGCGAGGCGATGGAAACGCTGAAGGGCAAGCCCAAGGTGAAGCGCACCATGTGGTCGCGCCGCGCGCAGGAATATGAAGCGAAGATCAACTCGGGCGACCTGGTGTCGATCGCCGAGGTGGTGCGCGACCTGTTCCGCGCTGACGACCAGCCGGAGCAGAGTTATTCCGAGCGCCAGATCTTCGAAGGAGCGACGAGCCGTCTCGCCCGCGAGCTCGCCGCGATGGAGCAGATCGACGAGCCGGCCGCACAGGAGAAGATCCTCGAGATACTTCGCGCCGCCGCGGCAATTTACAACAAGGACAAGACGCCCGCCTGATCGCCGGCGCCGTTGCGCAAAATCGAAAGGGGCGGCCGCCGGTCGCCCCTTTTTCGTTTACGGGCGTAATCGTTTGGTGTATTGAAAGCGCAATACACCAGGAGAATTCCCGATGCGCTTTCTGTCGCTTGCCCTGCTTCCACTTGCCGCGATCGCGATTGCCGCCCCCGCCGCTCCTTGGAGCAACGATCGCGGCCCCGGCATCGCTCCCCGGGAGGATGGCGGCGCCCTTTCCTACCCGGCAGACGGTTTCACTGCGATCGGCCTGGCGTTGCCGTCGCAGGTGAAGGTGCGGGTCGGCCCGGGTTTCTCGGTACGCGCGACCGGCCCGGCGCGGGCATTCGCCGATGTGCGGGTATTCCGCGACGGCACCACGCTGCAGATCGAGCCGCGCTATCGCAACCACCCTCGTGACGATCGCGCGCTGCGGGCGGTGCAGTTCGTGGTGACCATGCCGCGCATCGAGAGTGCGAGCATCGGCGGCAGCGGTTCGATCGCCGTCGATCGCGTGTCGGGCCCCCGCTTCGATGCGGCGGTCGGCGGCTCGGGGTCGCTCACCCTGGGCAATGTCGCGGTGGAGCGGCTGACCGGCTCGATCGGCGGGTCTGGCTCGATCGCGGCGGCAGGCAATGCTGGCGAAATCAAGGTGAACATCGGTGGATCCGGGCGGTTCGCCGGGGATCGTCTGCGCGCGCGCGCAGCCAGCGTATCGATCGCCGGATCGGGCGGGGTTCGGGCGCAGGTGGAGGGAGACGCCCGCGTGTCGATCGCCGGCAGCGGAGACGCCGATCTCGGCCCGCGTGCGCGCTGCACCGTCAGTCGCTCCGGCAGCGGCAAGGCGCGCTGCGGCGCATGATCCGATTGCTTGTCCCCCCTACGTGTGTTATTTCGATAATACACAGGAGGTCTCACATGCGCTATTTCACCCTCTTATTGCTCATGCCGCTCGCTGCCTGCGGCACCCTTCACGATGAGGATGCGACGGCGTCGATCCCGCCAAGCGGATCGGGATCGACCCGCGCCTATGCCGCGAGCGATTTCGCCGCGGTGCAGTTGCGCGGGCCGGATGACGTGGATGTGCGCGTCGGCTCGTCCTTCTCGGTCCGCGCCGAGGGCGATCCCAAGGTTCTCGATCACCTGCGCATCGTTCGCGATGGCGATGCGCTGCGCGTCGGCCGCAAGCAAAGCTGGCTCTCGTGGGGATCGGACACCAGGGCGAAGGTGTACATCACCATGCCGCGGATCGCGCGGGCGGGCCTGTCGGGTTCGGGCAACATGACGGTCGATCGCGTCGAGGGCGCGGCGTTCGATGGCAAGCTGTCCGGTTCGGGTGACATCACCATCGGCGCGGTAGCGGTGGACAATGCCAGCTTCTCGATCGCCGGATCGGGCGATATCGCCGCCACGCAAGGCACCGCGCGGCAGATCAAGGTCTCGATCGCCGGATCGGGCAATTTCGAGGGGAAGAATCTTTCCGCCAGTGCCGCGACGGTGGATGTCGCGGGATCGGGCAACGTCAGCGCGGCGGTCGATGGCGCGGCGAAGGTCTCCATCGCGGGCTCTGGCGATGTCGATCTCGGGCCGAAGGCGAAATGCAGTTCGCGCACGGCCGGCTCCGGCTCGGTGCGTTGCGGCGGGTAACGCCCGGGCTTGCGCGCGGACCGGGTTCGCGCAACGGTCTCGCGCATGAGATATACCGCAGCGCTGGCGCTCGTCGCATGCATGGCCACTCCGGCGCTCGCCGCCGAACGCACTTACAGCGTCGGCAGTTACGATCGCCTGCGCGTTGATGGCCCGTTCGAGGTGCATATCACCGCCGGCGGCTCCCCGCGCGCCAGCGCGACCGGCAGCCCGGCGATCCTCGATCGCCTCGATCTGAAAGTGGAAGGGACGACGCTGGCCGTCCGGCTCGGCCCGGGCGGCTGGGGCGAATTGCCGCGGGCAGCATCCAGCCAGACGCCGGTGGTGGTCACGCTCTCCACTCCGCAGCTTCGCACGATCCTGCTCACGGCGGGCGCGCGGGTCACGGCGCGCAAGGTTTCCGCGCAGCGCCTTGATCTCAACGTCAACGGATCGGGCATGCTGGCGATGGAGGGCGTGGAGGCCGATCAGCTCACCGCGCTGGTCATGGGCACCGGATCGATCCGCCTCGCCGGCCGCGCCAATCGCGTTCGGCTGTCGAGCAGCGGCGCCGCCACGATCGACGCCGCCGCGCTCTCCGCCGCCGATCTGACGGTACGCGTCGACGGCACCGGCGAAACCCGCGCCAGCGCGCGCTATACCGCTCAGGTGACGACGACGGGTCTGGGCAAGGTAACCGTGCTCGGCACTCCGAAATGCACGGTCAAGACGGCTGCCGACGGCCCCGTCGTCTGCGGCACGGGCAAGTAGCGGCGGCGCTCAGGCCGCCGCATCCTCCGCATCCAGGCCATAAGCGGTGTGCAGCACCCGCACCGCCAGCTCCGTCTCGTCCTCATGGATCAGCACGGATACCTTGATCTCGCTGGTGGTGATGGCCTGGATGTTGATCCCTCGCGCGCCCAGCGTGGTGAACATCGTCGAGGCGACGCCCGCGTGGCTGCGCATTCCGACGCCGACCACAGAAACCTTGGCGACGCGCGTGTCGTGCACCAGCTCGGCGAAGCCGATCCGCTCGCGCCCCTGATTGAGCGTCTCGATCGAGCGGGCGAGGTCCGCCGCCGGTACGGTGAACGTCACGTCGGTGGAGCCGGAGCCGTGCGCGATATTCTGGATAATCATGTCGACGTTGATGTTCGCGTCGGCCAGCGGCTCGAAGATGGCCGCCACGGCGCCGGGCTTGTCAGGCACGCTGGTCAGCGTGATCTTCGCCTCGTTCTTGTCATGCGCGATGCCGGTGATGAGCTGGCGTTCCACGTCGTCGATCTCCTCTTCGCCCACGATCATCGTGCCGGGCAATGTGTCCGCCATCGGCGCGTCCTCGCCGGTGAAGGACGACAATACCTGAACGCGGACCTTTTCCTTCATCGCCAGGCCCACCGAGCGCGTCTGGAGCACCTTGGCCCCGACGCTGGCGAGTTCCAGCATTTCCTCATAGGTCACCTTGGCGAGCTTGCGCGCACGCGGGACGATGCGGGGATCGGTGGTATAGACGCCGTCCACATCGGTGTAGATGTCGCAGCGGTCGGCCTTCATGGCCGCCGCCACCGCCACCGCCGACGTATCCGATCCGCCCCGCCCCAGCGTCGTCACGCGTCCCTCATGCACGCCCTGGAAACCGGGGATCACCGCCACCTCGCCGCCCGCAAGGCTGGCGTCGAGCGCCTCGGTATCGATCGTGCCGATACGAGCCTTGGCGAACGCGTCCGACGTGCGAATCGGCAATTGCCAGCCCAGCCACGAGCGCGCCTTCACGCCGTATGCCTGCAGGGCGATCGCGAGCAGCCCGCTCGTCACCTGCTCGCCCGCCGAGACCACCACGTCATATTCGCGCGGATCGTAAAGCGGCGACGCCTCGCGGCAGAAGCCGACCAGCCGGTCAGTCTCGCCCGCCATTGCCGAAACGACCACCGCGACCTGGTTGCCGGCATCGACCTCACGCTTCACGCGCGCGGCGACGCTCCTGATGCGCTCGATTCCGGCCATCGAGGTGCCGCCGAACTTCATCACGATGCGCGCCATTGTCGCTGTCGTCCAACCTCGCTCTTGGGGGAAAACGGCGGCACTGATAGGAAGGGCGCATGGCCGACGCAACCGTAACAAAAGTGACCAGCCCGCAAACCTCACCTTCATCGGTCGATCCGCGCGAAGCCGCGCACTTCGGCGCGATGGCGGCCGACTGGTGGAACCCGCGCGGCTCATCGGCGATGCTCCACCGGCTTAACCCGCCGCGCCTCGCCTATATCCGCCAGCGGATCGACGCGCATTGGGGGGCGGACGAGGCGAGCTTCACCCCGCTCGCCGGCAGGCGCGTGCTGGATGTCGGCTGCGGCGCGGGGCTGCTCGCGGAGCCGCTCGCCCGGCTGGGCGCCGCCGTCACCGCGATCGATGCCGCGCCGGAAAATATCGCCGCCGCGCGCGATCACGCGGGGCCGCTCGCCATCGACTATCGCGTCGGAGGAATCGAGGCGGTGGCGGGTGAGACATTCGATCTCGTCACCTGCATGGAGGTGATCGAGCACGTCACCGATCCGCAGCCGTTCGTCGCCGGGCTGGCGGGCGCGGTGGCGCCCGGCGGCCTGCTGATCCTGTCCACGCCGAATCGCACGCCGCTGTCGCGCCTGGCGCTCATCACCGTGGCGGAGGGCACCGGGCGCATCCCGCGCGGGACGCATGACTGGCACCGCTTTCTGAAGCCCGACGAGCTTTCAGCGATGCTGGAAGAAGCGAACATGCGCGTCAGCGATGTGCACGGTCTAACATTTTCGCCCGGCACCGGCTTCGCGCTGGGATCGTCCACCGCGCTCGATTATTTCATGACGGCGCTCTCGGCCTGACGATCAGCCGCGTGGGCGGCGCGCATTCTGCTGCGCCATCTGCAACCCGTTCGACCGGCATGACGCGCTGATCTCGGGAAACGACAGATCGGTGTTGCGCGCCAGTGCGGCCGGTGCCGCGGCCTGGCATTGCTGGATCGTGGCGTAACGCACTGGTTCGACACGCGCTTCGGTGCACATCGCCTGCCCGTCGCCGCACCCCATGATGGCCATCACGTAGAACACCGGACCCATGACCCTGCCTCCACTTGTTACAAAGCCAACGGTCCGCCCCGCCATACAGTTCCGTGACAGGGATTGACGTAGCGCGCCCGGCTCCTGACATGCGAGGCGGACATGCCCCCCATCGATCCCACCACGGCCCTCACTGCCGACCGCCCGCTATGGCCGACGCTCCGGCGTTTCCTGCCCTATCTCTGGCCGGCGGACGCGCCCGGAGTCCGCGCGCGCGTCACCGGCGCGCTGCTGCTGGTGGTGTGCTCGAAGCTGGTGCAGGTCTATGGCGCGCCGTTCGCGTTGCAGGGCGTGGTGGACGGGATGGCGCCGGGATCGCGCAGCCCGGTCACGCTGATCGTGCTGCTCGCGGCCGGCTATGCCGTCGCGCGCTTCGGCACCACGCTGTTCGACAATCTGCGCAACGCGGTGTTCGAAAGCGTCGGGCAGGAAGCGACGCGGACGCTGGCGGTGCGGGTGTTCGGCCATCTCCACCAGCTGTCGCTGCGCTTTCACCTCGAACGCCGCACCGGCGCCGTCACCAAGGTGGTGGAGCGCGGCACCAAAAGCATCGATACGATGCTCTATTTCATGCTGTTCAACATCGCGCCGACGGTGCTGGAGCTTGGGCTGGTCATCGGCATCTTCTGGACGAAATTCGGCTGGCAGCTCGTCGTGGCGACACTGGCGATGGTCGCCCTCTATATCTGGTTCACCCGCTGGGTGACCGATTGGCGCGCGGCCCTGCGCCAGCGCATGAACGATCTGGATACCGGCGCGGTGGCGCATGCGGTCGATTCGCTGCTCAATTTCGAGACGGTGAAATATTTCGGGGCGGAGGCGCGCGAGGGCCGGCGCTATGAAGCGGCGATGACCGCTTATGCCAACGCGGCGGTGAAATCCGAAAACAGCCTGGCGTGGCTGAATATCGGTCAGGCCCTCATCACCAATATGATGCTCGCGGGCGGCATGGCGTGGGTGGTGATCGGCTGGGGACAGGGCAAGTTCACCGCCGGCAATGTCGTGCTGGTCTCGACCTTGCTGTCACAGCTCTTCCGGCCGCTCGATCTGCTGGGCATGGTCTATCGCACGATCCGGCAGGGCGTCATCGATATGGGCGCGATGTTCGATCTGGTCGATACGCCAGCCGAGGTGGTGGACGCGCCGGGCGCCCTGCCGCTTCGCGTGACGAACGGGCATTTGCGGTTTCAGAACGTCCGCTTCGGCTACGATGCCGGGCGCGACATCTTAAAAGGCATCGATCTCGACGTGCCGGCCGGCTCCACCGTCGCGGTGGTCGGCCCGTCCGGCGCGGGCAAATCCACGCTCGCGCGGCTGCTCTACCGCTTCTACGATCTGACCGGCGGCACGCTGACGATCGACGGTCAGGATATCGCCAACGTAACGCAGGCGTCGTTGCGTGCGGCGATCGGCATCGTCCCGCAGGATACGGTGCTGTTCAACGACACGATCGGCTATAACATCGCCTATGGCCGCGAAGGCGCGACGGATGCGGAAATTGCGGCGGCGGCACGCGGCGCGGCGATCGCCGGCTTCATCGAGCGCCAGCCGGAAGGCTATGCCACGCGGGTCGGCGAGCGCGGATTGAAGCTGTCCGGTGGCGAGAAGCAGCGCGTCGCTATCGCCCGCACGCTGTTGAAGGATCCGCCGATCCTGATCCTCGACGAGGCGACCAGCGCGCTCGACAGCCGTACCGAAGCGGAGATCATGGCGACGCTGGAATCGATCGAGCGCGGCCGCACCACGATCGTCATCGCGCATCGCCTGTCCACCGTGGTCCATGCCGATCGCATCGTCGTGCTGGAGGCGGGGCGGATCGTGGAGCAGGGCACCCACGCGCAGCTCCTCGCCCGCGACGGGCTGTATGCGGAGATGTGGCAGCGGCAGGCGAAGGAACGCGAGGAAGCGCTCGCCGCGGAATGACCGGCCGCGATCAGGCCAGCAGGTCGCGATATTCGTCGTGCCGCTGGATATAGGCGCGCACGAACGAGCATTGCGGCACCACCTTCAGCCGCTGGTCGCGCGCGCTGTCCAGCGCCGCACGGATAAGCTTCGATCCCACGCCGCGTCCCTCCAGCGCCTTGGGCACCAGCGTGTGGGTGAAGACGATCCGGTTGCCCTCCATCTGATAGGCGGCGATCGCGCGCTGACCGTCCACGTCCAGCTCGAATTCCTGCTCCGCCCGGTTGTCGCGCACGATATCCATCGAATGTCCTTTCTGGCCGTTGGTCGGCGCGGGCTGGCGCCGCGCCCCTTTCGCCCCCTATAGCGCCCCGGTCATGCTTGCCGATCCCGTTTCCACGCTCCAGCGCGTCTTCGGCTTTCCCGATTTTCGCGGCGTCCAGCGCGATGTGGTGCGTCGTGTGCTGGCTGCGGAGAACACGCTGGCGGTGATGCCGACGGGCGCCGGCAAGTCGCTGTGCTATCAGCTTCCGGCGGTGATGCTTGAGGGGACGTGCGTGGTCGTCTCCCCGTTGATCGCGCTGATGCACGATCAGCTTCGCGCGGCCGAGGCGGTCGGCATCCGCGCCGCCACGCTTACGAGCGTGGACGAGAACCGCGCCGAAACGCGCGGGCGCTTCCTCGATGGCGATCTGGATCTGCTCTATATCGCGCCCGAACGCGCATCGACGCAGGATTTCCGCGAGCTGCTTCGGCGTGGCCGTGTCGCGCTGTTCGCGATCGACGAGGCGCATTGCGTCAGCGAGTGGGGGCATGATTTCCGCCCTGATTACCGGCTGCTGCGCCCGCTGCTCGATTGCTTCCCGGACGTGCCACGGCTGGCGCTGACCGCAACGGCCGACGCGCACACCCGCGCCGACATTCTCGAGCAGCTCGGCATCCCGGCGGCGGGGATGATCGTCGCCGGGTTCGACCGGCCCAACATCCGCTATTCGATCACCCCGCGCGACGGCACGACGCGGCAGATCGTCGATCTCGTCCGCGCCACGCCGGGCCCCGGCATCGTCTATGCGCAGACGCGCGCCGGCACGGAGCGGATGGCGGAGGCGCTGGCCGTCACCGGCCGGCCGGTGCGCGCCTATCATGCCGGGCTCGATCCGGCGGTGCGCGCCGCCAATCAGGCTGCGTTCGTCGCATCGGAGGAGATGGTGATCTGCGCCACGGTCGCGTTCGGCATGGGGATCGACAAGCCCGACGTGCGCTTCGTGGCCCATGCCGGGCTGCCGAAATCGATCGAGGCCTATTATCAGGAAACCGGTCGCGCCGGGCGCGATGGCGATCCGGCAGTGGCGCATCTGTTCTGGGGGGCGGAGGATTTCGCGCGCGCACGCCAGCGCACCGCAGAGGTGGACGCGCATCGCCAGCCGGGCGAGCGCACCCGCCTCAACGCGCTTGGCGCGCTGGTGGAGACGGCGGGGTGCCGCCGGCGCATCCTCCTCCAGCATTTCGGCGAGGATCCGCCATCGTCATGCGGCAATTGCGACAATTGCCTCTCGCCCCCCGCCGCGGTCGACGTGACGGAGGCGGCGCGCAAATATCTCTCCGCCGTGTTCCGCACCGGCCAGATGTTCGGCTCGACCTATGTGGAGCAGGTGCTGACCGGAAAATCGAGCGAGCGCAGCCTGATGAGCGGCCACGAATCGCTTTCCGTGTGGGGGATCGTCGATGGTGAGGAGAGCGCGCTGCTCAAGCCGGTCGGCCGCGCGCTCCAGGTGCGTGACGCGTTGCGCGCCAATCCGCACGGCGGGCTGGAGTTCGGCCCCGCCGCGCGCGCGATCCTGAAGGGCGAGGAGCAGGTGGCGCTCGTCCTGCCGCCAAAGCGCGAACGCCGGCGCAAGGGCGGTGAAGGCGCGGCCCCCAACCCCGTCGGCGATCCGCTGTTCGAGGCATTGCGAGAGAAGCGCCGCGATCTCGCGCGGGAGGCGCAGGTGCCGCCCTATGTGATCTTTCATGATTCGGTGTTGCGTGAGATGGCCGCCGCCCGCCCCGCCTCGCTGGATCGGATGGCGCGCATCGCGGGCGTGGGGCAGCGCAAGCTCGACGCATATGGCGCCGCGTTCCTCAAGGTTATCCACGAAAACTGATCGCTCACCCGGTTCAATCCCGCGACAAGCTGCGTTAGGGGAGTGCCATGCTCGATATCCGCCCCATTGATGCCACCATCTCCGTCGCGCCCCAGATCGCCCCGGAGGATATCGCCGCCATCAAGGCCGCCGGCTTCGTCGCGATCGTCAACAATCGACCGGACGGCGAGGAAGCGGCGCAGCCCGGGGGCGATGCGATCCGTATGGCGGCGGAGGATGCCGGCCTCGCCTATACAGCGATCCCGATCACCCACGCCGGCTTTTCCCAGCCGCAGGTGAGCGCGATGGCGGAGGCGCTGGCCAATGCCGATGGCCCGATCCTCGCTTATTGTCGCTCGGGCACGCGCTCCTGCAATCTGTGGGCGCTCGCGCAGGCACAGAACGGCGCCGATCGCGACGAGCTCACGGCCAAGGGCGCTGGCGCTGGTTACGATCTCACCAACCTGCGCCCGCTGATGGATGCGGTGGCGTCGCGCGGCTGACGCGGATTGGGCACGATGAACTGGCTGGCATTGGGCGGCTCGCTCACGGCGGTGCTCGCGCTGGGCGGCATCGCCGCGTTCCTGCGGCTGGGCCGCGTGGATCGGATGCTGGTGGAAGAGGCCGATGCGATCGTTGCGGCGGATGAGGCGATCGCCGGGTTCGCCGGCGTGTCGGCGGTGATCGGCGCCGATGGCCGCGCCGCTCTGGTGTTTGGCGAAGATCGCCGCGTGGTCGTGCTGAAAGTGCATGGCGCGCGGATCGCGGCCCGGGTGATCGCCTGGGAAGCGGTGCGCGCGGCGCCGGGCGGCATGGTGGTGGAAACCGGCGAGCGGCGGTTCGGCGCGGTCACGCTGCGCGGCGTCGACGCGCTCGATGTACGAAGGCTGGCACCGCAACTGACACGCGTGTAAACTAAGCGGCATGGCGCCGCAGTTGCCCGATCCCGTCAGCCTTGCCGTGCCCGGTTTCGTCCTGCTGGTGCTGGCCGAGATGGTCGTCGCTCATTTCCGCGATCGCCGGCGTTACGAGCCGCGCGACACGCTGACCAGCCTGATGCTCGGGCTAGGCAGCACGGTGGCGGGGGTGCTGTCAGCGGGGGCGGTGTTCGCGATGGCGACATGGGTGTCGCGCTTCCGGCTCTTCGATATCGGCTGGCAATGGTATTGGTTCGTCATCGCCTTCGTGGTCGACGATCTTGCCTATTACGCCTTTCATCGATCGGCGCATCGCGTGCGGTGGTTCTGGGCTAGCCATGTCATCCATCACAGTTCGCAGCATTACAATCTCTCCACCGCGCTCCGGCAGACTTGGACCGGCTTCTTCAGCCTCGCGTTCATCTTTCGCCTGCCGCTGTTCCTGATCGGCTTTCCGCCGGCGATGGTGTTTTTCGTGGCGGGCGTGAACCTCATCTACCAGTTCTGGATTCACACCGAATTGATCGGCCGCTTCCCGCGATGGTTCGAGGCGGTGATGAACACCCCCTCCCACCACCGTGTCCACCACGCCACGAACCCGCGCTATCTCGATCGCAACTACGCGGGCGTGTTCATCATCTGGGACAAAGTGTTCGGCACGTTCGAAGCGGAGCTAGACGAGGAACGCCCGCGTTACGGCATCGTCCACCAGCTCGGCTCGTTCAACCTGCTGTGGGCGGCAACGCACGAGTGGATCGGGATCGCGCGCGATGTGTGGCGGGCGCCGTGGCGTGCGAAGCCGGGCTATATCTGGCGACCGCCGGGCTGGAGCCACGACAACAGCCGGGAAACGAGCGAGACGCTCAGGCAGGCATGGCTGGCCGGTCAGATGAGGCCGAGTTCCACCAGCCTCCCCGCCAGCGCCGACGGCAGCGCCACAGCGCTTTCGCCGTCGGAAAGGTCGGCCGGCGCGTCCGCCGCCTCAAGATAGCGCCAGCCCTGGTGCGCGCGCTTGGGGCGCGCATGGGTCAAGCGCAGCACGGGATCGATATGGATCGCGACGCGCCCGCCCTCCGCCTCGCCGAACGACAGGATCGGCGAGCGTGCGACCAGCGCGTGCCTGATGATCCAGAACAGCGAGCCTTGCCCCGCGATTTCCTCATGCCGCTTCGGCAGATAGCGCGTCGTCAGGAACACCGGCCCCTGCTCGCCGCGCAGGCGCAGGCGTTCGGAGAGATCATCGACGGCGCTGCATCCGAACGCGACCTTGGTGAGATGAAGCATGGCCTGGAATGTGGTTCATGCGCCAAGGTGCCACAAGGCCGCGAGCCCCAGGAACGAGAAGAACCCCATCACATCCGTCGCGGTCGTGACGAACACCGCCGACGACACCGCCGGGTCGACGCGCGCGCGATCGAGCGCCACCGGCACGATCACGCCCACCAGCCCGGCGACGATGCTGGTGAAGATCATCGCCAGCCCGAACACCAGCGACAGCCCGCCGTTGCCGAGGATCACGTAACTGCCGGCCGCGCCGACCGCGCCGAGCGCCGCGCCGTTGCAGATCGCGACGCGAAATTCGCGCAACAGCATGCGCAGCGTGTTCGAGCTGGTCAGCTGGTTCGTCGCCAGCGCGCGCACCACCACCGCCAGCGTTTGCGTCCCCGCATTGCCGCCGAGCGCGGAAACGATCGGCATCAGCGCGGCGAGCAGCGCGAAACGCGCGATCTCGCCCTGGAATACCCCCACCACCGAGGCCGACAATATCGTCGCGCCGAGATTGATGACGAGCCACGCGACGCGGGTGCGCACGGTAATGATCAGCGGCTCGTTGATGTCGCCGTCGCCCGCGCCGGCGAGCTTCAGCGTGTCCTCGCCCGCTTCCTCCTGGATGATGTGTACCACGTCATCGACGGTGATCATCCCGACCAGCCGGCCGCTCGCATCGATCACCGCGGCGGAGATCAGCGCGTATTTCTGGAAGCGCAGCGCCACTTCCTCCTGATCCATGTCCACCGGGATCAGCGTCTGTTCGCGCTGCATCACATCGGCGATGGCGATCGTGCTGGGTGTGCGCAGGATCCACGAAAGGGCGCAGCTGCCGACCGGCCGGTGCGACGGATCGACGACGAACACTTCCCAGAAATCGGTTGTCAGTTCCTCATGGCCGCGCAGGAAATCGATCGTGTCGCCAACCGTCCAGTGTTCCGGCACCGCGATCAGCTCGCGCTGCATCAGGCGGCCGGCGGATTCCTCGGGATAGCCCAGCGCCTCCTCGATCGCGGCGCGATCGTCCGGCTCCATCGCGCGCAGCACCTCGCGCTGCTCGTCGGCATCGAGATCCTCGATGATGGCCACCGCGTCGTCGGTATCGAGCTCCGACGCGATGTCCGCCACCTGCCGCGCGTCGAGCGTGTCGATCACGTCCTCGCGGACGTATTCGTTCATCTCTGCTATTACGTCAGCATCAAGCAAATCAGCCAGCGCCGCAGCGAGGGCGGCGCGGCGATCCTCGGGCGCCAGTTCAAACAGATCGGCGATATCGGCGGCATGAAGCGGCTCGACCAAGGCGCGCGCAGCCTCGTCCTCGCCCGATTCGACCGCATCGAGAACGGCGTCGATGAATTCCGGCCTCAGCCGGTCATCGGCATCCAGACGGCTTTCGTCGTCCACGACCTGAAGTTCGGTGTCGCTCATCGCGTCGCCCCTTTCAGTATCGCGCGCAGACAAAGGCAGGTGATATGGTCACAAGCGCGGATCGACAACCCGCGCGTGCGCGATTTGCCATCACGATGACCGGGCGGTAGGGCGCCGGTTTCCTTAGAACCAGGAGCCAATCATGGCTGATACTTTCAACACGCTTACGATGACGCTCGCCGACGGCGACGTAACGATCAAGCTGCGTCCGGATCTCGCCCCGAATCATGTCGAGCGGATCGCGACACTCGCCAACCAGGGATTTTATGACGGCGTGGTGTTCCACCGCGTGATCCCCGGTTTCATGGCGCAGGGCGGCGACCCCACCGGCACCGGCATGCACGGCTCTGACCTGCCGGACCTGAAACAGGAATTCAATCGCGAGCCGCACGTTCGTGGCGTTTGCTCGATGGCGCGCACCAACAACCCGGACAGCGCGAATTCCCAGTTCTTCATCTGCTTCGACGACGCCCGCTTCCTGGACAACCAATACACCGTCTGGGGCGAGGTGATTTCCGGCATGGAACTGATCGACGCGCTGCCGAAGGGCGAGCCGCCGCGCGAGCCGGGCAAGATCGTAAAGATGCGCGCGGCCTGATCATTGTCATGGCTTGGCAACATCCGGTTCGACCGGATGTTGCCCAATGACGCTATACGCCCTCCTGCCGCAGCGTCGCGAGCAGCCAGTCCCGAAAAATCCGCACCGGTTTTTGCTGTAGCGCGCGCGGGCGGCAGACGAACCAATAGCTGTATGGGCTCTCCACCTCGATGTCGGCGAACAGTCGCACAAGCCGCGGATCGTTCGCGTCTTCAAAATGGCTTTCGAGCATGAAGGCGACACCCAGCCCCTGAGCCGCGGCCTCGAGCATCAGCGCGCCGGAGTCGAAATGATCGATCGCCACCGGCTCCACCTCCGGCAGACCGGCGGCGTGCCGCCAGGTTGAATAGGTATCGGGCATGTCGCGGTGGATCAGCACCGATACATCGCCCAGCTGGTCCGGGCGAACGATCGGTTTCGGCCCCTCCACCAAGCCGCGCGCGCCGATCGCATAGACCATGTTCCGGTCCAGCCGCCGCGCGTAAAGCGTCGGATCGACATCGCGCGCCAGCACGATCACCGCATCGAGCCCCTCGCCCAACCGCGTCAACGCGTGGCCCGCCGTGTCGATATCGAGATGCAACTCGGGATGTTTCGCCCGCAGTTCGCCCAGTTTCGGAAACAGCCGCTGGGAGGCGAACAGCGGCATCACGCCGAGCCGAAGCCGCACGACCTCCGCCGCACTGCTCAAGCCCGCAAGCGAATCGGAAAGCTGATCAAGCACCGGCGCAACCTGCGCAAGCAAGCGCTCGCCATCGCTGTTGGCTACCATTGACTGGTGGCGACGCTCGAACAGCGGGCGCCCGATGAAGCGCTCGAGCGTTTGAATGCGGCGGCTAAGCGCCGGCGCGGACAACGACAATTCCTGCGCCCCGGCCTTCACGGAACCGAATCGGGCAACTGCGACGAATGCCTCGATCGCGGTCAGTGGGGGCAGGCGACGCATGAAATCCCGCTCTTTCTTGTGCATCGCATCATGCGCTCTCCGCCATTCGCAACGCAAGCGCCTCCGCACCTGGATTGCAAAAAATGCATGTGTGTGGATTTATTTCGCACTTGCACAATAATCTCCTCCCCCACATATGAAAGTTGCCTTTCAGGCATCCTCTCCTAAAAACTTTCATGGGCCGATCCTCGCGATCGGCCCTTTTTTTTGCCCGCTGGTTAGTTGCCGTGAATCTGGCTGCGCATCTCGAAACTGGCCTGGCGCGTTTCTATGTTCGCATTCGAAGCGATGTGAAGGAGCGATAGTGGCGGACAGTGAAGAAGCGACGCGCAAGTTGCAGGTGGCAAATGCGCGGCCCGAAGACTCCGGCCACGGCATCGCGCATCTCCCACGCGCGTTCATGGCGGCTTCGGGCATCACCGACGGCGATGTCGTGGAGATTGTCGGAAAGAAATCTACACCGGCTCGCGCCGTCGGTCCTTATGCCGAGGACGAGGGGCTGGAGCTGGTTCGCATCGACGGCCTGCAACGCGCCAACGCGGGCGTCGGCTCGGGCGATTTCGTGGAGGTTCGGCGCACCGAATCGAAGCCGGCTACCCGCGTCGTCTTTGCCCCTGCACAGCAGAACTTGCGGCTGCAGGGCTCGACCAACGCGCTGAAACGCACCTTCTTCAATCGCCCTCTATGCCAAGGCGACGTGGTGGCGACCGCCGGCCACCAGCGGGTGCAAAATATGCCGCCCAACATGGCGCAGTTCGTCAATGCGCCAGCATATGCACTTCAGGAGATCCGGCTGGTCGTCGTAACGGCTGCCCCAAAGGGCATTGTCCATATCGACGAAAATACCGAGGTGGAGCTGCGCCCAGAATATCAGGAGCCTGGCGATGCGCGGCGCGCCGATGTCACTTATGACGATATCGGCGGCATGGCCGGGACGATCGACCAGCTTCGCGAGATGGTAGAATTGCCGCTGCGGTACCCCGAATTGTTCGAGCGGCTCGGCGTGGAGGCGCCCAAGGGCGTATTGCTTCATGGCCCACCCGGCACCGGCAAGACCCGGCTGGCGCGCGCGGTCGCGAACGAGAGCGATGCGCAGTTCTTCCTGATCAACGGGCCCGAGATCATGGGCTCGGCTTATGGCGAGAGCGAGCAGCGGCTGCGCACTGTGTTCGAGGAGGCGGCAAAGAACGCACCGTCGATCGTGTTCATCGACGAGATCGATTCGATCGCACCGAAACGTGGGCAGGTTTCCGGAGAAGCGGAGAAGCGCGTCGTCGCGCAGCTCCTGACGCTGATGGACGGGCTCGAGGCGCGCGCCAATCTCGTCGTCATCGCTGCCACCAATCGGCCGGAGGCAATCGACGAGGCGCTGCGCCGCCCTGGCCGGTTCGATCGCGAAATCGTTGTCGGCGTGCCGGACGAGCGTGGTCGCCGTGAGATTCTGGGCATCCATACGCGCGGTATGCCGCTGGAACAGACCGTCAGCCTCGATGAGCTGGCGCGCACCACCTTTGGCTTCGTAGGCGCGGACCTCGCCGCGCTTACTCGAGAGGCAGCGATCGAAGCGGTGCGACGAATCATGCCGAAGCTCAACCTGGAGGAGCGCACTATCCCCGCCGAGGTGCTCGACACGCTGGCGGTAACGCGCAACGACTTCATGGAGGCGCTTAAGCGTGTCCAGCCGTCCGCGATGCGCGAGGTGATGGTACAGGCGCCAACAATAAGGTGGAGCGACGTCGGCGGGTTGGACGACGCGCAGATGCGGCTGAAGGAAGGAGTCGAGCTTCCGCTCAAGAATCCGGCCGCTTTCCGACGGCTTGGCATCCGCCCCGCCAAGGGCTTTCTGCTCTATGGGCCGCCCGGCACCGGCAAGACGCTGCTGGCGAAAGCGGTCGCGCGCGAAGCGGAGGCGAACTTCATCGCCACCAAATCAAGCGATCTGCTCAGCAAATGGTATGGCGAGAGCGAGCAACAGATCGCCCGTCTGTTCCAGCGCGCGCGTCAGGTTGCGCCGACGGTGATTTTCATCGACGAACTGGACAGCCTCGTGCCAGCGCGCGGCGGCGGGCTGGGCGAGCCGCAGGTCACAGAAAGAGTGGTCAACACCATCCTCGCCGAGATGGACGGGCTGGAGGAATTGCAGTCCGTCGTGGTGATCGGCGCTACCAATCGGCCCAATATGATCGATCCGGCGTTGTTGAGGCCGGGCCGGTTCGACGAGTTGATCTATGTGGGCGTGCCGGATCAGGCGGGGCGACGGCGCATTCTGGCGATACAGACCCAGAAAATGCCGCTTGCCGCCGACGTCGACCTCGATGCGATTGCGGCACTCACCGATCACTTCACGGGCGCCGATCTGGAAGATGTCGTGCGTCGCGCGGGGCTGATCGCGCTACGTGGCTCGCTGGCGGCGACGGAAGTGACGATGGCCGATTTCCGTGCTGCCCTGAAGGAGTCCCGCGCCAGTGTCACGCCAGAGCTGGAGCGTGAGTATGAACAGATCGCCGCCCGGCTCAAGCAAGAGGCAAATGCGCCACAATCGATCGGCTTCGCGATGCCCACGCAAGCCGCCTCCGACGGATCGAAGAGCCGTTAACCGCCTCAGCCGGCCGGCACGTCCTCAATCGTGTCGACCGGCTGATCGCGCAATTTTTTCCAGCAATAGGCAAGCAGCATGACGCACGCGACGCCGGCGGCAAGATACGGCAACGGCCGATGCAACTCGTACAGACCGACGCCGATCGACGGGCCGAGGATGAAGCTGGCTCCGTTGATGCTCGTTACCTTCCCCGCTACCGATCCCTGCGCGTCGTAGCCTACCGCCAGGCTTGATCCCGCGGTGTAACCGGGACGGATGAAGCCGAAGCCCAAGCTCGCGAGCGCATAAGCCGTCGCGATTCCATAAAGCGACATCGCCATCCCGGTAAGCACGGTGCCAGCCGCCGCCAGCACCAGCCCCACCAGCACCAGTGCGCGCGGCGCAAGATTGAGCAGCGGAATTATCCCCCATTGTGCGAGCAAGGATGCGCCCGCGCCCATCATCAGCACGATCCCGGTCGGCTCCAGCGCCAGAGAAGGAGCCAGATGCAGCCGGTCGATCACGAGAAAACCTATCGCCTGCCCGGTCATCGCCTGCGCATGCCCCGCGACCAGCCCCACGATCATCCAGCCGCGAATGCGCGGATCGGCAAACTTCACCTCTTCGCCAGGTGGCTCGGTCGCAGCGCGTACACTGGCGCCGGTCGACTGTCCGCCGATCGAGGGATAGGCGTTAGCGGCGCCATGCACACCGTCCACAGGCTCGCGATCGTCAGGCAGGATGCGCCGCACGGTCAGGAACACGGCGAGTCCGAATGCCGCAAAGATAAAGGCCGGTCCTGCCAGACCGACCTCAAAGGTGCCGAACCGGCCTAAGATGAGGTAAGGAGCGATAGCCGGCCCCAAAATCGTTCCGAGCCCGAATGCCGAGGCCAGCAGGGTGAGCGCGCGGGTGCGCTCCTCGCGCGTCGTATTGCCCGCGACCATCGCCTGCACTGCCGGGGGCGCAGCCGCGCCGAACGTCCCGTAGATCAAACGCCCTATAATGAAGAGCACGAATGCCGCCGTACCGCTTATCCAGCCGTTGATTCCGGCCGCGAGGAACAGCCCGCACAGGCTTAGGCTGACGGTGAAACCGCCCATGCCGAGCAATACCATCGCGCGCCGCCCCTGCCGGTTAGATCGATTGGCCCAGAACGGCGCGGCGATCACCCAAAGCAGTGCGGAAACCGAAAAGGCCGCCGCCACCGCGCTGTCCATCACGCCGAGCGAACGACCAAGCGCCGGCAGAACCGATTGCAGCGCGGTATTCCCGGCCGCGATCGTCAGCATGACGAGGAACAACAGTGTAAAACGACGGTCGAACCCTCGCGTCACGACCGCATCCAGTCATACCCACGCTCGACGCGAGCCACGATCACTTGATAGCCCAGATACCAGTCCGCGCGGCCCCGCGCGCGTGTAGCGGCGTGATCGGGATGTTCGCGCCAAGCAATCGCGTCCGCCTCGTTCGCCCAATATGAAATGGTGATGCCCCGCCCGTCGGCATCGCGCACGGCATCGACGCCGCGATAGCCCGGCTGCGCGGCCGCCAGCGCGTCCATCGCCGCCGCTGCCGCCGCATACTCCTCCTCATTGGCCGCAGTGCGCTGGGAGATGAAGATCACCGCCACCTGCCCCTCCCGACCCACGCTCGTTCCGTCGTGCATCCCGCTCGCTTAGGCGCTTGCCGCGCAGACGCAACCCCGTGATTGCAACTGATAGCGCTTGCCCAGCGTTTGGCAGATGTGCGACGGGGGCGGAATCTCGCTCAATTCGACGTCCGGGAGTGACAGAAGCTCGATGCCCAGTTCGACCAGTGCCGTTCGCCGCGCGCGTTCCCGCCCCGCCGGCGTTCCAGGACCGTGGCAGATGTTCTTCCAGGGTTTCCTCAAGCATCCGGTAATGGTCGGCTCGATCATACCGTCCTCCGACAAGCTGATCGAGAAGATGCTCGGCAAGGTCGACTGGCAACGTTGCAAACTGTTCGTCGAATACGGCCCCGGCGTCGGCACCTTCTGCCGCCCGATCCTTGAGAAGATGGCGCCCGACGCGACCCTGATCGCGATCGATACCAACCCGGATTTCATCAACTATCTACGCCACACGATCGCAGATTCGCGTTTCGTCCCGGTGCACGGCTCCGCGGCTGACGTCGAATCGATCGTTCGCGAACATGGCCATGAGAAAGCGGACTATGTGCTGTCCGGCCTGCCCTTCTCCACCCTCCCCGCCGGCGTCGGACCGGCGATCGCGGCGGCTACGCGGCGCGTGATTCAGCCGGGCGGCGCCTTCCTCGTCTATCAGTTCAGTCCGAAGGTGCGCGATTTCATCGCGCCACATTTCACGCGGATCGACCACGCCATGGAATGGTGGAACGTGCCGCCGGCACAGCTGTACTGGGCCTGGAAAGAAGCCGAGTAGGAATGCGGCGGCGTCGCCCGGCGCGCTAATCATCGATCCCGAAGTTCAGCCCGCGCGATAGCGTCGGGTCGGCCACGCCCACGATCAGATACGCCAGAAATTGCTTTACGCGCTGCCACCAGCCGGTTTCCGCGCGATAGCCGTCCATTGTGATTTCGACCGATCGCGCCACCTCGCCATCGATGTAGTGACGGACATGTGCGGCGAACGCGGCATCCTCGATCCGCAGCATCAGTTCAAGATTGATGAACAGGCTGCGCATGTCGAAATTGGCGCTGCCGATATGCACCGCGTCGTCGATCGCATATAGTTTCGTGTGCAGTTTCGACGGCGCATATTCAAAGATTCGCACCCCTTGCTTCAGCAAGCCACGATAGGTGAAGCGCGCCGCCGCGATCGTGGCGTTATTATCGGATTTGGCGGCTGTGACGATCCGTACCTGGCCCTCGCGTCGCGCCGCGCGATCCAGCCGCCGCAGCATTGTCGGGCTCGGGGTGAAATACCCGGCGATGATATCGGTCCGCATGGCGCGCCGCATGTCGTGCCGGACGGCGCGCGCCCAAGGCGATAGCCGCCGCGTCGGGCCACCGATCAGCCACCGCACCTTCCCGACAGGCTCGCTCCAGCGCGCCAGCGCATGCCCGACGCGCCTGTTTCGACCACCCGCACATTGCACCCATTTGAGCAGCGCATCAAAATAGGGCGCGATCCTCCCCGCCGCTGGTCCTTCGACAAGCAGCCCCAGATCGCGCCAGGCATCCGCGTGGTCGGCGGCGAAATAATCGTTGGCGATATTGAAGCCGCCGATCAGGATCCGCATCTGATCGGCCAACGCCAGCTTCTGATGATTGCGCAACAGATAACGCCGGCCAAAGCGCGGACGGAACCAGCATACCGAAATCCCTGCCGCTGCCAGCGGATCGAAGAAATGTCGCTGTCCCGCCGCCTCGCTGCCAAAACCGTCGACAATCAGCGCGATCTGCACGCCGCGCCCCGCCGCCGCCAGCAGCGCAGCGTTGACGCGCCTGCCCGATTCGTCGTCGGCATAAATGTAGTACAGGATGCGCAGGCTTTCCCGCGCGCCATCGATCAGCGCCACCAGCGCATCGAGACGCGCAGGCCCCTCGGTTAGCAGCGTGAGGCGGTTGCCGTCGACCGTGAACATGTTCATCGCGCCACTGTTGGCCGCGAGCAGCAGCAGCGGCAAGCGCGCTTTTCTTGACTTCGCGGGCGCCAGCATCTAGATCGCAGCGTCTCATCCAGCGGTAATTTTGCGAAGGAAAGCGTCTATGGCGCGCGTAACGGTCGAGGATTGCGTCGACAAGATCCCGAACCGGTTCGATCTGGTTCTGCTGGCAGCGCAACGTGCGCGGCAGGTTTCCGGTGGCGCCGAACTGACGATCGACCGCGATCGCGACAAGAATCCCGTCGTTGCACTGCGCGAGATTGCCGAGGAAACCGTGCTTCCGGGTGGCCTTGAGGAATCGCTGGTGGCAAGCCTGCAACGCGTTCAGATCGACGACGAGGACGAGGCGGATGCCGTTGGCAGCCTTGCCGCGTCGGCCGAAGCGCTACGCCTTACCGCCGCCGCGCCGCCACGTAACCAGAATCTCGGCGCCGATTACGAAGGTTGATCTAAACCTTCACTGATCGGCACAGGCAGAAAAGCCGCGGCAGTCATTATGGCAGTCGCGGCTTTTCTGTTTTATCCCCACTCAGGCTGCCGACAACGCCTCGTCGCTGACGAACATGTTCCACTGCCGCTCGTGCCCGAAGGTGCTGGCTTTGCCATGACCGGGAATGAACGTGGTGTCGTCGCCAAGCGGCCAGAGCTTCGTCACGATCGAATTGATCAGCTGCGGGTGATCGCCCTGCGGAAGATCCGTGCGCCCGACTGATCCCTGGAACAACACGTCGCCCACCTGCGCGAATTTCGACGGCGCGTGGTGAAAGATAACATGCCCGGCGGTGTGGCCAGGTGTGTGATAGACATCTAGCGTAAGTTCCCCCACCGTCACCGTATCGCCATCCTCCAGCCAGCGATCCGGCTCGAATGGCACACCACGAATGCCCCAGTTGCGCCCGTCGTCGGCCAGCCGCGAGAGCCAGAAGCGATCCGCCTCCTGCGGCCCCTCGATCGGTACGCCAAGTTCGTCGGCAAGCGGCTTCGCCTCGCCAGCATGATCGATATGGCCATGCGTGAGCAGCACCTTCTCCACCGTCACACCGGCCTGAGCGATCGCCGCCTTGATGCGCGGGATATCGCCGCCGGGATCGATCACCGCCGCCTTCATCGTATTGGTACACCAGATGATCGTGCAATTCTGCTCGATCGCGGTGACCGGCACGATCATCGCGCGCAATGCGGGTTGGCTCATGGAAAGTCCTCTTCGGCACGCCTGTTGCGGCGATCGTAGCCCGCTCGTTGCCCTTGCCGCAAGGCGATGCGACGGGCATCACCGCCGCGATGCTGCCCCGCCCTCCTTTCGTTTTGCTCGACGACGCGCGCGCCGGTGGCGCACCCGCCCGCCTCTATACCGCGCCCACAGCGGTGATCGAAGCCCGAACGGCGGATGAAGTGCCCCTCGCGCTAGCAGCATTGCGCGCGGCGGTTGCCGGCGGGAAGCAGGCGGCCGGGTTTCTGTCATATGAGGCCGGGCACGTGCTGGAACCAGGCAACGTGGCCGCGCGCGCCAGCGCGAGCCCGCTATTGTGGTTCGGCGTGTTCGACGGATTCACCGAGATTCTCGACCCCATGGCGCTCTTCCCCGATCCCGCCGGAGCGTGGGTCGGCGTGCCCGAGCCGATGGTGACGCGCGCCGACTATGACGCGGCGATCGACCGCGTCCTCGCGCTGATCGCGGCGGGCGACATCTATCAGGCGAACCTTACCTTTCGCGCGCGCGTTCCGTTCGCTGGCGACCCGCTCGCTCTGTACGCCGCTGTGCGGTGCCGGGCCGGCGCGGGCTGGGGGGCAGTCGTTGAGACCGGGAGCGAGATGCTCCTCTCCTTTTCGCCAGAACTGTTCTTCGATATGTCGGCGGGCCGCATCACCTGCCGCCCGATGAAGGGAACGGCGCGCCGCGATCCCGATCCCGCGCGCGATATCTCTGCCGCCGCCGCCCTGGAGGCAGACGAAAAGCAGCGCGCCGAAAACCTGATGATCGTCGATCTGATGCGCAACGATCTATCCCGCGTCGCCATTCCCGGCAGCGTCAAAGTGCCGGCACTGTTCACTGTCGAGCGCTATCCAACCGTCCACCAGATGACATCCGCCGTCACTGCCGATCTCGATCCGGCGCGGGACGCGATCGACGTGCTTGTGGCATTGTTCCCGTGCGGTTCGATCACCGGCGCCCCCAAGGTACGTGCGATGCAGGTGATAGACGAGGTAGAAGGTGGTATCGCGCGCGGCCCATACACGGGAGCGATCGGGCGGATCGACGCTCCGCAGGACGCGCAGTTCAACGTTGCGATCCGCACCTTGCTTGTGAATGCCGCAGCGGCGAAGGAGGGCACGCGGAGCGCCACGATCGGGCTCGGCGGTGGGATCGTTGCGGATTCCCGCGCGTCCGCCGAATGGGATGAGGCGCTCGCCAAAGGAGCTTTCTTGACGCACGACGCACGTTCCTTCGACCTTATCGAGACCATGGCCTTCGATCCCGAGGCCGGCGTGGCGCGCGTGGAGGCCCATCTCGCGCGGATGAAGGCGAGCGCCGAGGTTTTTGGCTTCGCGTTCGATCGCCATGAGGCGCGCAACGAGCTTCAGGCCGCCACGTTCCGCTTGCGTCATGCCGCCAAAGTGCGGCTGCTGGCGGCGCGGTCTGGCCGGGTCGCGATCGAGATCGGCCCGCCGCCGGTATCGCCCGGCGCGCCGATTGAGGTGGCGGTGGTGGATCTGCCGGTGCCGCGCGAGGATTTTCGGCTGCGCCACAAGACCAGTGACCGCAACTTCTATGACGTCGCGCGCACCGCGGCCGGCACCGACGAAGTGGTGTTCGTCGATCCCGAGGGATTTCTCACCGAGGGCAGCTTCACCAATATCTTTGTCCCGCGCGGCGACACGCTGGTCACTCCACCGCTGGCGCGCGGATTGCTCCCCGGCGTCCTCCGTGCCGAGCTGATCGCGCACGCACGCGCAGTGGAAGGCGATCTCACCGTGGCAGACCTTGCGGCGGGATTTTTCGTCGGAAACGCGCTGCGCGGGTTGATGCCGGCGGCTGTTGCAGTTGCGAAATCGGAACGGCGAACGCTATAGGCCGCGCGACATAAGCGAGACGCGCAGTTGCCGTTTCGTGAAACTTCAAAAGGCACGCCGATATGAAGCCCTCCGCCGCGCTCGACCGCATCAGCCCTTCGCCGACGCTCGCCATCACCACCAAGGTGCTGGAACTGAAACGCGCGGGAGTGGATGTGATCGGGCTGGGTGCGGGTGAGCCTGATTTCGATACGCCCGATTTCGTCAAGGAAGCCGCGATTCAGGCGATCCGCGACGGCAAGACGAAATACACGAATGTCGACGGCACGCAGGAGTTGAAGGAGGCGATCGTCGCCAAGTTCAAGCGCGACAACAGCCTTGATTATAGCACGCAGCAGATCAGCGTGAACGTCGGCGGAAAGCATACTTTGTTCAACGCGCTCGTCGCGACACTCAACGCGGGCGACGAAGTGATCGTGCCCGCGCCATATTGGGTGAGCTACCCCGATGTGGTCCAGTTCACCGGGGCGACGCCGGTGATTGTCGCGGCGGGCGCCGCGCAAGGTTACAAGCTGACGCCCGCGATGCTCGAAGCCGCGATCACGCCCAAGACGAAGTGGCTGATCCTCAATTCCCCCTCGAACCCGACCGGCGCCGCTTATACCGTGGCCGAGCTCAAGGCGCTTGGCGAGGTGCTGGAACGGCATCCCCAGGTGTGGATATTTGCCGACGATATGTACGAGCATATCGTCTATGATGACTTCCGGTTTGCGACTATCGCCGAGGTCTGCCCCTCGCTTTACGACCGCACGCTGACGGTGAACGGCTGCTCGAAAGCCTATGCGATGACCGGCTGGCGGATCGGCTTCGCGGCCGGCGCGCAATGGCTCATCAAGGCGATGGCCAAGCTTCAGTCGCAATCGACCTCGAACCCGTGCTCGATCGCGCAGGCGGCGGCGACGGCTGCGCTGAACGGCGACCAGTCCTTCCTCGTCGAGCGGAACGCCGCGTTTAAATCGCGCCGTGATCTCGTCGTCTCGATGCTCAACGACACGCCCGGGATCACCTGTCCCCGCCCTGAAGGCGCCTTCTATGTCTATCCCGAAGTCTCGGGCGTGATCGGCAAGACGACGCCCGGCGGCAAGGTAATCGCCACCGACAGCGATTTCGTCGGCTATCTGCTCGAGGACGCGCGCGTCGCCGCAGTGCAGGGGCTGGCATTCGGCCTCTCTCCCGCGATGCGCATCAGTTACGCTACCGGCGAAGACGTGCTGCGCGAGGCATGTCGGCGGATACAGACTGCCTGCGCCGCCCTCAAGTGAGGCGTGCAGGTTTCAACGGCGAAACACAGCGTTTCGATCGCTGAAATATCGCTGCAACGCGCGAGTCCCTATCTGTGCATCGCTAGATGAACGGCGCCGCCAGCGTAAGTTCAGCTGGACACGTTAAAGTAGTTCCGCCTTTCGATGCTGCATCACGCGCATCGGCATGATCAAAATCCAAGAGAGATTTCGCGAATGAGCCGGTTCCTTAAATCCACCTTCCTGTGGCAGTTCGCAGGCGGCTTCGTCATCGGGGCGGTCGGCCTGTTCGCATTACACCCCGTCTCCGCCACAACGGCCCTACCCGCTGCCCCGGCGCACACCGCCTCGCGGTGATGGCGCGCCGCCGATCGGCACCCTATATTACGGCCATGAACCGTTCTCTATCCGCCCTGACGATCTCCGCGCTTCTGATCGGATGCTCCCCCGTCTCGGCTGACGCCGCGGAACGCGCTGTAATCATCCCGCCTGCGGCAAAAGATGTTCCCTTAACCCCTGGTGTGCAGACGGCGGTGCTTGCCGGTGGCTGTTTCTGGGGCATGGAAGCAGTGTTCGAGCGGGTAAAGGGCGTTCGCTCCGTCACGGCGGGTTATGCGGGCGGCACGGCGCGGACGGCCAACTATGCCAGCGTTTCCGGCGAAGATACTGGTCACGCGGAAGCTATTCAAATCGAGTTTGATCCGCGGCAAGTAAGTTATGGCACCTTGCTGCGCGTATATTTCTCTGTCGCGCATGACCCGACGCAAGTCGATCGGCAGGGGCCGGACAGTGGGCCAAGCTATCGCTCCGCGATTTTTCCGCAATCGGATGCCCAGCGCGCGGCGGCTACTGCCTACATCGGACAGCTAGGTGCGGCGCACATCTGGCCGCGAAAAATCGCCACGCGGATCGAGCAGGGCAAGTTCTTCCCGGCTGAAGAATATCATCAACATTTTTACGATCGTAACCCGACGCATCCCTACATTGTGCGATGGGACAAACCGAAGGTTGCCGCCTTCCGCGCGGCCTTCCCTAATCTGGCGAAGTGAGCGGGCGGGCGTTCTCCACCAGCATGATCGGCGCGCCGCCGCGGATCGGATAAGCGAGGCCGGCGGCGTCGGAAATCAGCTCACGTGCAGCCTCATCATGGCGCAACGGCTGGCGAGTAAGCGGGCACACCAGCTTTTCGAGCAACCATGCATCGATCATTGCAGCGTAACGCGATCTTCGCCGTCGTGCCGGCCAAAGAACTGCAGGAGCTGGACGACCAGTTCGGCCCGATCAGCGATCGTCGGTGTCTCAAGCAGCGCCTGTTTGGCCGCCGCATCGAATGGCGCGATCTGCGCGACTCCGTTGACGAGGCTGGCATCGTCCAGCCGACCCACCGCATCCCAGTCAACCGCATAGCCCTGCGCCTCAGCGAAGCGTTTCGATTCAAGCTCAAGACCCGCCCGCGCTGCGAGCGAAAGTGCTTCGTTTTCGCACGTTGGGATTATTTCCGCCTCGACCTGGCGAAATTTCGTGGTCACGTCGAGTTCGCGCACGACACGAAACAGGGACAGCCCTTCAAGCACGACGTTCGAGCGCCCGTCGTCCAGCATTTCGACGTCCACAATTCGGCCGATACAGCCCAGCTCATAGAGCGGCGGCGGATCACCCTCGCCGCGCGGCTGAATCATCCCGATCCGACGATCGCGCGCCATCGCATCCGATACCAGCGCGCGATAGCGTGGCTCGAAGATATGCAGCGGCAGATGCATCCCCGGAAAGAGGATCGCGCCAGCGAGGGGAAAGATAGACAGCCGGCTCATGTCAGCCGAAGAGGATCGCGGAGAGCTTGCGGCGCTGTTGGGAGACCCATGGATCTTCCAGCCCGACAACTTCGAACAGCTTCAGCAGCTGCTGGCGCGCCGCGCCTTCATTCCAATCGCGCTCGGCGGCCGTAATCTCGAGGAACCCCTCGGCGGCGGCATCGCGGTTGCCCGCGCCCATCTGCGCATTGGCGAGATCGTATCGCGCCTGGAGGTCGCTCGGATCGGCCGCTACCGCCGCTTCCAGCGGCGCGAGATCAGAAACCAGCGGCGCGGATTGTGCCAGTGACAGCGCCGATTTCGCGCGTTCGATATCCGGCTGACGCGCGAGTTCCTCCGGCAATTCAGCGAGCAACGCGGCCGCCCTGTCTATCTCGCCCGCCGCGATCAGCGCACGCGCCTGGCCCGAGAGCACCGCGTGATGATCCGGCGCCATCTCCGCAAGCTGCTCGAAGATCGACAGCGCCCGTTCGGCGTCGCCGGAGGCCAGCACGTCCTCGCCCATTGCGATCAGCGGCTCCAGCTCGGCTTCCTGCTCCTGCGCGTCGCCCGTGATCGGCAACTGGCGCAGCAACTGATCCAGCATCGTGCGCAGCTGCGATTCCGTGCGCGCACTGGTTAGGTCCGCAACGAGCTGTCCCTGGAACATCGCATAGACGGTGGGAATCGAGCGGACCTGGAATTGCGCCGCGATGAACTGGTTCTTGTCGGTATCGACCTTCGCCAGCACCACCCCTTTGTCAGCATAGGCGGCGGCAACCTTTTCCAGCACCGGCGCCAGCGCCTTGCACGGCCCGCACCATTCTGCCCAGAAATCGATGATGACGAGCTTCGTCATCGACGGCTCCACCACGTCGTGGCGAAACGCCTGAACGGCCGCCTTCTCCGCTTCACTCATGCCTAGGGTTGCCAAGGATCGCTCCAGCTTGATTGGAGCCCCTTATGTGGGGTCGGGCCGGGGGAAGCAAACCCCCCGGCCCGCCGGAAACATCGGTTTTCAGTCAGCCGTCAGAACGCCGCCGTTACCGAGAACAACGCCGACGATCCCGCGATCGAGCTGCCATCCCGAGTCGAAGCGAAGTTCGGCTGGAGATAGGCGGCCTTCCGCCGCGTGATGCTGGTGTCGATCCAGGCCGCGCTCAACGTCAGCGGGGTGCCTTTGATTGCGAAGTCCGCGCCTACCATCCAGTCCCAATAGTGGCCGGTCGGCGCGGCGCTGGTGCCATTCGGCCCTAGACCGTTGTTACCGTTCGAATGGCCCAGATGGGCCTTGGCCGTCAGCGGGGTCGTGGGAATGGCAGCGGAAAGATCGGTCCAGATATACAGGTTATCGTTCTTCGCGCCCGGGTGGTCCGGGATGCCCGTCGCATAGCTGGCGGCATCGTTATACCATTTACCGAGCGCCTGCTGCTTGGGCGCGTACGCTACCCCTACGAGGACGCTCGCGGGGCCGGCAGTGCCCGAAAGCTTCACATAGGGTTCCGCGAACGCTGTCTTCTTGGCACCGCCCGGGTACACATAATAAGTGAGGCCGGCATCAACTGAAACACCACTGCCGATCGCCGCCTTGTAGCCGCCGATCAGATCCAGCTCCATGTTTGAACCACCGAACGTTCCCCAGCCGGCAAGATTCGACGCCCAGGTGCCGAGATAAAAGCCGCTCTTGTGCGCGACGGTGAAGCCGCCCTGAATCGCTGCACGCTTGTCGGTCTGGGAAACGCCGCGCAGCCGATAATCGCTAACCACGGCGACGCTGCCGGTGACGGTTATTTCCTTGGGCGGGGCTGCTTCCTGGGCAACGGCGGGGCTGGCGGCAAAACCGAGCGCGATGGCGGAAACGAGAAAAATAGTCTTCATGGAACCTCCTGATTGGCAGAGGCTCCTCCTGCTTGCGCGGCCGCCGATGCTCTCATCCCGAAGGGCGGGCATCGGCTAACCGACAGTCTTTACGCTACTGCAGCATTTTATCTGTTTTGTTGCTGTTTTGTGTCGAACTGTTGCTCGATCTTATGTCACTCGATGAGTGTGGCGATTCGGCCACGCTCGCCTCCGAGCACTTCGACAGGCAAACCGCCCGCGCGACGGCGCTGAAACCAGTCGCGCAGCATCTCGGCACTGGTATGATCCACGGCGCCAAGCCGGGTGACATCGAGCCGAACCGGCTTGCCCACCGGCGCACGATCGAGCGTGTCAGACATTTTCGGTAACGTCACGAAGGTGGCCGAACCATCGAGCGTGATCTGGTGCGTTTCGCCCTCCGGCTCCTCGAACACGCGCAACCGCAGACGGCGAATGTTTGGCACGAGTTCGAGCACCGTAAGCCCGATGCCGACCAGCACGCCGGTCAACAGATCCGTCGCCACCACCATGATGAGCGTCGCCGCCCAGATGACAACGGGCAGCACGCCATGATCTCGGAACAGATGCTTCGCGTGGGTCAGGCTGACCAACCGCCACCCGGTGACAACCAGGATCGCGCCGAGCGCAGCCATCGGAATCTCGCGCAGGAGCCATGGCAACAGCGCGACGAAGCCGAGAATCCAAATGCCGTGAAGGATCGCCGACGCACGCGTGATCGCGCCGGCCTGCACGTTCGCGGAAGAGCGCACGATAACGCCCGTCATCGGCAGCGCACCCGCCGCGCCGCACAGCAGGTTGCCCACGCCCTGCGCGCGAAGCTCCTTGTTGTAATCTGTGCGGACGCCGCCATGCATCTTGTCGACCGCTGCGGCGGACAGCAATGTCTCAGCCGACGCGATGAAGGCGATCGCCAGCGCGGCGGCGAGGATCGATGGATCGAGCCACTTTGCCCAGAAGCCGCTTTCCGGCGGCGCTATCGCAGCCAGGATCGATTCAGGCACGACAACCTTGGCGACATCCAGGCCCAACGCCACCGTCACGAATGTGCCGGCAAGCACACCAACCAATGCTCCTGGCGCCAGCTTCATCGATTGCGGCCGCCACTTCTCCCAGCCGAGCATCGCAGCAATTGTCACCAGCGCCACGGTGAAAGCGAGTTCCGCAGCCTGCATATTGGTCGCCGACAACCCGAGCAGCCTGCCTGGCATGGCGGCAAGATTGGCGGGGCCACTCGACAGCGGCTTGGCATCGAACAATACGTGAAACTGGCCCACGACGATCAGCGCGCCGATGCCAGCGAGCATCCCGTGGACGACCGCAGGGCTGATCGCGCGAAACCATCCGCCGAGCCGGAAGATGCCGGCCGCGATCTGGATGACCCCCGCGAGAATCAGGATCGGCCCAAGCGCCGACAGGCCCTTGTCGCGCACCAGTTCGAAGACGATCACCGCAAGGCCGGCGGCCGGGCCGCTGACCTGCAACGGCGAGCCGGCGAGCGTGCCAACGACAATGCCGCCGATGATGCCGGTGATCAGCCCCTTTTCCGGAGGCACGCCGGAAGCGACTGCGATGCCCATGCATAAGGGCATCGCAACCAGAAAGACAACGATCGACGAGGTCAGATCGCGTCCGAGAAACTTGAGCCGTGGGATCGACACGCCCGGCGGCGTGATGACCTCATGCTTCACTCCGCCGCCTCCTGCATGATGAATTCTGCCGCGATACGCGGCGCGGCAGGCAACGCGACCGGCAGCGGCGCATCGTCGCGCACGGGCAGAAAGCGCCCGCTTTTCCCGTCCAGCGCCAGCATCTGCCCGGCGTGGATATCGACAAACCAGCCGTGCAACGCGATTTCCCCCCGCGCGATTCCGGCGGCAACCGACGGGTGAGTACGAAGATGCGCGATCTGGACAACCACATTCTCGAGGCTCGCCGCGCGCACCGCCGCACCGTTCTCGAGATCGGGATAAGAGGAATCGAGCACGCATTTCGCCGCGTGGCTGTGGCGCAGCCACGCCGCGACGTTCGGCATGCCTTCGGTCATTTCCGGATTGACCAGCGCCTTCATCGCGCCGCAATCCGAGTGGCCGCAAACGATGATGTCGCGCACATCGAGCGCAGCGACGGCATATTCCACGGTCGAGGACACGCCGCCGTTCATGGTCGCATAGGGCGGAACGATATTGCCCGCATTGCGGCAGACGAAAAGATCGCCCGGGTCCGCCTGCATGATATGTTCGGGAACGATGCGCGAGTCAGCGCATGATATCATCAGCGCCTTTGGACTCTGCCCGTCCGTCGCAAGCTTCGAGTAAAGCGCCTGCTGGTTCGGGAAGACCTGCTTTTCGAAACTGAATACGCGGCCGATAAGGTCGTTCACGGGAGTTGCTCCTCTAGTCATGGAGCAGGGTAATTAAGCGCGTTGTTTTGCTGCGACGCCGCGCAACTGTTAAGTTTTGTGTCCGGGCAATCGGATCGCAGCTTCCAGCCCGTGCGGCACGCGATTCGCCAGACTTAGCGTGCCGCCCTCGGCCTGTACCGCCTGCATCGCGATCGCCAGCCCCAGGCCGAAGCCCACGGTGTCGCGGCGACGCGCCGGATCAAGCCGAACGAACGGCTGAAGCACGTCGGCAAGCCTTTCCTGGGGTATCCCGGGCCCATCATCGATGACCCTGATCGTCACGCCGCCGCCTGTCTTTTCGAGCGCGACCGTGAGTTGGTCGCCATAATGAAGCGCATTGTCGACCAGGTTGGTCAGCGCGCGCTTGAAGCCGGACCGGCGCAACCGCATCTCGAGGTGATCGGGGCCATCATAGTCCGCCATTCTGCCAAGATCATTGGCATCGTCCACCAACGTCGCGCACATCACGGCAAGGTCTACGGAAACCGGCGTTTCGGGATCGCTATCCCCGCCCAGAAACGCGAGCAGCGATGTCACCATCGCTTCCATCTCCGCGACGTCGTGATCGATTGCGGTGCGGGTCTCGTCGTCTTCAACCGATTCGCTCCGCAGGCGCAGGCGCGCCAGGGGCGTTCGCAGGTCATGCCCGACCGCCGCCAGCGCCTGCGTGCGTGTTTCGATCAAGGCGCGGATGCGCGCCTGCATCCGGTTGAATGCGGCAACCAGCCGGCGCACGTCGCCCGGCCCATCCTCCGGCACGGGCTCGACTTCATGCTGCCCCACGCGGTCAGCCGCCACGGCAAGTCGCCGGAGCGGCAGCAACGCACGACGCAGCATCAGTCCACCGATCACCATCAGCGCGATCGCGGGGACCAGCGCCAGCGCGATCCGCTCGAAGCCAAAATTCAGCCGCGCCACCGGCTCGAGCGTGCGGAAATGCAGCCAGCTGTCGTCGTTGAGCCGCAAGCCCCCCGTGACGGCCGAACTCGTGCCCGGCGACGTTAAGCGGATACGCAGATCGCGCGTGCCGAGCGACGGCTCCCATTCCATGATCTGCCGCTGCATCTGATCGAGCGTGGGCGCCACCGGGGGCACGTGCGGCGGCTTGCGATCCCAGTGCATTTCATAGCGATCGGTGGTCAGATCATCGGCCATCGCGGGGCGCTGTTCCGGCGGCCGTTCCTCCACCAGCCGACGACTGATAACGAGGTGCTCAGCCAGCCGCCGCGCCTCGTCGTCACGCACCGAAAACTGGCTCGCGCGCTCGTATAACAGCGTTGAGACGCCAAACTCGATCAACATCGTCAGCAGCAGGATCGCGACAACCTGACCAAGCAGGCCGACAGAGGGAACCAGCCGCCTCAACTGCGCTCCACCGGAACGTTGAGCATATACCCGACACCGCGCACCGTGACGATCGGCGCAATGTTTCCGACGCTGGAAAGCTTGCGCCGCAACCGGCTCACAAGCACGTCGATCGATCGGTCCGAGCTGTCACCCAGCCGCGTCCTGGAGAGTTCGATCAGCCGCTCGCGCGCGATGACGCGTTGCGCATGATCGGCAAGCACGACGAGCAGGTCGAATTCGGCGCCCGTCAGGTCCACCACGGCGCCCGTCGCGGAGATCAATTCCCTGCGCGGCAGGTTGATCGTCCACCCCTCGAAGCGGATCAGACCGGAATCGCCTTCGCCCGACCGGCGATCGAGCGCCGGGCGGCGCAGCACCGCCCGCACCCGCGCCACCAGTTCGCGTACGCCGAACGGCTTGGCGATATAATCGTCCGCCCCAAGCTCAAGACCGACTACACGATCCGTCTCGCTCGACCGGGCCGACATGAAAATGATCGGCACGTCGCTTTTCTGCCGCAACGCACGGCACAGATCGATGCCGCTGGTGCCCGGGAGCATGATATCCAGCAACACGAGATCGACCGGGCCTGAATCAAGCGCCAGCCACATCTCCGGCGCAGCGGATGCAGGGCGGACGACGAAACCGTTCTCCTGCAGCGCGCGCGCGGTGAGCATGCGAAGCGCGGGATCGTCCTCGACGAGCAGGATAACAGGTGCGGTCATCGCGCGAAGGCCTAATCGCGAACCCGTTGCGCGGTCAACGCACAAGGGGGGTTGGCAAGCCCGAACGGCGCTGCTAGTGGCCGCGCCTCACCCGCCGGGTCTGCCCGGCGATGAACGCCAGAGCGGGCGTAGCTCAGGGGTAGAGCACAACCTTGCCAAGGTTGGGGTCGAGGGTTCGAATCCCTTCGCCCGCTCCAACGTTATAGTACTGTTTTTCTGAAACAGGCTGGCCCGTGGCGAGAGCCATGATCGAGGTCAGGCGGCCGATCACCTCAATTGTCACACCCTTCTCCTGCTCAGCAGGCGATACCTTCACCTGATTGATTAGCGCCCTTAGTTGGGGAATGGCTTCAAGGCGGGCTTCGGGGTTGTCGCCGAGAGCGGCGTTCAGCTTGGCGACCTGCCGGCGATAGTCGGCGACGACGGCAGGATGCAGCACGACGGTTGGCAGCTGCTCGACCTGCGATAGCTGCTCCGCGAGCTGATCGCGTTCGGTGCGGGCCTTGGCAAGGACGTCACGGATCTCGACAAAGTCTTCAGCGCCGTTGGCAACGGCGTCCACCAGGCGTTCGATCTTGGCCACAGCTTCGGCGTGCCGCTTTTTGAGACGATCGCCCTCGCGACCGAGTTCTTTGGATCGCTTCGCGAACTCTGCGCGATATTCTTCGACATAGACTTCAATGAGCTTCTCGTTGAGCATGTAGTGCTGCAGTCCATTCAGCACCCGGGTCTCAAGGCGATCGGTCGAGATGATGCGGTTGTTGGAACAGGCGTGCTTCCCACCCTCCTTGTAACGCGAGCACCCCCAACGATTCCCGCTGTGGATCGTCCAGCTACCACCGCACGATCCGCAAGCGACGAGACCGGACAGGATATGCTTCGGACGTCGGTTCTTGTCCGGCGCGCGACTCTGGACCTTACCGAGCATGAGTTGCACTTTATCCCAGAGCGCGTCGTCGACGATGCGCAGCGCCGGCACCTCTTCGACCAGCCATTCGTTCTCGGGGTTGGCGCGGATGAGATGGGTACGGGTGCGTGGGTCGAGTACCTTCCTCGTGCGATTGAAAACCAACTGGCCGCGGTAAAGCCGGTTCTGGAGGATGCCGTTCTTACGCTTGCGATCACCGTAGATGGTGGAGGCTCGCCAGAATCGCGGTCCACTCAGCCGACCGCCCGGTGTTTCCACACCATCCTGGTTCAGTCGTTCGGCGATGGCGCGTGGCGACTGTCCAGCGGCGAACTCCTCAAAGATGCGCCGGACGACCTTGCCCTGCTCTTCATCAACTTCGCGCAGACCCCGGATCAGTTCGCCATTATCGTCGAACCTATTCGCCTTGCGATATCCATAAGCCAATCCCGCTGCCGAGCGCTTCTGGGAAATGGTACCGCGCTGACCCCTCTTGATCTTCGCCGCCAGGTCGCGGCGGAACTGTGCGTCCATCAACCCGCGGAAGGTGGCGGTGATGTCGGTAACCTCACCGTCCGAGAGCGTGAAGAGCCGGGCGCCGGCAAAGGTGATGCGCTCGCGTATCGTGTACGCATCGCCCTGATGCCGCGCGATGCGATCGGTTGCTTCCGCTACCACCTGATCGATCCCGCCGGCTTCAATCCGTGCCAGCATCGCGCTCAACCCCGGCCGACCGTTCTCGTCGATGCCGGCGGCACCGCTTATGGCGTAGTCGGTGAAGACCTCGACGACCGTCCATCCCTCGCGCTCACAACGTTCACGGCAGAGGGCTATCTGATCTTCGATGGATCGAGCATTCTGGAGGGCGCTCGAGAACCGCGCGTAGATGACGGTTTGCATATCTATTTCGACAGATCGGCGCGTCGAGCCGAGACCGAGGCATGGGTGCCGCGCTTGATCCTTGCGATCCAGTCATCTCGAAACGCCGTGTCGAACAACGCGAGGATGGTGTCGGCGATGCCGGTCCGGTCGCTGTCCGAAACACTGACCAATTGAGCGCCGGCGCGCTCGATGTCTTCCTGGATGGCAGAAGTATAGATGCGATCGCGGGCGATGCGATCCGCCGTCTCGATCACGACATAGTCGATGTCGCCCTGCTCGATGATCGCAAGCAAGGCGTGCAACCCAGTGCGCTTTTTCTGTGCAAGCGTTCCACTTCCGCTGCTCGTGTCGTAGAAGATGCCGATGACGGCCCACCCGTTGCGTTCGCAAAGCCCGCCGCAAGCCGCGATCTGATCGACCAGCACATGCGCATCAGGCGAGGAGCTCGATGCGCGGACATAGATGACTGCGTTCATTGCTGATCCTGCTCCGGCCATATCACTCGGTAAGGAACTGAACCCATCGCCACGACCAGCGCCTGACCCTGAAGCGGCGGATACCCGTCCTCTGTCGCGATGATCCGCCATCCGCGCCCGCGCCACGCTTCATGGTCGACGATCTCGTCGATCGTTCGGCCGATGCTGCCCGTGAGGACAGTGTCGGGAATGACGTCGTCCAGCTCGATGCGCAGAACTCCAAACCGCGTCTGGAGAAAAACCGGCTTGACCCTCGCACAGAGCTCCAGCGAGTGGTCGACGATGTTGATATCCAGGTAGTCGCCATCCGGGCGATCAAACCGGTGACTGTGCAGCGGATGCTTGCAGATCTTCATTGGCTGCAGACCGACCGGATCGTATTTAGGCACATGAGTGTGGAGCGCCGGCTTGCGTGGGCGATTCCACAATTGGGGTTCGTGCGGCCAAAATCGCCCAGGCTTCATCAACGCCATGGCGTCGTCCAGCGTAAGTCCCTCGATGGCGAGGAGCGAGATCAGCAGTGGCGACGTTGACCGGACGACATCGCCAATCTCCGTCCGGAAAACGGTCATTAGCGCGGTCTCGCGCTCTTTCTCGATCTGAGCAGCGTCCGCACGAGCTTGGCGCCGTGCTTTTCGCACGCGTCGGCGATCCTCCTCGGTAGGTCCGTCTGAACCGAAGGTCTCTTCGGGGGCGACCGATGGGCTGGTAGAAGGATCGGTGGTTCTGGGCATCATTTCGATTGCCGATGAGCAGCGGCTGCCAATGATGGCATGCCGCCTGAAGGTGGACTAGCGCCCTGGCGCTCGGGTAAGTCGAGCTGGGTGCCCGAACGGCGGACCTGCTGGGCCAAGCTCGGCGGCATCAGTCCGCGCCGCGCACCGAGCGAAGCCGTGTGCGGTCGCGTGCGACGTTCGCGCGAGCAAATGCCTTCACGAATTCGACGACCGCAGGGTCGGGATCGCTGGCCGGACCTGGCAGGCTCGCCCCAACGAACCCCACGCCGTTCCCGGCGGTGGATGGGTTTGCGGCGCGACCTTGATCCGTTGAAACTCTCATCCGTCAGCTTCTGACGGGATGGGTGCCGTTCTAGCGATGTAAGTCCCACGAAACTGCAGGCGATGGCTTTGCGGACCGCGACAAGATTTGTGAGGAGGAAGCGGAAAGGGCTCTGGTGAAGTGATCCAGCAGGGGCTGGGGAAAAATTGAAAGTGTTCAACATGCTCATGATCTTTGTTCTGCTCGTCGCTTCGCTGGCGATCCGGAAGGCGCCGCTGCTGCTCGTCGATATCGCCGCGACCGCGATCGGCATTTTCATCGTCTGGCGCTGCCGTGTGCTGGCGACTGAGCTAATCGCGCAGCGCGGCGACAATCCGGCGTTCACCTCGTTCGACGCCCGGCCGACCCGCCGTCAGCGACGGTTGATGGCGCGCTCGCTCGCCTGGTCGCTGCGAAGGACCGAGATGGCGAGCCTTCTGCCGCTGGCCGATGCTCGTGCCGAGCGGCTCGTGGTGGCGTAGGCGGCGCGCGGCCGGGCGTGATGTCGGACGTGGTCACCCATCGACCTTGTCGGCCGGACGGTGGTCCTCGTTGAGCATGTGATTGCCGTCGACCGCGAACGTCGCGTGGTACTCGCCTTCGAGGTCGAGGTAGAACCCGCGCAAGCGTTTCCAGCGCATCACCGCGAGCGCTGCGGCGAGAGCGTTCATGTCCGCTATCTGGACATTGGAGCGATAGATGTCTGCGCCGCTCGTCTCGATCGGGATACGTCCGCGGGCGGTGGAATGGCCGCGTACCGAAGGGGTGCTCGTGGTGACGCGGACCATCCCCATGAGCTGGTCATCGACGAGCGTGAGCCCGATGCCGGTGTCGATGAAAGGAATGTCGCGCGCCTGCAGTGCCGGAACGATCTCGGCACGCGCCTCGACGCTGTCAACGCAGAGGAAGGCGAAGTCGACCTCATCGAGCAACTTGAAATTGTCAGCGTCGAGGTGCGCCGCGTGCGCCTCGATGCTCGCGTGCATCCGGCCATATATGCGCGCGAAGTAATCGACCTTGAACATCTCGGCGTTGACTTCGGCCTGCGATGCGGCGCCGGGCGCGCGAAACGCATTGTGCTGCTCCATCACATCGCCATCGATGAGGAGAATCCGCTCGACCGGCGTCTTGGCAACGAGATCGAGGATGTACGAGCCGTTGCCGCCACAGCCGATGATGGCGATCGTCCCGCCGACAAGACGTGCCGACACCGCATCGATCCCGGCGCGCGGGCTGGCCGTATCGGCGTAGATGAACGGGGAGACCGACATGATGACGACTCTCAGCTCAGCACGGTGACGTTGGCGTTGATCAGCATGCCGTCGGCCACGGGCACCACATCGCCGGGTGTCAGCGAGCCGGCGGGCCGCGTCGCCACCCCTCGGCGGTAGGTAACCGTGGCGGTCGACCAGGGCCGCTCGAGATCGGGATAGGCGAGCGCCAGAATCTGCTCGAACGTCGCGAGGTCACCGCGCAAGCCGTGCCAGCGTCCGTTGACGCAAACGAGCGTCCGGCCCGCATCGACATTGGCAGGACGCGCGCTGCTGCGCTCGTGCTCGCCGACCAGGTAATAGGGCGCGCGCCGGGCGGCGGGCGTCGCCGTGGACGGATTTACGTCATGCTGGAGGCCTGCGGGCACCGCAGCTCCTTCGCCGACGGTCTTGGTCGTGAGCATCGTCATCATCAGTCTCCTTTTCAGTAGGGATCGAGATCGGCGTTGGTGTGCCGCTGGGTGGCGAAGTCGTATTGCGCCTGGATCACGGCGCTGCGCAGATCCGCGTAGGCTTTCGCGGCGGTGGTGAACCCGCACCAATCGATGCGATCGACGATATCGTGCCAGACGACGGCCGGGTCGTTGCGGGCGATGCCTAGATCGGCGAGCACCTCGGTCAGGAGCGAGAGCGCGATCGTGGAGTTGGGCACGACATTCTTCTGGCGCATGGGGACAATCTGCAGTCGGTCGACCAGCGGCGAGGGTAGGTTGGACGGGTCCGAGCACTGGATGAACCAGCTTACCTCACCCAGGTCGGCGCTGGTGGCGATCCGGTCCTCGCGCCAGGCGCGCCCAAGCATCGGGTCGACCATTGCCACCAAGGCCATCGCGGCATCGGCATTGTGCTCAGCACCAACCACGGTGACGACCGGATTGGCGCATCGCGTCGCGGCCATCGCAGTCACGACAGGCGACACCCATAGGGCTTCGTTGATCTCGCCCGATGCCGACACATTCATCGCGATGACAGGGTCGGACAGGTTTAGGATCACGTGCGGCACGCCCGCGGCGGATGCGAGCATCCGCGCGGCGTGGGTGCGCCCGGAGCCGGCATGTCCAACCAATGCCGTCGCGGGCATCTTGAACCACGGCCGTTCCGCCGCGAGATGGTCGTCACAGGCGTCGGCGACCGCGTCGATGAAATCGCGCTGCCAGTCATGACCGAGGTCGAACGCGATGCCGCCGGGGCCGAGGCGGTCACCGCCCATCAGCGCGAACGGCTCACCGAGGCCGAGCGGCGGTGTGGACGCGGCCGTCGAGTGGCCGACGATCATCGCCGGCGTCGCGGGCTCGAACGGAGCGGGGAGCGTGTTCACTCGCCGCGCCACATTCTCAGCGGCCGCAGGCCGCCGGCAACGCGACCCTCCTTTTTCAGCCGTGCCTCGGTTTCGAACATCTCGTCGACCAGCCGCTTCTCGAGGGCGTGGTCGCCGTTCGCTGCGGCATAGGCGAGGTATTCGCGGAAATGCGGCTTCTGCCAGCGCAGCCAGTCGCACATCCGGTCGCGTTCGCTGCGGCCATCGAAGCGGATCGACCATTCGGGCGCGTTATCGCTGGCGCGCTCGAGATCGAGATAGAAACGGCCCTTACGCTCGCGGATGTAGAGATGGATTGTGCGGCGGGCCGCGGCTTTCTTGCGGCGACGCTCGGCATCCTCGATCGCCTCCTTGCGGGCCTTGCAGGCGATCACCGCGATGATCGGGTCGAGCGGCGCGGCGCCCAAGGTGAGCACTAGCCGGCCCCAGAATTCCAGCCTGTCGGCCTGTTCCTTCGCCATGGCGAGGATCGCCGTGCATTCGGCGCGCGAATCGAACACACCAGACCAGATGCGCACGGTGGAATTGGTGCCGGGGCGCTCGAACAGGAGCGCGACGCCATTTCTTGCGTCGAGATCGCGCACCATGCGAAATGCAATCGGACGAATGCGGGCCGGTTTGAGCGCGACCCGCTCCGCCGCGTCCGCATGCATCCGTTCAAACAGTCCCATGACCTCTCACACTCGTTATGTAGAGAGCTGTGTATAATCCTAAACACTTCGCGTCAAGAGAAATAGAGAACTCTCTATCTGATCGCTGTTCTTGCTCCGCGACGGTTGGCACGGCACGCAGGCGCTGTGAGCGGGCATGCACAACCACCGGCGATTCGATTGGGCTATGAGGAGGCGACGACGCTGCTCATGGCGGCGCTCGAGCAGCCGGAAAGCGCGCGCTCAGCATTTCAGGCGCGAATACGCCAGCTGCAGCGGATCGGGCTGCTGAAGAAGCCCGACGGCAAAGCCTATGAGCGTTTCAGCTACGGCCTGGTCGAACTCGCAGCCCTAGCAACCGCTTTCCGCTTGATGGCGGCGTTCATGCTGCCGATCGTTGCGGTCCGATATGTGAGCGAGCGGTGGGCTGACTTCATCCCTGCGCTTGTCGCCGGGCTGGGGCCTGACCATGCGCGCAGCCGCTGGGGCGAAGGTCAGCCACTCGACGCCAGCTTCGTGGCGATTGAAGGAGTGGCGTTGGCGCGTCTCGGACAGAAGGCGGCGAGCGACACGCGCTACGACGGGCCACTCGGACTGATCACCTGCCACCCGGACAACGACGCCCTAAGCAAGGTATGGGGCGAGACGACGCGGCAGGGCATCGTTTTCGACACGCGGCCGTATATGTCGGCGCTGATTACGAACCTCGCCACGCTCGAAACGGTGAGCGAGGAGCAGGTTGCGGACGAAATTGACCGGCTCCGGTTCAGCGCGCTTTAGCAGCGAAATGCGGGTAACCTAGAGTTCCTGAAGCCTCGCCCGCTCGGCGTGCGTAAGGTTCCAGGGCCTCGCCGGATCCGCGTCGATGGGAACTGCGCGCATGGCAGCCTCCGGAACAGGTTGCAGGGTCGTGAAATCGCAATCGAAGCCAATCATCACCCCCGCACCGCGATTGGCGACACTGCTGATGAGCGGATCGTAGGCCGACAGAAACGGGTGGGCGATGACATCGCTTAATCGCACCGGAATGTTGCGCGACGACAAACGCTCCTCGATCTCCACGATCAGAGTCTCTGGAAGCGTCGTGGCTTCAACGACGATATGTGGGTGCGGCCGATCGGTGAAATAACAGCGTGGCGTGTTCGCCAACGTCAGGGAGCCGGTCAAAGCGCCGCCGTACAAACCTGCGTGCAACGCCATGTTCCGGCCTTCGATGTCCGCAAACACGGCCACTCTATCGGCGATGACCAGCTTCGACTTTCGGTCCTTTTGCCCCCATCGCGCATGGGGGATCAGCTCCTTCTCAACGCCAGCCCAAGCGACCCACTCCGCGATCGGCCGAAGGGCGCAAAGGGTCCAGAGCGGGAAGGTATCCGGAGATATGTCAGCCGCCGTCACCATCGCGATGACGCGTTGAATGCGAGTGATCGATGCGACCCGGCTCTTCAAAAAGGCGAACTGAACCGGCAGGGACGGATCGGTCGGGTCGAGATCCAGGCGTTCGTCGGCGATCCTGACCGATACAGACGCCTGATTTCGCTGGATGATGGCGATGTCGCTTGCGCTCGGGGTCGCGCAGGCGGCGACGATGCTGCGGGCACGCTCCTCGATGATCCCCAGGTCCATGAAGTTACTCATCGCCACATGCCCCGCTCGATGCCGGCGACCGGTTCCGCGTCGCGGGATCGGGATCCCAAACGCGGCCCGACGCACCGCAGAACAGCCGCCGCGGCTGTTCGAACTCCGCGCGGATCGAATGCGTGTCGTATTCGAACCTCGAGTATGCATGTGAGATCACCATGTCGTCCGACAGCACCGGATGCTCGACAAGCTGGGTGATCGGTCGTCCGCGCATTGCCGTGAGCACGGTGTCTGGCGCGGAGCGCCCTAAAATCTCTATCGAGTTTCGATTCCATCTGAAGTTGGGATTTGATTCATCCCAGCCGTGACACCTGACGTGACCATCGGTCGTCCAGATGGTCAGCGCTTGCGACAGCCAGAGTGGTATCTCCGACTGTTCACCCCGGAGGATCTTTGCGACGTCGCCATATTGGGCGGCGGCGTTCAGCACCAGTTGATCGACCCAGCCGTCCGCTCCCTGCCGCGCCAGTTCGGCCTTCCGGGCGAAGCGTAAATCTTGCTGCGGTGACGCGAGTTCGGCCTCAAGGCTGTCGGGGTCCGTGGTCTCCAGTGTTTCGATGGAAGGTCGAAGTTTGTCGTCGAGGCAACGGAACCTCAACCCGAAGGTCACACCATCTCGCGGCAGCCAGAATTCGGTATAGATGATGCGGATATCAACGAGTGTTTCGTAGACGCCGCCGGCCCAATATTCAGCGAACGCCTTGCGGGCTCGCACGCGCAGGTCGTGCAAAACGTCGGCAAGAGCACCAAAGCCGAACGCTGCAAGATCCTTGACGCCTTCGCCTACGAGAAAGGCTACGGAGCCTGCCTGGTTCTCCAGCGCGTCAGGATCGCGTCCCTCCTCATCGACCGATTGGTATCTGACGGCCAGGATGGCGCCGGGCGCAAGCTCGACCTCGACCTCGAAATCATGCAGGTCGCGAAGACCGGCGCCGATGCGGATCGACCGGACGATCGGACGCGGATCGCTGAACGCGACCAACTTCCTTTCGATGTCATCCAGGATTTCAAGCGCGAGATCCGACGCGCTTTGCCTACCATATTCCCTACGCCATATATTCACGATCCGTGACTCCATCAGCCGCCGCCACGGGCGGCAGCCGCGTCTTCCTCGATCAAACGCTCGCGCGCTTCGCACATCAGGACCGGGTTATCATTGGAGACCCAGGACACGTACCGGTGTTCGTTGCAGTAACAGCGCAGGCCCTTCACGGTCAGATACCAATCCCGGGCAGGACAGGTCGCGCAGGCCGGCCACGGATCGGGACGATGCTTGTCCGACAGCTGCGCGAGCACGACGCTGTCGTCCTTCCCGATCAGCTGCTGGATCTCGCCGAACGAGCAGATCCGCGTTTCCCTAGCCATCGCGTCTCTCCGAGAGCTGTCAGACATCGCGGTCGAACCAGGTCTTGAGAACCTCGGCGAAGCGGTCGTGGATGAGCTTTGCGAACTCCAGCCGGTAGCTGGGATGCAGCTCGAGCATGGGCTTGACCTTGATCGCGAACCCGCCGCGATGGTCGGGCTGGACGGTGGCGATCACCTTGTCGTGGCGGTTGCGCACCTCGAACGGCCTGATCTCGGCCTTGTTGGCGGCCGCCGCCTTGAGCTCGGCGGCGACGCGGGTTGCCGCATAGCCCTTGCTTGCGATGAGGCCGGCGCGCTCGATGAGGCGGGCGCGGGTTTCGTCGTTCTCGATCAGCGGCGCGAGCTCGATCCACTGGGTGAGGCTGATCGCACGGCGATCGGGGAAAGCATCGAGGATCGCGGCCGGCGCCTTCTGGAACGCCAGCCCCCGGTTCATCGTGCTCTTGTCAACACCGACCATCTTGGCGAGCGCGGCTTCGGTCTTGACGATGCCGTCGCCCAGCATTCGGGACCATCCGTCGGACAGATCCCACAGGCTGACCGGCACGGCTTCGCGGTCGTCGCGGTAGGCGATGCCGATCGCGGCGTCGCGCGGGAGATCCGTGTGCATACGGATGCGCAATTCGACCCCGGCGACGATACACGCCTCCCGGCGCCGCGACCCGGCAAACAGCTCGATAACGCCATCCTTGGCGGTCTCGCCGTGCGCGTCGTTGATCTGGCCGACCTCCTTGATTTCGTCGGCGAGAGCGGCGACACTGTCGGGCGAATGCGACGTCCGCGCGCGCGGGTTGAGCGACGAGAGCCGCACCGTCGCCGGATCGACATGGACGATCCGGGTGGTCGAGCGGAAGGAAGGAAGGGGAAGCTGGTTGGGCATCGCGTGTTCCTCGATTGGTGACAAGAATCGATCTGCCCGATGGGCGCTCGCCCTAGCGATGTAAGTCCCTGCAAATGCCGCGCGCAGGACCGTTGCCTCAGGGCACATGCGCATGATCTGCGGTAATCCCGGCTAGCCCGGTGAATAGCGGCACCAGAATGCGCGAGATCTCGCGGTCTGATCGGACCGCTGCATAGAGCGCGGGCGCGGCGTCGCGCATCATCACGACATGCCTGGCAATGAGGCCGGCATGCTGGACATTATTCAGCGCGAGTGGTGCCCACATCGGTGCGCCGTCGGCGAGCCAGCCATGGAGGTGACGGTCGATGTCGGGCCGGAACCATAGGGCGGGCACGAACAGCTGCGCGCTTGGCACGAGGCCGGGAAGCAAGGCGTCGCCGGTGAGCACTGCCGCCAGCGGCGCATCCTCCGAACGAATCTTCCCATCCTTGCTCGTCGTCCAGGTCCGCGCCCTGTCGATGAGCGCTCGTAGATGCACGCCGAGAGCCCCCATATTCGCGATCAGTGGCGACAGGTTGCGCCGGATTGAGTCCCCGGTGCTCTTCTTGCTGTCCGGAGTGTGGCGAGTGAACAGATCATCGGCGCGATTGAGCTCGATCATCCCCGTGGCGGCGACCACAGCGTCATCGGATGGCCATTCGTCGATCATGCCCGTTTCATCGACGTCGATCGACTTCAGCATCGAGCGCAGCAGTTCGCGGTTCGCAGCGCTTGGGGCGCCTGCCATGGCGGAAACAGTACGATGGAGTTCCTTCTCGTCGAATTCTGCCGTCATGGCTATGTCAAGCCCGAACCGCGGACCGCGAGCGTGGCCGGGAAAGATGTCGAACAGCGCGACGCGAAGCAGATCGATGAGTGTCAGCCCCATGTAGCGGGGCAGGTCCGTATCATAGTCGGTGATCGAATAGACCGGCTTGCCGCGCTCGGCGTCGGAAACCGTATTCGCCGTAGACGCATCGTTGAGACTGATGCGAAGATGCCATTCGGTGCTTCCCGCGACGGCAACAGGGATGGGGTGCAGGACGTCGAAGCTGCGGCCGCCGAGATATGCCTGCACCATGTGATGCGAATGCGCGCCCTCGGCGATGAGAAAGCCGGCGCGAGTGCGGGCCTGTACGGCGGCGTGAACGGCGGCGGGCGTGCCGCACGCCGCGAGACCCTCATTCGTATCGAGGCGCGGGGCGCCTTGTCGTTCATAGAGGCGCCGCATCAGCTCGAGTGCGATCTCGCGCGCGCGGGCTGCTTCGAACAGCTGGGCGATCGCGCCGAGTGGGCCGGCGAAGGTCAGCGGGAACGCTTCCGACGGTGCTGCCATCCATGGCAGGACGCGGTAGAGCCGGTCGAGCCGCCGGGTCACGATGAGTTTGTAGATGAGGTCCGTGCGGATACAATCGAGCAACGCTAGTCGCGCTGCGCGATCGGTCAGTCCGAGGCGGCCAAGGCCGATCCGAGTCGCGATGGGCCATGCCGTGTGCTCGAGCGTATTGCCGAGGCCGGCGCAGATGAGCCGGTCCAACCCGGCGTTTGCGGCGCTCAACCCGGCCTCGATATCGGCATGCCTGGCGGGCGCCCTTGCAACCTTTGCCTTCGTCTTCAGCACGTGTACCAGTCGGCGGATGCGCTCACCGATCGCCTCGCTGGCAACGGTGAACATCGCCGTTGCCTGGATGATCCGGCGTGCGACCTCCAGGGCGCCGCCGATCCGCGCGCGTTCAGCTTTGGCCGTCGCGGCGCGATCGGCTTCCGATATTCGGGCGCAGTAAAGCTCCAGGTCGGCCACCAGCAGGGCGCGGGCCTCCTTCACGGCATTGCGGTGCCGGATGGTGTGCACCTCGCCGGACGTGATTGCTTCGTCGCAAATCCGATCGAACGCCGCAATGAGATCGATCAGCGCATGGCCGACCGGAACCGCACCGCTCGCGGTCGCAAGCCCGAGCACCTCCTGCGCTTGATCATGTGCAACCCACATGGCGCGGACGGCGGCTGCGGCCTGACGCTCCGCCATGCTGAGGGCTCCTTCCGCGCCGCCACGCTTCAGCCGGTCGAGAAAGTCGACCGCCCAGCCGATCTGCCATCCGGCGAGCTTCCAAAGGGCGGCGGGTGCGTAGCGAAACCCGGTGACGTCGTAGAGCCACGACAGGATGGCATCGCGGCTCTGGGCCTGCGCGATGGATGCGGCCGCGTCGGCGCTGCCGGCTACGGGACCGCATCGATCGAGATACGCGGTGATCTCAGGTTCGCGCGTGCCGACAATCGCGGCCCCAGGCCACGAGACGGGGTCGGCACCAAGTTCACGATGCGGAAGCAGCGCCAGCTTGAGATTGGTACCCGGCGCGACCTTGGCGATCTGATCGTCCGATGCCGTGCCATCGGCTCGCAACACCCCAGGGAGCGTGATCCCGGAGCGATGAGCAAGCCCTTCGATATCTGTGCGGCTGTCACGATCGAATGCGCGGTCCGGCGTCATGGCGCACCGCCTTCACGCAGCTGCTGAACCAGCACCCAGCCGGCCAGGATATTCTCACGGCTCTTCTCGGCGCCATCCCACTGATCGACGATCGCGCGGAGGTCTTGATAGCGGTTGTAGAGCTTCACGATCTCCTCCTCCCGCGAAACGAGGAGATCGGGACGCGTGGCGTCGAACCCGGCATAGACCTTATCGAGCATCCGCGCGGTATTCGCGAGATCGTTGCGATACAGCGTGATGTCAGTGACCGTGCGCTCCGCGCCGTCGATCGTGATGTTGATCGCAGTCATTCTTCCTCCTCCCTGGTAAAGCGGATGTTGGCGTCATGGTCGTCGAGCCAGCCGGCGGCGTGGCCGCGCGTGCGCTCCGTCGGCACCGCGATGTTCTTCGCGCGGGCCGTCGTGACCGCGAGGTGGCCCTGCCGCGACAGCGGCGGTTTCCAGCGCCACCGGCGATCGGGCGTCGCGGCCTGGTGCGCAGCGAAGCGGCGGCAGTCGTCCCGATAGCGGGTCTCGGCATCATCGTGGAGCGCTGCGGCGCCGATCCGGGCGAGGCGCTGTCCGCCCATATCGATGACGGCAGGCAGCATGGCGCCGAACCGCTGGTCCAACTGGTTGACCGCGGCATTCTCGAACCCGCGCTTGAGCGTGGCGGTCGATAGCGCGAAGAGCCCGCGATGCGCGGCGGCGTGATCCGGCCTCAGCCCGAACGCTTTCGCCGGCTGGCCGAGCCCGAGCTTGGGGTGCTTGAGCCAGTAGCCCTCGATGGCGCCTCGCTTGAGGAGATGAGATTGCTCGCACCACGCGAAGCCCGCGACCTCGAGCATCGCGTCAGCCTCGCAGGCATGGCGCAGGCGAACCAGCAGGCAGGCGGGATCGTCGCCGGGGTCGGCCGGTGCTTTCTCCAGGCGGTCGAGCGCCTCGCGCCAGTCGAGGTCGTAGAACCCAGCGACGGCGAGGATGTGCGCGGATCCGAACCCCTTGTCGGCGAGCATCCCGCCGTGAACATAGGCCGGATAGTTCGGGTGGTAGCCAAGCGACGCGAACTCGGCGTCGAGCGCGACGATCCGATCCAGCGCGGTCTGACGGCTTGCAGCCAGGTGGGCGATGTCGCGATCAATCGCCGCGAGCAAGTCGCGGGCGTCGGCGGGCGTAGCGTGGTCGGATATGACGAAATCTCCTTCGAGATTCGTCTTCGACGCTGCGGGTTTTGGTAGCGATGTAAGTCCGGCCGCGGGCATTCGCCGGGCGGCCGTTCGTGGCGGTCCTGCCAAATAGTGATGCGTGATCATCGGGCGGCCCGGCTCCTGTGCCGGACGGGGTTGCCCAACCCCGAGCTTATGGGAGATGGTCCGGCTCGTGCACAGGTGAATCTTCACCGCACGTCATTTTTCGGTCGCGACCGCGACTTGAATGCCGTGACGAAGCTGTCGAGAAGCCGGACTTACATGGGTTGAATCCGCTCGATCGGCCAGACTGGCCGGCATGGACCGTTGTCATCACTCGTTGGCCGACCATCGACCGTGTCGCCCGGCGAAGACGTATGCATCGGCGTGGATGGAGGTGGCGGCTCGTTTCGGTTCGATAACGAACCGCCGTGGGCAGACACGTAATGGGAGCGGGGTTTCAGATTTAGGGCGGGGGGCGCATTAAATGAATTCGCCTTCGTCGAATTCGGGCGGCTCCGCCGGCCCTGTTCCACCCCCGCCCCCGATAGAAGTGTTCGTCGTCCTGCCGGACGGCAGTTGCACCCCTGCAACCTCGGCTACGCTCAAAATCGTGCTTCGCCAGGCTCGCTCGGAAGCGACCAAACAGCGCCGGTTGGCGGCCAAGGAGAAAGCCGACGAGTTGCAGCGCAACCTCGAAGATCGCGCGGCGGCCAGGCGGTTTCTGCAGGAGCTTGCCGAGATTGATCGCGAGAGTCGCCGGATGGCGGCAACACTGCGTGCCAAGGTCAAGGCCGACCGGCCGGCACCGCAGACATCAGACGTCGTGAAGCGCGTCACGATGCCGCCGTCGCGCAAGCCGATCTCGATGACGACGATCCCGTCGTCTTGGGTGATCGACGATTTCGGAATGCGCGGCGTTCACTACAGCCAAAGCTATATCGGGCGGAAATCGCCCGGCTTCTATCGTGGTGCCGCGCGAGACCGCTGGCTCTACGAAGCACGCGATGAGGCCGTGCTACGTGACGCCGAGGGCGAGCCGATCATCATCGCCAATCTCGGCGACGACCTCGATGAAATTAGCGCCGCGTGGCAGGCGATCGAAGATGCGACAACACGCAAGAACGGCAAGATCCAGATCCGCCTCATCGTGGCGCTGGATGCTGACGCCAGCGATGCCGAAAAGGCCGCGGCGCTCAACCATTTCTGCAAGACGGTGCTCGAACCTCTGGGTCTGCCGTACAGCGCGGTGATCCATCGCGCGCCCGACGGCGGCGATAGCCGTAACGTCCATGCGCACATCCTCACCAACTTTCGTCCGACGACACGCATCGAGCCCTATTGCTGGTCGTTCGCTGATCATGTCCGCGGCGAGCTCGACGGCCGCGACGGGGTGCAGATGCTGCGGCATTTGTGGGCGCATTCGATGTCGGAAGCCGCGGAAAAGGCGCAGCGTAATATGCGCTACACGGGTTTGGGTTACGGTGCGCGCGGCCTCAACCTCGAGGCTGGCGAGCACCTCAATGAGGCCAGGAGCGCGATGGCTCGCCGCGGCAAGACCGTGTGGGCTTACGAGCGCAACCGGATCAAGAACGCGCGCAATGCGCTGCGCCGGTCGATCCACGACGCCGACAAGAAGATCGCTGCGCTTACGCAGTTGCGTGACGCCGCCATCGCGGAGATGCGGGCGCGGGAGGCTGAAGCGAGAGCGCCGCGAAAGCTCGTGCACGCGAATGCTCCTCGCGTCCATATGCCGCTGATCGCGGCACCTGCTTCCAATTCCACGCAATCGCCGCGCCTCACAGCCTCCCAGCCCGAGTCATTCGCGAATCGTCTCAGCGCCGCTACAGTCGCGCCGACTGCGCCGCCTCCGATGATCCAAGACGCGCAACACGTTGGGAAGCGGCCGCTCCGGACTGCTGCCGGGCGATCAGCCACGCCGTCGATCCCGCTCATTGTGCCCAAGGACTTGCGGCAACCGTCCAGCATGGCTGCTGCAGGCCGCGAGATCGAAATGACGCGGGTGAGTGCCGCCCCAAGCGGTCAGCCTGTGACCGTGCGACCACCCCTGACCGCAGGTGCAGGGGGCACGCCGCGAACGACAACGCTCATTACCGCTCGGACGCTTGTGGCTACCGATAGGAAGGTTTCCAGCCAGCATTCCCACGACCGCAGGCTGTCCGTCGCCGACAAGGGAGCGCCCCCGTTTCCTCTGTTGTCACTACCCGGTGCCGCTCCAGCGCAACAGTCATCGTCTCAAGGCACCAGCCCAGCAAAAGTCCTCGAACCGTCAATAACAGCAGAGGCGCACATCACGCCGCTTGCGTCGCGGATGGGGGTAGACGGTGATGATGAGACGGTAATGCGGACGCGCAATTTGCTTGCCGCTCTGAACACCTGGCGTGAAGCCGATCGCGGCGTATCGCTCGTCGCGCCGGGTGCGGCTGGGCCGAAGAAAACGCGGGATTCGGAAGACCGGCGAGGCGATGCGGCTCATGGGTTGGGCACGCCGAACCCTGCGGCCGTGCCGCCGGCGGTTCGCACCTATCGTGGACGGCGGACGTTTGCGAAGAGTGCCGATAGGGGCCCGCAAAACACCCTCGATGTAATCCCCGATCGCGAATGGCTCGAGGATCATCCGCGCACCGAGTTCGATGATCGCGCCGTGCGGGCGCTCGAGCGTGATGAGCATCTGATCGACCGATTGCGCAGAGCGGATATCTATGTCGGCGATTTCAGGGACGGCTCGTTCGGAATCGATCCGCGCATGACCGGTGCCTTGGACGTCGATGACGACTGGCTCATGCAACGGCACGTTCAGCGCGCGCTAAGCGATTTCCGCAGCGAGCAACAGCAGGTGGTCGCCGCGCTCAGCGCAGAAGCGCAACTGCGCCCGCTGGCATTCAGCAAGACCGGCGTGCGGTTCTGGCCGAACGACCTCGACTTACAACTCAAACAGCGGGTCGATCGTTGGGCGCGGGACGAATTCTTTGGCAGCGACGTATTCGCCATCGAACTGGCGGTGCGCCAGGCCCATCGTGACAATGACGTGGCTGAGCAGCGTTCGAAGGCGCGGGCGCTTGCGAAGGCTGATGTCGCAACGATGGCGCCAGAGGACCGGCCCAAGGTGCCCCGACGCCGCAGTGATGACGGCGGCCTCGACGGTGTCCGCATCGTCGCCTTCTCCAAAAAGACGGGCAAGCCGACCAGACCACTGCTGATGCTAATACGCTATGCTGGAGAGTATCCCAACCGCATCGACGTGGCGCGCCGCTCGGGCCTTGAGGCCACAGACGATGTGCCGGAAACGATCCGGACATTACTCAAGGGATGGCAGCACGATCCTCGCGTGCGGCAGCTTGTCGTGGCGACGGTCAGCCTGAGCCGCGCGGCGAGCCGGCCGGTCTGGCCACTAGAGCTCAGCGCCGAAATGCGCGCAATCGTCACAAACGTGACGGCGCCGTCCTGGTCGCCTCAAGAGTTACACCTGTCGCGCTGAGACATCACGCATGCGACCGGCGTGGAAAAGCGCCGGCGTCGCCGAACGCCGTACAGGTCGGCCGCGCGTGCGACGCGCGGCCAGGAAGAGAGAAACGCTGGCGCTTGGGCTTGAGAACTGGAGGGTGAAGGAAAAGGGCATATGGCTCTTGGCCTTCCAGTTCTCCTGCCAAGGAGACTGTCATGAAATCTCAAATCTTGCCGCCTGTGATCCAGGCGGTTGGTATCGCCTGCGTACCCGTCGACGACATGCCGCCGGGCACCACGCTCGCGCGCAAGCCAGTGGCGGCGGCGATCGTCACGCTCGTCGAGCGCGACGACGGACACCGCGACGTTGCGATCAACTGCGTGACCGACGCCCGCGACATGGAATTCCCGCTGCCGGTGCTCGTCAACGACGCGCTGATCGCGGGCGTGCCGATCATCATTACCGAGGCGGATTGTGACGTCCTGGCCATCGATGCGACCTCCCGACGGTTCTTCAGCGAGCCTACGATCGGTGTGCTGGCCAAGGGACAGACGCTGATCGATCCGGTGGCGATGTTCGGTGCAGGGCATGACGAGGCGGCTCTGTGCCGGCGGCTGGGGATTCCGGCCAACCTCGTCCTCGACAGCGATGTGGCGCGGTATTGGAATCGCGATGCGCCGTTGGCGGTCGAGGACGTGGCGTTGGCCGCCGCCGTGTCGCGGGTGATCTTGTGGGCGCACGGCGCTTCATTTCTGCGTGGGTTTCCGGATGCGTTTTTCGAAACGCTCCTGCCGCTTCGTTTACGGCTGCTCGACATCGAGATCGAACGGCCCGGACTGAAGCCCCTGCTCGCCTCGCGCCCGTTCCATCGGGCGGCGTCATTCGCCAGCTATTACCGCGACTATTGCGTGAGGCGCGATGCGGGTGACGAGAGTCGATGGCTGACCTTCGAGGACGGCCAATCCTACGTCTGACATCCAACTTCATCAGTCACCCTCGACACGGCCCCGTTTCGGCGGGGCTGTGTCGTTTAGGAGAACGACCATGCACGACTGGCTGTCGCCTGACGCCGAGCGCGCTGCTGCGATCCTCGAAGCGCACCCCGACTATCGCGTCCTGCGATCCTTGCCGCCGTTAGATCTGGTGCCCCTGCCCGAACCGGAGGGAAAACTCCGCACCGCCGCGATCCTCGACACCGAGACCACCTCGCTCGACCCTGCCACCGGGCACATCATCGAGCTCGCGATCTGCCAGGTCAAATTCGATGCGCGTGGGCGCATCGTCGCGATCGGGCCGGCTCACGATTGGCTGGAAGATCCGGGCTATCCGTTACCGCGCGAGATCGTGCGGCTGACCAAGCTCACCGATGCGGATCTGGCAGGTCAGCGTATCGATGACGTAGCGGCGTTAGACTTGCTGTCGAATGCCGATCTGATCGTCGCGCATAACGCCAGTTTTGATGCCGTTTGGATCGAACGCCGGTATCCGGCGGTCGCCGGCAAACCGTGGTGCTGCTCGCTCAAGGACATCGATTGGCGTGGCTTTGGCTATGAAGGGCGTCAGCTCGGCGCGCTTCTGGCTGAGGTGGCTGGGTTCTTCAATGCACGCCACCGGGCAGATGCCGATGTCGCCGCCCTGGTCGCATTGCTCATCGCGATGTTGCCCTCGGGGCGCACGGCGTGCAGCGAGATGATCCTGTCCGCGCAGCGTCCGACCGTCCGCATCACGGCCGATGGCGCCCCGTTCGAGGTCAAGGACCGGCTCAAGGCGCGTGGCTATCGCTGGGATCCGACCATCCGCCGCTGGTGGAGCGAGGTGGCCGTTACGAACGCCGACGAAGAACAAGCCTGGCTGGCCGCCGAAGCGGCCTGCCACAATCCGACGATCGAGCCCCTCACCTGGCACCGACGCCACCGCGCCTGACCACCGAAACCATCACTTTTCACAAAATCCCGCAGCCACGCCCGCGGGAATCGCCGCGACGTGCGGCTATCACCCAAGGAGAAGACCTATGTTCAGCCTCTATCACGATCGTCCGTTCAACATTCGCTATGCGGTGCACCAGCAGAATGGCCGCTACACGCCCGAACTGCTGCGCACTCACCGCACGGCCCGCGCGTCGTGGCTCTATATTCATCGCCAGCATGGCATCGACTTGGTCGGGCCGACTCCCGATTGGTCGGTGCGAGACGACCTTGTTGCTTATGGCCGTTGCGCACCCGCCAGGGCAGCGAGCCATACATCGCTTGATGGCGTTGGATTGTGGGATCAGGCCGATGCCCATGCTGCGGCAATCAGGCCCGATGAACCTGTTCTCGCGCATGCGGTCGGCTCGTTGCCGATCGGCGAGGATGTCGCCAGCTGGCGCAACTTGATCGAAGGGTTCGCCGAAGACCATTTGACCTCGCAGGGTATGGCAGTCGACTGGGCAATTCACCACCGCGTTGGCACAAACGACACGCCCGAGATCCTGCCACACCTCCACATGTTGATCACGACGCGAGTATTCGATCCGTCACACGTAGACGTTGGACGGGTGCGTCAGAATTGGCTACGCACAGATAAGGCGCGCAAGTCGCTCACCGAGAAATGGTGGGCGCATTCAGGACTCGTGCCACGCAGCTACACAATTGCTGCGTAGATCGCGACTCGGCCGATTGGACCGGCAGCGAGCGCGGCGCACGACAGCAGGCCAGCGGCCGGTCTGACCTGTGTTCACAAAGTTGGCGGGACCTCCGCCGCAGGCTTACCCTTGCACCCAACCGACAGATGCTAACGTGGGTCAGGACCCATTGATGTGAGGGCTGCGATCTGATCAGGCTCCGAGAGGAGACTGGATATGAGCGACCTGTATTGGCTGACGGATGAGCAGATGGCGCGGCTTGCGCCGTATTTTCCCAAGAGCCACGGTCGGCCGCGGGTAGACGATCGAAGGGTGCTGAGCGGGATCATCTTCGTGAACCGCAACGGGCTGCGCTGGCGCGATGCGCCGAAGGATTATGGGCCGCACAAGACACTCTACAACCGCTGGAAGCGGTGGGGCGAGATGGGTGTGTTTACGCGGATCGTGGAAGGGCTGTCCTCCGCGGGCGCCGAGCGCCGGACGGTGATGATCGATGCCACCTATCTGAAGGCGCACCGCACGGCATCGAGCCTGGCGGCAAAAAGGGGGATCTTGGTCGCCTGATCGGTCGCACCAAAGGCGGCATGAACACCAAGCTTCATGCGATTACCGATGCCAACGGCCGTCCCTTGAGATTCTTCATGACCGCCGGCCAGGTCAGCGATTATATTGGCGCGGCGGCTCTGCTGGACGAGTTGCCGAAGGCGCAATGGCTGCTCGGCGACCGCGGCTATGATGCCGACTGGTTCAGGGACGCGCTGCAGGAGAAAGGCATAAAGCCCTGCATCCCGGGCCGAAAATCGCGCAACGAGCCCATTAAATACGACAAGCGCCGCTACCGTCGCCGTAACCGCATCGAGATCATGTTCGGCCGCCTCAAGGACTGGCGCCGCGTCGCCACACGCTACGATCGATGCCCGACCGCCTTCTTCTCCGCCATCGCGCTCGCTGCCACCGTCATCTTCTGGCTATGACCTATGAGTCCTGACCCTAGCGACCGCTTGGCTTGTTACGCTGGCGCACAAGCATGCTGAGGCTTCGCCGTCAGTGAGCCGGCCGCGCGCCAGCTGATTAGCCTATGGGCGTCGGGCTGGCCGTTCCGAGAAAGTGCGCGCTCGAAGATGACTCGATCGGCCCATTTTCCGGATGCAACTCGACTTACGACGCCGCTATCTTGTCCGTTCGACCCACCCCTGCTTCACAAGCTCCGCGCAAATTAAATAGACCGCGACGATGATGCCGAGGACAAGCGTGATGCGCCAAGGGGGCGTCACGAATCCGAACCAAGCGCCGGGCGGGGTAAACGGCAGGATCATGGCGACCGCCAGCGCGCCAAGCGACGACGCGGCGAGCCACGGCCGCGGCAGATCGCGCCAGGGTCGACCGTTGGTTCGGATGATGAAGATCACCAGGATCTGCGTCGCCATCGATTCGAGGAACCAGCCGGTCTGGAACTCGGGTGCGGCGGCATGGAACAGGAAGAGGAGGCCGCCAAACGTCAACATATCGAACAGTGACGAGAGCGGCCCCATGATCGCGGCGAACCGGACCAGCGCCTTCATGTCCCACACTTGCGGTCGCGCCACGGCTTCGGGACGGACGGAGTCGAAGGGGATGCCGATCTCCGATACGTCGTAGAGCAGGTTGTTGAGCAGAATCTGGGTCGGCAGCATCGGCAAGAAGGGCAGGAACAGCGACGCTGCTGCCATCGACAGCATGTTGCCGAAATTGGAGCTTGCACCCATCCGGACATATTTGAGGATGTTGGCGAAGGTCCGCCGCCCTTCCTCGACCCCGTCGGCGACGACCGCCAGATCGGAATCGAGCAGGATCATGTCGGCCGCTGCCTGTGCCACGCCGGTGGCGCCTGCGACCGACAGGCCGACGTCCGCCACTTTGAGCGCCGGCGCGTCGTTGATCCCGTCACCCAGATAGCCGACTATGGCCCCCTTGGCCTGAAGCGCCTTGACCAGTCGTGACTTCTGGTCCGGCGCGAGCCGACCATAAGCATCGACCGACTGCACTTGCACCGCCAGCGCGTCGTCGGAGAGATTGGCGATATCGGCGCCCGACAGGACATTTTCGGCGCCGAGCCCGACCAGGCCTGCAAGGCGCTTCACCACCACTGGATCGTCTCCGGACAGGATCTTCAACCGGATCCCGGCGGCAGCCAGCCGGGCGATGGCGGCCTTGGCGGTCGGCTTCGGCGGATCCTCGAAGGCACACAGTCCCTCGAAAACGAGTCCCGCTTCGTCGGGATCGGCAAGCTCGTGCGGGTCGCCGGTCCAGGCGCGGGATGCCACCGCGACGGCGCGCTGGCCTGCCTCCGCCAGCGTGGTGACGCGGGCAAGCGCCGCGGCACGCGCCGCGTCGTCCATGGCGGCGATGGCATCGCCGTTCCGGCTGGAGACGCAGAGCGCCAGCACCGCTTCCGGCGCGCCCTTGACGATGAGCAGCGCGCCTTCGGCGCCGCTCGCCAGTACCGACCCCAGGCGGCGCGTATAATCGAAGGCGCGGCGCTCGAGCGAGGCCCAGCCTTTCGCTGCATCGGTCGCGCAAGCGATCAGCGCGGCATCCATCGCCCCGCGGTCGCCGCCGAGCGTGGCCGCGATCGCGCCGAGGTGTGAGGCTCGCGGATCATCGCCGCCCGACGCGTTCAGGCTGCGCGCGAGGCGGATCTCGGCCGAGGTCAGCGTACCCGTCTTGTCGGTGCAGAAGATCGTCATCGCGCCGAGATCGTGGATCGAGGCGAGTCGCTTCACGATCACCTTGCGCTTGGCCATTCGCACCGCGCCGCGCGACAGGGTGACTGTGGTGATCATCGGCAACAACTCGGGCGTGAGCCCGACCGCGAGCGCCACGGCGAACAGCAGGGATTGCAGCAGCGGGCGACCGAAAAAGATATTGATAGCGAGGACCACCACGACCAGCGCGAGCGTCAGCCGGGCGGTGAGCAGGCCGTAAGCGCGAAGATCGCGCTGGAACGGTGACGGCACCTCGGTCTGGACGAGCGCCGTGGCAGCAGCGCCGAACAAGGTTGCCGAGCCCGTACCGACCACCAGCGCGACCGCTTCCCCGGTCTGGAGGACGGCACCCCGAAACAGCCCGCCGACCGCTTCGGCCGCGGTCGTGCCGGCCACCGCCCCCGGTTCCTTCTCGACAGGATAAGGCTCACCGGTGAGCGCGGCCTCGTTGACGGTACAGGCCGACGCGGTCAGCACCAGCGCGTCAGCCGGTATGATATCGCCCGCGCGTACCCGGATCACATCGCCGGGCACTACCGCCTCGACCGGCACCTGTACGAAATCGCCGTCGCGCTTCACCTCGGCCTTGAGCGCGACTGAGCGCCGCAGCACCTCGGCGGCTTGCTCGGCATGACCTTCCTGGAATGTGTCGAGACCGACCGAGAAGGCAAGGATGGCAACGATGATCGCGCCGCCGATCGCATCGCCCGTCGCGATCGAGACGACGCCCGCCGCCAGCAGGATCAGCGACAGTGGTTCAAGCAAACGGCGGAGGATCGCGCGGATCGGGCTGACCCGCCGATGCTTGGCATCCGCGTTCTCGCCAAAGCGCTTCAGCCGCTCGGCCGCTTCAGACGCGCTGAGGCCGTTCTGCGTACAGCCAAGAGCCTTGCTCTGGTCGTCAGTGGAAAGCGTCCAGAATGGCTTCTTGGCGTTTGCGTTGGAGAGGGGCGGCTGCACTGTCTTGGGCTGAACTGTAGCCATACGATCTCCCCACAAGCGGGAGCACAATTGTCTCTCAGTCGCCGGATGCCTGCAGGTGCCGCAGCGATAGCCTGAGCATAGGCTTGATCCCTGGCGGAAGCACGATCAAACTATATGGGTCGCGCTCGTCTTATCTCGGAAACATCGCTCGCTTAAGAGCGCGACAAAGCCCATTGCGGATAGGCTATGTCTCCTGACAGCGTCGTGGAGACCCTCGCAAACTGCGCCCGCCCGGCTCAACTGCCGAGCAACAACTGGTTCGGCCAGCAGATGCAATGGCTTAGTCGCACCGCCAACGCCGGAGATACGCATGACCGAACCCCTGTCGCCCGATCTCCTCGCCCGGATGAACGCCTATTGGCACGCGGCCAACTACCTGTCGGTCGGACAGATCTACCTGCGCGACAATCCGCTGCTCGAACAGCCGCTGACGCTGGAGCACATCAAGCCGCGCCTGCTCGGCCACTGGGGGACGACCACCGGGCTCAATTTCCTTTATGTCCACCTGAACCGGCTGATCGTCCAACACGATCTAAATATGATCTACGTCATCGGCCCAGGCCATGGCGGGCCGGGCCTGGTGGCGCACACCTATCTCGAGGGCTCCTATACCGAGCTTTTTCCCGCGATCGAACGCGACCGGTCGGGCATGCGGCGGCTGTTCCGGCAATTTTCCTGGCCGGGCGGCGTGCCGAGTCACGTCGCCCCGGAAACACCGGGATCGATCCATGAAGGCGGCGAGCTCGGCTATTCGATTGTTCACGCCTATGGCGCGGCGTTCGACAATCCCGACCTGATCGTCGCCTGCGTCGTCGGCGATGGCGAGGCGGAGACCGGGCCGCTCGCGGCGAGCTGGCATTCCAACAAATTCCTCAACCCGGCACGTGACGGCGCGGTGCTGCCGATCCTGCATCTGAACGGCTTCAAGATCGCCAATCCGACAGTGCTGGCGCGGATCAGCCGCGAGGAGCTGACCGACCTGCTGCGCGGCTATGGCCATGAGCCTTTCTTCGTCGAGGGCGATGATCCCACGCTGGTCCACCAGCAGCTTGCCGCAACGCTCGATATCGTGCTGGCGCGAATCCGCGCGATCCAGACCGAGGCGCGCGCAGCCGATGCGCCTGCGGGTGGAGCGGCGCGCCCGCGCTGGCCGATGATCGTGTTCCGCACGCCCAAGGGATGGACCGGGCCGAAAGAAGTCGACGGCAAGCCGGTCGAAGGTACGTGGCGTGCCCACCAGGTGCCGATCGCCGACTTTAAGAATCCCGAACACCTCGCACAGCTCGAAGACTGGATGCGCAGCTATAAGCCGCAGGAGCTGTTCGACGGTAACGGCAAGCTGATCGAGGAGCTGGCCGCCCTCGCGCCAACGGGGCATCGTCGCATGGGCTCCAATCCTCATGCCAACGGCGGCCTGCTGCTGAAGCCGCTGAATCTGCCCCACTTCCGGGACCATGCCATTGCGGTCAGCTCGCCAGGCGGTGTGCAAGCCGAAGCGACCCGGACCCTCGGCCGCTATATCCGCGATGTCATGCGCCTCAACCTGCCGGCGGCAAACTTCCGCCTGTTCGGGCCCGATGAAACCGCATCGAACCGGCTCGAGGCTTCCTATGAAGTGACCGGCAAGACGTGGATGGCCGATATGGAGGCGGTCGACGAAAATCTCGACCCGTCAGGACGCGTGATGGAGGTACTGAGCGAGCACCTCTGCCAAGGCTGGCTGGAAGGCTATCTGCTGACCGGCCGCCACGGCTTCTTCTCCTGCTACGAGGCCTTCATCCATATCGTGGATTCGATGGTCAACCAGCACGCCAAATGGCTCAAGGTCAGCGCGAAGATCCCGTGGCGCAAGCCGATCGCATCGCTCAATTACCTGCTGACCTCGCATGTCTGGCGGCAGGACCATAATGGGCTGTCGCACCAGGACCCGGGCTTCATCGATCATGTCGCCAACAAGAAGGCCGATGTCGCCCGCATCTATCTGCCGCCCGATGCCAACTGCCTGCTGTCGGTGGCCGATCACTGCCTGCGGAGCCACGGCTACATCAACCTCATCGTCGCCGGGAAGGATCCGGAATGGCAGTGGCTGACGATGGATGAGGCGATCGTCCATTGCACGGTCGGCGCCGGCATCTGGCAATGGGCGAGCGACGAGGGTGAGCCGGATGTCGTGCTAGCGTGCGCCGGCGACGTGCCGACGCTCGAGGCGCTCGCCGCAGTCACGCTGCTGCGCGACTATGTGCCCGACATACGCATCCGCTTCGTCAATGTCGTCGATCTGATGGTGTTGCAGCCCCAGTCCGAACATCCGCACGGCCTGTCCGACGAGGATTTCGATGAACTGTTCACCACCGACAAGCCGGTGATCTTCGCCTTCCACGGCTATCCGGCGATGATCCACAAGCTCACCTATCGTCGGCGCAACCACGACCAGATCCATGTCCGTGGCTACAAGGAGGAAGGCACCACCACCACGCCGTTCGACATGGTCGTGCTCAATAATCTCGACCGTTACCAGCTCGCGCTCGATGCGATATCGCGCATCCCCCGGTTCAAGGATCGGGTGGCGGCCGAGACGCAGCGCTATTGGGCGACGATGGAGCGCCACAAGCTCTACGTCGCCGAGCATGGCGAGGACATGCCGGAGGTTCGCGACTGGCGCTGGGTGCGATGATCGTCCTCACCCTCAACAGCGGCTCCTCCTCGCTCAAGTTCGGGCTTTACCGTGTCGAAGGGGCCGAGACCGAAGCGCTGATGACGGGCGAGACGGACGGTACCGAGTTGCAGGCCGAGGACGCAAAGGGTTCGGCCTTGCCGGGAACGCCGATCAAGGCGGAGACGCCGGAAGCAACGCTACAGGCGATCGCGTCGCTTCTAGCGAAGACCAGCCTTTCGGCGCCCGAGGCGATCGGTCACCGGATCGTGCACGGCGGTCCGAAGCTTCGCGTCCACTGCGTGATCGATGACCGGGGGGAACGCGATCTCGAAGCGGCAAGTGCGATGTCGCCGCTTCACGCCCCCGCCGCGCTTGCTATCATCCGACTTGCCAAACAGACCTGGCAGGACGTGCCGCAAGTGGCATGCCTCGATACGGCCTTTCACGCGGAAATGCCCGACATCGCCCGTATCCTGCCCATTGCGAAGGAACTCCAACTCGAAGGCATCCAGCGCTACGGATTTCACGGGCTGTCCTGCGAATCCATCGTCCATCAGTTCGGCAATGCGCTACCGAAGCGCCTGGTCATCGCGCATCTCGGCAGCGGAGCGAGCGTGACGGCAGTGCAGGACGGACGCTCGATCGACACCAGTATGGGGCTGACGCCATCAGGCGGCATCATCATGGCGACGCGTAGCGGCGACATCGATCCAGGCGTCCTGATTTATCTGATGCGCGAGAAGAAATACGATGCGGCCGCGTTGGAGGATCTGGTCGATCATCGCTCGGGGCTCTTTGGCATCTCCGGCGTGAGCGGCGATCTGCGCAAGCTCCACGAGGCGGAGCCCTCAAATCCCGACGCTCGGCTGGCGGTCGCGATGTTCTGCATGTCCGTCGCAAAGGAAATCGCGGGCATGATCGTGGCCTTGGGTGGCGTCGACACAATCGTATTCACTGGCGGCATCGGCGAACATGACGCGGTCGCGCGCGCGGGCATCTGCCACGCGCTGCGCTGCTTCGGCGTTTGCCTCGACGATGCCGCCAATCGGACGAAAACCGGGCATATCGATCGATCGGATTCCGCGTGCGAACTACGCGTTCTTACATCGCGGGAAGATGAGCAGATCGCCCGTCACGTCGGCGCTCTCCTCAGGCGGTGAGAAACCGCAAAGGACAGATCGTTATCTGCCGCCGCTTATTTCGGTACAAGTGTTGCTTCGTTTCGCAGTGATAGATCCGTTGGGTCCAATACACTTGGCGATCCGTCAGGCTGCGTGGTTCGCAATCAAATCCGGAAATCGCTGCGTTGCTTCGTCGAGTTCCTTGCTCCAGGCTGTATCGGCAACGACAACAATGGCATGACCAGCCGCGAGATGCTTCTCCGCCGCAAACGCGGAAATCTCCGAGACGCCAGCACCGACCAGCGAACCGGCGAATCCACCCAACGCGCCTCCCGCGATCACCCCGGTCAAGGCCGCAGCGATGGGTCCGACGGCAAGCAGAGGTCCAAAGCCTGGTACTACCAGCAAGCCTAAGCCGGCGAGAAAACCGCCCACGCCACCGGCGAATGACGCGGCACCGGCTCCCGCAACGCCGCCAACATCGATGTCGTGGTCCAGAGCGTCATCCCTGTGCGGCGGGCTTGCGTGGATAAACAGACTAATCTGTTCGGGCAACACACCTCTGGCGACAAGATCTTGATAGGCACGCGCAGCCGCTTCCTTGGTGGTGAACGCGAGGGTGTGGAATGCCGTGGATTCCGGGCTGCTCGGGGAATACTCGGTCACAAATGTCTCCAATGGGCGCAAAGGACCGAATCTGAACGAGATCAGCGCTGAACTATATATGCAAAACTACTCGCTCGCTTCGACTAGACAAAAATCATCGCCACCGCAGCCGCAGCCATGACGGCAGTTGCAGCCCAGCCGAAGAAGAGCAGCCAACGCGTCGCCGTGAACTGGCCCATTGCCGAGTGCCGCGACACCACGATCATCATCGCCGCCATAATCGGGACGGCGACGACGCCGTTGATCACGGCGCTCCAGAACAGCGCCTTGATTGGATCCAACGGGGACCAGTCGATGCCGATTCCAAGGATCGTGGCAGCGCCGATGACCGAGTAGAATCCGACGGCCTCCCACGGTTTATGTTCCAGGCCGCACTTCCATCCGCGAGACTCGCCTATCGCATAGGCCGATGAGCCGGCGAGCACGGGGACGGCGAGAAATCCGGTGCCGATGATCCCAAGGCTAAACAGCAGGAAGGCAAACTGACCGGCGACCGGCTGCAACGCCTTCGCGGCATCAGCCGCGGTGTCGATCTGAGTCTTGCCGGCGGCATGCAGGGTAGCAGCGGTGCCGATCATGATTGCGAGCGCGACCAGGCTCGACACCGCCATTCCAACATACGTGTCCATTCGCATCCGGATATACTCGCCCGTCGCCTGTTCGGGGCTTCGGTGAGCGCGTGCTTGCCGTCGTCCTGATCGACCTCTTCCACTTCCTGCGAGCTTTGCCAGAAAAACAGGTACGGACTGATCGTCGTCCCGAAGATCGCGACCACTGTCGTGATCGCGCCCGCGCCCGCGATTGTCGGCCAGACCATGCCTTTCCCGGCGGCAGCCCAGTCGACATGGACCATGAAAACAAGTGCGACATAGGCGAGCAGGACTAGGGTCAGCCACTTCAGGATGGATGCGTAGCGCCGATAGGGAATGAACATCTGCAACAGGAGGGAGGCGACGGCGAAGGCGACCGTGAACAGATGTGCTCCGCCCCCCACGACCAGTTCCGCGGCCGCCCCCATCGCGGCAATATCGGCGCCGATATTGATCGTGTTGGTGATGAACAGGAGAGCGACCAGTCCCGTCACCAACCATCTTGGCAAGATGTCGCCCATGTTCTTGGCCAGGCCGTGACCGGTGACTCGCCCGATATGCGCGCTGACCAGTTGTATCGCGGTCATCAACGGATAGGTGAGCACCAAAGTCCATAACAGCCCGAAACCGAACTGCGCGCCAGCCTGCGAATAAGTGGCTATCCCGCTGGGATCGTCATCCGCCGCGCCGGTGATCAATCCGGGACCAAGCTGCTTGAACAGCGCGATCGAGCGAACGCGCTCACGAAGGTTCATTCTTGGTCCTCTTCGCAGAATTGACGAAATGGCCTGTGGTCCGTGTCCGACGGGTCGGAAGACCCGCGACGCATACTGCCTCGCGCCACCATTGAACGACGCGCTTAGGGGAAAATGTTAGCCGCGGAGGCCCGAGCGCGGCAACCAAGGTCAGGAATCGAGCTTGCGGGGACGGACCCGGTCACGGAAAGTGATGTGTCTTTCTGATCGCTCCTCAACCCGAAGAGCCTGAAGGCGATCAAGCGCAGCTAGAACGTTCGTCGATCGGCGACGATGCGCGATCCAGACAGAAACAGCGTAAAACATCGTGACTGTCATCAACGCCGCGTTTCCGAGCCAGATTATTCGATGGCTCACCCCCCAAAGTGACGCCGCCATAAGCGAGACGCTGGCGACGACGAAAAGGATCAAGGCTAACCATCGAACGGACTGGCGGGTAGCGTGTCGATGCGATGACACGTCACACGTCGGAAATTCGTCCGCCAGCTCTACACCCTTCTTCCGCATCTGATTTCCTGTGCAAGGCGACTTATTTCCGCCAGCCTTATGTCATATCGTACTCGGAACAGCCAATGTTTGTGGTTCCTGCAGCCAAGAAACGATAGCTTCGACGTCGTCACGTTCCCTTGGGAGTTCGAGTATCGATCATCGCCTAGTAACGGAGGCGGTAAGAAGAGCTAAGCGCCCTCCGTTTTTCGGCGAAATGATATGGAGCCTCAACGTACGAGCTACCTTTTGCTGGCTAGCTGTTGCGAAGCATGGCGCATGTGCGTGCTGGGGTATCTTGCACCGTCCCAGCTGTTGACTGGTATATTCGTTGCTCATGTTCGGCACGACGTTATCGATCATCACGTGCTCGCTCTGCCGCATCCCAAATTCCCGCCAAAGATAGACATCAAATATCTCACGCAATGACAGAATTTGGCCCTGTTCATCGAGCCAGGCAAGCGGCGTCCCGGAGGTACTGAAGGACACCAGCGGTTTCTGCGCCAAGACAGGTTGGCCTTTCTGAGCCCGGAAATCCTCAATGGAATAGCCTGCGCCCAGGACGCGACGCCTTTGACTTCAGCGTAACGGCATCCGCTTCTCATTGAATCATAAGGATGTCGCATACGCTGGGTTGAGCGTTAAACTCGCCACGGCAGAGTCGGAATCCCTGGGCGCGAGCGCGACCGGCAAGGGGCGACGGGTATCGCTACTACTGCTGATCCCGTCGGCTCCGTTGCGGCGATACACATTGTCACAAGCGCCTTTCGCCTTACTTGACGCCAGCGACAGCCGGTTCGATTTGATCGATGCGAACTAATGCCGCCGAGCCGATGCAAACCACTGTGCGAATTCTCACCGGAACCGCATGATCCATGTTATACGGACTGTGCGAGTCTATGTCCCCAGCTGAGAGACAGGCATCGCGCCCCAATCCCGGCCAAGCTTTCGATCTTGCGAGCCCCCGGCACGCCGGAAGGCACCTAATGACAGAGCGGCCCACACACCCAGACGTTGCGCTCGGCCTGGCACGAGCCGTAGTCAGTTGCTCGAGCGCACCAGCACTGCTGCTCGACCGGACCTTCGCCGTCGTCGGGGCAAGCACATCCTTCTGTAGCGCATTCCATGCCGAAGAGGCCGAGGTGGCCGGAAAGTCGCTGTTCGCGCTGGGCTCGGGCGAATGGGACGTGCCCCAGCTCCGTTCCCTACTGAGCGCGACGCTTACCGGACATGCGGCCATCGATTCCTATGACATGGATCTGGCGGGCGGCGCCAAGCCCCGCCAGCTCGTCCTGACGGCTCGCAAGCTCGATTATAGCGCCGAGCCCGCTTTGTTGCTGCTAACGATCGCCGACGTCACCGAAGCCCGGATCGCCGCCAGGCTCAAGGACGAGCTGCTGCGCGAAAAGGTGATCCTGCTCCAGGAGGTGCAGCACCGCGTTGCCAACAGCCTTCAGATCATAGCGAGCGTGCTGCTGCAAAGCGCGCGCCGCGTGCAGTCGGAAGAAACCCGGGGCCATCTTCACGACGCCCATAGCCGGGTGATGTCGATCGCGTCGCTGCAGCGCCACTTGGCGACATCGACACTCGGGGATGTTGCGCTGCGCACCTACTTCACCGAGCTGTGCCAGAGCCTCGGCGCTTCGATGATCCGCGATCACAACCAGCTCTCGATCGATGTCGTCGCGGATAGCAGCAGCGTTCCTGCCGATATCTCTGTCAGCCTAGGCCTCATCGTCACGGAGCTGGTGATCAATTCGCTGAAGCATGCCTTTCCCGGCGACCGCAGCGGCACGATCACCGTCGGGTACCAAGCGGACGGACGCGACTGGTCCTTGTCGGTCAGCGATGACGGGGTCGGCACGCCGTCCTCGATGGCGTCCGCTTCGACCGGGCTCGGCAGCACGATCGTCGAGGCGCTGGCTAAAAGGCTGGACGCCACCGTTGAGACGCATGGCGGGAATCCTGGCACCATCGTGTCGATCGATCACGTGGAATCCGATGCCAGCCGTAGCCGCGAGACGAAAGTGGCGTGAAAGCGCGGGCGCTGCGCCGCACGACCGGTCACGCCCAAGAGCGGTGACAAACAGCGGTCTGTGCCGCCACCTCGAAAGAATCTCGATTCCGCACGCCGATAGGCTTTCCCGCGCGTTAAGGCCCATCAGGAGTAAGCGAAGATGTGCCACGTGCTGATCATCGAAGACGAGCCGCTGATTGCGATGCTGCTTCGGGACGTCCTGGAGGATGCCGGGGCCACGTCCTTCGCGTTCGCCGCGACGCAGGATGAGGCTGTCACGGCCGCGCGCGAGCGACTTCCGGCGATGATATCGTCCGACGTCAAGCTGCTCCACGGAACCGGTCCTTGCGCTGTGGCGCTCATCCATGCCCAATTTGGAGCTATCCCGGTGATGTTCGTGACGGGGACGCTCATCACGAAGTGATAGGCCGTGTCCTTGCAGTCGGTCATTCGATCCTGCTCCTCCGGGCGCGACTCTGGCAGCCCCGTGCCTGTAGCTGGAGTTCCGTCCCCGCTGCCGTGGGGCAGGCACCTTCGCGAACATGATGCGGGACCAACCGACCCCAGGATTGTCGGTGTGAACGAAGGAACGAGCAACGTCGCAGCCCTAGAACACCCATCGTCCGACCCCGAGGGCCACAGGCGTGGCTAGCCCAAGCGGGTTGAACCAGCGATACGGAAAAAGAACCGGATCGGGTGCTACCTTGCGCAGAATACCTCCGGTTTACAAAGGCCCGGCCAATGAGACGACAATCGCGAGAAATCTGTTAAGGATAGGACGTGAAAAGCCCGAACATCTGCCAGGATTGCACCGTCCGCGACCTCGCCCTCTGCGGGAGTTTGGACGATATGGAACTTGGTCTTCTCAACTCCATCGCGGAACGTCGAACGTATGCCCGAGGGACGACGATCATCTGGGCGGGGGGCGAGAGCGTCATCTGCGCCAACGTCCTGACCGGCATGCTGAAGCTCACGACGTCCACGCCTGACGGCAGGGAGCAGATAGTCGGGCTCCTCTATCCAGCGGACTTCGTCGGTCAGCCATATTCCGAAGAGGCGGGCCATTCCGTGCGGGCCTTGTCCGACGTCGAACTGTGCGTCTTCCCGCGCCAGAAGTTCGAACAGGTGCTTGACAACCACATCCGGATGGAACGGCTGCTCCTCCAGCGGACGCTGACGGCCCTGCAGGAGGCGCGAGCGCGCATGCTGATGCTGGCGCGCAAATCGGCTCATGAAAAGGTGGCCGAATTCCTGCTCGAGATGGCAGACAAGGCCGGACCGACTGGATGCCGATCCGCCCCCGACGCGCCGCTGACATTCGATCTGCCACTGACTCGTGGCCAGATGGCAGACATTCTCGGCTTGACCATAGAGACCGTCAGCCGACAGCTCACCCAGCTCAGGACGGCTGGAGTCATCGGTCTCCCGGGGTCACGCGCCGTCACCATATCCAATCGCACGGCTCTCGAAGCGATCGCAGCGGCCGCCTAGACCCGTAATCCCTCGAACTCACGCTCGAGAAGCTCCTTGAGCGCGAGCCGCGCGTCGCGAGCCAGACGGTGGCGACCAAGGAACAGCAACCCCAGTTCCTCGAATACGAGAGCGCGGCGGCACCCGTCGAACAGGCAGCGCAGCATATATGCCAGCGTGTCCACCTGCGCCGGCGCCAGATCCTTCCTTCGGAGCGCTTCGACGACGTCCTCTGCGTGAATGCCGTCGGCGATCTGATCGACAAGGACGCGGGTCAATATGCCGCCTCCTAGTCTTGAACGAGTGCCCGCGAAGGCGCCCTTCATGAAGTTGCTGGTAACGACGACGTGATCGTGGATTCGGCTCTGGATCAGATCTGCTACCTCGCACCGCTCCTCAAGAGTCGGAAGATCGGCCAACCGGTCGGCTAGCGCCTCGACCTTCGAACACATGCCCCGGATGGCCGAGTGGTCGGCGAGCAGGGGAGCCAGATCGACCTCGTCTATCAAATACCAGTGGCCTCCAAAGGCGGCGGGCTGGTCCCGCTCGGACGGTTTTCCCATGACAAGCACTCCCCGATCCGCTTGCCACAGATGCCGTCGCAGTCTTTGACGCAGGTCAAAACCGGCAGGGTCGGCGTACAGGGCAGAACTAACACTCTTGGGCACGTTCGACGTGGCGACGAAGCGGTGGCGATGTGCCACTTGTCGCCGATCGTCGCTCCACCCATCAAGTGGCTCTCGCCGCCCAGTCCCGATTGAACGCCAGCGCACCGAGCGTGCACGCGGCCCCGGAGAGAAGGTAGGCACCCACCGATATCAGACCGAAATTGCTTGCGAGCAGCAACGCCGCCAGCGGGGCGAAAGCCGCGCCGATGAACCAGGCGGCCGTCGCGGTCGTGCCTGCACCGGTGTAGCGATGGCGCGCCGAGAAGCTGCCGTTCGTGGCACCCGACGACTGTCCGAACGACAGCCCGAGCAGCACGAAGCCGAGCATCATGTAGACCCATTCGCCACCGGGTCCCCTGTCCAGAAGCTGCGGCGCGAACCCGCTGTAGGCGGCGATCATGATGGCGGACAGGCCAAGGAGCGTCCGCCGCCCGATCCGATCCGCGATCGCGCCCGAAGCCGCGACGGCAGCGAGCCCCACCATCGCGCCGACCATCTCGATCACGAGGAAGTGCACCGCCCCCTCGCCGGACTTCAGGATCACCCAAGAGAGGGGGAATACCGTCACCAGATGGAACAGCGCGAAGCTGGCGAGCGGAGCGAACGCGCCAAGCACTACAGTTCTTCCCTCCTCGCGGAACATGTCCGTGACCCGCGATGGCTGAAGCTCACGGTTCTCGAACAGCTCGACGAACTCCGGTGTCGAGATCAGGCGGAGGCGGGCGAACAGCGCTACCACGTTGATGACGAAGGCGACGAAGAAGGGATAGCGCCATCCCCAGTCCAGAAAGTCGCCGGCCTTCAGCGTCGTGAGCAGGAATGCGAATACAGCCGCCGCCACGAACAGGCCGATAGGCGCCCCGAGTTGCGGAATCATCGCGAACCATCCCCGACGCTCCTTCGGCGCGTTGAGCGAGAGCAGCGAAGGGAGTCCATCCCAAGTCCCGCCCTGCGCGAAGCCCTGGCCCACCCGGAACAGCGCGAGCAGCGCAACGGCCGCCCCTCCCACCTGCGCATAGCTTGGCAGGAACGCCATCGCCGCTGTCGAGCCCCCCAACAGGAACATGGCTATGGTGAGCTTGACCCCCCGGCCATGCCTTCTGTCGATCCACAGGAAAACGAGGGCGCCGAAGGGCCGCGCCACGAAGGCCAAGGCGAAAATGGCGAACGAGTAAAGCGTTCCCGTCAGCGCGTTGACAAATGGAAAGACCAAGCTCGGGAAAACGAGCACCGAGGCGATAGCGTAAACAAAGAAGTCGAAGAACTCGGTCGACCGCCCGATGATCACTCCGACCGCAATATCGCCGGGCCGGACTTGGTGTCCGCGCGCGTCTATAACGCGGGCATCGCGCTCCAACGGCGTCGAGTTCGCCGTCTCGAGGGTGCTGGCAGCCATCCGGTCAAGTCCTCCGATCCAACGTGACGGGCCGCGCATCATGCTCGCGCCGAACCGGCTCGTGACGTCCTCGATACCTCAAGACAATCGCGCCAACTTTGACCTTCGTCAAAGTCGGTCGATCAGTCCGGGTCTAGCGAACCCCCATGCTGAGAACAGGATCGAACACAATCCGAACCGCCGCGCGCCTACCCGTGATCACGGCGCTCGCGCTGCTGGGGGGCTGCAACATGGTCGTGCTCAACCCCGGGGGGGACATCGCCGCCCAGCAGCGGGACCTCATCCTCTTCTCGACTGCCGTCATGCTGCTCATCATCGTTCCCGTGATGGTGCTGACGGTCGTGTTCGCCCGCAAGTATCGGCGCGGCAACGCGAACAAGACCTACGATCCAGGCTTCGACCACTCGACGACGCTCGAGCTGATCATCTGGGCATGCCCGCTCCTGATCATCATCGCCCTGAGCGCGGTCACCTGGACGAGCACCCATCTGCTCGATCCGTTCAGGCCGCTCGAGCGGATCGCGCCGGGCAGACCCGTCCCCGCCGGCACCAAGCCACTCGAGGTGCAGGTCGTCGCGCTCGACTGGAAGTGGCTGTTCATCTATCCCGACAAAGGCATTGCCACCGTGAACGAGCTGGCAGTCCCGGTCGACGTTCCGGTCCACTTCTCGATCACCTCTACCGACCAGTTCAACACCTTCTACGCGCCGACCCTTGCGGGAATGATCTACGCAATGCCGACCATGCGCTCGGAACTGAACGCGGTGCTTAACAGGCCGGGCGAAAGCGAAGGATATTCGGGGAACTACACCGGCCGTGGCTATTCCGACATGCGCTTCAAGCTGATCGGGAAGACCAAGGAAGACTTCGACCGCTGGGTCGCGAGCGTGAAAGCAGGCGGCGGTTCCCTGCAGACCGCCAGCTACCTCTCGCTTGCCAAGCCAAGCGAGAAGGTGCCGGTAATGCGGTTCGGCGCGGTCGAGCGCGGGCTATTCGACAGGGTCGTCAACGGCTGCGTGGAGCCTGACAAGCCCTGCATGAAGGACGTCATGGCGCGCGACATGGCGCGCGGCGGCGGCAATCCCAAGGATGCCCGGATGGGCGCCGGGATGCCGCCCGGCCGCGACACGGCGCCCATAGCCGGCGGGAAGCCAGTCCCCGCGCTTGAGAAGGCGCCGCAGGACAAGGGTTCGGGCCCCAACGTCACCAAGCCAGCCGAGCCAGGCGCGCCGGGTCGAGCGAAGCCGGGCGATCAGCGCAACCGGAACATGTCCGCCGTCTCACCACTCACCGTCCCCGGCGCCCCCGCGCCGCGCGGGCCTGATCTCCCGCGAACGGAAGCACGATGACCGACAACCTCCTCAAGACCGTCTTCGGCCGGCTGACCTGGGAATCCTTCCCCTTCCACGAGCCCATCCTGCTCGGCACCTTCATCGTCGTCTCCCTGCTCGGGCTCGGCATCGTCGGCGTCGTCAGCCGCTACCGCCTCTGGGGCTATCTGTGGAACGAATGGTTCACGAGCGTCGATCACAAGAAGATCGGCATCATGTATCTCGTCCTGGGCATCGTGATGCTGCTGCGGGGCTTCTCCGATGCACTGATGATGCGGGCTCAGCAGGCCGTCGCCTTCGGCGCCAACCAGGGCTACCTGGAAGCGCACCACTACGACCAGATCTTCACGGCCCACGGCACCATAATGATCTTCTTCGTGGCGATCCCGCTGGTCGTCGGCATCGTGAACTATGTCATGCCATTGCAGATCGGTGCGCGCGACGTCGCCTTCCCCTTCCTCAATAACCTCAGCTTCTGGCTCACCGTCGCTGGCGCGGTGCTGGTCATGATCTCGCTGTTCGTCGGCGAATTCGCTCGCACGGGCTGGCTGTCCTACGCGCCCCTCGCCGAGCTCGCCTACTCCCCCGACACCGGCGTCGACTACTACTTATGGTCACTCCAGATAGCGGGCGTGGGAACGACGCTATCCGCGATCAACATGGTGGCGACCATCATCAAGATGCGCGCGCCGGGCATGACCATGATGAAGATGCCGGTCTTCTGCTGGACCGCGCTGTGCTCGAACGTGCTGGCCATCGCGATCTTCCCCGCGCTGACGGCCGCCTTCTTCCTACTGCTTCTCGACCGCTACGTCGGCACCAACTTCTTCACTAACGAACTGGGCGGTGCGCCCATGATGTATTGGAACATGGTGTGGATCTGGGGCCATCCCGAAGTCTACGTCCTCGTGCTGCCGGCCTTCGGGATCTATTCCGAGATCACCGCGACCTTCTCGGGCAAGCCGCTGTTCGGATATTCCTCGATGGTCTACGCTACCGTCGTCATCACCATCCTGAGCTACCTGGTCTGGCTGCACCACTTCTTCACGATGGGAGCGGGCCCTACCGTGAACAGCTTCTTCGGCATCGCGACGATGGTGATCTCAATCCCGACCGGCGCGAAGATCTTCAACTGGCTTTTCACGATGTATAAGGGCGACATCCGGTTCGAACTGCCGATGATGTGGGTCGTCGCCTTCATGCTGACGTTTACCGTGGGCGGCATGACCGGCGTCCTGCTCGCCATCCCGCCGGCGGACTTCGTCTTCCACAACTCCCTCTTCCTCGTCGCCCACTTCCACAATGTGATCATCGGCGGCGTCGTCTTCGCGCTCTTCGCCGGGATGACCTACTGGTTCCCCAAGGCCTTCGGTTTCAAGATGGACGAGTTCTGGGGCAAGGTCGCGTTCTGGGGCTGGGTCGTCGGCTACTGGGTCGCCTGGACGCCGATCTACGTCGTCGGCCTGATGGGTGAGCCCCGGCGCGTCCACCACTTCGACGATCCCACCATCCAGCCCTACTTCGTCATTGCCGCGGTTGGCGCCTTGATTATCCTGGTCGGGATCCTGGGCTTCGTGATGAGCATCGTCATGGGCTTCGTGAAGCGCCACCAATTGGCGGATACGACCGGCGACCCCTGGGACGGCCGCACGCTCGAATGGTCGACCAGCTCGCCGCCGCCCGACTACAACTTCGCCATCACGCCGGTCATCCACCAACTGGATGCCTGGTATGACATGAAGGCGCGTGGCTACGAGCGCCCCTGCGAGGGCTTCCGCCCGATCCACATGCCTCGCAATACCGGGAGCGGCGTGATCCTGGCCGGACTGGCGCTCGTCCTCGGCTTCGCCATGGTTTGGTATATGTGGTGGCTCGCCGCGCTCAGCTTCGCAGGCCTACTCGTGGTCGCCGTGGGGCACACGTTCAACTTCAACCGAGACCGCTTCATCCAAGCCGAGGAAGTGGCCAGCACAGAAAGCAAGCGGCAGCCGCCGCTGCATGCCGGAGCCTGACATGACCGATCACGCGCTAGGCCAGCAGGATACCGGCCCGGTCTGGCACCAGGCCGACGATCATCACGACCACGAAGCCAGCGGAGCCACGGTGCTCGGCTTCTGGATATACCTGATGAGTGACGCGCTCATCTTCGCCTCGCTGTTCGCGATGTTCGGCGTGGTGAGCACCAGCTACGCCGGCGGGCCGGTGCCGCGCGAGATCTTCGATCTGAAGCTCGTCGCACTCAACACCGCCTTCCTGCTCGCGTCCTCGATCACCTTCGGCGAAGCGATGCCCCACATGGAGGCGGGAAGGGTCGGCCCGACGCGGTTCTGGCTGGCCGTGACGGGGCTGCTCGGCCTCGCCTTCGTAAGCGTGGAGCTCTACGAGTTCGCCCATCTCATCGCCGAAGGCGCGGGCCCGCAGCGCAGCGCCTTCCTGTCGGCGTTCTTTACGCTGGTGGGCACGCACGGCGCACACGTCACCGTCGGTCTCGTATGGATCGCCGTGACCTTGATCCAGCTCGGCCAGCACGGTCTCATCCCGGCGATGAGGCGCCGGCTCGTCTGCCTGTCCATGTTCTGGCATTTCCTCGACATCATCTGGATAGGCGTCTTCACCTTCGTGTATCTTTATGGAGTGATCCGTTGAGCATCCGACCCCATGATGATGCCAGCCTGCAACGGCACGGCGACTCCCACGGACACGGCAGCCGCCTCGGCTACCGGATTGGCTCCCTCCTCGCCATCATGCTGACCATAGTGCCATTCTGGCTGGTGATGTCGGGACCGCAGCCCGCCCCTGGCTCGACGGCGGCTATCATCTTCGGCTTGGCGCTGATCCAGATCGCCGTGCACGTGATCTGCTTCCTGCATCTGGACACGCGGTCCGAGGGCGGATGGACGCTTCTCGCCTTCCTGTTCACGACGGTGATCGTGGTCGTCACCATAGGTGGATCAGTGTGGGTCATGCTCCACCTCAACGGCAACATGATGCCGATGCCGGGCGGCCCGGCCGGACCGGTGCGCTAGGCGCCGTCGAGCCCGAGACATGGCGAACCGAGGTGTGGCAAAGCGCGCGTTCCTGCTCGGACTGGCGCTGACAGGCACCCTGTTCTTCGCCGCGCTCGGGATCTGGCAGGTGGAGAGGCGCACGTGGAAGCTCGCGCTCATCGAGGCGGTCGACGAGCGCGTCCAAGCGCCACCCTCCGCCGTGCCGGCACGCACTAAATGGCCGTCGATAACCGCGCGCGGCGACGAATACAGGCACGTCACCGCACAAGGGCGCTGGCTCGGCGAGCGGGAAACGCTTGTCGAAGCCGTCACCGAGATCGGCAACGGCTTCTGGGTCATCACCCCGCTCAGGTTGCCGAACGGCGATATCCTCCTCGTCAATCGCGGCTACGTGCCGCCGGATCGCGCCGATCCCCGGACCCGCAAGGCTGCCACGGCTTATGGCGACGTGCGGGTGACCGGGCTGCTGCGGATCACGGAGCCGGGCGGGCGGCTCCTGCGGCCCAACCGCCCGCAGGATAACCGGTGGTATTCCCGAGATGTGGCAGCCATCGCCAACGCGAGGCGGCTGACGAACGTGGCGCCCTTCTTCGTCGATGCCGATTCCTCTCCCAATCCGGGCGGCTGGCCTCGCGGCGGCCTCACCGTGACCACCTTCCCGAACAATCATCTTCTTTACGCGCTCACCTGGTTCGGCCTCGCTATGCTGAGCGCATACGCCTGCGTCCTGGCGATGCGAAACCAACCGTGACGATTGAGCTGCCCGTCACCCGTCACGACCTCAGTCGCTCCGTGGCGACACGCGACTATCAGTCTGGCGGGTCCCGCTCGACATCGCCGGGCGGGCCCGACACGTTCATGCAGGCTCGGCAGGGCTTGCCCGCTCGACACGGTCCCCGGCCGCGCGTATCTCAACCTTGGCGTCCGCAAGCGGGTCGCTGCGCTACCGTGGCAGCCGCGACAACGCAGCCGGCGCCCGACAACTACGGAAGAGTCGCCCATGACCGATGACAGTTCGCAGAAGATTCGCCACCTCGTCGTGCTTGCGAACCCATCGTCAGAGAGCTTCGACCATTCCATCGTCGAGGCCTATCGGGAAGTCGCCGAACGCAACCACCACTCGGTGACGGTCCGCGACCTATACGCGATCGGTTTCGACCCCCTGCTCAGGGCCGAGGAGCGGCCGACGCAGCCCGACTGGGCGCCCGCCAGCGACGTCGCGGTGGAGCTCGAGCAGCTCCGCGCGGCGGACATCGTCGTGTTCGTCTACCCGATCTGGTTCGGGCTGCCGCCCGCGATCCTCAAGGGCTACGTCGACCGCGTTCTCGGGGCGGGCTACAGCTTCCGTGATCTCAAGACCGAAGCCGGACAGCCCGTCGTTGCGGGCAAGCCGCTCCTTTCGTTCAGCACATCGGGGACGTCGCTCCCTTGGCTTAACGAGCACGGCCAAGTGTCTGCGCTCAAGGAGGTCTTCGACGTCTACCTCTGGCAAGGGCTGGGAATGAGCCAGGCCGAGCACATCAGGATCGACTCTGTCGTCCCCGACATGACCCAGCAATATGCCGACGAGCAGCTGGAGCGCGTGCGCCAGGCCGCGACCACCGCGTGCGCGATGCTTTCGTCAGGCCGCTACAAGGACGCCGCGCAGGCGGCGATCAGCCGCCGACAGGCAGCGAGCGCGAGGGACGACGACGCCGGGAAATAAGCCAGCGCTTGAGCGCTACAGCTGCTCATCCTCCCAAGTCAAAGCCTCGGACCGCGTTCGAGCGAGTGAGCTGGGAAAATCACGACGCGACAACTCGCCAAGTCCGGCCCGAAACGCGTTGCATTCCCGGGTCGGACGCAACGCGGTAGCGGGTAGTCTTCGACCCGCGGAAAGACCAATATCTTGGAGATGCTCGAAGTCGCGGAGCGGCGTCGGGCGCACATATTTTTGAACATCGGCGTGATCGAGGCACGTAGTCCCAACCTCAGACAACCAAGTCGTGGAGATGGGCGAGTAGGTCGGCCACGTCGTCGTAGATCGCTACCGCGCCGGCAAGCCGGTCGTCGGGGAAACCGCCCGACCGCAGCCCGATCACCTTCACCCCGGCGCGCCGACCTGCCTCGACGTCATATGGACTATCTCCGACGACGATCGCGTTCGCCGGGGCGATGCCCACCTTCCTCAACGCAGCGACGAAGATGTCGGGCGCCGGCTTGGACGTCGACACGTCGTCGATGCTCGTGCTCGCATCCACGACGTCCGAAATGCCGAGCAGCTCGATGTAATTGTCCAATTCTTCCTTCGACGCCGACGAGGCAAGGACGATCTTTCTACCAGAAGCGTTCGCCGCCCGGACGAGGTCGGCGGCCCGGGGAAAGGGTCGGACACGCGGGAGGAATCGGTCCTTGAACACGGCATCGTGGGCGTCAGAGATGCGCCGACGTTCGGCGGACGAGGACTGGGGAAGGAGCGCCGGAAGTAGCTGATCTCCGCCCTTGCCGATCTCGGCGTGGATGGCGGGGCGACCGATCGCATGGCCTTCTGATCGGAACGCCTGGTCCCATGCCTCAACATGATCGTCGTTGCTGTCGACGAGGGTCCCATCAATGTCGAACAAGATCGCCCGGATGCCTAATGTCGGCAAGCGATCGCGCCGCAGCCATGCGATGGAAGCAGCACCCGCGAGCATCGAAATCCCCAGCACCGAGCGGCGCCCGTGGCGCAGGCTGGCCAAGCCGTAGGCCGCCATTCCCGAGGTCACCAGCCCGACCTTTCCTGAACCGGTCGTCCGCGCAATCCTCGCGGCGATACGTCCCTTCGCGAACTCGCCCGCCACCTCGCCGGCCGACGGACCCGAGCCTGGCGTCGGTTCGTCGCCCATTCCGGGCATCGCCTCCTGACTGGCGACAGGTCCGCCGTCTGGCTTGGCAGAAGGATCCGCCGGCGGTGGCTTGTCGCCAACAGTCTCAACACTTGCTGCCTTCGTCTCGCGTTCGAACTCAAAGTTCAGCTCCGCGCCGAACAGAAGGATGTAGCTGGAAAGATACAGCCACGTGAGCAGCACGACCACCGTCCCCAGTGAGCCATAGCTGGCGTCGTAGTGGCCGAAGTTGGCGACGTATACGCCGAAGCCCAAGGTCAGCAGCAGCCACAGTGATGCAGTCAGCACCGAGCCCGGAGTGAGCCAGATCCAGTCGGCCTCGTCACCCTCGCGCGACGGACCAAAACGGTATAGCGCCGCCGCCGCAGCCGCCGCGACGCATCCCAGCACCAGATAAGAGACGGCCTTGCCGAAGGCGGCCGCCCATCCAGGCAGCTCGGGAAGCAGACGCTGAAGATGTCCCAACGCGGCGATCGCGGCGGCGGCCAGCACCGCGACGAGCACGGCGGCCGCAGTCATGGCTAGCGCGAGCAGGGTGACCTGCAAGAAGCCCCGACGCTCCTTGCGCTCGTAGGCAATGTTGAGGGCAGTGACGATCGCGCCCGCGCCGCTGCGCGCGCCGAAGAGTGCGATGCCCAGAGCGATGGCCAGACCCAACCCCTTCTTTCCCGCGGACGTGTTCACCACTCCCAGCAGCTGCTCGCCGACGAGCCGCGCAGCCTCGGCCGGCATCGCGGCGGCGAGCCGTCGCACATCCTGCAGGACGGTGGCGGGATCGACGACCAATCCATATGTCAGCACAGTCGCGCCCAACAGCGGGACGAGCGCCAGAAAACCGTAGAACGCGACTCCAGCGGCGACGAGGCTGACGTTGTCCTCGCCCGCCTCTTTCCACGTGCGGAGGGCGACGTCTCGCCAAGTCGAACGTGACATGGACCAAGGGCTCTGCGCACCCCCGGCGATCAGGCGGAACGGCATTGCGGGCATCCTCGTCCAACGAACCACCCGACCAACCTGCCGCCAGCCCCATCGTTCCGCTGCGTCGCCAACGTCCGTCCGCAGTGCGGCGGTCCGTCCGGCGCCGTCACCTTGTTCGAGCGCCCTCGAAGCCAATTCAGATTTCGGCGTCGACCGCGTGCCGCAGCATCTCGACGGCCACCGCGAGGCAGCGGAGGCGCACCGGGCCGCGCCCGATGTCGCCGAAATGCTCCTCACGGTGACGAATGCCCCAGTCCGTCCGCGCGCAGGCGAAATGGACGAGGCCGGGCTCGTCCCCCGGACCCGCTGGCCCGGCGAACCCGGTGACGGCGATTGCGACGTCGCCTTCCGAATTCCGCAGCGCGCCCTCGGCCATCGCTATCGCCGTCTCTCGGCTTACCGCGCCGCACCGCTCGATCGCGCGGCGATCGACGAAGAGGAGATCGCACTTGGCGTCGTCGGTGTAGACCACGAAGCCGCGCTCGAATGCACGACTGAGGCCCTCGACGTCGGTCAAGAGTGAGGCGACCAGGCCGCCCGTGCAGCTCTCGGCGGTTACGATCGAAAGACCCCGCGCGCACGCCGCGTCGAGGAGGGCGCGGGCGGACGCCTCCACCTTCTTGGGAACGACCGCCAGCAGCTCGCTCACGACTTCTCCATTGGCACGACGCTCACCTTGCCGCCACGCTCGAACGTGGCGAGCGCGACGCGGTGGACGCCGGACTCCTGCTCCATGCGGATCGCCTCCAGCAGATCGTCCTCGCTCATGTGGCTCGCGGTCAGCGCGCGACGGTCTATCACCCCGTCGCGCACGAGCACCACGGGTTTCCCCTTCACGAAGCGTGACAGGAGGTTCGAGCGGACCGTTGCCATCGCGAGAAGTCGGTGCAGAGCGACGAGGATTAGCGTCGCGGCGAGCGCGGGAAGAAGCGGAGCCTTGCCTGTCATCGCCCGACTTATGTTCGATCCGACGACGATCGCCACGAAGATGTCGAGCGGAGTGAGGTTGGAGAAGGTGCGGCGACCGGCGACGCGCATGCACAAGATACCGAACGGGAGAAGGATTGCGGCGCGTGCGCAGAGCTGCGCTGTCGAAGCGCTGCCATCGTCCGGACCGATCACCGCGACTAACCAATCTATCACGTTATCCTCCCGTGCAGCGCGCCCAGACCAACCCTGCGATCGCGGGCGCTGCCGAACCGCGCGGGCATCAAGAATCGCGAGCGGCATCACGCGATGCGCCACTCTAGCCCAACTACCGGACGCATGACACCGCGAGTGGTCAGTGACGTAGCCGCCTCATTGCGATATTGAGCGGGGCGGCGTTCGCGGTCGCCGCGTTCAGACTCGCAACGTTCTGACGTGGTATCTGATAGCCGGGTGGGGCTTTTACTCTAATGAAGGGAGGCCCTGATAAAGCTGGCGAACCAATCATCGGGCCAAGAATTCCGTCGGCCTAAGAGGCCGCGTGATGCTTGTCGCCGCACATCAAGCAACCTAGCCACGGTCACTGGTGTGCCGACGGCGACCGGCGAGGTATCTGCGCATACCACGAGCAGCGTCCCATCCGGCGTAAGAGGACTCCCGTCCCGAGGCGGACCAGGTTCGCGCCAATCCGTGGCGGCGCCCGACGAATTCCGGATCGCCGCCACGGACCGCCCCCAAGCCGACGAGCACCCCAGGGCGTCAGGTCGGCAAGCCCCGGTGCGGATCGAATCTCAGGGCGATCCTAGGCTGGCTTCGCGCCTGGCGTTCCGCACTTCGCGAACTGGCCTTTAGAGTTGCGGCACTTGCCGGTCACCTTCGTCGAAGCCTTTGGCGGACACTTAATGAACTTGCCCTTCGCGTCCTTGCACGGGGCCGCCACCACTGGCGACGCGATCATTGCCGTCGCAGCGAGGGCCATAGCGATCCGAAACATCCTTATCTCCTCTTTCGTTTCGTGTCCGGAACACTGCGCTCGATAGACAGATTGCGCAAGATCACCTCGAGGGCTCACGGTGTGATCCCCTCCTGCAGACGAACGCAGACTACGTCGTTTGAAGAGCTAGTGGCACTTCGTAGCCAGGGATCAGCCGGACTGTGAAGTTCGGCGGTGGGTCGCCAAGTTCACGGTGGTCTTGGACGGCTACTCTCGCCGCGCACCGCGAGCGAACCGCTGTCATCCTCGACAGCACTTTCTCGTCTGCGTGCTCCTATCGTGCCGTAACCATGCTGGCGCATGCGTCACGACCTCGTGATGGTGAAACGAAGCCGCGATCCGAGCTCGACGTCACTTCAAGTGAATGCTGCTCGCGCAGATCGTGGGCGGCGAGACCCGAGCCCGGTCCTGCGCGATCGTCGTATCCCCTAACGCCAAGGCAAGGCGGTCAAGACATTTGAGAACGTTTCCGCAAGCACGCGCTGCCGTGACCGGTCGAATGGAGTGAGGGGGACCTTGTCACGGCGATCCCTTGACCAGTGGCGCCGTCTGTCCTTCCTTCATCGCGGAAAGCCTTGCCTCGTAGGCATCTGCCATCACGCGATGCGCCTTCACGACGGCCGGATCGCCTTCGCGCTGGGCGCGGCGCCGCTCTTCGTCCAGCCGTTTACGCAGATACTCTGCATCGCCGTCCACCGTCCCACCCCAGCGGGAATCCGGATGCATTGGCTTCGCCTCCGCGTCCCCTAGGATGAACGCGCCAGCGCTCATCGGGTCCTTCCCGACTCCCGTCACGATGTCGCGGGGACGAAGCCCACCCTCTTCGCGAGCTTCGCGTCGTTTTGAAGCGCGATCCAGCCCTTCCGCTGCGTAAGGAAGCCGTCCGTCCGGAGCGACCGCAGCATGCGGTTGACGTGGACGCTGGTCAGCCCCAGCAGATCGCCAAGATCGGTCTGCGTCAGCGGCAGCGGCATGCCGTCCCCATTGGTGAGGCCGGCAGAGTAGTAGCGTTCCCGCAGTTCGAGCAAAAGGTGGCCGAGCCGGTCGGCCGCGTCCAAGCTCCCCAAGCGCACGACCTGTGCGAAAATGTAGAGGTCATCCAGCCGCCGCGCGCGCTCGTAGGCGAGCGCAAGCTCCGAGCGCGCCTCTAATGTAGCCGGGTCAGGCATCACGCAGACGCTGACCGGGGTGATGGCCCTTAGACTGTCGCCCGAATCGTCGCCGACATCGACGACCATCTCGCCCGGAACGTATAGTCGGATCAGCTGGCGCCGGCCGTTGGCCAGCACCCTGACCCGGGCTGCGGATCCTTCGAGAATAGCGAGCCGCTTTTCACGGGCAGACCCTTCGGCCGCGAATTTGCCGAGGTCGGCGCATGCGGGCAGCCGTCGGGACGAATCCAGGGCTTGTTTCACGAGCCACCAATCCGCCGGTCCGAGGTCGGCGAGTCCGACTAGCCTGTGAATCAGCGCATCGCCCGGCTGCCCGTCGCGCGTGACCATCGCTCCGCCGTCCCGGTCATGTCGCAGTTGTATTCTCTTCGCACTCGGTCTCATGAAAGGCTGAACGGCTGTCAAAGTCATGCTGGGCTTCCTTCCGTGCCCCGGCCCGCAGCCCAGCATGCACCGCATCCGGCAGCGTGACAACCCGACCCCCGACTCCTCCCTGGCTGGTGAATCGGGCCGGTTTTCGACTACGCCTCAGGTTCGCGCGGATATGGCAGGAGGCGGCGAATTGAACGTCGTGCATCCGTCAGTGGCGGTCCGCGACCCATCCCGCATCGTGTCCCGCGAAGAACTTTTCGATCTCGTCGTCAGTCGGAGACCGGACCCGACCTCCTTCCAGCGTATCGACGGCATACTGAAGATGGATGGCGGGCAGCGAATCCCCACTGCGGTCAAGCAGTGCCAGCGCCATTTGCATCAGCGAAAGCGCGACCTCGCGCTGCCTTGCCGCATTTTCCCTACACACCACGTTCGCGTTCTCCACGGCCCTCCACTCCCGCGCCGAAACGGCCGGCTCGGCACCTTATCCTATGGACCCCTTGAGCGAAAAGACCTTTCCGGCCAAAATGGGGAGGCGCACCATTGCCGGGACGCCGCGCGTTTCCCGTCCTGTTAAGGTCGAACGAAACGACACGCCAAGGCGAGGCCGGCGCTCGACGCCGCTGCGATCCACAGGCTGCCTGCAGGAACCCGCGACTCGCAGAGCGCTCCGGCGACCCCACCGACGACGAGGGCGAGCCAGAGCGCCAAATACGGCACCCACTGCATCGACGGGCGCCCACGGACCGCGTCGGCCAGGCGGTAGCCCAGCTTCACTAGCGTGCCCGTCATGTAGGTCACGCCGACGCCGACGTCCCCGTCGCGCTGGAACACCGCGTTTGAGGCGCCCATCGCCAGACACAGCAGCCCGATGGCGACGCTCGGCAACCCCGACGATCCCGAAACCGCGCCCAGCAAGATGAGTAGCGCGACGAAGGCGGCGGCCGAAGACTTGCGGTCGGAACCGGCAATGCCGGCGAACAGGACGCCGATGGCGACGCCGGAGACGAACAGCGCGATGAGACCGGCGGCAATCAGTCCCACCCTGTCGCCCTGCGAAAGTCCGACCGCCAACCGGGTTGAGTTTCCGCTCATGAACGACACGAAAAGGCCGCCGGACTTCATGAAGCCCACGGCATCGACGAAGCCCGCTTGAGCCGCGAAGCCCATCGCCAGCATGCGGTGCCGAACGTCGTAGCGGATCATCCACCGACCATATCACGATCGACCCGGCCGCGACACCAGCGTCGGCGGGTAGCTATGGAGGCGGGACGGTGGTCGCAGGTCCCGGGCCGTCCGACAACAACCAGGCCCGCGCCTCGTCAACGGTCAGGAAGGCGCGCACTGCTGGCCCGCCCATCGTCCGCTCGACCTGAAGTTTGTTGAGCGTCTTCTTTACCGCCAGCGCGGTCCGCCCGGTCCAGCGCGACTGAAAGCCCGTCGTCATCTGCGCGAGTGCCTCACTCACGGGCTGCGACTGCACGGGGAAGTCGACCGACTCGCTCAGCACGTCGAAGTTCGATCCCCGCCCAATCTCCGCCACGGCGGCGTCGATGGCCCGCTCAAAGTCGGCAACCGTCGCCACGTCCCAGAACCCCGTCATCGTCAGGTGCAGGATGCGATGTTCAGGATCGAAGGAAATCGTGAATGGCTCGGCCATGCGGGTCAGCCCTGTGTCCGAGCCGGAATGCTCGAACTCGCGTTGAAGGCGCCGAAAAGTGGGTCCCACTCGTTGATTACCATGTCCTCGATCAGACCCTCCAACGCGAAGGGATCGGTGGCGATCAGGCGTTCGAGGCTTTCCCTATCGGGAGCCGTCATGATCAGGAGCGCCGCCCTCACGTCGAGGTGGGCCAGCGGTCCCGACGCGAGCAGCGAGCCGTCCCCGAGCCTCTCCCTCAGCCATTGGACGTGCGGCATGACGTGCCGGGCCCAGCCCTCCTCGTCGGATGCTGATACGATACCGCGTAGACGGGCACGGCGACCTCTCCCTTCATCCTGCGGGCAGTTAGACTAAAGCGGCGCGGCGCGTCCATGCCATAGGGCATTGAAGGACGCGCCCTCGCTACGCCGACCTCGAGCGGCCGGCGACGGATCGACTGGAGGCACGCCTGATGATATCGCCTGTTGCAAGTCCGATCGATCGCGAGGTCCAGTGATCTATCTCATCGTCGTCGCCTCCACCATGCTGCTGCTTCCGGCCGCGTCGATCGTGGTCGACGCCGGGTCGGCACCGCTCCTCTGGCTCGTGGGGAAGTGGTTCGTATTCTGGGCGGTGGGCGCCCGTCTGATGCTCGCAGGGCTGCGGCAGTATCTGCAGCCCGCCTTTACCAGCCGCGACATCATGGGCATCGAGAGCGCTGAGGTTTTCGTGCTGGTCCGCGAGCTGGGCGGCGCAAACGTCGCCTCGGGCGTCCTCGGCTTAGCGTCGATCGCCGCGCCCAGCTTTGTGCTCCCCACCGCGATCAGCGCTGGCATCTTCTACGCCGTCGCCGGAGCCGAACACGCTCGCGCCGACCATCGGGGAAGGAACGAACTCGTCGCTATGGTCAGCGACTTCTGGGCGACGGCCATCCTACTCGGCTTTGCCGCTGCATGGGTGCTGACGGGCGGTCTGCGCTGAGGTCTCATGGTCCGCGAGAAGAGTTCGGCGAAATCCAGCGATCGGATGAAGGACGGGCTCAGGCCGCCGTCTAGTTTCGATCTGCGTGTGCCTAGTAGCGCGCGCCCAAGCCTCTCCCCATCCGATGGTCTCGGCATTACTGCGCTGCCCGCCATCGTTCAGACAGGCAGCTGATACCCGTCCTTCGAAGGCGCCACTTTCGGCGCCTGCAGCGGGTGTGCGGCAGGAACCGCGCACGTCTCACGATTGTTGGCTCCCGACCCCTTCATCTGATCCACGCAGGAGCTTGAGCCATGACCGACGTGATATTCATCCACGGGATGTTCCAGAACGACACGAGCTGGGCCGGCTGGGTCTCCAGATTCAGCGCCGCTGGCTACAATTGCGTCGCGCCGGTCTGGCCGCTCCACGAGGGCGATCCGCGCGAGCTCCGCGAGAATCCACCGGAGGGCCTAGGCGACCTGACGCTCGTAGACGTGCTGGGGAGCATCGAGCAGGTGGTCCGCGCGCACGATAGGCCGATAGTCATCGGCCACTCGGTCGGCGGACTGATCACGCAGATCCTGCTCAATCGCGGCCTCGCGTCGGCGGGGGTGGCGATCGACTCCGTCGCGCCGAACGGCATGGTCGACCTCGACTGGGGCTTCATCAAGAACAGCACCATCATTGCCAATCCGCTGATGGGCAACTCGCCGATCAAGATGGACGCGAAGACCTTCCACAGCGCGTTTGCAAACACGCTTAGCGAGCAGGCCGCCACGCAGGCGTTCGAGGCGACCGCTACGCACGACAGCCGGAACGTGCTGCGCGGATGCATGGGAGCGGACGGTCGGGTCGACGTCGACGCACCGCATGGCCCGCTCCTCCTCATTGGCGGCGAGGAGGACCAGATCATCCCGGCGCATCTCACAGAGAAGAACTTCAAGGCCTACACCGATCAGGGCAGCGTGACCGAGTTCGCGCCCTTCGCCGGGCGAAGCCACTTCATCTGCAACGAAGCCGGCTGGGAGGAGGTCGCGGACTGCGCCCTTGCGTTCCTTGAAGCGAACAGCTCCGCAAGCAGCGCGAAGAAGGCAGCGTTGGCCGATTGAGCTCGGCGGTCTGACTGGACCAAGAAGCAGTCTGAGTTGAGGGGCGGTCAGCGAGTCGAATGCACACCTACGTGATCACTGGATATGGGGAGATCGACGATGTCATCCGACTGGCCGAAGAGGCACCGCCCGTTCCCATGCCACGGCAGATTGTGTGCGACATCCGCGCGGCGGCGCTGAACCCGATCGATCTGGCGATCATCAGGGGCGACCCGAAGAGGATCAACCACTACAGGATGCTGCGGCGCATCGGTTTCGACGCGAGTGGCGTCGTCAGCGCGGTCGGCTCCGCCGTCACGCTGTTCAAGCCCGGGGACGAGGTGTTCGTGCGCGCGTCGCGGGATACGATCGGGACGTTCGCCGATGCTCGAGCAACGCGGCGAGGTCGAACCGCTATGGCATCGCGACGCCGCCGAATCGCGGTCGTTCAAGGCTCTGCTCCAGTGGACGGCGATCCGCAGGGACCGCTGGCAGGAATGGGGCCAACTCGCCGAACGCCTGGGCCAACGAGCCTTCTACCAGCACATGCGCGAGCGCACCTTCGAGCTCCTGCCAACCCTCACCGCGCGCTCAAGGCTGGTGACCTCGGCGAGATCCTCGTCGCCGCGGTGCACGTTTTCCAGCGATGCGCTCATGCGCCAGTCGATCGTCGGGGTCTTGGCGTCGTCGTTCCAAGTCGCCTCGGTCATCGTCAGTCCTTCTTGCCGATCTCGCGCCAGCTCTTCTCGCTCACCTCGACGTCGAACTTCTTCGCCGCAGCCTTGATGCGCTTCCACGCCGCCTCGCGGTCGTCGTCGCTCACGCCCTTCACCTGGTTGAAGCGCGCGATCGCGTTTCGAACGTGGCTGGCGTTCTCGAGCGGCTCCTTCTCCTGGTCGGGAAAGGCGAACGCCCGCTTGCCCAGCTTCTCGCGATCCTTCGTGCTGAGCTCCGCCATCGTCATCTCCATATGTTGCAGATGCCAAACGCTCGGCCGGCGCACTTGGGTCAATATCCTCTCTTGGCGGTCCGCGACGTGGCCACCCGCATCACCGCTAAGGGCCGGCCGAGGACAGTTCAAAAAAGTAAACCCGAAGTCTCGCTGCTGTTCTCACTATGTTCGACCTGTGCTGGTTCAGCCAGATGGCTGGCGACTCCGTCATCAGGAAAGTGATCCACGTCGACATGGACGCGTTCTTCGCGTCAGTGGAGCAGCGTGACGACCCTTCGCTGCGGGGCCGGCCGGTGGCTGCGCGACGGTGCACGACAGCGCGAGTCGCCGAGCGCGCGGGGGTGAGCGTGGGCTCCTTCTACCAATACTTCCCCAACAAGGCGTCGATCCTGTTCCGGCTGCAGAGCGACGAGTGGCGCGAGACCACTGACATCCTCAGCGCCATCCTGAGGCACGGGACGCGGCCGCCGCTCGAAAGGCTGCGCGATCTCGTGCACACGTCATCCGCTCGGAATGTGACGAGGCGGATGTCCGCATGGCCCTGAACGACGCGGCGCCGCGCAGGGATGCGGAGATCAAGCGGTATGCCGACGGCATCGCGGACATGTTCTGCGCCTATCTCGAACGGCTTAATGGCATCGAGGGTCGGGCCGCAGATCAGACGATGCCGACACCGCGCAAATAGTCCTCCAGGATCCTGGTCTGGTCACGCGCCACGACCGCGGCGATGTAACCGTCCGGGCGGATGAGAATTCTGTCACCTTGCTCGACGCTATAGGCCTCGACGAAGTCGCGGTGCACGTCGTCGAAGTCAGCGTGCGGTCCGATGCCGTAGATGGCGAGCCACGGGCGCGCGGCGACGCGATCGTCCGACATGTATTTGAGCAGCAGCAGCGATGCGACGAGCTTGCCGTCCTTCGTGCGGCGGAAGCCGCCAACCACGCAGTCGGCGGCGCGATGCTGCTTAACCTTTAACATCGCGCGCTCGCCCGCGCGGTATGGGCCGCCGAGCGGCTTCGCGATCACGCCGTCCAGCGCACCGCCGCTCGCGGCGAGCCACGCCTGCGCGCCCGCCAGATCGGGCGCGTGCGGCGAGAGCAGGATCGTCGCGGTCCCCTCGGCGGCGTGGAAAAGCTCGAGCGCCTTGCGGCGTTCGGCGAGCGGCCGGTCGATCAGCAAGTCACCGCCGACCGCCAAACAATCGAACAGCATCAAGTGCGCTGGCGTCTCGGCGGACAGCCGCTTGATCCTGCTCTCGGCAGGATGGAGCCGCGCCTGCAACGCGTCGAAGGACAGCACGCCGTCGATCGGCAGGATCAACTCGCCGTCGACGACATAGTCGTCGGCTTCGGTGCCCAGCAACGCAACCACGATTTCGGGGAAGTAGCGGGCGAGCGACTTGCCCGACTTCGACATCAGCTCGACGTGTCCGCCCGACCGAGACGCGATCGCGCGGAAGCCGTCCCACTTGGGCTCGTATTGCCAGCCGGCGTCGGACGGAAGCGCGTCGACGAGCTTGGCCTCCATCGGTTCGATACCGGTAAAGGGGTGCGGTCCGCCTTTCACGCGCGACTCCTCAGCTTCGGCTTGTCGGCCAGCTCGATCCACACCGGTGCGTGGTCGCTGGTCTTCTCCCATCCACGCACGTCGCGGTCGACCTGCGCATCGACCAGCCGGTCGGCGAGCGCCGGGCTCAGCAGCAGGTGGTCGATGCGCAGACCGGCGTTGCGGGCGTAGGCATTCCGGAAATAATCGAAGAAGGTGTAGATCGTCTCGTCCGGATGGATCGTGCGCAGCGCGTCGGTCCAGCCCTGGCCGGTCAGCCGGAAGAACGCCTCGCGCACCTCGGGCGCGAACAGCGCGTCCTCCAGCCAGCGCTCCGGCTTGTGGACGTCGCGCTCGGTCGGCATCACGTTGAAGTCGCCCGCAAGCATGACTGGCAGCTTGGACTCGAGCAGCCCGGCGGCGTGCTCGATGAGCTTCTCGAACCAGGTCATCTTGTATTCGAACTTGGGTCCGGGGCGCGGGTTGCCGTTGGGCATATACAAGCCGCCGATCAGAATGCCGTTGACCGCGGCCTCGATGTAGCGGCTCTGCGTGTCGTCGGGATCGCCCGGCAGGCCGCGCCGCGTCTCGTGGATCTCGCCGACCCGGCTGAGCATCGCGACGCCGTTCCAGCTCTTTTGGCCGTGCCAGATCGCGTCGTAGCCGAGGTCGCGGACGGCGGCCTCCGGGAATTTGTCCTGCGGCGCCTTGAGCTCCTGCAGGACGGCGACGTCTGGCTGGCTCTCGGCGAGCCAGCGCAGCAGCACCGGCAACCGGCCGTTGACGCCGTTCACGTTGTAAGTGGCGATCTTCACAGGTCGGGCAATTCTTGGTCGGCGCGCCCCCAGCCCGACAGCGCCTTCGATCCTGCACGTTTCACAAGCTCTGCCGCGTCGCCGATGTGGAAATGGTTGGGCGCGTGGATCGTCTCCATCTCCTTCCAGGTGATGGGCACGGCGACCGGCGCGTTCTCGCGAGCACGCACCCCATACGGCATCACCGCGGTCGCGCCGCGCTGGTTGCGCAGGTAGTCGACGAAGATGCGACCCTTTCGCTGGGCCTTGGGCAACGCGGCGGTGAAGTTGTCGGGATCGCTCTGCGCGACCGCCTGTGCCAACCGGTGCGCGAAGTCCTTCACTTCCGGCCACTCGGCCTTCGGCACCAGCGGGGCGATGACGTGGACGCCCTTGCCGCCGGTCACCATCGGAAAGGTCTCGAGCCCGATCGACTTCAGGATGTCGCGGAAGTGGAAGGCCGCCGTCCGCACCGCCTCGAAGTCCAATCCCACGTCGGGATCCAGGTCGAAGACCAGCCGATCCGCCTTCTCGACGTCCTCGATCCGTGAACCCCAGCCATGGAATTCGATCGTGCCCATCTGGACGCAGGTCAACAGACCGTCAGCGGTATCGATGAAGAGATACGGCTCCTCGTGGCCGTCCTTCTCCATGATGCCGACGTGCTTGACCGTGTCGCCGAAGCTCCCGGCGTCGTGCTTCTGGAAGAAGCATTTCTTCGCGCGGCCCTGCGGACAGCGAACGAGGCTCATCGGCCGGCTGCCAACCCAAGGAAGCATGATCGGCGCGACGGCCGCGTAATAGTCGGCGAGCTGGCCCTTGGTGATGTTGGATTCCGGAAAGATCACGCGGTCGGGATTGGTCACCTTCACCTTCGAGACCGCCGGCGCGGCGATCTCGGCCACGGGCTGCTCGACCTCCAGCACCACCGCCTCCGACTTCTTGTCCGCACGCAGGCCCAGATAACTCGGGTGCCGCAGCGTCCCCTCGTTGGTCATCTCGGTGTAGGCGATCTCGGCGACCAGCTTGGGCTTCAGCCAATGCGCACCGCGAACCTCGGCGCGCGGCGCCTTCACGGTCGGCTTGTCCTGCTCGAGCGGCGCCATCGTCTCCATCAGGCGGACGATCTCGTCGTTGCCGAAGCCGGTGCCGACCTTGCCCGCGTAGCGCAGCATTCCATCCTCGTGCACGCCTAGGATCAGCGAGCGGAACAGCCGGGACTTGTCCGACGACGTCCAGCCGACGATGACGAATTCCTGCCGCTTGATGCACTTCGCCTTCAACCAGCCGCCGGACCGGGAGCCGATGTAGCGGCCGTCCGCCTTCTTCGAGATCACGCCCTCGAGTCCGGCGTCGCAGAACCCGTGCAGCAGCTTCTCGCCGTTGCCCTCGATGTGCTCGGAATACCGTATCCTGTGGCTGCCTTCGGGCAGGATGGCGCGCAGCCGCTCCTTGCGCTCGGTCAATGGCAGCCCGGTCAAATCCTCGCCGTCGAGTTCCAGCAAATCGAAGGCGATGAAGTCGATGCTGGCGGGCGCCCCCTTCAATGCGCCCTGCAGCGTCTGGAAGCTGGAGCGGCCCTGCTCGTCCATGACGACCGCCTCGCCATCGAGAAGGGCGGACCGAACCCCGAGCGCTGCCGCCTCGTCCACGATGCCCGCAAACTTCTCGGACCAGTCGAGGCCCGAGCGCGTGTAGGCGCGCGCCCTGCCGCCACCGACCGCGACGAGCAGCCGGTAGCCGTCATACTTCATCTCGTGAAGCCAGCGGTCGCCGGTGGGCACGGTGTCGACGAGCGTGGCAAGCTGGACCGGCTGGAAGGGCGGGGGGTCGAGCTTCCCCGCCGCCCTGCTCGACGCAGCCCTCGAAACGCGCGGTTCTGTCTTGGTCCCTGCCATCATTGATAGACTCGCCGCGCCCGAGTCTCGTTCCGTCACCGGCGCCGCCTTAGGGAATTGTTGGTTCGATCCGACGGTAGAAACGACTGATGTCGATCGAAGGGCAGAAGTCTACTGATCGCCCACCGGCATGTCGAGGTGGTCGCCGAGGCCGACAAGCTGCTGCCGCTGATGGAAAAGAAACTCGGCCCGGACCACCGCCGCACACTGCAATTGTTGGCGGTGCGTGCGCAGTCGCTCGGTACGCTAGGTCGCTATGCTGAAGTTGCCAAGGAGAGCGAGCGGGTGTGGCGGACGACTGCGGCCCATGAGGGGCCAGCGGCTTTTCAAGCCGCCGCGGGTCGCGCAGATACCGCGGAAACGCAACGCCGCGCCGGACTCTACGATGATGGGTGGCAAATGCTCGCAACGCGCTCGCCGTCGCGCGCGCGTCGCCCGGTCGGGAAACAGCACTCGCCCATGGCGATCCGGACTACTGTCGCCGATTGCCTCATATATTCGGGTCGTGCGGTCGAAGCGCACCGCCCGTGAACATCGATCGCAACAAGGTGGCTGAACTGGTCGGCGATGCGGCGTGGGGTCCACGCTGGATCTTGCGCTCGCGCAAGTGCTGGTGGCCCAGAAGGATATGGTGGGAGCAAGTGCGCGATTATCCGCCGCGCGCTCCGGGCTCGGGAACAACGCCGATCCATTTCAAAAAAGTCTGATTGCGCGCGTTGCTAAGGCAATCGGACAATCGCTATAAAGTCATCGTCTGATGAGCGACCACTATGCGCCCTTAGCCGGTCGCTGGCGTCCTATTTCAACGTCCCAAAAGCAGCCGCCCCACCGCGGGTCAGCTATAAGGTGGGTCTGGCCGCATAGGCGACGAGTTCTATGTCCCGCCGGCAGCGTTCGATGCCGTCGCAAAGCTCGATCAATTCGGATTGAGTGATTTTCGTCGACTTCTTTTGGTCGGCGACGCTCTGCACACACAGGATATGCGGCTCACCTTTTGCAGGATCAGCGCTCACGCCAGCTAAGCCGTGTACAATTAGGTTCCCGGACTCCAACTTTGGTCGCCCAGGCTATCGTCCCGATCGGCCGGCCTATCCTTCAAACGGACCTATCGTGGGCGGACGCCCGGTCGATCTAGGGCTGGTTTGTTTTGGCGACGGCTCGCGCAACGGGATCGGCAGCGGCACGACATGGACATGGAATGCGAAGCGCGATCGCTACGAATACGGCACGTACACCCAATCTACGACCGAGGTGTTCGACACGTCTCTGATGGTCCAGATCTGGTCGGGCGGTGGCCGCATCCGCCTACCAAAACGGATGGTGGGATCTGTACGATGTCGCGGTCGGACCTGACCTGATCACTGCCAGCTATCGACTGAACGGGTTGAACAAACCGCGTCTTCGCATCGATCGTCGTAGCGGCCGAATCAGCGTGCAGGGAACAGCGAGTTATGGGTTCCGCGGTACTTGCGACACGATCGGCAATGCGCCCAGACGCTTTTGACGGGCGCTGAATTACAAGGCTTCGACAGTCCGTTACACCCTTCGGCTGCTTTGCGCCCCAATCACGGTCGTTCAACCGATCCGTCCGAGATCCCACAAGCCGCCGTTCGTGCAAGCGAGAATCTGGCGGCCTAATCGAGTTTGTCCCCATACTGCGCGAACTTCCATTCTGATGGCTACTCAAAGGTTGCGACCTGATTGTGGGATTGTCTCGCTAAGGGAGCCTGTTGAACAGTCACAAGAGCGTGCCTTGCAAGATAACGAGCGCGACGCTGAAATAGATGACGAGTCCTGTGACATCGACCAGTGTCGCGACGAACGGCGCCGACGCGCTCGCCGGATCGAAGCCCAGGCGCTTGAGCAGGAAAGGCAGCATCGAACCAGCCAGCGAGCCGAAGGTGACGATGCCGATGAGGCCGACACCGACCGTCAGCCCGATCAGTTGCCAGTGCGGGCCATAATCGAAGATGCCAAGAACCTGCCACGCGGCGATGCGGATTATCCCGATGACGCCGAGACTGGCGCCGAGCGCGATGCCGACCGGCAGTTCGCGGAGCGCCACCCGCCACCAGTCGCGCAGGCGGATCTGGCCGAGCGCCAACGCGCGGATCAGCAGCGAGGTCGATTGTGAGCCGGAATTGCCCCCCGAACTCATGATGAGCGGGATGAACAGCGTCAGCACCACCGCCCTGGCCAGTTCGTCCTCGAAATGCTGCATGGCGCTGGCGGTCAGCATCTCGCCGATGAACAGGGCGCCGAGCCAGCCGACCCGCTTGCGGTACATGCCGAGGAAGCCGGTGGTGAGATAGGGCTCGCTCGCGCCTTCGACGCCGCCGAACTTCTGCACGTCCTCGCTGCCTTCGGCGAGGATCGCGTCGATCACGTCGTCGACGGTGACGATGCCGAGCAGCTGATGCCGGTCATTGACCACCGGCACCGACAGCAAGTCATGGATCGAGATCAGCCGGGCGACCTCCTCCTGGTCCATGTCCGCCTGAACGGTGATCGGCTCGCGATCGGGCGCGAGAGCGAGGATCGATTGCCGCGGCTCACCGGTGATGAGCTGGCGCAATGTCACCACCCGCAGCAGCGCGCGCGTCTCCGGATCAACGACGTGGATCGCATAGACCGTCTCGCGAGTGCGTTCGACCTCGCGGATATGGCGCAGCGTATCGGCCACCGTATAGGTCGCGGGCACGCTGACGAACTCGGTCGACATGATGGCGCCGGCCGTGCCTTCGGGATAGGCGAGCAGCCGCTTGAGCGGCCAGGCGCTGTCGAAATCGACGCGCGTGAGCAGTTCGGAGCGATCATCACCGTCCAGCTCGCGCAGTACATCGGCCGCGCGGTCGTCGGCCATGCCCTTCAGGATGTCACCGGCACGACCCTGCGGCAGGTCGAGCAGCAAGTCCCCGGCGCGGATCAGCTCCGGCCGGTCGAACACGTCTATCGCGCGTTCGAGGGGAAGATGGGCGAGCACCGCTGCGGCGGTGTCGGCATCTTCCTCGTTGAGACGGGTAACGATGTCGGCGGCGTGCGCGTCAAACAGATCGGCGAACAACGCCAGATCGACCGCGCCGGGCGCGGTGCGGGTATCTTCCATAATCTCACCTCTCGATCCGCCGTCACGGCGGATCGCGGGCGAGCTAACCCCTGCGGGTCAGGCCAGCGTCAGCCGTGACGGCAAGGACAATCGACTACTGTCGCTTGGCATGGGGTTGGGTTTCCTTAGCTCCGCACCACCGGACAGAGCTGGTCGGTGCGGCGCCGAAATGGCGAGAGCGCGCGCCGAGGTCAAGGCGACAGTCGCCAGCGACATTCATGTATATCCCTGATATACCATCGTATAACGCTGATATGCTGTCGGCCCAGGCTGGTCTCACGCCGGCGGCAACTTCTCTGCCATCCTGACGAGCTCGGCCAACGATTGCGCGCGCATTTTGCGCATGATCTGTCCGCGCCGGACCTTCACCGTGATCTCGCTTAGGCCAAGAGACGCGGCGATCTGCTTGTTCAAGGCCCCGCCGACTACTTGCGCCATGATCTGCTTTTCCCTGGCATCGAGCGAGTCGTAGCGACGCTGCAAATCGTGGCGGACGGCTGCATGCGCGCGCCGGACGCGGTCCTGGCTGATGCCCTGTTGAATGGCGTCCAGCAGATCCTGCTCATGAAACGGTTTGGTCAGGAACTCGATCGCGCCGGCCTTCATCGCCCGTACCGATGTCTGGACATCGCCGTGGCCGGTGATGAAAATGATCGGCAGAGTCTTATTCGAGCGGAGCGCTTCACGCTGGAATTCGAGGCCGCTCATGCCGGACATCCTGATATCGAGCACCAGACAGCCGGGACGCTCGGGCCGAGGCCAGGCGAGAAACGCTTCCGCTGACGCGAACATGCGCGTTTCCAGACCGACCGATTCCAGCAGGTCGCCAAGCGCATCGCGCACGGACGCGTCATCGTCCACTACATAGACGAGAGGGACGTCCTCGGCAGCTTGCCCGTCAGTCATGCGGCCGGCACCTCCAACAGCGGCAAACCGAACCTGACGCGTGCGCCGCTCGGCTGGTTCGGATCGAGCGAGATGAAGCCGCCATGAGCCTCGATGATCGATCGGCAGATGGTCAGCCCCATGCCGATCCCCGTTTCCTTGGTCGTCCAGAACGCTCCGAAAAGTTTCTCCTGGTCAAGCGTGGACAGTCCTCTCCCGCAGTCGGCGATGGTTACGACCGCATCGTCGCCGATCCGTTCGGACGACAGCTTGATAAGACGGTGATCGCTTTGCCCGTCTTTGATCGCCTCGATCGCGTTAAGGAGCAGGTTTCCGAGCACTTGCTGGAGCTGAGTCTTGTCCGCCAGCGGATAAAGGCCATCCGTCAGATCAAGCCGCACCTCGATGTCCCTGCGGTCGAACTCCTGGCGCGCCAGCGAGAGCGTGTCGCGCAAGACCGCATTGAGGTCGACCGCGACTTTCTGCGGGGGTTCGCCGCGTGCGAGGCGGCGCAGATTGCCGACGATCGTACTGGCACGATTACCGTCAGCGACGATGCGCGAAAGCGCGGCTTGCGCTTTGTCGAGCCGTGGCGGCGTCTGCCCCAACCAGCGCAGGCCGGCGTTACCGCTGGCGACGATGGCGGCGAGAGGCTGGTTGACCTCGTGCGCGATCGATCCGGTCAGCGCGCCGAAACTTGTCAGCCGGGTCAAGCGACCAAGCTGAGCCCGGGCCTCGTGAATCGCAGTCTCGGCAGCAACGATCCGAAGGGCAAGGAAGGTCGTTATCGCGATCGCCGACACGCTGATCGCAAGATTGACGATTCCGGCACCGTGCTCGCCGAACCGGCTGAGCGTGAAACTGATCAGCGTCAAAGAGATGCAGACGATCGCCAGCCGGACCACGCCGCGGCGGCTCAGCACCTGGACCGCGAGCAGGATCGCCGCGACATAGAAGACCGCGGCGGCGATCTCGTAGCTCGTGATTGTGTCGACGATGAAGACGGCGACCAGCAGCCCGGCTAAAGCCACTAGCTTCAGACGCCGATTCCGTACTCCGCGAAGACTATCCGGCAATATTGCTCCCTCGTCCGCCAGGCGCGGCAGCTCGTGTGCATACCGGCGTTCGTATGGAATGATCGTAGAGCGTAGGACAAGCCGCGTCTCGGTCCCAAGAATATACCTTCGTATATCAAATATATACATAGGTGCCGAGACGCCATTTCTCTTAGCGGATTGCTGCTGCCGCAGTTAAGACCTGTGAAGCTATCGTTTCACCAAATCGGCCTTTTTGAATGAACAGGATTGCTCGTCTGATCGGTAGTCCATTCGCTTTTGGCATAGGCCTTTTCCTTGTCATGGTCCTGCTCGGAATTGGCGGTGCATTCGGTTGGCACAGCCCCGTCTTCACCATCGCACGCCATACCATGGTGCTCGCGACAGGGTTGGGACTTCTTGTGATTCTTTGGTCGGGAAGAATGCGAGCCAGGCGCCTTGCCCGCAAGGTCGAGCAGCTTGGCCCGGTAAAACCGGGGCGCCGTCCGGCCTCGCGCGCCCAGCCTGGCGATCGTGCGTGAGGCAGGCCGAGCGTGCCTCGCCACGCAACCATATCGGTCATTCCTCCCGGCGCGCGATTCCCGGAAGGAGGCCGCCGAGGGAACAGCGAGCCGACGCCACGCGGTTTAATGCCAGCGCTCTTGGAGGAATCGCGGTCGAGGGCCGGCACGGCAGCGGCGGGCGTCTCCGCGATCTGATCGCTGTCCCGGGTGAAGCGGGCGCCGCGCAGGTGCAGGCGGTCATAGTCCGATGTGACGGACGCAATGTCCGGATCGATGCGGCATCTTTCCTCGATCTACGGCCGGGCGGACCTCTCGTCGTCGCGGTCGAGCCGATCGATCAGCCGCTGTTCGAGCGGCGAAGCGGCGAGTTTCTGATCCTCGCGGACCTGCTTGACGGGGAAGTGATCGACCGGCCGGCGCAGCGGATCGTCCGGGTCAACGATGCCGTCATCGAATGGGACGGAACCTGCCTGACTTGCGCTGCGATCGATGCGAGCGCGGCTGGCCTCATCCGGCGGCTCGTGCCTCGCGCCTTTGCCGATCGGTTCGAAGGTCACACCGTGGCATGGGACGAAATCGAACCGATGATCGAGCCACCACCCGGCATGGATTTCGTGTTCAGCCATGCGGGCCTTCGGGAACTTCATCCCGCCGACATTGCGGCGCTGATGGATCATCTGCCGTACCGGCAAGGAGCGCGCATTCTGTGCGCGCTCGGGACCGAACTGGCCGCCGATACGCTCGAAGAGGTCGAACGGCTTCGTCAGCCGGAGTTCCTTGAATATCTGCCGCAGGACCGTGCGGTGGCGATCCTCGACAGTATGGCGCCGGACGCCGCCGCCGACCTACTGGAGTCCGTGCCGCGCGACAAATCGGACAAGCTGATCTCGCTCCTGGAGCCGGAGACCTCGAGCGACATCAAGCTGCTGCTAAGCTATCCCCACAATTCGGCCGCCGGCTTGATGACGACGGATTTCGTCATGGCCCTCGATACCGAGACGGTCGAGGAAGCGATCGCCTATGTACGGGGGCAATTGCGTCGCCCGCACCTCGTTTATTACGTCTATATCGTCGACGATCCGCAAGCCCGCAGGCTGCAGGGGGTCATGTCGCTTCGGGACTTGCTGTTGGCCGAGCCGGAGATGCGGCTGTGCGATTGCATGAGCTCGACGGTTCACACCACGCGTCCCGAGGAGCATTGCAAGGAGGTCGCGAGGATCATGGGTGAGTACAACCTCCTCGCCTTGCCGGTGATCGACGAGCTCGGCCGGATGCTGGGTCTGGTGACCGCCGACGATGTTCTCGACCTGATGCTACCCGAATCCATGCGCCGGCACCTGCCGCGGCTGTTCAGTTGATGGAGAGCACGGCTCCCGCGCCCGAAAACATGGCGATGGTTCCGCCCGCTGTTCGCCGGCTTGCCCGGCGCAGACGCCTGCGCGTGCCGAAGGGCGGCGTTCTCGCTTTCCTCGCCGCGCTGGGACCGGGCCTGATCACCACCAACGCCGGCAACGACGCAGGCGGGATCGCCACCTACTCGGTGGCCGGCGCGACCTATGGGCTCGACTTGCTCTGGGTGCTTCCAGCGATCACGCTGAGCCTGATCGTCGTGCAGGAAGCCTGCGCGCGCATGGGGATCGTCACCGGCAAGGGACTGGCCGGGCTCATCCGCGAGAAGTTCGGCATTCGCTGGACCGCGCTGGCGATGGTCACCTTCTTCATCGCTTCGCTCGGCACCACCGCTTCGGAATTCGCCGGCATCGGTTCGGCTAGTGAACTGTTCGGCGTATCGCGCTATATCTCCGTGCCGGTTGCCTTCATCATCGTCTTCTATCTCGTCGTTGGCGGCACCTACCGCATCGTCGAGAAGGTCTTCCTCGCGGCGACGGTCGTATTCTTCGGGTATGTCGGCACTGCGTTCGTCGCGACGCCGGATTGGGGGCCGGTCCTCAAGGCTTCCGTTATCCCGACTTTTCGTGCCGATCAGGGCTATCTGTTCATGGCGATCACGCTGATCGGCACGACGATCACCTCTTACATGCAGTTTTTCCTGCAGGCGACGGAGGTCGAGAAGGGCACCAGCGTCCGCGAGCTTCCATTCGTGCGCGCCGACGTGATCATCTCGTCGGTGTTCGCCAATCTCATCGCGTTCTTCATCGTGATCACGACGGCGCAGACGCTTCATCCCCACGGCATCAAGATCGAAACAGCGGCCGACGCCGCGCGTGCGCTTGCTCCGCTGGCGGGATCCTGGGCTGAAATCCTATTCGCCGTCGGACTTGTCGGCGCCTCAATGTTCGGCGCGACCGTCCTGCCGCTCGCCACGGCCTATGTGGTGACAGAAGCATTTGGCCTGGAGCGGGGGATTGCGCGGAGCTTCAGGGAAGCGCCGGTCTTCATGGGGATTTACGCAGCGACGCTGGGCCTGGGCGTTGCCGTCGCCCTGATCCCGCATATGCCGCTCGTGAAGCTCATGCTTGCCAGCCAGTTCGTGGACGGCCTGCAATTGCCGGTGATCCTAGTGTTCATCGCGTTGATGACGGCCGACCGAGGGCTCATGGGCGAGCATGTCAGCGGGCGCGTGCTGCAGGCTGTGCAGTGGGCCACGGCCGGCATCCTGAGCCTCATGAGCCTGGCCCTGGTGGCAATGACGATGTTGGGCTTCGGATAAAATATAGGAGGTGTGCTTGAGCGAACAGTCCCCGGATAGTCCGGAACCCGGCCCATTCCATGTGCTCGCATTCGCCACGCGTGATGCGGCGGAGCATGCCTATGAAGACCTTGTCGGCATGGGAGTGTCGCCCGGACACATTAACTTATTCGTGCATACCGACCCGATCGAAAAGCGTCGCCGCGACGATACACTGGATCACGACATCGAGACCGGAGGCGCGGTGGGTGCCGGCGCTGCGTCGTTTGCCGGCGGAGTAGGTGGCCTGCTTGCCGGTTTGGGGTTGTTGGTCGTCCCCGGCTTTGGACCTCTCCTCGCTGTGGGTCCGATCGCGGGAGCCTTGACCGGCGCCATCACCGCAGGAGCGTTGGGCGGGCTCGCCGGTTCTCTTATCGGTGTGGGGGTGGCAGAGGCATCCGCGCTCGCTGCTGAGAAACATCTCAAGGCTGGCCATGCCATTATCGTCGTAGCCGGGTCTGCCTGGAACGAAGAAGTCGCCAATGCAGCACAGTGTTCGTCGGGATTGATAGATGTTGACCGCATCTAGGAGTGCACTTGAGTTCCGTCTCCCTGCGGCGGACTCACACGCCGAAATAAAGTGCGCTTGGTTTCGCGCCTGAATTGGCCCCCTAAGCGCTCGTTGCCACCGCGACCGCTGGCGATGCATGAGCCCGAAGCCATCATCCGTCCAATACTGCTCCTTCCCTAAGTCGGCGACAGCAATAGTCGAGTATCTGGATTCGAGTGTCGCTTCCGCGATTGCGGTCATTAACAGAGTGAGCCGGATATATCCGGCGCTGGTGCGTTAAAGTCCCAAGGGTAAATCACCGAGTCCGAAGACATGTCGGTGATGCCGATTCAGCGAAGGGAAAAGATGGACGACAGTCACCGCGCCTTGATATTATTGTTTGGCGGTGGTCTCGTCCTCCTGATCTCGTGGCTGCCGATGCTGTTGAAGCGGGTGCCGCTTTCGCTGCCGATCATATGCCTCGCGATGGGCTACGGCACGTCGTTCACGTCGATCCTTCGTGTCACATCTGTCGCTGATCTGACTACGAGTCATACCGCCGAAGCGCTATGCGAGATCGTGATGCTCCTGGCGTTGATGGGCGCCGGTCTCAGGATCGATCGGGTGTTCGGCTGGCGCGCATGGGGTACGCCGTGGCGCCTGCTGCTCATCGCGATGCCGATTACGATGATCCTGGTCTTCGCAGCGGCGCACTGGGGCCTGGGAATGGCAGCCCCGGCGGCGTTGCTCCTTGCGGCAGCCCTAGCGCCGACCGACCCAGTTCTGGCTGGCGATATCCAGACCGGTCCGCCTGGGGAGGGAGAAGATGGCGAAACCCGCTTCGGGCTAACCGCCGAGGCCGGCTTTAACGATGGACTGGCCTTTCCCCTCATCCTCCTTGCACTGGCTCTCCATGCCGGCACTGCCAACTGGGGACACTGGCTGGGAATCGAGTTCGCCGCAGAGATCCTGATCGGTATCGTTGTCGGCGCGGTGCTTGGCTGGCTCATGGGCCGGGCGCTGTTCCGCCTGCCGCATCTCAGGAAGATATCCGACAGTGGCGACGGGCTGGTGGCGATCGGTGCAACCTTCCTTTCCTATGCCGCGACCGTGCTTCTGCACGGCAATGGCTTCATCGCGGTGTTCGTCGCCGGGCTCGCCATCCGCGCGGTGCGGCCCGAGGACGAGTTTCACGCCGAGATGGCAGCGTTCGCCAATCAGGTCGAGCGTGTGCTGATCATGCTGGTGCTGGTGTTGTTCGGCTGGACCCTGGGCCATGGCCTGCTCGCTTCTTTGACCTGGCAGGGTGGTTTGCTGGCGATTGCGCTCATCCTGCTGTTCCGTCCGATCGCTTGCTGGATTGCGTTCATCGGCTCCTCGGCTCCGCGGACCGCCAAGCGTATGATGGGCATTTTCGGCATCCGCGGGATCGGCACGATCTACTATATCCTCTACGCGACCGGACGCGGCGACTTCGCCGAACGCGAACAGCTCTGGGCGATCGCGGGGACGGCCATTCTCGCGTCGATCATCGTCCACGGCACGGTCTCGACGCCGTTGATGACATATGCCGATCAGCTTCGAAAGCAGCACGGGCGCAACTGGGACCATTCGGAGTACGAAAACTATCCCTCCGCGTAATTAGAGACCCCGGGCGGCGTCGAAGAAGATGATAGCGTTGGGTAAAGCCGGGAGTTCGTTGGCCCATCAACGCTGGCCTGATGGTGCAAAACCGATGATGGGGCATCCTCGCGCCTGACTGCAGAGCAGCCGTGATCGACATAAGCGAAATGAATGCTGTTTGTCGGTGAAGTCGTTCATAGACCCTCGCGGCGGATTATCGCCATGGAGAAGAATATGACACGGATCGCACTAATGATCGCTCTGGCAGGCGCTGCCGTTACCTCGGCAATCCCGGCGCAAGCGAAGGTATGTCGTACCTATGTTCGCGGCCATCACGTCAAATGCCACAAGGCATTCCGTCCTAGCGTTAACCTCAAGCGCAAGCACCCGATAAAGGTCGTCCGTTGCCGCACTCGAGTTGGCCATAACGTCAAGTGCTGACTCTATAAGGGCCGTATCTTCGGAAGGAGAAGCGGCCCTTCTTCTGCCGATTGACAGGCCGGCGGCCGAAGGCCCTTTCGTGTAGGCGTAGGCTACTAAATTGTCAGAAATCGGTCCTTCGGCAATGCGCCCTAAATCCGGCCGTTGCGGCACGCGACCTAAAGTCCCGAAACCAGCCGTTATTGTAAGGGCTCAACGTCGCACCCTATGAAGTGATTATGCCGTATCGGCAGAACTGAGGCAGGCATTATCCGTCGGAACCGTGCTATCGCCACCGCGAAATGGGGGTGTGCATTGATGCACTGTGCGTCTTGGGTGTTAGTCGGCTGCGCAATCAACGGCCTTATACGTGCAATCTACGACTACCAGACGCTGATCGCGGGCTGCGCCGCGGTGGTCGCGGCCTATTTCGCCGCGCGACCTGTCTACCGTCAGCTCGACATGATGCGGCTGCAATCCGACGCGGTGATGCGCGGAATGCTGCTCGACCGCGAGCGCGATCTGCGCCAGGCGCTCGAGGCGCTCGATAAGAATGTCGGCGAGCCGCTCGCGGGCTTGGGGCACGCGGTCTATTGGGAAGAGGGTGACGAGATCGACGAGGAACGCGCCTTCTACCACGACCAAGCGCTGTCGACGGCCCGGACCTGGCTGGGCACCAAGTATCGCTGGCGCGACTCCGCCGAGGTCGAGACCGCGCGGGCCGGCTTGGAAAAGGGCCTGGACGCGCTGATCGACACGCTCGACGACGTCCATCGTCCCGCCCACACTGAGAAGGAGGGCGAGGATTACGCCATGACCGACGAGGAGTGGACGGCTTTCCTGAAGCGCGGCGAGGACGCGAAGGGCGAGGTCCTGGGCAAGCTGAGCAACGCGCGCCAGCTGCTGTCCGCGGTGTCCTCCGGGATCGGCGCCGAGCTCAATGCCGTCGGCCGCCAACTTACCGCGATCGACAGGTCGCTCGCGCGCATGAAGCAGTAAGGTGGCGAGACCTAGCGGCTCATTTCGATCGATTCGCGAAATCACTTGACGCGAGATGATAGATTCGGGAATGTGCTTGCGATCAAAATTTTTAGGGGCAGGCAATGGTTCCATTTCAGCAGCTTCTCGACGAGGCGTTTCCGCCTAGTGCCGACGTGGCGCTGATGCGTTCGGTGTCCCAAGCGATCGCGCTGGCCGGCGACGTGATGGAGAACGAGCCGTTCCTCAAGTCGCTGATCGGTGCGGACATCAAGGGGCATATCCGCCGCGCCGCCGTCTTGTTTAGCGTGCACGAGGGCTGCAAGGTCGGCGACCTGCCGTTCGCGTCGGAAATGACGCGGATGCCGCTGGGCGGCGGGCATTGGGTCGAGTTGCGGTCGGGGGCGTTCCGCGCCCACGTGTGCCGGACGGATGGCCCGGTGGCCTTCCCCGAGGAAACGCCCACCCGCCAGGACCAGCGGCTCAGCAATCAGCTCGAGTTGTTCGATCCCGATCCCGTCGTCGTGCCGTTCCGCGCTCCGTCACCGCAGGAGATGTATGCCTGGCTGACCTTCGGCGCCAACGGGTCCGATCTCACCCACCTGTGCTGGGGCATGCCCGAGGCCGGGCGCAACAGCTGGCTTGCGCGGACAAACGTGCTGACCCGCCTGGGCCCGATCGAGGCGGCGCCAGTTGACGTGCCCGCGCCCGCCGTCGTGCTGCGCTTCCGCGACCACATCGAGGAAGCGTTGCGCAATGACGAGCACGAGTCGACTTCCGACAACGAATCCTGACTGCGGGTAACGGGATGAGCAATGATCGCGGTGCTCCGGCCTCGGCCGGAGCCAAACCGATTCCGGAACGGATCAGGGAAGCCCGGGAGGCTCGCGGCTTCACCGGCGAGGCATTCGCCGAAGCCATCGGTGTCAGTCGGCAGGCGGTGGCGCAGTTCGAGACCGGACAGGCGTCGCCGAGCGGCGAGACGATGGGTAGAATCATCGGTGAGACCGGTCAGCCGATCTCGTTCTTCACCGGCCTGCCGTCGCGTGCGGGCGAGCCGCGTGCTCCGTTCTTCCGCAGCCTGAAACGGATGGAGCAGCACCATCGCCGTCGCATCGTCCGGCGCATGCAATGGGCGGGGGATATCGGAACCCTGCTCGAGCGATTCATCGCCTTGCCGGCCGTGAACTTCCCCGGTCTGGAGTTCGATGCCGAGCACGGCGACGAAGACGACATCGAATGCGCGGCGGAGAGGCTTCGCGACCATTGGGGTCTTGGCCGTGGTCCCATCCGCAACCTCGGTGCCACCATGGAGGCGAACGGGATCCTGCTGGTGCGCGAGCCGGTGCGCTGCCAGGACATGGACGCCGTGAGCTGCTGGATCGGGGGTCGGCCGATCGTTCTTATGTCCGAGGAGGTGGTCGGGGGACCGCGCGACCTCTTCAACCTCGCCCATGAACTCGGCCACCTGGTACTTCATCCGGACATAGAGGTCACCAGCTCGAACCTCGACATGATAGAGAAGCAGGCCAACCGTTTCGCGAGCGCCTTCTTGCTTCCGCGCGAGACCTTCAGCCGGGAGGTGCTCGGCAGCTCAATCGCCTATTTCAAGGCGCTGAAGGCGCGCTGGGCTGTGTCGATCGCCTCGATGGCGTATCGAAGCCGGGATCTCGGGATCCTCTCCGAGAACCAGTTTTCCTACTTGTTCCGGCAGATGAACAGTCTTCGCATCCGTAAGATCGAGCCACTCGACGACGCGTTTCCCGTCAATCGGCCCACGATGCTCGCCGAAGGCCTACGGATGCTGGTCGAGCACGGGGTCTACACGCGGGCGCAGATCGAAGCGGCCCTAGGGTTGAACCTGCGCGATGTCGAGGGACTGGCGGGACTGCCGGGGGGGTATCTGGATCAGCGAGTAGTGCCTATTCGACTAAAGGCTGACTTCGCGCCTGACGTTCGCGTGGACGATGCATTGGGCTGACGCCCCGAAGTATCTAATCAGCGCAGGGTTTGCTCCTTCGGACGGGCATCTGCCTTGGGAGCTCGAGGTGGCGACGGTTCATCGCTCGAAGCCCTAGCGCCGCCGTTTGGCTTTATCGGGCCAGGGCAGGATTCCGTCTAGCTCGCGAAGTCCCGTTCTCTCGCTTTCCCAGCGTTCACGTTCTGCGGGTGGCGGCGGCAGCTCCTCGTTTTCGAACCATAACAGCGTCAGCGTCTGGTCCCACTGTCCGATATGGCGACTATCCTCATACAGGTATCCGCTTCTGGTCCAGTCGTCGAACCACTGGTCGGGCTCGGCGTCGACGGGCCCTGTTTCCGTATCGCCACGCCGCAGCCGCGCGCTTAGCGAATCGCTCGGCAGCATCGTTCCCGGTCTCACCAAAGCGCCAGCTGCACGCAGCGATGTCGATCTGGCGCAAAACCGGACTTTGCCAGCCTCTGAAAGGACGAAAGCGCAAAGTTCGCGCGAAAAAGTTGCAAAGCGTGACGCGGTAGCGATCAGCGACGCGTCAAATTCGTCGGCCAGACTAGCAATCGCGTCCATTCCGGGATCGACGGCATCGACCTTGGGCTTGAACATTTTGTGGGGCAGCAAGAGTTCAGAGGCGAACACATCACACGCAACCTCGCCGGGCGCGCGACGCGCATAGCTCCAGCTCGGTGCCTCATGCTCAGCCGGGATGCCAAGCACTACGTGCGCCACTTCATGGCAGATGCTGAACCGTTGCCGGCGGGAATTCTGCCCGCAATTGACGCATATCCGGTATGTGCCGTCGGGCAGTCGAACCGACCATGCATCTTCTTGGTCGCCCAACGGTTCTGCCGACACCGTGCCACCGATGTGCGCGGCATAGGCTTCCACCGGCACCGGCAAAACCGACGGACCGACGGCCGCGATAAACGCGCGCGCTTTCATGGCGGCATCCTGGTCGTTCAAGGCATCACGCTGACATGAACCTGCGTATGCGCTCGAGCGACAGTGTATAGTCGGCACGGGCGCCCCGGTTCACCACGGTGGTCAGCATATGGAGTTCCTGCGGTGAGATCGTTGGATCATTGCGCGCGAAGTCAGCCAATGCGGGATCCACGTTCGGATGCACTGCCAGGAGTCGTAGAATGTCGGCGTCGCGCGCCGATGGAGTCAGCGCGCCGATAAGTCTGTCGAGCACGTCCTCGGATGGCGATTCCTTGGCGCCCGTTTCCAGCCGGTATACATAAGCGTGATCGACCTCGGCACGCTGGGCAGCTTCCCTTAGACTCCAGCCGCGATCGCCACGCAACGCCTTCAACCAATTTCCAAGCGCCGATTCCGGCATCAGACCTCCTTGACAAAACACGACGTCAGTCACATATGTTGTCCAGTCAGACAACAGCCCTGCGGATCTGAGGCCCAGGGCAATTTTTTGGCCTTATCTGTTGTCTGGCCGGACACCAAAATGGCATCCGGCGAGGCAAAAGGCAAGCCGCTCAGGCGGAGAAAGGTTTGAGATGAACGATCATGCTGCGGCGGACGAGGTGCGCATTCATATCAACCGCGAAGTCTATCATTCGCCCAGTCCGACCACTGGCGACGCACTGTACGAGCTTGGGGATATCCCCAAGAACGAAGCGCTGTACCGCGAAGTCCAGGGCGACGTGGAAGACGAGCGCATCGTGCGCGACGACACGCCCCTCGATCTGGTCGCGGACGCGCATTTTTACAGCAAGCAGGTGTTCGATATCCTGGTCAATGGCGACGACCACGTGATCGATACCAACCACATCAACTACGACCGCGTCGTCAATCTCTACCTCGGCAGCGGCGGCACGGCATCGGCCGAATATCTGGTCAAGTATTCTCACGGGCCGGCCAAAAATCCGAGCGGCACGCTCGTCCAGGGACCCAACGTGGAGGTGAAAGATGGAATGCGATTTCGCGTTGCCGGAACTGGTGAATCGTAATCCTTTTCTGAAGGATTTGGACGAGACGGGGCATCTGATCGACTTTGTCGGCGGATACCTCATCCTGTACGGCTGGCCCTATCTCGATGCGGACGGGCACCTCCAGCATGGAGATTGGCTGAGTTCCGTAAATTTGGCTGATGGCGTGATGGAACCGAAGGACCATCAGGCACTGTGGCGCGGTAGCCGACCATGCGATCTAAGTGGAAAGCCGTTGGCACTTGGCGGCGGCGAGAGTGCCATTGCCATCACCGACGACTATTCGACCAACCAGTCCTTCTCGTGCAAGCTGCTGGGCGATTCTGGTCAGATGCGCGAATACACCTCGTTTGCGGAAAAGATCGAAACCTATCTCGAAAAGATTACGGGACCCGCGCTTGCGGCGTTTCCTGACGCGACGCCGCTTGCCGCCATCGAAGTTAGAGCCGCCGAACAGAAATCCCCGCTCAAATTTCCGGACACGATGTCTGCGCGATATGAGATCAATGATCTGTCGACACGCTTGCGCGGCAAGAGGGTCGCAATCATCGGGCTAGGTGGAACTGGCGCCTATATCCTCGACTTCCTTGCGCGCACGCATCTCGCGACCATTCGGCTCTTCGACGACGACAAGGTGCACGTACATACCATCTTCCGGATGCCGGGCTTCATCCCTCGCGCTATCGGGCAACGCAAGGTCAACGCGCTGGCGACGCAATATAGCCAGTGGCATGGCGCGATCGAGCCGGTGCCGGAACGGGTGACGCACGACAATATCGCGCAATTGAAAGACTTCGACTTCGTCTTTGTATCGGTCGATGATGGCCCGTCGAGGCTTGTGATCGTCGATTGGCTAACTGCCAACAATGTTCCGTTTGTCGATTGCGGTATGGGCCTGACGCGCTCTGCGGTCGGCTTGAGCGCGTTCATTCGCGTAACCGGCACCGATCGTCGGGCATTCGAAGAGAATGTCGGATCGGTAAGATTGCCGATCCAAAACCCGAAGGACGACGAATATCGCAAGCGCCCGCAGATCACCGAGTTGAACGCGCTGAACGCAGCGATGGCTGTCATCCGGTTCAAACAGCACTTCGGTTTGCTCGATTACGAGGGCACTGCAAGCGCGTATATCTTTGACTCGGTGCCGTTCGAAATCGACTGAAAGGCGTGAGCCCGTGAAATATCGATATCAAGCTGTCGAGCGCATTCCCAAAGAGCTGAGCCCGGGCGTCGTCTATCACAGCGAAGAGTTTGAGATCGGAGCGCTGTTATGTGCTTGCGGGTGTGGCCACCGTGTCAGCCTTCTGGTGCCGGATAGCCACGAGATCACGTCCGCAGACGATCTGGCGACAATCCACCCGTCCATTTCGGTCTGCGATGCGCCCTGTAAATCGCATTACTTCATCCGCGGCGGTGAGGTGGAATGGCTTCCAACATTTTCGAGTGCGATGGCGGCCACCACAATGCAGCTGCAAATCGCCCGACACGCGCTGCGCGACAATGAACCTGTCCCTGTTACTTGGCGCGACCGCATCAAGTCCAGGGTTGGCGAGGCGTTCCGCAAGCTCTTGTCGATCTTTGGACGATGATGCTGGCACCTGTCCGACCAGACGCTCCGCCTGGGGAGGTGACGATATACGCAAAATCGAAAAAGGACGAGCAAGCCTAATAATCCGGGAAGGCTGAACCGCTATGACATCTCCCAATTTCGAGCATCTCAAGGCGCATATTCTTCCGTTATCCGTCGCATCAAATTTCGAGGCAGCCCGTCAGGAATGGGAGCTTGTCGCTGTTGAGATCAGCGAGGAGTGGGATAATTGCCCCTGTGGTCAGGACATCAAGGAACATTGCTACATTCGTAACCGTCACAACGGAAACAGCACCTATGTGGGCAACGTCTGCATCAATCGCTTCATCCAGATTAGTACCGGAAATCTGTTCGACGGTCTGAGGCGCATCGCCGAAGATGAGACCGCAAATGCCAACCACGATTTGATCGAGCACGCCTATCGCATGGGCTACCTGTACAGCGAAAAGGAATATCGCTTCCTGATTCAGACTGCTCGAAAGCGCACACTGTCTCAGGCCCAATTGGACTGGAAGCGCAAGATCAACCGCCGAATCCTAGCGCAAACAATCGTGCAGCGCCGGACGAAGCGATGAGCGACGTGAACCCACGGCAGCTATTTCAGATCGCGGAACGAAAGCCGTCGGTCTGCTAACGGCCCGGTTTCGGCATTTCAAATGAGGCAGCGTTGGCTCTTAGACCGTTGCCCGGAGGAACGACGGTAACGAGCGAATCCCTTCGCCCGCTCCAAATTTAAAACAAAAAAATCGTGCGGTTAAGCGGTCCTGATGGATCGCTTTTTATGCAGCGGAACCGCGCCACAACGGCGGCGATGGCATTCCTGGCGCGGGGCTTACCATTCACCGGCTATTCTGTGGCCAGGTCCGCCGCCTGCCGAACTGAGCGAGCGCTGAACCCTGGGCCACCTTAGCGATCCTGTTTGGTGTAGAGATGGTTTTGTTCCTGGCGGGATTGCCATAGAGCGATCCTGTCATGGCCTTACGAACCCCCTTGATCCCGTCGCGACCGTCACTGTCGTTTGCCTTGCTGCTATCTTTGCTCGCCGCAATATGGATTGCCGGCGGCGCTTCACGTGCGGACGTTCCTGGGCAACTGATCGTGCGTGGCGCGGCGTGGCTGGCGCTGGTCGCCGGTGCGCTCGCTGCCGACTGGCCCCGCTGGCGCGATGCGCGGCCCGTTGCACTGCTGCTGGCGGCGTCGATCACGCTGGCTGCACTGCAGCTAGTGCCGCTGCCGCCCGCCCTGTGGCAGGAGCTGCCCGGCCGAGCGCCCTTCGCGGACGCAGCGCTCGGCGGAGCAGGGCAGCCTTGGCGCCCCTGGTCGATTGTTCCCGGCGCAACGGCGAATGCGCTATTTTCATTGGTGGTGCCGTTGACGGTTTTACTGTTGCTGCTCGGCACAAGGCCGGCCGAGCGCGCAATCCTGCCCGGCATTCTGTTGGCTCTGATTGTCGCTTCGATGTTGATTGGCCTGCTGCAGTTCTCGGGTGCCGGCTTCAACAACCCGCTTGTCAACGACACGCGGGGGCAGGTTAGCGGGACTTTCGCGAACCGCAATCATTTCGCCCTTTTCGTGGCGATCGGCTGCGCACTGGCGCCGGTATGGGCATTCCAGGGCGGCCGTCGGCCGGGCTGGCGGGCCCCGATCGCATTCGGGCTGCTTCCGCTTTTTGCGCTGACCATTCTGGCAAGCGGATCACGCGCCGGCATGCTTGTCGGTGTCATTGGCCTGGCGGTGGGGCTGATCATCCCATGGCGCCCGCTGCGAAGGGAACTGGGCCGCTACCCGCGCTGGGTTTTGCCCGCGATGATCGGTGGCTTTGTCGCGATGATCCTGGCGCTGGTGGCGTTGAGCATTGCGGCGGATCGCGCAGTCTCAATCAGCCGGGTGCTGACGATTGAACCCGGCGAGGACATGCGGCGACGTGCGCTGCCGACGGTGCTGGAACTGATTCGAACGTATTTCCCGGCGGGGTCGGGGCTTGGCGCCTTCGATCCGATATTCAGGATACACGAGCCTTTTGCGCTGCTGACGTTCACCTATTTCAACCACGCCCATAACGATTTTCTCGAGATTGTGCTCGACACCGGGTTGCCGGGCCTGCTGCTGCTTTCGGTTTCGCTCGCGTGGTGGTTGTGGGCGAGCGTCAAGGCATGGCAAAAACCGGAGGCTTTGCCGCGATTGGGTTCGGCGCTGCTGCTGCTGGTGCTGGTCGCCAGTCTGTTCGACTATCCGGCGCGCACTCCTATAATCATGACCTGCGTGATTATCGCGGCGTTGTGGCTGAATGGCGAACGGCCGCGAAACGCGGAAGGGCGGGCGCGGCCAGCTTTACCCATTGGGAGGACAGACCTATAGGCCACGGCAACCCTTCCTTCATCTGTGGAAGTTTCAGTTAGATGCGTTACCCTTGCCTTGCCCTGCTGATGGCGACCGCCGCGCTTGCGGGATGCGCCGGCCGACAAGCTCTGCAATCCACCGAGCGCCTTACCGTCGTGAAAGACAGCACGACGCTGCCCGGGCCTAACCGGCTCGATCTCACCGCGCCGGATCGGCCCTCGTTGATCGGGCCGCTAGATACGATCCAGGTCGATGTGTTCAACGTTCCCGATCTGAGCCGCGAAGTGCAGGTCGACGCCAGTGGCCGGGTTTCCATGCCGCTGGCCGGGACAATCGACGCGCGCGGCAAGACTTCGGCCGAACTCGCGGAGGCCATCGAGGCGGCGCTGCGCGGTCGCTACGTGCGCAATCCGGAAGTGACGGTGAACATCAAGAGCTCGGTGAGCCAGGTGGTGACGGTCGACGGGCAGGTGGTGGAACCGGGGCTGTATCCCGTGACCAACCAGATGACATTGATGCGGGCTATCGCCTCGGCCAAGGGCCTGTCGGAATATGCGCGGCAGGACGATGTCGTGATCCTGCGCACCGTGGATGGACGAAAAATGGCAGGTCTCTACAATGTCGGCGCTATCCGGCGGGGGGGATATGACGATCCGCCGATCTATGCGAACGACGTGATCGTTGTCGGGGATTCGCCGCAGCGTCGCCTGTTCCGCGACTTTGTCTCGCTTTCGCCTATTCTTGCCGCGCCGCTGATCGCGATCGTGAACTAGGAAGGGGCAACCGACATGAACTTGGTCACTTCCAATTTGCTGGGCGCCGGCCCGGCCACCGGGCCGATAGTCGCCCAGACGGGTATCGGCACGCACGATCGCATCCCGCTGATCCGTCAGTATCTGCGCGTCGCGCTGCGCTGGCGCTATGTAATTCTTGGCGCGGTGGCCGGTTGTGTTCTGCTAGGCCTAATCGCTACCCTGCTGATGACGCCGAAATATACCGCCACGGCGACAATCGAGATTTCGCGCGAATCAGACAAGGTCACCAATTTCCAGGGGGTCGACCGCGAAGCAAGCGTCGCCGATCAGGAATTCTATCAGACGCAATATGGCCTGTTGAAATCGCGCTCGCTTTCGGAACGGGTGGCGACGCAGTTGCGGCTCGTCGACGATCCCAAGTTCTTCCAGATGTTCGGCATTCCGGATAAGAATCCGGCATTTCAGCTCGTTAACGGGCGTTATCCGTCCATGGGCAGGCAGGAGCGCCAGCGCGTGGCTGGCGAGACGCTGCTGAAATATCTGGGTGTCAGCCCGACGAGACTGTCGCGGCTGGTCGATGTCACCTTCACCAGCCCCGATCCCGATTTCTCCGCCAAGGTCACCAATGCCTGGGCCGACAATTTCATCCAGACCAATCTGGAGCGCAAGACCCAGGCAACATCCTATGGCCGCAACCTGCTGCAGCGGCAGCTTGGGCAGCTGAAAGACAAGCTGGACGAATCCCTCCGCCAACTCGTCAGTTACGCGTCGGCGGAGAAGATCATCAACCTGCCGGCCCAGTCGGGAGATGGCAAAACAACGGGCGAACGCTCGATCGTCGCGGATGATCTCGCCTCGCTCAACGCGGCGCTTTCGCAGTCGACGGCCGATCGCATTCAGGCGGAGGCGCGCTACGAACAGGCGGGACGTGCCGGCGCCTCAACAGAGGCGCTGCGCAATATCGCCATTAACGGGCTGCGGCAGAAGCGCGCGGAGCTGTCTGCTGAATATCAGCGGATGATGATGCAGTTCGAGCCGGAATATCCCGCCGCGAAGGCGATCCAGTCGCAGATCGACCAGCTTGACCGCTCGATTGCGCGCGAGGAAAGCCGTGTTTCAGGGTCGCTGCAGGCTGATTATCGCGAGGCGCAGGAGCGCGAAAGATCGCTGCAGGCCAAGGTCGACCAACTCAAGGGCAGCTATCTCGATCTGCGCCGGCGCAGCATTCAATATAATATCTATCAGCAAGAGGTAGATACGAACCGCGCGCTTTATGACGGTCTGCTTCAGCGCTACAAGGAAATCGGCGTTGCCGGCGGTGTTGGCGTCAACAATATCTCTGTCGTCGATCCGGCCGATACGCCGCAAAAACCGTCCAGTCCGCGTCTGCTGATCAACCTTGCCATCTCGCTGTTCGCTGGGTTGGGCATTGGCGCACTCGCAGCCTTCGCGCTGGAACAGATGGACGAAGCGATCGCCGATCCGGCGGAAGTGGAGCGGCGGCTCGGCCTGGCGCTGCTCGGTTCGGTACCGAAGGTGGAGGGGGCCACTCCGAAGGAGGCGCTGCTCGATCGCAAGTCCGATCTGTTCGATGCCTATCTCGCGGTTCAGACCAACCTCGCCTTCACTACCGAACACGGCGTGCCGCGTTCCTTAGCGGTCACGTCGACACGGCCGGCGGAGGGCAAGTCGACTACCTCGCTCGCGCTTGCCACCACGCTGGCGCGTGCGCAGCGCAAGGTAATCCTGGTCGATGGCGACATGCGTTCGCCCTCGGTCCATCACCTTGGCGGGGTTAGCCATGAACGTGGGCTCAGCAACTTCCTCTCGGGTGACGACAACATCGCCTCGCTGACCTTCGCCATGACCGATCTGGGCTTCACCGCCATGTCGGCCGGGCCGATCCCTCCCAATGCGGCAGAGCTGCTGACCGGCAATCGCCTTGCGGTGCTGATCGAGCGGCTGCTGGAAACCTACGATCATGTCGTGATCGATTCTCCGCCGGTAATGGGGCTGGCCGACGCGCCGCTGATTGCCTCGCGGGTGGAGGGCGTGATCTACGCCGTGGAATCGCACGGTATCCGCTCCAGTCTGGTCAAGACCGCGCTGGGCAGGCTCGTCAGCGCCAACGCACATATCATCGGCGGCGTGCTCACCAAGTTCGAGGCGCGCAAGGCGCATTACGGCTATGGCTATGAATATGGCTACGGCTACGGCCGTGACGGCAAGGTCGACAAGGCGGCGCGCGGGGGATGAGTCGACGACGCCGTATCCTGCCACGACGAGGAGCCAGCGAATGGGGCATTCGCATCGCGCTGGCGATGGTTATGGCGACGGTGGGAACCTGGTCGGTGATGCAGTCGCTGGCATATTCGGAACGCGGCGCCGCCCCTGAACTGGCGCACCAGCTCGCGCCCGGCGACGGGCGGATCACGGCGCTCCTGTCGGAGAAACTGTCCGGCCCGGAGGCCACGCCCGCCGAGCGCGCCAAGGCTGACCAGCTGGCCCGCCTCGCCTTGCGGCAGGATCCCACCGCCGTGCCCGCTGCGGCTACGCTCGGGATCGATGCTCAGCTTCGCGGCGATACCGCCGGCGCGCGGCGCATTTTCGCTTATGCACAGATGCTCTCCCGGCGCGACCTGCGTACCCGCCTCTGGGCGATCGAGGATGCGGTGGGGCGTGGCGACGTGGCGGGGGCGCTGAGGCAATATGACATCACGCTCCGCACCTCCACATATGGTTCGGATCTGCTATTCCCGGTGTTGTCCTCCGCGATAGCCGATCCGGCGATCCGCGATGCGCTTGTCGGCACGCTCGCCGCGCAGCCGGTCTGGGCGCAGGCATTCATCGATTATGCCGCCAGTCATGCGCCCGATCCGCGCAGCGCCGGCGGACTTTTCGCCAGGCTGCGGCGCATCGGGGTGCCGATCTCCGGCAACGCCAGCGCGGTGCTGCTCAACGCGCTGCTGAGCGCCGGTTTTCGCGACGAGGCCTGGAGCTATTACGCGTCGATTCGCCCCGGGGCAGACCGGCGCATGTCGCGTGATCCGCGCTTCGTCGCCGCGCTCGACACGCCCTCCCCCTTGGACTGGGTGCCGATCGCCGATGGCGGCATTTCCGCCTCGATCCAGAGGGAAGGCAGGAATGGTATCTTCGATTTCTCCGCGCCGGCAAGCGTCGGCGGGCCAGTCTTGCGGCAGATGCAGCTGTTGCCGGCCGGTGATTATGTGCTTGGGGGCCATAGCCTGAACATCGATCCGCCGGGCGGTTCGCGACCGTATTGGACACTGACTTGCCAGGACGGGCGCGAGCTTGGGCGCGTCGCCTTTCCCAAGTCGGCCCAGGCCGGCGGCAATTTCGCTGGACGGTTCACCGTTCCCGCAGGATGCGTAACGCAATATCTATCGCTGGTCGTCCAACCATCCGATGCAGTGGGCGGGGTGAGCGGGCAGGTTGACCGGGTGCAGCTGGCCCCGGCGCATTGATCGGCAGCGAGGGAACGACGATGCTACAGCGCTTGGCCAATTCGATTGCCGTGATATCGCTGGTGGTTGCGCTCCCGGCGATGGCGCAGGACGTGTCCGGCGGGCGCGTAGCGAGCTCCACGGTCGGCGACGCGGGCCTGCGTCGGACAAAGGAAGTTGGCGTGGCCGGTATCAAGCCGATGGCACGGATCGACAATCGCATCCAGAACCGCATCCAATCGCGTATTCGCAATCGCATCGACCGGAACTACGATCCACAGGCCAACGCGACTTCCCCATTCAAGGTCGCCGGCGATCAGGCGCGCTCCGCCGGAAAGCCCCAAGGCCGGTAACTCACGCGGTTGGTCGCGACTCGCGTGTCGATCACTGCTGATGCGACCCAAGTCAATGGTGGGCGGTGACGGGCTCGAACCGCCGACCCTCTCGGTGTAAACGAGATGCTCTACCAACTGAGCTAACCGCCCTCGCCGCAGCCGATGGCAGACCCGGTCGCAGATCGCAAGCCTTAGCCGTCAGGCCAGCGGCAAGCCCATTGCTCGGGCGGCGCCAACATAGGAGCGCATCCCATCGAGCGCTGACTTGGTCAGGCCCATGAACGCGCGTCGCCGGTCGAACGGGTCGGGGCGCCGCTCAAGACTACCTGCGTCACTCATCCGCGTAATCCAGCGCAACGCGGTCGTGGGTGGCACGGCGGCGGCGATGCACAAGCTGGAGACCGATACGTCCGCCCGCTCCAGATGCGCAGCGAACAGATCGAGCATCATGTCCCACGCCGGATCCTCGAATAGCCCCTTCCCGAATTGCCTGTCACGCAGCCGGCGCGCGCGGATGAGCTGGCGGATCTCGCCTGCATCGATCGCGATCGGCTCATCTTCTCGCGCGGCATAAACCGGGCGCGCGTCGGCAACGGAAGAGGGCTCCCCGGGATGCGCGGCCTGCGGCCTGCTGAGCCGTGCGAGCACATCCGCTATCCGTGCGACCTCCTCGTTGAGCCGCGCTAGCCGTGTCGCTTCGTTCTCTGCGATATGATCGCGCAGCTGCGCGCCGTTCACCGCCCGCCATACCGAAATGGCCATCGCCCAATCCGCTAGGGTCGGGTCACAGAGAAGATCGACCCGCCGCCCGATCAGGCCGGCACCGGCGATATCGATCTGCGCGGGAGAAATACCCGCCACAATCGCCAAATTACGCCCGGTCGCGATGCCGTCGAGCCGATAAAGCGTGGACGCAAGGCGCTGGTCGTCCACGTCGCGCGCATCGAGGAGGAGCAACGGTTCGGCGGCGGTTTCCTCGAACTGATCGAGCGCGCCTTCCCAATCTACGCTGGCGAGAACTCGCCCGCCGGCCACGCGCACGGCATCTCGCAGCGGCTGATCGCGGGAAAGGCCTGGCCCGGCGACGATGAGCGCGTCGAACCGCGCGACAGCTTCGTACGGCTCCGTCATATCGTGAAACATCCCGGTTCTCCGATCTGCGGCAATCCGTTGAAATTATGCAAAGAACCGAAATGGCGCAGCCGATACATCTCCATTACGGAGTAGAATCGACAATTTTCGCCCGGACTACGTCCGAAATGGAGGAATCTGCAGAAACTCAGTCGAGTGACTTTACGATTTCCTCGACCATCTTCTTCGCATCGGCCAGCAGCATCATCGTGTTGTCCATGTAGAAAACGTCGTTGTCGACACCGGCATAGCCGACACCGCCCATCGACCGTTTAACAAACAGCACCGTTTTGGCCTTCTCCACATCAAGTACCGGCATTCCATAAATCGGGGAGGTCTTGTCGGTCTTCGCCGCCGGGTTGGTCACGTCATTGGCTCCGATCACGAAGGCTACGTCGGTTTGCGCGAACTCGGAATTGATGTCCTCCAGTTCGAACACCTCGTCATAAGGCACGTTCGCCTCGGCGAGCAGCACGTTCATATGCCCCGGCATTCGCCCCGCGACCGGGTGAATCGCATATTTCACGCGGACGCCGTGCTCCTTGAGCTTGTCGCCCATCTCGCGCAGCGCGTGCTGCGCCTGCGCTACCGCCATGCCATAGCCGGGAACGATGATGACCTGTTCGGCCTGGCTCATCAGGAACGCGGCGTCCTCCGCCGACCCGCGCTTCCACGGGCGATCGATCTTTGCCGCATCGCCGCTGCTCGCAGCTTCGGCGCCAAAGCCGCCAGCGATCACGCTGATGAAGCTCCGGTTCATCGCGCGACACATGATGTAGCTGAGAATCGCGCCCGACGAGCCGACCAGTGCGCCGGTGATAATCATCGCCGTATTATGAAGGGTGAAGCCCATCGCCGCCGCCGCCCAGCCGGAGTAGCTGTTGAGCATCGACACCACTACCGGCATGTCCGCGCCGCCGATCGGGATGATGAGCAGGAAGCCGATGACAAAGCTCAGCACCGTCACTGTCCAGAATACCCACGGCGACTGATCCTGTGTGAAATAGGCGATCAGGACGAGAATGCCGACGAGCACGCCGAGATTGAGCACGTGACGCGCGGGCAGCATGATCGGCGCGCCGCCCATATTGCCGTTCAATTTAGCAAAGGCGATGACCGAGCCGGAGAAGGTGATCGCGCCGATCGCGACGCCGAGACCCATCTCGATCCGGCTGACCGTAAGAATCTGCCCCGCCGCATCGACGATGCCGAACGCCGCCGGGTTGAGATAGGCGGCGCAGGCGACCAGCACCGCCGCCATGCCGACGAGGCTGTGAAAGGCCGCGACGAGCTGCGGCATCGCCGTCATCGCGATCCGGCGCGCGGTCGTGATGCCGATCGCGGCGCCAATGCCGATGGCCAGGAGGATTTCGCCGAAGGCAACCGGATCAAGCCGGCTGAACACCGCCCAGTAATCGATCTCGGGCGTCTGCCCGACGACCAGCACCTCGATCGTCGGCGCGTGGGTGAGGAGCGTCGTTACCACCGCGATGGCCATGCCGATCATGCCGAAGCGGTTGCCGCGTTGGCTGGAAACCGGGCTCGACAGCCCGCGCAATGCGAGAACGAAGCACACGCCGGCAATCAGATAGGCCAATGCCGCCCAGGGATTTACCGCGACGTGTTCCATTCCATTCCCCCAAAACGTCGCCCCGAACGCCGGGGTTAGATTACGTCATCACGCCGGACGATCCCGGCCTTCGCCGGGGTGATGCAAGCGTCAGTGCTTGGCGGCCGCCGGCCGGTCCTTCTTCTTGTACATCGCCAGCATCCGCGCGGTGACGGCAAAGCCGCCGAAGATATTGACGCTCGCCAGCGTCACCGCGATCAGCCCGAGCCATTTCGAACTGGCGCTGCCGGTCGCCGCCGAAGCGATCAGCGCACCCACGATGATGACCGAGGAGATCGCGTTCGTCACCGCCATCAGCGGCGTGTGCAGCGCAGGCGTGACCGACCACACCACATAATAGCCGACGAAACATGCCAGCACGAAGATCGACAGGATCGCGATGAAATCCACGGGATTAACTCCTCACCTTGCGCTCGGCCCTGGCGACGATGTCCGCCGCACACTTCGCGACCTGCGCGTTGCGGCACGTGCCGCTCATCGAGGCGATCCGCCGCGAAGACAGGTTGCTGCCCGGCTCGACCAGGTCGACCATATAGTCGAAGCGGTCACCCTTTTCGGCGACGTCACCGAGGATGACGAGCGAGAGCCCTGGCTTGTCATCCCCGCCAGCCGCGCGCAGCCGCTTGGCATTGCCCAGGCTGGCGATCAGCGCGTCGGACAGCTTTTGCGTCAGCACGCCCTCGCCGGTTGCGCGAACGTCCACCGGCCGCCGATCGGCCGCCGCCGGCGCAGCAACGGCAAGCAGAAGCGCGAGGATCATCCGAGCAACCTCGCATTGACCACCTTGCCGTCCCTGGTCAGCCGCACCGCATCACCGATTTCCTCATCGAGGATCGGGCGGCCCTGCTCCTTATCCCAGAAGGCGGAGAGGAAATTGTAGAGGTTTCGGGCGAACAGCGCGGATGCGTCCGCCGCGAGGCGCGACGGCACGTTGCGATGCCCGACGATTTTAACGCCATGCCGCTCCACGACCTGGCCGGCCACCGCCCCCTCGACATTGCCGCCCTGCTCCACCGCGAGATCGACGATCACGCTGCCCGGCTTCATCGTCGCGATCTGCGCGTCCGAAATCAGGCGCGGCGCGGCGCGGCCGGGGATCAGCGCGGTGGTGATGACGATATCCTGCTTGGCGATGTGCGCCGATACCAGCTCGGCCTGCGCCTTCTGATATTCGGGCGACATCTCGGTGGCATATCCCCCCGATCCCTCGCCTTCGATACCGGCGACATTCTCGACGAAGATCGGCTTTGCTCCGAGCGACTGAATCTGCTCCTTCGTCGCGGACCGCACGTCAGTGGCGGAAACCTGCGCACCCAGCCGGCGCGCGGTGGCGATCGCCTGAAGCCCCGCCACGCCGACGCCCATGACGAATGCCTTCGCGGCGGTGATCGTGCCCGCCGCCGTCATCATCATCGGAAAGGCGCGCCCGTATTCGGCGGCCGCGTCAAGCACCGCCTTGTAGCCGGCCAGGTTCGACTGGGACGAGAGGATGTCCATCGATTGCGCGCGCGTGATGCGCGGCATGAATTCCATCGCCAGCGCCTCTATCCCGGCCGCCGCATAGGCATCGACCCGCGCGCGTTCGCCGAACGGGTTCAGTCCGGCGGCGAGCCATGCGCCCTGCTTCACTCCTGTGATGCTCGCCGGATCGGGGCCTTGCACGCCCAGCAGGATATCCGCGCCGGAAACCACGCCTGCCCGGTCAGCCAGCGTCGCGCCAGCGTCTATATATCCCTGGTCGCCGAAGTCCGCAGCCGCGCCGGCTGCGTGCTCGACCGAGACTTCCGCGCCAAGCGCGATAAATTTCCTGACCGTTTCGGGCGTGGCGGCGACGCGCCTTTCGCCATCCACGGTTTCTTTGAGGACGGCGATCTTCATGCCGGTCAGCGGTAGATAAGCCAGATCACCAGCGCGGCGATCAACGCCACGCCGACCGAGCCCCATTTCAGCAGTTCGATGACGCTGTTATAGGTCGCGATGTGCGCCTTGATTTCTGACTTTTCGGCCATGGCGTCCTCTCGCTCCCCTGATTCGTCTCGCTCCTTATCGACGCTTGCCTCGCGCCTCAAGCCCGACCGGTTGCTGCGACGGTGCGTAGCGCGGACACACAACCGTCGCTCGATTCCGTTCCGAAGCACCGGGCCGGGTGCTTAAGCCGCCTTTTACCCATCCTGTCCTATCAGCCGAATCCGTCCCCGCCGTATCGGAATGGATCAATGGAATGACGCGTAACGGCCAACGGCTGCTGATGCTGATTGACGACGAGCCCGGCCAGCGCCGCCTGGTGGCGACTCTCGCCGCGCGTGGCGGCTGGCGCACGATATTCGCGGACGATGCGGAGATGGCACTCGCGACGCTCGGCACCCAGGATGGCATGCAGCTCGACGCGATCGTGCTCGATCAGCGCGGCACCGACGATTCCGCCGGCATCCTGATCGGCGAGATTCGCGCGCGCCGCCCCGCGCTGCCGGTGCTGGTGACCGCTACCGACGGTTCCGTTTCACACGCTGTGGAGGCGATGCGCGCCGGGGCGACCGATTTTCTCGTCAAGCCGCTCGCGCCGGAGCGGCTGCTTACGGCATTGGAGGCCGCGGTCGCCGGCACCGACGCCGGTGAGTTGCGGCCGCTGACGGAGAAGATCCCGGCAATGCTCGGCTTCGACGAAATCGTCGGCTCCGCGCCCGATTTCCGCGCCGCGCTCGCGATCGCCGCCAAGGCGGCACGTGCACGCGTCGCCGTGCTGATCGAGGGCGAGAGCGGCGTCGGCAAGGAAGTGGTCGCCGAAGCCGTGCACGCCGCATCGCCGCGCGGGCGCAAACCGATGATAACGGTCGATTGCGGCGCGATGTCGGCCAATCTCATCGAAAGCGAACTGTTCGGGCACGAGCAGGGTGCCTTCACCGGCGCGTTCGATCGCAAGGTCGGCAAGTTCATCGATGCCGACGGCGGCACGATCTTTCTCGACGAGATCGGCGAGTTGCCGATGGAGGCCCAGGTAAAGCTGCTGCGTGTGCTCCAGACCGGGGAAGTGCAGCCGATCGGCGCGCGCCACGCGCGCGAGGTGGACGTGCGCGTGATCGCGGCGACGAACCGGAAGTTGAGCGAAGAGGTGGAGGCAGGGCGGTTCCGCGAGGATCTCTTCTTCCGTCTCAGTGCCGTGCAGGTGACGATCCCGCCGCTGCGCGAGCGGACCGGCGATATCCCCGCGCTCGCGCGGCATCTGCTGGCGCGGATCGCGCGCCAGCCGGGGCTGCGCCAGCTTGGCATCACCGATGATGCGCTCTCGCTGCTGGTCGAATATGACTGGCCGGCCAATGTCCGCCAGCTTCAGAACGCGCTCTTCCGCGCCGCGGTGGTCTGTGAAGGCGATGCGCTGACGCGCGGCGATTTCCCGCAGATAGCGGCGCTTGCGGGCCGGCGGGATGCCGTGCCGGCCGCACAGCGGATGGCGACTTCCGGCGGCGTCACATTGTTTCGCGCTGACGGACACATGCGCGCGCTGGAAGAAATCGAGGCGGACGTGATCCGGCTCGCGATCGGCCACTATCGCGGGCGCATGACAGAGGTGGCGCGCCGCCTGGGGATCGGGCGCTCGACCCTGTACCGCAAACTGGTGGAACTCGGGATCGACAACGCGGCGTAGCATTGCCGATGCGCGGCCTGTTCAAGCGATGCTGTCGATCCAGCGCGGGAGATCGCCAAGCCGCTGCAACGTGGTGAAGCGGGCGCGGTCGTCCGGCGGCGCGGCCGCTTCGTGCGCCCATCCGCCCGCCTGCGGGATGAACGCCGCCCATGCCCCGGCCGCAAGCGCCGGCAATACATCGGAGCGCATCGAATCGCCCGCCATGACGCAGCGTTCGGGCCGCGCATCATGCCGCGCGAACAGGCGGCGAAACGTATCCGGCGTCTTGTCGCTGACAATCTCGATCGCGGAGAAGCGGCTGCCAAGCCCGGAGGCGGCTAGCTTCATTTCCTGGTGCAGAAGATCGCCCTTGGTCACCAGCACCAGCCGCCCGCGCGCCGCCAACCGCTCCAGCGTCTCCTCGATCCCGTCGAACAGTTCGACCGGGTGGGCGAGCAGTGCGCGCCCCGCCGCCAGAATCTCGCGCACCGCCGCGATCGGCAGCGCCTCGCCGCCAAGCTCGAGCGCAACCTCGATCATCGAAAGCGTAAAACTCTTCGCGCCATAACCATAGAGTTCAAGGTTGCGCCGCTCCACCGCCGCCATCGTCTCGCGCGCGATCCCGGCGTCAGCGAACGGGGCGAGCATGGCCATCAGCGCTTCTTCAGCCGCGGCGAAGAAGCGCATGTTGTGCCAGAGCGTATCGTCCGCATCCAGGCAGATCAGATCGACGGTCATCAGCGTTACCAGAGGATACCGCGCTCGGGCGCAAGGGGCGCCGGCGCCTCATCTCCCAGTGACTGGAGCAGGTCGATCTCTATCGTGCGACACATGGCGGAAAGCGGCACGTCGTGCACCGTATTCGAGAACGGATCGACCAGATCGTCGCCGATCCTGAGCACGGCGAGGAACATCAGACCGGCCACGGTTGATCCCAGCGGCGTTGCGAAACCGAGCGATTCGACCAGCCCGATCGGCAGCAGGACGCAGAATACATGCGCGAACAATGTCGGCATGAAGCGATACTGGGTCGGCAGCGGCGTGTTCTTCAGTCGCTCCATTCCGCCCTGCGCATTGGCGATATCCACCAACGTCGCCTCCAGCCGCGATTGCAGGATCGTGTCGATCCAGCCACGCCGCCGGGCGTCGTCAATCCGCCGCCCGGTGCCGTCGAGCAGCCCGTTGGCGATATTCACGCGCGCCAGCGCCGGCTCCGCCTCTCCCTTCGACAGAAAGCGCAATACTTCGCCATCGACCGGCTGGCGACGAAGCTGGCAGCGCAGCGCGTTGACATAGGCCAGCTGGCGCAAGACGATCGTCCGTCGCAAATCATGCGCCTCGGGAAAGTTCAGGAAATTTCGCGCCTGGCGCGAAAGGCTGCGCGAGGCGTTTATCATCGCGCCCCACAATACGCGCCCCTCCCACCAGCGTTGGTAGGCGGAGTTGCTGCGAAACCCCAGGAACAGCGCGAGCGCCGAGCCGAACAGGGTGAGCGGCAGCGACGGGGCGCGAAACGGCAGCACGAAATAGACAATGGTTACGGCTACGTCCCACACGAACAATATGGCGAGCGGGCGCCATACTTCGTGGAGGAGCCGGCTGAAGCGGGGGGCGGGTGAAACGATCATCGCGCGCAGCAACGCTCGTGCGCGAATAACGATGCGTCAGCCGACGAGCGCACGATCCCGCAGCCCGCGCCAGACGCGCAGCGCCTGTACCGTTTCCGCCACATCATGAACGCGCAGAATCTGCACACCCGCATCCGCACCTTTCACCGCCAGCGCGACCGAGCCGCCCAGGCGCTCGCCCACCGGCGCCTCGTTAGATAGCGCGCCGATCATCCGCTTGCGACTCACCCCGAGCATGATCGGGCATCCAAGCCCATGGAAAAGCGCAAGATTGTTGATGAGCGCGAGATTGTCTGCGAGCGATTTTCCGAAGCCTATGCCGGGATCGACGATGATGCGGGCGCGATCGATCCCGGCTGTCACTGCCGCCTCGATCCGCGCGTCGAGCCACTCGAACACCTCGCCCACGACATCGGCATATCCCACGCCGCCATGCGGCCCCGCCTTCGGATCGGGCGAGTGCATCAGGATCACCGGGCAGCCGGCCCGCGCGACCACGTCGGAAGATCGCTCGTCCCAGAGCAGGGCGGACACATCGTTGACGATCCGCGCGCCGGCGGCGAGCGCCGCCTCCATCACCGGCGCCTTGCGCGTATCAATCGAAACGAGCCCGCCCGCCGCCGCCAGTTGCGCGGCCACCGGCGCAACCCGCTTCGCCTCGTCGCCTTCCCAGACAAGCGGCGCGCCGGGACGAGTCGATTCGCCGCCAAGATCGATCAGCGCCGCACCGGCGGCGAGCATGTCGGTCCCCGCAGCCGCCGCGCCGACCGGATCGTCGGCATGCGCGCCGCCGTCGGAGAAACTGTCCGGCGTGACGTTCAGGATGCCTGCAACGACCGGCTGGTCGAACCGAAGCGTCCGTTCGCCCAGCGTCAGCGGCGGCCGAGACGCAATGATCCGCTCGTGCAGCAGGTGCGCGCGCGCGCCCAGGCCCGCGATTTCCGACAGCGGCACGATCCGCCGTGCAGCGCCTTCGCGCACCTCATAGGCAGCGAACCACAGCATGCCTCCCGCGAGCCGCGCGACGCTGCCTTCCGGCAAGCCGACAGGCGTGTCGACGAAATGGACCGGGCGGAGATGCAGGCCGGACAAGGTGGCTCAGATCTGTGTCGCCAGCAGATAGGTCTGCCGGACGGCATCGATCGGCTTCAGCACGCCTTGGTCCTCATAATGCCAGAAGGTCCAGCCGTTGCACGCCGGCGCGCCCTGCAATGTCGCGCCGAGCTTGTGGATCGATCCGATCGCCCCGCAGTCGCTCGCCAAACTGCCATCGGCGCGCACCGTGGCGCGGAAACGGCGCTTCGCGTCGGTGATGACGCTGCCCGCCGGCAGCAGGCCGTTCTCCACCACCACGCCGAACGCCACCTTGGGCTGCTGCTTGGGCGATTGCATCGTCGACAGTGCCGATTCGTCGAGCGGCAGCGCATCGGTGATGCGCTCGATCGCCGCCGCGCAATAGGCCGCTTCGCGCTCGATCCCGATCCAGCGCCGCCCGAGTCGCTTAGCCACCGCGCCGGTCGTGCCGGTGCCGAAGAACGGATCGAGCACCACGTCGCCCGGCTTCGTGCAGGCGAGCAACAGGCGATAGAGCAACGCCTCCGGCTTCTGCGTCGGGTGAACCTTCTGCCCGTCCTTCTTCTTTAGCCGCTCCCCGCCGCCGCAGATCGGAAACTCCCAGTCGGACCGCATCTGAAGCTCGTCGTTGAGCGTCTTCATGCTGCGATAGTTGAAGGTATATTTCGCCTTCTCGCCCTTCGACGCCCAGATCAGCGTTTCATGCGCGTTGGTGAATCGCGTGCCGCGGAAATTGGGCATCGGATTGGATTTGCGCCAGATGATGTCGTTGAGGATCCAGTATCCCAGATCCTGCACCGCCGTGCCGACGCGAAAGATATTGTGGTAGCTGCCGATCACCCAGATCGTGCCGTCATCCTTGAGGATGCGGTGTGCCTCCGCCAGCCAGGCGCGGGTGAACGCGTCATAGGCCGCGAAGGTATCGAACTTGTCCCAATCGTCGGTGACGGCATCGACATGGCTGCCGTCGGGGCGGAAAAGCTCGCCGCCGAGTTGCAGGTTATAGGGGGGATCGGCGAAGATCATGTCCACCGATCCGGCCGGCAGCGATTTCATCGTCGCGATGCAATCCCCCATGAGGATCTGGTCGAGCGGCAGGACCGCCGCCTCGTCGGCGCGCCCGCGCTTCGCCCGGACCTTCTCGATAACCCCCATGCGTGCCCCCTTCGTGAAGCGCCAGAAGCGCGAAGCAGGTGGAATCCGTCAAGCAATCATTGGTTAACGGCATGGTTGACGAGGCGGGTTGATAAGTCGTTAACGAAGCGGAACATTTCGTGCCCGCTCGTAGATGTTGAGTCCCGCCCCGCGCGCTTGACTCAATATGTCGCGGTGTGACGCGAAAGACTCACAGCGCCAGAACCGCCTGCGCGACCGGCGAAAAACTTCGGCGATGCAGCGGCGACGGCCCGAACTCGCGCAATCCGCGCAAGTGCGCGGCGCTGCCATAGCCCTTGTTCGAGGCCCAGCCGTAATGCGGATATGATTCGTGATGGCGAATCATGATTGCGTCGCGCGTGTGCTTCGCGACGATCGACGCGGCGGCGATCGACACCGACAACGCATCGCCGCCCACCAGCGCCGTCGAAGCATAATCCCATCGCGGCAGACGATTGCCATCGACGAGAACATGGCCCGGCACATGGCCGATCAACGCCGTCACCTGATCCACCGCAAGCGTCATCGCCTTCATCGTCGCCCAGTGGATATTGAGCGTATCGATCTCTTGCGGCTCGATCACGCCGATGCCGACGATCGCGCAGTCGGTGATCCGCGCGAACAGCGCCGCCCGCGCGATGGCCGAGAGCTTCTTCGAATCGTCGATTCCCCGCGGCACCCCCTTCGCCGGCAGCACCACGGCGGCGGCGACCACTGGCCCAGCGAGTGGACCGCGCCCCGCCTCGTCCACCCCCGCAACAGGAGGCAGGCAAAGCCGCTCATGCTTCAATCCGGGCATGGCAGGCGCCATGGCGGGAAGCGGCGATTCTCGCCAGCGGTGTAGAGGCAGAGCGCGTTGCCGGCGGGATCGGCAAGCCGCGCCTCGCGCCAGCCCCACGGCTGATCGATCGGGTCGGTGACCGTAATTCCGTGCGCACGCGCCGCGCCAACCGCGGCGCCAAGGTCCGCGACTTCCAGGAAAACGATCGGGCAGCCATCGATTTCGGCAGCCGCCTCGATCGACAAGGTGGCGCCACCCGCGCTCTCGAATCGGGCATAGCGGCCCGCGCTGTCGACGATCGGCTTCAGCCCGAGCGCGCGATAGAATGCGAGGCTCGCCTCATGATCCTTTGCGGGCAGCGTGATCTGATTGGGTGTCGCGCCGCCCACATCCAGGTCGAGACGCACCTTGTGGTGCCCCATCGGCCCATGACCCCCGCCGAACCCCGGCGCCTCGCGCAGCGCGATGCGCACGAAAATCCGCGCGCGGGCAATCGCATCGTGCAGCGGCAACCCCCGCCCCAGCCCCTCGGCGATCGCGCTGGAAAGCGTGCAGCCGGTGCCGTGGGTGTGCTGTGTGTCGATGCGCGGGGCAGACCAGCGCGCGACCTCGCCGCCCGGCCCGATCAGCCGGTCGGAAATCTCCTCGCCCTCGCCATGCCCGCCCTTGACCAGCACATGCGTTTGCAGCCTGCGGGCATAGGCGAGCGCCGCGGCGACGGGATCGGCGGCGTCGTCGCCAGTCAGCGCCGCCAATTCGGGCAGATTGGGCGTGACGACCGTGGCAAGCCTCGCCAGCCGCTCCATCGCCGCGATCGTGCGATCATCCGCGAGCACCGCGCCGCTCGTCGCCACCATCACCGGATCGAACACGATCGGCACCCGGCACCGCGCGGACGATAGCTCGTCGGCCACGGCCTCCACCGTATCCGGGCCACCGATCATGCCGATCTTGATCGCGTCCACCCCGATATCGTCGACCACGCACGCCATCTGCTGCACGACGAACGCGGGCGGCACCGCGTGGACAGCATGCACCCCACGCGTATTCTGCGCCGTGAGCGCCGTCAGCGCCGTCATCGGATGGCCGCCGAGCATCGTCACCGTGCGGATGTCCGCCTGGATTCCCGCCCCGCCCCCCGAATCCGAACCGGCGACGATCAGCACGCGCGACGTCACCGCGCTCAACCCTTGAAGTGGCGCTGCGTGGCGGCGGGATGCTTGCGCAGCGCAGCGCCGACCCGGGCGGGGCGATCGAGCAGCTCGCCGCCGCAATTGGGGCAGCGCTCGTCCAGCCGGTCGGCGCAATCGGCGCAGAAAGTGCATTCGAACGAGCAGATGAAGGCACCGCCCTCGTCAGCAGGCAAATCGACGCCGCAGCGTTCGCAATCGGGGCGCATCTCGAGCATGATGCGGTCATAGTGCGGCGAGCAGAGGGGATACAAGCATGCGGACGTTCATGTGGATGCTGGCGCTGGCGACGGCGTCCGGCGCGCAGGCGGAGACGCGCTATGTCCACGCCGGCCGTCTGATCGATACCGAACATGGCCGGGTACTGACCGATCAGCGCATCGACATCACCGACGGGCGCGTCACCGCGGTCGGCCCCTGGACTGCCCCCCCGCCTGGCGCGGCGGTGACCGACTGGTCCGCGCTGACCGTGCTGCCCGGGCTGATCGATTGCCATACGCACATCGCGGACGGCTATGCCGACAGCGGCGATCCGGCCGAGGCGCTCCACCATTCCGCCGCCGCCACCGTGCTGAAAGGCGCGCGACGGGCGCGCGAGACGCTGGAGGCGGGGTTCACCACGGTGCGCGATGTGGGCGTGTTCCGCGGCCTTTCAGACGTGGCGCTGCGCGACGCGATCGAGGCGGGCGACGTGATCGGCCCGCGCATGGTGGTGGCGGGCGCCTATCTCACGATTCCGAACGGCGGCGGCGCGGTGACGGGTGCTGCGCCCGATGTGCCGGTGCCGGACGAGATGCGGCTCGGCTATGTCCGCTCCGCCGACGACGCGCGCAACGCCACGGATCTGCTGCTCGGGCGCGGGGCGGATTTCATCAAGATGATCGCGACCGGCGCGGTGCTGGCGGTAGGCTCCACGCCCGGCGCGCTCGAACTGACGCCCGAGGAGATGAAGGCCGCCTGCGACGCGGCGAAGCGGCGCGGCAGCTATTGCATCGCCCACGCGCATGGCGCCGAGGGCGTAAAGGCCGCGATCCGCGCCGGCGCGCGATCGATCGAACACGCCAGCCTGATCGACGACGAGGGGCTGCGCATGGCGCGGGACATGGGCGTATGGCTCGACATGGACATCTATGACGGCGACTGGATCGACGCGCAGGGCACGAAGAATGGCTGGCCCGCCGAATATCTCCGGAAGAACCGCGAGACGACCGAGGCGCAGCGCCAGGCGTTCGCCAAGGCGGTGAAGCTGGGCGTGAAGCTGTCGTTCGGCACCGACGCCGGCGTCTATCCGCACGGCCTCAACGCCCGGCAATTCTCCTATATGGTCCGCTACGGGATGACACCCATGCAGGCGATCCAGTCCGCGACCGTCGTGTCGGCGGCGCTGCTGGGGAAAAGCGCGGATGTCGGCGCGCTGTCAGCGGGGCATCACGCCGATATGGTGGCGGTGTCCGGCGATCCGCTGGGCGACGTGCGGGTACTCGAAAAGGTGGCGCACGTGATGAAAGGGGGAGAAGTGATCCGATAGCGGACCGGCGTCGCTCCGTTTCAGCACATATCGATGATCGAGCACGTGCCCGCCGGTCGACGGGTTTGCGCGACTATGCGACAATTTCGTTCGAGCCCCGCCTTACGCCCTGCCTCGTTGCGCGCTCATGCCACGGCCTTCACCGCCTCGCACACCCGGTCCACCACCGCTTCGACATGCGCGCGGTCTTCACCCTCGGCCATGACGCGGATCACCGGCTCGGTGCCGGAGGCGCGGATGACGAGGCGGCCACGGCCGTCCAGCTCGGCTTCGGCGGCCGCGATCGCTTCCTTTACCGAGGCCACCTCCAGCGGCTTTGCCCCGCGTTCGAAGCGGACGTTCTTCAACAGTTGCGGCAAGGGATCGAAGCGGTGGAGCACCTCGCTCGCGGGCGCGCCCGCCCGCTGCACCTCGGCGAGGATCTGGAGCGCGGCGACCAGCCCGTCGCCGGTGGTGCCATGGTCAGACAGGATGATATGGCCGGATTGCTCGCCGCCGACATTGTAGCCGCGCGCGCGCATCGCCTCCAGCACATAGCGGTCGCCGACCCCGGTTCGCACCAGCCCCAGCCCCTGCGCGGCGAGGTGGCGCTCAAGTCCCAGGTTCGACATGATCGTCGCGACCAGACCACCGCCTGCCAGCTGCCCGCGCCGGGCGTAGCTGGTCGCGATCGTCGCCATGAGCTGATCCCCGTCCACGACCGCGCCGGTTTCGTCCACCACGATCAGCCGGTCCGCATCGCCATCCAGCGCGATGCCGATCGCGGCGCCGCTGGCGACCACCGTTTCGGACAAGGTCTGCGGCGCGGTCGATCCCACCCCGTCGTTGATGTTGCGACCGTTGGGCGACACGCCGATCGGCACGATCTCCGCGCCAAGCTCCCACAGCGCGGCGGGCGCGACCTGATAGGCGGCGCCATTGGCACAATCGATCACCACCTTCATCCCGTCCAGCCGCAGGTCGTTGGGGAAGGTCGATTTGGCGAAATGGATGTACCGACCCTGCGCATCGTCGATCCGCCGCGCGCGGCCGATCTGCGCGGCTGGCGCCAGCGATACCGCGTCGCCATCCACGCCGTCGATCAGCGCCTCGATCTCCTTTTCCGCCTCGTCCGACAGCTTGTAGCCGTCGGGGCCGAACAGTTTGATGCCATTGTCGGCGAAGGGATTGTGGCTGGCGGAGATCATCACGCCCAGATCGGCGCGCATCGATTGTGTCAGCATCGCAACCGCAGGGGTGGGCATCGGCCCTGTCATCACCACGTCCATGCCGACGCTGGTGAAACCTGCAACCAGCGCGGATTCGAGCATATAGCCGGAAAGCCGCGTGTCCTTGCCGATCAGCACGCGGTGACGATGGTCGCCGCGCTGGAAGTAGGTGCCGGCCGCCATTCCCACCTTCATCGCCATCGCCGCTGTCATCGGCGAGATATTGGTGAGGCCACGAATTCCGTCGGTGCCGAAATATTTTCTTGCCATCGCCTGCGTCCGCCTACCCTATTCGCGCATTGCCCGTGGCTGATAGCGTCGCGCGATCGAAAGGGCGAGCCAAAGGACAATGATGTCGCCATCCACCCGAATTCTGCTGGCGCTGATCGCCGGCATCATCATCGGAATCATGATCGCGGGATATGCGCCACAGGCGGTCGATCCGGTCACCTCGGTCGCCGGGCCGATCGGCCAGGCGTGGCTCAACGGCCTGCAGATGACGATCGTGCCGCTGGTCTTCTCGCTGCTCGTGACCGGCGTCGCGGCGACGGCGGAGGCGGCACAGGCCGGCCGCCTCGCCGGCCGCGCAGTGGGGCTTTACCTTGTCGTGATGGCCGCGTCGGCCGTCGCGGCCGCGTTCCTCACCCCGCTGTTCCTGCACATCGCCCCGCTGCCGATCGAATCCGCCGCCGCGCTGCGGCGCGCGCTGGCCGGTGCCGAAGCCATTCCGCCGGTGCCGCCCGTCGGCGCCTTCCTCGCCGGGATCATCCCCGCCAACGTGCTGAAGGCCTCGGCGGACAGCAACTTCCTGTCGATGATCGTGTTCGCGCTGATCTTCGCCTTCGCGCTGATGCGGATCGATGCGGGGTTGCGCGAGTTGCTGACGCGCTTCTTTTCCGCAATCCGCGATGCGATGCTGGTGGTGATCGGCTGGGTGCTGTGGATCGGCCCGGTCGGCGTATTCGCGCTCGCGCTCGTCGTCGGCGCGAAGGCGGGCGGCGGTGCGTTCCACGCACTGGTCCATTACATCCTGATCGTCTCGGCAGTGGGGCTGGTGGTGTCGCTGTTCGCCTATCCGCTGGCGATGTTCGGCGGGCGCGTGGGGCTCGGCCATTATATCCGCGCCGGGCTGTCGACGCAGGCGGTGGCGATCTCCACCCAATCCTCGCTCGCCTCGCTGCCGGCGATGCTGGCAAGCTCGCGCGCGATGGGCGTGCCGGTGGCGACCGCCGGCGTCACCCTGCCGCTCGCGGTGGCGATCCTGCGCGCGACCGGGCCGGCGATGAACTTCGCGGTGGCGATCTATGTCGCCACCTGGTTCGGCGTACCGCTTCACGCCACCACGCTCGCGGCGGGGGCGCTGGTGGCGATGTTGACCTCGCTCGGCTCGGTCAGCCTGCCCGGCACAGTCAGCTTCGTCGGTGCGATCTCGCCGGTGTGCGCGACGCTTGGGGCGCCGGTCGCACCGCTCGGGCTGCTGGTCGCGGTGGAGACCATGCCGGACATTGTACGCACGCTCGGCAACGTCATGTGGGATCTTGCCACCACGATTACGCTGGCGCGCGGCCAGCGCGTGGCGGAGGATGAGGCGGACACGCTCGTCGAAGGAATCGAAGCATGAAATATCGCACATTGGGTGAGGGACTGAAGGTATCGGCGATCGGCATCGGCTGCATGCCCATGGCGAGCAAGGCGGGCGGGCGGATCAACTATGGCCACGCCGACGACGTGGAGAGCATCGCCACCATCCATCGCGCGATCGAGCTGGGCGTGACCTTCTTCGACACGGCCGAGGTCTATGGCCCTTTCACCAACGAGGAACTGCTCGGCCGGGCGATCAAGGGCAGGCGCGATGGGCTGGTGATCGCCACCAAGTTCGGCCTGATGGGTCCGAAGGGCGATTTCGCGGTCGATTCGCAGCCGTCGAACATCCGCCGGGCGTGCGAGGCGTCGCTGGGGCGGCTCGGTATCGAGGCGATCGATCTCTATTATCAGCACCGCGTCGATCCGAACGTGCCGATCGAGGACGTCATCGGCACGCTGGCGGATCTGAAGTCGGAAGGAAAGATCCGCCACATCGGCCTGTCCGAAGCGGGCAGCAATACGATCCGGCGCGCAGCCGCCACCCATCCGATCGCCGCGCTGCAAAGCGAATATTCGCTGTGGGAGCGCGATATCGAGGAGGATATCCTTCCCACTTGCCGCGATCTGGGCATCGCGCTGGTGCCTTACAGCCCGCTCGGGCGCGGCTTTCTCACCGGCCAGATCACGTCGCGCGCGGATCTGGAGGAGGGCGATTATCGCCTCAACGATCCGCGCTATTCCGAAGAGAATTTCGCCGCGAACCTCAAGATCGTCGATGTCGCGAAGGAGATCGCGGCCGCGCACGGCGCAAGCCCGGCGCAGGTCGCGCTGGCGTGGTTGGCGGCGCAGGGGCCCGATATCGTGCCGATCCCCGGATCGAAGCGACGCGCGACGCTGGAGGATTCGGTCGCCGCTGCGGATCTGACGCTTGGCAGCGATGATCTGGCGCGGCTTGAGGCCGTGGCGCCGCGTGGCGGCACGGCGGGGCCACGCTACCATGAGCGGATGATGGCGATGACGCGGATCTGATCTGCCGTCAGGATAGCGCCTAGCCCATCCTCGACATCGGCAGCTTATTGACAAGGATGTGAACAACCCTTATTGACATGTGTGTCAGTAAGGAGCGATTCGATGGCCGCTACCCTCCCTCCGTTTCCGGGCACCACCGGGCGCCGCGACTGGCGCACCGCGTTCGACGCGATCCGCAAGCTGCTCAACAACGGCGACGATACGGTGCAGGTTTTTCGTATCATGCGCGCACTCAACGTGAGCGATGCCGCAAACGGCTATGCGCGCCTGATCGCCACCGAAAACGGCGGGCGGATCGCCTATGACCAGGTGGAGCTGGCCCAGGTCTTCTCGCAGCCGGGGTTCGCCAGCCAGTTCGCACCGGGAACCGTCGGCGCCGCCTATCGCGAGTTCCTGGAATCCACCGGCTATTCCGCCGATGGCCTTGCGGAGGTCAGCCGCGAAGGTTCGGCCATGGAGGATCTGGCGCATCCTTATGCCTGGTTCGGCCGGCGGATCCGCGACACGCATGACATCTGGCACGTGATGACCGGCTATAAAGCGGACGAGAGCCTGGGCGAAGCGGCGCTGGTGGCATTCAGCTACGCACAGGTCGGCGGCCTCGGGTGGGCGTTCATCGGCACGGCCGCCGCGCTCAAGAGCATGCGCGTCACCAAGGGCACGCTGTTCGCGAAGGCCGTCTGGGAAGGCTATCGCAATGGCCGCGCGGCAAAATGGATTTCCGGCGAGGATTATCTCACGCTGCTGCACGAGCCGCTCGAATCCGCGCGGCAACGCCTCGGTATCCGCAAACCAGAAATCTATCTCGAGGCACAGCGGGTGCTGGGGCCGGAGATGGCCTCCTATCTCAGCAACCGCCGCGAGCAACCTGAGGCGGCGACACCCGCGCCGCAGCAGCTCGCCGCCTGAAACCGGCTCCCTCTCCCCGGGGAGAGAGGATGGAGGGGGGGCCACGGCGCGTCGTGATCCCTTGGCGCGCCGCCCCTCCATCGACACTGCGTGGTGTGCGCGGGCGGGCTGGTGTCGCCCCTGAAACAGCGCCTATGGCTGCTGCGATGCTCGATCGGCTCGTCCTTACCGATTTCCGTAACCACGATGCCCTGGCGCTGGTGCCCACGCGCGGGTTCATCGTGCTGACCGGGCCAAATGGCGCAGGCAAGACCAACGTGCTGGAGGCGGTGTCGCTGCTCGCGCCGGGGCGGGGTCTGCGCCGCGCCGCGCTGGGCGAGATGGCGCGCGCAGACGGCGACGGCGGATTCGGCGTCGCCGCTACGATCGCGGACGGGACGGAGCTCGCAACCGGCACGCTGACAAGTGCGCCCGAGCGCCGCGTCGTGCGGATCAACGGCGCGGCAGCGACCGCGAACGCCTTGGCCGAGCGCCTTTCGATCCTCTGGCTGACCCCGGCGATGGACCGATTGTTCGCCGAACCGGCCGCTGGACGGCGCCAGTTCCTCGATCGGCTCGCGCTGGCGCTGTTTCCCGGCCATGCGACCCACGCCACGCGCTACGATGCCGCGATGCGCAGCCGTAATCGCCTGCTCGCGGAAGAGCGGCCGGACGCCGAATGGCTCGGCGCGCTGGAACGTCGCATGGCGGAGCACGGCGCGGCGATCGACAGGGTGCGGCGCGAAACAGTCGCCGCGCTGGCCGAGAAACTCGCGGCGCAGCCACCGGGCGATTTTCCGCGCGCCGGGCTGGCGCTCGAAGGATGGAGCGGGGATGACGCGGCTTTGTCGGAACAACTCCGCGCGGGGCGCGCGCGCGACGCCGCCGCCGGACGGACGCTGGCCGGGCCGCATCGCGTCGATCTCGCCGTGCGGCATCTCGAAAAGGATCGCCCCGCCGCGCTCGCGTCCACCGGCGAGCAGAAAGCGCTGATGCTCGGCATCATCCTCGCCCATGCCGAGCTGGTCACCGGGCGCACCGGCACACCCCCGGTGCTGCTGCTGGACGAGGTGGCCGCGCATCTCGATCCGGGCCGCCGCGGCGCGCTCTTCGCGCGGCTCGCCGGGCGCGGGCAGGTATGGATGACCGGCACCGAACCGGCGCTTTTCGCCGACGTGCCGTCCCACGCGACGCGGATCGCGCTATCCTGACGAGCGAGGGGTTTACCCGTTCGCCCTGCGCGCTACGCTGGCGTGATGGAGCGGGATCAACTGGAGACTGCGGCGCATCGTGGCGAATGGCGCGGGGGCTGGCGCATCGTGCTGGCGGCGATGATCGGCATCGGCTTCGGCCCGGGGCTGATGCAGAATCTCTCCAGCCTGTTCACACCCAGCCTGACTGCCGCGTTCGGCTGGTCACGCGGCGATATCGCCACTGCCGCCGGTATCGGCCTGTTTGGCGCGCTGCTGGTTCCGCTGATCGGGCGGCAGGCGGATCGGTTCGGCCCACGCCCGGTAATCGTGGCGGCCACGCTGGTGCTCTCCGGCGGGCTGTGCGGCATCGCGGCCACGAACGGCGCGCTGTGGACGTACCAGCTATTAGTCTTTGTCGCCGCGCTCAGCATCGCGGGCACCAGCTCGGTCGTCTATGGCCGCATTATCGCCCCGCGGTTCGTTCGCCATCGCGGGATCGCGCTGGGTGTGGCGACGTCCGGAATCTCGATCACCACCCTTGTGTTTTCACCGGTGATCGCCGCGGTCATCGCGTCTCATGGCTGGCGCGCGGGGTTTCTCGCGCTGGCAGGGCTGGCGGCGTTTGTCGGATTGCCGCTGGTCTTGCTGCTGCTGCGCGGCGCGGCCACCCACCAGCCGGAGCGCGTTCCCGTTCCCGATAACAATATGCCGGAAATCGTGGTTGGCGGCATGAGCGGAGCGGAAGCGCGCCGCGATCCACGATTCTGGCGGCTCGGCGGGGCGGCGGCGCTCATCAATGTGGCAAGCGTCGGGCTGGTCACGCAACTGGTGCCGTTCGGTATCGACAACGGCCTTCGGCTCGACGAGGCGGCGCTGCTTGTCACGAGCTTCGGCGCGGCGCAGATCGTCGGGCGGCTGGCGATGGGGCTGCTTGTCGATCGTTTTCCGGCGCAACGGACGGCGGCCGCATTCGCAGGTGTGTCGGCGATGGCCTTCGCGGCGCTGCTGATGCCGATCCCGGGAACGGGGGCGCTGGTGGCGTCCGTCTTCTTCGCGATGCTGATGTACGGGGCGGAGAACGATCTCCTGCCCTATCTCACCGCGCGGCTTTTCGGGCTGCGCGCCTATGGCGAGACATACGGTACACTACTGACGATGGCGCTGTTCGGCACCGCCGGCGGGATCGTCATGTTCGGGCGCCTGCATGATTCGACCGGCGACTACACGATCGCGCTGTGCGTCGCGGCGGGGGCAATGGGCAGTGCGGCGCTATTGTTCCTGACACTGACCGATCGGCCCACCCACGGCCGCGGGCGCGCCGGATACGGAGACGCCGCCGCCGGTATCAAACCGACGACGGCGTCGTAGAAAGCGGTCGTCCCGCCAGATCAGGCGGCGGCGGCCTGCGTCGCGCCCCGGCGGCGCATCACCCCGCCGACCGCCGCGAAGCCGAGGATCATCAGGCCCCAGGTCGCCGGTTCCGGCACACCTGCCGCCGTGATCGCGACATTGTCGAGAACCGGGCCATAGGCGCCCGGCGTCTGCGACGCGAACGACAAGGTTGTCGAAGCGCCGCTTGCAACAAAGTTATAGGTATATTGCGCCCAGCCCAGGTTCGCCCTGTCGTGGCCAGTCGTATCGAACGTATAGTCGGTGCTGGCATTGCCAGTCGCGCCTACCTGGACGGTCTTGGAAACAGGTGCGCCATCGGGATTGCCGGCAAGCCAGAAGCTGACGCTGTACTTTGTGCCCGCGACCGTATCGAACGTCTGCGCGATACCGCCCTGCCCGTTGCCATCGAGATCGACGCTGCGGCTGCCGTCCTGCGCCGTCCAGTAATTGCCGATATAATCGACGCTGTCGCCGGTCACCGTCCAGCCCGTGATCGACGTCGTGTCGCCACCCGAGACGGTGGTGAACGAAACGGGGCTTATGCCGTTCTCGAAACTGCCGTTGATGAACGCGGCCGCGCTGGCTGCACCCGGGAGCATGAACGCCGATCCGGCAGCGGCGGCGAGAAGAATATTACGCATGGTCGAAACCCCTTACTGTGCCGACCGAACCGAGCCACATATTCATCGGAACTTTCGACGATGTGCCAGCGAACTGACAGTCGCTGACTAGCACGGTAAACGTGGCATTAAGATTATTGTTGCACCGCACCATCGCAAAAATCGCTCGCTTCATCCGCGGATTGCCATTGATCGTTCCCGAACAGCATCATTTCGCGCCCATGACGCGTGATGCCTGGGTATAGATAACCTGCCACCGGCCATCACGCTTGGCCCAGACATCGGCGAAGCGCAGGCGGGCCTCGTATCTTTTTCCGCTGTCCGTGCCGCGCAGCAGCGCCACTCCGCCCATCACCGCGCCGTTCGCCCAGACCTTTTCGATCGGCTGCTCGACGGTGAAAGGCTCGAGCGTGAAGCCGGGCGCGGTGTAATCGCGGATCAGCTCCGCCCTGGTCTCGATCGCCCCGCCGGAGTTCACCAGCGTGTAATCGTCCGCCAGCAACCGCTCCAGCGCGATGCGATCGCCCTTCACCTGTGCCGCATCATACGCCCGTACCGCCTCGGCCAGGTCCGCCGGGAGCGGGGCGGCTGCGGCAAGCAGAATCGCCGTAATGGTAGCGCCCATCGTCTCTCCTCCATTTCGCTTTCGTTGCGGCCACGTCATGCCTATATAATCGGCATGGCAGAACCCCAGAATGCGAATGATTACGGCGCCTCCTCGATCAAGGTGCTGAAGGGCCTCGACGCGGTACGCAAGCGTCCCGGCATGTATATCGGCGACACCGATGATGGCTCGGGCCTCCACCATATGGTGTTCGAGGTTTCCGATAACGCGATCGACGAGGCGCTCGCCGGCCATTGCGACCGGATCGACATCGCGTTGAACGCCGACGGCTCCGTCTCGGTGACCGATAACGGCCGCGGCATCCCGACCGGAATCCATCCCGAGGAGGGTGTGTCTGCGGCCGAAGTCATCATGACCCAGCTCCACGCCGGCGGCAAATTCGAGAATACGTCCGACGACAATGCCTACAAAGTGTCGGGCGGGCTCCACGGCGTGGGCGTCAGCGTGGTCAACGCACTGTCCGAGTGGCTCGATCTCACGATCTGGCGGGACGGGGAGGAGCATTACATGCGCTTCGCCTTCGGCGATGCGGTCGCGCCGCTCAAGGTCGTCGGCAAGGCGGAGGGAAAGAAGGGGACGCGCGTCACCTTCCTGCCCAGCCCCGCCACGTTCAAGATCACCGAATTCGATTTCGAGAAGCTGGAGCATCGCTATCGCGAGCTGGCGTTCCTCAATTCGGGTGTGCGGCTGTTCCTCACAGATGCGCGCCATGAGGAGCCCCGGACGATCGAGCTTTACTATGAGGGCGGGATCGCCGCCTTCGTGAAGTGGCTCGATCGCAACAAGGCGCCGCTGTTTCCGGAGCCGATCGCGATCAGCGGTCAGCGCGACGATATCGGCATCGATGTCGCGCTGGAATGGAACGACAGTTATTACGAAAACGTCCTGTGCTTCACCAACAACATCCCGCAGCGTGACGGCGGCACCCATCTCGCCGCGTTCCGCTCCGCACTGACGCGCACGCTCAACGCCTATGCCGACAAATCCGGCATCCTGAAGAAGGAGAAGGTGAGCCTGACCGGCGACGACATGCGCGAAGGGCTGACGGCGATTGTCTCGGTAAAGTTGCCGGACCCCAAGTTCTCGTCGCAGACCAAGGACAAGCTGGTCAGTTCCGAGGTGCGCCAGCCGCTGGAAAGCCTGCTCGCCGACAAGATGAGCGACTGGCTGGAGGAAAATCCGCAGAACGCGCGCCAGATCGTGCAGAAGGTGATCGATGCGGCCGCCGCGCGCGAAGCCGCGCGGAAAGCGCGCGAGGCGAGCCGCAAGTCGGTGATGGGTATCGCCAGCCTGCCGGGCAAGCTGGCCGACTGCCAGGAGAAGGATCCGGCCAAGTCCGAGCTGTTCATCGTCGAGGGCGATTCGGCTGGCGGCTCCGCCAAGCAGGGGCGCGACCGGCACTTCCAGGCGATCCTGCCGTTGCGCGGCAAGATCCTGAATGTCGAGCGCGCGCGTTTTGACCGGATGCTGGGCAGCCGCGAGATCGGCACGCTGATTCAGGCGATGGGCACCGGCATCGGCCGCGACGAATTCAACGCGGACAAGCTGCGCTACCACAAGATCGTCATCATGACCGACGCCGACGTGGACGGCGCGCATATCCGCACGCTGCTGCTCACCTTCTTTTACCGGCAGATGCCCGAGCTGATCGAGCGCGGGCATCTCTATATCGCCCAGCCACCGCTCTATAAGGCGACGCGTGGCCGGTCCGAAGTGTACCTGAAAGACGAGAAGGCGCTCGACGATTATCTGGTCGAGGCCGGGGTCGCCGCGATGGTGCTTGAAACCAGCGCTGGCGCGCGTTCCGGGCAGGATCTCACGGCGCTGGTCGAACATGCGCGGCGCATGCGCACGGTGATGCGCTACGTCCCCCGTCGGTATGATCCAGTCATCATCGAGGCGCTGGCGATGTCCGGCGCGCTCAATCCCGATCTCGATCGCGCGCGACGCGAGGCGGCGGTGGTGGAGGTTACCCGGCGGCTCGAATCCGGTGATCGCGAGGCGGGCTGGACAGCACGGCTGACAGAGGATGGCAGCATCCATTTCGAGCGGCTGTGGCGCGGGGTGACCGATCACCATATCGTCGAGGCGGCGTTCGTCAGCTCGGCCGAGGCGCGCAAACTGCACTCGCTCGCCGCCGAACAGGCAGAAGCCTTCACCGACGCGGCCAAGCTCGTGCCGCTCAAGGGCGCGGCCGCCACCGAAGACGCTGCCGACACGCCCGTCGGGGATGACGAGGGCGAACAGGCGACCGCGATCGGCAAGGGCGAATCGCTTGTCGCGCGTCCCTCGCAACTGCTCGAGGCAATACTGGCGGTTGGCCGCAAGGGTCTGTCGATCCAGCGTTACAAAGGGCTGGGCGAGATGAACCCCGAACAGCTTTGGGAAACCACGCTCGATCCCACCAATCGATCGTTGCTCAGGGTGGCGATCGACCAGGCGGATGTGGCGGACGAAATCTTCACCCGTTTGATGGGAGACGTGGTGGAGCCGCGCCGCGAGTTCATTCAGGAGAATGCCCTCTCGGTCGCCAATCTGGACGTGTGACGATCGGCGCGGGGCGGTCATCCCGCCTGCGCGCAATCGCCCGTCAAAACCAGGTGCGGACGCCCAATACCAGCGCCGCGCCGCCGGTGCGGTCGCCATCGGCGCGCGCAAAATCGGCGGTGCGGCCGATGCGCCGCCGCCACGAGACGCCGACATAAGGGGCGAATTCGCGCTCTATCTCATAACGCAGCCGGAGGCCCAGTTCCGCCTCGCTCAATCCGGCACCGATGGCGGCGGCGGGAATATCCTGCGCGGCGAAGTTCAACTCGGCGCGAGGCTGGAGGATAAGACGCTGCGTTAGCCGCTGGTCGTAATAGCCGCCGATGCGGGCGCTCAACTCTCCCCTTGTGGAAAGAAACGCCATGGCATCCACCTGAAACCAGTAAGGCGCCAGACCCTCTACGCCGATCGTGGCATAGGTGCGCGGCGCCGCCGCGCGGAAATCCTGGCGCGCGCCCCCCTGAACGTTGAAATACGGGCCGATCGCGCGGCTGTAGAGCGCCTGCACCTCTCCCTCGTCGAGCCGGCCGGCAAACGCGCCGCCGCCCTCGCTCTTGATGACGAGCCGGTCGATATCGCCGCCGAACCAGCCCTCCCCGCTCCAGCGATAGCCGCTCGGGCCGGCGCCGATCCGCGCCTCGGCAAGATCGATCATCACCTGCGAAAAGGTCATGCCGCCATGGTCCCGGCGCAGCGCGGCGCGCGACGCGGCCATGGCATCCGCGCCCCAGAACCGATCGGCGTAATCAGCGACCGGCGCGGGCGGCGGCGGCGCGTTTCCGGCGGGCTGCGCGGTGCCGACCGGTTGCTGCATGCTGGCGGGCGCGGGGGAGGCGGCGCGGGTACAATGCCCCATCGCCGCATGCTCGGGCGGGCATTGCGCATCGCCGGACAGGATCGCAGGCGCAGACATCCCATGCGCGGCGTGCGGATCGGGAGCCGCCTTGCAATGCCCCATCGCGGCATGTTCCGGGGGGCAGGCCGATGCGGCGAC